>JAUICL010000001.1 GCA_030427905.1 Bacteroidia bacterium
CATTTAAGCCCAGGTAAGGTTCCTCGCGTATCATCGAATTAAACCACATGCTCCACCGCTTGTGCGGGCCCCCGTCAATTCCTTTGAGTTTCACTCTTGCGAGCGTACTCCCCAGGTGGATCACTTAATACTTTCGCTTTGACACCGACAGTATGTCGCCAATGTCTAGTGATCATCGTTTACGGCGTGGACTACCAGGGTATCTAATCCTGTTCGCTCCCCACGCTTTCGTCCCTCAGTGTCAGTTATGATCTAGTAAGCTGCCTTCGCTATTGGTGTTCTATGTCATATCTATGCATTTCACCGCTACATGACATATTCCGCCTACTTCGAGCATACTCAAGAACTGCAGTATCAATGGCAGTTTTCCGGTTAAGCCGAAAGATTTCACCACTGACTTACAGTCCCACCTACGGACCCTTTAAACCCAATAAATCCGGATAACGCTTGCACCCTCCGTATTACCGCGGCTGCTGGCACGGAGTTAGCCGGTGCTTATTCGTATGGTACATTCAGCCCCGGACACGTCCGGGGGTTTATTCCCATATAAAAGAAGTTTACAACCCAGAGGGCAGTCATCCTTCACGCGGCATGGCTGGATCAGACTTTCGTCCATTGTCCAATATTCCTCACTGCTGCCTCCCGTAGGAGTCTGGTCCGTGTCTCAGTACCAGTGTGGGGGATCATCCTCTCAGAACCCCTACCTATCGTCGCCTTGGTGAGCCGTTACCTCACCAACTAACTAATAGGACGCATACCCATCTCGAACCACCGGAGTTTTAAATAGAAAAACATGCGAATTTCTATTATTATGGGGTATTAATCCGAATTTCTTCGGGCTATCCCCCTGTTCGAGGTAAGTTGTATACGCGTTACGCACCCGTGCGCCACTCGTCATCGAGAGCAAGCTCTCATGTTACCGTTCGACTTGCATGTGTTAGGCCTGCCGCTAGCGTTCATCCTGAGCCAGGATCAAACTCTCCGTTGTATAAAATTGGATGTTCTTAAAAGAACAAAAATTGTGAGCTTGACCTGGTAAATTAACAAGGATCTTGGCTTGCTGCTATTACAATATTTTCAAAGAACTTTTTCTTTATTTCTTGGCACTTCCCATTAAAATGGGAGCGCAAAGGTAATCACTTTTTTCACTTTCCAAGCTTTTTCAAAAACTTTTTTTTGAACCCGCTTTTCAAATGGGAGCGCAAAGGTAATGATAATCTTTTTACTCCTGCAAAATTATTTTCGAAATTCTTTTATCCCGAACCGATGTTTTAAAATCGGAGCGCAAAGATAACTAAACTTTTGAATCTCCAAACAAACTTTGAAAATATTTTTTCGCTGCTCGTTTTTAAAACCGGATGGCAAAGGTACAACCTAATTCGAATTCCCAAAACAAATGTTGAAAAGATTTTGAACTTCTTTCGCTGCATTCAGCTTATTTCAGTTCCTTTTCTAACACGCCTTTCGTTCAAAGCGGCTGCAAATGTAGAGACTATTTTCGTTTACACAATAGTCACACCAAGTTTTTTTTGATCTTTTTTTCGATCAATCCCATAACTATCTGATAATCTACCTTATGGATTTTGTTTAGATAGTGGGATTATTTTCCCGCGCATCACTTTTGGAGCATCCAGCGCAAAGTTGACAATGTAATTTGCCATCTCTTCTGGACTACTTGAAGCATCAATTCCTGGGAATGCACGCTCAAACATTTCGGTCTGAACACTCCCCAATGCCAAACAATTGAATGTATGTGGCGAGGATTTAAACTCTTCAGCCCACATTTCTGTCAGGCAATTTAATGCTGCTTTGCTCGAAGAATAGGCAGAAAGACAAGGAAATTTTAAACTCCCCTCTACTCCACCTATACTACTTATGTTAATCACATGTGCATTTTCAAACAAGGGAAACAACTTCTGGGTGAGCAGAAATGGTGAAAAAACATTGACGCGATAGATCTCTTCAAGTTCAATCTCATCAATTTCAAGAAACGGTTTATAAAGTAAGGCACCCGCATTGTGAACTAAAATTGAAACTTTCCCGAACTCCTTCACCTCATCAAAGAGTTTATTCCTCCCCTCTGACTTAGAAATATCTACCGAAACACACGTAAGTCTTTCGGGATATTCATCTAATCTTACTCTCAAGGCACTAATTTCTTTTGCCCGTGATATCGCTAATACATTATATTCGGTCTTAAGTAGAAAAGCTTCTACCAAGGCCAGGCCAAGACCACGACTAGCCCCTGTAATACACACCGTATTCATTATATATATAAGTACATTTGTTTTAAAACGAAATTGACTCTCATGCCAAAGATGATAAAGATAGGAGTGATTGCTCTAACTCTCTCCCTTTTTAGCGCTTCAGTGAATGCCCAAGAAAACACAAACCCATATAAAGACCTACCATTTAAAGACCGTCTTTTTTATGGTGGTGGTCTTGGGTTATCATTTGGAGACATCACTTTTATAAGAGTAACACCCTTGGTGGGGTATAACGTGACTCCAAAATTATCCTTCGGGCTCGGGCCGACTTACGAATATTATAAGGACAAGCGGTATGTGCCAGATTTTGAAACCACCATTTGGGGAGGAAGTGTGTTCTCGAGGTATTTCGTTTTGCCCATGCTGTTTCTTCATGCCGAGTTGGAAATTTTAAATCTCGATGAATATCATGCCGTAACCGATTTCGATTACGACCGTGTGACAATTCCGGCGTTGCTACTGGGTGGTGGTTATAGCCAGCGCACCCAAAACGGAAGCGGCTTTTTTATCGGTATATACTACGATGTTATTGGCGACATTAATTCTCCGTATCCAGACGACTTCGTTTTTCGAATTGGAGGTACTGTTGCATTTTAGTGTAACCCTTTCTTCTCCATTCAGTATA
This sequence comes from Bacteroidia bacterium, assembly GCA_030427905.1. Taxonomy (GTDB): domain Bacteria; phylum Bacteroidota; class Bacteroidia; order Flavobacteriales_D; family Cryomorphaceae; genus CBDDKU01. The sequence goes on from JAUICL010000001.1 coordinate 2,893, forward strand.
AGACCCGACCTTTAAACTATAATGACATGAATGTCAAGAAAAATTCGAGAAAACTAGCCCTTACTCTCCTTTTGGGCCTATCTCTGATACCTACCATAACCTTTTCACAAATCCAGGTGTGGGGAAACACTGAAGCTGGCGGTCCTGACTTTATCGGATCTACCTTTAATGTGTTTGACGATGGTTCAGGTTTTCAGACCAATAGTGTATTTAGTAATTCGGAAGAAGGTGCTACCCCTAGGGCAGGCCTTCTAGACTTTGGCGATGGATGGTACTACGGAACCACTGCTACTGATGGACTTTACGATGGTGGAACGCTTTTCCGCGTGAATTCTGGAGGAAGTTTGGAAGTATTGCACCACTTTGACCCGGATGTGGACGGCAGCAATTCAAAAGTCGAACTTCTCGAATACAACGCTAGCGTAATTATAGGCGCCACATCGCAAGGAGGCCCATTTAATGGCGGAACTATTTTTGAATATGAGATCGGAGGTGATGTGACACCAATCCACAATCTCAACCCTGCTATTCATGGAGGAAGCATTTCTGGTGTTATCACATACAACTCTAACGACAATACTATGTACTTGACCGCCGCGAACGGAGGGCAGTCTGGACATGGTACATTGATAGGATTCACACCAAACCAACTGGATGTGGTTCACCATTTCGGTGGTGACGAGGAAGGCGAGTTTCCCCAAGGAGGAGTAACCTTAGGTACCGATGGCTCACTTTATGGTGTTACACAGTTTGGAGGTGAAAATAACCAAGGGTCGATCTACCGATTTGACCCCGATGCAGAAGATTTTGAAATCGTTTACCATCTGAATGCAGCCACTACTGATGGACGGTACCCGCTCTCTACCCTCGTTGAGACCGTTGACGGAGATTTTATCGGAACATGTTCTGAAGGTGGGTCGAATGGAAATGGATCTATTTTTAAAGTTTCAACAGATGGAACCTATGAAGTTCTTCAGAGCCTGATCTCTTCAATTCATGGTTCATTTCCAAAATCGGGATTGACTTCTTCTGACGGCGAGACTTTCTATGGCGTATGTGAATTTGGAGGAGATTTCGGATTCGGAACCCTTTATAGCATAGAAGCAGAAGGAAACTTTGCGGTTCTTCACGACTTCGAATATGCTGTTGATGGTAGCAATCCACTTGGAAGACCCAGTTTGAACTCGACAGGTGATATTCTTAGTACTGCATCAAATGGTGGAACGAACAATTTCGGTACCTTATATACGTACTCCACAGATGGTACCTTCACAAAGCTCTACGATTTAAGCTTGCCTCTCTCTGGAGCTGTTCCGCATGGCTTAGTTGCAAACGGAAACTCCTTTGTTGGGACCACTCAAAATGGTGGAACATACAACCAAGGGGTTATCTTTAGTCTTGATTTAGACGGAACTCGAACTGAAATACACAGCTTAGATCCATTTAATGATGGTCAGCTGCCAAATGATGACCTTCTCATTACAGAAGATGGAACCATTTATGGAACCGCTCGATTTGGTGGACTAATCCAATCTGGAACGGTTTTCGCTATTACACCGGACGGCTCGTATACTGCTTTTCATCACTTTACTGGTGGTGCACAGGGTCAATTTCCTATTGGCGGGGTTACCCTACACAGCAATGGTCAGCTTTACGGTACAACCACATCAGGTGGTGACTTCGGAAACGGGGTAATCTACACGTTCAATGAAGGCGATTATGAAGTGGTTGGAAGCTTTTTCACCTTTGTAAATGGAGGTGGAGCTGAAGCAACCATGGTCGAGGCCAATGATGGTAAACTTTATGGGCTTGCTAGCCTAGGTGGTTCCTTTAATAATGGTACCCTCTTTGAATTTGATCCGGAAGCGAATGTGATTAATGTAGTTCACAGCTTTAATGGAAGTACTGATGGCGCTTTCCCTAAATCTGATTTGATTCTACATTCCGATGGTGCCCTGTATGGTACCACTTCTTCATCAGGACCAAATAGTGGTGGAACCCTATTCAAATATGATTTCGAAACTGGGTTTGAAGTACTGCATAGCTTTGACCCTTCCGCAGAAGGCTACAACTCGCAATCTGGAGTCGTTGAAGACTTGTCGACAGGAAATGTTATCGGATTCTGCAAGGAAGGTGGACTTTTCAATATGGGATCTACATACAGCTATTCAACTGAAGGCGACTTTGATGTGATATACCACTTTACTGGAGTGGATGCCGCACCTACAGGAAAGCCTGCCCTATTCTATCCAGAGTGTTATGGTGATGAAGATTGTGTTTCGACTGACCCCTGCGCCATTGGTGTGTGCAACTTTGGTCTTTGCGAAGAAGTAGCATTCAACCCCGTATTTGAAATTGTCGACATCGGGCTTTGCCAAATAGGCTTGGACATTTACGACCTTGAAATTAGTCTTCAGCTGGATGGAAATCCAGGTGGTGAAATTACTATTGCCGGACAGACTTTCAGCTTGGAGTCAGGTGCACTGAACTACAATTTCATTCTTGAAAACATGCCAGCAAATGGTGAAACCCTAGACTTGGCCTACACATTTGAATTGACTGGATGTTCTGGAAACTCTGGAAATATTGGTACGGCTCCAAACCCTTGCCCACCTGTAGAGGTCACCTTTATAGTTCACACAGACCAAATTGAAGTTGCAACTGAAGGAATTCACTTGGGAGGTACTTTCCAAGAATGGTCACCAGACGAAATTCCACTTACTATGGTAAGTGATGATATATGGGAAGTAACTGTAACTGTTGGAGCTGGAGATTTAGAGTACAACTTCTTTAATGGTTCATCGCTTTTTGATGGTGAGTATGTGATAGGAGAATGTGCAAACTTTGGGAAGCGTCAAGCCACTATTACGGAGTCAGTGACGATCGAAAACTGCTGGGCATCTTGTGCTGAAAACTGTACCGTAGGCCTTGGTGATGTAGAACGTATTTCATTCCGAGTGTATCCTAACATACTAGATAAAGGACAGACGGTGAAAATTGAACATCCTTCATTCGCACCGGGCCAAACATGGCACATTGTAGACATGAATGGACGTCAAATAAAAGCAGGACAGATAAATGGAGAGAACATGAACATCGACACGAACAATCTTGAGTCGGGCATGTACTTCATTCAGATTTCGAACACAGACTCCCAGATCATTGGGGCTGAAAGAATAATAATTAGGTAAGGTGCTTACAAAACCTTAACTCTTACCCTCCATGATGTTGCCGATTGCATTGTTATACACTTCAACGGCATCATCAATAAAACCGAAATGAGCGTCATCAACCACCATTTTCCCTCGGGTCACATGACCTAGTAGAGAAAATGGGACGCCTTTTTCGGTAAGAGCTTCTACGATGGCTTCTTCATTGCTTCCGTCGAGTGAAACAACCACACGACCTTGAGCTTCTCCAAAAAGGAAAGCATCTGCTCTCACGGCGGCATCGCCGGTGATATCAAACCCAAGTCGGTTTGGAAGACCCATTTCGACTAGCGCAGTATATAGCCCACCATCGGCCACATCGTGTGCGGCATTGATAAGACCTTTTGCAATAAGTGTCTTCACCGCATCTTGTACTTCATACTCTTCATCGATATCGAAGTAAGGCGCTGGGCACTCTTTTATTTTATGGATACTAGCCAAGTATTCTGAAGAAGCAATATCATCTCTGGATTCTCCAATCAAAAAGATCAAGTCACCTTTTTCCTTGAAATTAAGGCTCATGACTTTATTCTTGTCCTTCACAACACCGATCATACCAATAGTTGGCGTTGGGAAAACAGGAACAGCTTCTTTGCCTTCCATAGCGGTTTGGTTGTAGAAACTAACGTTTCCACCGGTAACCGGCGTTTCAAACTTTCTACAAGCTTCACCCATTCCTTGAATAGCGTTTACAAACTGCCAGTATACTTCAGGATTGTACGGATTTCCAAAATTCAAGCAATTGGTAATTGCCGATGGCTCTCCACCAGTACAAACGATATTTCGCGCGGCTTCAGCTACTGCGATGGCCGTACCTTTCTTCGGATCATTATGCACATAGCGTGCATTACAGTCTACCGTCATGGCCAAGGCGCTCTTCACACCTTTAATATTGGCTACACCAGCGTCAGATGGGAAGTTCGTGCTCATATTTCGAGTACCTACCATGCTATCATACTGCTCGTAAACCCATCGCTTCGAAGCGATATTTGGATTTCCTAAAAGTTCCATTCCAACAGCAGCCAGATCAGATGGCTCTTCAACATCATCGATATTGAACTCTTGGTTCTTCTTAAAATACGCTGGCTCACGGTACTCTCGATCGTAAACTGGAGCACCACCACCTAGCACCAAATCGTGTGCTGGCACTTTCGCTACAAGCTCACCGTGCATATAGTACTCGAGCATACCGCCTTCGGTGACTTCACCGATTTGAACGGCATTCAAATCCCATTTCTCAAAAATATCTTCAACCACCTTTTCTTGTCCCTTTTTCACGACAACGAGCATCCGCTCCTGCGATTCAGAGAGTAGAATTTCAAATGGCAACATGCCCTCTTGACGGGTAGGAACTTTATCGAGGTCAATGGTCATCCCAAAGCCTTCGTTCGCACTCATTTCACTGGTAGAACAAGTGATTCCTGCGGCTCCCATATCCTGCATACCAACGATGGCATCCGTTTTTGCGAGCTCAAGTGTTGCTTCTAGCAGAAGTTTTTCCTGGAAAGGGTCTCCTACTTGTACTGAAGGAAGATCTTCTGCTGACTCTTCTGTAATATCTTTTGATGCGAAAGACGCACCATTAATTCCATCTTTTCCTGTAGATGAGCCCACGATATACACGGGATTACCAGCCCCACGTGATGTGGCCGAAATCATATCATCCGCATTCATGATACCCACACTCATCGCATTGACGAGCGGGTTTGAACTATAAGACTCGTCAAAAAATACTTCACCACCTAGCACCGGGATTCCAAAAGCGTTTCCGTAATCGCCAATCCCTTTGACAACACCACTTAGCAACCATTGCGTATGATTTGAATCGAGCTTACCAAAACGAAGCGAGTTGAGCTGTGCAATTGGTCGAGCTCCCATCGTAAAGATGTCTCGGTTTATTCCACCAACCCCGGTAGCTGCTCCCTGATATGGCTCAAGAGCCGATGGGTGGTTGTGCGATTCGATTTTGAAGGCACATGCAACTCCTTCACCAATGTCTACTAATCCTGCGTTCTCTTGACCCGCTTCTACAAGCAAGTGCGGACCTTCCTTTGGAAGGGTCTTTAGCCACTTGATCGAGTTTTTGTAAGAACAGTGCTCCGACCACATGATTGAAAAAATACTCAGCTCAGTGAAATTGGGAGTGCGTCCCAAAATCTCCTTAATTTTTTCAAACTCTTCGGGCAATAAGCCAAGATCTTGTGCTTGTTCTAAAGTCGATTCCTCGTGAATAAGAGTGCTCATAGTGCTAAATTGGTGCTGTTTTGAGAGGGCAAAAGTACGCATTTTATGCAGATCAAAAGTGTTTTTGATCTACCCCAATTTACGTACAGAAAACATACTTTTGATCATCTCCATTTTTTGAAACACCAATAGATTTGCACCTTCTTCTTGTCCTTGTATTCGCATTCGCCTTTTTACTTGTGATCTACTATTCAAGGTGGTTTGATATCCCCCAGGTGCCACGACGCCTGATAATGGGGGTTTTTGTATTGAAGATATTGGTGGGCTTTGGATTGGCATGGCTATATACCGACCATTACACTAATCGCAGAACGGGCGATGCTTTTCGCTTTTTTGACGATGCACAAATCATGTATTCGAGCTTGGACGATGGAATCGCGCCGTATGCCAAACTTGTATCCGGAATAGGCATCCAAGAAGACTCAGTAGCCCTCTCCTACTACTATCGGATGACTCATCTGGAACGACCATTTTATCAAGGTTTTTTTAACGACAATGCCACCATTATTCGCTTGAATGCTGTGGTCATGCTGGCTTCGAGAGGGCACTATCACGTACACACGGTTTTCTGGTGCTTTTTTTCAATAATTGGTCTCACTGCACTAACCAGGTTACTCTTAAGTTTTTTTCCCCGAAAAAAATGGGGCATCATATGCGCGGTCTTCCTACTTCCCACGGTTCTATTCTGGGGAAGCGGGGTACTGAAAGAACCTATCCTTATTATGGGACTGGGACTGTTTCTCGAAGGATTTTTCAAATGGTGGAGGGGTGAGCCCTCGACAAAGTTTGCTGTCTTCACGACCATTTTGGGATTCATCATCTTACTCTACACCAAAGGCTATGTGCTGCAGTGTATGATGCCAGCTCTAATCGGTCTTTCGCTGTTCAATTTCATAGGTAAGAAGAAGTTTTGGTTGACATTCGCTACCCCCCACTTACTGGTCGTAGCCCTAATATTCATCGGGCCGCACATTAGTGATGGTCTGAAGGTTGCCGAATTGATGAACCTCAAGCAAGAGGCTTTTTATAATGTAGCTGAAGCGAGCCAGTCGGGATCGATCACAGAGCTCCCTTCCATTGATTCAAATCTGAGCGTTATTCTAAACTTACCTGAAGCCAATTTCATCACGTATTTCAGTCCACGGCCTTGGGAATGGACTAAAGTGATATTCATCCCTCCTGCGTTGGAAAATCTGGCTTTGGTGTTTTGCATTCTGATCATGATTTGGAACTTTAAACTGCCACCGAAATTTCAATGGGCAATGATCGCCTTCAGTCTATCATTTGTTATTGTACTTGGCGGATTAACGGGTCAGGTCGTTCCAGTCGTTGGAGCCATCGTTCGTTACAAACTTCCCTCACTCATATTTCTATTTGTAGTCATTTTTGCTTTTACCGATGAAGCACTGCTGGTGCGCAGATTACCAATTTTAAAACGAATTTTAAAATGATAAAAACCGTCATGATTACCGGAGCGACTTCCGGATTTGGGAAAGCGATTGCTGAAAACTATTCATCCCTGGGCTACCGTACCATTATAACAGGTAGAAGAAGCGAAAGGCTACTAGAGTTAGCAGAAAAGCTCGGAGCGAAAGATAAAAAGTGCTACCCCTTGTCGTTTGATGTGCGAAACAGATCAGAAGTAGAGCAGGTCATCTCTAGTTTACCCGAAGAGTGGAAGAACATCGACATTTTGGTAAACAATGCCGGACTCGCTCTGGGAAAAGAAACCATTGAAAATGGAGATCCGGAAAACTGGGATGGAATGCTCGATACCAATGTGAAAGGCCTGCTGTATGTCACTCGCATGGTCATTCCCTCGCTAAAAAAATCTAAGCAAGGACATATTGTCAATATTGGCTCTATCGCTGGAACCGAAGTATATATTGGTGGGAACGTCTATTGTGCTTCCAAGCATGCGGTGAATGCCATCAGCAAAGCTCTGCGTATGGAGCTTCTGCCCTACGCTATTCGGGTAAGCCAGATTAGACCTGGGCTTGCCGACACCGAATTTTCGCTCGTTCGCTATAAAGGAGATGAAGAAAAAGCTGCAATGACATACCAAGGCTATGAAGCACTGATGGCAGAGGATATAGCCCGAGCAACCACATTTATAACAGAATCACCTCAACACGTTTGTATCAATGATCTTGAAATCACACCAACCGCTCAAGCCAGTGCGCACTATTTACATAAGAATTAAGGTAGCGGCACTCGCCCTTATTCTCTTCTCATGCTTCCAATCAGAAGAAGCAGACCTGATCATTCACAATGCCATGATCAACTCTATGGATGAGATGAACACCACCTATCAGGCGGTGGCGGTGAAAGATGGGCGCATTATCGATCTGGGTCCCGAACGAGAAATCATGAATAGGTATCGGGCCAAGAAAACCATCGATGCGAGAAAGCAATTTGTCTATCCAGGCTTCTACGATGCTCATTCACACTTCATGGGTTATGCTCGAAACCTGGGTGAGCTGAGTTTGCACGGTGTGGAATCTGAGAATGAAATGGTAGAACGCGTAGCTGCTTTTGGTGAAAAGTCAGAACGGGAATGGATCGTAGGAGACGGATGGGACCAGAATCTCTGGGATTCAAAATCGTTTCCTACGAAAGCAAAATTGGACGAACTGTTTCCCGATAGACCCGTCTATTTAACTCGCGTGGATGGACATGCTGCGCTTGCCAACGGTGCTGCATTGAAGCTTGGAGGTATCACGGCAGGTCAACAAATCGCTGGGGGCGAAGTGTTACTTGATGATAATGGCGAGATGACTGGCATATTGCTCGATATGGCTATGGAGCCTATGTGGAATGTCATACCCGACATATTGGATGATGAAATGGTAAATTACCTACTCGAAGCTGAAGAACATTGCTTGAATGCAGGATTAACGACAGTCACAGATGCCGGATTGCCCGTATCTGCCGTTCAGTTTTTAGACAGTCTTCAAAAGGCGGGTGTACTGAAAATTAACGTCTATGCCATGCTTCAACCGGGTGAAAAAACCATTGACTTTATGAAAAGCGGCCCCTATAAAACGGATCGGCTGACGGTGTCGGGTGTGAAGCTTTACGGCGACGGTGCCTTGGGATCTCGCGGAGCCTGGCTGAAGGAGCCCTATTCAGATGCTCCCCATTCTCACGGTTTGCAAATTCTCGATCAGGAAACCTACGCTATGTATTCCCAAGCATGTATCGACTATGGATACCAATTGTGTACGCACTGCATCGGTGATTCATCCAACTCTACCCTATTAAATTGGTATGCCGAATCGCTAGGCGGAATGAATGATCTGCGGTGGCGAATCGAACATGCCCAAATCGTTAGTCCAGAAGACAGGCACTTCTTTAAGGATTACGCCATCATTCCTAGCGTGCAGCCGTGCCATGCCACAAGCGATGGTCCATGGGCAAAAGAACGACTCGGAAGTCAGCGGATGCCATCAGCCTATGCCTACAACTCATTGCTTGAAGAGCTAGGTGTACTGGCCATCGGAACGGATTTTCCCGTAGAGCGGATTTATCCGATAGAGAATTTCTACGCAGCGGTATTCCGCAAGCATCGTTTCGGCGAACCCATTGATGGATTTCAAATGGAAGAAGCCATTTCAAGAGAATCGAGCCTGAGGGGAATGACTATTTGGGCAGCGCTCGCTTCCTTCGAAGAAAAAGATAAAGGAAGCATCGAAATTGGAAAAGTGGCCGATTTGATCATTCTAAACCGAGACTTGCTCAAGGCTCCTGAATCTGAAATTCTGAAAACCAAAGTAGTACACACCATTTTGCACGGTGAGTTAGTGAATTGATCTCACAATATCGCCAGAAGTCATACTCTGTAAAGAGTTGATTCAATCAAAACACAACAAGGTTGACGCAATTTAGTCGGATTTGAGATCAAAATATTCCCTATTTTGCAGGGTTAGATTTTAAAGATTATGGGGCTTTCAGCTGAAACGACGAGATTATTTGATTTTATACCATACCAACTTCAACAGTTTCCACAAGACGTTTGCCTTGCCGGCAAAGAAAATGGAACTTGGCGAACATATAGCACTCAGGAAATCCTGAACGCGGCTAATGAATTGAGTACTGGACTATTGAGAAAAGGAATAGGTCCTGGCGACAAGGTAGCGCTGATAGCCAACAACCGTCCAGAATGGATCATAGCCGATTTAGCTATCCTTCAAATCGGCGCGATAAACGTCCCTATTTACTCGACGATCAGCGAAAAGGATTATGCCTTTATATTTAATGATTCAGAAGTAAAACTCTGTTTCGTTTCTGACGAAGAACTCTTAAGCAAGGCCAAGAAAGCACAGGAGTCTTCACCGAGCTTGAGTGAAATTTACACCTTCGAACCCATTACGGACGCACTCCACTGGTCTGAATTGTTGGACACCAGACCCGATATGGATAAAATCAACGAGCTAAAAGCGGGTGTAAAAGCATCTGATCTCGCTACCTTGATTTACACATCAGGTACCACTGGAGTGCCCAAAGGCGTTATGCTATCGCACCAAAACATCGCGAGCAATGTGATCGCTTCAAAAGAACGCTTACCCGTCAATGACTCGGCTCGCGGAGTGAGTTTCTTACCACTTTGTCACGTCTATGAGCGCATGCTTATTTACCTATACGCTTATACTGGAGTGTCTCTCTACTTTGCTGAAAGTATGGATACCATAGGTGCTGACATTAAGGAAGTAGGCCCTGAAGTATTCACTGCGGTACCACGGCTACTAGAAAAGGTGTACGATAAAATCATTGCCAAAGGAGAAGAGCTGGGCGGAATTAAGAAAGCTCTGTTCTTTTGGGCCGTAAGCGTTGGTGAGAAGTTTGAGCCTTACGGAGCCAACGGTCCCATTTACGAGATCAAACTCAAGTTAGCTCGGAAGCTCATTTTCAGCAAGTGGCAAGAAGCCCTTGGAGGAAACGTAAAAGCTATTGCGAGTGGTAGTGCCGCTTTAAACCCACGACTCGCTCGCATTTTCAATGCCGCCAATATTCCTGTGCTAGAAGGGTATGGCTTGACAGAAACATCGCCTGTCATAAGTGTGAATCAGATCGAAAATGGTGGGATGAAAATTGGAACTACGGGTCGCCCTATCAAGGATGTGCACGTTAAAATTGCCGAGGACGGGGAGATCTTAGTCAAAGGACCAAATGTGATGATGGGCTACTACAAAAGGCCCGACCTGACATCTGAAGTAATCGACGAAGATGGCTGGTTTCACACGGGCGATATCGGCACCATGGTCGGTGGCGAGTTCTTGAAGATTACCGATCGCAAAAAAGAAATTTTCAAAACATCGGGTGGAAAGTATGTCGCACCGCAAATCATCGAGAATTCCTTCAAAGAAAGTCGGTTTATCGAACAGATTATGGTGATCGGAGAGAACAGAAAACACCCATCTGCCCTTGTCGTGCCTAACTACGAGTTTCTTGAAGAGTGGTGCAAACGCAAAGGCGTTTCATTCTCTGACAAGTCTGATTTGATCAACAACCAACGCGTAATTGATCGTTACCAACGAGAAATAGAAGAGAAAAACAAGGAGTTTGGACGCTGGGAGCAGATCAAAAAATTCAAGCTGCTCAAGGACGAGTTCAGTATTGAAGGTGGTGAGATCACCCCAACACTTAAACTCAAGCGTAAAAAGATTCTCGAAAAATATGCCGCACTCATCGACGGTATTTACTCGGAGAATTAAACTCCTTTTCGGAACTTTACCCTCTTAAAAAGGATTAAATGAAACCACGTGCCTGGATGCTTACGGTATCCATCTTTTTAGTTGTCCTGATCATTGGGATGTTCTTCGCTTATCCACTTTTGAAGCCTGCCAAAAAGCTAAAAGTGTATCAGCCTTCAGACGTCAATCCGAAACTCGTTGATGAGTCGCTTCAAAACCAGGATGCCGATCACACTATCGCTTCTTTCTCGTTGATGAACCAAGAAGGGAAAACCATCACCGAAAAGAACTTCGACAATAAGATTTACGTCGCCGACTTCTTCTTCGCGACCTGCCCGAGCATCTGTCCGATCATGAGTGCCAACATAGCCGATCTCCAGGAGAAGTTTTCAGACAGGCCCGAAGTTATGTTTCTCTCGCATTCGGTAACTCCAGACATAGACTCTGTAGCTGCCTTGGCTGAATACGGAGAGCGTTATGGAGCCAACCCCGAAGTGTGGATGCTCACCACTGGCGATAAAAAAGAAATCTATCGACTCGCTCGCAAAAGTTATTTCGCCGTGCTAGATGAAGGAGATGGTGGAGTTCAAGACTTTATCCATACCGAAAACTTCATTTTGGTTGACACCAAGAAGCGAATCAGAGGATACTACGATGGTACCAGCCCTACCGATATGGAGCGTTTGGCTGAAGAGATTGAAATTCTTCTTGCCGAATCTTTTCCCGCAGAAGAATGAACGTTCTCTCGGTCGAAAATATCTCGAAGCGGTTTGGACACCGCATGCTCTTTGAGAACTTCTCATTTGGGATGGCTCAAGGCGAAAAATTAGCCATTGTAGCTCCCAACGGATCTGGAAAGAGCACCATGCTCAAAGCTGTAGCCGGTGAAGAGCCAACCGATACGGGGAAAATCATTTTTCGAAATGGGCTGCGCGTAGGATACCTTCCGCAAGAACCTGTATTCCCGGCGGGAATGAGTTTGCTCGAAGCCATCATGGTTTCCGACAACCCGTTGAAACGAGCCGTTCTGGAATACGAAAAGGCCTTAGAAAATCCAGATGATGGCGACCGACTACAAAAGTGTCTGGACGAAATGGATCGGCAAAACGCATGGGACTACGAAGCCCGGGTTAAAGAAGTACTCGGCCAGTTGGGGATTCAAAACACCGATCTTCAAACCGATGCAGCTTCAGGTGGACAGAGAAAGCGCGCTGCCTTGGCCAAAGTCATGCTCGAACAGCCCGATTTCATTATTCTCGATGAGCCTACCAACCACCTAGATCTGGACACCATTGAATGGCTTGAGAAGTGGCTTGCTTCGGGCAACTTTACTTTGCTTATGGTCACACACGATCGATACTTTCTCGATCGCGTTTGTTCCGATATTATTGAGATAGATCGCGGTGAGCTGTTGAGATACACGGGAAACTATTCCTATTTTCTGGAGAAAAAAGCCGAAAGAAGGGCTCAACAATTGGCTACCCTTGACAAGGCCAAAAACCTATTCAAATCAGAGCTGGAGTGGATGCGCCGCATGCCAAAGGCACGAAGCACCAAATCGAAGTCTCGGGTTGACGCCTTCTACGATATAAAAAAGGAAGCCAAGAAGCGGTATGATGATGAGTCGGTTGAGATCAGCGTGAAAACCGAAAGACTCGGATCTAAGATCGTAGAGTTTCACAAAGTTTCGAAGGCTTACGGCGACATTCAGATTACCGATCAGCTCACATACACCTTCAATCGGAAGGAGAAACTTGGGATCGTCGGAAAAAACGGGACCGGAAAATCTTCTTTTGTTAAACTTTTACTTGGTGAAGAAAGTCCCGATGCAGGAAAAGTCGTTCACGGATCAACCATCAAGTTTGGGCATTACGACCAAGAAGGGTTAGTCAACGCCGACGACAAGAAAGTAATCGAAGTGGTTACGGCTATCGCGGAAGTCATCGAACTTAAAAAAGGGCAGAAACTCACGGCCGCACAGCTCCTTGAGCGATTTTTGTTCTCAAGAGAAAAGCAGTGGCAATACGTTTCTACCTTGAGTGGGGGCGAGAAGCGAAGACTCTATCTCTGCACTGTTTTGATGGCCAACCCAAATTTCTTGGTGCTCGATGAGCCCACCAACGATCTGGACATCGATACCCTTCAGGTTTTGGAAGACTATCTCCAGAGTTTTGATGGCTGTCTCGTGGTGGTTTCGCACGACCGGTTCTTTATGGACAAGGTGGTCGATCACCTGTTTGTTTTTGAAGGCCAGGGTGCCATTCGCGATTTTCCTGGAAACTACACCCAGTACCGAGAGAAAGTCAGAGCCGAAGAAAGCGAACGCAAAAAAGAAGAATTGCCCCAAAAGTCTGCGGCATCGAATGCAGCAGAGCCAAAGCAGAAAACGAAGCTGACTTACGGTGAAAAACTCGAATTCGAAAAACTCGAAGGTGAGATATTCGAGCTGGAATCAAAAAAGGACGAGCTGGCAGAGGCCCTATCCAATACAAGTTCGAATGACGAGTTGATGGAACTCTCATCAAAGCTCGACGCTTTGGTGAAAGAAATCGAATCGAAAACCGAGCGCTGGATGGAGTTGGCGCAGTGGGCGGAGTAGATTCAAGACTTTTTTACAAGTCTATCGGACTCGCACCCACTGAAAAAAGCCGACTTTGGGTGAAAACAAACCACCCATTCTCAGTAAATTAAAGAAACCCTAAAATTTACTGATGATGAAATATTTATTGTTTTCAATTTTCGCCATTTCTTTCGTTCACTCCTTTGCGCAGTGCCCAGAAGAGTACATTGAGTTTAATAATCAAGCCGAAGTTGACGCCTTCGCTCAGCAATGGCCAAACTGTACTTTTTTTGATAACACGATTATAATTAACAGTACATCCGAAGAAAATCCGATTCTTAATTTAACAGGTCTGAGCAATTTGGAAGGACTGACCAGTCTAAGAGTTCTAGGCCTAGGGGAGATGGACGACTATGCGCAATTTACAGGATTAGAAAACATCACATCCCTCGGAAACCTAGTCATTCGAGGCCAATGGAATCAGAGCGTATTTATTGAATCCCTTGCACCACTTAATCAAATTTCTGGAGCAATAGACTCACTTTCATTGGAATTTGTTCATTTGGCTGAAGAGATCCCAGATTTCAATTTCATCACAAACCTTAACCGTTTTCGAATACTTTATTCTGATGGGATTGTTCAAACTCCGTTATTCGAAAGTCTTTCACAACTAGGCGGGTACGAAGTAATCGGAAGCTTGCAAAGCGAATCTTCCTTAACAAGCGTTTACATTCCAAATGAAATTGAAGAACTTGATGCGAACGCATACATGGTAATCAAAGACTTTCCTTCTGTTGAAGAGATCATAGGAGGTGGTAATTTGGAGAGCTGTGGTTCAATTCATATTAAAAACCTTCCTGGACTAAACTCGGTAGAGCCATTCACGAATCTCGTTTCTTGTGGTGACCTTTACCTTGAGTCGTGCAGGGAAGACCTATTCACAGCATTTCAATACTTAGAAGATGCCCAACAAGTTGGAATTAGAATCAATGTTCCGGAGCCCGATGAATCTTGTATTTCTCCGATTGAAACTCTCGATTTACGCATTGGAGAGAACTCCGATGAATTTGTGTGCACCAGTTTCGTCTTACTGGCCGATAGCATTGAAGAGCTGAATGTGTTGACAAGTTTAACCGAAACTGAATACCTATACCTAAATGTTGGGTCTTGTGCAGAATTGACCGGCTTTGAGAACCTGAACAAACTAACTCGAACTCCCGAGTCGCTTATTCTTTACAGTACAAACTTGGTACATCTACCAAACTTTGAAAATCTAACTGAGATCAGAGGCGCGTTGAAGATTTTTCCTCATCACACCCTATCAATGCTTGAAAATTTGGAAGGATTAGAGTCTTTAGAATTTCTAGAAGAGCTGGAAATAAAAGGCCATAACGACTCTGGTGATCCGTTCCCAAATCTCTCAAGCCTAAATGGTTTAGAATCAGTAGATACCCTTAACTTTTTAACATTGAAGGATCTATCATCTCTTTCAGATATTTCTGCTTTAAACGGGGTTAGTACAAGTAAGGAGATCCGGCTTCGCGATCTACCCTCTCTCGCGGCATTCGACTTTGATAACCTAAGCTCACTGAGTTTACTTCTTTTGTACAATTTGGGTATAGACACTTCTCCGAGTCTACCTTCAATGTTTCAAACAGAGTACATGTTCTTTCATGAGAATTCGAACCTCTCCTTGATCGACTTTCAGAATTCAATAAATCTCGATGGGGGTGTATTGAGACTAGTTGACAATCAAAACTTAAGCTTTTGCGGCAACATGGAAGCTGTATGTCAACTGATTGAAACCGCTGGATCAGTAATTTTGGAAGGAAATGATATCGGCTGCAACACAGAATCAGAGATACTCGAAGCCTGTGCCCTTTCTACCGAGAGTCAAGAAACCAACAATTTCAAACTCTATCCGAATCCAAGCAATGGAAAAGTTAGACTTGAGTGGGTTGGATCTAACCATGTTTCATCAATAGAAATCATGGACTTGACTGGACGAAGGGTAAACTTTGTTGAAACTGAGCCTGGACACCTTTACCATGAATTGGATTTTCAGGATTATCCTAGCGGGGTGTATTTGATTACCTCAGCTGGGACGAGTGGCAAATCAACCGTAAGGTTTGTAAAGCAGTAAATGATAAGGTGATACAACCAATCTCATTTTTCTTCGTCAGGTCTATGATTTAACCCTAAAACTGAGACGCTATGAGACAAATAACTATAGCCTTTTTTGTCCTCTTGAGCTTAAATGTGGCAGCTCAAGGATTTGTTACCGAACGCATCATCAAAAACGATGAAATCAAATGGCATTTTACTGACAGTGTCAATCTCGTAATTGAAGTAAATGCGGAAGAAGGTATTTCTGGATACATTCTCAATATTAAAGGAATACACGATGAATTGGAAGATAGTGTGGCGTACTGCGTTCTTGCTGACTCAATTTTTGCCCCTGAAATCCATACAATTAATGTAAATCTAGGAGAGTGCAACCCAGAGTCAGTTACTTCTGAACAATTATTAAGATACTACTATGAAGCAGAACTAGTACTTGCCAATAATGATAGCTCCCCAACCAGAATAATCGAATTTTATGTTAGTCCACATTCAATGCTAAACAATCCCGAGTTTCAATGTGACTATCGGTTTTTAAAGCAAGGAGTAAGTGCGCTTACTCAGTCTATTGATATCCCTGTAGAATCTCAAGACCCTTTAGCAATTGTGGAAGGAGTAGAAGTAATTCTTGATTTTAGATTTGCGAATATACCATTCGGGATAACTTCTTACATAGAAAGCCCAGATTTGGACAGGGTATATTTGGATAGTGCTGGGTTTGACTTCAATTCAGCTCAGGGTGTGAGCCGAGGTTATGCATACAACGTTGATTTTGACAGCCCAGATCAAACCTATGGATATTTTAGTCCTTACCATCAGTTAGAACAGTTAAATGGCACATATATCAACGGGGAATGGAAGGTTAAAGTCGAACAAAACACATCGAATGACTTATTTGGTGGATGTGTAAATTTTCACACTTCTCTTTGCATGCAAACTGTTTCAGGTTTAATTTTCTTCGACACCAACAGTGATGGAGAGTGGGGCGAAGAAGAGTCGGCTTATTCAGGAATAATTGAGAATTCTGAATCGAATGGTTATTATTATACAAACGAAACTGGAGAATTCCAGTTCTGTTCCCTTGGGGATCTAACTATAGTTCAACCGTTAAATCCGCCTAGTTATTATCAATTTGTGCCAGATTCATATGAATTAGACTTCACAGAACAGGATAGTTTTGAAGATCTACAATTCGCTCTTCAACCAATTGGCGAATTCGACGACCTCGAAATCGACCTCTATCACACTTTTCCCGATAGGCCAGGGTTCGACAATACCTATTATGTTTCATACCAAAATGTTGGCACTACTTGTATTGATGATGCCTCCGTGGTAATCAATCTCGATCCAGCCCTGACCATTGACGGCGTGGAAGGTGTAGATTACACGATCGACGGAAATACAATCACCGCATATTTAGGGACACTTTGTTATCCTGAGAGTGGGAGTTTCGTTATCCACCATACCCTTTCGGAAGATACACCAATAGGTACGATACTCGAAAACACCGCAACAATCCAACCTATCGAAACGGATTACGATTCTACAAACAACATTGACAATCACGAATCTGAAGTGTTTGGTTCATATGACCCCAACGACAAGCTGGTAACACCTGAAGAGTTCCATCCTTCATTTCTTGAAACAGACCAATCACTTGAGTACATGATTCGCTTCCAGAACACAGGGACTTTTTACGCTGAGAACGTCGTGATCGTGGATACCATGGACTCGAAACTCGACCTGGGTAGTTTTGAACTCGTTTCTGTATCGCACAATGTGGAAGTTGAGTTTGAAGGAAATGAAGTTTCGTTCATTTTCAATGACATCTTTCTAGCTGACAGCACAGCAAACGAACCAGAAAGCCATGGATATGTGCGATACCGCATTAGACCAAAGGATGACATGAGCATCGGAGAGTCTATCGATAATACGGCCTATATCTATTTCGATTTCAACGAGCCCATTATCACCAATACCACTTCTACCCCGCTTACAGAAACAGTCGGCGTGTATGAAATTGACCAAATTGAGCTCACCGCTTTTCCAAACCCAGCGGAAAATGAGATTACCGTGATGTGGCCACAAGGCATTACAATGGATGGGGTGGTCGTTTTGGATCTTGCCGGCAAAGAAGCGATAAGCCTGAGCTTGGATAATCAAAACAACCAAGTCACCATTCCTATCTCAAAGCTTTCTTCTGGAATCTATATCATCGAATCGATTGGTGA
Source organism: Bacteroidia bacterium (assembly GCA_030427905.1). GTDB lineage: Bacteria > Bacteroidota > Bacteroidia > Flavobacteriales_D > Cryomorphaceae > CBDDKU01. The sequence continues at coordinate 20,951 of JAUICL010000001.1, forward strand.
AACTCAAGCCAAACCGATAAAAATGATCAAGCACTAGATTAGTAAAACCTTATTTGAAAGCCCCTTCGTTTATAATTGCGAAGGGGCTTTCTCTTTCATATCCATTCGTGCAGATCGGTTGGGATCAAAATCTAAAAATGAATCCTAATTTGTTATGCATGCATACTATTTTTTCTATCTTTATGCGATATGAAACCCGAACAAACCATTGATTTTCATCTCAGATGGCTTTGGCTGAAGATAATTAGAATCTACAACACGGAAGCGAGCAAATTTGGTGGAACCATGTCGGTGGGATATGTCCTGCTAAATATCGACAAAGAAGGAACGCCAAGCACAAAGCTCGGACCCAAAATGGGTATCGAATCTAGAAGTCTGACCAGGACTTTGAAATCCATGGAAGAAAAAGGCCTTATATATAAGCTACAGGATGAAAATGATGGGCGTATGGTTTTGATCCACCTTACCGAAGAAGGTAAAATGTATCGCGACACATCGCGAGAAGTGGTTCTAAAACTCAACGAGTTTCTTCACGAAAATATAGACCCCAAAGAATTGGAAATATTCTTTAAGGTGGCCACAGATATAAATAACCTTCTCGACAACTCAGGAATTTATGAAGATGTCGAGCTAGAAAACGTAAACAACAAATAGAAATGACTAGCAAGCGAAAAATTGAGAAAGTAGCCGTCCTAGGTTCCGGAGTCATGGGCTCGAGAATTGCCTGTCACTTCGCGAACATTGGAGTCGAAGTACTACTCCTTGATATCGTACCCCGCGAACTGAACGAAAAAGAAACTGCCAAAGGTCTCACCATCGAGCACCCAGCAGTTCGAAACAGAATTGTAAACGACTCATTGACTTTTGCATTGAAGTCGAATCCTTCACCTATTTACTCAAAACAATTTGCGTCCCGCATCACTACGGGAAACTTCGATGATGACATGAGCAAGATTGCTGATGTGGATTGGATTATTGAAGTTGTTGTAGAAAGATTGGACATTAAGCAAACCGTATTTGAGCAGGTTGAGAAACACCGCAAACCTGGTACTTTGATTACATCAAATACTTCGGGAATCCCGATTCATTTGATGAATAAAGGTCGAAGCGAAGATTTCCGAAAGCACTTTTGTGGAACGCACTTCTTCAATCCACCAAGATATCTGATATTGTTGGAGCTTATTCCAGGCCCTGATACGGCACCAGAAGTCCTCGACTTCCTATCGCATTACGGCTCGCGCTATCTCGGTAAGGAAACGGTGGTATGTAAGGATACTCCCGCATTTATCGCCAACCGAGTGGGTGTATACTCCATTATGGAGCTCTTTCACTTGGTTAGTGAAATGGGGCTTACTGTAGAAGAAGTCGATAAACTAACGGGGCCTGTCATTGGTCACGCCAAATCAGCGACCTTCCGAACAGCCGATGTGGTTGGTCTCGACACCTTGGTACACGTAGCCAATGGAGTTAAAGACAATTGCCCAGACGATGAGCGAAATGATGTGTTTAATATTCCACCCTATGTCCAGAAAATGGTGGACAATGGAATGCTCGGAAGCAAATCAAAAAAAGGATTTTTTCAAAAGGTAAAAGGTGAAGATGGGAGTTCAAATATCTTGACGCTTGACCTCAACACTTTAGAATATAGAGAACGAAAAAGTGCGTCATTCCCAACCCTGGAAATGACCAAGGCGATCGACAGCCTGGCTCAACGACTCCCAATGCTTTACATGGGTATGGACAAAGCCGGTGAGTTTTACCGCAAGTCATTCAACGGCCTTTTCAGCTATGTATCATTCCGAATTCCAGAGATCAGCGATGAACTCTACCGCATAGACGCGGCTCTCAGGGCTGGTTTTGGCTGGAAAATGGGTCCATTCGAAAAATGGGATGCCATCGGCGTTGAAAAGGCCTTGGCCAAAATGGAAGAAGCCGGTGTTAAAGTGAACGGATGGGTCAAAGAAATGATTGACTCAGGCATCAAGTCATTCTACAAAGTCGAAAACGGTAAGCGCTACTACTACGACATCCAGTCGAAGGCGTACAGCCCCGTTCCAACACTTGAAGGTCAAATTTTCCTTGATCATATTACTGATGATGGTATCGTCTGGAAGAATTCAGGAACGACTATCAAAGATCTTGGTGATGGAATCTTGAATGTGGAATTCCACACGAAAATGAACACCATTGGTGGTGAAGTGATTCAGGGGCTAAACAAGGCCTTGGACATGGCTGAAGCCGAATATAAAGGGCTTGTCGTTTCCAACACGGGCGACAATTTTAGTGCCGGTGCCAACGTCGGCATGATCTTTATGATGGCCGCAGAGCAAGAGTACGACGAGCTCGAGCTGGCAGTGCGTACATTCCAAAACACTATGATGCGCATGCGCTACTCCAGCATTCCCGTAGTAGCTGCACCGCACAATATGGCTCTGGGTGGTGGCTGCGAACTTTGTCTTCACGTAGACAAAGTAGTTGCACACGCCGAGCTATACATGGGGCTTGTTGAATTTGGTGTCGGGGTAATCCCCGGTGGTGGTGGAACGAAGGAATTCGCCCTTCGCCTGGCTGATGAGCTGAACGATGGCGATATCCGAATCAACACCTTCCGCAACCGATTCTTGACCATAGGACAAGCCAAAGTTTCGACATCGGCCTACGAAGCCTTTGAGCTAGGTTACCTCAGAAAAGGAATTGACGAAGTGGTGGTAAACCGCGACGATCAATTGGCCTACGCCAAAAGAGCCGCCTTGATGCTGCACGACAAAGGCTACACCAAGCCAATCAAACGAAAGGATGTAAAAGTCCTTGGACAAGAAGCCCTTGGAATTGTGTACGTAGGTGCGAATAGCATGATGAGCGGAAACTACATCTCAGAGCATGATCAACTGATCAGCGAAAAGCTCGGATACGTCATGGCCGGTGGAGATCTAAGCGAAGCCACTGAAGTAAGCGAAGATTACCTTCTCAATCTGGAGCGCAAAGCCTTTTTGGAACTATGCGCCGAGCGAAAAACACTCGAACGATTGCAATCAATGGTTCAGAAGGGGAAGATTCTTCGGAACTAGTGTACAAAGTATCAAGTACAAAGTATTAAGACGCAAAAATGCACAGATATAAAGAGTTGAAAATTTGGCAAGAATCGATGAAACTGGTTGAAAGCGTTTACCAGCATACCTCTTCATTTCCACATGATGAGAAGTTTGGGCTTACTAACCAGATTCGCCGTTCTGCAGTTTCAATTCCGAGCAATATAGCTGAAGGAGCAGGTAGAAATTCAAGTAAAGACTTCGCACACTTTTTAACAATAGCAATGGGCTCGACTTGTGAGCTTCAAACTCAGCTAGAACTAGCTACAAGACTGTCCTTTTTGGCCGAAGAAGATTTTGTTTCACTAGAGAACAAAATTGAATACATAAGCAATATGAATTATAAGCTTCGAGAATCACTCTTGAGTAACTCCTTGAATGAACCGGAAGTAAACAATTATAACGAAATCCAATCTTAATACTTTGTACCTAGTACTTAGTACTAAGCAAAAAAATCCACACGATGAACGCATATATAGTATCAGCATACAGAACAGCAGTTGGGAAGGCGCCACGCGGCGTATTTCGCTTTACGCGTCCCGACGATCTGGGAGCAGCCGTTATTAAAAAGATCATGGCTGAAAACCCACAAATTGACAAAGAAAGAATCGATGATGTAATCGTCGGAAATGCTACGCCGGAAGCAGAACAAGGCCTGAACATTGGGCGAATGATATCGCTCATGGGGCTCGACACCGAAAAAGTACCCGGCATGACGGTCAACAGATACTGTTCTTCAGGACTCGAAACCATCGCAATTGCCTCAGCGAAGATTCACTCAGGGATGGCCGATTGCATTATTGCCGGTGGAGTAGAAACCATGTCTCCCATTCCTTTTGGGGGATGGAGAATCGTACCCAATGCCCAAGTCTCCAAAGTCACACCAGATTGGTACTGGGGAATGGGACTTACTGCCGAAGCAGTGGCACGAGAATTTAAAGTGAGCCGAGAAGACCAAGATGAATTTGCTCTGAAGTCCAATCACAAGGCTGTTGCAGCGATTGATGCCGGTAGGTTCAAAGACGATATCGTGCCGATCGAAGTAGAACACATTTTCCTCCAAGACGGAAAAAGAGCTGCAAAAACGTATACGGTCGATACAGACGAAGGCCCACGTCGCGAAACGAATATGTCGGCTTTGGGTAGACTCCGCCCCGTTTTTGATGCCAAGGGATCAGTCACTGCTGGTAATGCATCACAAACTTCAGATGGCGCTGCATTTGTTATGGTGGTTTCGGAGAAGTTCCTGAAAGAAAACAACCTCACTCCTATCGCCCAGTTGAAGAGCTACCACGTATCGGGTCTCGAACCGCGCATCATGGGAGTCGGGCCGATTTACGCCGTTCCAAAAGCTCTCGAAAGAGCTGGCTTAAAAATGGATGATATCGAGCTAATGGAGCTCAACGAGGCATTTGCATCACAATCGGTTGCGGTAGTTCGAGAGCTAGGCGTCGACCCGGATATCGTAAACGTGAATGGTGGCGCAATTGCCCTTGGTCACCCGCTTGGGTGCACCGGAGCTAAGCTCAGCGTTCAACTATTCAACGAAATGCGACGCCGGAAAAATAAGTACGGAGTTGTAACCATGTGTGTAGGTACCGGACAAGGTGCTGCCGGGGTATTTGAGTTATTAAATTAAGGAAGACAAAAGCAGAATAAAGAAATGAAAAAGCCCATTAAAGGAGGAGAATTCCTCATCAAGGAAACCAAACCAGAAGACATTTTCATCGCCGAAGAGTGGAGCGAAGAACACCGGATGATCATGCAGACTTGCCATGACTTTCTCGAGACCGAAATCCTTCCCAACCTCGACCGTATGGACAATATGGAAGAAGGGTTTATGGAAGGCGTGCTTAAGAAAGTTGGAGAACTCGGCCTACTAGGTGTGAGTGTTCCTGAGCAGTACGGCGGACTCGGTTTGGACTTTAAGTCGAGCATGCTTTCTGCTGAAGCACTCGGTTCTGGACACTCCTTTTCGGTGGCTTATAGTGCACATACCGGAATTGGTACCCTACCAATTTTGTATTATGGCAACGATGCACAAAAAGAAAAGTACATCCCCAAACTGGCAAGCGGTGAGTGGATGGCCTGCTATTGCTTGACTGAGCCAAGCGCCGGATCGGATGCCAACTCTGGAAAGACAAGAGCTACCCTAAGCGATGATGGGAAACACTACGTTCTGAATGGGCAGAAGATGTGGATTACCAATTCTGGTTTTGCGGATATATTCGTGGTTTTCGCGAAGATCGATGACGATAAAAAACTCACTGCCTTTATCGTTGAGAAAGGATCGGAAGGACTCGAATTGAACCCCGAAGAAAAGAAAATGGGTATCAAGGGTTCATCAACCCGTCAGGTATTCTTCAATGATGTGAAGGTACCTGTTGAGAATATGCTCAACGAGCGCGAGATGGGATTCAAAATTGCCTTGAACATCTTGAATATCGGTCGGATCAAGTTGGCTGGAGCTGTACTTGGCGCCATGAAAGACACCATTACCGACAGTATTAAATATGCGAATGAGCGTGCACAGTTTGGACGTCCAATCTCGAAATATGGAGCTATCCGCCACAAGCTAGCAGAACAAGCAATCCGCACTTACGCAGTAGAATCTTCTATCTACCGTGCTTCTCAAAATATTCAGGATGCCATCGATGGACTAATCGCCGACGGTGTTGATAAAGAAGAAGCGACACTGAAGGGAATCGAAGAGTTCGCCGCGGAATGTGCCATGATGAAGGTATTTGGTTCGGAAGGACTCGACTTTGTTGTAGATGAAGGTGTTCAGATTCACGGTGGTATGGGATACTCAGCTGAAACACGCGTGGAACGAGCGTATCGCGATTCTCGAATCAACAGAATCTTTGAAGGCACCAACGAGATCAATCGAATTTTAACGGTAGATATGATCTTGAAGCGGGCCATGAAAGGTGAGCTTGATTTGATGGGACCTGCCATGGCAGTAGCCAACGAGCTCACATCTATTCCCGAGTTTGGGGACAGCGATGATGGACTGTTCGCTGCCGAGCACAAAGCCGTCGCAAACTTCAAGAAATGTATTTTAATGGTTGCTGGTTCGGCGGTGCAAAAGCTGATGCAGACCATGGCGAAGGAGCAAGAAATTCTCATGAACATAGCTGATATGGCCATGTATACTTATGCCTGTGAATCTGTGCTTCTCAGAACGGAAAAAATCATTGCGATGAAGGGTGAAGCGGAAGCAAAAGACCAGATCGCTATGACCAAAACGTGGATTTACGATTGCGCTGACCGAATGAATAAAATTGGAAAGGATGCACTCAACTCATTTGTAGAAGGAGATGAACTCCGTATGATGCTAATGGGATTAAAGCGGTTTACAAAAACGGATGGCGTGAATGTGAAGGCCACTCGACAACAAATTGCACAAACCCTGATCGATTCAGGTAAGTACGTGTATTAATCTCACGATAATTGAAATCCAGCCCCATCGAATTAGTTCGTTGGGGCTTTTTTTGGCACTGTGATTTCCGTCGGGATACCACCCTTGCGGACTTTGAAAAGTTCAAAGTTGTCAATCCCCAATTCAGCTTTGACCACTTCATTGTACTCTTCAAGTACATCCAGATCCTGACCAGATCGCGTTCGACTAAAGTAGATTTCCATTCGCTCATCCAAATCTGATTTTATCTTGGTATGAACTTTCAAAATATCACTGGCTGTGGGGTGCGAGAGGGCTTTCACTTTAGATTCGAAATCTCTTCGCGCCAATTCGCAGAGATCAAAGTGGATATTGATAAAGGAGTTGGTGAGCGAGTCTTGCGGGAGATTGTAATAACTATCGTAAGCATCAAAAACAGTCTTGCTGAAATAGATTAATGTATCATCCATTTCGACGATGTCCAGATACAATTCCACATTCAAATTGTACTTGGCCTTATCGGGTATGACATAACGAGAATCAAACTGATCGGCCTTGAGCTCCTGCCTAAACTTCTCATCGAAAATCAACCGAGTAGAATCGCTCCATACTCTATTGGTGTGATCGAGCTTGGTTCCAAGGTTTGACTTCAAAGGCTCTATGGCCTGTTCACTGTAGTTGTTGAGTAAGCCGTTCTCTTGAAAAAACTTCAAAGCCGCTTCCTGACGATCACTTCTCAACAGGACAGCTTCCTGAGTCCAAAAAGCCTCGTGATAGGGGGTATTCTGTATTTTCTGATAATCATCTAGATTGGTTTGATAATCAAAAACAGGCTTGATAAAGGGCACACCATAGTCGTAGTAATACATGATCCCGTCTGAATGTACCGGCTTAACAGCCATCAAATTTGCTTGAGCAATAGGCCGCGATTTGTCGAGTGGCACAAACGAATTGAATCCATACTCGAAGCGAAGCAATGTTGGTACAACTTCGCCTCCGAAGCGATCAAAACGCTGCGTGATCTCCATGTAAACATTTCCAATGGAATCAGTTGGGAAGATCGGTTCAAAAGGCTTGACCTGGGCTTCGGTGATGTATAATTTTATCTCAATAGGCTCATACGTAGCCTTATCTACCCATATCTCCCCAGCAAAAAACTTACCGGGCTCCATTTTTGGTTCAAAGAGAATGTGATGATAATCGTCATCATCTACCGAAGAGAGAAGACTCAAACTATAGGTTTTCATCATCTTCTTTTTCGACATTTCGAGCGGGGTATTGGGCATATACTTCCCCCCTTCTGTCAGATTGAACTTTTGAAAAATAGCTGAAGTAGATAGACTGAGAAAGTATGAATTGTCAATAGCCGCGATACCCTGCCTACCACTCTTATAATCCAATCGAGATAGATTGGCTGATCGAACATCGGCATTGTAATACATCTCGATAATCTCACCAGGCACCTTGTTTACCAGGGTGTGCAGCTCCAAATATGCCTTGCATTCATTCTGCGACTTCTGCATCAACGTTTTTCTGCAAGCAGCGAGAATATCGAAGTAAGGATCGCTATCTGCAGCAACAGTAAAGGTTCTGAGCTCAAGCGTTTTGGGATTTAGTTTGATTTTTAAATCTGTAAGTCCACTGCCATAAATGAATTCACGTTTTTCATACCCGAGGTACGAAAACTGTAACGTGTCGCCAAAATCCACTTTCGACAACTGAAACTGACCATCTTCATTTGTGATTGTTCCCATCGCCATCCCTTTAATAGATACACTTGCAAAAGGTAGCGGTACGCCTGTTTTACTATCCAACACCAGTCCATGTACAGATTGCTGAGAAAAAGCGAGAGCTGGAAGCAGAAAGATGAGAACGAACAAGTACGTGCGCATATCCTAAAGTTCAGCACCCAATTTGAATTTCCCAAATGCCATCTCGTTAAATATTAACAAGTCTAAAGCGGAATCCTATGAGAATGATACATTTGACCAAACCTATATTATGAAACCACTGTACGCCTTCGTCGCCCTTTTCATTTCTCTAAATTCTTTTTGTCAAACACTTGGCACAGTCGAAAGCGTTGAATACGACCACGCCAACCAACGATTCTTAGTATCGAACGCCAATTCGATCATCGCGATGAGCCACCCCGATCTGGAACTTTCGTTTTTTGGGTCTGGCCAAGCGAGCTACGGGATGGAAATCATGAACAACACCCTTTTCGTGATCCACAACGGCATCAAAGCTTATGATCTGGATACAGAAGAAGAAGTGATGTCGCACAGTATTGCTGGAGCAGGATTCTTGAATGGAATGGCCAGTGATGGGAATGGAAGGCTTTGGGTGACCGATTTTAGCAACAACCGGATTTACGAGGTAGACGCCACCGATCTCGGTAACCCGAGTCATGAAATAGTCGTGAGCAATACCGGCACCACCCCAAATGGCATCGTTTATGATGACATCAACGACCGACTAGTTTTTGTAAGCTGGGGAAACAACGCGCCCATAAAAGAAGTGAGCCTTCCCGATTACGATGTAACGACTCTGACTAGCACTAGTTTGGGGTTTTGTGATGGGATCGACAATGACGCCCAAAACAATTTTTTCGTCAGTTCTTGGTCGCCTACCCGCATCTCGCGATTTGATCCAACATTTACCCAAACCCCAGAAATAATTGAAGCACCGGGAATCAACTCTCCGGCTGACATCTGTTACGGGCAAGCCATAGATACGCTCGCGATTCCCAACAGCGGAAACAGCACCGTAACCTTCGTGGATTTCGGATCAACTACTGGTCTTGAAGAAGCAAACGAGATTGCTGACTTCAGAATCCTGGGCAACCCCGTTTCAGAAGAGACGCGGTTTAAATTTGAATTGAAATCAGCCGCCATAGTGGAGTTGCGGATTGTAGACATCAATGGACGCGAAATTGAGTCACTGATTTCTGGCAATCGAAGCCCCGGGAATTACACCGTTCTGCTAAACGGAATAGAACTGAGCGCTGGCTCATATCTGGTGCAGCTTCGGGTAAATGAGAATCAGGTATCCAAGAAAATCCTGGTTCAGTAAATTGATGAAGCCTATTTCTGAATGAAGTCTATATTGGCGTATCTTTGCAGCCCCTATGGACTTTCTCCATCACAGTTTTCCAAATGGTTTGCGCTTGGTGCACAAACCCACTGCAAATGGGCAGACCGCTCATTTTGGGTTGACCATCAATGCCGGCTCCCGAGATGAACGCGAGCACGAGCAGGGTCTGGCCCACTTTATAGAGCATTCACTCTTTAAAGGAACCAAACGGCGAAAAGCCTTTCACGTGCTCAATAGGATGGACAGTGTGGGTGCCGAGCTCAACGCTTATACCACCAAAGAAGAAACCGTGATCTACGCTTCATTTCTGAAGCAAGATTTTGAGCGAGCTATCGAGTTAATCGCCGATATCGCTTCGAATTCGACATTTCCAGAAAAAGAAATAGCGAAGGAGCGAGATGTGATTATCGATGAGATTCAAAGTTATCAGGACAGCCCTGCAGAGCTAATTTTCGACGATTTTGAAGAGCTGATCTATGGATCGCACCCATTGGGCAGAAACATTCTGGGCACAGAAGAAAGCGTGAGAGGCTTAAGGAGAAAGGATATTCTCAATTTTGTCGGTAGACGATACCTCGCGAGAGAGATGGTGGTGAGTTCGGTGGGTGATATTCCATTCAAAAAGCTCATCAAATGGGTCGAGAAACACTTTAGCCACCTATCCACAGAAGCAGGAGATCTCAGCCGATCGCCAATCGAGAAGGTTTACGTAGAGCGGAAGGAAGTAGACATGGATACGTTCCAGGCACACCTGATTATTGGTGGGGAAGCGTATCCGAACAATCATCGGTTGAACACGGCAACAGTTCTCCTCAACAACTATTTGGGTGGGCCAGCAATGAACTCCCGACTCAACATGAATATTCGGGAAAAGCACGGGATCGCCTACAACATCGAATCCAATTTTCAGCCCTACACAGATACAGGCGTGTTGAGCATCTACCTTGGCACGGATAAAAAGCTCCTAAACCGAAGCGAAAAATTGGTCCATAAAGAGCTGAAGGTACTTCGAGAAAAGAAAATGACCTCTACGGCTTTGCACCGCGCAAAGCAACAGCTTCAGGGTCAGATCGCGCTTTCTCAGGAAGGTGGAGCCAATATGATGTTGGCTATTGGCAAAAGTATGATCGTGAAAGATCACGTGTCGAACATGAAAGATATTCTTGATCGGATTGACCAAGTGACTCAAGAAGATGTATTGGAAGTGGCCAATTTTTGCTTCAGACCTGAGCATTTGAGTACCATGATCTATTATTAATCTCCTTTCCCTTTCAATTGCATAGATTTGTCAAAACCAGTTTTGACAATGGATTTCTTTGACCCCAAACTAGATGAGTACGTCGTAAAACACACAGCGACAGAACCAGCGGTATTAGCTGAACTCAATAGGCAGACGCACTTAAAAGTGCTCCAGCCGCGCATGCTTTCCGGACATTTTCAAGGCCGGGTATTGAGTATGATCACCCATATGGTAAAACCTAAGAATATTCTTGAAGTTGGAACGTACACCGGGTATTCGGCTCTTTGCATGGCCGAAGGTTTGGTGGAGGGTGGACAGATTGACACCATCGATATCAACGAAGAGCTCGAACCTATTATCAGAAAGTACATTTCTGAAGCTGGAGCAGAAAATAAGATCACGTTTCACGTGGGAAATGCCCTTGACATCGTTCCAACACTTGACAAAACATTCGACTTGGTTTTCATCGATGCCGATAAGGAAAACTATATCAACTATTTTAATCTGGTAATAGACCGGGTACCCGTTGGCGGATATATCATTGCTGATAATGTGCTCTGGAGCGGCAAGGTGCTGGATAAAAAGGAGATTGAAAATGACCTCGACACTCGAACCATTGTTGAATACAATGCAATGATTCAAAACGATGATCGGGTTGAAAACGTACTTTTCCCCATTCGCGATGGTTTGATGGTAGCTCGAAAAGTCAAGAATTCATGAGCAACAAAGTAATAGACTTACGTAGCGACACGGTAACCAAGCCAAGCAAGGGGATGATGGAAGCCATGTTTGCGGCTCCGGTAGGCGATGATGTTTTTGGTGAAGACCCCACGGTGAATGCACTGGAAGAAAAAACAGCGCGTATGTTCGGACATGAAGCGGGCCTTTTTTGTCCTTCTGGTACCATGACCAACCAAATCGCCATTCAGGTTCACACTTCTCCTGGCGATGAAGTGATCTGCCACAGCTCTTCACACGTCTACAATTACGAAGGTGGGGGAATAGCCAGAAATGCGGCTGCTTCGACCAAATTGGTGCACAATGATGGAGCTACCATGTCTGTTGCTGAGGTCAAAGCACTGGTCAATGAAGACTTTGATTGGCTTGCTAATACATCTCTTGTGGTTGCTGAAGACACATCAAACCGAGGTGGTGGAAAATGCTACAATACGGAAGAACTGGAAGCGCTCAGCCGATTTTGCAAGGACTCCAACCTATCTTTTCACCTCGATGGTGCACGTGTGATGAATGCTATTGTCGAAAAAAATCACGACGTATTGGCTTATGGGAATCTATTCGATAGCATTTCTATTTGTCTGTCCAAAGGGTTGGGAACCCCAGTTGGGTCGGTTCTTATTGGTCCGAAAAACTTCATTAAAGAAGCACGGCGCGTCAGGAAAGTGATGGGTGGTGGAATGCGGCAAGCCGGTATACTAGCAGCAGCTGGAATCTATGCACTCGATCAGAATGTGAGTAGATTGACTGATGACCACGACAGAGCTAAGGAATTAGCCCAGGCCCTCAATCGTGCTTCACAAGTGGTACATGCTATCCCCCCAGAGACAAATATTCTCTTGTTTGACCTCCAATCGAAAGAAGCCAAAGAAGCGGCACTTTTAAATCTCGAGAAAGAAGGATTGCGAGCCGTGTCGTTTGGACCAGCTAGAATCCGAATGGTCACACACTTGGATATTACCGATCAAGACATTGACGAGTCCAAAAGGATCATTTCAAAGGTTTTAGACTAGTAACCAGCTGTATTTTCGATGTACTGTACTTCTACTTTGCGATCGGCTGGATTCGCATATTGACTTTCAGCATCTCCGAGAAAATTCAGAACTAATCTGGTATTGGCTATTCCGCGTCCTATGAGATATTCTTTTACGGCCGCAGCTCTTTGCTTCGAAATCCAGGCATTGAACTCGGCATTTCCAGTTTTATCGGCGTACCCAGTGATCAAGGCTGAGTACGATCGTTCGTTTCGCAATATATCGACCACTTTATTGAGCTGCGCCTGATGAGCCATGTTCAGCTCATGGCTATTCTTATCGAAAATTAGAGTGGCGCCACCTTCGGGCATAGACGTTGTAGTGCCATCGGGTTCTGAAATCGTTTTCCCTTCACCGAGTGCCTGGATCATATTTCTCAATTCGGCGATTTCGCCCTTCAACTCTTCATTTCCGGCCACGGCTCGCTCATTTCTAATCTCATTAATCTGACCTTGTATGTCTTCGAAACGATTGTTGTAGTTGGCTAAGATTCGATTATTCTCCTCGAGTAAATCTACGATACGCTCCGAGAATGGAAGTTCTTCAGGCTCTTCCTTCTTCTTTTTTTTCGGCTTTTTACCATTAGAGAAATCGATGGCAGGCTCTAGGTTTAATAGTTCGGCTTCGATTGAATTGTCCTTTGGAATACGGTAGTCTTCGGATGAGAGCAAGGGGGAATCTGACTCATCGTAGCCGCGCTCGTTGGTTTCGGGCATGACCTGATTCAAAAAGCTGAGCACCTGTTCTTCCATTTCCGTTTTTAAATCATAAACCATTCGCTGAAAAGCATAGAGTCCCACTTCTCCGTTCGCAGGGCTCATCATATCCCGATCTCCAAAATTCAATTGGTATCCATCTATTTCTTGTAAGTCTGCAACTTGCCTCAATACAGGATTCACAAAACCATCAAAATCGCTTTCGAACTCTTGGTCGTGGATCCAAAACGCATTTCTCACGATTGCTGTGGCTGCTATTTCGAAGTCAGTTGGATTAACCAATACTTCCACTCTACCATCGTATCCGTGTATTTGGTTATCTACGTACGACCGGAGTCCGTAACGAATCATTTGCTCCAGGTGGGAGCGTGGTCCTGTATTAGAAAGTTCGTATTCGTTCACCACATACCGGTATTCCTTCACCGATTTGAGTACGTAATTTTCTTCCGAAATCCCCTTCTCTTCTGATCCGTACTGATTAATAATGGTCACATCCTGAGCCTGTACCAGGCCAGAAACAATGTACATCACTATTAAGCAAGCTATTCGGATCACTCGATTGGCAAATTTTCCACGAACTACATGGATAATTCGACAAATTACAACAGAATCCAATCAAAATCATCTTTTTTGACCCTTGACTTACCATCAAAATCCTGTTAAAAAGTGGAGTTTATCAACATGTATGCAACCCGCGCCCCACTTGAGTTACCTGTCAGAAGTTCACGCTATGATGTCATCTCCTAATTTATCCGGACCAGAAGGCCCTTCGTCGAGAAATCAACCACATTTATATGGCAACCTCTCGAATCTGATCTCGTCTTAACTACAGAACCCCGGTTTTACGGGGCGTTTTTAGAAAGGTTACAAAATATACTATTATGAGCAGCATTATTCAAACATTGTCAGATTTCGCGATGGGCATCTACAACAGCTTCGGAGAAGGTGTTTTCGTCCTAGCCATTATTGTAGGTTTTATCGGAGTGGTAGCGCAGTGGCGTCTTTACGCTAAGGCGGGCCAGCCCGGAATCGCCTCAATCGTTCCCATCTGGAACTTTATCGTATTCTTAAGAATCGTTGGTCGACCAGCAAGCCACATTTTCTTGTTCTTGATTCCGATCTACGGTCAATTTTACATGATCCCAAAAGTTTACATTGAATTGTGTAACAGCTTCGGGAAAACTTCAATTGTAGACTATATCCTCGTGATTGTCTTCAATGGATTTTACGTACTCAACCTTGGTCTGTCCTATGAAGCAGAGTACCAAGGTCCGGTATACGGAACCGAAAGAGTGCAAGCCAAATCAGCTTTGGCTTAATATCTCTCGGGCGCGGTTTAGGGCTGATTCAATGCCTTCGGGATTTTTTCCTCCCGCTGTTGCAAAGAATGGCTGTCCTCCACCCCCACCTTTAATATAAGATGCGAGCTCTTTTACAATAGTACCGGAGCTAAACCGACCCCCTTTTACCAATTCATCAGACAAGGCCACCGACACGGTGGCTTTGTTTTTTTCAGCTGAAGCCAAAACCAAGAACAATGGAGCGCATTCAGATTTAAGCTGAAAGGCTAAATCTTTGATCGACCCAGCATCCAGATCAACTCTGGCTGCGATAAATCCAACTCCATTTATTTCTTCCCTTTGCGCTATCAATTCCGATTTGACCATTTTGGCCTTCGCGCGCGTTAGTGCTTCCAACTCCTTGGTGAGCTTTTGCTGCTCAGAAATCAAGTCTTCAATCGATTTCACTGGGTTATTGGGCGACTTTAACATTCCGCGAATAGACTCTAGTGTGTCAATTGTATCAAAGACATAGGATTGTGCCGCGTTTCCAGTCACTGCTTCGACCCTTCTAATACCCGATGCTACTGAGCCTTCACTAGTAATTTTGAAAAACCCGATTTCACCCGTGTATTGAACGTGTGTCCCACCACAAAGCTCTACACTATCTCCAAATTTGATGACCCGCACAGCATCGCCGTACTTCTCACCAAATAGAGCTATAGCCCCCATATTCATAGCTTCATCCATCGAGATATTCCTTCTCTCGTCCAAATGAATGTTTTCTAAAATGTGCTGGTTAACCTGCTTTTCAACTTCCCTGATTTCTTCAGGCGTCAGTTTTGCAAAATGACTAAAGTCGAAACGTAGGTAATCCTTTTCTACAAGCGATCCTTTTTGTTCAACGTGCTTTCCGAGAACATCTCGTAAGGCGTGGTGAAGCAAGTGGGTAGCAGAGTGGTTTTTGGCAGTTGCATTCCGCTTCGACGCCGTGACCTTTCCAACCCATTCGCCTTCTTTTCCCTCTGGCGATTTTGGTGAAACATGTACGATCAGATTGTTCTCTTTGTAGGTATTGATAATGGGGAGCTTAACATCATCCATTTCAAGCACGCCTTGGTCGCCTACCTGTCCACCACCTTCTGGATAAAAGGGAGTTTGGTCAAATACCAAATGAAAGAGATCTTTTCCTTTCTGATTTACTTTTCTGTACTTGTTAATCTTCAAAGGTGAGCTCAGCGTATCGTAGCCCAAAAATTCAGTTGTTCCAGAATCTTCATTCACAACAATCCAATCTCCTGTATCTTGAGCGGCATCTTTTCGAGATCGAGCCTTTTGCTCAGCTAGAGCGTCATCAAAGGCCTTTTGATCAAAAGTCTTCCCATTCTCAGAAAGAATCAGTGAAGTCAGATCAGCTGGAAAACCATAAGTATCATATAGCTCGAAAGCGATTTTCCCGTCAATGATGTCTCCTTTCGTCTTTGCGACCAACCCATCAATAAGTTCCATTCCTTTGGCAAGTGTCCGCAAGAAAGACTCTTCTTCTTCTTTGATTACCTGTAGGATAAGCCCTTTGTCCTTTTTTAACTCGGTGAAGAAATCACCCATTTGATCGATAAGCACTTCGCCTAAGCCGAATAAGATGGGCTCTTTGACATTGAGAAAGCTGTAGGCATAGCGCACAGCTCTTCTCAAAATGCGGCGGATCACATACCCCGCGCCTGTATTCGAAGGCATCTGGCCATCGGCAATAGCAAAGCTCACTGCCCGAATGTGATCGACCAATACGCGAATGGCAATGTCAGACTTAGAGTCACTCGCTTGGTACTTAATCCCGCTTACCTTTTCGACATGAGCGATCAAGCCAGCAAAAACATCAGTATCGTAAGTCGACTGCTTGCCCTGGAGTACCATGGTCAATCGCTCAAATCCCATTCCTGTATCAATGTGTTTTGCCGAAAGCATTTCGAGTGATCGATCTGCCTTTCGATTCATCTCCATGAATACCAAGTTCCAAATCTCGATCACGGCTGGGTGATCCATATTCACCAAAGACTTTCCATCTACCTTAGCTCTCTCATCATCGGAGCGCATGTCTACGTGAATCTCGCTACAAGGTCCGCAAGGCCCTGAAGCCCCCATCTCCCAAAAGTTGTCTTTTTTGTTGGCAGCGATGATTCGATCTTCTGAAATCAGCTCTTTCCAAAAATCAAAAGCTTCCTGATCAAATGGAAGACCATCTTCTTCATCACCTTCAAAAACGGTCACGTAAAGTCGGCTGGTGTCGATCTGATACACCTTGGTCAGCAGCTCCCATGCCCAATTGATCGCTTCCTTTTTGTAGTAATCACCAAACGACCAATTACCGAGCATTTCAAACATGGTGTGGTGATAGGTATCTACCCCAACTTCTTCTAAGTCATTATGCTTACCACTCACCCGCAGGCACTTCTGCGTATCAACAGCACGACCAAATTTGGCTTCTTCATTCCCCAAAAACCAGTCTTTAAACTGGTTCATCCCAGCATTGGTAAACATCAATGTGGGGTCATTCTTCATGACAATAGGAGCAGAAGGAACAATCTTATGTCCCTTTGTCTCAAAGAATTCTAAAAACTTTCGTCTTATTTCGGAGGATTTCATAGAGTAGATTTCTAAATTCGCTTTAACACTAAATGGGAAATGAAGGTTGCTTCATTTAACTACTTTTGGGCCCCAGAGTAAAAGCTAGATGGCAAAAATAAAATACAAGTACAATCCCAACACGCTGAACTACGAAAAAATTCAGCTCACCATAGTCGACAGGCTAAAAAAGGTGGTGACGTATATGCTTGTGGGTTTGTTTTTTGCATCGATCATCATTTTTCTGGCTTACACATTCTTTGATTCTCCTAAAGAGTTGAACTTAAGAAGGGAGAACGCCCAGCTGAGAAAACAATACGAATTGATTAGTAAGGATCTCGATCAGCTGAGTGCGGTATTGGCTGATATTGAGAACCGAGATGACAACATATATCGACAGATTCTTGAAACCGAACCTATTTCTTCAAATGTGCGCGCATCGGGTGTAGGTGGGGTAAACCGCTATAGTCATCTGGAAGGATATGAGAACTCGGAGCTGGTAATCGACGTTCAAGAGAAGCTTGATAAGCTCGCCAAGCGCATGTACGTTCAGTCAAAATCATTTGATGAAGTGGTAGAGCTAGCTAAGGATAAAGAAAAGATGCTGGCATCTATCCCCGCAATTCAGCCAATCCCCAACAAGGATTTAAAGCGTATGGCAAGTGGCTTCGGGATGCGCGTCCATCCGATTTATAAAGTTCCGAAAATGCACTGGGGCATGGACTTTTCCGCGCCTACAGGCACCAACATTTTTGCCACTGGCGATGGGGTTGTCGAAAAGGTGGTTCACTCTCGCCGTGGACTCGGGAAATACGTTTTGATCGATCACGGTTATGGATACAAAACGCAGTATGGCCACATGAGTGAAACCAAGGTGAGAAAGGGTCAGAAAGTAAAACGGGGCGATGTGATTGGATTGGTTGGAAATACTGGAATCAGCAGTGCACCACACCTCCATTATGAAGTATTAAAGGATGGTCGAAAAATAAACCCAGTCAATTTTTACTTCAACGATTTAACCCCTGAAGAGTACGATCAGATGATCGAGCTTTCGTCTCACGCTAACCAATCTTTCGATTAGACATGCCTTACAAAGAAAGAGAAGTCGAAAAACTGTACTACAGCATTGGTGAAGTCGCGAAAATGTTTGATGTCAACAACTCTTTGATTCGCTTTTGGGAGAAGGAGTTTGACATTCTAAAACCCAAAAAAAACAAAAAGGGAAACAGGCTTTTCACTAAAGAAGATGTCGAGAACATCAAAATCATCTACCACCTGGTAAAAGAGCGTGGATACACCCTGCAAGGCGCAAAAGACAAGCTAAAGGACAATAAGAACGACATCGCCGAAAACGTAGAGATTATCAAACATCTCGAAGATGTACGGGCTTTCTTGATGGAACTCAAGAAAAATCTCTAGCGCAAGATCAGCATCGCATCGCCGTAGGAGAAAAAACGGTATTCTTCATCCACGGCAACTCGATAAACTTCCTTCGTGAATTCGAAACCCATGTATGCCGAAATCAGCATGAGCAAGGATGACTTAGGCGTGTGAAAATTGGTCAGTAATGAAACGTTTGTCTTGAACTCATAGCCAGGACGAATGAAGATCTGGCTCGTTGATTTACCTGCACGCACATGCCCTGTACGATCAGCCGCTGTTTCGAGCGCTCTTAGTGTCGTGGTGCCAACTGCAAGGGTTCTTGATTGAGCATCTCCCACCATTCTATTTACTTCACTAGCCGTATCGTTGGGAATATCAAAAGACTCCTTGTGTATTTCGAACTCATCCAAATTTTCCCTGTAGATTGGGTTGAAAGTTCCCATGCCGATGGTGAGCGTGAGGTGCTTTTGCATGACTCCTTTTTTTGATAAAGATTCAAGCAATTTCGGTGTGAAATGAAGACCAGCTGTCGGAGCAGCTAAAGCCCCATCACTTTTGGCAAAAACCGTTTGATAACGCTCAGAATCACTCCATTCTACTGGGCGGCGTATGTAGGGCGGCAGCGGTGTTTTACCTAACTCAAACAGCTTTGAGCGAAGTTCAACCTTGGTCAACCCCATTCTAAATCCCACCCGCACTTCTTTTTCAGAGCATATTTCAAGGATCTCACCCAATAACTCCGCTTCACCAAAAACAAGCTTTGTGCCCACTTTTACCTTTCTCAGTGGATCAACCAGCATAATCCAGGACGGAAATTCACCTTCCGCTTCTTCGACTAGCAAAACTTGAAGCAAGGCTCCTTTCATCGATTCCTTCCGCGCAGTCATCCGAGCTGGAATAACACGGGTATCATTGAATACCGTTAAGTCGCCAGGTGCAAAATACTCAGGCAAATCATAGAACATCCGATGCTCAATGGATTGATCTGCAAGGCGAACGACCATTAATCTGGAGTGATCGCGCTTTTCAGCCGGATACTCGGCTAAGAGGTGATCTGGTAAGCTGAAGTCAAAATCCGAAAGACCGAGGGCCTTCATAATCGTTTAGAAGTAGTTTCCTTCCACGAGGTAGTTTTGCACGTAGTCCTTTACCCCTTCTTCCAGGCTTGCAAACCCACCATCATAGCCAATAGATAGTAGTTTATCCATTTCGGCCTGAGTGTAATACTGATACTTGTCTCTGATATCTTCTGGCGTATCGATGAAATTGATCTCCGGATCTACTCCCAACGCAGAGAAGGTGGATAGCGCTAGATCTTTGAAAGAACGTGCTTGCCCTGTCCCGAGATTGTAGAGCCCAGAATTCTTGCGGTGCTCCATCAAGAAGAGACAGACTTTGACTACATCCTTCACATAGACAAAATCGCGGAGCTGCTCTCCATCCTTGTACTCTGGATTATGTGATCTAAAGAGCTTAACTGAGCCTTTCTCCTTGATCTGATTGAAAGCATGAAAAATCACCGAAGCCATACGCGCTTTGTGATATTCGTTTGGGCCGTAAACATTGAAAAATTTCAATCCAGCCCAGAAGTATGGAGCTTCATCTTGCTTGAGCGCCCACTTGTCAAAATCGTTCTTTGAATCACCGTAAGGGTTTAGTGGCTTAAGCTTCTCAACCACTTCGTGGCTATCTGAGTATCCGTGCTCACCAAGACCATAAGTAGCTCCAGAGCTGGCATAAACCAAAGGAATGCCATGCTCGATACACTTATTCCACATGGTTTTGGTGTAATTGAGATTGAGCTCATCAAAAATAGCCGTGTCAAACTCCGTGGTATCAGTCCGTGCACCAATGTGAAAAATGAAATAGACGAGTTTGTGATTTTCTTCTAACCAATCAAAAAATGCGCTGCGCTCTACTTTTTGACTGAAGGTCTTTCCTTCCAGATTTCTGTCTTTTTCAGTTTTAGAAAAATCATCTACTACAATGATATCCTTATACCCTTTGTTGTTTAAGCCCTGAACTAGACAACTTCCGATAAATCCGGCAGCACCCGTAACTACAATCATTCTTCTCGATTTTGAGCTCAAAGATATTGATTCGAAGCTCACCTACATTCCAAATCCTTCGGAAATAAGGTTGTATATTTGCGCCTCAGAAATGCAGGCCATGCCTAAAGTGTATATTACAAGACGCGAGCGCTTTAAT
The DNA here is from genome assembly GCA_030427905.1 of Bacteroidia bacterium. Lineage (GTDB taxonomy): Bacteria > Bacteroidota > Bacteroidia > Flavobacteriales_D > Cryomorphaceae > CBDDKU01. Next base: position 41,751 of record JAUICL010000001.1, read on the forward strand.
GCAGCGCATAAACTTTGGAATCCGAACTGGTCGGAAGAAAAGAATTTTGAAGTTTTTGGTAAGTGCGCCAATGTCAATTGGCACGGGCACAATTACGAGCTATTTGTAACGGTCAAAGGAACGCCAGACCCAGATACCGGGTGCATTATTGACCTGAAGTTGCTCAGCGCACTGATCAACGAGCATGTTATAGAGCATATCGACCACCGAAACATCAATCTGGACGTACCTTTTATGAAAGGGCAAATGGCGAGCACTGAAAACTTGGCTGTGGCCATCTGGGGCGAGCTAGAAGGTGTAATTCGTGAAGAAGGTTGTACCTTGCATAGTATTCGTGTCAAAGAGACCGAAAACAACTTTGCAGAATATTTAGGCGAATAGATTATTAATGACAGATTTCAAAAGTAACCCAGACGTGCAAGCACGTTTGGAAAAAGCCTACACCAATGTACTCACCGATTTGGGTGAAGATATCAATCGAAAAGGCTTGGTAGATACACCTAAGCGTGTGGCGAAGGCCATGCAATTTTTGACCAAGGGCTATCACGAAGATCCAGTGGCCATTCTCAAGTCAGCCATGTTTGAAGAAGAGTATAGTCAAATGGTAGTGGTGAAGGATATCGAAGTTTACAGCATGTGTGAGCATCATATGCTACCTTTTTTCGGAAAAGCACACGTGGCGTACATACCTAGTGGGAAAATTGTTGGCTTGAGTAAAATACCGCGGGTTGTCGATGCGTTTTCAAGAAGATTGCAAGTGCAGGAAAGGCTGACCAATCAAATCCGCGATTGTATTCAGGAAACCTTGAATCCTCTCGGAGTGGCAGTTGTTATTGAAGCTAGGCATATGTGCATGCAAATGCGTGGCGTTCAGAAACAAAACTCCAAAACGACCACATCGGCCTTTCACGGAGAATTTTTAAAAGAAAAAACGAGATCGGAATTTATTAACTTGATCTCTTCAAACTTGAACTAAAAAGAAATGAATACAGAGACAGGAAGGTGGGAAGACTCCACCACAGCAGGCCCGATTCAACGAGAGGGTAGCTTAGCAAAATCATTTGTGAGCCAAGTGATGACCTATATGGCATCAGCATTGGCAATCACGGGTGTTGTAGCTTATTGGTTTGGAACAAACTTAGAGTTGCTTCAACTTCTATACACAGAAACGGGGATGTCCACCCTAGGTTGGATTGTAACGTTCGCACCATTAGGGATCGTTCTCATAATGGGAGCAGCCGTTCAGCGCATGTCGAGCATAGGGCTTATGACACTATTCCTTGTGTTTTCCATTACTATGGGGATGAGTTTAAGCTCCATCTTCTTCGTGTATACGATGGGCAGCATCGCTACAACGTTCTTTATTACAGCAGGTACGTTCGGAACAATGGCCATTTTGGGTTATACTACATCTACCGATTTGACTAAAATGGGATCGATCCTTTACATGGGATTGATCGGAATTATCCTTGCCATGATCGTCAACTGGTTTGTAGGCAGCGACACGATGGACTACATTATTAGCATCCTAGGAGTACTAATCTTCACGGGGCTTACGGCTTACGATATGCAGAAAATTAAGCAGATCGGTATGAGTGTAGATCACGGTAGCGAAGCCGGATCTAAGCTAGCCCTGATGGGAGCTGTGAGTTTATACCTCGATTTCATCAACCTTTTCCTATTCCTACTTCGCTTGTTTGGAAGCAGAGACTAATTAGGTTAAGACCACTGATTTAGGAGTCCCTCGAAGCTGTTCGAGGGACTTTTGTTTTTGATACGGCGCTTATCCGTATTATTGTCGTCCCAAAAACCTATAAAATGAAAGCCTACGTTTTTCCAGGACAAGGATCCCAATTTCCCGGAATGGGAAAAGAACTATACGAAGCATCTGAAGAAGCCAAAACGCTATTTGAAAAAGCGAATGAAATTGTGGGCTTCCGGATTACAGATATCATGTTTGATGGTAGTGAAGAAGAACTCAAACAAACCAACGTCACCCAACCAGCCATTTTTATACACTCGGTGGTAATGGCCAAAGTCATGGGTGAAAACTTCAAACCGGATATGGTAGCTGGCCACAGCCTGGGTGAATTCTCAGCATTGGTTGCTGCCGGAGCGATGAGCTTCGAAGACGGACTCAAACTCGTTATTCAACGGGCAAACGCTATGCAAGCTGCTACGGAAATCACTGAAGGTACAATGGCAGCCATCCTGGGTCTAGAAGATGAGCAGGTAGAAAGTATCTGCCAAGAAATAGATGGAGTGGTACCCGCCAATTACAACTGCCCTGGCCAATTGGTAATCAGCGGAGAGCGCAAAGGTATCGAAGCAGCTTGCGAGAAATTCACGGAAGCCGGAGCGCGAAGAGCCTTGATTCTACCTGTAGGTGGCGCATTTCACTCGCCACTTATGGAGCCTGCCCGCGCTGACCTAGCCAAAGCGATTGAAAACACGCCATTCAACGAGCCGCGATGCCCCGTTTATCAGAATGTAACTGCAAAGCCTGTAACTGATCCAGCGCAGATTAAAGAGAACCTGGTTGCTCAACTTACTGCGCCAGTGCGATGGACTCAGACCATGCAAAACATGATTGCCGAAGGTGCAAATGCCGTGGTAGAAGTAGGCCCCGGAAAAGTTCTCCAGGGCCTATTCAAAAAAGTAGATAGAAAATTTGAAACGTCTTCTGCGAGCTTATAGGCTCCAGTATTCGAAAGACGATATTTTTCCTTTGTAGATTCCTTTGAGATCAACGAAAACAGCTTGATCTCTAAGGAATTCTGCAAATTCCGATTCTGGTTTATCACAATATTCATCGTGATTTACGGCAACGATCACCGCATCGTATTTTCCAGAAGGTTTCTCTGAAAGATCGTAGTTGTATTCGTGCTTCACTTCTTCTGCGGAAGCATAAGGATCCACCACGTCTACGCGCACACCAAACGATTGAAGCTCGCGCACAGTGTCAACCACCTTTGAGTTACGAATATCACTTACATTCTCTTTGAAAGTGGCACCCATCACCAAGGCCCGAACATCTTGAATATTCTTTCCTTGAGCGATCATTTTTTTGACCGTTTGCTTTGCCACATATCCACCCATCGAGTCATTCACAAATCGACCAGAATTGATGATTTGAGCGTGGTAGCCTAGCTCCTTAGCCTTGTGAGTAAGATAGTATGGGTCAACTCCAATACAGTGTCCGCCTACCAAGCCCGGCTTGAAGTTTAGGAAGTTCCACTTCGTACCAGCGGCTTCAAGTACCTCGTAGGTATTGATGTTCATCTTATTGAAGATGATCGAAAGCTCATTGATCAAAGCGATATTCACGTCACGCTGCGTGTTCTCAATAATCTTTGCCGCTTCAGCTACTTTAATGGAGCTCGCTCGGTGCACACCGGCATCTACAACAAGCTCATATGTCTTGGCAATAATCTCCGCAGACTCCGGATCACATCCAGAACTCACCTTAACGATAGACTGTAAGGTGTGCACTTTATCGCCTGGATTTATGCGCTCCGGACTGTAACCTACCTTGAAGTCTTCCATGTACTTGAGTCCAGACTCGGCTTCCAAAACAGGAACACAGTCTTCTTCTGTACATCCAGGGTAGACGGTTGACTCAAAGACAACGAAGTCACCCTTTTTGAGCACTTTTCCCACAGTAGTGGAAGCTCCCAAAATCGGCCTTAGGTCGGGTTTGTTTGAGCTATCGATTGGTGTAGGGACGGCCACAATGTAGAAGTTTGCGTCCTTCAGATCTTCAATATCGGCGGTGAATTCAATGTCACAACCTTCAAAATCTTCTTTCTCAAGTTCCTTACTTGGATCAATTCCATTGCGCATCATTTCAACGCGCTGGGCATTAATATCAAATCCGATCACGGATAGTTTTCGGGCAAATTCGAGGGCGATTGGTAAACCAACATAGCCCAATCCGATAACCGCTAGTTTCTTCTCTTTCTTTACTAGTGCTTCGTACATATCTAGCTCTTCTTCGAGTCTCTTACGTTATAAATTCTTTCAATTATATCGACCACCTTCAAGCCTTCGAGGGCATTGGTAGTTGCTACATTTCTGCTTTTTAGCGTATCCACAACATTTTGGATAATAAAGTGGTGGTTGGCCGCGCTTCCCTTATAAGAACCGTAGTCGTTTGCCGGACTCGCTTCAGGAAGTTCGGGCATTTCGTAATTCTCTACATGACAGTATTCCACTTCGTTCATGTATTGACCACCAACTTTGATTGAGCCCTTGCTACCAATAATGGTCATGCTACTCTCCAGGTTTTGACCCCACACTGATGTAGAATAGTTTAGCGAACACGTTCCTCCATTAATGAAATCAAAACTCACGATACCGCTGTCTTCAAAGTCTGTCAGGTCCTTGTGATTGAAATCAGCAAATCTTCCCGCAATATTTTCAATATCGCCAAATAGCCAGTACATGATGTCGATGAAGTGCGAAAACTGGGTGAATAGCGTACCACCATCGATATCGGCTACACCTTTCCATCCGCCCTTCTTGTAGTAACGCTCATCTCTATTCCAATAGCAATTGATGTCAACCATGTAGATGTCACCCAATCGCTTACTGTCGATCATCTCCTTGAGCCAAACAGAAGGTGGCGAGTATCTGTTTTGCATAACGCAAAACACGTGACGGCTTACTTGCAGGGCTTTAAAAATCACATTTTCGCAACCTGCCTTGGTGAGTGCCATCGGCTTTTCGCAAACCACATGTTTTCTGTGATTCAAGGCTGAAAGAGACTGCTCGGCATGCATTCCATTTGGAGAGCAAACATTGACCACATCTATTTCGGGAACCTGCTCGAACATTTCGTCCATGGACTTGAAAAAAGGCACACCAAAATCTTCAATTCCGAGTTCAGACTCATCCTTCACATCCAGCATCGCTACGAGCTCTGCTTCTGGATTCCGACGAATCATCTCAGCGTGACGCTTACCAATGTGGCCACAACCCACTACAGCAAATTTTATCTTCGATTCGCTCATTTCTTTCTCACTTGATTATTTTCCAAAACATACCAGTCCTTTCCTTCAGGACACTGTGCTTCGTTGTTTTCATTGAATTCTAATCGATGACCATATACACTCATCCAGCCAATTTGCTTTCCGGGATTGCCTACGATCAATGCGAATGGCTTTACCTCTTTAGTAACGACCGTACCCGCCCCAATAAAGGCATACTCGCCGATGTCATTTCCGCACACAATCGTGGCATTGGCCCCTATACTCGCTCCTTTTTTCACGGTGGTTTTGGCATACTCACCCCGGCGATTTACAGAGCTTCTAGGGTTGATCACATTCGTAAAAACCATAGAAGGTCCTAGAAAGACATCGTCTTCACAAATCACTCCTGAGTAAATACTCACATTGTTTTGGACCTTGACATTTGATCCGAGTATGACACCGGGAGAAATCACCACATTTTGGCCGATATTGCATCGCTCACCGAGCACACAATCGGGCATGATGTGTGAAAAGTGCCAAATCTTGGTACCATCTCCTATCCTACAGCCATCGTCTACAACGGCCGTTTCATGGGCAAAGTAATCCATTAACGCTTGATGTACTTATCGAATTGTTTGTGATCTTTTCGGTACAAGTCCTCTTCACTGAGCGTCTTGAAATAATCTAGTGTGATTTTCAAGCCTTCACTTCTGTGAACTTTCGGCTCCCAGCCCAATACTTCTTTTGCCTTGGCAATGTTTGGGCGACGTTTTTTAGGGTCGTCGTGTGGAAGGTCTTTGTAAACAATCTTGGTCTTTGCTCCAGTGAGTTTGATGATCTCTTCTGCAAAATCTCTAATTGTGATCTCATCTGGATTTCCAACGTTTACAGGATCTACACAATCGCTCAAAAGCAATCTGTAAATTCCTTCTACCAGGTCGTCAACGTAGCAAAACGAACGCGTCTGCGATCCGTCGCCAAATACGGTAAAGTCTTCTCCACGCAAAGCCTGACCGATAAAAGCAGGCAAAACGCGGCCATCATTCAATCTCATACGTGGACCATATGTATTGAAGATGCGGACAATTCTGGTTTCCAAACCGTGGAATCGATGGTAGGCCATCGTGATGGCTTCTTGAAATCGCTTGGCTTCATCGTAAACACCTCGAGGTCCGATCGGGTTCACGTGCCCCCAGTAATCTTCGCTTTGCGGATGTACTTCAGGGTCTCCGTAAATCTCACTTGTACTCGCTACCAATATTCTAGCTCCCTTTGCTTTGGCAAGTCCGAGCAAATTATGCGTTCCCAATGATCCAACCTTCAGGGTTTGGATAGGAATTTTCAAATAGTCAATTGGGCTCGCTGGCGAAGCAAAATGGAGAATATAGTCGATGTGTCCTGGCACATGAACGTAGTTGCTCACGTCGTGGTTGTAGAACGTAAAGTCCTCATGAGGGAAAAGGTGCTCAATGTTCCTAAGATCTCCGGTAATCAGATTGTCCATCCCGATTACTTCGCAGCCTTCAGCTATGAACCGATCGCAGAGATGAGACCCTAAAAATCCAGCTGCACCTGTTACCAATACGCGTTTTTTCATCTTAGCTCTGCGTTACAGTGTTTCGGCCAATGCTTTCGTAGTGGTAACCCAAATCCTTCATTTTATCTCCTTCAAACAGGTTTCTTCCGTCGAAAATCACTTTCTCTTTGAGAAGCCCATCCATTTTAGAGAAATCAGGATTTCTGAATACAGACCATTCTGTAGCGATCAATAGGGCATCAGCTCCATCGATGGCGTCGTACATATTTTCTCTGAATTCGATCTTGGCTCCTACCAGTCGCTTCACGTTTTCCATCGCTTCGGGATCAAATGCTACCACTTGGGCACCAGCATCCACGAGCGCATCTATCATATAAAGCGCGGGAGCTTCTCTAATATCGTCTGTATCGGGTTTGAAAGCCAATCCCCAGAGGCCAAATCGCTTGCCGGCTAGGTCGCCGTAGTGCTTTTTCAGCTTCTCAATCAAAGTAAGCTTCTGCTTATCATTGACCTGAAGAACTGAGTCCAAAATCTGAAAATCGTACCCGTACTGACGACCACTTTTGGCTAGGGCCTGCACATCTTTTGGGAAACAGCTACCACCGTAACCAATTCCAGGAAACAAGAATCGCTTCCCAATACGCGTGTCTGTTCCAATTCCCGCTCTTACCATATCTACATCGGCACCTACCTTCTCACAGAAATTGGCAATTTCGTTCATGAAGGTGATTTTGGTGGCGAGGAAAGAGTTGGCCGCATACTTTGTAAGCTCCGCCGATTTCTCGTCCATCACGATCAGTGGATTTCCCTGACGTACAAATGGCTTATAAAGATCTTGCATAATCTTAGCAGCGCGCTCTGAGCTCGTTCCGATTACAACTCGGTCAGGCTTCATAAAGTCTTCTACGGCAAATCCTTCTCTCAAAAATTCTGGATTTGAGACTACATCAAAGTCTACCGTAGCATTCTCCGCCACCTTTGCGGTAACAAGTTCAGCCGTTCCCACAGGAACAGTGCTCTTGTCTACAATAACTTTATAGTCCTTGATAAGCTTTCCAAGATCTTCAGCAACACCAAGTACATAAGATAAGTCAGCAGATCCATCTTCACCTGGAGGAGTTGGCAATGCCAGAAATATAATCTTGGCATCTTCGATCGCGCTGGCTAGGTCGGTTGTAAACGTTAGCCTTTCTTGTTTGATATTTCTTTCAAAGACCGTATCGAGATACGGTTCGTAAATAGGGACTTCCCCATTTTGCATTCGCTTTACCTTATCGGCATCGATGTCTACACAAATGACATCATTTCCAGTATCGGCAAAACAAGTTCCGGTAACAAGGCCTACGTAGCCCGTTCCGACAACAGCAATTTTCATGAGCGTTATTGGTTAAAAAAAGATTTGACAGTTTCGGTTATGTATGTGAGCTGCTCATTGTCCAGCTCAGTTTGCATAGGTAGTGATATTACACGGCTGCAGAGGTCTTCGGTTATCGGAAAGTCACCAGCTTTGTACCGATCATCGACATAAGCTTTCTGCAGATGTAATGGAACTGGATAGTATATCATTGCTGGCACATCACGCTCCATCAAGTAAGTGCGCAGTTCATCACGATCTACTCCTTTCAATTTCATAGTGTATTGGTGGAATACATGCGTGCTTTGATCAAAGTAGCTAGGTGTTTCTATTTGATCGATATCCTTGAACGCTTCGTTGTAAAACTCAGCCGTCTTATTTCGAGCGGCTGCATACTCATCCAGTCGGCGCAATTTGATTCTCAAAACAGCTGCTTGAATAGAGTCAAGGCGCGAGTTGACTCCGATAAAATCGTGGTAATACTGGCGAGTCTGACCGTGGTTTGCCACCTGACGAATTACTTGAGCCAACTCTTCATTGTTGGTGAAAATGGCACCACCATCACCGTAACACCCAAGGTTTTTACTCGGGAAAAATGATGTAGCTCCAATATCTCCTATCGTCCCTGCTTTAGCTACACGTCCATCTGAGAATGTGTAATCAGCTCCAATCGCCTGGGCATTATCTTCAATCACATAGAGATTGTGCTCTTTGGCAATCGCCATAATTTCTTCCATCGGTGCACATTGCCCAAACAAGTGTACTGGCACAATTGCTTTGGTCTTTGGGGTGATGGCCGCTTTGATGGCTTCCACATCGATATTGAATGTATTTGGATCTACATCAACCAAAACAGGTGTCAATTGTAGCAACCCGATTACCTCAGCCGTAGCAACATAGGTGAAGTTGGCTGTGATCACCTCATCACCAGGCTTCAAGCCTAGGGCCATCATGGCTATCTGCAAGGCATCGGTACCATTGGCACATGGAATGACGTGATCTACATTTAAATATGATTCTAAATCTGCTTGAAATGCTTTAACTTCTGGTCCATTGATATATGCCGAAGAGCGAATAACGTTTAAAACAGCCGTATCTATTTCTTCTTGCATCTTCTCGTACTGCGATACGAGGTCAACCATTTGAATTTTCTTCATGAAAAAAGGCGTAAATTAGCGTTTGCGAATATACGTATTTATACATACCCCAACCCTTTTGAACCCTTTGATATGGGCCTAAAATTTCTGGTCAAAACACTCTTTTTCCTTTTCTTACTCACTACCTTAAGTCATTCTTCGGCTGATGCCCAAGGAGATGTTGGCACCGATACGATTCCGATGGTTCTGTTTCAGATTCAAGGAGGTGTCCAACAGCCTTTTGGCGACATGAGCGATTACTTTGGCACGAATGCCATGGTCGGGTTTTCATTTGCCGGTAAAACAAAAAAGAACTGGCTTTGGGGCGGTGACTTTACTTTTATGTTTGGCGATCAGGTCAAAAACAAAAGCCAAATCATCCAAGAACTGCGAAACTCTCAAGGAAATGTAGTAGGATTAACAGGGGAACCCGTCAATTTCTTGTTGCTTGAGCGCGGATATACTGGTGGGTTTTATGCTGGAAAAATTTTCCCTTGGATTGGTCCGAACCCCAACTCCGGTATTGTCTTTAAACTTGGCGTGACCTATTTCGAGCACCGCATTTGGATAGAGGCCAGACAAGACGATATCCCACCTATAGAAGGAGAATACAGAAAGGCATACGATCGCAAAAAAGCCGGTTTTGGTCTATACGAGTTCGTCGGATACCAGCACTTTAGCAATAATCGATATGCCAATTTCTTTGTCGGTTTTGACTTTTATCAGGCATTTACTGTCGATTACAGAACCTACAATATCGATGACATGAGCTACACCGATGGCGACTATTTTGATGGGATCGTCGGATTCCGAATCGGATGGGTAATACCTGTGTATAAACAGGCAGCTAATAAATTCTACCTCGATTAATGCGGCACCTTTATACCCTAGGCATTCTATTCTATGGCTTGGGAATCCGCATTGCAGCAAACTTTAATAAGAAAGCGAAGCAGTGGGTAGCTGGTAGAAAAGGTGGAATTAAGTCTCAGACGAAACTCCAAAACCCGATATGGTTTCACTGTGCATCACTCGGGGAGTTTGAGCAAGGAAGACCCCTGATTGAAGAAATTAAGCGCAAGAATCCAAATCAACCAATTCTTCTGTCCTTTTTCAGTCCTTCGGGGTACACTATTCGAAAAGATTATGCGCAGGCCGATTCAGTGGTCTATCTTCCACTAGACACCCCAAAAAACATGGCTCGGTTTATCGATTACCACAAGCCGAAAGCCGCTTACTTTGTTAAGTATGAAATTTGGCACAATTGTTTTGAACAGCTCTTTTGCCGAAAGATTCCACTGTATTTGGTATCTGCCATTTTTAGAGAAAACCAAGTTTATTTCAAACCCTTCGGTGGATGGTTTCGGAGTACTCTGAGAAAAATCACCCACATCTACACTCAAGATGAAAACAGCCAAGAGTTGTTGGATCAAATTGGTGTCTCCAACACCACTTGTGCTGGCGACACCCGGTTCGACCGTGTTTTGAGCCTGGCTGAAAGCGCTAAGAACGATGCGGTTTTGACTCGCTTCTGTGCTGGAGGAAATGTACTTGTAGGTGGAAGCACCTGGGCGGAAGACGAGCGGATACTGGAACAGGTTCTCGACGAGACCCCTGATTGGAAGCTGCTTCTTGCCCCTCACGAAATCAATGAAGCGAAAATATCTAAGATACTAGCACGTCGTTCAGACTGCATCAAGTGGTCTGATTCGCCAGAAGTGCTGCCCCACCATCGGATTTTGATAATCGACACAATTGGCCTTTTGGGTGCAGCGTACAAGCTTGGTCACGCGGCCTTTATCGGCGGTGGATTTGGAAAAGGCATACACAATACGCTCGAAGCAGCTGTGTATGGCCTCCCCGTTTTCTTTGGGCCCAACTACGAGAAGTTTAACGAAGCCAAGGAACTCATCGCCAAAGGTGGCGGAATGGCTTTCGAAACAGAAACCGATGCCGTGGCTACTTTGAAAAGGCTTTTGGTCGACACAGTGAAACTCACTGAAATGGGGCAGAATGCGAAGGAAATGGTTTTAAAAAATGCAGGCGCCACTTCTACCATTCTCAACAATTCCGACATTTAATCTAAAATTCTCGACATGAAAAAAGGACTCATCATTTTCCTATTTATTCTCGGAATCGCTCTCGGGTACTTTTTCACATCTGTCTACCCAAAGCTTGAAATCATCTCGGGATACAACGCCAAAAATCTGTGCTCGTGTATGTTTGTGACTGGTTTGGATCAGGAAACCGCCGAGCGTGTTGACTTGGGCTTTGGCCCTTTGTGGATGGCTTCGAACACAGTGGATACTAAAAACAAAACGGTATTCTCAAATGTCTTGGGGATGCATCCCAAAAAAGCCGTGTATCGTGAAGGGATGGGCTGTACCATTGAAGGAGAAAAGACCCTGGTGGAGTGGCCCGGCGAAAAAATCCAGTACAAAGCAGAGATTTGGCCAGACGAAGTCGTTCCAAACCCCGAACTTCAGAGCGTTTTGGCCGAAGCCTTTGATCAAGGCGGAGAAAGTCTGCTCAACACAAGGGCGGTGATTGTTGTGAAAGATGGAAAATTGATTGGAGAAGCCTATGGCCCTGGCATCACCAAGGCCACGCCACTTTTGGGGTGGAGTATGGCTAAAAGTGTCACTTCATGCTTGACGGGAATTTTAGCAAAAGATGGATTTTGGTCTCCAGAAGACCCTATGCAGATCGCTGACTGGCAAGTGGATGAACGAAGTAAGATTACACTCGGCAACCTGCTCCAAATGTCTTCAGGCTTAGAGTGGGAAGAAGATTACAGTAAAGTCAGTACGGCCACCACCATGCTTTATGGCACCGATGGAATGGGCACATACGCCGCTTCTCAACCATTGGCACATGAACCCAACACACACTGGCTTTACTCTTCGGGCACATCAAACATCATCTCTAAGCAGCTAAGCACAGCCTTTGAGACGCATCAGGAATATATTCGCTTTCCCTACGAAAGACTTTTTGGACCTATAGGTGCCGAATCCTTTCTAATCGAAACCGATGGGGATGGCTATTTCGTAGGCTCATCATACGCCTACGCCACAGGCAGAGACTGGGCTAAATTAGGACTTCTCTATCTGAATCGAGGCAATTGGCTTGGTGAACAAATTATCGACTCCAATTGGGTAGCATATTCCCATTCACCCGCAGAAGCCAGCTCAAATAAGTACGGGGCACAGTTCTGGCTAAATGCCGCCAACAAATTTCAGGACTATGGCTCAGACGCGTATTGGATGGATGGATTCCAAGGTCAGCAAGTAGCCATTCACCCTGAGCAAAACATGGTAATCGTTCGGCTGGGAGTCATGTACGACGAGGGCAACTTTGACTTCTCAGCCTGGACAGCCAAGGTATTTCAAGCTAGTTTATAAGCACTTAAGAACAGATACCCAACAAGTAACTCATCAAATTAATTTGGTTTATAGTATAAACTAGTTTACATTTGTGTCAAATCAATTCATTATGGAAACAACTAAAAGTCTTGAAATCATAGAAGCGATGATGAGCGAAAGTCGCAAGTCGCTTCACCGCAATTCATTCTACTTCCTTCTCTGGGGAATCCTTCTGGTACCAGCAGGAATAGCGGAATATCTTTTCCGCGACATGAGTTTCGCCTGGTTCGTCTGGCCCGTAGTTGGAGTGGTTGGCGGAATCATATCAATGATTTATGGTAATCGCGAAGCCAAACGAACAGGTGTTCAAACTTCGACAGATCGCATCACTTACTTCACTTGGGGTGCCTTCTTGTTTGGCTTGGCATTTTCGATCGTTTACGCCGTAAGCAATAACATGATGCCCCATGCGCTTATCCTTGCCTTCACAGCTGTGGCTACGTTCATCAGTGGTGGTATTTCAAAATTTCAGCCCTTTATTTGGGGCGGAATTTTAATCGGAATCGGGGCGATAATCTGCGGTTTCGTATTACCCGGAACTTATCATCCCCTTGTCTTCTCAGCTGCCATATTCTTGGGGTACGTTATCCCGGGCCTACAACTCAGAAAGAAAGAACATGAATAAACTTGACTCCATGCTTCATCAAGAGTTAAGGCTTTCAATAATGAGTTTTTTGGCCAACGTGGAATGGGCTAATTTTAAGAAACTGATTGAAGTGACCCAGGCGTCTAAAGGAAATCTGAGCGTTCAGATCACCAAACTTCAGGGTGCTGGGTACATCAAGGTCCGAAAATCATTTCAAAACAATTACCCACTCACCGAATGCCGGATTACTCCAAAAGGTAGAGAAGCTCTCGAAAAGTATGTTTCAGACATTAAGAAACTCCTAAACATATAGACATGAAACAACTATTACTCATAGCGGCAGTATGTGTTCTTTGCGCCGGTAGTTCAGCACAAGAGCAGAAAAATCTCGAGTATTTGGGTGGATATGGTGGAAGTTCAGTCATTTTCACGGGCGAAGGTCACACCTATTTTACCGGAGAAGGAGCTGTGCGCATTGGCGCATTCCAGCTCGGGGGATTTGGCTATGGCGGTGAAGCTACAAGCGAAAGAGATCTCATTGGAAATCAATTCGACATTGAATTTGGTCTAGGTGGGTTTTTACTGGGGTACGAATCACCTCGCATGGGCATGCTTTCACTAAATGCTGAGCTTCGATTCGGGTTTGGTTCATTTGAAGCAAACCGTGATTTGGGAGAAAACATCTATGAAATATACCGTGACCGTTTTACGCAGTACACGCCTCGACTCGCACTAGCCTTCACACCGATCAACATGGTTCAAGTCAGACTATATGGTGGCTACGCCTTTCACTCAGATGTGGATTTGGGAACGCTCGACTTCGACCCCAACCGACCAGAGTTTGGGCTTTCGCTATATTGGGGATGGTTTGAGTAAGAACTCGGAAAGCAAGGAGTTAGTTCATGAATCTATAAACTTCGAGCTTTTGGAAATCAAACATGTCTTTCAGAGTGAGTGTGAGTGCGAGAGTGAAGGAAAATCAGAGCTCAAAACGTCGCTCTCGCTTTGTTTCTTGCTCTGATTTTGTACCCGGAGCGGGAATCGAACCCGCACGGCCGCAATGGCCACAGGATTTTAAGTCCTGCGTGTCTACCAGTTCCACCATCCGGGCGGAAAGGGTGGGCAAATGTAATACTTTCTTCTATTTCTTACTGACTTATTGAGATGTTCTTGAACTGAAGGCTCAGAATTTGGCAAACACATATATAAACGAGAATACATAGTCAGCTCACCATATAAAAGATGGCTTTGATTGGCTCACAGCTTGCCAAGTTGAAAATCGCCAATCCTTGTTGGATGTCGTGAGCCAACTTTCGGCCTTAATTTTATTCTCTTAGAAACTCAGAAATAAGCGAAAGTCCACCGCACCCATGTTTGAGCTCAGGTATCGGAAGCTCTGCTTCCGCTAATACCGTTTGCGAGTTTGCCCTAGTTGAATCGGCTCCTTCCGTGGACCACTATTTCATTGCTGACCTGCTTCTTGAGCCGTGAATCAACATCAATTTATTAACTGAAATAATTCGTTCTTTCCCTTTTTACTTTTTGAGCAGAAGTTTAGTACGTTTCACGAAGTTGTTGATTATTCAACGGGGTTGGGTAAGGTGCTGTAGTGTTTTCGAGAGTTTCAAGAAATAAAATTACAGCCCTGATCTTTTGTTCCTTTTGCATCCATCGGCCGCCATAGGCTTGCCGACGGCGATGCAAGGCAAAAGGAAGTTGAAAAGACAAGCTTTTGCCAGTAATGTAGATCGTTGCCGTTATCTGGATCATCGCCCCCTTTAGTAGGAGTCTTTCAAGAAAAGCCAACGCCTACTCCACAGGCGAAGCTTTTTTCATTCCCCAAATCCGCTCAAGCACCCATTCAATGATTACCCCGAAATAAATTTCGGGGTGATCCCAAGTGGGGAGGCTTTCAAGAAAAGCCAACGCCTCCTCCACAGGCGAAGCTTTTTTCATTCCCCAAATCCGCTCAAGCGAACCTTGAATGATTACCCCGAAATAAATTTCGGGGTGATCCCAAGTGGGGAGGCTTTCAAGAAAAGCCAACGCCTCCTCCACAGGCGAAGCTTTTTTCATTCCCCAAATCCGCTCAAGCGAGCTTGGCGGATTTGGGGAATGAAAAAAGCCATCGATAATCATCGATGGCTTTTCTTGAGCGGGAGACGGGATTCGAACCCGCGACCCCAACCTTGGCAAGGTTGTGCTCTACCAGCTGAGCTACTCTCGCATATGTCAAATACTTTGCTTCGTGCAATTTTTGACTATTTCTCCTTTGCTCGATTCTCTCAGCGACCCTCCCGAACGCTTTCGGGATGCTCTTAAAGCTGAGCTACTCTCGCAATAAGGTTGGCAAAATTAAGTATAAAATTGAATTTGCAAAACAGAATTTTAGTTGCCTGAAATCTTTTTGATCTCGTTCAACTTCATCAAGGCTTCTACAGGTGTCAGAGAATTGATATCAATATTAGTGATCTCATCTCTAATCTGCTCAAGTATAGGATCATCGAGCTGAAAAAAGCTCAATTGCATATCGGAGTCCAGCTCTGGCTTGGAACTTTTCTTTGGCCTGTCGAGCACATCGCCTGAATGCGATTTTTCGAGTCGCTTCATAATTTCTTGCGCTCTGCCAACTACCACGGGCGGCATTCCTGCTAGCTGAGCCACATGGATACCAAAACTGTGCTCACTTCCACCCTTCTTCAATTTTCTCAAAAAGATGATTTTATCCTGATACTCTTTCACACTGACATTAAAATTCTGGATACGCTCAAAGCGCGATTCCATTTCATTCAATTCGTGGTAGTGAGTGGCAAACAAAGTCTTAGCCTTGTTTTGCTTTTGCTCGTGGATGTATTCAGTAATGGCCCACGCAATTGAGATTCCGTCGTAAGTACTCGTACCACGGCCAATCTCATCGAGCAATACCAAACTCCGATCCGATAGATTGTTCAAAATACTGGCCGTTTCATTCATTTCTACCATAAAGGTGGACTCGCCCGATGAAATATTGTCACTGGCACCCACGCGAGTAAATACCTTATCGACTACGCCGATTCGCGCCGCCGAAGCAGGCACAAAACACCCCATCTGAGCTAGGATCACGATTAGCGCAGTTTGGCGGAGAAGAGCCGACTTACCTGCCATATTTGGACCGGTAATCATCATAATCTGCTGTGTAGAATCGTCAAGGAAAACGTCATTGGCCACGTAGGACTCCCCAATAGGCAGCTGGTGTTCAATAACCGGATGTCGACCATCTTTGATATCCAAAATTTTGGAATCGTCGATCACGGGGCGCACGTAGTTCATTTCTTCTGCCAAGCGAGCAAAAGATAAAAGGCAATCGAGTTGTGCTACCCGACGAGCATTGATTTGAATTGGTTCTACATACGATCCCAAACTCGACACGAGATCCTGATAAATCTCCGTTTCAAGCGTGAGAATTCGATCTTCTGCACCAAGGATTTTTTGCTCATATACTTTCAGCTCTTCAGTGACGTAACGCTCCGCGCTCACCAGCGTTTGCTTTCTGACCCAATCTTCTGGCACCTTGTCCTTGTGCGTATTTCGGACTTCGAGGTAGTAACCAAAGACGTTGTTATAAGCAATCTTCAAAGTAGAAATCCCCGTGCGTTCAATCTCGCGTTGTTGAATCTCGAGCAAACTAGATTTGCCATCGGCTTTGATAGACCGCAAATCATCCAGCTCTTCATTGACCCCCTTGCTAATGACACCACCTTTATTGAGCTGCACAGGAGCTTCATCATCTATTTCACGACCGATTCGGTCGATTACCTTCTTGCAAGGATTCAATTGCTCAGCAATCCCTTCCAGAGTAGTGTTTCCAGAATTAGACAGAATTTCCTGAATAGGTACAAGAGCTTTGAGGGCTCTGGCTAACTGTAGCAGCTCCCTTGGATTGATTCGACCCACAGAGACTTTTGAGATCAATCGCTCTACATCCCCTATTTGTTCGATGTGGCTGCCAACTTGATCGGCCACATCGTGCTTATCGAGAAAGTATGAAACAGCGTCGTGTCGTCGAGCAATCTGGTCTCGATCCTTGAGCGGAAGGAGAAGCCACCGCTTTAGAAGCCTGCTACCCATTGGCGAAATGGTGCGATCGATAATTTGAAGAAGCGACGTAGCCCCATCTCCTTGAGCACTGACCAATTCAAGATTACGAATGGTAAACCGGTCGAGCCATACGTAGCGATCTTCTTCAATTCTTCTGAGATTGCTGATGTGGTCTAGCTTCTCGTGGTGTGTATCGCTAAGGTATTGCAATACTGCTCCAGCGGCAATCACGCCTAGACTCATGTTCTCGACTCCAAATCCTTTTAACGATTTGGTCTTAAATTGACCCAAGAGTTTCTCATGGGCAAAATCTTCCGTAAACACCCAGTCATCGAGCCTGAAAGTGTGAAACTTCCCTCCAAAAGCATCTTGAAAATGGTTCTCGAAATGTCTTTGAAACAGGACTTCACTGGGATGAAAGCTTTGGAGAAGTTTATCAATGTAGGGAAGGCTTCCTTCTGCTACAAGATACTCTCCAGTAGAGATGTCGAGTAGTGAGAGTCCTGCTCGTTTCTCTCCAAAGTGCACTGCGGCAAGAAAATTGTTCTTTTTGTGGTCGAGCACTTGGTCATTGTACGCCACACCTGGGGTCACTAACTCCGTAACTCCCCTTTTAACGATGCTCTTCGTCATTTTTGGGTCCTCCAGCTGATCGCAAATGGCAACGCGATACCCAGCCCGGACCAATTTAGGAAGATATACATCGATGGAATGATGCGGAAAGCCCGCCAATTCGACGTGTGAAGCAGCCCCATTCTTCCTTTTGGAAAGTACAATTCCCAACACTTGCGCTGCCTTTACAGCATCTTCGCCAAACGTTTCATAAAAATCTCCAACGCGAAACAACAATAAGGCATCTGGGTACTTTGCCTTTATGCCATAATACTGCGTCATCAACGGAGTTTCCTTCGCCGCTTTCTTCTTTTTCGTTTTTGCCTGCAAGAATTAAATAGATTGTTCTTCACACGAATTTACCATACTTATCTTTGGTGAAAAATTTGAAACTCCGGACTTTTCATTTCTTATGAACATCAAAATAGCCAACGACGACTTGGGCAGGCTCAATGAGAGCGCTTACCGCGACGCTGAGAAAATGCCCATCTACGTTATTCTCGACAATGTTCGGAGTGCTCAGAACGTCGGGAGCTTTTTCAGAACTATGGATGCTTTCAGATGTGAGAAGCTAGTCTTGTGTGGAATATGTGCCCAACCACCGCATAGAGAAATCAATAAGACCGCTCTAGGAGCAACGGAATCTGTAGAGTGGGAGTATTTTGAAGATACAATTGATGCTGTAGATTCACTTAGAGCAAAAGGAGTAAAAGTCTTTGCCGTAGAACAAGCCACCGATTCGATTTCGCTCGATGATTGGACTTCAAATGCCGATGAAAAAATTGCGCTCGTTTTTGGGAATGAAGTGATGGGCGTTGATCAAGGTGTCATTGACAAATGTGACGGATGTATTGAGATCCCACAATTTGGAACGAAACACTCACTCAATATTGCCGTATGTGCAGGTATAACCATTTGGCACATCGGGAGTACATTTAGATCAAAATTGACTCCCGAACCATGAAATTTGTATCTTTCGGCGGTCGTTGAAGACAGGTAACCAGAATCTATGAAGTTCGGAAACTTATTCATTTTCATATTTTTTCTCTTCTCAGCTTCGGCATTTGGGCAGGCAGGCTATCAAAATAGCTTCTGGAAAAACCAACGTCACACAGTCGGATTTGGTATTGGAGTTACTAACTTCCTAGGGGAGCTAGGTGGTCGTGATCAGGTTGGCTCCGGCTTTATTTACGACATGGAATGGAAGCAAACCAAACCGTCACTCCTTGTAAATTACCGATACCAGCTAGGCCAACGTTTCTACACGAGGGCCCAATTTACTTTTGGTTTTATTGGCGGCGATGATGCCTTAACTGAAGAGCGATTCAGAAGAAACAGAAACCTTCACTTCAAGTCGACGATCTACGAGTTTAGCGCATACGTCATTTTTGATATTGTCAATTTTACGAGCAACAGTCGCTATGACCGTTTAAATAGTGCTGAAAAGAGAGGCTCGAGCATCTATGCCATTGCTGGGGTCGGTGGGGTCAGATTCAACCCGAAAGCCAACTATGAAGGTACTTGGTATGAACTTAGAGAGTTTGGCACAGAAGGACAAGGTCAGCTCAACGAGCCTGACGAGTACTCTTTATGGTCGGTAGTATTGCCGTTTGGATTAGGGTACAGATATCAACTCAACAGAACCTGGACTATAGGCTGTGAGCTCATGCACAGGATTACCTTCACCGACTATATGGACGATGTCAGCACCGTGTATTACGACAATGAAATCATCAGCCAAACGAATGGTGAATTGGCTGCCTATTTTGCTGATCCAAGCCTTGGGTACTACGTAGATGATAATGGGAATGAGATCCCGCTAAACTCCACTGAAACGGGATATCAACGGGGCGACCCTGAAGACAATGATGCGTACTTTACTTTTACCATTAACGCATATTACAAACTTCCGCAAAAGAGAAGCCGTGGACGTGGAAGAACGGTAAAACGTCGTCAGCGTAGGGTTCTATTCTAGGGTTTTACTCAATTCTAGCTTACCCATCATTACATTCTTTTCTCCGTAGCGATTGTTGGCTGTTCGACTATTGGTAACAGCTCCCACCCCTTTTTTCTTTTTGCATGTCTTCGAAAAGTATTGGTTTGAAATTGCTTTCAGAACACAGTCTTGAACATCTTCACTTCATTCCAGCAACTCGACTCACCAATCGATAATAACTGTTCAACCAGCATTCAAAACATCATTCCCAAGCCATGATGTATACTCAATAGACGGGCCCGAAAAATCGCTTTAGAGTCTATTTGCCAAATATAAAAGCATAAAAAAAGTCCCCCGATAAATCGGAGGACTTTTGTACAACCTAAACGAGTTGAAGTCTTATTTGATCTGATCTTGAAAGTTTCTAAACTCAAGATCTTTTGCTGCTTTTTCTTTCAACGACGCATCAAGAGCATATGCACTTTTCAAACTATTCGAAACCATGTTTGCATCATTGTTTCTAGCACCGATAATTGCCTTCAAGTAAAGACCCATAGCTGTGTCTTTCTCTGATGAGTCAGCAAGCGTCTTCTTCGCTCCATCATTGTCTCCAGACAATACTTGAGCAAGCGCTTTGTTGAACGTACTTTCACCAGCCATATTTTTGATAGCTGAGCTGTAGTCACCGTTCTGAATATCGACGATACCCATGTTGTAGTTCACCTCATCGCCAGCACCGGCAGCGCTTTCATAAAGGCTCATCGCTTTTGAGCGGTCACCATTCAAGCGAGCAATAATACCCATATTGTTATTCGAAACTGGGTTTTCGTTCATGCTATTAGCCTTATCGAACAATGAGCTAGCTTGCGAAAGTTCATTCTTCATCAAATGAATAACACCCATGTTGTTGAATGCTCTATAATCTTCTGGGTAAACTTGAGAAGCCTTTTGGTAGAACGAATATTGCTCGTTCATGTCAGTAGTCAAAGTTGCTGCGTAAAGCATCTCTTCAAGGCTAAGGGTATCAGCGTTTGCTGATCTTGCCAAAGCAATGATCTCATCATCAGAGCGCCCCATGATGTCATAGTTTACAGTGATTTGAGAGCGACGTAGCTCAGGAAGGATCTCCTTAGCAATCTCTGTGTAAGTAGCTGCCAAGTTTCTGATCTCTTCTTCTCTTTTCGTTACATCAGAGTACATTTCAAGAATTCGAAGAATCAATTCTTTGTCTTCGATTTCTGAAGCTTGCATTTTTTCTTTGAAACCATCCCAGTCTTCACCTTTTGGAACCAAGTTAAAGAATGCATCTGCATCGTACTCCATTTTGTTTCGCTTCATGATGTTTGAAACTGCTTTCTTCGCGCTTGCAGCACGCTCATCAGCCAAGTTCTCATTGATTGAGATCTCACCTTCTGGAGATGCATAAGCTTCGATAGACGATCCTTTGAACATGTAATCTTCATTGCTAGCATACTCATCGATCATAGCCTTCAACTCTTTCATGTCCTCATCGCGCAGTTCAGATGAACGCACTACAGAAGAGTTAACAAGGTAGTTGATCACAGCATAAGCTTCGTGAGAAGTAACGCGTTGGAATTCATCTTTTGCGATAATTGCCATATCATCGCTCATCATGAGATAAGGCGTTGTGATAACTCCATCAGCCAATTTGAAAGGCTCGAATGCCTTTTCTTTATTCCCTTGCTTACCAAGAATATTGATAATCAATTCTGAGTTTTCCATGGCTGGAGTGTACGCAACTTTGTCGCTGTACGACACGTTTTTACCAGCTTCAAAAGGAATTACTGTGGCATTGCCAGCAGCATCTTCTCCTTGAAATGCAACCATTTCGTAAGGAGTAGAACCACCTTCATAAGTCAATGTAGGAGTAACTTCGATCATCGCTTTCTTTCCGAAGTATTTCGGAGGGAAAGTCCCACTAATGTTAACTGCTACACTATCGCCTCTAACGATAAGCGGATTCGGATCCAACTTATAATTGACGTTCTCGGCATTTTTTGCCATTTTCCCGATACCTCCACAGGCGGCCACTAAAACACCTGCAAGTGCCATCAAGACTAATGCTTTCAGATTTGAGAGCTTCATTCGTTTCTTGTTTTTTGAAAGGGTATAATAGGTTGTTAAAATAACGCTGCAATAATACGTATAGTTTTTTAGATTGAGAAAGGAGAGCCACTATTTTAGGGGATTTCTGGCGTCTCTATACTTTCATGCGGTGAAGTCCAACACTCAGTTCACTTTCCACTATAGAGAGTATCGACTTAAAATCATTCGCCGATTTTACGAAATCTACTTCCGACGTATCTAATATCAACGTGCGCATGTGCTCGTTTTGCTTCCTGAGTGAGTCGAGATACTGGCCTTGAACGCGATCCAAATACTCATAAGAAATCTCCATTTCATAAGCTCTTCCACGCTTCTTTATATTCTCCAAAAGCTTCTCTACAGGCAGGTACAAATACACGAGCAAATCTGGCTTCGGCACTGTTTGAAACATGATATCGTATAAGTCGCGAAACAACTTGTACTCGTCCTGAGCTAAATTGGCGCTCGCAAAAATCAAAGACTTGGTTAGGAAATAATCCGATACAGTTCTTTTGCCAAATAAGTCGGGGTTCAGGTTTTGCTGCTTAATTTGCTGAAATCGGTCAGCTAGAAAAGAAAGTTCTAATGGGAAGGCGAATCGCTCAGGCTCCTTGTAGAATTTCGGTAAAAAGGTGTTGTCTTCAAACTCTTCAAGCAATAAGTTAGCGCCGTAGTGCTCTGACATCATCGTAGCAAGGCTCGTTTTGCCAGCACCTATGGTACCTTCTATTGCAATGTAATTGTGCTTCATGAATACTTCTTGATTTCCGAATCGTCTGGACACCGTTCCAAAAGCTGAGCAGCACTTCTATGAAGCTCGGGGTGCGGAAAGTCGGGAAGAATTTCCACTAAAGGAACGAGCACAAATTTACGAAGTTGAAGTCTAGGATGTGGAATTATTAAATCATGAGAATGAAGAATAGTATCACCAAAAAACAAGATGTCAATATCTAATGTCCGCGCTTCGTAGTTGTCCGATACTCGACTTACCACCCTCCCAGCTGCCGACTCAATGGCTTTTATCTCTTTGAACAGTAAGGATGGGGTCAAGCTGGTTTTCAACACCACCACCTGGTTCAAATATGACTTCGAATCTTCGTAGCCCCACGCTGGAGTCTCATATAAACTCGAAGTACGAGTCACCTTGCCCAAATTACTCAAGTGCTCAACCGCCATTTTCAAGAACCCTTCACGGTCACCGAGGTTTGTTCCCAGACCTAAAATTGCGTCGATTTGATTGTCCATTTCAGCTTCCATTCCTAATAACTATTCACCACTGATGTAATCCGTTTATCAATTAGCAGGGCGAAGGTGTACTTTTAGCCTAAATTATAAAGCAGAATGAAGCAATTTTTCAAATTCATGTTTGCGAGCATGCTCGGTACGGCCATCACTTTGATCGGGATGACCATCATCATGTTCGCTATTTTCTTTGGGGTAGTAGGCTCCATGTTTAGCGACTTTGACAAAAGTAAGCAGGTTACTCAAGTTGACTCAAACTCCATACTCCACATCAAATTTGAAGACCCGATTGTAGATCGTGGTAGCAACGAAGATGTCAAAATTGACTTTGGTCCATTCTCAGCCACTACGAAGATGGGTCTCGATAAGATCAAGGAAAATCTTGAGAAAGCAAAAAACGACAAAAAGATAGAGGGAATCTTTCTCGATGTGAGCTATATCCCATCCGGCTTAGCTAGTCTGGATGAAATTAGAACGGCGCTTATCGACTTCAAAGAGTCGGGAAAATGGATCGTGAGCTATTCTGAGATGTACACGCAAAAAGCGTATTACTTAGCATCTACCGCTGATGAAATCTACATCTACCCTGAAGGATCCTTAGATTTTAAGGGCCTGAGTGTAAGTTCAACTTTCTATAAAGGTCTGTTCGAAAAACTAGAAATTGAACCACAAATCATCAGAGGTTCGAATAACAAGTATAAGAGTGCGGTAGAGCCCTACTTCCT
Organism: Bacteroidia bacterium; assembly: GCA_030427905.1. Classification (GTDB taxonomy): domain Bacteria; phylum Bacteroidota; class Bacteroidia; order Flavobacteriales_D; family Cryomorphaceae; genus CBDDKU01. Next base: position 65,451 of record JAUICL010000001.1, read on the forward strand.
TGAAGAAATGAGTCAAGCCAATAGAGCTCAGACTGAAAAATGGTCGGGTAGCATTTGGAACACGATGCTTGCCAATATATCAGCCACTCGAAATATTACTCCTGAAAAACTACAGGAAATAGCCGATAACTATAGCATTCAGCAAGCGAGTGATGCAGTAGATCACGGTTTGGCTACAGCAACGGTCTACTACGATGAAGTGATTGACATTCTGGCTGAGAAAGTTGGCGCTGAAGATGACGACGAAATTGCCCTAGTCGATTTTAAGAAGTATTTCAGAAGTGCAAAACCAAAAAGAAAGAAAGGTGAGACGCCAAGCTACAAAAAGCCGAAGATCGCTGTAGTATACGCTACCGGCCAGATTATAAGCGGCGAAGGTGATGAAGAAATCATTGGAAGCGAAACCGTAGCGAAAGCCATTCGCGATGCGCGTCAAGATACATCAGTAAAAGCGATTGTGCTGCGTGTAAACTCTCCAGGTGGAAGTGCTTTGGCGAGCGACGTAATCTGGCGGGAGTCAGTCCTTGCCAAAGAAGCAAAACCATTTATTGTAAGTATGGGGAATGTAGCCGCTTCTGGTGGGTACTACATTAGCGCTGCTGCCGATAAAATATACGCCATGCCGAACACCATTACTGGATCGATCGGAGTATTTGGAGTCATTCCAAACCTAGAAGGTATGATGAACAACAAGCTAGGTGTCACGTTCGATGGAGTAAAAACGGCTAAGTATGCAGACTTCCCAGATGTGATGAGACCACTTTCAGACGAAGAGTTCGGTATGATTCAAGAAAGTGTGGATCAAATCTACAACACCTTCCTGAGCAGAGTAAGTCAAGGCCGAAACCTGAGCGTAGCTCAAGTAGATGAAATAGGTCAAGGCCGAGTGTGGAGTGGTGTAGATGCTTTGGAAATAGGATTGGTAGATGAACTGGGCGGCCTAGATGATGCTTTGGCTTTTGCGGCTGAGCAAGCTGAGCTGGATGACTACCGAACCAAAAACTACCCCGAACTCAAAGACCCCTTTGAAAAATTACTAGAAGACATGTATGGCATGTCGTTTACGAAACTGATGGAATGGCAGTTTGGCGATCAAGCCGAAATGGTGAATGAAGTCAAAAACGCAGTAATGTTGAGAGATCTAGAAGGCGTACAAGCCCTCATGCCTCACCACTACATGATCAGATAATAGCTGATTGTGCACTAGTTTTAAGAAAAGACGGCCGAGTGCCGTCTTTTTTAGTTTAGCTCTACTTCGTATCCGCTGTACTTTCTAAGGTTGATCACCTTCTTCTCGTCCAAATACAAATACTGCCCTCGGATTCCCGTGAGCTTCGCTGCATCTCCTTTTAAATCTTCCAACTTGACCGTTGAGATTTTCTCCGGATAAGTCTCGATAGGGTAGTTGATTTCAACCAACTCAGCATCACCGACACTAAACTCACTCAGATCATTAGGTAGAAAACTGAGCACCATATCTCGCATTGCCCGTATATCCTCATCGCCATTCTCGCCTCTGAGCATTTTTCGCCAATCTGTTCTATCAGAAAGATATTGCTTTAGCTCAACTTCGATTCTACCAGCTAGCTGCCGATATGGCACGTAAGCAATCGGTACCGCGCGCCAGGCTCCTTGATCAATCCATCGCGATGGCACTTGTGTTTCACGGGTTACGCCTACTTTAATCGTAGCGGTCTGAGCGAGGTAAACATAATGCGGCTGGTTGTGATTGCGTTCTTCCCAATCGGGATCTCTGCCCTTTCCCAAATGGGCTTCGCATTGCTCTGGGTTGATTATACAAGGCGCGGCTGCTGCAGATTCTGTAAAACAATTGTAGCAGAACCCTTGTCCGAAAGTTTTCTTAATACTCTTTCCGCAATTGATGCAAAAGATGCGCCCTGTCCACGACAAAACAATATCAGTTCCGATCAAAGGGTTTAAATGGGTTGATTTCTCATTATCCAAATTCATCCAGTACTGCACAACATCATCTAGCTGTACATTCATCTTTCTCAAAACACCTTTTTTCATCACTGCGAAATCAAATTCAACTATCTTGGTTATTTATTTTAGTTAACTTCAGATTCGGTCTTCGAAGATATGGCACTTAATTCAGTATTCACTTGGTTTATGAAGAAGAGATTTCATCAGATCGAACTCTTCATGAAATACCCCATCGAAGTGCAGGGGGACGTATTTGGCAAGCTCCTTGAAATGGGCGTACACACCGAGTGGGGCCTTGATCACAAATACAACTCCATTCAGTCAGTACGAGATTTCAAGAACAGAGTACCGCTACAGACTTACGAAGACATCAAGCCTTATGTAGAACGACTCAAGGCTGGAGAACAAAAATTGCTCTGGCCGACTGATATTTCGTGGTTTGCCAAATCGTCGGGTACCACGAGTGCCAAAAGCAAATTTATTCCCGTGAGCCGAGAAGCGCTTGAGAATTGTCATTTCAAAAGTGGAAAAGACATGTTGGCCATGTATAGCCACAATCATCCAGAAAACAAGGTTTACAAGGGTAAGTCTCTGGTATTAGGTGGAAGCAGCCAAATCAACGAACTAAGAAAGGATTCTTACTACGGCGATCTATCGGCGATTATCATCAACAACCTACCAATATGGGTGGAGATAAAGCGCATCCCTGACCGGCAAATTGCCTTAATGGATGGATGGGAAGAAAAAATTGAAAAGATGGCCCAAAGTGTGAAAGACCAGGATGTATCCAATATCGCTGGCGTTCCTTCATGGACTTTGGTGCTTTTGAAAAGGGTATTGGAAATCACAGGAAAATCGGATATCGCAGACGTGTGGCCCAATCTCGAATTGTACATGCATGGTGGCGTAAGTTTCAAGCCTTATAAAGATCAATTTAGACACATCATTTCCAATCCAGGAATGCATTACTACGAAACCTATAACGCAAGTGAAGGGTTTTTTGGCATTCAGGATAGGGCTCGAGCAGAAGATATGCTGCTCATGTTGGATTATGGCATTTTCTACGAGTTTATTCCGCTCGAAAATGCAGATGAAGAGCAGCCTTCAACCGTAGCCCTAGAAGATGTTGAGATTGGAAAAGTTTACGAGCTTGTGATATCGACTAATGGAGGACTGTGGCGGTACCGACTAGGAGATACAGTGGCATTCACATCCAAATCGCCCTTCCGAATAAAGGTCATGGGGCGCACCAAGCATTTTATCAATGCCTTTGGTGAAGAATTGATCATTGACAATGCCGAAGCTGCCCTACAATACGCTACCAGAGAATGTCCTTGTAGCGTTACCGACTACACTGCTGGCCCTATCTACATGACGAATTCTTCGCAAGGTGGGCATGAATGGTTGATCGAGTTTGACAGCGAACCAGAAGACATCGATGCCTTTACCCGCGCATTTGATCAAGGATTGAAAAACGTGAACAGCGATTATGAAGCCAAGCGCACAGGCGACCTAACCCTGCGTCCGCCACTCATTCAGATTATGCCAAAAGGTAGTTTTTACAACTGGATGAAAGCAAAAGGTAAGTTGGGCGGTCAACACAAGGTGCCACGCCTTTCAAACAACAGACAGTTTATAGACGAAATAAAAAGCTCGATGCTGGAGTTAATGTAATATGACTTTAAGAGCTTTTGTCATTTTAATAAGTCTGGTTCCTTCTTTTCTGCAGGCTCAAAGTGAGTGGGTCGAAGAATTTAAAATAGTAGGCGGCTCTGATTTTATCGCTACCGATGTTCTCGAAAACATCTATCGTGTAGATCAAACAGAGCTCTACAAATACGATAGTCAAGGTAAATTTCAGTTTCGGTATAGCGACAAACAGTTAGGGGTGATCACTTCAATAGATGCGACTTATCCCCTGCGACCATTAGTGCTCTATGCGGACCTAAATTATGTTATCCTTCTGGACAACACATTGAGCAATAACCGTGGTAACATAAATCTTGTCAACCACGGTATAGGTCTGGCCATGACCGCATGCTCATCTGTTCAAAATCACTTTTGGTTTTACGATGCAATGCAGTTTGCTTTGATTCGCACCAACGAAAATTTCACCCAAGTTTCTACGAGTGGAAATCTGTCCCAAATTCTTGGGATTGACCTAAACCCAAATTTCATGGTGGAATTTGCCAATCGCGTTTACCTCAACAATCCCGAAACCGGAATTTTAGTTTTCGATATATTCGGAACTTATATCAAAACGATACCCATAACGGGCTTGGATCAATTTCAAGTGTTTGAAGACGAGATCGTTTATTTTGAGAATCACAAACTCTTCCAATACAACACGAAATTATTTCAAGCTCGAGAAATCGAAATAAACCCCAATGCCGAAAATGCTTATTTCTGGAAGGACCGCATAATTTTAGATTGTCCCAAGGAAGTTATCGTTCTCAAAAAGACTCTGTAAATTCAGGGCTTGAGAAAAGGCAATATTTGTACTTTTGGCCGATACAATTTTAAAGCATGCACGTAGCCGTAGCAGGAAATATAGGTTCAGGAAAAACCACCTTAACCGAGCTTTTAGGAAAGCACTACAAATGGGAATGTCAATTTGAAGACGTTGAAGAGAATCCATACCTCATGGACTTTTATGAAGACATGCAGCGATGGTCTTTCAATCTGCAGATCTACTTCCTCAACAGCCGTTTCAATCAAATAGTAGAGATTAGAGAAGGAAATAAAAATGTGATTCAAGACCGTACCATCTATGAAGATGCCTACATCTTTGCGCCCAACCTTCACAGTATGGGCTTGATGACCACCCGGGATTTTGAGAACTATTTTTCGCTGTTCAACTCTATGGAAAAGTTTATCCAGGCACCCGATTTGCTAATCTACTTGCGGGCTAGTGTACCTGCCTTGGTCAACAACATCCAAAAGCGAGGAAGGGACTACGAAGAAGCTATCCGTCTAGACTATTTAAAAAGACTGAACGAGCGTTACGAAGCGTGGATTTCTACTTACGATAAAGGAAAGATTCTCGTTATTGACGTTGACAACAACGCCTTCCATGAAAATGCCGAAGATCTTGGAAAAATCATAAGCGGTATTGAGGGAGAGATTCACGGATTGTTTGACTAGAATTATTCGAAACTTAAGTCCATTAAAAAAGGCATCTAACTGAGTCAGATGCCTTTTTTAATGGTTTTAATTCTTTAAAATCAAAGTTTGATCTCGAAAGCTATATTCACTTCGTTGTCGATAGCCTTATCTCCCAAATCTTTGAAGAAATTATCCGAACGGTATCGAATGTCGTAGTTTGTGCGATCGAACTCAAAGCTCCCAACAATCATCGGACGACCTTCTTTCGATGTCACTCTATAGATTCCTTTCACAACATTGCTTACACCTTTCATCTCAAGGTTTCCCTTGAATGAGTTGATTCCGTCGGCTCCCAGCTCAGATTCATTTACCACAAGTTTTGCAGTTGGAAACTTCGCTACATCAAAGAAGTCAGGACTCTTTAGGTGACCAACTAGATTTGCGTTATTTTCTGGATCTTTGATATCCGTAACCGTGATAGAATTCATATCAATCGTAAGCTCAGCCATTTTTACATGATTTGAGCTTAGAGCAATTTGACCAGTTACATTTACATTTCCTGTGTGCTGACCAGTTACTTTCTTCCCTAACCAAGTAGCAGTGGTGTTCTTTTGATTGATATCGAACTGACCATTGATCACTTCAACATCTTCAACTTGCATTTGCTCTTCGGTCTGCTCAGTTGTAGTAGCATTGTCACCTTCAGCATGAGCCGGATCGCTGTGTCCACCTAAGATTGGGGCAATAACCAATCCTACCAAACACGTCAACTTGATCAAGATGTTCATTGATGGGCCCGAAGTATCCTTGAATGGATCACCAACCGTATCTCCAGTTACCGCAGCTTTGTGAGCATCAGATCCTTTGTAAGTCATTTCTCCATTGATCTCAACACCAGCTTCAAAAGACTTTTTAGCGTTATCCCAAGCACCACCGGCATTGTTTTGGAAGATAGCCCACATAACTCCAGACACACATACTCCAGCCATGTATCCACCTAGTGGTTCAGCTCCAAATACAAGCCCGATAATAATCGGCGTGATGATGGTGATCAGGCCGGGAAGGATCATTTCTTTAAGGGCAGCTTTAGTCGAAATATCTACACATTTTGCGTACTCAGGAGTCCCTTTACCTTCCATAATACCAGGAATTTCGCGAAACTGACGTCGCACCTCTTGAACCATTTCCATTGCCGCTTTACCAACCGATTGCATAGCCAGAGCAGAGAAGATAACAGGTATCATCCCTCCTACGAAAAGCATCGCAAGTACATCAGCTTTAAAAATGTTGATTCCATCGATTCCCGTGAATGTAACGTAGGCCGCGAAAAGCGCAAGTGCAGTCAAGGCTGCAGAAGCAATAGCAAACCCTTTTCCTACAGCTGCGGTCGTGTTTCCAACTGAATCCAAAATGTCAGTACGCTCTCTTACGTGATCGTCAAGTTCGCTCATCTCAGCTACTCCACCAGCATTGTCAGCTATCGGGCCAAATGCGTCTATAGCAAGCTGCATGGCTGTAGTGGCCATCATAGCTGAAGCGGCAAGCGCTACACCGTAGAATCCTGCAAGGGCATATGAACCATAGATAGCGGCTGCGAAAAGAATAACCGAAAGGAATGTAGATTTCATTCCGACCGCAAGACCAGCAATGATGTTTGTTGCTGCTCCTGTTGATGAGTTTTGTACGATGTCCAAAACTGGCTTCTTACCAAGACTAGTAAAGTATGCTGTAACCATTGAGATCAAAGCACCTACGGCCAATCCAATACAAGCCGAGTAGAATACATTAATTGATGCTACTTCTCTTGCTCCTTCTCCAAAGAAATTCATGGTAAGTACATCGGGAAGCATCCAGTCTATCAAGAAGTAACTTGCTACTAGCGTCAAGATAATCGACACCCAGTTTCCAGTATCAAGCGCTTTTTGAACTTGAGCTTCTTTAGCGTCGTTGTCTTTAATGCGAACCAAGAATGTACCAATGATAGAAGCAAACACTCCAACACCAGCAATTACAAGTGGAAGAAGGATTGGCCCCATATTATTGAAAGCATCCGTGTACTGCGACACAGAAGACATATCTCTGATGATGTAGTTTCCTAGAACCATGGCTGCCAAAACAGTAGCTACATAAGAACCAAAAAGGTCAGCTCCCATTCCTGCCACATCACCTACGTTATCTCCAACGTTGTCGGCAATAGTGGCTGGGTTTCGTGGATCATCTTCTGGAATACCAGCTTCAACCTTACCAACCAAGTCGGCTCCAACGTCTGCAGCTTTTGTATAAATCCCACCACCTACTCTAGCGAAAAGGGCAATGGACTCAGCTCCAAGTGAGAAACCTGCGAGCGTTTCCAATACGATGGTCATATCCATGTAGAAGTCTCCACCTTCAGTCATAAACTGACCGAGGAAGAACCAGAAAAGTAAGCTCAATCCAAGTACCGCCAATCCGGCAACGCCAAGACCCATTACTGTACCACCTCCAAAAGACACTTTCAAAGCATTTGGAAGACTTGTCTTAGCTGCTTCAGCAGTTCGTGCGTTGGCCTCAGTGGCAATACGCATTCCGATGTTTCCAGCCAATGCTGAGAATATTGCACCAATTACAAATGCTGGTATAATCATCCAGCTCGTGGTCTCAACTACTTGAGATATTCCGAAAAGTGCAGCCGAAGCTATCAGTACAAATACGAGTAGCAATCTGTACTCAGCTCCAAGAAATGCCAAAGCACCTTCTTTAATAGCTTTTGAGATTTCTTGCATCTTTCCGCTTCCAGCGTCCTGACTCTTTACCCATCTGGCTTTTACAGCCATAACAATAAGGCCAACAACTGCTAGAAGTGGCGCAACCAACATTATATTATTCATCTGAAATAATTTTACTTCTCAATTTGGGGGGCAAAAATAGACTTTTTGTCCTATTAGCACAATCAAATTGAAACTGAGCGAAAAAGGAAACGATTATTTAACCGCATAAGAGACTTCCTTAACCGCCTTCACAACACGTTCTACATTGGGAAGAGACTCTTCTATAAGTGGGATAGCAAAAGCAAAAGGTGTGTCTGCCATCACAACTCGCTGAACAGGAGCATCTAGAAAGTCGAATGCCAATCGCTGCACACGGTGAGAAATCTCAGAAGAAATTGAAGCTACCGGCCAACTTTCTTCAATAACCACCAATCGATTCGTTTTCTTAACACTTTCTATAATGGTATCAATATCTAGCGGACGGATTGTTCTAAGGTCAATCACTTCGGCACTGATTCCTTCTTTTTCCAGCTCAGCCGCCGCAGCGTGTACTACTTTCATGATTTTCCCAAAACCTACAAGAGTTACATCATCACCTTTCTTCTTGACATCAGCCTTCCCGATCGGAATAATGAACTCGCCTTCTGGAACTTCTCCTTTGTCACCGTACATCTTTTCTGACTCCATTACCAGAACAGGATCGTCATCTCTGATCGCCGCCTTTAAAAGTCCTTTTGCATCATATGGATTGGCAGGGGTAACCACTTTGAGTCCAGGCACATGAGCATACATGCTCTCGAAACTTTGTGAGTGAGTAGCCGCCAATTGACCAGCTGTTCCATTCGGCCCACGAAATACGATAGGCGCTCCATATTGTCCTCCACTCATTTGCAACATTTTCGCCGCACAGTTTATTATCTGATCGGCAGCAAGAATGGCGAAATTCCAAGTCATGAACTCTACAATTGGACGCAAACCATTCATGGCAGCCCCTACTGCAATACCTGCGAATCCCAATTCTGCAATTGGTGTATCAATCACCCTTTTGGCTCCGAATTCATCGAGCATTCCTTTACTCGCTTTGTACGCTCCATTATACTCAGCTACTTCTTCACCAAGTAAAAATACGCGATCATCGCGACGCATCTCTTCGCTCATCGCTTCGCAAACGGCTTCTCTGAATTGAATTTCTCTCATAGGACCTATTTGTTAAGGAGCGCCAAAAATAGGAATTTATCCCCATGTACTAACAATGACCTGTACTTAAATGGTGCCGCCCACAAACTCGGCCAAAGCTTTGGTGAATTTAGTATGCATGCATAACTTTGGGATTGAAAATCCTCGTAAAACATTGCCTTTTAAGTCTTACTTTTGACGGCAAATTCGGAGAGAATAAATTAGAAACCATGAAGATATTAGTATGTATCAGTAAAGCCCCGGATACGACAACCAAGATTAGCTTTACTGACAACGACACAAAATTTAATGAAGATAAGGTTCAATTTATTGTAAATCCCTACGATGAGTGGTACGCTCTCGTTAGAGGAATTGAGCTGAAAGAAGCAACGGGTGGCACAGTCACTACAATTACCGTAGGTGGTGCTGATCACGATCCGATTATTCGAAAAGCATTGGCCATAGGTGCTGACGGCGCTGTAAGAGTAAATGCAGCGAACAGCGACGCATTCTTTGTAGCGGATCAAATTGCAAACTATGCCAAAGCCAATGGGTTTGACCTTGTACTAACCGGAAAGGAAACTATCAATTACAATGGTTCTCAAGTAGGTGCAATGGTCGCTGAATTGATGAACTTACCATATGTTTCGATTGCGAGCAAACTCGATATTGATGGCTCCAATGCCAAAATTGAGCGAGATGTGCAAGGCGGAGTGGAAGTTGTAACTGGTAGCCTACCTATGGTAATCAGCTGTGCGAAAGGAATGGCTGAGCAGCGAATCCCAAACATGCGTGGTATCATGGCTGCCAGAACTAAACCGCTTGAAGTAGTAGAGCCAAGCGAGTCAGCCAACCTTACAAAGGTGGTGGGATATGAACTGCCGGCGGAAAAAGGAGCTGTAAAAATGATCGATCCTGAAAACATGGGCGAACTCGTATCACTTCTACACAACGAAGCAAAAGTAATTTAAGAACTGTAAAAATCAGAGAGATGTCAGTACTCGTATTCGCAGACGCGGCACACGGAAAAATAGTTAAAGCGACCCACGAAGCAATTTGCTACGGAAAGGCGATCGCCGACAAAATGGGATCTAGTGTTACCGTTCTTACTTACGGAAATGTAGATCAATCTGCGCTTGAAGGACTCGGTGCCTTTGGCGCATCAAAAGTATTGGTTCATCGCGGCATAGAGCACGTAGATGACGAAGTGATGACAAAATTGCTTGCTGAAACTGCGGGAAGCGAAAACGCCAAAGTCATCGTATTTGCATTTGACACATCAGGTAAAAGCATTGCCCCTCGCCTATCAGCCCGCCTTAAAGCTGGTTTGGTAGCTGGTGCAACGACTATCCCTGAAATCGATGGAGCTAAGTTTACCATCAAGAAGAATGTTTTCTCAGGAAAGGCGATTGCCAAGTTTGAAGTAGAGACAGAGCAGAAGATTATTTCTCTCCTACCAAATAGCATCCCAGTAACCAATGATGGAGGATCGGCATCAGTAGAAGAACTGAACACACCTGTTGATCAAGGACGCATTTCAGTTCAAGAATTTAAGGCTGAAGGTGGAGATGGAATTCCACTTCCTGAAGCAGAATTGGTCGTATCGGCTGGACGTGGTTTGAAAGGCCCTGAAAACTGGGGAATAGTAGAAGACCTAGCCAACGAACTTGGAGCTGCCACGGCATGCTCTAGACCAGTAGCTGATATAGGGTGGAGACCACACCACGAGCACGTCGGTCAAACAGGAGTTGCCATCAGACCTAACCTGTACATAGCTGCAGGAATCTCAGGTGCCATCCAGCATTTGGCAGGTGTGAATGGCTCAAAAACCATCGTGGTCATCAACACAGATCCAGAAGCTCCTTTCTTTAAGGCAGCCGATTACGGCATAGTAGGAGATGCCTTCGAAGTCCTTCCAAGACTAACCGAAGCAGTAAAAAAGTTTAAGAGCGCCAACTAAGGTTTACTAACCTTTTTTTGGTATACTCGAGCAGTTTTTGCAAATTCATAGGAGCCTCTTTCGAGAGGCTCCTATTTTAATGCTCGCGGAAAAGGATACCTGAGAGAACGGATGGAAAAAATAGAGCTCAAAGTTGTTGGACTTTCATACAGCCAGACTCAAACTGGCGCATATGCGTTGATTCTAAAAGAGAAATCAGGTAACAGAAGGCTACCCATTATTATTGGAGGAGCAGAAGCACAAGCCATCGCCATCCCCTTGGAAAAAATGACTCCAAGCCGCCCACTAACCCACGACCTTTTCGTCAGTTTTTTCGATGACTTCAATATCGACTTGAAGGAAATCATTATCTACAACCTAGTTGAAGGCATATTCTTTGCTAAGCTAATTTGCCACCAAGATGGTGAAGATGTTGAAATAGACGCCCGATCGAGCGATGCCGTTGCCATAGCCTTGAGGAAGGAAAAGCCCATCTTCACTTATGACTTTATCCTTGGGTCGGCTGGAATTGTGATTGATGAAGAAGAAGTTGATGCAGAAAATGCGGATGAAGAACTGTCGTTAGAAGAACTTCCCGCAGCAGCGCATCAAACTAGCTCTATTGAAGAGTTAGAAAAAGAACTTGAAGTAGCACTCGAAAACGAGAATTATGAAAAGGCATCTAAGCTTCGAGACCAAATCAATAAGCTCAAGAATCAATAGATATTCGTGAGCCGAGCAATCGCCATATTAACGGGACTTCTCCTAATTCCAATTTACTCTTCGGCTTCACCAGAATTCATCCAACCTTCTCCCAGTATTCTTGGCATTTTACGTGGCCTTTTGGGAATTGGAGTTTTAGTTTGCATAGGTTGGCTTGTTAGCGAAAACCGAAAATCGATCTCCTGGTCTCTGGTTTTTAAAGGCCTTTTCCTACAGATTCTCCTAGCCATTCTCATTTTAGAAGTCCCGATATTTAGAGATGTTTTCACCTTTTTAAGCAAAGGATTTGTCAAGATTATTTCATTCACCGATTTCGGGTCTGATTTTCTCTTTGGAAGTTTTATCACTGGCGAAGTAGCAGTAGGAAACATCAACTTTGCCTTTCGGGTTTTACCAACCATTATATTCTTTTCAGCTTTATCGGCACTTCTCTATCACTGGGGCATCCTACAAAAAGTAGTTTACGGCTTTGCGTGGCTCATGAAAAGGACACTTAAACTATCTGGAGCTGAGAGCTTAGCGGCGGCTGGAAATATTTTTCTCGGTCAAACCGAATCACCTCTCCTTATCAAGCCCTTTTTGAAAACCATGACAAGGAGCGAAATGATGTGTTTGATGACTGGAGGTATGGCCACCATTGCAGGAGGTGTCTTGGCTTCATATATCGGGTTTCTGGGAGGTGCAAGTGAAGCGCAGCGACTACTTTTCGCAGAACACTTATTAACGGCATCGATTATGTCGGCACCAGCAGCAGTAGTAGCAGCAAAATTACTCGTGCCCGAAAAGGAGAATTACAACAAGGAGCTTAGTCTCGCAAAACGCACAGAAGGTTCTAATGCTTTAGAAGCCATTGCACATGGAACTACTGATGGCATCAAACTAGCCGTTAACGTTGCGGCTATGCTACTCGTTTTTACCGCGTTTGTGTACATGGCGAATTACATTTCGGGCGATCTGATTGGACGATACACAGGGCTGAATGAATTGATCGCTTCCAATACGGTCTATGAGAAATTCACCTTAGAATTTATTATTGGTTATCTCTTTGCACCGATTGCCTGGATACTTGGGGTTCCATCAGCCGACATTGTTGCCGTTGGCCAGCTATTAGGAGAAAAAACCATTCTCAACGAATTTTACGCCTATGTCACTCTTGGCAAAATGAAGGAAAGCGGAGTTTTCGAAAACCCGAAGTCCATGATTATGGCCACCTATGTACTTTGTGGTTTTGCCAATATAGCATCCATTGGTATACAGATTGGTGGTATTGGAGCTTTGGCTCCCACGCGAAAGGGGCTCCTTTCAAAACTCGGTTTCAAAGCACTAATCGGAGGCACTTTAGCTTCTCTGTTTACCGCCGCTTTGATCGGAATGTTTTACTAAGGTTTTTCACTAGGGCGCCCATCTTTTCAACAAGTCAATGAAAGGTCTTTGACGTTCGTTACTTTTGTACCAAACCGCATTTTCATGAAAGCATATCTGGATTTACTAAGGTATATCAAAGAAGAAGGAGTTGACAAACCAGACCGCACAGGAACGGGGATTCGAAGTGTATTTGGGCATCAATTGCGATTTGATTTGCAGGCAGGATTTCCCTTGGTAACCACGAAAAAGGTTCACCTAAAAAGCATAATTCACGAACTACTTTGGTTTTTGAAAGGTGATACCAACATTGCCTATCTAAAAGAAAATGGCGTGCGTATCTGGGATGAATGGGCCGATGAAAACGGTGACCTTGGTCCTGTGTATGGCTATCAGTGGAGAAGCTGGCCAAAACCCGATGGTGGCCACGTAGACCAAATTTCGAAACTCATCGATGGGATCAAGAATAATCCGAATAGCAGGAGGCACATTGTAAGCGCTTGGAACCCCGCTTTAGTTGATGAAATGGCGCTCCCGCCGTGCCACAGTCTTTTTCAGTTTTATGTAGCCGACGGAAAGCTTTCTTGCCAACTGTATCAACGCAGCGCAGACATGTTTCTTGGTGTACCGTTCAATATAGCCAGTTACGCGCTTTTAACTCTAATGATTGCTCAGGTATGTGACTTGGAGCCAGGTGACTTCGTTCACACATTTGGCGATGCACATATCTACCTCAATCATTTTGATCAGGTGGAGGAGCAATTGAGCAGAGATACCCGATCTCTTCCGTCCATGAAACTAAACCCAGACGTAAAGGATATTTTCTCGTTTAAGTTTGAAGACTTTACATTAGAAAACTACGATCCGCATCCCACCATTAAAGCACCTGTAGCTGTATAATGACTGTAGCGATTATAGCCGCTGTCGCGAAAAACAACGTGATCGGCAAAGACAATGATCTAATCTGGGATCTTCCAGACGATATGAAGTTTTTCACATCAATGACTAAGGGAAAGCCAGTCATTATGGGAAGAAAAAACTATGATTCCATTCCCGAAAAGTATCGACCACTTCCTGGCAGAAGAAATATTGTGATCACTAGAAAGACTGACTTTGACGCTCCTGAGTGCGATGTGGTCAACAGTATTGAAAGCGCCTTGAAACTAGTCGAGAACGAGGAGCTAGTCTTCATTATTGGTGGTGGCCAGATTTATGAGTTGGCACTTGAAAAAAACGTAGTGGACCTGATGTATCTCACTGAAATTGATGCCGAATTTGACGGTGATGCATTTTTTCCGGACTTTGACAAAGCTGAGTGGGAAGAAGAAGTAATCGATACACACTCCAAGGATGAAAGACATGCCTATCCATTCGTTTTCAAATCATTTAGAAAAAAGTAGGTTCAAGAGACAACTTTTTCAAACCTTTTATCGTTTCTAAGCTACTGTTTAACATTATTTAAGGCCGTTTATCCAATTAATGTCCAAAAAGATTCTTGAAACCCCTATATTCAGCCTGTGAAAAAGCATTTGAGCCATATCGTATTTTTAGCCTTTAGCGCTGCATTGTTGGTCTCGGCCACAGTGTTGACTCTAGATGGCTGGAACGACGAACTCAACGAATCGAAGTGTTCGAAGTCGAACGAGAATTTGTTTGAGACGGAAACGATGCCTGTTGCGCTGGATACAGCCAAGTTTTTCATGGATAATTCTTGCTACGAGTATTGTCAATTTGAGCAAACTGAAGAAGAAGGTCTCAAAAAAGACAAACTCAGCAGAACAATTGTAAAGGTCGAAAACAGCTCCGGTGAATTTGAAGAGTTGGACAACAACTCGATTAAATCCCTTCCACCAAATGCATCAGTAAATCTGATGATTGAAAAATACACAGTAGAAAGAAACACTGGAAAAGACCACCCGAAGTTTTACGTGACCGTTGAATCGTTCAATACGACGATCGAGCGAACCAAATTACCAGATTTCAAAATTGAAGAATCAGACAAAGTAGATGCTTCACTGAGCCTGGAACAGCTAGACTTGCTCAAAGAGTGGTGCGAAAATGGAACACCTGTAGAATTTTGCAAAGAGTCGTCATCGCGACCGTTATAATACTTTAGCACTCCCCAATCACTTTAGCTCTTATATTTGTTTCGAAATAACGAGAATATGAGAGTTCTTCTTACAGCCATCATGGCTGTTTTTGTTTTTACAGCAAAGGGGCAATTCCCCAACCGTGTGACTTCGTCAGACATTTACCACGACCTTCAAAAAACGGAATCAGACGTCAGAGTGCTCTACGTAGCCGCTCACCCCGATGATGAAAACACTAGGCTTATCTCTTACTTTGAAAATGCCGAGCATTTCAGGACGGCCTACTTGTCTCTAACAAGAGGAGACGGCGGACAAAACCTGATAGGAACTGAGATCGGACCCGCCATTGGGGTACTGAGAACGCAAGAACTGCTAGCTGCCCGAAGTGTAGATGGAGGAGAGCAGTTTTTCACCCGCGCTGTAGATTTCGGTTACTCCAAGTCGTCGGAAGAAACGTTTGAGAAGTGGGAACAAGACATTATTCTAGGTGATGTGGTATGGGCAATCCGAAAATTTCGACCGCATTTGATTGTCACTCGATTTCCACCAACTAATTACGCTGGTCATGGCCACCACAAAGCCAGTGCTATCCTGGCCGAAGAAGCTTTTGATCTTGCTGGCGACCCCACCGCATTTCCTGATCAGCTTGATTTAGTGAGTGTATGGACTCCAAAATCTATGTATCACAATACGAGTACGTGGTGGGTAAAAACGCTTGATGAAGATTATAAAAAAGGTGATGATCTTATCCGATTTGATGTGGGCTTGTTCAATCCAGTAATAGGAGAGTCATACGCGCAGATAGCCGCCCGCAGTAGGAGCCAGCACAGGAGCCAAGGATTCGGGTCTGATTATCCTGATGGGACACAAATCGAGTATCTATCTTATGTAAAAGGAGTGAAATTCGACCCTAAGAATATTGATATCAATGCCCTGAGTCAAGATTGGGAAGACTCCAAGCTAAAAGAAGTACATCAGAAGATTATAGATGTCATTTCGAAATTTGACTATAAGTCACCAGAATCTGCCATCGACGAACTTGTAGAAATTGCTAAGTATCTAAAAACAGCCCCGCCAACTCCTTTCGTTGAGCAAAAAACCAAAGAAGTCCAAGAGCTTATTCTGCAGTGCCTGAATTTGGAAATGACACTCGATTTCGAGAAAAGATACCTCGTAAAAGCTTCGTCAAACTCGGCGAGATTGCGGATCACCAATCCAAGTGTTCATCCATTAAAAGTTCAATCTGCAACGTATGGGACCAACACATGGACTTTCGACGATATACTTGCAGATAATCAAACACTCTCAGAAGAGCTTCTTTTTGAGATTCCAGCAAATGCCGAATTCAGCAATCCGTATTGGCTAAATGAACCTTTTGAAGGCACTTATCAGGTGGCCAACAGAGAAGATATTGGCAAACCTGAGAATGACCCAGCTCTCTTTGCTGATCTCGAACTGGAAATAAACGATTACGCTTTCACATATCAGCTGCCTGGATATCAAAAAACGGTTGATCTAGCTCGAGGCGTCATTTTCACTCCAGTAAATGTCGTACCCGGAGTTAATTTCAACTTTTCAGAGAACGTTCTGATTGCAACGGACTCGGGCAGCAAACGCATTTCTGTCACGGTCACATCACACAAAGCCAATGTGAGTGGAGTGGTTAGAATCCAGCTCCCAAATGGGTGGACTTGTGAGCCCTGCACGCATAATCTCTCGTTTGATGAAGCTGAAACGACTAAACTCATTTCATTTGATGTTCGCGCTGGTGAGAATAGTACTTCTGGTACAGCCTCGTTGAGCTGGAGTACCGAAAAACGCGAAGTCACAGCCCTAAGCCTGCAGGAAATTGAGTATGAACACATTCCATCACAAATCATTTTATCGCCTTCGAGTATACAACTCGAAGCCATACCGCTTGATCGAGGGGGTGTAAATCTGATTGGGTATATCGAAGGACCTGGAGATGATGTGGTGAAATACCTACGGGCGGCGGGCTACACAGTTGAAGTTATTCAACCCGATGATCTGCTAAATGCTGAAATGCTGCATAAGTACGATGCCATCGTAACTGGAATTCGAGCTTATAATACCCGAGAAGACTTGGCTTCGGCAAATGGGATTCTGAACGATTACGTAGCTGCCGGAGGGACTTGGGTAGTTCAATACCAAACTTCTCGCGGTTTGAAAACAGATAAAATAGGACCTTTCGATTTTGAGCTTTCGCGCGAACGCGTAACCGATGAGTTTGCCGCGCCTAAGCTTTTGAATGGTGAACATCGCGTATTCATATACCCCAACACGATCCATTCCAAAGACTGGGATGGCTGGGTTCAAGAACGTGGTCTTTACTTTGCTGGCGAATGGGCTTCTGAACTAGAACCACTTATTGCCTGGAATGATCCTGATGAGCCAGAGCGCAAAGGTGGATTACTCATTGGAGATTTTGGCGAAGGTCATTTTGTATACACAGGTATTTCGTTCTTCAGAGAGTTACCCGCAGGTGTGCCAGGAGCCTATCGCCTGCTGGCTAATATTCTTTCACTAAGCAAAGATTCATCGGACAATGACTGATGGAAATGAAAAAAAAGTGAAATGGCCTTTAGTCTATGCTATTGTCCTTTCGTGGATGGTCGCTTTTAGCTTGATTATGTACCAATTTTCGAGACTGACAGTATGAGTGTATTAGACTATATCGTCATGCTTTCTACCTTGCTTTTAATAGTGGGGTATGGGACGTATCAAACGCGCAAATCAAAAAACATTGAAGGCTATTTTTTGGGCGACAATCGCTTAAAGTGGGGTACTATTGGCCTATCAGTCATGGCCACGCAAGCCAGTGCTATCACATTCTTGAGTACCCCAGGGCTCGCGTACGAATCGGGAATGGCATTTGTGCAGAACTACCTAGGACTTCCTATCGCTCTGATCGTGGTATCAGCCGTATTTGTACCCATTTATTATAAGCTCAAAGTATACACAGCCTACGAATACTTAGAGCAACGATTCAACATCGAAAGCAGGTTGCTGGCGGCCTTTCTTTTTCTGGTACAACGCGGACTAGCAGCTGGTATCACGATTTATGCGCCAGCTATCGTCCTGTCTTCTGTCCTCGGTTGGAATTTGAACGCGACAATACTTTTCGTTGGGGTCCTTGTCATTATTTACACCGTGTCGGGAGGTAGCAAGGCAGTGAGTTTAACTCAAAAGTGGCAAATGGCCGTAATACTCATTGGTATGGCCATTGCGTTTGGGACGATCATCCATGGCCTGCCCGACGATGTCGGACTATGGAACAGCTTAAAAATAGCAGGGAAAGCGGGAAAAACAGAAGCGATCAACTTCTCCCTTTTCACCAATGAGCGGTACACCTTCTGGTCGGGAATACTCGGCGGATTTTTTTTAGCGCTCTCTTATTTTGGAACAGATCAGTCTCAGGTGCAGCGTTATCTGGGTGGAAGCTCAGTACGAGAAAGCAGAATGGGGCTCATGTTCAACGCCATTTTGAAAATTCCAATGCAGTTTTTCATTCTGCTGACTGGGGTTCTCGTGTTCATGTTTTTCCAATTTCAAGAACACGACGTACTATTTGATAGTACAACTCTCTCGAGACTGGAGAATACTGAGTACAAAGAAGAATTAGCTGCAAATAGAGAAGCACACTATGAGAACCACCGTTCTAAAAAGGCGGCAGCATATGAACTTTCTGAAGCGCTCAACACCGAAAATCAAGAATTGATTGATGAACGAGCTGCAGAATATAATGAGCTTCGGCTACAAGGGGTTGAGCTGCGGGACAACACCAAGGAAATGGTCATGCAAGCCTTCCCCGACAATTCGAGTCGCGATTCTGACTATGTCTTTATCTCGTATGTTCTAGGTTTTATGCCAGCAGGTTTAGTAGGCCTTCTTTTAGCTGTGATCATTTCAGCCGCTATGTCGAGCACAGCGGGTGAACTAAATGCCCTCGGGTCTACTACTTCTATAGATTTTTACAAACGAGTGTTCAAGCAAAATCAGAGTGAAGAACACTATGTAAAAGCTTCAAAATGGTTAACGGCAGGATGGGGTGTACTTGCCATTCTTTTTGCGCTGTACGCCAACCTATTTGAAAACCTTATTGAGGCTGTAAACATTCTTGGTAGCATATTCTACGGAACTATTTTGGGGATTTTCCTTACGGCCTTCTTCTTGAAGGTCGTGCAAGGGCGAGCTGTATTTGTTTCCGCCATTTTGGTCCAAGTTGGAATCTTTTTCATCTTCTTTCTGTTCGACGATAAGATCTCTTATTTGTATTACAACGTGATTGGATGTCTCGGAGTCATGTTGATTTCCATTATTCTGAATAATGTATTACCAAAAAGAAAAGCCTCGGCATAGGCCGAGGCTTTATTCTCATTGGAGAGTACTTTAAATTACTTACCGCCCAATTCAGCGATTAGTTTTTTATTAAGGTCGATGTAAGGCTGGTAGCTTGCTTTTTCAGCAAGTTCCATAGATTGCTTGGCGGTTGCAATCGCCTTATCCTTGTCTCCATTCATTTTGTAGGCCTTAGCCAAAGTGTGGACGTTCCAGAATTTCTTCTCTAGCTCTACAGACTTCTCTGCCATTTCAACAGCTTTTTCGCCATTCTCTTGCTCGAGGTAGAAGTTAGCTACAGAATTGTAAACGCGGTATTCACCCGAATACTCTTCTAACTTGCTCTTCATGTTATCCAGAACTGCTGTTTCAGTTGAAACGGTAATTGGAACAACAAAGCTACGGTCAGCCCACTCCATTTTTAACTCTGAACCTGTTGATGTTGTGTTCTGAAAGGTGAAGATCAATCTTTCTACGTTTTGACCTTTTGTAGCTGGAAAGTCAGTTACAAACTGACCAATATTCAAGTTCTCATCGTAGCTTCCTGTACCACCTTGATCGGTGTTTCTGTTCAGGATTACTCCAATTTTTCCGTCAGACGGGATAGTAAATAGTGCGTAGCTACCAGCACTCACGCTCATATCACCAAACTTACAATCTTGACTAAAAGAAATAACTGTAGCCATATTCGCTCCAGTTCTCCAGAGTTTGTCAAATGGCACGAGGTCTCCGAAGATCTCGCGTCCCTTTACTCCTGGGCTGCTGTATTCAACTTCAATCTCATTGAGTCCTACCATTTGGTACGTTTTAGCTAAAGGGCTAGGCTGTGGAAAATCCTGAGCGTATGTGCTCAAACCGAATGCAACGAATGCAATTAAGAGTAATTTCTTCATCTTTAATTTATGGTTTAAAATATTAGGCAACCTTCAGTTGTGAAAGTTTTGATTTATTAAACTTCTCTTCAGCGTACTGGAGAGTAACATTAAACTCTTTTAATTCAGACTGTGAAGGCAATTCAAACATCAAATCTGTGAGAATGGCTTCGCAAATTGATCTCAATCCACGGGCACCCAGCTTGTATTCGATCGCTCTATCTACAATAAAATCAAGCACATCCTTATCGAATGAGAGCTTAACTCCATCCATATCAAATAGCTTAACATACTGTTTGATAAGCGCATTTTTCGGCTCCGTAATGATCCTGCGAAGTGTATCTCGATCAAGTGGATTCAGGTAACTCAACACCGGGAATCGGCCGATGAGTTCTGGAATCAACCCATAAGACTTCAGGTCAGCGGGACTCACGTATTGAAGCATATTATCCCGATCAAACAAGGCACTTTCTTGGCTAGAGCTATATCCGATCGTAGTTGTTTTAACTCTACGTTCAATAAGTGGCTGGATACCGTCGAAAGCACCACCGCAGATGAACAGAATGTTTCTCGTATTGATTTGGATAAGCTTCTGCTCCGGGTGCTTTCTTCCACCTTGTGGTGGAACATTCACATCCGACCCTTCAAGTAATTTCAAAAGCGCCTGCTGAACCCCTTCTCCACTAACATCTCGTGTTATGCTCGCATTGTCGCTTTTGCGCGCTATCTTATCGATCTCATCTACAAAAACAATTCCTCGCTCGGCCTTAGACACGTCGTAATCGGCGGCTTGAAGTAGGCGAGTGAGAATACTCTCGACATCTTCACCTACGTAACCCGCTTCTGTGAGAATGGTGGCATCGGCGATGCAGAACGGTACGTTCAACATTCTCGCAATTGTTTTTGCGAGGAGCGTCTTACCTGTACCCGTTTCACCGACCAAAACGATATTGGATTTTTCAATCTCAACTTCGTCATGAGTACTCGATGGCTTCTGGAGCAAACGCTTGTAGTGATTGTAGACCGCTACGCTCAACACCCGTTTAGCCTCGTCCTGACCTATCACATAATTGTCTACATAGGCCTTTATCTCCTCGGGCTTCTGTAATACGAGACTCGACTCAATTTCGTGCTGAGCATTTTGAGCTAGCTCTTCTTTGATTATACTTTCAGCCTGAGAAATGCAGCTGTCGCAGATATGTCCTGTTACACCTGCGATCAGTACATTCACTTCACTTTTTCCCCTTCCGCAAAAGGAGCACTTTATTTCCTTCTTCTCAGACATCTATCTTCTCTGAAAATTATCCTTTTGGATTTCTGACTAGTACTTCGTCGATCATACCGTATGCCTTCGCTTCATCAGCTGTCATCCAGTAATCTCGATCGCTATCTTCATTCACTTTATCGTAGGTCTGCCCACTGTGGTTGGCAATGATATCGTACAACTCCTTTTTGAGTTTCAAGATTTCACGAGCGGTAATTTCGATATCTGAAGCTTGACCTTGAGCTCCACCAAGTGGCTGGTGAATCATGACTCTAGAGTGCTTCAGGGCCGTGCGTTTTCCCGTTTGACCAGCACATAAAAGGACGGCTCCCATTGAAGCGGCCATTCCAGTACAGATCGTGGCTACATCTGGAGTGATGTATTGCATGGTATCGTAAATACCGAGTCCTGCATAAACTGAACCACCTGGAGAATTCAAATAAATCTGAATGTCTTTTTTCGGGTCAACGCTTTCCAAAAACAAAAGCTGAGCCTGAATGATATTGGCTACCTGGTCATCGATTCCCGTGCCCAAGAAAATGATGCGATCCATCATCAATCGTGAGAACACATCCATCTGAGCAACGTTCAATTGGCGCTCTTCTATAATATAAGGCGTAAGACCTTTTACGTAGTCGTTGAGATACATGCTATTGATCCCTCTGTGGCCAATGGCATACTTCTCGAATTCTGATCTTTTTGTCATTTCGTTACATTGAATTTGTAGTGAAAACTAGGGATATATTTTATCCCTGAGAAGCTAACTCTACAAATTTATCATAACTCACTTCTTTATCCTTTACCGAAGCGTTATTTCGAACGAAATCTACCAACTTTTCATCGTAGATCATGTCGTATACCTTACGTCCTTCGTCTTGATTCGAAAGAACTTTCATCGCACCTTCAGTCAATTCTTTGTCTTCAGGGGCAGGCATACCGTACTGAGCGTACTGGCTCGCAAGAAGTGTTTTCGTTTTTTCTACTACTTCTTCTTGTTTCACCTCGATTGCCTTTGAAGAAAGCAGGCTATTGAAAATCAATTGCCACTGAAGGCCCTTACTGTATTGCTCGTAGTCGCGTTCTACTTCTTCAGCCGTAATTGGCTTTTCATTGGTCATTTGAATCCACTTCTTCAAGAATGCATCCGGAAGTGAAGGATTGTATTGCTCAATGAGCTTGTTGGTAATATCTCTTTTGAAAAGCTGATCGCTATCCTGAGCAAATCCGTTCTCCAAATCTTCTTTGATTTTAGCTCTGAATTCTTCTTCGCTCTTCACATTGCCCTCTCCAAAGAGTTTATCAAAAAACTCCTGATTCACTTCAGCAGGCTCCATGTGCTTAATCTCTCTCACTATAAACTTCACATTGCCCGCTAGGTGATGAACAGCTTCGTGGCTTACTCCAAGCATGCGCGCAAGATCATCATGATCGCGAGAAACTTTGTGCGGATCTACGACCTTCTCGTCACCTACTTTGGCACCCGTGAAAACTTTCTGAACATCTTTATCCATTCCATCAAGCGAAATAGTACTCTGGTTCATAATTCCACCAGCTTTCACTTCATCATTTTCATCCAGCTCAACGAAATCTCCAACGAGTAGGTCAGATTTCCCAGCTTTCTCAACATCTGAAAGCTTCCCATAGCGACGCGCAATTTCTGCGACTTGCTTGTCAATCAGCATATCGTCTACTTTGATGGTATTGTAATCAAATTTGTTCTTCTTGTTGATTTTCACTTCCAATTCTGGAGCCAATCCCAACTCGTACACAAATTCGAAATCAGAAGGATTATCCCAGTCACCTTTCTCTTCGTGAGAATCCGATGGGATTGGGCTACCCAACACTTGAAGTTTATTTTCTGAAATATAGCCTTGAATACTATCGTTCAAAAGGCGGTTCAATTCATCGGCAAGAAGTGACTTTCCATAGCGCTTTTTCACAATACCCATAGGTACTTTTCCTTCTCTAAAACCAGGCATGCTCACTTGCTTGCGATAGTTCTTAAGTGCTTGGTCAAATTTTGAAGCGTAATCTTCGGTTCCGATTTTGATTTTCAACAACGCATTTTGAGCGTCGACATTTTCCTGTGTAATCTGCATAAATACAAGTCATTAAGCCATCATCAGAAGGCCTGATTTTGGGGTCGCAAATATACGGTATTTTTCAGAAACAATTTCGGAAGGAAAGGGAATAAAAAAAGGCCCCGTTGGGGCCTCTTGTGCGGATGGAGGGACTCGAACCCACACACCTCTCGGCACTAGATCCTAAGTCTAGCGTGTCTACCAATTTCACCACATCCGCGTGGCTTTCGGTAAAAGCGTGCGCAAAGATAATGAGTTAATCTTATTCACAAAACTATTTTTTAGATCATTGCAGATTTGGACATGCAAGCCTTACCTTCGCAAAAAAAAGAATCGATGAGGAGTTTCGACCCAAAAGATTTGAAAGTGCCCGTGTTACATGGACTTCTGCTCGGTACAATTGGTCCAAGACCTATTGCATTTGCCAGTACGGTAAACGATGCTGGAATTCCCAATCTGGCCCCTTTCAGCTTTTTCAATGTCTTCAGTGCCAATCCGCCCATTCTAATTTTCTCGCCAGCGAGACGCGGAAGAGACAACACCACGAAACACACGTACGAAAACGCGAAGTTAAATCGTGAAGTAGTCATTAATGTTGTAGACTATGCTATGGTTCAGCAAATGTCGCTCGCTAGCACGGAGTATCCAGAAGGAACCAATGAGTTTATCAAGTCGGGCTTTACAATGGTCGATAGCGAAACCGTGCGACCTCCGCGCGTTGCTGAGTCGCCTGCGCAGTTTGAGTGCAAAGTAAATGATGTAGTTGAACTCGGAGCCAACGGTGGGGCTGGGAATCTCATCATTTGTGAAGTTACCAAGCTACACATTCGAGAAGATCTGCTTTCAGAAGATCTCAAGGTCGATCAAACCAAGATTGACACCGTAGCGCGGATGGGAGGAAACTGGTATAGTAGGGCTCATGGCGAAGCTTTGTTTGAAGTTGAAAAGCCACTACAAAAATTGGGCATTGGAGTCGATCAAATTCCGGAAGACATCCGAAATAGTCGTATCTTAACGGGCAATGATCTCGGTAAGCTCGGAAACGTGGAAACGATGCCGAATGAGACGGATGTGAACGACTTTAAGCTCACCGAACTCAGCGATCTTTTTGTAGAATACGAAGATCAAGCAACCAAACTTGAAGAACTCTTGCACCAAAAGGCCAAAAATTATCTTGACCAAGGTGAAGTGAATGAAGCTTGGATGACCTTATTAAGTTTTAATAATTAAAGAATACAGTATGTTTTCAATCAACGGAAAACTCGTCGTTAAGAACGACACACAGCAAATTACCGATACGTTCAAGAAGCGTGAATTCGTCATTAGCGACGAAGGGAGCCAATACCCTCAGGAGATCTCCTTTCAACTCGTTCAAGATAAGTGCGATTTGATCGACGCGTACGATATTGGGCAGGAGATCAAAGTAAACTTTAACATTCGCGGTCGCCGCTGGGAAAACCCAAAGACCAAAGAAGTGAAGTTCTTCAATAGCCTTGATGCATGGCGCATTGAGTCTGCTGGTCAAGAAAGTCCTTCTAATGATTTGCCACCACTTCCAAATTCGGAACCTGCGAATATTGGGATGGATGAAAGCGACGACCTACCCTTCTAATTTGGAATGAGCGGTCAAACGCCAAGAACATTTTCAGAAAAATTCGAACGAGTTTTTCATCAAATTTTACCGAGCCCCTTTACCCTTGCGGTGGGGCTCACTTTTTTCGTTTTACTTCTTGCCCTTTTCTTCTTCAAACCGTCGGAGAGCTCCTTTGGCGCCCATACCTTAAATGTAGTGGGCTATTGGTCTGACGGCATCTGGAAAGCACCTTTGCTCGTCTTTGCTTACCAGATGATGTTGATTCTGGTTTTGGGTCATGTCATAGCCTTATCACCACCGGCTGAGCGCTTCATATCACTCGCTACAAAGCATTGTACATCTACACCTAAGGCAGCCGCAATTGTGACCTTTGTGTGTGTCGCTCTCGGTTTTATCAATTGGGGGCTCACGCTAATTTTTGGTGCCGTTTTCGCTAGAAAAGTAGCCGAAAACGCAACCAGAAAAGGACTCAAGATCAATTACCCTTTGATTGCAGCTTGTGGCTACACCGGCATGATGGTTTGGCATGGTGGACTTTCAGGGAGTTCAGTAATCAAGGCAGCCGAACCAGGTCACCTTTCCGATCTGGTAGCCGGCCGGATGGGTGAACTACATCTCTCACTCTCCAATGTGGTAAGCTTCAGCGAAACAGTTTTCTCACCAATGAATATTTCAGCGAGCATAGCCTTGTTGATCGTTCTGCCTTTTGGAGCATATGCACTTGGAAAAAATAGCCCAAGCACACGCGTGTACATCTCCCATCAAAAGCCGGCACGCCATTCAGAGATAAAGCTCGGATGGGCAGAAAAGTTTGACTACAAGTGGTATCCATCCTTCTTTCTTGGTCTTGTGGCTTTAGTGGCCGCAGTGATCATTGCCTCTAATTCGGTTTTGAATGGGAATTACAATTTCATCAACCCCAATTTCATCAATCTGACATTGCTTGGACTAGGGCTAATTCTACATGGCAGCTTAGCTCATTTTGCTGGGGCCGTGGAAGAAGCTATTAAAGGTGCGGCGAGCATTTTGATTCAGTTCCCCTTGTATTTTGGCATACTCGGTGTAATGCAAAACGCCGGTATTGTTGCGGAAATATCGCAGTTCTTCGTCTCCATTTCGAGTAGCTTCACCTATCCGATTTGGACCTTTCTAAGCGCTGGGTTTGTCAATATCCTGGTGCCAAGCGGTGGTGGCCAATGGATGGTACAAGGCCCTATTATCATCGAAGCGTCGCAAGAACTCAATTTGCCACTTGGAAAGAGCATTATGGCCATGGCCTATGGCGATCAAATCACCAACATGCTGCAGCCGTTTTGGGCGCTCCCACTCTTATCTATTACTGGATTGAAAGCTCGAGACATTTTGCCGTACACCTTGTACTTTATGGTAATTGGCATACTGATCTTTGGAATTGCTTTGATTTTCTTTTAGGCCGAGCGCGTGTCTAAACTGTCTCGGAGACCGCTTCCAATCAACATGAACGAGAGGACCAACATCAGGATACAAAGCCCAGGTAGTATAGCCAGGTAGGCCATATCAGTGGTGATGTACGTGTAATGCTCTTTGATCATTTGACCCCAAGAAGGTGTGGGTATTTGTGCTCCAATTCCCAGGAAGCTCAGCCCAGCTTCGAGTAGAATAGCTGAAGCAAAATTAGCAGCCGAAACGACGATGACCGGCCCCATAATATTTGGCAGAATGTGTTTGAAAATAATTCGCGCAGGGCGATATCCGAGTGCCTTTGCTGCTTCCACGTACTCCAAATTTCTCGCCGATAAAACCTGCCCCCGTACTACTCTGGCCACTTCCACCCACATGGTCATTCCCACTGCGATAAAAACCTGGACAAAGCCTTTTCCTAGTGCAAAAGTGATGGCAATGACTAGAAGTAATGTCGGAATAGACCAAATCACATTGATTAGCCATGTGATAACATCATCGATCCATCCACCATAGTACCCTGCCAATGCACCGAGACCAATGCCAAGGACTAATGAGATGAAGACCGATATGAAGCCCACCGAGAGAGACACGATAGTACCTGCCATTAATCTACTCAAGAGGTCACGACCAAACTTATCTGTACCCAACCAATACGTTCGCTTAACTAAAGAGCCACTTTCTACTTGCGATCTCAACTCGGAAGTGGTGCGCTCAATCACATCTCCAGAAACCAGCGTAATCTGATGAATGCCATTCTCTGAATTCACGCCCTCAATGGAGTACAAAACATCGGCTAAATGTATTTGGAAGGGTCTTCCCGCTATGGAATCATTGCCCGAGTACTGAAAGCCACGAATGGAGTCATTCGAAAACTGATAAGCGTACACCGGTAAAAAATTGTAAGGTTCATCTTTTCCACCGAAAAACAACTGAGCAAAAAAACCAGGGGCTGAATAGGTATGATTCTTTTGAACTTCAATTCCTTCTATTTCAAAGCCGATTGGCTTCTTCGAAAGTGCGAGAGCCTGACTATTTGCATCTACAGATGAGTCAGGCCGGAGAAGGCTTCCCAAAATTGCGATCACCGTGGCAAGTGCTATGATCGAAAGACCAAATACGGCAAGCTTGTTTTGCTTAAACCGAGCCCAGGCCATTTGCGATGGCGACAAACCGTCAAGTACTATTTTCTTTTTCACCGCCAATCTGGCCTTCGGGTTAAAATTGCAATTAGGAGCATGAAAAGATAAAACGGGTATATCAGCATAAACAGCGGTACATAACCCAATAAATCGCTTCGGTATAAAACGCGAACCGCCTTGATTGAGATGAACCCCAACACAACCCACATTCCTATTGTGGTCGAAAGTAATACATCCGCATCACTCTTCAAGGCGAGCAGAAGCATAATTGGAAGCCCGAGAATAACGATCGCAGATAAAATGGTCACCGCTTTAAACCAAATCGATTCCACTTTGGGTGACTTACCGGCCCAACGTACACGCTGATTAAACAGGATCTTCAAACTATTCGGAAATCCAACAGGTACGGGTTTGTCGATTCTTACGACTCCTAAGGATTTAGAACCCCACTTCTTTTGAATCGCTATCATCAGAAACATATCATCACCACTAGCGAGCTCCCAATCATCACGATCTTGGACTGTGTCTAAAAAGGCTTGTTTTGAGTAGATGAGAGCGGCCCCATTTGAGAGGAGTGGTCTGCCCCGTTTCATAGATTCTAGACCAATAAAATGAAGAACGGAAAATTCGACATCGAAGAATTTACGAATCAGCCCTCTACCTTTGCTCGGACTCAATGGTACGAGACTAAACAATTCATTCTCGCTTCGCTCCCATAAGTCAAACTTTACTCCACCCAAGTCCAAATCAGCATCACATTGGAAGATAATTGAATTGGAAGCGCGCTCAACTCCATTCTTGATAGCGAATTTTTTTCCCTTCTCCTTCTGAGCAATTACGACAATAGATTCTGGTATGGTCAACTCTTCCCACCAGACCGTGCTGGAGTGATCATCCACCAAAATCACTTCGAGCCCAGGACTTCTTTGGCAAAGAAGTTCGATTTCTTGTAGAAGTGTTGGAAGTCGCGACATCTCATTTCTAACAGGAATGACGATAGTGACATCACGACTTAAAGGCGTCTTAGTTGAGTATTTCCATTTTTGAAAAAGGATTCGATACAAGCATTGTACATATACGGCGAGTATGATCACCCAAAGTATACTTACAAAAATCACCTTGAGTACGCTTTCCGAAGTTCAGAACGAAAGAAAATCTGCGAGCCAACTACGGCTGGAACGGCCACATTTACCAACCAAACCAATACAGTAGCCGCAGCTGCCAGCCACGGCTCTCCCATGGAAGGCCCAAGGAGCCAAACTGCAATCAATTCCCGAGACCCTAATTCACCTAGCGCCGTAAAGGGCACGATAGACTGAAGAAGGTAGAGTGATGCGATCCCAGCGAATAAAAGGCTCATATCTCCCTCATACCCAAAATACAAGAAAGATAGGCTTAACTGGGCGCTGAAAACTCCATATCGCAATACAGCCCAGAAAAGGGCCTTCAACCCTTGCAAAAGTTCTAAAGTCCTGATCGAATCTATTGCTTTGTCATAAAAGCTTTGAATGGAAGAATAAAGCCTTTTTCTAAAAAGTAAAAAACCAGCAAGCCCGATTCCTAGGCATAGAATGACCGTTTGGTTTAACTGAAACTCACCTAGCGTATCGGGTTTAAAACAAGCTAAGCCGATGACTCCAAAAAACACCGTTACGGTTCCTTGAAAACTACCACTTAAAAAAGTAGCCATGGTGGCTGCGATACGATCTGACTTCGGCACCACTTGTACTCTTCCCAAAAAATCTCCTAGCCTGTTTGGTGACACAAATGCCGTGACAGCCCCCATCAACACCCCTTTAACGGCGATACGCATTGAGATCTTCGGCAAGAACACACGCCACTTCAGAGATTCTAAAAGCAGATTGGCGGGCCAAAGAATAACAACCATGAACAGGTAGATGGCATTTTGGTGAAACATATCGCCGAGTCTATCCGCAATACCCTGCAAGGACTGTCCGCTCAAAAACAAGACATAGGCCAATGCCACAAATGGCAAGATTAACTTTAAGAGTCGTATGGCTCGTTGCTTGATGCGGGTTTTATACATTTGACGTAAAGGTATAAGATTGGCGTCAGAACGAATCATTTTAGGAATAGATCCTGGTACCACAGTGATGGGCTACGGAGTGATATCTGTTGAAAAGGGGAAGTTACAACTCGTTTGTCACGGGATTCTACGCCTTGAAAAGATCAATGACCACGGAACCAAGCTCAAAAGAATTTTCGAAAAAGTGATCAGTCTTGCCGATCAATACCATCCAGACGAGCTAGCCATCGAAGCTCCATTTTTTGGTAAGAATGTACAGTCGATGTTGAAACTAGGGCGCGCACAGGGCGTAGCTATTGCCGCTGCACTTCACCGCGAAATACCTTATACCGAGTATGCACCAAAGCGTATCAAGCAATCGATAACGGGAAATGGAAATGCCAGCAAGGAACAAGTGGCCAGAATGGTCCAATCACTGCTAAAGATGAAGGAAATCCCAGAGTTTCTGGATGCAACCGATGGATTGGCGGCGGCGGTTTGCCATAGCTTTCAAGGAGATCGCAACACGACTACCGATTCTTACAGCAGTTGGAAGGGGTTTCTTTCAAAAAACCCGGGTCGCAAAATTCGTTGATCAGGCCTTCCGAATAGCTTCAGCTACGGCAGCCATTTCATCATTGCTAAGCGTCAATTTAGGCTTAGCAAAATTCATATCAGAGACAACATCCATAGGGATGAGATGAATATGTGTATGTGGTACTTCTAGACCGATAACTGACACGCCAATACGTTCACACGGAATCACCTTCTTCACTTTCACAGCCACTTTTTTAGCAAAGACAATAAGTTCAGCTAGACCTTGGTCTTCCATATCGAAAATATAGTCTACTTCCAATTTTGGTACTACCAAGGTGTGGCCCTTTCTCAATGGGCTTATGTCTAGAAAAGCGATATGCTTATCGTCTTCGGCAACTATATGCCCGGGGATTTCTTTATTGATGATTTTCGTGAAAATTGACGCCATCTCCTAACGGGTAATGCTCAAAATTTCAAACTTAACCAACCCTGATGGAATCTGGATCTCAGCTATATCACCAACTGATTTTCCAAGAATACCTTTTCCAATAGGAGAATCTACCGATAGCTTTTGGGCTTTCAGGTCAGCTTCATTTTCGGCAACCAATTGGTACTTCATCACTCTGCCGTTAGCCGTGTTCTTAATTTCCACCTTGCTTAAGATAAAAGCCTTGGAAGTATCCATCTGGCTTTCATCAACAATACGAGCATTAGCGATCACCGTCTCAAGCTTCGCAATACGTGCTTCAAGGAGCCCTTGGGCTTCTTTAGCAGCATCATACTCAGCATTTTCAGACAAGTCACCTTTATCTCTCGCTTCAGCTATCTGCTTCGAAATAGAAGGTCGCTCCACAGACTTCATGTGCTGTAGCTCACTCTTCAACTTCTTCAATCCTTCTTCTGTGTAGTAATTTATCTGTGACATCGTTTTTAGGTAATGGTATATGTCAAAAAAGAGAAAACCCAAAAAGGGCTTTCTCAATTTCTAATACAAAGATATAATAAGTTAAATACCTTATTCAGCTCTTCCTAAATGAATTCTAGCTCCAATAGCATGCGTTCCATCAAATGGATCAGAAGCTCTGTATCCGTAGTCTAGACTCACTCTTGACTTTTTATCTCCGAATTCTAATTCAACTCCGGCACCAGCTGCAAATCCCGTGTATGCAATTCTACGGTCATCAGCATTTCCGATATTCTCCTCATAATGATAACCCGCTCTCAAGTACACTAGCTTCTTGAAAGAGTATACCACTCCCAGCTTATAATTATCATTCGAAAAAGAATTGGCGATAAAGGCTCCGTGAGCTGTGAGATCGTGGTCTTCTGCTAGAATGAAGTCATAGCTAAACCCGATTGAAACCAATGAAGGAAGCTCATAACTCTCAGAACGAAACTCAGAAGTGAGAACATAATCTCCCCCTGGGGCAGTTGACTGGAAGCTAAAACCATCTCCGCTGTAGGCCATAGTCGGTCCAACATTCTTCAATGAAATTCCAAACTTCACTTGATCTCTAGCTCCTGTAACATACTTAATACCTGCATCAAATGCCACTCCGTTGGCTTTCAAGTCAGAGATGCTCTCGTTAACGATTTTCACCGTAATACCTCCATAGATACTGTTCGAGAAAGCCTTTGCATAGGATAGACCAATATTAACCATGCTTACGTTAAAAGTGGTCCCATCACCATCTGGCGTTTCAGTGGTAGTACGTCGAATATCTCCAAAATTGTATGAACTGATACTCAATCCAATCGCCCCTGTTTCACCAAGGCGCTGTGCGAGCCCGAAAGTATTGACTCCGACATCAGAACCTGAGAGGTAATTCATGTGAGTAAAGGCCACTTCTGTAGATTTCACAAAAGCCAATCCCCCAACATTCTGGAACATAGATTCAACAGGGCTAGCGTCGGCTTGGTTTGCACCTGCAACACCATTACTGCGAACCCATGGGTTTACTAATAATTGCATCCCACCGGCAGAACCAGCACGGTCTGGATTTCCAGCAAATACCGGAGAAACCATCGACACTGTAAGCAGCAGTGCAACACTTTGGAAGATTGATCTAGCAATATATTTCATATGTCTACTATTGATCTCTTTGATTGTTCAAGAATTAGAAGTTTCGCAAGTCCGTAGGACGTGTAGCTGCGAAGAATTTAAGGACTCTCTCACCCAAACCTGGAGCCTGCACATGGACTAAGTACAATCCACCACTAATTGGGATAAAGAATTCATTCTGTAAGTTCCACTCTAGGAAAGTATCCGGGTTGTCTTTTTCAAGCACTCGAATAAGCGTTCCATTGATTGTAAAGATTTGAATCTTACACTCAGGTGGAAGGTTTACAAACTTAACTCTGTTGTCAACACGACTAGTTTCATAAGCCGAGTATGCATAGTACGGATTAGGTACGATATCGATCAAGTCAAGTGCATCTTTAGCAGCTGATGTCACATTCGTACTTGTCTCGCGACCTTCTGTGGTAAATTCATAAGAAGGATACCAGTAGTTTTCACTCAAGTCGTAATTAGAATCGGCAGGCACATAAGGGAATGAACCTTCTCCTAACTCGTCCTTAAGGGTCGCATAAGGCATGTACGGCTTTGCAACACTTGCACTAAATCTCAATTCACCTGGAACTAGACCTTCTTCAGGCGATAAGTACTCAGCACCTCCTAGTATCGGGAACGCTACCCAATCAAAGGCTCTATATGAATTTCTGATCTGACTAGTCGAACCTTTGGTGGCTTCATATACAGATTGTCCATGGTCATACATAGGTATAAACTCTTCATCATCACGGCTCAGAGCTCTATTTCTAAATATGTAGATGTAGTGCTCTCCACCAAACACTTGCTGTGCAAATGAACCTGTACCAGCTTGAATACGAGATGATGGGTTCCAAAGCATATCGCGACCATTGTCACTAGCTAGATATGAATTTTCACCAAATGCCATATTCAAACGTTCACCGGTTTCTGGGTTAATAGCAAAACCTGGGAACCACCCCATACCGAATGACTTGCCAAGCAGGTCTTCAGCAGTTTGGATCTCTGGATATTGTGCTGTCACCAACTCCAAGAAATCATCAAGCTCACCATCGTCTTCCAACTCATCCAAGTCCTCTTGAGTCAATACTTGCTCACCATTCATGGTACATTCTGCAATATTGGCCCCTTCTTGCAGTTGGTTTCGACCGTTCTTATCTACAGATAGAGCTCCACGAAGATCCATCTTAGACACTCCTAGTTGAGCAAAAGAAGGTTCTGATTGCATTTCGTATACCGGAACACGACTCCATCTCTCCTTATCAGGAGTAATGAAGACTTCGCAAGACCCAACTACCGTCAAGTCTCTTGATTCGTTTGTAGTTTGAGCCGCTGCTCCACGCGTAAATGGCGCTGGCCCACAATCATATCCTGCAACCAATCGTGCTGGCGCTAACGTACCACTTACTACATCTTCAAAGATCTGAGCATCGTCAACGTTTGGATAGTCATTGAATACAAATGGGTCAATAGTTGTACCATCAGCCAAGAAGTAACATGGGCTCTCTGAATTATCATCTTGATCTTCGACAATAATTCCAGAACGAATCCAGTTAAAGAATGTATTCCCTTCTTGGTCAGGAACACCACTTAACCATCCATCAGGACCTGAGATATACTCGATAGAGGAGTTCAACAAGTCTGGGTAGTATGCCAATAAATTGGCGTTAGCATTAACTACATCGTACTCATATTGACCAATTTCAACTGAGATTCCGTACTCAGGAACAATTTGCTCATTAGCAACTTCAATTGTTGTTTCACTCCAAATAGTGTCTTCGACATTATTCATATCTACCATATACCAACGGGCATCATTGAAGTCTCCTTCGTACCCACCTCCGGTAGCCAACTGGTTGTAGAAATTCAATTTGAACCGCGCAGGTCTCACGTTTAATGGGTCTACAACTTTTACGTTGATTGGCCCTTGACCTGGTTCGTATACCACTACGTCAGCTTTATATGGTTCACTTTCCATAATAGCATCGATACTCTCGTCGGTAATTCTCAAAGCGTTTCCACCATTTCCAGCACCTTCTAATCTTGTAACTGGAACACCATCTCCATACTCAGCTGTGAACACAGTCCCAAACTCCTCTGGTACAGGCTTGTGCGGAATTACAGTGATTTCAGTGATCTCACCTGTTGCACTTGCACGACCTCTCAAGAATGGGAAGGCCTGACCAGTCAGTACATCTGGATCTGGATTGTATGGCTCATACTCATTGTAGGCGTAGGCTACAGCCAAGAAATAGTATTTCTTAAAGTTGATCAAACGCGTATCTCCTTGAGCAAATTGATCGGTCGTGATACGGATTGAGTGGCTTATTCCCTCATTGGCTCCATTCACTTTTTCCTTCGGAACAGGCAATCCAATTTGTTCATCGAATTCGTAATTGACAATCTGGGCAATCGGTGCTCCATTTTCGTCAACATCTCTGATATCACATTGGAATACCAAACGAGCAAGAGATGATTCTTCCAAGTCAGCAACAGAAACTTCAGAATTTTTCAATTGGTAAACTTGGTACCCTTGGAATCGGTAGTATTGATCATTTGGCTCACCATCCACATTTGTTTCTGGAATGGTAGGGTCTAGTTCAATATAGCCTTCTCCTACGTTGTTGCTCAAAGGACTTGTATTACGCAAGTACAGAATAATTTCCTTATCCAATTCTTGAGCAGTAAGATCTGGAGCATCCGGGCCATCTAGAAGTCGGAAACAGTTCTCAAACAATGATTGGGCTTTGTCATCAGCTTGACGCAATTGCAGAACCGATGCGAATGGACCTCCTGACTGAGCGCGTGCATACACAACTCCAACAGTAATATTGTTAAACTCTCCCGGTTCTAGAATAAATGGTCCGGCTGATTGAACAAATCGTCTATCGGCAGCTTCGTTACCTTCATTTTCTTCAGTCCAACCACCTGCTACACCATATGCTGGATCAACACCATCTGTACCCCAGTTTAAAGGGTCTGTATCTCCTGGGAACATGAAATCAGCTTCCAGACAGGATTGACAAGTTGGATTATATCCAGTTCCCCCATGAGTCATAGGTACTCCATTTCTCCATATACCACGCATCATGTTGTAGTAGTGAACAGCAATTTGCGGGTCTTGAGTAGGTGCAGGACCTGTAGAGTTGTTATGGAAAAGGAATCGTCTCATACCAAAACGCTCATTATCGATAATCGTATCTGGTTCGGCATCTTCTGGATTGAAGTACCCAATACCATTCAAGGCCTCGCCATCACCAATTCCGTAATTGTTGTTGATACCATCAGGATCTTGGTAAGGACCCTCAAAGAAGTCTACTCCAATCGCGGGTGGCTGGTCTCCATATCCCGGGCCACTTGTAGATCCACCATCGAAATTCGTTCCATTGTATGAGTAACCCAGACCACGCATTACATCACAACCGATAAAGTCATCGTTTGCATTCCCAAGGTCAGTATCAACCCATTGAGCGAAATATGTATTCTCCAAGTTCAATGAACCACGGTTTATCAATACGTAGTTCGCGAAAGTCATGTTGTTGATCTCATCATTGGTATTGAACCCAAACATTTGTGCCTGGATTTCCATTCCAATTGGCTCACCTTGAGACTCTGTGTGAACGTTTCCTTTGTCGTTAAACACCCAGTACATGGTGAAGTCACCAAACAATGGAACTGGATCCGTAACCAAACGCGTACGACAGTCAATTTCTTGATCAAGGTCGTAAAGCGGGTAGTCACCCTGCTCTGGCTCGTAGAAATCTGGCGTTGTTAAAATGTCTCCTGTTTCAGGATCTCTTAAATCTGCAAAGGGAGCTATGTTGGCACTTTGTCCTAGTCCGACATCGCCATGAGCTGGCCAATCCAGAATTTCTTGAGGAATGCTGTAACCATTTTCAAACAATGGATCTGTACTCGGATCTACACCCTGGTTGACAAGAGTAAAGTAGTACCGGTGTGTTTCAACCATCTGACGAGACATCATAAAGAATGTATCCCAGAGGGTACAGGTTTCTGGTTCGATAGATGCCGCTCCATCAGTAGTTAGCGGACCAGGCCAGAAATCATTACCATTCTGTCTGAAACGAACTGCAGCGAGTTTCAAATTTCCTGCAGGGTCAACTCCTCCCATCCACAATGCTCCTGCGAAAATGGCGTGATTACCTTCATTAGCAGGTACCTCGTAATACGGAAGTCCATTACCCCGGTCATACCACGTGTTTCCTCCTGTTTCTGCAGAAGTCCGTACGTTGTTGACGTAGAATTCAGTTAGTGTCTGCGCAGGTGAACAACTCGCTGCCTTGGCTCTAACTCCCGAACGGGAATCGTTTGCCTTAGGACCAAGGTATTCTCTAGCACTGATGTGACTTACGCTGGCTGTGAGCAGAGCTAAGCAAAGTACACTGTATCGAAACACTCTCATAGGTTATAAATATTACTGATAAAAGTTCTAATTAAAAGTCTAGTCTTACACCCAACTGAATAGTACGTGGTGAAGAATAATTATATGGTGAGTTAGCTTTTAACGCATACATGTCACGGAAAGCCTGTGGGTCTAGTTGAGACTCAATAGCAGGCTGGAATTGAGGAGCACTCAAGTATCCATCATCATCTGCGTTACCTGTGTATCGGTAAACTCCGATAATATTTTGTGTATCCAATACGTTATTAACCAATAAGTACACATTCAAGAAGGCTTGCTTTTGCTTCTCTCCTTCTTTACCAATGTTCAGCGTCCAAGACTTATCAATCTGTGCGTTTACAGTGAAAAGCCATGGAATCCGTGAACCATTGATTGTTCCCTCAAGCTGTGGCGTTCCACCACCATTGATCAAAAGATCTCCAGTTGCAATTTGTTGTCTTGAATAAGGCGTACCTGAACCAAGGTTACCCACAATGTTAAGACCTGCGTTTGCAAAAATCTGAGAGTTACCAATTACAGGACCATTGTAGTCTTTTCCTGATCCGTATCGGTAATCAAAAGTAGTTATAAGAACGTGTCTCTGATCTCGGTTAGTTGGGAAGATTACACGAAGGTTTGGCTCTCCTGAGTTAACCAAGTTCAAAGAAGATCCTGCACTAGATCCAGTCGCTTCAGCAAACTGTAGGGTATATGCCGCTCTCAAACTAATATTTCCAGTTCTTCTTAAGTCGTACGTCAACGTAAGACCCTTCGTCGTACCAAAGTCAAAGTTGTCATAAGTAGTATAAGTTACTGGGAATGCCTCGAGCAATCTTCTCGCAGCAATCTCATCTCGCGTTTCACGGTAGAAGGCTGCAATTTTAAGCGAAGAGCTTCTCGAAAGTACTTGCTGGAATCCTAATTCGTAATCAACTGTACGCGTTGGCTTCAAATTAGGGTTACTGATGGCCGTACTACCCAAGTTCTGCAAGAACAAGTAGCTTGTAGGATCTAGAATATTCTGTCCTGTAGGACGCTGAGTCAAGATGTCGTAGTGAGCAAAGAATACAGCCTCGTCTGAAATTGGGAAAGAGAATGCAATACGCGGCATCACGTTGATCTGTGGCTCGTAGTCTTCGAAAGCATCTGAGTTCAAATCTTCACCAACCGCATTCGGGTCTCTCAATAACGGTGCAATACCTGAAGCGGTACGAATAGCACGTGGGTCAGAAATTTCTACCCCCTGCGCATTGTACCACGTATTTCCATCGCGGTAACCATTGATTGCTGTAGGGTTTTGCAAGTCATTCACGTACACTACCCAGTCTCCATCTACGTTCGATGGGTGCTCTGAAAGAGCCGGGGTGTCACTTCCTCTGGTATCATCCACTGTCATGGCATCTCCAACTACGAAAGGATCTTTCAATACCGCCTGGTTTGCATCAAAACGGTCAACACGGAGCCCTACGTTGAAAATGATATCATCAAAGGCGAACTTGTCCATGATGTAACCCGCGATATATACAGGCTCAAAAGCACCAATTGGTCTCGTTTTATTTCCATTCTCATCCACTTCATTGAAGAAGTCATTGATTGAAGGTCTAACCCCTGTTAATTTCTCTCCTGTGTGATCATACCCGTAAAAAGAAACCAAGGCGTTGTTACCCTCTCTCAAAAGTTCGTCTGCGCTAAACATTTCTAGCTCGAAAATTTCTGGATCCAGGGCATCAACATAGATAATATCACTTCCATTTGGGTCAAGCCCAAGGGTTGATCGCAAGTTTCTGTCAAAAGTGGCTTGTTCACCTAGTGATATCAGGCGGTCGTATGTATAGTACGTATTACCGTTTATGACTTGCTGGGTCGGATCAGAATCAAAATCGAGCTGCTGTAGGTGTTGGTTAGTTAACTGTCTGGCTTGTGTCCAAAGACCTGTAGGTCCAACAGAAAAGTTCCGCTGTGTGTATTGCTCAAACTCAAACCCAACGGTTAAAGCATGATCACCTATATCGGCAGACCCTGAAGCTGTTACACGAAATTGGTTCTGCTCAAAAGTTTGATAGGAATTGTAAGGATTACCTACTGGAGAGTACAGGTTGTAAACATCTGGAGCAACTTGTCCATTAATAAGTCCACCGGCAGATTGAATATCATCGGTAGATCGAACACTCAGACCAAGCTCGTCGTAGTATCTATAGAGAGCAGAAGTATAAGAAGCAAGTTCATTATTCACTTCACTAGCTGTAAAATTCGTTTCTAATTCTCTGAATCCGTTGTGGTAGTATCCGAATGCCGATGTATCTGAACGGAAGCCATAGTTTGGCACTTCTACGGTTTCAAATTTACCTACGTAACCATAGTTAAACAGATTCTCTTGATGCGTTGGGTCCCATTGTTTGTAACGACGCTGACTGTAATCAACCATCACACTGTAGTAGGCATTCTTAATTAGCCCTTCATTCTCAGTGTCATTTCCTCCCAATCTGTGTGTAAAACGACCAAACGCTCTCCATGTATTGTCAATTGACTCTCCGTTGTTAGGTGCATTGAATAGGCTGTTGTTGTATGAATTGATATTGTCCTTAACCCAGTCGAAGGTACCTCCGAAGGAAAGATCCATATTGTCTGCAGTAGCAACATCGAGCTTGGCCGTAGCCGAAATCCCTTGTTGTCTATCATTTTGTCTAGCCGGTACCTCTTCCCAGTCGTCTGAATCTAGAAATTCCGCATTTGGATTTCCTTGTATAGTTGGGGTTATGATTGATGCATTAACAGGATTTCCATTTTCATCAATATAAACATCTTGGGTAATGATGGCAGATTGTCCATTATTGACAAACTGCATAGGATCTGAAATCAGTCGATCGCGTACATCTTCCTTAATTCGGTACTGATGCGTCGTTGGGCGATTGTCCATAAAGTTTCTGTAGTTGGCGGAAACCAAGAACCCTAAGATGGGTCTTTCTTTATTTCCTTCAGCATCTTTCTTCCAAAGAAGTGGACCAGATAAAATTCCTTCAATTTGTGTTTGAGAGTATCGGTCAAGACCAATACCATCTCCGTCTTCATTTGCGAATCCTGAAGTCAAGACATCAATACCTCCAAAGAACTGGCGTGTTGCACCACGCGTGGTAATCGAAATAATTCCCCCTGTTGCATCACCATAGTTTGCTGGAATACCCCCAGTCAGTACAGAAACTTCTTCGATTGCTGCCTTTGGGAGGTTTGTTGATCCGCGAACCTTAATACCATCTATATAGTAAAAGGTATTTCCTTCACGCGCACCACGGATTGAAACTTCTCCAGTAGACGTTTCTTGAACTCCACCAACTGTTGATGCGATAGAAGTGGCTGAACGACCTGGCATCTTGGTGATATCTTCTCGAGTAACTGTACCACCAGTCGAACCACCATCCTTATCAATAAGTGGGACTTCGTACTCGACTACTTCAAACTCTTCAAGCTTGATTCCCGAATCCATTTGGATATCAAGGAATGTAATCTTATCAGAGTTTACTCGAACTCCAGCGATCTTTTTTGAGTTGTACCCTACATAAGATACCAATACATCATAAGTTCCAGGTGGAATAGGTTTGATGGTATAAGCTCCATCAAAATCAGTAGCACCTCCGGCTACTTGAGCTCCTCCGTTCTGAAGAACAATGTTCACGAACGGCAATGGCTCGCCAGTTCCGCTGTCAGTCAATTTACCTTTAAGCGTACCAGAACCCACTTGGGCATATAACGATGTTGTAGCAGCTAGGAAGAATATTCCCAGAAGGTAGAGATTTCGCAACATATAAGACAGTTTACGTTTTTTTAACAATTTCGCAACAAGGCCGTAAATATATAGTTTTTTGATTCACCCAACCAAGACATGTTCAACTTGGAGTGTGAAAGAAATAATGCAAACAATTACAATCCTAAATCACAGCAATGATTTTTCGCAAGCATAGGTGACTCAATTTGAATATTGTACGACCGAATCACATTGTAAAGTTAAGGACAGTTCTTTCGAAAACCACACTTCACACCGATAGGAAATTTCAATTCTTAACATGTCAGAGATTCACTTTCGCTTTTGCTTTTTTGTGAACAGCCTTTTTAGAAAAGAATCCTGATGCTTGCCCTTTTTGATTCGCTTCATCCGCTTCTTATTCTGCTTCATGCGCTTCTGAGTAGCTTTATCCTGGATTTTCTTATGCTTTTCGCGATCAGCATTTAAGGCCTCTTGCTCCACTTTTGCTTGATCGTTTTGCTTTTTAATAAATTCCTTCTGCTGTTTTTTTGGGGACTTCGGCTTTTTCTGCTTTTGAGCATGCAAGTCTCCACCAAATGCCAAAGCCAAAACCGTGAGAAGAATAATGATTGTACTTTTGCGTTTACTCATGTCAGGCAAAAATAAATTGAATGAATAGATTGCCAAGCCTTATACTCGGATCTCTCATTGTACTCTTTTTATATAATTGCAAAGGAGATGATGATGGCGATATCCAGGTGCCACGCATTGCAACTGATATCACCATCAATCTAAACTTACCTCAATATAGTCCATTGAACAATCCCGGAAGCTGGGCGTACGTAGAAGGTGGCTCTCGTGGAATTGTCGTTTACCGATTGAGTTCTACTGATTTTACCGCATTCGACAGGCACTGTACGTATAATGTTCAGGAGCTTTGTCAGATTTCATTTTTGGAAGCGACTATCTTCGAAGATGCAGAATGCTGTGGATCCACATTCGAAATTGTAAGCGGTACTCCCGTTTCTGGACCGGCAGAAGCGGCCTTACAGTATTTCAATACTCAGTTTAATCCTAACGCAAATTTGCTAAGGATATACAATTAAAAAGCCCTTAACTAAACAAGTCAAGGGCTTTGATTTATCGTTAATCCGTTTTATTAGTAACGGTAGAACTCAGGCTTGTATGGTCCTTCTACATCTACACCGATATAAGCGGCCTGATCTGCACTTAGTTCATCTAACTCTACGCCAATTTTTGCCAAGTGTAGTTTAGCCACTTTCTCATCGAGGTGTTTTGGAAGCGTGTAAACTTCGTTCTTGTAATTCTCGCTATTGTTCCAAAGCTCAAGCTGAGCCAAAGTTTGGTTTGTAAATGAGTTTGACATTACAAAAGATGGGTGACCTGTAGCACAACCAAGGTTTACCAATCTACCTTCTGCTAGAAGGATGATGTCGTTTCCATTCACGTTGTACATATCCACCTGTGGTTTGATCTCCACTTTAGAATCACCGTGGTTGTTGTTCAACCAAGCTACGTCGATCTCATTATCGAAGTGACCGATGTTACAAACGATCGTCTTGTCCTTCATCTTGCTGAAGTGCTCACCTGTAATAATGTCTTTATTACCCGTAGCAGTAACAACGATGTCAACTTCTTGAACGGCATCGACCATTTTCTTCACTTCGAACCCGTCCATAGCTGCTTGAAGCGCACAGATAGGATCTACTTCTGTAACAATAACACGAGCTCCAGCACCGCGAAGTGAAGCTGCAGAACCTTTTCCAACATCACCGTAACCGGCAACAACAGCTACTTTACCTGCCATCATTACATCAGTAGCTCTGCGGATTGCATCTACTAGCGACTCTTTACATCCGTACTTGTTATCAAACTTCGATTTGGTAACTGAGTCATTTACATTAATCGCAGGCATTACCAACGTACCGTTCTTCATGCGCTCATACAAGCGGTGAACTCCAGTAGTCGTTTCTTCAGAAAGTCCTTTGATTCCAGCAGCTAGCTCTGGGTAACGATCGAAAACCATATTTGTAAGATCTCCACCATCGTCAAGGATCATATTCAAAGGCTTTCCATCCTGGAAGAACAAGGTTTGCTCAATACACCAGTCAAATTCTTCTTCTGTCAATCCTTTCCATGCGTATACAGGAATTCCGGCAGCAGCAATTGCAGCAGCGGCATGATCTTGTGTCGAGAAGATGTTGCAGCTCGACCAAGTCACCTCAGCACCAAGCTCTACAAGCGTTTCGATAAGAACAGCCGTTTGGATAGTCATGTGAAGACATCCCGCTATTCGCGCACCGGCTAGTGGCTTGCTTGCACCGTACTCTTCACGAAGTGACATCAAACCGGGCATTTCAGCTTCGGCCAGTTTAATTTCCTTTCTCCCCCACTCAGCAAGATTGATGTCTTTTACTTTATAAGGCAATCTTTTTGTTTCAGTTGAATTGCTCATGTATTGATCTATTTAATTTTCGAGCGCAAAGATACGAATTCAATATCAGAATGGAAGTCTGAGCTGTCCTACTTTCAATATCTTAGCGCCATATGCCGTTGCAATTTTATAAGTCATTCACGGGAGGCGACATTGCCGTATGGGAATCTACGGAGTCCGACGCTTTTTTTACCAAAGAATTGGAAGCCCACGCCTTCGACTTAAGCCCGCTAGAAAACATTCACCACACAGAAAAGAAAACCCAGTGGTTAGCCTCGAGGTATTTGCTTTGCGAGATGTTTCCCTCCGCCATACAGTCGTACCAGCAGAGTAAGCCTACCTTGTGGAACGGACCCAGCCTATCTTTTAGCCATTCAAAAAATATGGTAGGGGTGCTTTTAAGTGAGTCTCCTGCTGGGCTAGACCTTCAATGGAACGACCCGAAGCTCTTGAAACTTGCCACAAAATTCACCGACCCGACAGAAGTTGAACGGCTCCATTTCAATTCAGATCTCGATACGCTCTGCCTGATTTGGGCAGTCAAAGAATCGGTTTTCAAACTGTTTGGGACTGAGTTACCTTTCAAGAATATTCAGATTAACTCCTTTGACACAATAGATGACAAGGTGGACGTGGAAGTTTTGAGAAAAGGAATAAACTACAAGATTTCTCTCGGGGTCGAATTCATTAAAGGATTCACCTTGGCCTATGTAATGGAAACATCTAAATTTGGCCCAGAACCTTGAGCGTACTTGACGACATATCTGAAGCGAGAAAATCTGGCAAGACCCAATTAGCCCAACTCATTGACCCTGATCAAATCCAAGACTTTGACCACTTGGCCGATATTGCCCAACGGGCTGAAGATTCTGGGGTCAATCACCTTTTCTTTGGCGGGAGTTTAGTCACTCAGAAAATGGAATTTGACATTGTTCAAGCCCTGAAAAAGATCACAAGCATACCTGTGACTTTGTTTCCTTCTTCACCTAGCCAGATTGATGAAAGTGCTGACGCCCTTTTATTCCTTTCACTCCTAAGTGGTCGCAACCCAGAGTACTTGATAGGGCATCACGTTACTGCCGCGCCACTGCTCAAAAATTCGAGTTTAGAAGTAATCCCAACTGGATATATCCTAGTAGGTTGTGGTGAACCAACCACCGCTGAGTATGTGAGCCACTCCTTTCCAATCCCATACAAAAAGGATGAAATAGCAGCCAGCACGGCGCTTGCAGGGCAATTGCTTGGGATGAAAATGATCT
Organism: Bacteroidia bacterium; assembly: GCA_030427905.1. Taxonomy (GTDB): domain Bacteria; phylum Bacteroidota; class Bacteroidia; order Flavobacteriales_D; family Cryomorphaceae; genus CBDDKU01. The sequence goes on from JAUICL010000001.1 coordinate 109,757, forward strand.
ACCTGGATGGTGGTAGCGGAGCAGAAAAACCGATCTCTGAGTCGATGATCGCTACCGTAAGAGCCTGGATAGACACGCCATTGGTGGTAGGCGGTGGAATCAGGACCCCCGAAGATGCCAAAAGAGCTGCTAATGCTGGAGCCGATCTGATCGTAGTAGGCAATCACGCCGAAAAATACCCTAACTTTCTGGCCGAGTTAAAAGCACAAATGGGATAGATGGAAATCATTGTTGTTTCGAGTACACACGAAGAGCCACAAGAAGTTGGCGAAATAGTACAAATGTTTGAAATGGGGCTGAAGTACTTTCACGTTCACAAACCCAAGCTCAACAGAAAACAGCTCATTGAGTACCTGGATCAATTTCCAGAAGAATACCGCAGCAAGCTTGTACTTCACTCCTATCATGGTCTGGCTTTTAAAATGAAACTCGGAGGAATACACCTCACCAGAAAACACCGCAAGAGAAGTAAACTATACTTTGCCAGGCTGTGGGTACGACGAAAACTCAACCCAGATTTGGTCGTTTCTCGTTCTTTCCACAAACTTTCTGATCTCACAAATGACAAGCGGCGCTACACCTACGCGTTTCTGAGCCCTGTATTCGACAGCATCTCGCATAGTACCCTTTCTGCTGGGTTTAGCAAGCGAGCCCTTCTGATTGTTATCCCCCAAGCCAGGCAACCTGTTTATGCTATGGGTGGAATTTCTGAGGAAAAGTTCGACTATATCCACAAACACGGTTTTGATGGAATGGCTTTACATGGAACAGTTTGGGAGGGAAAAATCCCTCCCAGCGCTGTATTCAGATCGGCTTTCGAGAAAGCCATTCAAATCAGATAATTGTCTTAGAACATTAAGTTGAGACCGAGCAAGAAGTTTGTACCCGCCTGTGGGTAGTAAAAATTCTCGATGATTACCTCATCGCTCGTCCACGTGTCATTGTAGGTATACCCATTAGATGAGTATTCCTCATTAAAGATGTTGTTGATGAGTAAATTCACTTCGATTCGCTTAAAGATCACATCATAGATATTGTAGGCGATTCGGAAATCATTAACGAGGTAGGCATCAATTTGCTTTCGGCTACTCTGCGTATTATCCAAATACTGATCGCCTACGTATTTCGAAATCAAGTTTAGCTCAAGGTTTTTGAGCGGTGTCCATAAAATGCGGCTAGCTCCAATGATACTCGGACTAAAACTGATATCTGTATCAGTGTATTCTATTCGATCATCACCTACAAATTCGGTGAACTCTTGAATTTTGTTCTGGCTGAAGGTTGCGTTCAAGTTCCACGATAGAGTGCTGTTGAAAGCATAGGTAGCTTCGAGCTCTATACCGGCGCGGTAGCTATTACCAACATTTTCTCGAATGATTGCCCCAACATCATTAAGCTCTCCTGTGGCCACGAGCTGATTAGAGTAAGCCATGTAATACCCATTGGCGTTAAACAACAATTTTCCACCAGCGTAACTATATCCAAGCTCAACATTAGTCAACTGCTCAGCTTCAGGAACTTCACCATCATTGGCGTCCAGATAATCTCCACGAACAGGCTCGCGGCTACCCATTCCGGCATAGGCGTATACCGAGCTTTTCTCATTCAAACGGTAGCGGGCTCCCACTTTTGGGTTGAAGAATAAAAAGTCGTCATCGATATCAATCGGGCTTTGATCATCGTCAATTCCTTGAGACTCATAGCGGATGCTTCTTACTTGAAGGTCCCCCATAAAGCCCCAGTCACCTGTATTCCATTCCCATTTCAAGAAGGTATTGATATCATCTTTGTCGCCATAAGAGAAGTAATACTGATCTAAGTGATCAATGTCTTGAGAATACTCAGCCCAGACAATCTCTCCAAAGTGATCTCCTCTATAAAAATGAGCGGCACCACCCCAGGTGAGTTTATGTCCACTCTTGTCGTACTTCAAAGCAAATGTTCCACCGTAGTAGTCATTGTCCAACCATCTTCTTCGAATAATATCTGAACTCGAAATAGTGTCCATTCCAATGATTTGATCACTCAAACCGTAACCATCGAATGAATCATCGGGCTTGTATTCTTCGAAATACCCCGCCCCATCGGTGTAGTGCCCTGCCATGGTCAATTCCAGATTCGGATTTATCTCCTGGATCCAGTGGAGCTGGTAGAAGTCCTGAGAGTAATCGTCTACTTGATTTTGGTACGTGTAGTAATTATACGTTCTTCCTGAATTAAGCAGGTTTGCACGATCGGCGTCAGAAAGGTAATTCCGATCTGCAAAATCGTTCATCTCATCCACATCACCTTTCACGCGCGACTCGGGTGTTCCATACCAACTTTGATAAGTTCGCTCGTGCCCACCAAGGGTCAAGGCTTTGATCACTGTTTTCTCACCGTAGTATCCAGCTTGGAAAAAGTAGCTATTTAAGTTGCTCGCTGCCCGATCGATGTATCCATCAGACTGGATATGCGAAAGGCGGCCTTCAACAGCAAAACCATTCTCCATTCTTCCAGAAGAATACTGAGCGGTATGCTTCTGGGTATTGAAGGAACCGAAGCTATTTGAAATCAACCCTTTTGGCTCATCGTCAACCACACTTGTCTCAAGATTGATAGAAGCACCAAAAGCCCCAGAGCCATTGGTGGAAGAACCCAAACCACGCTGAATCTGCACACCCGAAAGACTGGTAGCTAAATCGGGCGTGTTCACCCAAAATACGCCATGTCCTTCCGGGTCGTTCATCGGGATTCCGTTGAGCGTTACATTGATCCGAGTTTGATCACTTCCACGTATGCGGAGGCCAGTATAACCCACTCCAGCACCAGCATCGCTCGTGGTAACCATTGATGGTGTCCACTTGAGTAGCACAGGAATATCCTGACCCAAATTCAAGTCTTCAATTTCTTTCTTTTCAATGTTTTTTGCAGTGACTGGCGCTTCGCGAGAAACCCGTGTGGCTTCTACCACCACTTCGTCGGTCATAAAAGGACTTGGTTTAAGAACGACATCGATCTCTACTGGACTTGCTCCTACTTCTACCAATTGGGAGTAATCTTCATACCCAATAAAGGACACTGTAAAATCGTATTCGCCTGGCTTAAGCTTACCTGAAGCATAACGACCATCAGACTGTGAAAAAGTGGATTTCAGGGTTTTATTGACCACAATATGCGCTCCCGAGAGCGGGTTTCCATCTTGATCAATTACTTTCCCGTTGATTTCGCCTTGGGCTAGAGCTTGCCCAACGCTGATTGCGATCAGAAAAATCGCGGCTTTGATTTTGAATAACATATAACTGAATTAAATAGTTAAGGCAGCCGCTTCAGGGAAAAGCGACAAATCCAACTAATTTTCTCCCTACGCCGGTACTAACCGGATCAGGTGTACAACCCATTCAGAAAATGGTTGTAGGGTATAATCTCAGCCGCTCAATTAATTCTCGTTCGAATCTTGAACAGGCACCCCTGTGAGACGCCGCAAAGGTAGATGTAAAATTGATTTTGCCAACGGAGTAGGTTACAAAACCCCAGAAATTAGCTCAAGGGCGTTTTGAAAGCGTTGATTGCCTTGACCTTTTACTACTGCATAAGGCCGTCCAAGTACCTTGAGTTCCTTCTCGTAAGTGTCAAAAATGGCCTTTCGTCCCTCCCAATCGGGAATGGATCTCAGCGGATCGGGCTCCCAAGGTAAGTCGGGGTAACAGAGTAAGGTGAAATCATAGTGTCGGTTTTTCCAAGCAGAATGAATGAAAGGCGACACCTTGCCGTATACTACTTCCGCCCATACTTTCACCACGATGGTCTCGGTATCGCAGACCAGAAATTCATCGTTTTCAAATTGATCTTCCCGGCGGAGTTGTTCTGTTAGAATCACGTCCAAATCTTCGTAAACCACATCTCGGTTTATCGTCGGAATGTACTCTCTGGCATATTCTGAAACGTAGCCACAACTGAGCTGATCGGCGAGCCAAGGCGTAAGGGCAGATTTCCCAGAAGACTCAGGACCAATGATCGCGATTTTAATCGGCATCCTTAAGCTGGTAGTCCAAGTCGAGCTCTCCCGGAAGGATCTTTTGGATAAAAGCCGCTTTCACACCTTCTTCATAGGTCTCAGCGATACACTCCTGCACCCAATCCATCAAGGACTCAATCTCGCCAGTAGCTTGGGTGCTCATCGCGTTGGTTTTGTAATTGAACTCATCGTTAGAAAGTAAGACTTTCAAAAAATCCTTCACTTGAGACTTATAGTCTTCGTGAAGTGGATACATGGTAATTTCTAGTGTAATCGTCATAGTTATTCGCAGTTGCAGGGGGCGTTGAAGTAAAAGGTAATATAAGGATACCGCTCCTCGAGTTCGTCTTGCTTTTCTTTGGAAAGTCCCGTATGTCGCATATCTACCGTCTCTATTTGCCCCATGTATTCAGGTAAATCGTAGACATTGGTACGGGTGAGAATCAAGGTTTTCAGAGCGGGTAAATCGCCGATCCAGCTGGGCAGTTCAAAGATCTCGGACCCCGTAAAATCTAATGTCTCTACGAACACAGCTTCTTTGAGCGATTCGGGCACCGTGCGCATCGAACAAGTAAAAAAACTAATCTCCTTAAGTGTTTCGTTGTTCAAAGCACATTCGGGCAGCTCGGGAAACTTCCATTGATTCAGTTTTAATGAAGTCAAATTTGGGCAATCGCAAACGTCCATTAGGCGGGCTCTCTTCTTGTACTTGACGCTGAAATGACCAGATTTACCGATCTGCGAACAATCACTTTGGGCAAGAGTCGGTGAGAAACTAATCAACAGCCCCCAAACGATCAAGAATCTGAGTCGCTCGATCTGCATCGATATCAAGTTGTTCCTTAAGCTGATTAACATTTTCAAATTTGACTTCTTTACGAAGGTTCTGAATAAAACTCACTTCTACCTTCTTTCCGTAAATCGTTTGGTCGAAATTAAAGATGTGTACTTCGAGTTTGGACTCTTCCTGCTCCGAAACGGTGGGTCTGCGACCAATATTTGCCATTCCGCCATAAACCTGTCCATCTATCCGAACGCGACAGGCATACACCCCGTTTCCAGGAATCAGTTTCAGCTCGTCGTTCAATGCAATATTGGCCGTCGGATAATCTATGGTTCTACCGATCTGCGCTCCATTGGTCACTTCACCAGAGACCATATAGGTGTAGCCAAGATACTCATTGGCGGTCGTGACATCACCTTCCATGAGTGCTCTGCGTATTTTCGTAGAACTGACATTGACATCATCAATTTCTTGTGCTGGTATTTCTTTCACCCGAAACCCATGAGCTGGCGCAAGCGCCTTTAGGTTTTCGAGATTCCCCTCTCTGTTTCGGCCAAAGTGATGATCATAGCCAATTACTAGCTCGCTCACATCTAGCGAACCGACTAATATTTCCGTCACATAATCGAGAGCTGTAGTTCGACTAAACTCTCTCGAAAAGGGGTGGATAATCAAGTGATCGATACCCGTCTTCTCAAGCCTATCTATTTTCTCTTCGAGCGTATTGAGAAGTTTTAAATCCGAACTATCAGGAAACAAAACCAGGCGCGGATGCGGCCAAAAAGTTAGTAGAACGGACTCGTATGAATCTTTCTTCGCTTCGTCTTTGATGGTGTTCAGGAGGGTTTGATGGCCTATGTGAACTCCGTCAAAAGTACCTACTGTAACGACTGCCTTAGAACTCGAAGTATATTCTGACAGATTGTGGTAAACTTTCACTCGCTTATGGGTCTTAGAGAATCGCGATTCGACGCTATTTTAGCGCGTTTTAGCAGCCTTATCGATTTCTGCTTCAAAATTAGGAAATAAAAATAAGACAACACGTTGTCTATACTGGCATTAAATCTTACATTTGCACCGCGAAAAAAGAAGCGTTCAACAATCTTTTAATCCCATAGAAATGGCGAATAAAACTGGAAAAGTAGTTCAGGTCATCGGACCAGTAGTTGACGTAAGTTTTGCTGATGAGCAAAGCTTGCCAAAAATCTATGACTCTTTGGTAATCAAGAGAGCAGATGGTTCTGAGCTAGTTCTTGAAACACAACAGCACACAGGAGAAGACACCGTACGTGCAATTGCAATGGAAGCCACTGACGGTATCTCAAGAGGTACTGAAGTAATCAACACAGGTTCTCCAATTGTAATGCCTATCGGCGACGAAGTAAAAGGTCGTCTATTTAACGTAACTGGTGATACAATCGATGGTATCGGTGCCATTTCAAAAGAAGGTGGTTATCCAATTCACCGTGAAGCGCCAAAATTCGAAGAGCTTTCAACTTCTGAAGAAATCCTCTACACAGGTATTAAAGTTATCGACTTGATCGAGCCATATGCAAAAGGTGGTAAAGTTGGTCTATTTGGTGGTGCCGGTGTAGGTAAAACGGTATTGATTCAGGAGCTTATTAATAACATCGCCAAAGGATACTCTGGACTTTCAGTATTTGCCGGTGTAGGTGAGCGTACTCGTGAAGGGAATGACCTTCTTAGAGAGATGCTTGAATCGGGAATTATCTCTTACGGAGATGAGTTCTTGAAGTCTATGGAAGAAGGTGGATGGGACCTTAGTAAAGTAAATAAAGAGCAAATGCTCGAGTCTCAAGCGGCTTTCGTTTTCGGTCAGATGAACGAGCCTCCTGGAGCACGTGCACGTGTGGCCCTTTCTGGACTTACCCTTGCTGAGTACTTCCGTGATGGTGATGACGAAACTGGTGGACGTGACATCCTTTTCTTTATCGATAACATTTTCCGATTTACGCAAGCCGGTTCTGAGGTATCTGCACTACTTGGGCGTATGCCTTCTGCGGTAGGATACCAGCCAACACTTGCTACGGAGATGGGACAGATGCAGGAGCGTATTACTTCTACAAACCGTGGTTCGATCACATCGGTACAGGCCGTTTACGTACCCGCTGATGACTTGACTGACCCGGCTCCAGCTACAACGTTTGCTCACTTGGATGCCAAGACGGTACTTTCTCGTAAAATTGCTGAGCTAGGAATTTACCCTGCGGTAGATCCACTAGACTCTACGTCGCGTATCCTTACGCCGGATGTAGTAGGGCAAGAGCACTACACATGTGCTGAGCGAGTTAAAGAAACGCTACAGCGCTACAAAGAACTTCAAGATATTATCGCCATTCTTGGTATGGATGAATTGAGCGACGAGGATAAGCAAACTGTACACCGCGCACGTCGTGTTCAGCGTTTCTTGTCTCAGCCATTCCACGTTGCCGAGCAGTTTACAGGACTTCAAGGAGTACTTGTTCCTATCGAAGACTGTATCAAAGGATTTAACATGATCTTGAATGGTGAGCTAGACCAATACCCAGAGTCTGCGTTCAACCTGAAAGGATCTATCGAAGAAGTAATTGAAGCAGGTGAGAAAATGCTTGCTGAAAACGCATAATTATGATCGTTGATATCATCACTCCAGACAACTCTCTATTTTCAGGCGAAGCATCATCTGTGATTGTACCTGGAATTGATGGTAGTCTCGGAATATTAGAAAATCACGCACCACTTATTTCTGCTTTGAAAAAGGGAGAAGTGAAAGTGACGACACCCAAAGGCGATGAGCTTTTTGAAATTAACGGTGGCGTTGCCGAAGTGGTCAACAACAAGGTGATTATTCTCGCAGAGTAAGAACCTTTTCGTTACAAACTTAAACCGCCTTGATGTACATCAGGGCGGTTTTTTTACGTAAAAAAACTGCCCTGACAAAAGCCAGGGCAGAAGTTGAGTGAGGATAATATTTGATTAAGGGAATTGAAAATTCCAAATACATTACGGTGCTGCTCAACGCATTGTTTCATTTCATTCTAAATTTTTAGAATCACTAGTCAAGGTGTACCTTTGACAATTACGGGTTTCAACAAAAGACCAACTTGAAAAGCGACGAATAGCATGACTGCACAGGATAAAAAAAAGAAGATTAGAAAATCGGACATACTGGAATACCACGAAGGGAAAAGACCCGGAAAAATAGAAGTGGTACCGACCAAACCATCCAATAGTCAGCGCGACTTGTCGATTGCCTATTCACCAGGAGTAGCTGAACCTTGTCTCGAAATTCAAGCCAACCCAGAAGATGCCTACAAATACACCGCTAAAGCAAATTTGGTGGCCGTAATCTCAAATGGTACAGCCGTCCTAGGCTTAGGCGATATTGGAGCCTTGGCTTCCAAGCCAGTGATGGAAGGGAAAGGAGTTCTATTCAAGATTTTTGCTGATATCGATGTCTTCGACATTGAGCTAGACACTAACGACGTCGAAAAATTTATCGAAACGGTTAAAATCATGGCGCCAACCTTTGGTGGGATCAACCTGGAAGACATCAAAGCGCCAGATTGTTTTGAAATCGAACGTCGCCTTCGAGATGAACTCGACATTCCAGTAATGCACGACGACCAGCATGGTACCGCTATTATTACTGGAGCTGCCCTACTCAACGCCATTGAGCTAAACGGTAAAGCAATAGATGAGCTAAAAGTGGTTTTCAATGGAGCTGGTGCCAGCGCCATTTCTTGTGCTTCGCTGTACTTGGCTTTAGGGGTTAAACCCGAAAATCTACTCATGCTCGACAGCAAAGGTGTGATTTCAACGAGTAGAGAAGATCTGAACGATCAGAAACGAAAATTTGCTCGTGACACCGATTTGAAAACGCTACCCGAAGCTATGGTAGGTGCTGATGTTTTTGTTGGCTTGTCGAAAGGTGGGGTCGTAAGTAAGGAAATGGTGAAAAGCATGGCCAATGACCCAATCGTCTTTGCCCTTGCGAATCCAGATCCAGAGATTGCCTACCGCGACGCGCGAGCGGCTCGAAAAGACATCATCATGGCCACAGGTCGATCAGACCACCCAAATATGGTCAACAACGTACTCGGCTTTCCGTATATATTCCGTGGTGCTCTGGATGTGCGCGCTACAGCAATCAACGAAGAGATGAAACTCGCAGCTGTACGTGCAATCGCCAATCTGGCCAAGGAGCCCGTTCCAGAAGTAGTCAATCTAGCCTACAACCAACGCGACTTGGCTTTTGGGCGAGACTATATCATCCCAAAACCTTTTGACCCGAGGCTAATCGCTACCGTAGCTCCTGCTATAGCTCAAGCAGCTATGGACTCTGGCGTAGCACAACACCCCATAACCAACTGGGACATGTACAGAGACAATTTGCTCTCAAAACTTGGACGCGATGATAAATTCATCAGGCTTGCTATGGAGAAAGCGAAAGCAGATCCGAGAAAAATAGTCTTCACCGATGGGGAGACGTACAAGGTTCTCAAGGCTGCTCAGATTTTAGCTGACGACGGAATTGCACACCCCATAGTTCTTGGACGTAAGCGACGAGTTGAAGCGCTCGTCGATAAGTACAGCCTCACGCTGGATGGTATTGAAGTGATCGACATCGAAGAAGATCAAGATAAACTTGAAGAATATACTTCGGCTTTCTACGAAGCTCGCAAGCGAAAAGGGGTGACTGAATATGAAGCTTGGAAGCATATGCGAACGCGTGGATATTATGGTTCCATGATGGTGAAGCAAGGTGAAGCTGATGCTATCCTTACCGGACTTTCTCTAAAATATCCTGCAGCGATCAAGCCATTATTGGAGACAATTGGTCGCGCTGAAGATGTCACGAATAGTGCAGGAATCTATATTCTCTTGACCAAGAATGGCCCGCTTGTGTTGGCTGATACTACGATCAACACGGACCCGACTGTTGAAGAAATTGTAGAGATCACGATCAGTACAGCAGAAGCCGTAAGACGAATGAGTCTTGAGCCAAAAATCGCACTGCTGAGCTACTCAAACTTCGGCTCGCATAAGAGTGACACACCGACAAAAATGCGCGAGGCTACGGCCATCATTAAAAAGCGAAGACCTGACCTGATCGTGGATGGTGAAATGCAGGCCAATTTTGCCATGGATAATGAACTCCTTGCGGAGGTATTCCCGTTTAGTGATTTGGTGGGCAAAAAACCAAACGTTCTCATATTCCCTGGCTTGGCTTCTGGAAATATTGCCTACAAACTACTTCAGTCGAATGGAGTTGGTGAAGCCATTGGGCCGATTCTAATTGGTCTCGACAAAAGCGCTCACGTACTTCAAATTGGAAGTAGCGTTAGGGAAATTGTAAACATGGCCACAATAGCCGTAGTGGATGCGCAGACCCGCTCTAAGTAAGACCTAGAGCTTCGGATTGTTTTTATGCCTTTCGGAGTCGCGTTGGGTCTTCTTGGCGATGTTTCGCTGAATGGCATCTTCGAGGTCAACTCCGGTTTGATTAGCGAGGCAAACGAGTACCCAGAGCACATCGGCTAGCTCATCGCCGAGATCTTTGTTCTTGTCAGATTCCTTTTCGGATTGCTCGCCGTATCGACGTGCTATGATTCTTGCCACTTCACCGACTTCTTCGGTGAGCATGGCCATATTGGTCAATTCGTTGAAATATCTGACACCGATGGTCTTGATCCATTGATCTACTTCGGTTTGGAGTTCTTTGATCTCCATGCTATTCTTTGTTATGTGTGTCGATAATGATGGTGACAGGCCCATCGTTTACAAGGCTTACTTTCATATCCGCACCAAACTCCCCCGACTGAACTTCTCCCTTGATTTCATTATTCAGGCGATTCATAAATGCTTCGTACAGTGGAATGGCCTTATCGGGTTTTGCCGCGTGGATAAAGGAAGGTCTCGTTCCTTTTTTGGTCTTAGCGTGAAGTGTAAACTGACTAATGACCAAAACATCGCCTGATACATCATCGAGTGCTAGGTTCATTCGGTCATCGCTATCGCTAAAAATGCGGAGAGTTGCCACTTTCCGCACAAGCCAATCCACATCTTCGATCTCATCGTTTTCAGACACTCCCAGCAGAATCAAGTACCCGTGATTGATACTTGATTTTACCTCTCCACCTATTTCTACTGACGCTTGTGAAACGCGCTGAATCACTGCCTTCATTACCTATAATTGTTATTGAAATCTTCCTGATACATATTCAAGTAGCTCTTGTACCTTGACTCGGCAACTTCGCCTGTCTCAAGAGCCTTTTTCACCGCACAGCCCGGTTCATTCACATGCAGACAGTTGTGAAATTTACATTCAGGAAGCAATCTTCTCATCTCAGGGAAATACCCCGCCAACTCATCTTGATCAATATCTACGATGCCAAACCCTCTGATTCCAGGAGTATCAACAATGTATCCACCAGCGGCCAACTTAAACATTTCTGCAAAGGTGGTTGTGTGCTGTCCCGTTTCATGGGCTTCAGAAATATCACCCACCCGCAAGTCGAGCGATTGATCTATGGTATTGATCAAAGTAGACTTACCCACGCCAGAATGTCCTGAGAGCAAGGAGATTTTTCCGATGATGATCTTCTCGAACTCATCCAACCCTTCTCCCGTTTCGGCCGAGGTCAACACCACTTGATAATCGATATCGCGATAAACTTGAGCAAAGCTTTCCAAAATTTCTCGCTCTTCCTTTTCGAGGAGATCTACCTTGTTGAAAGCAATGACTACGGGAATGTGAAAGGCCTCGGCCGCAACGCAGAATCGATCGATAAATGTTGGGAAGGTCATCGGGCTCTTAATGGTAGCCACAAGGATGGCTTGGTCTAGGTTGGCCGCGATGATATGGCTCTCCTTGCTCAGGTTCACCGATTTCCGAACGATATAATTCTTTCGATCATGGATTTTTTCAATGAAATAATCATCATCGACTTGCTTGAGCTCCACCAGATCTCCAACCGCAACCGGGTTTGTCGATCGAATCTTTTTCTTCCGAAACTTGCCAGGCATGCGGCATTCAACGAGCTCTCCCGACTCAGTTTCAACGGAGTACCAGCTCCCGGTACTTCTTATTACCCGACCATTTATCATCCAAAAAGCGAAGTTAGTATAATTCAAGTCCATCCAAATAGACTAGCCTCCGAATAGGGATAGAAATTGACTAAATTCGCTCATTCATTATGTCGATAGAAGTTCAGTCAGTAACCAAGTACTACAAGGCACAAGCGGCCTTAAACGATGTTAGCTTTAAAGCAAACAAGGGAGAAATTGTAGGCTTCCTGGGGCCGAATGGTGCTGGAAAGTCAACAATGATGAAAATTATCACATGTTACATTAAGCCTACTAGCGGCGATGTGAAAGTATGTGATTTGGATATTTTCGAAGACTCTCTGAAAATCAGGAAAAAAGTAGGCTACTTACCTGAGACCAACCCACTTTACCCAGAAATGTACATAAGAGAATATCTGCGTTTTGTGGCTGGTGTATACGGCATAAAGAATAAGAAAGAGCGTGTAGAGGAGATGATCGCTTTGGTGGGGCTTGAGCGTGAAAGTCATAAGCGCATCAGAGAACTCTCAAAAGGATACAAACAGCGTGTAGGTATTGCTCAAGCCTTGATTCACGATCCAGAAGTGGTGATTTTAGATGAGCCTACTTCAGGCCTTGATCCAAACCAATTGGATGAAATCAGAGCTCTAATCAGACGAATTGGGAAAGAAAAAACGGTACTCTTGAGCACCCACATCATGCAAGAAGTAGAAGCTATTTGCGATCGGGTAGTCATCATTAAATTGGGAGAAATAGTCGCTGACAGTCCCGTTTCTGAATTGAAAATTGCCAAGGATGCTGACATCTACCTACTGCGAATCAGTACGGCACTTGACCCAGCCAAAATAAAAGGGCTACCAGGAGTTGAGAAGGTGGAAACGATTCGCAAAGGATCCTACCGAATTACAGCTTCAAAAGGCAGCGGGATTGGCACCAAGCTCACAGAGTTGACACGTGAATTAGGAGCTGAAATCGAAGAGTTTAAAAAGGAAGAAATAAGCTTAGAAAACATCTTCAAATCCCTCACAAAATAAACCTACAGACCGCATTGTATTTTTCCTAAATTTGTCGCGCTCAAGTGGAAAGATTTGGCTCTTGCAACCACGGTAAAAAATGCTAAAACGCATTCTTGTCCCCTTCCCACCTGAGTCCTATTAAAGATTGTAAAAACTAAAGCTAATTATATGCCTTATTCATTCACTTCTGAGTCTGTATCTGAAGGACATCCAGATAAAATTGCCGATCAAATTTCAGATGCCATTCTGGATAATTTTATCGCTTTCGATCCGTACTCAAAAGTAGCATGTGAAACCTTGGTGACGACAGGACAAGTCGTACTAGCTGGTGAGATTAAATCTTCTACTTATGTGGATGTGCAGCGAGTTGCTAGAGAAGTGATCAATAAAATCGGATACACCAAAGGTGAGTACATGTTTGAAGGCGACTCATGTGGTGTACTAAGTGCGCTTCACGAGCAGAGCCCTGACATTAACCGTGGTGTAGACCGTGGTAATGCTGAAGATCAAGGTGCAGGTGACCAGGGAATGATGTTTGGATTTGCCAGCAATGAAACCGAAAACCACATGCCACTTGCTCTCGATTTGTCTCATAGACTCTTGATCGAGTTGGCTAAGCTGCGTCGCGAGATGAAAGACATCACGTATTTGCGTCCAGATGCAAAGGCTCAGGTTACGATTGAATATTCTGACGATCACGTTCCACAAAAAATTGAATCGATTGTCCTTTCTACTCAGCACGATGAATTCATTGCTCCAAGTGCTACGAGCGAAGAAGAAATGTGCGCGAAGATCAAAAAGGATATTGTTGAGATTCTCATTCCTCGAGTGGTAGCTCAGCTACCAGCCAATATTCAGGCTCTTTTTACAGATGAAATCAAGTACCACATCAATCCAACCGGAAAATTCGTTATCGGTGGGCCGCACGGAGATGCTGGATTGACAGGAAGAAAGATCATCGTTGACACATACGGTGGAAAAGGTGCACACGGTGGTGGGGCATTCTCTGGAAAAGACCCAAGTAAAGTAGACCGATCTGCCGCTTATGCAGCTCGCCATATGGCCAAAAATCTTGTTGCAGCAGGAATTGCAGATCAGATTCTTGTTCAAGTATCTTACGCTATTGGTGTTGTAGAGCCTATGGGTGTATTTGTCGACACGTACGGTACGGCAAAGGTTGATATGAATGACAGTCAGATTGCTGAAGTGGTGAAAACAATCTTTGACCTGCGTCCCGGAATCATTGAGCGCGACCTTGGTCTAAGAGCTCCAATTTACAGTGAAACTGCTGCCTATGGACATATGGGTAAAGCTCCTCAGAAAGTGGTAAAACGATTCAATAACGGAATCGAAGAAAAAGAAGTTGAAGTTGAACTTTTCACATGGGAAAAGCTCAATCGAGTAGATGACATCAAAGCAGCCTTTAATCTTTAAGGCTGCTTTTACTTTTTCCTAAAGAACAATTTGACCGGGACTCCTTCTAAATTGAAGTGACGTCGGAGTTGGTTCTCCAAGTAACGCTTGTACGGATCCTTGATGTATTGCGGTAAATTGCAGTAAAATGCAAATGCCGGCCTATGCGTAGGCAACTGCATCACGTACTTGATTTTAATGAACTTTCCTTTGTAGCTCGGCGGTGGATTATTGTCGAGAATTGGTTGGAATACCTCGTTCAGCTTTGAAGTTGAGATTCTAGTCGAAATACTGTCATACACATCCATCGCCTTTTCAACTGCCTTGTGAATACGCTGCTTAGTCATAGCGCTGGTGAAGATGATCGGCACGTCGGTAAAGGGAGCAATACGCTCTTTAATTTCCGCTTCAAACTCCTTCATAGTCTTAGCGTCTTTCTCCACCAAATCCCATTTATTGATCAGAATCACAATCCCGCGACTGTTCTTCTCGATCATGTAAAAAATGTTCAGGTCTTGCTTCTGGATTCCCTCCGTAGCATCGATCATCAGAATACAGACGTCACTTTCCTCAATACTTCGAATAGAACGAAGTACTGAGTAGTACTCAACGTCTTCGTGTACTTTGCTCTTCTTACGAATTCCCGCTGTATCAACAAGGAAGAAGTCAAACCCAAAAGACTGATATCTGGTCAAAAGAGCGTCTCGTGTCGTACCAGCGCTATTGTTTACGATGTTTCGCTCTTCACCAAGCAAGGCGTTTATGAAGGAAGATTTTCCAACATTCGGCTTACCGACAACGGCTATTTTTGGAATTTCCAGATCGGGAATCTCTTCTCTGTTCGGAAAGGTTTTGACCAAGGCATCGAGCAGGTCTCCCGTACCACCACCATTGGTCGCCGAAATACAGTACACCTCGCCCATTCCAAGGCTATAGAACTCACTCGCCGGAAGAATTCGATCATTGGTATCCACTTTATTGGAAACGACCAAAACAGGCTTATCTGTGCGGCGCAAGAGCTCGGCGATGGCCGTATCGTGATCGGCTATTCCCGTTGTAACATCCACCAAGAAAAGAATGGAAGTGGCTTCGTCAATAGCAAGCTCAACTTGCTTCTTGATTTCGTCTTCGAATACATCATCCGAATTGACGGTGTATCCACCTGTATCGATAACGGAGAATTCAACTCCTGTCCACTCCGCTTTTCCGTAGTGACGATCGCGTGTCACCCCACTGGTGGGATCTACGATCGCATCTCTTCGCTCAGTGAGTCTATTGAATAATGTCGACTTACCAACATTTGGTCGTCCTACTATTGCAACAATGTTTGCCATTTTAATGCTTGTATCCGAACGCTTTAAGTCGGCGATCTTTATTTCGCCAATCTTCGTCGACTTTAACGTAAAGTTCTAAAAATACTTTCTGGTCGATAAACTTTTCGAGAAGTTCTCTTGCTTCCGTTCCTACCTTTTTGAGCTTCGACCCTTTGTGGCCTATGATGATACCCTTTTGAGTCTTTCGCGACACATAGATTACGGCCGATACTCGAGTAATATCAGGCTCTTCCTTGTAGCTTTCGATTTCGACTTCTACCGAGTAAGGAATTTCCTTCTGGTAATTTTCCAGGATGCGCTCGCGAATAATCTCACTCGCAAAGAATCGCATCGGTTTATCTGTCAAAGCGTCCTTATCGTAGTATGGCGGTGCTTCTGGGAGCAATTCGAGAATTCGGTCGCTCAAAGAATCCACTCCCAATCGTTCTAGGGCAGAAATCTCAAAAATCTCTGCTTTCGGAAAGTGAGAATGAAGTGATTCGCGTGCAGTTCGCACCCGTTCTTCATCGGCCGCATCTACTTTATTAATTGCGATCAAAAAGGGAATATCTAGATGCTCTAAGGCTCGATCGAAGCCAAAAAACTCCAAGTTCTTGTCGAAAACATCGATAATCAAGAGCATCACATCGGCGTCTTTCATCGCTTCCTTCACGAAAGACATCATACTCGACTGGAGTCCGTACTTGGGCTCAAGCATACCAGGTGTGTCGCTGTACACGATTTGGTAATCGGGTTCGTTGACAATCCCTACGATGCGATGCCGCGTGGTTTGAGCCTTTGGGGTAATAATCGAAATGCGCTCGCCAACCAATTGGTTCATAAGCGTCGATTTTCCCGCATTGGGTCTTCCGATTAGATTTACAAAGCCGGCTTTGTGAGCCATTGAAAATTTATTTTGCAGACAAAGAAACAAAATATATATTTGCACTCCCAAAACATTGCGGGGTGGAGCAGTTGGTAGCTCGTCGGGCTCATAACCCGAAGGTCGTAGGTTCGAGTCCTGCCCCCGCTACTAAGTAAAGCCGATCATTTCTGATCGGCTTTTTTGTTTTCTTTAAGTCCAAACAAGTTTTAAACTACCTTGCTCATTGAAGTCCATCTTCTTCTTTTTTAGCACCATTTTCTTTTTTGCATGTACAGGTCATTCACCAGAAAGTACCTCCATCATCCAAAAGAACATTTCTCTAGATAGCGTCTTAACCATCGCAGCAGGGCGGTGTAAGCAGTCCAATTTAGAACTCGATACAATTGAGTTTTGTTCAAACTACATTGTAAGTGGCCAGTCTGGATTCTCCATAGATGGAGATGAAGCTCACTACAAGTCAGAATTGATTCGCGATGTTCTTTCAGATATCTCAACAAATAAAAATACTGTTGAATACTCCTTTATCAAAAGCCCGAACGTCCCGTTTAAAGCTTTCAAAGAGTTCAATGAAAAAAGATCTAAAAAGTATTTTATTCGGTTGCGGCCAATTTTAGCTGGTAAAAAATATACCTGCATCTTCTTTGATGTTATTCCGCCAGGATCCACTAGGACGATGTTCGGATTTGAGATGATTTTAGAGAGCAACGGTGATATTGTTAATTGCACAGCTACTGAAACATTAATAATTCCACCTGAAGTAATTGAAGTAAGAGACAAGTAAGGTTAAATAGTAAACAGAGATCTTTCGTCATTGAAGCGCAGATAACATCTTACTTCTCCAACACCAGATCATAGTACCTCGTAAACTCATCTCCCACAGCCTTCAGGCTGTACTTCTTATGAGCTTCACTCCCGATTTGGCGGAAATCAAATTGTGAGCGATTCTCGATGAGATATAACATCGCATTTTTGAGCTCAGTCACATTTCTGGGTTTTACCAAAATTCCATTAGATTCATCCACCATCTCCGGTATTCCACCCACATCAGTTGCGATCACATTTCCACCTGTACAATGCATTTCAGCTATCACGCAAGGCAGATTCTCAAAATTGCTAAACAAGACATGGGTATCGGAGTTGAGCATAAGCTCAGCAACTTCAGAGTAATTCAGTTGACCTTTTAACTCAATGTCGGGAGAATCCCCCTTAGATTCGATATACTTTCTAATACGCTCCGTATCACCATCACCAGCGATGATCAGCTTTGCACTACCCTGTGGCAACTGAACGAATGCATCGATAATCCCTTCGGTATTCTTGGCGCGCAAATCAAAATTGGATATGTGGATAAACCTGTATTCACTATGTTCCACTCTTTTTTTGTAGTCAAAAAGGTCGGTGTGGACACAGTTCGGAACAGTCCGGTACTCGCCTTCAATTCCTTTTTCTCGCATACTTTCACCAAGATTTTCTGAAACGGGCAGAAACAGGTCTATATGCTCAAATACCGATTGGTTATGTCGCGCGACTTCACGTGTATAGCGGTCCGTATTCTCGGGTTTGTAGCCAGACCAATGCTCGGTGAGCACCAAAGGAACTTGAAAATGGTTCTTAAAAAAGGCCGTGTTCTGCCCAATCGGAAACAAGACATGTGCGTGGATAATCTCTGGCTTGAAGCCGATCTCTTCTACGTGTTTGAGTAATTTCTTATTAATTCGTTTTTGGGCTGCAGGGGAAGATCTCATCCATCGCGGCGCAAAAAGGTGAATAACGTGCGTGCCACGGAGATCTCTTTCTTCCACCCTCGGCATCAAAACGCGGTTGGTGTACTCCACATGAACAACCAATACCTTATGTCCAACCTCGATTAACGCGTCGAGGTGTCGCTCTACAAAGTTTCCATTAGTTGGAAGATACTTCGAAGGGAACCAAGATGTTGGAAAGAGGACATTCATCAATCAGTAGCCGCGATTTTTGCTTCAATATAATTCACCATCTCAGTATACACATCTTGCCAGCCATTTTCGCCATCAGCTATGGTATCGTTGTGCCAAAGTGATGTAAATGTACCACCCACACGATAACATGAATCTACAAGCCTTTTAAGCTGCACTATCGCTTCTTCCTTCGGAAGTTTTAGATACGACATCAAGGTGCCATCCATAATGGTCAATGGGAACACCTTTAAATCGGTAACCAAACCCTTTTTGAGATCAAAAAAGAAAAAAGGGCTACAAGTACCTGCTCTAAACCCAATTCCATCTGCAAACCCCATGGTGTAGTCATCTGAAATGCCCGCTTGAAGTAGGTTTCGATAGGTAGTGGGTAAATCGAGCTTCAAATAGTGTTGGCGACTGATCGTTACACTCTCTCCAAGAATTGAGACGAGCTTGCCTATTTCATTCTTAAGGAGCTCCTTTTCGGTATTGCTGCGGTAAGATGGATGGATACCAACTTTGGCTATTGACGAAAATTCCCTGATTAAGCTTTGCATTCCGGGTGAAGTCGGATCTAAATTTCGATCGTATTCACCACCATCACTCAACAAGAAAAAATATCGGTTATCGGAAATGCCCTTCACGATCACTTCCTTTTGAAAATTGTAGGTATCGAAAGGATCTGGAATTTTACCGCTCAAAACCTGACGGCGCTCCTTTACCTTCTCTGATTCTCCAGCCATTAAGTTTTTGACCGTCGCTCCTAGCTTACGCTTCAGCGGTCGGTGTTTGTAGGCATATGCCACATCGATATCGAAAGTGTTGAGCCATTTAAATCTTCGCTCCCTAAATGACAGCGATGGAAATGCGGCCTTAAGCTCGGTCATCAACATCATCAACCAAATATCTATGATAGGCTTGCCCACGAACGGCGCTTTTCCCATGATGGACGAACTCGCTTCAAAACGGCCATGCTCGTCTCTTTTCTCGATCACATACTCTTCTACACGAGCGAGCAAGTAGAAAACGGATGAAAAAAGATCGAAGGGAATATCGCCTTCTCCAGTCAGGAATATGGGCTCACCTTTCCAGGAATCAAATTCGATTTGTGGGTGATTCAACAAGTCTTTCCCTTCCAAATAGCCTGAACTTGGAATAGAGAAGTACTTTGACGTCTTTTCGCCGTATGAGATTACATTGGCATCGATCGGAAGATCTCGTTCATCATAGACCAACTCGTAAGCCAGACCCAACCACTGGGCAAAAATAAACTCGACCGTATAGGAAAGCGCAGGTGTTTTTTGCCTGGCGAGGATGTAAATTCTAGATGGCATTGAGTTGATCTGAAAATTTTTCCCACTCTTCCAATTTCGATTCGAGCTTCTTCTCCTTACCACTCAATTCTTCCATGTGGCCCTTCACAGCTTCGTGATCTGCAAAATCTAAAGCGGCACCTTTTTCTTTCAATGCTCCAATTTCAGATTCTAGCTTCTCGATATCCTTCTCAAGTGCACCTACTTTCTTTGAAAGCTGCCACTTTTCTTTCTCATTGACTTTTGACTTTTCCTTTTGCTCTACCTTTTTGACTTCCTTCTTTTTCTTAACTCGCTCAAACTCCTTAATGGAATCCGCCTTTTTCGTAGATAAGAATTCTGAAATATCACCTGGAAACATGGTGATATCACCGTCCTTGATCTCCATAACGTGATCAGTCAATCCCTTCAAAAAGTCACGGTCGTGAGAAACGACGAGCAAAGTTCCATCAAAGCCCATAAGCGCTTCCTTCAACACGTCTTTCGAACGCATATCGAGGTGGTTAGTCGGCTCATCCAGCAAGAGAAAGTTGAACTTGTGAAGGAGAAGCTTACAAAGTGCCAAGCGGGCTCTTTCGCCACCAGAGAGTACACTCACCGGTTTAAAAACATCATCGCCTTGAAACATAAAAGCTCCCAAAAGGCTTCGAACTTTCGAGCGATAGTCTCCTGTAGCAGCATTATCAATAACTTCCAATGCCGTTTGCTTCACGGGAAGCTCTTCACTTTGATTCTGGCTGTAATAACCAATATCGACCTGCGTACCTAGTTCGCAATGCCCATCGTAGGATGATAACCCCGCTATAATCTTGGTCAGCGTCGTTTTTCCAACGCCATTCTTCCCAACAAGCGCTACTCGCTCTCCTCGGATCAATTCAAAATTCAAGTCGTTTAAGACCTTCTTTTCTCCAAAAGCTTTGCTGAGGTCTTTAGCTTCCACAACCACTTTTCCCGAACGGGCAGCCGGCGGAAAACGAAGGTGCATTGCTGCCGTATCTTCTTCATCGATCTCGATGATATCCATCCGGTCGAGCTTTTTTATCAGGCCTTGTGCAAACGCTGCCTTACTGCTCTTCGCTCGAAACTTATTGATCAGATCTTGGGTCTGCTTTATTTCCTTTTCTTGGTTTTTCTTCGCTTCTCGCTGCTTCTGGATGATATCTTGACGAAGCTCCACAAATCGCGTGTAAGATGCCGGATAGTCGAACGTCTTTCCATTGATGATCTCCACTGTCCGGTTTGTGACCTGATCGAGAAACTGGCGGTCGTGAGAAATAAGTATGACTCCCCCGGGATAATCCTTCAAGTACGTTTCCAACCATTCAACTGATTCGATATCCAGGTGGTTCGTCGGCTCATCGAGCAAAATCAAACTGGGTTGGCGCAAGAGAATCTTGGCCAAAGCGATTCGCATTTTCCATCCACCGCTAAAGGCAGTCATAGGACGGTCAAAATCGGCTCGGGTAAATCCTAGCCCCATCAAGACTCGTTCGAGTCTTTCTTCTTGATTGTCCACATCGAAAACGCCTAGTCGCACAGATGCTTCATTGAGCTTCTCCATCAATTCGATATACGCCTCTGATTCGTAATCTTCTCGACTCGATAGTTCATGACTTAACCGCTCTATTTCAGCTTCGAGCGATTGGCTTTCTTCGAAGGCCTTCATGACTTCATCCTTGACCGATAGGTCAGATATGAAGTCAAGATCCTGAGGCAAGTATCCAATTGTAAAATCCTTCGGCGCGATGACTCGTCCACCTGTCACGGGCTGGGCGCCCATGATAACCTTAAGCAAGGTCGACTTTCCAGCTCCATTCTTCCCTACTAGACCAACCTTGTCTTTCTCTGTAAAGAACAAGTCAACGCTTCTAAAAAGCGTTCGCTCACCAAAGTGAAGATTGATCTGATTTAATTTTAGCATCGTATTCTAATGTAAGCAAAAAGGCATCCGACTTAGTCGGATGCCTTCTAATTTCTAACCGTTCAACAATTTAATAACTCCAGAGGTCATGCTCCATGTTGAACAACTTCATTTTTATTTCTTCCGCCATCAAGAGGCGATCCATTCCTGTATACACGTCATTCAGACTTCGGTTGTATACATTCGACTCTTTAACGATAGTCGAACTAAACATCCGCTTCTGAAACAGGTCGTCGAACGAGCGACGCTCTGCATCGTTGAATCTATTGAAAGAATCCCAGTTGGCAAACACGTAACGACACTCAGGGAAGTACAACCAAAACAAGGTCTCGTAAGCTCCAGTTGGCTCTCCATCTTCGGAGTAGCGCTCCTTGAGCGGTGCGATACCAATTATCCGGATGTATCGCTCTGAACGCTGACGATCAAAGAACCAGTCTTCCTTAATTCTGTACCGCGTAATATCACCAGATTCAACCGAAATTGTCTGAATGATTGGAACCATCTCTCCAGTGTCAGGGTCTTCTGTGTAGGTCGTATCAATACGCTCTAACATACCTTTTACCTGGCTTACAAGTAGTGGAGTTCTAAAATCATCTTCTTGACCTGTTACTCCAGTACTATAAGCTGTGATAGAGCCCTCAACTAGGAGAGCATCCTTGATGACATCAAATAGGTTCTTCATTCCATTCGCCTCTTCTAGAGGGTAGTATAATGGCAAGTTGATTTTCTCGCGAAGATCAATGTCTTGCCAGATTCTGCGAGCCCAAACTACGTCTGCTTCGCGAATAAAGGGATACGACACGACTTTCTTCGTCTTGTTGTTTTCCTTGATATACGGTCCATCAAGAACTGTTTGAGCATTGGCAGTCTCAGTTGTAAAACTGATTGCTACCAAGCTTAATACTGAAAGAATGAATAACCTTTTCATAAGCGTAAGATTAAATTACACGCAAGTTGATAGATCCCAATTTACGGATTGATCCATCAGGTGCACTTGCTTTAATATTTTCAACGATCACCGTGTGATTCTTACGTACTTGTTTCAAAAGATCCTTCTGATCTGCTGTAAGGCGGTTTGAGTTAGACTTTAAAGTCTTAACGTTACCTCCCATAATAACCGTCAAATCAAATGAGGCTACAGGGTACTTTAGATCAAAAACGAAATCTTCCAAATCAGCGATTACTCCGATCGCAGCAGTAAGTTGGTTCTTCTTAACCGTTCCATCTACCGGAGTCTTACCAGCAAATTTCGCAACTGGATCTGGCACTGACTTCAAACGGAATTCGAAGTCACCCATAGGCTTTGTCTTTCCGTTTACATCAGCCGAAACAGTTACTTTGGCCGTAGTTCCAGACTTAACTCGAGCGATGTAAGTCCCATCAGCTTGCTTCGTAAGCGATCCGGTACTGATTGTTGCTTTAAGCGATTCCTGCGGAATACCAGGAACAGAGATAGCAACAGGGTTGTCAATACCGCGGTAAAGTACGTTCATCTTGATTGGCGAAACTACTAGCGCAGGTCGGGCAACTTCGTAATCGAAACTGTAGTTGTAGTAATCAAACCCACCACCTTGCGGCTTTCTGAATTTGATAACACCTTCCCAATGCTTATCACCAATTGAATTAGCCGGAATACGCAGTTTACCACGTCCATCAGAGCCAATATTAACTTCAATTGCATTCGGATCAGTAAGCTCCTTAGCAATCGTGTCAACTTCTGTTCCTTCCGGAGCTAGTTTAATTGTTGGCAAGTTCGTGTTGTCATAGGCTGCCAAGAAAACGTCCGCACGGAATGAATCATTCTGTAGGATGTACGTCTTCTGTGGAAGAACAACAGGGATCAACTCTGTAAACTTATACGACGCGGCATCTACATCTTGGAAAAGGTATCCAAGAACATCAGATTCTGCATTACGCACATCAGACTGTAACTTCGACAAGATCGTAGTTGTTGCTGCAAGTGGTACGTGGTTGAAGTTTAGAGATTCCCAAGTAACTTTTGTTCCAGACGCATCTTTAATTTTCTCAGGGAAAGTAAAGGTGCTGTCAAGAGCGGCTACTAGTCCAGGATTGTCTTTAACCATAGCCTTCAGACTGTTTCCATAATCTGCCAGCTTCTGCTTCAATACGGTAGCACGGTAGTTGTTTCCGTCAGCATTGTCATCGCTTTTTGGACTTTCAGGCTTATCACCGATCATCACCAAGGTATTTACATCATAGTTGTCCTTCGATGCAACATACTTTAGGCTCAAGATGGTATCACGACCTGTACTTTCGTCCTTACCGATAACTTGTTCCATAGTAAGACCTTCTGTATCAGCAATAGTCTTTGCCTTAATCAGGTCGATATGTCTAACGAGCTCGTTGGCCTGAGTCTGCAGCGACTGGGCACTTTGCCACGCTTGTCCATACTTTTCTTTGTTCTCATTATACGAAGCTGCAAATCGTCCATACTGATTTGAAAGCTTCTCATCAAAGGTCACCTTGGTAGTTTCTAGACCATTGTTGATAGTCGTAAAAGCGTCCAGGATGTCTTTAGATACGTTAAGGGCGAGAAGGGCGGTGAGTACAAGGTACATCATCCCGATCATCTTCTGCCTTGGGGTTTCTTTTCCTCCAGCCATATTCTATCCTCGTTTCTTGACTTTAATTGAAAGGATTACCCTTGCTGGTTTGACATGCTCATTGCAGAAAGCATGTTACCATATACAGTGTTCAATGATTTCAAGTTCTTAGCAAGCTCAGAGATGTTCTCTTTGTACTTCTTCGTATCCTCAACTGAGTCAGAAAGGTTCTGCATCAATTCAGAAATACCAGAGTATAGTTCAGTAGATGTTTGAAGCTCTTTCAATTGAGTTTCGTACATACCGTTCAACTGCTCTAGGTTAGAAGTCATACGCTTCAGGTGTTCACCTGTAGAAGCACCTTCAGCTTGATTAGCCGTAAGGCCAGTAAGGGCTTCTGAAGCTTGCTCGTATGTATCGCTCAATTTCCCTACTTTTTCTGAAGCTCCTCGAAGAGAGTCAGCGTACTCAGTAGTGGCAACAGATGCTTCTGTCAAATCAGAAATTTGGCTCGCTTGTGTACTAAATGTTCTTAGACCATCACCTAAGCTAGCAATGAGCTCGGGTTCTATTTTGGCATCTTCGAGCATGTGATCGAGCTGCTCAGTGATCGAACCTTGATCAGCTCTATGCGAAATAGCTTCAGTCGCAGGTTCACCAGATCTAAGCTCTGGGTACACCAATGACCAATCGATTTCTTCGTGTACGGGTTCAAATGCAGAGAAAAAGAAAATAACAGCTTCAGTACTTAGTCCTGCAATCAACATTTCATTAGCTCCTGGCCAGTGCATGATCTTAAACAATGCACCAACAATTACGACGGCCGCTCCAATTCCGTAGAGCTTCGCCATAAACTTTTTCCAACCTTTACTTCCTGGTTTCATCTTTTTCCTTGCTTTTAAAATTAATACTTGGGTTTCACTTAGGTTACTAGTTCCAATCTTCAGGGTTTCCTGCTTTACCTCTTCCAAGGTAAGACATCACTGATCGGAATCCGATGTAGCACTTAGCTGTATCTTGATATTCGTAGGTTCTTGTACCATTCTGAAGGTAGAAGTATACATCCTTCCAAGATCCTCCACGAATCACTTTTCTTTTGAGCGCTGGTGGGTCATCAGCCAAAGCATCATATTGATACTCTGAATTCAAGTCGTGAGAGAACTCATATACTGACTCGTCATAAGCTGTGTTAGTCCACTCGGCAACGTTACCAGCCATACAATATAAACCGTAGTTATTTGGTTCGTAAGACATAACATCAACAGTCATGGTCCCATTATCGTCGACATAGTCACCACGCTGTGGCTTGAAGTTAGCCAATGGACATCCTAGGATATTTCTGATGTATGGCCCTCCCCAAGGGTATGGAGAGTTTTGAAGGCCACCGCGTGCAGCATACTCCCATTCAGCCTCTGATGGCAATCTAAAACGCTGGAAAATCGTTTCACCATTTCCAATTCTGTACTCTGACAAAATCTGTGTTCTCCAAACGTTAAATGCCTTGGCCTGATTCCATGTTACACCTACCACAGGGTAGTCATCGTAAGATGGGTGCCAGAAGTACATTTCTGTTAACGGTTCGTTGAATGCATATGTGAAATCATGAACCCAAGCTAATGTATCTGGGTAAACATTTATCACTTCACGAATGATGAACTGAGATCTATCAGAGTGTCCTTGAATAGCGTTACTCTGACCTTTCGTGTTTGTGTATGACAAATCGAGGTCACGCCCGCTTTTCGCAGCAGCTGCTTTCAAGTCTACCCAGTAGTACTCAAATCTCAACTTACGCGTATCGATTTCTTTTCTTCTGTAGAATCGCTCGTATTCTGGTAGAAACATATCGGCAAGCTCCATACGCTCGTCTTCTCCATCCCACTCAATACGCTCTTCCCAGTTAATAATAGGTGGATCGATGAACTCACCATATTGATCTTCTTCAATAACGTGTTCACCAATTCCAGCTTCACCCAGGTAACGGTGGGCAATAGAATCTCTTACCCAATAAACAAATTGGCGATATTCATTATTTGTGATTTCCGTATCATCCATATAGAATGCCGATACAGTTATTCGCTTCTTGTCGTTGACTTGAGCATATGGTACATCTTGGTCGTTTCCTCCCATTACGAAAGATCCAAAGTGGATGTAGTTCATACCATAGGGATTGTACTGAATCCAATCTTCTCTTGGTTGAACACCGATCAACTCACCTCGACTACCACCACCACAGCTATATAACGTAGAAGCTATGACAAGTAAAAAAAACAACTTTTTCATACTGTGCAGGTTTTTAATCCTCATATAAATCCTCAATCAGCAATCTTATACGGACTGCTTTACGAATTAGTTTCAGCAATCTTACAAGAAACGTGGATTCTTGTAAACTTGCTTAGACAGAGGTTTTGCTAGTTTGTAACAATACCCTAGCATAAGCTCATGACTACCACTTGAGTAGTTATTGAGCTGAGATGTTGTGAAGTCATAGGAGTAACCAATCTTCAAAGCACTCTTTCCATCGGGAAAGTGATATTGGTATCCAGCCATTGGCGCCACAGCATCTTCAAGACGATAGGTAAACCCTATCCAAATGGTTTCGTCGTAATTAACGGTAGCATTTACATCTAATTGTGTAGAAGCCAAATCAGTTTTTGCAAGAACGCTTGGAGTCAACTTCCATTTTGACCCAATATCGAAGCCGTAACCCGCCATAAAGTACAGGTGTCGAGCCACTTCGATATTCATATTCTCTAGATCTGCTTCGTTCAAGTGAACAACAGATGCACCCACATAGTAGTCAGGATTTGAAAGGTATAGACCGAATGAAGCATCAAACTTAGTTGCCTTTTCTCCAGACTGATTAATCAATGGGTCACCAACTCCAGTACCAATACCAGATAATCCAGCATCGTTATAGTCGTAGGCAATCCAATCGCTGTTCAGGCTGCTTGAGATGATTCCCAAAGACACACCAATACCTAGCTTAGATGCACTGTTTCCAAGGCGGAGCTGGTAAGCGTATGAGAGCCGTGCGGCTGTACTGGCTTGAGGGCCAATTTCGTCGCGATAAACACTCAAACCAACACCACTATTGATTGATTTCACAGCCGAATAGATGTTCAACAAGCCCGTATTAGGCTGACCTTGCAAACCAGACCATTGCTGGCGCCCCAAAAAGTTGGCGCAGAACTGATCTTTGCTACCGGCAAACGCAGGGTTTACCGACAAACGGTCGAACATAAACTGTGTAAACTGTGGATCTTGCTGCGCAAATAATGTACTAACACCTATACAGGCAGCTACTAGAGTAAGACAGATTTTCTTCATGCAGTTTTTTAATTTTCTCAACAAAAAACAACCCCAAAACAGGGGTCATTAGGCGTCAAGATCGTGGCTAAAATAACCAAATTCCCAAATAGACAAAAATTTTTAACCTCTCATGGTTTAATTCTTGTCAGAAACGGGCTTGACTTTAGTGACCGGTTAACCTAACTTCTGATAGGTTCTCCACCACATATCAGGCACTTCACCCTTGCATGCTACTTCATAATCTTGGTAACTGCAAGGGACAATGTGGTGGCGATTTAATTTTCTTTTTGCTGCTCGACTACTATAAGGCACGTTCATCCACCACTTATCAGTGCGCTTGCTCTTGTAAAAAGATAAGTGCTCGCCTTCATTAGGCATTTGCACTTTGAACTCAACGAACTGCTTCTTATTGATGAATGGGAATTCCTTCTGGCGATAGCTAAAACCATCTAGGAGACACCATATAGCTTGTGCCACAAGCATGGCTCCTTGCCCTCCTACATCGAGGTGTGGGCGGTAGTTGTAAAAACCAACACAAGTAGCTTTATCGCTCAAGCCCGCGTAACGCGCCATTTGACAAATGGCTTCTCCTGAAAATCCATTGGGCTGATGAGTTCCTGGAAGAGCACTGTTCGAAACCGCGTTCAAATCGATGCTGATCACGTCAGCGTTTCGCAGCAAGGGCTCAGTCATCTTGAGATCGTTGGACACGATTCCCAATCTGTGGGCATCAAAGTAAAGCTTATCAATAAGCTCCAGCGTGGCCGGATTTGTCTGATAAGTCTGATAACCCAGTACACTTAAATTAAATAAGTAGCTCGGGTCATGGATCACTATTTTGCTGAGGTAGTTGTCGTTAGACAAGTCATCTCGAAACTCTCCTAAATCGATGGTAGAGTCTATCACAGCGAGATTAACCGTAGTCTCTAAAATGTGATAAGCAGAATATGCTGGATACGTAATGTCTTGCCCTCCCCCAATAATAACTACAGGTATGTTGTGATCAATTAGGGTTTCGACAACTTTCTTGACAGCCGCATCGGTATCGTAAGGCTCCTTTCCGCCTTTGATGTCCCCAAGGTCAACAATCTTAATATCGTTTCCGTGATGAAACAGCCCATAAAACTCAGAGCGGATCGCATCTGAGCCACCATCAGCTTTCCGCAGGTCTGCTCTTCTCCCATCTTCAACACCGAGAATGACAATGTCTGCTTCTTCGATATCGGGAAAGTGATCGGGGGTATGCACATCGACGTAAGCGTCGTACCTACGCGATTCATCCACTTCATTCTTGGGCCCAAGATCTACTGGCGTCAAGTAAAATGAAAAGTCATCAACCCAGCTCATGCCAATTACTTCTTGGTTCTACGACCTCTTCCTTTTGGTTTCTCAGGTGTCTCTTCAATCAGCTTGAGACAATCTTCATACGATAGGGATTTTGGATCTGTATCCTTTGGCAGTCTGATATTTCGCTTACCAGCCTTGAGATATGGCCCCCAACGTCCATTCAACAATTGTATTGAATTGTCTTCATCGAAGATTCGAATGATTTTTTCGCGATCAGCTTTACGCTTGGCTTCAATAACTTCAATCGCTCGGGCTTCACCGATTGTCATCGGGTCGTCCCCGTCTGCTTCTTTAATGCTGTAGAAAGCACCCTTATGACGAAGGTATGGCCCAAAACGCCCAACCGCAGCAACAATGTCTTGCTCTTCATAAACACCGACGTTTCGCGGTAGTTTGAATAAGTCTAGGGCTTCTTCTAGGGTAATGCTTGTGATGCTCTGATCGGCCCGGAGGCTCGCAAACTTTGGCTTCTCTTCGTCATCAGGACTTCCAATTTGAACCATTGGTCCAAAACGGCCGATCCGTGCAATGATTGGCTTTTGAGAAGCCGGATCTATTCCAAGTTCACGCTCACCTGTGGCGCGCTCACTGTGCTCAAGGGTTTGTTCTACAGTCGGGTGAAAATCGGAGTAGAACTTCTTGATCATCTGATTCCACTTCAACTGGCCTGCAGCGATATCATCAAATTGCTTTTCGACTGAAGCGGTAAAATCATAACTCAGGATGCGCTCGAAATTCTCAACTAGGAAGTCGTTTACGACAATCCCAATGTCTGTTGGGAATAGTTTTGCCTTTTCGGAACCAGCATTCTCAGTTTTGACTTCTTTAGTGAGTTCACCTTTTTGAAGGGAAAGCACGTTGTACTCTCGCGGCGTTCCGTCCCGATCTTCTTTTACCACATAGCCGCGCTTCTGAACGGTAGAAATGGTTGGCGCATAAGTAGAAGGTCGTCCAATTCCCAGCTCTTCGAGCTTCTTAACCAAGCTAGCTTCCGAGTAGCGTGGTGGATGATTTGAAAATCGTTGGGTTGCAATAATCGACTTGTAAGTCAAGACGTCGCCTTTGGCCATTTTCGGAAGAAGACCTTCCGTTTCCTTGTCGTCATCTTCGTCGTCAGTGCTTTCCAGGTAAACTTTAAGGAAGCCTTCAAACTTAATCACCTCGCCTCTACCGATGAATGACCCATGATCTAGATCGGGCGATCCATCTGCTTTTACGGTCACCTTTGTTTTCTCAAGTTGAGCATCGGCCATTTGAGATGCAAGAGTCCGCTTATATATAAGGTCATACAAGCGTTGAGCACCTGAGTCGCCAGAAACTGACTTCAAGCCCATATCAACAGGGCGAATGGCTTCGTGAGCTTCTTGAGCACCTTTGGCCTTCGTGGTAAACTGACGTGGCTTTGAATACTCAGGCCCGAATGTCTTTTCAATTTCAGCCTTAGCCGAATTGCGAGCCTGGTCTGACAGATTCAAACTATCGGTACGCATATATGTAATGCGCCCTTCTTCGTATAGCTTTTGAGCTACCGTCATGGTTCTGGCAACCGAGAATCCCAATTTCCTTCCAGCTTCTTGTTGAAGCGTAGATGTCGTAAACGGTGGAGCCGGGCTTTTCTTGGCTGGTTTCACTTCCAAATCGCCTACCGAAAAGTCAGCATCCTTACACGCTCTCAAAAAGGCTTCAGCTTCATCCTTTTCTTTGAAGCGCTTTGATAAATCAGCTTTAAAACTCTTTCCGCCTATTTCGAAAATGGCTTGAACACGGTAATTCGTCTCCTGCTTGAAGTTTTGAATCTCGCGCTCGCGCTCAACGATCAATCGCACCGTAACGGACTGTACACGTCCTGCACTCAAGGAAGGTTTTACCTTTTTCCAAAGAATCGGCGAAAGCTCAAAACCAACCAATCTATCCAATACACGCCGTGCCTGCTGGGCATCTACCAGGCGGTAATCTATTGACCGCGGGTTCTCGATAGCCTTGGCGATGGCATTTTTAGTAATCTCATGAAAAACGATACGCTTGGTTTCTTTGTCTTTCAATCCAAGAGATTCTTCAAGGTGCCAGGAAATAGCTTCTCCTTCACGGTCCTCATCAGTTGCGAGCCACACGATATCCGATTTCTTCACCAAACTCTTCAATTCCTGAATCACCTTTTTCTTATCCGGCGACACCTCGTATTCGGGTTCAAAATCGTTTTCTACATCTACAGCTATCCCCTTCTTCTTCAAATCTCTTACGTGGCCGTAGCTAGATCTTACAGTAAAGTCTTTCCCCAAAAAACCTTCTATTGTTTTGGCCTTTGCAGGTGACTCTACGATGACTAAATTCTTTGACATTTCTTGTTCTATTTGAAGCCCAACATTGCAGTTGAGCAGGATGCAAAGTAAAGCAATGAAAATTTAATGTTCGCCAAAAACCATGTTGGCAAATGATTAACCCTCGACGAAATACACGAAATTTAAGGAAGAGAACAACTCTGTCATTTTGACAGGTTGTTGAAATTGTAGTAAATTTGCGACCATTTTAGAATAATCGACATCAATGATCTCAGAATCAAATAAGGTACTCGACGAGTCGCGGCAGGGAGAAGCAATCACGCTTGAGCAGACAGGAGCAGGAAATGGTAAAAAGTTTTACCTAGAGAGCTACGGTTGTCAAATGAATTTCTCGGATAGCGAGATCGTCGCATCTATTCTTGCAAAAGAAGGATACGAAACAACTCGAAACCCAGAAGAAGCCAATCTGGTTTTACTTAACACCTGTTCGATTCGCGAGAATGCTGAGCAGCGCGTTCGAAATAGACTGAACCACTTCAACGTGATCAAAAAGCGAAATCCCAAATATATGATCGGGATTTTGGGTTGTATGGCCGAGCGCTTGAAAGCAAAGTTGCTAGAGGAAGAAAAATTGGTCGACATCGTCGTTGGACCTGACGCATACCGAGAGCTTCCGGGACTTATCGAAGAAGTAGAAGATGGCCGGAAGGCAGTAAATGTATTGCTTTCGCGAGAAGAAACTTATGCCGAGATCAACCCGATTCGCCTGAACAGCAATGGAATCACAGCCTTCATCTCTATCATGCGTGGGTGCGACAATATGTGCTCGTTTTGCGTTGTACCTTTTACACGTGGTCGGGAGCGAAGCCGTGATCCGGAATCGATCGTACACGAGGCCAAGTATCTACACGACCAGGGATATAAAGAAGTAACGCTCTTGGGCCAAAACGTAGACTCTTACCGATGGAATATTTCCAAAAAAGGAGAAATCATTGAGCCCGAAAAGGAAACTGTAAACTTCGCCCAGCTTCTCGAAAAAGTAGCACTGGTAGCTCCCGATTTAAGAATTCGCTTTTCAACCAGCCACCCGAAGGATATGACAGACGATGTGCTTCACACCATGGCGAAATATGAGAATATCTGCGAATACATCCACCTACCTGTTCAGAGTGGAAGCACAACTATGCTCAAGCGCATGAACCGTGGCTACAGCCGCGAGTGGTACATGGATCGGATTGCGGCCATTCGTCGCATCATGCCAGACTGCGCCATCTCAACTGACATCATCACAGGATTTTGCGGTGAGACTGAAGAAGAGCACCAAGACACGCTCTCTTTGATGAAAGATGTAGCTTACGAGTTTGCCTACATGTTTAAGTACTCTGAGCGACCAAAGACTTTGGCTGAGCGAAAGTACCAGGACGATGTACCTGAAGAAGTGAAGCAACGCAGACTCGAAGAAGTCATCGAAATCCAAAATGCCAATGGACTGATGCGAAACAAAGCTTCAGTCGGTAAAACTTTCGAAGTTTTAGTGGAAGGAGTATCCAAAAAATCTGAAAACGAGTTGTTCGGTCGCAATAGCCAGAACGCTGTAGTGGTATTCGAACGTGGCGATGTACAACCAGGAACGTATGTGAATGTGAAAGTTACCGACTGCACATCAGCAACTCTTAAAGGAGAACTCGTAGCCTAATCATGGATATCCAACAAGTCAAACAGCGCTTCGGAATTATTGGGAATGATCCCATGCTTAACAGGGCCATCGACATTGCCATGCAGGTGGCACCCACCGATATTTCTGTGCTCATCAGCGGTGAGAGTGGAACGGGTAAGGAAACCATGCCCCAGATCATTCACCAGCTCTCAGCTCGAAAGCACGGGCCTTACATTGCCGTAAACTGCGGAGCTATCCCCGAGGGAACGATAGACTCTGAGCTTTTCGGACATGAGAAGGGGTCTTTTACCGGAGCTCACGAGTCGCGAAAAGGATACTTCGAAGTAGCAAATAAAGGAACCATCTTTTTGGATGAAGTCGCTGAGCTTCCACTTCAAACGCAAGTGCGCTTGCTCCGCGTTCTGGAGACTGGAGAGTTCATTAAAGTTGGATCTTCGAAAGTGATCAAAACCGATGTGCGCATCATCGCTGCATCAAACGTCGATATCCCCAAAGCCATTCGCGAGAACAAGTTTCGCGAAGACCTATACTATCGTTTAAATTCGGTACCCATTGCCTTGCCACCGCTTAGAGATCGCGGGGTGGATGTATCACTGCTCTTCCGAAAATTTGCTGTGGATTTTGCCGACAAGTACAAAATGCCTGCAATCAAACTCGATGAAGAAGCCAGCCACGTGCTCGAAGGGTACAATTGGCCCGGAAACATTCGTCAATTGAGAAATATTACGGAGCAACTCTCGGTAATCGAAGAAAACCGATTGATCTCTGCCGATACCCTGAAACAGTATTTACCGAATTTTTCGCACAATAATCTACCTGCTCTTGTAGGTCAAGAGAAGGCTTCAGGCGATTTCACTGAGCGAGAAATCTTGTACAAATTTCTCTATGAAATGAGACAAGACCTCGGTGATTTGAAAGCCATTGTATTGGAGCTGATGGAAAACCAAGGGACTCAAATACAGACTTCCAATCCGGAAGCAGTCAAGAGACTTTACGAAGATGTAGACTTTCACCCTTCTGTAAAGCACGATTCATATTCAAGCTCAGAATCAAATGGTGGTGGTTACTCCTACCCTGTGCGTTCTGGACATGGTGTACACTCCCCTATTCATCACCATATAGATGATCACGAAGAAGTAGAGGAATCTCTATCTCTCGAAGACACGGAGCGCGAATTGATTCAAAAGGCACTGCGAAAGCACAACAACAGAAGAAAGCACGCTGCCAAAGAGCTCGGCATTTCGGAACGAACCTTGTATCGAAAGATCAAAGAATACAATTTGAAATAATGATTCGAAAGGGGCTATTCTTCATACTCGCCTGCATCTTGATCGAGAGCTGTACCGTTGGCTATTCCTTTACTGGAGCGGATATCCCGGCTGATGCAAAGACTTTTTCGGTCAAGACATTTAAGTTGGCAACCCCCATGGCTGCCGCCAATTACGATATCCGCATTTCTGAATCCTTTAAAGATTTGATGCTCGCTCAGACCAAGCTCGACCTAATAGAAAAAAAGGGAGATCTCCAATTCGAAGGCGTAGTCACCAAATACGAATCGAGCAATGCGGCGGTGTCTGGTGAAGAGTTTACTACGGTGAACAGATTGACCATTTCGATCAAGGTCAAGTACATCAATACCTTCGAGCGAGAGAAAAACTTTGAAAGAGTTTTCAGCAGATTTGCAGATTACAGTTCAAGTCAAGATTTTAGTGCTGTAGAAGATCAGTTGATCGAGGAGATCAATGATCAGCTTACCCAAGATATTTTCGACGCATCTTTAGGTGCTTGGTAAATGCAGCAAAGCGATATCATAAAAGCCATTGAAGCCAAAAGTCCGGTAGGGATTCTATCGGATGATGATTTGCAATACCTCACATCGAAGTACCCTTACGCTTCTACTTTTCACGTACTACGTGCCATTGGCCTAAAAAAGTCTGATCACATCGATGCCAAGTCGCAGTTGAATTTGGCTTCTGTCTATATTCAAGATCGGTCTAAACTCTATGAATACGTAGTGCGCAAGGGCTTACTCGATCAGATATCCTTGTCGGAAGCACTTACGAAGGATGAAGAAGAATCGCCTGAAGTCTTCAAAGAAACAATCGAAGCAAACGATACAGTACAAGAGCCAGAACTGGAGCCAACGGTAGAAGAAGGAATCGAAGTAGAAGCCGTTGATGTCGAATCGCCGATTTCAGCGACACCGCTGGAGGAAGAAATTCTGCGGGAAGCAATTGTTCAAGTCAGCGAGATCGAAGCTAATTTTAGCCTAGAAGAACTCGATGCCCAGGAAGAAACCGACGAAAAAGAGAACCTTGAGTCCGCACCCTCATCAAAGCCATCATCTTTTGGTGCTTGGCTGATGCAAGTAGACGGGCGAAAATCAGAGCCTGACGAGAAACCCAAATCGGAAAGCAAAGCACTGATCGAAAAATTCATCCAGGAGTCGCCCCAAATTACGCCAGTGAAGACGGCATTTTTCTCTCCATCGCAAATGGGAAAGATGAGTTTGGTGGAAGACGAGTCCTTTGTAACAGAGACTTTAGCCAAGGTTTACGAGCGTCAGGGCGACTATAAAAAAGCCGCTAGAGCATATCAAAATCTCGGGTTGAAATATCCAGAAAAAAGAGCTTACTTTGCGAACCTTCAAAATCAGGCTGAAGAGAAAATTAAAAACAATTAAGAATGAGTGTATTCATTTTCGTCCTAATTATCATCGTGTGCGTATTCTTGGCACTTATCGTTTTGATTCAAAACCCTAAAGGTGGTGGACTAGATTCAAATTTTTCAGGCGCCAACCAAATTGGTGGTGTAAAACGTACAGCTGACTTCCTTGAAAAAGGTACTTGGACTTTGGCTATCGTGCTTTTCGTTCTTTGTCTGGCTTCAGCTGGAATTTTGGGAACAAATGCCGGAAGCGTTGAAAATCCAAACAGCTTTGAAGAAACAGAGCTAACTGCTCCTGAAGCAGCCCCAGTAGAAGATACAAGTGGAGATGCGGCAGAAATGCCAACTGAGTAATCCACTCTAAGATAAATCAGAATTAAATGTCAGTGTGTCACTTTTCGCACTGACATTTTTTTTGTGCCTATGCCATTTTGTTCCTTCTAGAGACATATGGGCGTTTGGCACACTTTCTGAAAAGTCGGAAGTCAAACCTTAAATAAGATAATATACCATGTCAGTAAACGTAACTCCTCTAGGAGACAGAGTACTTGTAGAAGCTGCTCCTGCTGAAGAAAAAACTGCTAGTGGAATCATTATTCCAGACACGGCAAAAGAGAAGCCTCAACGCGGAACTGTTGTGGCCGTTGGAAACGGAAAGAAAGACGAGCCATTAACTGTAAAAGTGGGCGACACCGTAATTTACGGTCAGTACGCTGGTACAGAAATCAAGGTAGAAGGCAACGCCTACTTGATCATGCGCGAGTCCGACATTTTCGGAATCATCGGATAATTCAATACAAACCTTAATTAAACTCTTTATAAAATGGCAAAGGAAATCACCTTTGATGTAGAAGCTAGAGATAAGCTGAAGCGCGGTGTAGACGCATTGGCCGACGCAGTAAAAGTTACTTTGGGACCAAAAGGTCGCAATGTAATCATCGACAAAAAATTCGGAGCACCAACCATCACCAAAGACGGTGTGAGTGTGGCAAAAGAAATTGAGCTTAAAGACGCCATTGAAAACATGGGCGCTCAAATGGTAAAAGAAGTTGCTTCTAAAACTGCTGACATGGCAGGAGATGGAACAA
This sequence comes from Bacteroidia bacterium, assembly GCA_030427905.1. Lineage (GTDB taxonomy): Bacteria > Bacteroidota > Bacteroidia > Flavobacteriales_D > Cryomorphaceae > CBDDKU01. The sequence continues at coordinate 146,337 of JAUICL010000001.1, forward strand.
CGACGGCTACCGTATTGGCTCAAGCCATGGTAACGGCTGGTTTGAAGAACGTAGCTGCCGGTGCAAACCCAATGGACTTGAAGCGTGGAATCGACAAAGCGGTTAGCACTGTAGTTTCTAGTCTTCAAAAGAACTCTAGAGAAGTAGGTGACGACAATTCAAAAATTGAGCAAGTTGCTACCATCTCTGCCAACAACGACAACACCATCGGAAAGCTTATTGCTGAAGCAATGGGCAAAGTGAAGAAAGAAGGTGTTATCACTGTTGAAGAAGCGAAAGGAACTGAAACCTACGTTGATATTGTAGAAGGAATGCAGTTCGACCGCGGGTACCTTTCTCCATACTTCGTGACCGATTCTGAGAAGATGGTTGCCGAGTTGGAAAACCCGTACATCTTGATCTACGACAAGAAGATTTCAAACATGAAAGATCTTCTTCCTGTATTAGAAAAATCAGCGCAGACGGGAAAACCACTATTGATCATCGCTGAAGATGTGGAAGGTGAAGCGCTTGCTACTTTGGTCGTAAACAAGATCAGAGGTTCGCTTAAAATTGCCGCTGTTAAAGCTCCAGGTTTTGGAGACCGTAGAAAAGCCATGTTGGAAGACATCGCTATCCTAACGGGTGGAACAGTAATCTCTGAAGAGCAAGGACGCAAACTAGAAGATGCGACGCTCGAAGATCTAGGTACTTGTGAGAAAATCTCTATCGACAAAGACAACACAACTGTTGTAAACGGTACAGGTGGAAAAGAAGCAATTCAAGCTCGCGTAAACCAGATCAAAGCTCAAATCGAGACGACCACATCTGACTACGACAAAGAAAAGCTTCAAGAGCGTCTTGCTAAGCTTGCTGGTGGAGTTGCCGTACTATACGTTGGTGCTGCCACAGAAGTAGAGATGAAGGAGAAGAAAGACCGCGTAGATGATGCCCTTCACGCAACGAGAGCTGCTGTAGAAGAAGGAATCATTCCAGGTGGTGGTGTGGCTTACATCAGAGCTATCGAGTCTCTAACAGACCTAAAAGGCGACAACGCTGACGAAACTACAGGTATTCAAATCGTGCGTCGTGCGATCGAAGAGCCACTTCGTCAAATCGTTGCTAACGCCGGTGGTGAAGGTTCTGTAATCGTACAGAAGGTACGTGAAGGAAAGGCCGATTTCGGTTACAACGCGCGTACAGAAGAGTTCGAAGATCTATTTGCTGCAGGAGTTATCGATCCGACAAAAGTTGGTCGTGTAGCTCTTGAAAATGCGGGATCTATCGCTGGAATGTTGTTGACTACAGAATGTGTTATTTCTGACATCGAAGAAGCCGATGGCGGTGCAGCTGCTGCAGCCATGGGTGGAATGGGTGGCGGAATGCCAGGCATGATGTAATCACATCCTAAATATTTACAAAAGCCCTCCAGTTTGGAGGGCTTTTTGCTTTCAATTGGTATATACAATAGAAGAGCATCCAATTAGCAATGTAACCTTTGGGCGCTCAATCGAGTTTAACTCCTTGTGAGTAAACTACTTTACACACTATGAAGCAAATGGATACAGCAGGACTAACTGTACAAGATTTTAGGAGGCTTCTCAAAGTCCCCGACAAAGAAGTGATTGGTGAAGTAATCCGACTCAATTGCACCCTTTATTCGAATAGCCTTGATGTTATAAAAGTCTGCACCCGAATAAAAACGCAAAAGAGAAGTGTACTTTAAATAAGATTGAAAGCCGATTGATAATCGGCTTTTTCATTGTTATAAACCTGTTAACGTCGCTCACACCTTGAGACAATCACTTATTTTAGTGCCATGAGCCGACGGCTGATTACAACCCTACTACTTCTGGCCATTGTGGCCGTTATCGGTATTGTCGCCACACAAATCTATTGGCTCAATAAAGCCTTTGAAGTCAAGGAAGAGCAGTATTCGCTCATACTTGAACAAGAAAAAGCCGAAGCAAAAATATTCAATGACCGTATTACCATTGCTTTGACGAACGTGGCGAATGAGATTTTGACGATCAACAACGATCCGGCGCAGATTTTCCAATCGGTGAAGCAAATCAGACCAAACTACTTCACGGTCGCAATCAACGATACAGTTCACCCCTACCTTTTGCAAAGCCTACTCAAAAGTGAGTTTGAGCAGCGCAATATCAAGGAGAATTTTGAATACGGAATTTACGACTGCTTTACCGATAGCATCGTTTATGGTCAATACGTAGCCCTGAATGAAAAAACGACAGATTTGTCTGGCTTATCGACCGAAGCACCGCAAATAAAGTGGGACAAGGATGGGCACTACTTCGGTGTGTACTTTCCCGACAGGGACCCAGTTGACTTGGAGCCGCCGTCTGATAAGATCTCAAACTGGGCCTTCTCAGCAATTATCAGCTCTATCGTTTTCGCCTTTTTTGCCTACGCCATCTTTCTGGTGAATCGTCAAAAGCGCCTATCGGAGATGAAAACAGATTTCATCAACAACATGACCCACGAGCTCAAAACGCCCATTTCAACAATTGGGCTTTCGAGCGAAGTCCTGCTCAAACCCGATATCGTGGAGAAGCCCGACCGGCTTCACAAATACGCGCAGCTTATTTCCACCGAAAACACGCGACTCAAACAGCAAGTCGATAAAGTTCTTCAGCTCGCTACCCTTGAGAAGCAACAACTCGAGCTAAAGCGAGCGCCAATTCACATCCACGAAGTGATTGAGAATGCATGCGAGTCGCTGCGAATGACGTATCAGGAAAAGGAAATTGACATCCAGCTCGCGCTGAGTGCCACAAATGACACGGTAAATGGCGATTTGGTACATATCAGCAATCTGATTCACAACTTGCTCGATAATGCCGTAAAGTACAGTAAAGAAGAAGTCAGAATTGAGATCAGCACATCGAATAAATCTGGTGCGGTGATCATTCAAGTTAAAGACTACGGAATCGGTATTCCAGCCAAATCGCTACCCCATATTTTCGACAAGTTTTATCGGGTTCCAAAAGGGAATAGGCACGATGTAAAAGGCTTTGGTTTGGGGCTTTACTACGTGTATGAGATGGTAACGGCTCACGATGGAAAGATTTCAGTAGAAAGTGAGCTTGGTGAGTGGACAAAATTCAATATTGAACTGAGATAGGTATGGCATCAAAAGTCAAAATATTGCTCGTGGAAGATGACCCTAGTCTGGGGTTTGTTATTCAAGATTCTCTCAAAGAAGAAGGCTATACGGTGCACTTAGCTCGTGATGGAAAAGAAGGCCTGAGTCAGTTTCACGCACAGGAATACGACCTATGTCTGCTCGACGTGATGATGCCAAAGAAAGACGGCTTCGAGCTCGCTGAAGATATCCGAAAGGTAAATTCTGAAATTCCCATCATCTTTCTCTCGGCCAAGTCGATGGTGGAAGACAAAATAAAAGGACTCAAATCGGGAGCCGACGACTATATCACCAAGCCGTTTAGCCAGGAAGAATTAACGCTGCGGATTGATGCTATTCTAAAGCGGACGCGAGCAGGTGGAAAAGACGAAGAGTCAAACTCACACATTCACCAACTCAGCAATTACACCTTCAATACAAATACATACGAATTGAAAGGACCGGAATTTGAACGCATCTTAACCAAAAAAGAAGCGGGAATCCTCAAGCTTTTGGCAGAGAACGTCAATAAAGTCATTGAGCGTGAGCTGATCGCTAATCTCGTTTGGGGTGATGACAGCTACTTCGTTGGGCGGAGCCTCGATGTGTTTATCACTCGCTTGCGCAAGTACTTTTCGAAAGATCCTTCAATCGCCATCACCAACATCCACGGCATTGGGTTTAAGCTCGAAACTACAGATGCTTAAAACCGAACCCCAATCACCAAGACATCGTCAATCTGGCTCTGATTGCCCTTCCATTCGTTGAAGGACCTATTCAAGATCTCAAGCTGGCGTTCCATCGGAGCGTGATTGACTTCGAGCAGAAGATCTCGAAATCTACGCATGGAGTATTTTTTATCTCTTGAACCACCAAACTGATCGGCAAATCCATCCGAAATCAAGTACACGCAATCTCCTTTTTGAAACTCCATGCTGTGGGTGGTAAAGGGTTCATTCTCCAGAACGTAGTGCGTCCCTATCGGCATTTTGTCGCCTTTGACGATTTGTACATCGTTGTCTCTGACGAGAATCAGCGGATTGTTCGCACCGGCAAACGAAAGAGTTCCAGTCGCATGGTTGACCGCAATCAACGCCATATCCATGCTATCGCTACTCTTTCCATTACCTTGCTTGAGTGAGTCGATCACTTCCTTGCGAAGGGTGTTTAGAATGGTTCCTGGGTCAAAGTTGCGCTCATCGCTAATAACTTTGTTCATCAAGGTATTCCCAATCATACTCATAAATGCCCCAGGAACTCCGTGCCCTGTACAATCGACCGCAGCGAGAATCGAGACATCACCAAAATGCTTGAACCAATAAAAGTCTCCACTTACAATGTCTTTGGGCAGGTAGAGAACGAAATGGTCTTTGAAAACTTCGCCGATGGCTTCTTGATTTGGCAAGATGGCCTCTTGAATATTCTGGGCGTATTCGATACTCTCGATGATATCCTGACTCTTCTCTTCTACGAGATCTTTTTGGATCACCAATTCCTTATTTGTCTCTTCCAATGCCAATCGGGCTATGGTGGCCTTCTTGTTTAAGTTGTAACGCGTCTGGATAAGGAGAATCGAAAAAACAGCCACCGACAAGGTCAAAATACCTCCAGCCGATAAAAGCGTCGTCACATCCACCGGGCTATTGACATTGAGAAAGTATAGGTTAGCCAGAAGCGATATGAGAAAGATTGAAATCGAGAATTTCATATCCCAAACCACGAGCATTCCCGCTCCGATAAAAACAGCGATGTAAGAGAGCGTGTGCTTTTGGATAAACTCGGCATCCATATAGCTCCACATATAGGCGTTCTCGATGCATATCAGGACGAAAGGGATATAGATAACCCATTCTACGCTCCAGTTTTGTCTTTTGTGAAGGATGATCCCCAGCAGGGTGATCAGTGAGACTGCCAACCGCACTTGAAAAAAATCGGCCCAAAGGTGTGGGAAGTTGACATAGTCAGCAGCGGAGAAAACCAAGTTGAAGGCAAAACCTACCCAAGCACCGATCAAGTGGTATCGACTAGCCGATTTCTTGATCTCGGTCTTCCATCTTTCCTCGGCCTTTTGCGGCTTTGCTTCTATCTGGCTGGCCAGTGGCGCAGCCGTAAACCCTTTTTGTTCTCTCGGAATTTCAAGGGCAATAGATTCTCCTAAAAAAGTTGACATAGCTTGGGGCTTTGCCAGTCTTACGAGATGTGGAGTAAAGGGTTACTATTGATCCAATTGCCCCCGATCCGCTGCAATTGCAATGCAACGGCACCAAATCTAAGTTTTCTCTTCAATACTCCATACAACCCCGCTCCGAAGCAAGGGATACTTCACACTAAGGACCAAACCATTTGAAGCAGATCAAAAGCTGCTCACCACGCTAGTGCCGCCTCCCAATTCACAGCCGTCCACCCAAGCCCTAAACCACTCCCTATCAACAAAGCTCTAGTTACGGTCTTCAGACGGTGTCCTGACGGTCTCCTTACGGTCTCTTTACGGTCATGTGACGGTCTGAATACGGTCTAAACACAGTCGAAATACGTTCGCGCACAGACCAAAACCGTCTAAACACCCGCTTCGAAGCATTTGCAATGCTGCGGTCTTCCAAATCTAGTTTTTAACCGTCTAATTCCTACGGAGTGGTGCTCGTTACTAACCGTATTACTTTTCTAAGTTGGGAGTATGCAGTTCGGGCTTTAAGTTCCGCAGCATTGCAAATGCAGCGGAGCGAGATAATTGTCAAATTTCAGACCCTTTAAAAACAAATATCATTGAGACTAGGAATAAACACATGGCTAAATTAAAAACTGAAACTGTCAGTGAAAATCGATTTCTATTTAATACATAGAAAACAGCAGAAAGCATCATCCATATTGAAAACAGTGATACATAAACCAAATCACCAAGCCCATACCCCAAAGTAAGGTCTAAAATAAAAAAGCGGACTGCAAAAATTAGGTAGAGTATTGAGTAAGAATAAAAGGATATATGTTTAAATCTCTTATTTCCCATCTTGGTCACCGCTCCGCAGCATTTGCAATGCTGCGGTCTCCCAAATCTAGTTTTTTAACCGTGTAATTCCTACCTTATAAAGTTGTGGAACAAGGCGTCAAGCAAAATATCAAATTCAACAAATCATACTTCTTAACCATTACTGTTGAAGGTTGGGTCGATGTTTTCACGAGAGACATTTATCGAAATATAATTATTGACTCTTTGCGATTTTGCATCTATAAAAAAGGGTTAAACGTATATGCCTACGTCGTGATGAGCAATCACATACACATGATCGCAAACTGCAATGAGCCTTTCCAACTTCAAGAGACTATTCGGGACTTTAAGAAGTTTACAGCCAAAAGGATTCTCGCACAAATTGAAAATGGAAACGAAAGCAGAAAGGAATGGATGCTCGATCTTTTCTCGAGTTTTGGACAAGAGAGCCAGCGGCACAAGAAATTCAAGTTTTGGAAATCAGGTAACCATGCCATCGAACTGTACAATTCGAGATTTACCTGGAACAAGGTGAACTACATCCACCAAAATCCTGTCCGAGCAAATCTCGTTAACAAACCAACAGATTGGAAGTACTCTTCAGCGTCTAACTACATCGAAAGCGAGTCTCTGGTTCCTGAAATCATTTTGATAACTCCTCCACTTAATTATGGCTAAAATCCTTGCTAAACCGTAATGCTCCTTCAGGGCAGGCCGACATTCTTTGCGGGTTTATAGTTCCGCAGCATTGCAAATGCAGCGGAGCGAATAACTAGTAAGCTTTACTAAAATGTATCTAAACTATCTAAAAATGCATTGAAACTATAGGTTATTGGAATGATATTCTTACTGATCCCTTCCAATTCATGATCCCAAAAATACACGCACCCATGTGTCCCATCTTCACGAGATGAGATACAGATTAAATTGCCACCCGAATCAATTGCCAACGGCAACAAATACTCTGGCAATCTTTTATTCAAAATATACATCTCAAATACTTCTTTCATCGATAGCCCCCCATTAACCTCTCCGATCGAAAAAAAATACTGAATATCAGAACCATCACTAGAGTTTTGAAAATTAAACTCTGACGGCTCAACCTCACCTCCATTACTCACTAGCAAAAAGCTTTTGTATTCTTCCGGAAACTTGATGGAATACTCATTCTCGAATCGCTCAATTTCTTCAAGAGATAAGTCTTGTCCGTGATTCCTAAAAATGCATTTCCTAATTCTCTTCATTTTCAATCATTTAAAAACCTGGACCTTCAAATGTACTTTTAACACCTACAGGTAATTCACCTACTTTTTTTTTGAAAACTGTCTAATCAAAGTGAATCCCCCGATCCGCCGCATTTGCAATGCTGCGGCCTCCCAAATCTAGTTTTTTAACCAAGCAATTGCTCCGGAGCGGCTAATCATGGTTTACTCAAACACCAAAGGGCTGGATAAAATAAGATAGTCGTCTGAAATCCTTCCCTGAAACAATGAATTTTTTCTAAAATTATAAACTCCGAATTGACCAGTCCGAGAATAAGTTGTAAAGATTGTTGCACCCAATGAGCTCAGATATTTTTGAATGTACAGAGAATCCTGACTTTCAACTGGTATTGCGTAACTGACCATATATAAGTCATCATTGTTCTTACCAGAATAAATCAACCTAATGGTAGTATCTCCATTGATCGTTTCATAAGCATCAATGTCTATTCCTTGTACCTTATTATATGAGACACAATCTGCTAAAAGATGTTTATCTATCGTTTCTCTTGGAATACTGAACAGACTTGTATCCATATTGCATTGGTCTGCTACACTGCAACAATTAATACTGATTATAATCACAACGATAATTAATCCCTTCACTTTAGCTTTCTGTATTTGATCGTGCATCATCTAACCGCTCCGCTCCGCTGCATTTGCAATGCAGCGGCCTCCCAAATCTAGTTTTTTAACCGTGTAATTCCTACGGAGTAGTGCTTGTTACTTACCGTATTTCTTATCTAAGTTGGCAAGATAAACTTCGGGGTTCAAGTTCCGCAGCATTGCAAATGCAGCGGAGCGGCTTGCCCCCCAATTCACAGCCGTCCACCCAAGCCCTAAACCACACCAAATCAACAAAGCTCTAGTTACGGTCTCCTGACGGTCTCCTTACGGTCTCTTTACGGTCATGTGACGGTCTGAATACGGTCTGAATACGGTCTAAACACTGTCGAAATACGTTCATACTCAGACCAAAACCGCCTAAACACCCATTAGAAGCTCATACAACCACTTAAATTTCAAGACGATGTCAGAACAAATTGGCCCATTTCAATTCAAAAGAAAGCTGGGAAACCTGGGAGGCGAACAAATCAAAGGCAAGTATATAGTCACACTCCCCGCAAAGATCCGCAGCATTATAAATGCAGCGGAGCACCGCGGGTTTGAACCGAAGTTGATTTTATAGAACAAGGGCAATGGGTAATCAAAAAAAGGAGCCCTTTCGAGCTCCCTTTTCAATCCCAAAAAATATGTCTTGCCTTAACTGGCTAGAAGTTTCTTTACAATGGATGCAACGACTTTTCCATCGGCCTTTCCGGCTAATTTTCCACTCGCTACGCCCATGACCTTACCCATGTCTTTCATGCCTTCAGCGCCAACTGAAGCGATAATAGCGGCCACTTCCTTTTCGATGTCGGCTTCAGACATCTGCTCTGGCAGGAAGTCTTCAAGCACCCCTGCTTGAAACTCTTCGTCTTCTGCCAAATCAGGTCTGTTTTGCTCACGGAAAACCGCAGCCGAATCTCTTCTCTGCTTGTGCATTTTCATCAGAACCTGCATCTCCGTTTTCTCATCTATCTCGGCGTCACCACCCTTGGTAAGCTCGAGAAGCAAGGCCGCTTTCACGGCTCTCAATGCCTCGAGTCTGGGCTTATCCTTTGCACGCATGGCATTCTTGATGCCTTCGTTTATTTGATCTGCTAATGCCATCTTAATCTACGTTGTCGTGAAGGTAAGGATTGTTTGGCCGAAGACCAGAACGGTTGTTTCCTTCATCATCCTTCTCATCGGTAAGCGTGTATCGAGACACTTCAGACTCACTGCTGTGCGGTACGATATCGAGTTGAATGTTTCTTCTCTTGTACGCTGGTTCTTTTTCCAATTGGTTTAGACCTTCAGGGCTTTTGATTCGCTCTGAAATATCTCGCAGGTTCTTCAGGCGCTCGCGATTAAGTTGTGCTACCATTTCAGCATTTACTTTCAAGGAGAGAGAGTCGCTATTGTCGGTATCGCTTGCATTTCCAGAAGGCTCGTTTACCGAAGCTTCATCTTCCAATGTAAAATACTGTGCATCTGGACGCTCCTGCTGTGGCGCAGGACTCGGCTCAGAAGGTGGTACAGGTCTATCGGTATAAGAAGCCGATGGCTGAGAAGTCTTCTCTGTAGGAAGCTCATCAAAGAGATTGAAGCGCTCTACAGGTTTCTCAGCTGGCTCTGCTGGTTTCGGTGCAGGAGCCGGAGCTTCTTGTTCTTTCATATATGGCTCAGACGCATCAGTCGGTTGCGCAGGCTGCGCTACTGGCTGTGAAGGTTGAGCAGCTTGTTTTTGCTCGGAGTCAAGGTGGTGAACCACGCGCTCTTCAATGTCAAACCCCGTATCTGGTGATGTTTTAAATCCAGTGGCGATAATGGTCACGCTCAGTTTTTCTCCAAGAGTCTCGTCCATTCCATGACCCCAGATTACATCGGCTGTAGATCCAGCGGCATGCTGAATGTAGTCGGTGATGTCGGTGATCTCATCCATCATCACTTCGGTAGCACCGTAGGTGATGTTCAGAAGAATGTATTTCGCTCCTTCGATGTCGTTGTCGTTCAACAACGGTGACTCAAGCGCCTTGGTAGCCGCCTTGATCGCGCGGTCGTCGCCTTCGGCTTCGGCCTGACCCATGATGGCCACACCACTGTCGCGCATTACGGTGTTAACATCGTTCATATCGACGTTGATGGCACCAGTTACCGAAATAAGCTCGGCGATTCCCTTAGCCGCCGTAGTCAGGATATTATCGGCCTGGCCAAAGGCGTCTTGAAGGGAAAGGTTTCCGTGGATCTCTCTCAACTTGTCGTTTCTGATCACGAGAAGTGTATCAACGGCAGCACGCATTTCGCGCAGACCTTCTTCGGCCTGGTTCATACGCTTTCTCCCTTCGAAGGTGAAAGGTACGGTTACGATACCCACGGTCAAGATGCCCATTTCTTTGGCAGTCTTCGCAATCACAGGAGCTGCACCAGTTCCGGTACCACCGCCCATTCCGGCAGTGACAAAAACCATGGTGGTTTGCTTCTCCAGAATCTCCTGGATATCGTCAATATTTTCAATGGCTGCGTTCTTCCCTACTTCTGGGATAGAACCTGCACCACGTCCTTCAGTTAAACTTTGTCCCAGTTGAACTTTCATAGGGACCGGGCTGATGTCCAGGGCCTGAGAATCGGTGTTGCAAACGATGAAGTCAACACCTTTGATGCCCTGCTCGTACATGTGGTTTACGGCATTGCTACCTCCACCCCCTACACCGATCACCTTGATGATCGATGACTGGTCTTTTGGCAAATCGAAATTCATATTTCTAAGGTTTTTTTGGGATTGTTGGGTTCTTTAAAAGTCTTCGTCTTCAAAGAAAGCTTGACCTTTCTTGATGATCATATCGAGTAAGCCGAGCTTCTTGCCCGTCCCGCTGCGAACGGCGTTCTGTCTCGGTTGATTTCTTTCTTGAGTCTTCAAGTGGTGCTCGTGACCTTTCATCACAAGACCAATACCTGTTGAGTACATCGGGCTCGAAAGCTCTTCGGCATTGTCTTTCCCCAAGTGCTCGCTCGGGTATCCGATACGGGTATCCATACCGCTCAAGTACTCCACAAGCTGCGGAAGGTAATTCAATTGCGATCCACCACCAGTCAATACAATTCCGGCGATGAGTCGTCCTTCGTAGCCCGAGTTTTTGATCTCGTACATCACCTGCTCGATAATCTCTTCGGTACGTGCCTGAATGATATTCGAGAGGTTTTGGATGGAAATCTCTTTCGGCTCGCGCCCGCTGAAACCAGGGATGCAAACGATTTGATTCTCCATACTCTCAGAGCTCAAAGCCGATCCAAACTTGGTTTTCAACTGCTCAGCGTGCTTTCGCAAAATGCTACACCCTGCGGCGATGTCGTCCGTGATAATATTTCCACCAAAAGGAATGACAGCCGTGTGGCGAATGATTCCATCCTGGAAAATGGCGATATCTGTAGTTCCACCACCTATATCGACAAGTACTACTCCGGCTTCTTTTTCTTCCTGGCTCAATACCGCTTCCGAAGATGCGAGTGGCTCAAGAACGAGCTCCTGCACTTCTAGACCGGCTTTGCTCACACTGCGGTAAATGTTCTTTGCTGCATTTACCTTACCCGTGATGATGTGGAAGTTTGCTTCCAAACGAATTCCAGCCATCCCCACAGGATCTTTGATACCCTGCTCGTTATCGACGATGTATTCCTGTGGAAGTACGTGAATGATTTCTTCGCCTGGATTCATAACCAATTGGTGCATATCAGCCACGAGATTATCGATATCGATAATCGAGATCACTTCTTCGTGATCCTTAGCTTTTCGGGTGAAAATACCGCGATGCTGAAGGCTGCGAATGTGCTGACCTGCTATCCCCACCACTACTTCGCCAATCTCAACGCCGGCGCGCTCCGTGGCAATGGCCAAGGCTCTTTTGATCGAATCAACAGTTTGGTTGATATTACTTACAACACCATTTCGGACCCCGAGAGATTCTGACCGGCCCATGCCGATGATCTCCACCTTATCGTGCTCATTGATACGGCCAACAATACATGCTATTTTGGTCGTTCCGATGTCAAGGCCTACTATGATTTCTGGTTCCTCCATAAGGCTATTTTTTTGTGCAAACAATTTGGTCTTCGTATTTCAAATTTATTTTGGCGTATTTGTTCCAGTTGGCTTCTGAAACTCCGCCCTGGTAAAAGCGTCGCAGCTTTAAAAATTTCGTTTCGATCTTATCGGCATTGCCGAAAAGTACTTGGTGCTTTCCAACTTGTGGATAGGCCGTAAAACCACTTACCGGGTGGTAGGTGGTGTGTTGTATCTGGGCTTGCCAAAACGGATCGGACGATACCACCTTGGCGTAGCTGTACAGCTCCTGGTGGATGGAATCGACCATGCTCATTTGGCCAAACTCATCGTAAGCCACATCAAATTCGCCTGTGATAACCGGCAAGCGCACACTCACTTCCCGATCGGTAGGCATCACCACACCTTCTCTCGACAAAAGCGCTGAAAAACCGTGGCGGTCGATGAGCCGCACGATTGGTATACGCTGGTTCACTTCTACAATCAGCCGTTTGTCAATGGTTTTATATACCGTGGCCTCGGCCACAAATGGAATTTCCTTGATATTCGACTCAATCGATTTCGTTTCGATTTGATTGAGCGGACTACCCACAATTGGGCCACTGGTTTGGAGAATAAATCCACGGAGATTGTCTTCGCTCAGCAATGGAATGTCGAGATCGCGGTTGATCTCGATCAAAACTTCTTCGCAAGACGAAGACGTGCGCATACTGCCCACAAAACTGAGTAGCACAAGCACGCCGGCCATAGCCAGCGATATCCCGCAGATTCTCAATATTTTATTCGTCTTTGTCATCCAAAGCTTTCTTGAGTGGTTCAATCATTTTATCGATGTCGCCAGCTCCCATAGTCAACAATACTTCAGGCTTCAATCTGGCCACTTCATCGACAAGTTCTGCACGGTCACACAACTTTTTATTCACCATGCGTATTTTATCAAATAGCATCTCGCTATTCACCCCTTCTATCGGCTCTTCTCTCGCGGGATATATTTCCATGAGAATCAAGTCGTTTAGCTCTTCCAAGCTCGTAGCGAAATCATCAGCAAAATCGCGGGTTCTAGAGTATAAATGGGGTTGAAACACGCCCGTGATTCGCTTCTCTGGAAACAGGGTTTTTACCGACCCTACACATGCCGAGATTTCGGTGGGGTGATGTGCGTAATCGTCTATAAAAACGAGATCATCGCGCTTTATCTGATATTCAAACCGCCTTTTAACACCTTTGAAACTCGCCACAGCACCCTTAATCTTATCGTATTCAAGGCCTAAAAACCTCGCAATCGAAATGGCGGCCAGGGTATTTTGCACATTGTGGTTACCCGGATATGGCGATGAAAGTTCGGCTTTGAATTCACCGTTCTCATAAACCGAATACACGAAATTTCCCTCTTCCACCCTAAGATGACTGGCAGCAATTTCCAAATCGTTTTCCGAGATCCCAAAACGCTTTGCTTTCGGGTGATCCATTGAAACTTGCTCTTGGAGGGAAATCAATCCATCGGGTGATGTCAAAGACAGAAACTGTTCAAATGTCTTGTGAAAATCGGCTTTATCGGCATAGATATCGAGGTGATCAGCATCAACTGATGTTACCACCGAAATAAAGGGCTTGAGTCGAAGGAATGAGCGATCGTACTCATCGGCTTCCACCACAGTGTATTGAGCTTCTGGATGAAGTACTATATTGGAATTGAAGTTATTCGCGATTCCACCCAAGAAGGCGTTTACAGGCACATCGCAATGCGTGAGCATGTGGGCCACCATAGCCGAAGTGGTCGTTTTGCCATGGGTTCCTGCTATGGCAATGGTCTTCTGCTCGGCTGTAACTTCGCTGAGCGCTTCAGATCGTTTCGAAACCAGATATCCATACTGATTGAAGTATCCGAGAATGACATTAGTCTTGGGGATAGCCGGCGTGTAAATTACCCAAGCCCGATCGAGTGGCTGAAAGAGAAAATCTTCATGAATGGCATCGATGCTATCGGTGTAGGTAATCTCAATTCCCTCCGATTCCAGCTTTTCAGTAAGCTGTGTGCGCACTCGGTCATAGCCATAAACGGCCTTACCCTGGTCTTTGAAAAACCGAGCTAAGGCGCTCATCCCTATTCCGCCAACTCCTACAAAGTAGATGCTATGTATCTGATCTAGATTCACTTTGATGGGATGAGATTTAGGATTTCGGTTGCAATTTTCTTTGACGCATCAGGGTGTGCCAGCTTCTTCACATTCTCCGACAACTCGTTTCTTTTTGCTTCATTGTCCATCAGGGAACGGATCGCTTCATATAGCTTTTCCCTTGCTTCGGAATCGCGTACCAAAACAGCGGCATTCTCTTTCACAAGAGCCTGAGCGTTCTTTGTTTGATGATCTTCAGCCACATTGGGCGAAGGCACCAGAATGGAGGGTTTTCCCGTTAGGCAGAGCTCCGAAACCGACATGGCTCCAGCTCTGGAAACCACAACCGAAGCCAAGGCGTAGGCCAAATCCATTCGATCGATAAAGGGCGAAGTCTTCACGTTGTCGGCGTTCAATGCCTTCACAGCCTCAGCTGCTTCATCGGCATATGCCTTCCCCGACTGCCAGATCAGTTGAACCCCAGAATCTTTAAAATAGGCCAATCCGGCTTGGATAGACTGGTTGATGGTGCGCGCACCAAGTGAACCACCAACGACCAAAAGCGTTGGTTTATTTGGATCCAAACCAAAATGGGCAGCGGCTTCTTCGCGCTTGCCTTCCAACTCCACAACGTGCTTACGCACTGGGTTACCCGTCATCACTATTTTATCGGCGGGAAACCAACGCTCTAAACCAGAATAGGAGACACAGATCCGATCAACATTCCCTGCCAGCCAGCGATTGGTGATTCCAGGAAATGAGTTCTGTTCTTGAATAACCGATGGAACACCACGCATACTGGCCACTTTGAGCAATGGCCCAGAAGCGTATCCACCGACACCGACAGCCACGTCGGGTTTAAATTTCTTGACTATCCCCTTCGCCTTCATCATGCTGCTGATCAGCTTGAATGGAAAGGATAAATTCTTCAATGAAAGCTTTCTTTGGATGCCGCTAATCCAGAGACCTTCAATTTTGTATCCCGCTTTGGGAACGCGCTCCATCTCCATGCGCCCTTTGGCTCCAACGAACAAAATCTCTGCATCGGGGTGAATTTCCTTGATGGTATCGGCAATGGCGATGGCAGGAAAAATATGTCCACCCGTTCCACCGCCACTAATTACAATTCTAGGCGACGGCATAGTTCTTTCCTTTTTTGGTTACTGGTTTCGGCTCTCCTTCAGTTACAGTACGGCTTACCGAGATAATCATACCCATGGCAATGCAGGTAAACCACATGGATGTTCCCCCCATAGATACCAAAGGCAGCGGCTGCCCTGTAACGGGGAAGATGCTCACGGCTACGCCCATGTTGATCAAGGCCTGAATCCCAATCAAGAAACTCAACCCGACCACAAGAAGCGCGGGGAAATCTTTTTGCGTGTGCCGAGCTACTTTGACACATCGGTAGATGAAAATAATGTAGAGCAAGAGAATTCCAGCTCCACCGAGAATGGTTCCATACTCTTCGATAATGAAGGCGTAGATCATATCGGAATAAGGGTGCGGCAGGTAGTTTCGCGAATCTCCACTTCCGGGGCCGCCTGGTAGCAAGCCACCCGACTGGATGGCCATCATGGCGTGTTCCTTTTGGTAGTTGGCATCGCTGTCACCCGATTCAAAATTTACGATTCGGGCCTTCCACGTTTCTGCACGTGGCAGCAATCCGGGAAAGCTCGAAGAAAGTACGATAAGAAACACAAAAGCGGCTACACCAGTCCCAACCGTTCCAATAAGATACTTGAAGGGCATTCCACCGATAAACAATAGGAGCATGCACACCATAAAGAGCATGGCCGCCGTAGAAAAGTTCGCAGGAAGAATGAGTCCACAAATCAGAAGGATGGGCCCGATGATTGGGAGAAACCCTTCCTTCAGGTCTCCCAGAATATCTTTTTTGACTGTCAGCATCCGCGCCACATAGGTGATCAACACGATTTTGGCGAGATCGGATGTTTGGAAGTTCTGATTGATGATAGGGATTTTAATCCATCGGGAAGCATCGTTGATGTTCTCTCCCATCAAGAGCGTGAGAAGCAGCAAACCAGCAGTAAGCCAAATTCCCATTTGCGCAATGCGCGCGAAATACTTGTAAGGCACCTTGTGTACGAAGTACATGATCAGAAACCCAGTTCCGAGCATAAGCGCGTGCTTAAACAAGTAGTAAAGCGTATTGCCGCCAGTGTACTTATAAGCCAGAGATGAAATACTCGAATACACGGCCAGAATAGACGTCAGCCCAAGAATCAAGCAAACCATCCAGATGGTTCGATCGCCTTTTAGGTATTTGAAAAGTCCATTCATTCTCTTTCTTTCAAATCGTTTACGACTTGGATAAAGGCCTGACCGCGGTCGGCGTAATTGTTATAATCATCTTTTATGGCGCAGCTCGGTGAAAACACTACCGCATCGCCATCTTCAGCCATTTCATACACTTTCTGAACAGCGTCTTCCAATTCGATGCTCGCATCAAACGTGGCAACGACTCCACCCAGCTTCTTTTTCATGTCTTGTCCCAGTCCACCATACACCACGATGCCTTCAACTTTTGCTTCCACGTACTTCTCGATCAAAGCGTAATCGCGATCGTGAGATGCCGATGCAACGAGCCATCTAATGGGCTTATCGATGCACTTGAAGGAATCTCTCGTACTCAAAAGATCACTCGCTTTGGTGTCGCAGTAAAACTCCACACCCGAAACTTTGCGCACAAAGTCGAGCCGATACGGCGTTTTGGCAATATTTCGCTTCAGACTCGGCTTGGCAGTTAAATCCTTATCGACCTGACTCTTTTTACTCTTGTGTATGGTGTACTTGTTGTCAGGCACGTTTACAGACTTCCTTTTCTTTTTAGCTCCACCAGGCGATTGAAGTAAGCGCCTCGTTCTTTATAGTTCTCGAAGGGGTCGGATGCCCGGCAGCCCGGTGAGAAAATCACTTCATCTTGGTCGCGAGCTAGCTCAAGGCTAATGTCGAGCGCTTCGCTCCACGTGTTTGCCGAGACAAACATGCGCGATGCACCCCACAATTTTTCGAGAAGCTTGTTGGATTGGCTTCCAACAGCTACGATGGCAGAAACTTTCTCTTCAACTACTTCAGCCAAAAGGTGCATATCTCTGCTACGCTCATTGGCTTCGGCGATCCATATCACAGGTTTTTCGAAAGTCATAAGCGACTCGGCTACCTTGTCCACAGAGGTAGCGGCTGAATCATTTATGAGTCTTACCCCTTGAATCCAACCCATTTCATTGAATTCAAACGGCATGAGATCTTTCAATCCGCGCTCACGCGATTGAATGAGCTCACTCAACCTGGCACGGTCAATATGTGCTTGTCGTTCTTTCATATTATAGGGCTCTGATTGCTCTTTTGAATTGGTGTCCGCGCTGCTCGTAGTTTTCGAATAGGTCGAAACTCGCGCAAGCTGGTGAAAGAAGCACAACATCACCTTTGGTTCCGAAACGGTAGCCGAGATTTACAGCTTCATCTGCTGTTGATGCTTCTTCGATCACTTCGACCATCGGTGAGAAAAAGTCGATTACCTTCTTATTGTCCTTTCCAAGACAGATTATGGCTTTTACCTTCTCTCTAACGAGTGGCTCTAGCATAGAATAGTCATTGCCCTTGTCCACACCACCTACAATCCAAACGATGGGCTCTGCGATACTCTCCAAGGCATACCATGTTGAATTGACGTTAGTCGCTTTCGAGTCATTGATAAATTTAATTCCGTGGATGGTTGCAACGAACTCCAAACGGTGTTCTACGTTTTGGAAGTCGGATAGACTTTCGCGAACGATTTCCTTTCTGATCTCGAAGATTCTTGCTGCGACACTCGCCGCCATCGAGTTGCTGGTGTTGTGCTTGCCTTGCAATGCTAATTCGTGTATGGACATTTCAAATGGTTTATTAGTAAGGTTTACTACAATATTTTCTTCTTCTAAAAAGGCGCCTTCTCGCACCGGGTGGTTCAGGGAATAGGGATGGAACTGCGCTTTGATATCTCTCGACTCATTGCCCTTTCGGATCACTGGATCGTCATCCCAAAAGATGAAATGATCTTCGCCATCCTGGTTCATGGTCATTCGATACTTGGCATCTATATAGTTGTCGAACTCTCCTTCGTACCGATCTAGGTGATCGGGGGTGATATTGAGCAAAATCGCTATATAGGGCTTGAAGTGAACGATGTCGTCAAGCTGAAAACTGCTCACTTCAACGACATAAACATCTCGGTCTCTCTCCGCCACTGCTCCAGCAAAACTCTGACCGATGTTTCCTACTACAGCCACATCCAAACCAGCCTTCTCAAAAATGTGGTAGATCAACGATGTCGTTGTGGTCTTCCCGTTGGTGCCTGTTATCGCTACGATCTTTCCGTCGGTATGGCGCGATGCGAATTCCACTTCTGAAATCACTTCAGCACCACCGGCCATTAGATCTTTGATAAGAGGAATGTGCCCCGGAATGCCCGGACTTTTCACCACCAAATCTGGCTGACCAATACCACTCTTTGAGTGTCCATTTTCTTCCCAGAAAATACCCGTCTTGTTCAGAACGTCTTTGTACTTTTCTTTGACTTTGCCCCTGTCTGAAACCCTGACTTGGTAGCCGAGTTTCACACCGAGCAAGGCCGCTCCTACGCCACTCTCTCCCGCACCTAATACGAGCAAATCCATTAGCGAAGCTTAAGCGTCACAATGGTGAGAACAGCAAGGAGTATCCCCACAATCCAAAACCGAGACACGATTTTAGCTTCGTGTAATCCCTGTTTTTGATAGTGGTGGTGCAAGGGAGCCATCAAAAAGATTCGCCGCCCTTCTCCGTATTTCTTTTTGGTGTACTTGAAGTATGACACTTGAAGCATCACCGATAAATTCTCTATTAAAAACACCCCACAGAACAGCGGAATGAGTAGTTCTTTGCGAATAGCCAAGGCAAAAACGGCGATGATTCCACCGAGTGCCAAACTTCCTGTATCGCCCATAAATACTTGAGCCGGGAAGGAGTTATACCAAAGGAAACCGATACAGGCCCCAACAAAAGCACCGATGAAAACGGTGAGCTCTCCTGAATTGGGGATAAACATGATATTGAGGTAATCGGCAAACACCATATTACCCGAAACAAAGGCGAAAATGGCCAAGACCACTCCGATTATAGCCGAAGTCCCCGTAGCCAGGCCATCCAACCCATCAGTCATATTGGCTCCATTCGAAACGGCAGTAACCAAGAAAATCACGATTGGAATAAAGATGAGCCAAGCCCACTTTTTGGCACTCTCAGGACTCAAAAACCCGAGTAACCATGCGTAGTCAAACTCGTTGTTCTTCACAAATGGAATGGTCGTTTTCACCGACTTTTCTTCCACCCAATTGTCGCCTACATCTCCGGCCTGTGCAATCTCTACTTCGTTTTCACTAACCTTTTGCTTACTGACAACTCCATCATTAAAAAACAGCATGGAGCCTACGATAACTCCAACCAATACCTGCCCTACAACCTTAAATTTTCCAGCCAGACCTTTTTTGTTCTTCTTGAATACCTTGATGTAATCGTCTATAAAACCGATGCTCCCGAGCATAACCGTCGTAACGAGCATGATCACGATGTAAATATTGTCGAGCCTTGCGAAAAGGAGTGTTGGAATAAGTATGGCAGAAAGGATGATCAATCCACCCATAGTCGGGGTACCCTGCTTTTGAAGCTGCCCATCGAGCCCCAAGTCACGAACCGTTTCGCCTACTTGCTTCTTGTGCAATAAGGCGATAAGCGACTTTCCGAAGAGAAGAGAAATTATCAGTGAAGTAATCACCGCCATAGCCGCTCTAAATGAGATATACTGAAATACCCCTACCCCTGGCAGATCAAAACTAGAATCGAGGAAGTCAAAAAGTGAATAGAGCATCAGTGATTGAGCATTTTAAAGGTGTCGTGAACTATAGCGAAGTCGTCAAACGGTAATTTCTCACCATTGATATCCTGGTATTTTTCGTGGCCTTTACCCGCGATAAGAATGATATCTCCTTCCACAGCAATCGAACAGGCCATTTTGATAGCTTCTTTCCTATCTACTATCGTATTCGTTTTCTTGTAGTCCTGAGGCTCTACCCCTTTCATCATATCATCGATAATCGACTGGGGATTTTCCGTTCTTGGATTATCAGATGTGAGAATCACGCGATCGCTAAACTTGCAGGCTATTCGAGCCATCTCGGGTCTCTTAGTCTTGTCGCGATCTCCTCCACAACCCACTACGGTAATGACAGTCTCGTTCTTTGTTCGAATGTCTTCAATGGTCTTGAGTACATTCTTCAATGCATCTGGTGTGTGGGCGTAATCGACAATTGCCGCAATCCCATCCGGACTCATCACATACTCAAACCGACCAGAAACTGGGTTAATATTGCTTAGCGCTGTAAGCACATCCATTTGCGACTCACCGAGCAGCATAGCCGTTCCGTAAGCACTGAGAATATTGTAAGCATTAAACCGTCCAACCAACTTGGCATAGAGATCGAATCCATCAATATTCAAACAAAGTCCTGTAAACTGATTCTCGATGACTTTCGCCTTAAAGTCGGCCATGGACTTAAGCGCAAAGGTTTTCTGCACTTCCGACTTACAATTCTGAAGCATCGTCAGACCTTGTCGATCGTCGAGATTTACCAATGCGAATGATTCGCGTGGGAGATTATCAAATAGCAGCTTTTTCGCGCCGATATATGCATCGAAAGTCTCGTGGTAGTCGAGGTGGTCGTGCGTAATATTTGTGAATACAGCTCCTGCGAATTTCACTCCAGCAACTCGCTTTTGATGGAGGGCGTGCGAACTCACTTCCATAAAACAATAGGTGCATCCCGCTTCTACCATTTTACGGAGAAGGGCGTTAATGCTAAGCGCATCCGGAGTAGTATGTGTCGAGGCGATTACCTCGTTGTGAATCTTATTCTCAACCGTAGAAATCAATCCTACCTTCTTACCCAAAAGCTTGTACAAGCCATAAAGCATGGTGGTACACGTGGTCTTACCATTAGTGCCCGTAATACCAACCAACCTGAGCTCATTCGAAGGATTGTCGTAGAAATTGGCGGCCATCACTCCGAGTGCGTGCTGCGAATCTTCTACTTGGATGTAGGTAATCTCTTCGCGAGTGGACTCAGGTATCTCTTCACAAACCACGGCAATTGCACCACCTTCAATGGCTTTATCGATAAACTCATGCCCATCGACATTGGTGCCACGGGTAGCCACAAATAGCGAAAACCCAACCACTTTTCGGCTATCAAAAGCGATGGCTTCAACCGCAATATTGGTTGTGCCGATCACTCGCCGAATCTTCGTTTCGTATAGTATGTCTTGCAGGAGTTTCATCACGAAAGTTCTATGGTTATGGTGTTCGAATTTTTAACTGATGATCCCGGCGGGACGCTTTGCTTGGTGATCATTCCAGCACCTTGCACCTTGACTTGCAGACCAGCATCTTCAAGCAGGTAAAGTCCATCTCGTAAGCCCATCCCCACGACATTCGGAACGATCCCATCCTTTACCGATCGTTGGTTTATCGTAACAGTATCGCGACCAGTTCGAGTGGTAACCCACTGGTAATCTTTGCTCTGATCTTGAATTGGCACGTTAAACTCTTGAAAAAGCGTTTTGAGATCGTCGGCGTTTCCGCTCATAGAAACAGGCACATGCACTGCCATCTGGTTTCTAGTTGGCTCTTGATGTTTGATCAAATCGTAGCGCTGTGCGTAGACCTTATCAGAAATTTCTTTGAAGACTGGTCCAGCCACTTGATTTCCGTAATACACATTATTTGAAGGGCCATTTACAACAACGATACAGGTATATTCTGGGGCTTCGGCTGGGAAGTACCCGACGAAAGAAGCCTGGTAACTCACCGCCTGATCGGACTTATAACCGTATTGAGCGTTGGCAATTTGGGCCGTCCCCGTCTTCCCAGCAATAGCATACTCTCCAAAGCGCAAGTTTGAAGCAGTCCCTTCATCAGAGACTACGCTCTCCAGCATGCGTTTAGCCATTTGAATGGTAGACCTAGAAGCAATCGCACGGTTTATAACCACAGGCTTATTAACCCGCACTACCTCACCATTTCGCTTCACCTGCTCTACAAACAAGGGCTTCACCATAACACCATCGTTGGCTACTGCATTGTAAAACGTCAAGATTTGTAGGGGGGTCATGAGCGTTTCGTACCCAATACTCATCCAAGGCAGGGTCACCCCAGACCACGATGGATCTGAAGGATCTTTAATTTTCGGCATACCCTCACCTGCTATTTCAAGGCCGAGCTGCGACCCGAGCCCCAACTTGTGAAGACGATCTACAAACCTTCGGGGATTATCGCCATAATTCTCTACTACCAATTTTGAAATGGCAACGTTGGACGATTTTTGAAAAGAAGTAAGCACATCAATCTTCCCGTACCCTTTGTCATTGCTATCGCGCATCCAGCGATCATAAAACTTAACCCTTCCGCGCTCCGTATCTACCGAATCGGTTAGCTTCACCTTTCCATCTTCGAAAGCAGCCATCAAGGATGCTAACTTGAATGTAGAGCCAGGCTCAGTGGCCTCACCAACTGCGTAGTTGTAGACTTCTCGGTAGGTGCTGTCAGACGTCAGTGAAAGGTTAGCAATGGCCTTGACATACCCCGTCTTCACTTCCATCAAGACCGCACACCCATATCTGGCATTGTGCTTTTCCAATTGCTTTCGCAAGGCACTTGTTGCCACGTCTTGGATGTTGACGTCAATCGTTGTGTAGATATCACAACCATCTTCGGGCTCCACTTCATTACGGCTGTCAAGAGGCATCCACACCCCTCCTGCCAAACGCTTCTCATAGCGCTGACCAGGTCTACCGCGGAGCTCACTATTGTATGCCCCTTCTATTCCGACCGGCTGAACACCTTCACGCTGATACCCTACTGTGCGCGCTGCAAGACCTTTAAATGGCTGCAATCGCACGGTGCGCTTCTCGAATATGACACCACTTTTGAAACGTCCTTCGCGGAAGAGCGGAAATTCTTGAGCTTGCATCACGGCATCAAAATCCACATCATCTTGAATGAGTAGATACCGGTTGCCTTTTTCGCGAGCTCTCATCATTCGCGACTTATACTCTTGTGGCGAGCGATCTTTAAAAAGCTGACTCAGACAAATTGACAAGGAATCAATATTTGACTTTAGACGCTCATCGGTCAAACCATCTGCGCGCATATCCATCCTAATTTGATAGATCGGCACTGAAGTAGCCAACATATCGCCATTGGCAGCGTAAATATTTCCTCGAACCGGCTTAATTTCGTTGAGCTCAGTGGTCAAGTGCTCTACCTTTTCACTCCACTTCTCACCATCGATGAATTGGATATGAATGATCTTCCCAATAACCGCTAGGGCAAAGAGAACCATTCCAATGAATACCAACCTCGCCTTGAATATCATCTTCTGCTTATCCATCACTCCCCTCCTTCTTCTAGATTGTCGAGCTCAGACACCCGAATAATTGTGGGTGGGTTGGTGGACTCTTCCAGGCCCATATCAGCAATGCTCCGCGCTATTTGAGACTGCTGTTTGAGTTGCTCAAGCCTGGCGTGAATAGCTAGGTTTCGCGCCTTGAGCTCTTGAAGCTCCGCTTCACTCGAAACCATTTCTTTCATATTGCTTTCAGCGAAATAGCCGTAGCCTATGAAACAAATCATAACACCAACTAGGAAAACAATGAATCCCAAATTGGCTTGGACGTAATCGCGCGTCAAGAAACTACCATTGAGCACAGCAAAGAAACCCCTAGAGAAAGCTCCCTTACTCTTGGCAGGCTCTTCAGATTTCATTTTTTCCTTACTCATTCCTCGTTGCTATTCTCAACTTTGCGCTACGCGCTCTATTATTCTCTTCAATCTCTTTCTCACTAGGTACTATCGGCATTCCTTTGCCTGGTGTAAATGGCCTGATCTTGTTACCAAAAAAGTCTTGCTCAACATCTCCAGAAAAGTTTCCATCACGCATAAACCTTTTTACTAATCGATCTTCGAGCGAGTGATATGAAATCACCACTAGCTTCCCCCCCGGTTTGATCACATCAGCCGTTTGCATCAACATATCTTCCAGCACTTTCATCTCTCCGTTTACCTCTATTCTCAACGCCTGAAAGACTTGAGCTAGAAATCGGTTGAGCTTGTGCGGAGATGTGAGCTTTTCAACCACACCTATCAATTCACCTGTGCGTGTAATTGGCGATTCAGAGCGGGCAGACTCAATAACTCGAGCAATCCTTCCCGCTTCTCGCAATTCACCATAATCTCGAAAAACGGCCTTAAGCTGATCAACTTCATATTCGTTCACCACCTTTTCTGCCGTCAGCGAAATGGTTTTACCCATCCGCATATCGAGCGGGCCATCTTGCCGAATCGAAAATCCACGCTCACCTTCATCAAACTGATGAGATGAAACACCTAGATCGGCAAGCACACCATCCACCTGATTGAAACCAGAAAAGCGAAGGTGATTTTTGAGATATCGAAAATTGGATTGCACAAAGAAGAAACGGTCATCTTGAATTTGCGCATTCACTACCGCATCTTCATCTTGATCAAAACTTATCAGCTTACCATTTTCACCTAGCCTAGAAAGAACTTCGCGGCTATGCCCCCCGCCGCCAAAGGTGACATCCACATAGATGCCGTTCACATCACTTATCAATCCCCCAACACTCTCATTCAAGAGCACCGGGCTATGGTATTCACTATGAATCTCCATCCCTGTTCAAATCCCCCATCACTTCTTCTGAAAGCGCAGCCATATCAACATCTTCATCAATCATCGCTTCGTAATTAGCCTTACTCCAGATCTCAATTCGATCACCATTCCCCGCCACTTTGATTTCCTTTTCGATTCCAGCATAAGCACAAAGCGAAGCAGGCAAAAGCAAACGACCTGCAGAATCGAGCTCCACAGGCGTAGCACCATTATTAAACTTCCGAATAAACTTGACATTCTTCGCAACAAATCGGTTGAGCCGCCCAATTTCAGACGACACTTCGTTCCATTGCTTCATTGGATAGAGAATCAAACACTTGTCAAACATGTCACGATTTATCACAAAACCTTCATGCACAACGTCCTGCAGCTGCTTTTTGAGCCCTGCTGGCAACATCATCCGCCCTTTGGCATCCGACTTACAATCATATTCTCCTAACAAATTGAGCACGCGACAAGTGATTCCTCAATGCTAAAGTAGAAAATGTTTACCACAATTTCCCACATCCACCCATTATTTACCACTTTGTTGATAAATAATCGGAAATGCAATCAAATCAAGGGCTAGACCAACAGATTGAAGTGGCAATTTCGGAGAATATTCAGCAGTCAAAACGAGAGAATGTCGACCTGTTTCAACAAGGACTTGTCAGGTGAGCAAAACTCCAATCAGACTTGTTGTTACATATTTCAGCTATATTTGACCACACTGTTTACTATGGATATTCAGCTTAAAGAAGACGGAAAGTTCAAGTACATCGATGAAGGCTCCGGACCCAACCTATTGGTTTTGCATGGGTTGTTTGGAGCCCTGAGTAATTTTGAAGGGGTAATCAATGAGTTTAAGTCAACGCATCGCGTACTGGTACCCATGATGCCACTTTACGACCTTCCCTTGATCAAAACAGGAGTTAAGTCCTTATCGAACTTTATTCTCGATTTTATTTCTCACCTCAACTTAACTGATAGCATTCTACTTGGAAATTCACTAGGCGGCCACGTTGCACTTGTCACCGCAAAGTCTAACCCTGAGTTGTTTAAGGCTGTCGTGCTTACTGGAAGTTCAGGATTATACGAGAATGCTTTCGGCGGAAGTTTTCCGAGAAGAGAAGACAAAGAATACATCCGTAAAAAAATTGCCGTCACGTTCTACGATCCCGACATGGTCACAGACGAGTTGGTTGATGTGACTTATGATCTCGTACAAGACAGAAGCAAACTCGTTAAAGTTTTAGCTCTAGCCAAATCGGCGATTCGTCACAATATGCGTGATGACCTGGTGAACTACCCGATGCCTTTTTGCCTTATTTGGGGTAAGAACGACACCATTACACCTCCTGATGTGGCTGAAGAATTTCAGGAAAAGCTACCTGATTCAGAATTGTTTTGGATAGATAAGTGTGGACACGCACCTATGATGGAGCACCCCGCTGAATTCAATTCAATCCTTAAAGGCTGGATGACCAAAAGACTATAGCCTCCTGTTTCATGGATGAACCAGAAGTATATCTCGAAGCAGAATTTCTCAAAAGCAGTAGCAAGCTTAGCGAATGCCCGAAGCCATCGTTACCAGAGTACGCCTTCGTGGGCAGAAGTAACGTAGGTAAGTCTTCGCTCATCAATATGCTCACTGGGCGAAAAGATTTGGCCAAGACTTCGGGAAAGCCAGGTAAAACCCAACTAATCAACCACTTTTCTATCGCTGTACCCGGGAAGGACAGCCAACCGATTTGGTATTTGGTGGATCTACCAGGTTATGGATACGCCAAAGTCTCCAAAACAATCAAGGCGACTTTTCAAAAATTGATCCACCCCTACTTGGAGAGAAGAGAATCACTAAGTTGTGTGTTCGTTTTACTCGACTCGAGACATACCCCACAGGAAATAGACATTGATTTTATGTCTTGGCTGGGGCAGCACGGCATACCATTCGTGATGGTATTCACCAAAACTGATAAGCTCAAGCCTGGAGCTCTCCAGAAGAATATTGAAAAGTATAACGAGAAAATGCTCGAGTATTGGGAAATTCTCCCAGAGCAATTCTTCACATCTTCAACGAGTGGTGTCGGACGAATAGAGCTACTCGACTTTATCGAAGCTACCAACACCGCCTATTACGAAGGTGCTTGATCTAGCCTAGAATTCCGGTTTTCTTCCCGAAATTTTCAGCGTATTCACGCATTTCTTTGGAAACATCACCTTGCCCTGTAGCCCGATCGAACGTATCGGCCATAGTCAGAATGGTTTGATGAAAGAAGCGCTGCATATCGTACACACTCATCTCCTTATCCCAGAGATCAATGCGCATGGCATTTTCTTCGGCACCATCCCAGATTGAGAGCATGAAAGCTTTACATTCTCCCTCACCACCACCATCAGAAGCATGCCATTTCATCTCTACTGGCACCTGATTTTCATCCAGCCCTACTTCCAGGTTAATCGTCGTTTTCTTTACTACTTCTTTGCTCATTAAGCTAAGGTCTATAATTGTTTAATATCGCTTTATCTAAGTCCTGGTACATCAAGTCTTTTAAAGAAACTTGGTCATTGCTCTCCATAAACTGGCTTACCATATCATAACCAATCCACCGGCCAGCACCACCGGGAGACTCTGGCGGCATACCAGGAGTAAATGGACCCGCTCCTACCAACTTATTGATCAGCATCAAGTCATTGCTGTACACCAGATCGTTTTCCAGAAGGTACTTCCACATACCATAAGCACTCTCTTCACACCACATCAACTGCTCATACGAAAAGTTAAATACGTCTTCAAGCGGTGTTTCTTCAAGAAGAACGTGGGTGATATAATGAATCTTACCCTCAAAAACGAGACGTGACAAAACAGTTTCACCTTTGAGTTGTTCTTGATGCTTCACTAGCACCCAACCTTTCAGCGCGTTGGGCACAAGGTATTTCGGCTGCATGGCGTCACGTTTGTATTGTGGAAACATATCGGGTGGAAGTCGATCGATAACATCGAGATCGGAACCCGAATACCACTCAAGTCCGATCCCTAAATAGGCCGAACTAGGGTAAACACCAATGTTGAAACCGGAATTATAGGTTATGATCTCAGGCAAGGTGTCGGTGTTAAAAAATGCCGCGTACCTTTTGAAGCCGTGGGCGAGCTGGCCTTGCTCCAATTCAAGGTTGGGGTGCACGCTTTCTATGTCGGCTTGAAGCTCCTGCCAAACGCGGTCTCCAACAAATTGTCCCAGCAATGGCGGCGTCATAGGATTGGTGTGAGAACCTATCTGCATGATGTCCATCAAGTAAACATCCAAAAAGGGGCCGTAAACAGATTCCAAATCCCTCAACTTCTGAGCACTGAGTTGGGAAGGTTCATCAAAAAGGGCTTGATCCAGTCGCAAAATCTCACCATCGTAGTCGATTTTACTCGTATCGACATCCCATCTGGAACTCTCGCACGACCATAAACAGACTGCGGTTAGAATAAGTAAAAACCCCTTGAGTTTTATCATTGTAAAAAATGTAATTTTGGCCTGAACAAAGCATCGCAAAAGTAATGAAAAAGATAGCGGCTCTAGCCTTACTAGCGCTCTTCGGAATTGAAAGCTCAATCGGACAAGACGCAACCCCAACCACCCCGCCAACACCGGCAACAACAAGCTCAAACTCACCATCTTTGCGAATGGGTATTTCAGTCTCACCCGTGTTTTCATGGTTTGGGGTAGAAGATGGCATCGACTTTGCCGTTTCTGATGGAACCAGATTCAATGTGCAATACGGGCTACATATTGACAAACGCCTTGGTGGTAATCCGAACTATTTTCTAAGCACTGGGGTATTCGTTACTAATATGGGTGGATCTATGCGATACAGCATGGCTGTGCAGCAAGACAATGGGAACTACACTATTCAAGAGTACACTTCTGATTTTCGTTTTAACTACATCAGTGTGCCAGTCAATCTGATGCTTCGAACAAACGAAATTGGTTACATGACGTACTTTGCGCGTGTAGGTTTTGATGCAGGGTTTAACATCAAAGCAAATCACGATTACACCATAACAGGATCAAACGAAACTTTTGAAAATGAAGATGCAAGTGATTTTGTTGACCTATTCAGAGCTGGCTTGCACGTAGAGGGTGGAATGGAGTACAACTTCTCTGGCAACACTAGGTTAATGGTCGGCATTGAATGGAACAACGGGTTGAACAATATATTCAACGACGACTTTGATGTGGTTCGCAGCAATATCAACGAAGACCCTTCTACAGCTCCTGACACCAAAAAAGTAAAAGCTCAACTGAACGCGATCAAGCTCAACGTGGGCGTTTACTTCTAAAGAAAGTACCAAGTCTATATGAATACGAAACTGGTCGTGGACCATATCGTTAATTGGCTGCGTGATTATGCAAACAACTGTGGCTCCAAAGGCTTTGTTGTTGGGGTTTCGGGTGGAATAGATTCAGCCGTAACGAGCACCCTTTGCGCATTGACTGGCTTGCCGACGCTTTGCCTTGAAATGCCCATTCACCAGTCAGAAAATCAAGTAAACAGGGCGCTCAAGCACATTGACCGGCTCATGTCGCTTCATCCAAACGTGGAGCTCAAATCACTTGAGCTTACATCCATATTCGACGCCTTTGTAGACACACTACCACCCACCGAGAAAATGGAGCTTCACGAACTGAGCTTGGTAAACACTCGGGCTCGTTTTAGAATGAGCACCTTGTATTACTTTGCCGCGCTGCGTCAGAGTCTCGTGGCAGGAACGGGAAACAAAGTTGAAGATTTTGGTGTTGGATTTTACACCAAATACGGTGATGGCGGAGTGGATTTAAGTCCTATTGCAGACCTCAACAAAACGGAAGTGTTTGCACTAGGTAAGGAACTCGGAATTATCGATGAAATCATGACTGCCCCACCTACAGATGGACTATGGGGAGATAGCCGAACGGACGAAGATCAGTTGGGTGCGACCTATCCCGAGCTAGAATGGGCCATGGAATTCAAAGGCGGCGAAACCGACTTGGATCCACGCCAACGCGAAGTTCTAACGATATACCGTCGACTCAACCAGCAGAATCAGCACAAGATGGTTCCGATTCCGGTTTGCCAAATTCCCAACGAGATCAAGTAATTACTTAATCTCCCAAGTATTGGTTCCAGCCAATAACGCGTCTAAGTCTCCTTTACCTTTTCGCTCAATTGCGTAGTCGATTTGCTCGTGAAGCATATCTTCATAACAAGGTCGCTCCGTTTCAAAAAACACTCCAAACGGACGTGGTAAGCCGTTTTCTTCCGGCACTTCAAAACAACGCATCAGGACATCAGCCTTAAAGCGATTGTACTTGTCGTGTACCCAAAGATTTTCCACGGTGTATTCCCCTGTAGTCAAATCAACTACTCTAGGTGTTGCATTCTCAAGAATCAACCCCTTGGAGCCACCTTTACCAAAAATCATTGGCTTTCCATGCTCAACAAAAACGGTGGTATCTTCTCGGGTATCTTTATCGGTGAATTGTCCGAAGGCCCCATCATTAAAGACATTACAGTTTTGATAGATCTCAACAAGTGATGTCCCCTTGTGGCTATTGGCATCGCGAAGAATATCGCGCAGATGCTTTGGGTCGCGATCCATGGCTCTGGCTATAAAGGTACCATCGGCACCTGAAGCGAGCGAAAGCGGATTGAACGGATGATCAATAGACCCCATGGGAGTAGACTTGGTCACTTTTCCCTCCGGCGATGTTGGGCTGTACTGACCCTTTGTCAATCCATAAATCTCGTTGTTAAACAAGAGTATATTCAGGTCGAAGTTTCTTCTCAACAAGTGAATCAAGTGGTTTCCACCGATAGACAGGGCATCGCCATCACCAGTGATGACCCAAACACTCAAATCGGGATTGGCTACTTTAAGACCACTCGCAATAGCTGGAGCGCGGCCGTGGATGCTGTGCATTCCATACGTATTCATATAGTATGGAAATCGCGATGAGCACCCTATCCCTGAAATAAACACGATATCTTCCTTTTCAACTCCAATCTCAGGCATCACTGACTGAACCTGTTTCAGAATCGAATAGTCTCCGCAACCCGGACACCATCGCACATCCTGATCACTACTAAAGTCCTTGGCCGTATACTGCGGCGATTCTACTTCACTCATGAGTTGATGAATTTTAAAGCTTCTTCCTTCACTTCAATTGAAGTAAACGGCATTCCCTTAATCTTATTCAGAGGCTTGGCATCAATCAAGAATTCAGATCTGATTATGCGCACCAACTGACCATTATTCAATTCTGGAACGAGTACTTGATCAAATGATTTCAACAGAGTCTCCAGATTCTTTGGAAACGGGTACAAATATTTCACATGGATGTGGGCCACGCTGTATCCTGTTTCAAGCATTTCTTTAACCGCTGTTTTGACCGCCCCGTAAGTCGATCCCCACGTAAGAATACAGAGCTGGGCTCCCATTTCTCCTTGATCGATCTCTTGCGCCGGGAAAACGTGAGCCAGATTCGAAATTTTCTCTGCACGTATTTTCACCATTTTCTGATGATTATCCGGGTCATACGACACATCTCCTGTCAAATCGGCCTTTTCGAGACCACCGATTCTGTGCTCAAAGCCTTTCATTCCAGGCTTTGCCCAAGGACGAACACCTTTTGCATCTCTTTTGTACGGAAGAAAGACTTCATCTTCAGCTTTCGCAGCATACTTCGGCGCTATTTCACCAAGATCAGAAGCCGACGGATACATCCATGGCTCAGCTCCGTTGGCAATATACCCGTCGGAAAGGAGCATAACCGGGGTCATGTGCTCAACAGCTATCTTGGTCGCTTGAAAAGCCATTTCAAAACAATCTTTTGGAGATGCCGGTGCCAAGATTGGAATTGGCGCCTCGCCGTTTCGGCCGTACATAGCCTGAAACAAGTCGGCTTGCTCCGTCTTAGTCGGCAAACCAGTAGAAGGCCCCCCACGCTGCACATTAATCACAACTAAAGGCAGCTCAAGAATACAAGCCAAGCCAAGCGCTTCGCCTTTGAGCGCAATTCCAGGCCCACTCGATGCCGTCACACCAAGATTTCCGGCAAACGAAGCTCCAATAGCCGATGTAACTGCGGCGATTTCATCTTCTGCTTGAAATGACCGCACGTCAAAATTTTTGTGTCGCGCTAGCTCGTGTAGAATATCTGATGCCGGTGTGATAGGGTATGATCCGTAAAAAAGTGAGAGACCTGCCTTTTGAGCCGCCGCGATCAGCCCGATAGCCAAAGCCTGGTTTCCCATCGCATTTCGGTACTTACCCGTAGGCATTGGTGCCGGTTTCACTTCGTATCGCGATGTAAACACTTCACTGGTGTCGCCGTAGTGATATCCTGCCTTTAGCACGGCCATATTCGACTCCACCAGATCGGGTCTTTTGGCAAACTTTTCTTTGAGAAACCCTTCCGTAGGCGCTAGTTCTCGATTGTACATCCAATAGAGAAAACCGAGCACAAACATGTTCTTGCTTCGATCTTTCTCCTTGGTACCAAGATCCGAATCTTTTAAAGCTTCGCGAGTTAGCTTGGTCACATCGATTTCAATGAGTCGATACTTCCCGTGAAAATCATTCTCAAGCGGGTTTCGCATATCGACGTATCCCGCCAGTTTCAGATTCTTTTTGTCGAATCCAGCTGTATTGGCGATAAGGGTACCACCGATTTTCAATTTATCGAGATTGGCCTTCAGTGCCGCAGCATTCATTACCACGAGCACATCGCATAAGTCTCCAGGCGTGTAGATTTCTACACTTCCAAAATTCAGTTGGAAGCCCGAAACTCCAGCGATTGTACCTTGTGGGGCTCTGATCTCGGCTGGATAATTGGGGAAAGTACTGATGTCATTCCCGAATAGGGCTGATGTATTACTAAACTGACTACCAGTCAGCTGAATTCCGTCTCCTGAGTCACCAGCAAAAAGAATGGTTACATCCTTTTTTTCTTCTCTGACCCTAGTAGACTTCTCAGATATTTGATTTTCCAAAAACGTGTCGTTGTGTCTCTATTAAAACAATGATTGGCTTCAGAAGTTTAAGCTTCTTGCCCCATCAGATTTACAGCTTCCACGTGCTTAATCTCTGGCGCAATCTTCTTGATACTTTCTTCCACTCCTGCTTTCATGGTCATGTAGCTCATGGAGCAATCTTTGCAGGCACCATGGAGCTCTACCTTCACCACCATATCTTCTGTAACTTCCACCAGAGAAATATTTCCTTTATCGGCTTCTAGAAAAGGCCTAATCTGTGTTAGCGCCGTTTCAATTCTTTCTATGAGATTATCCATGTAAAAGTGCGATTAGCGTATCCAACACTGCTGATTTACAGCATTATTTCCGCTATTTCAATTCAGTTGTAAAATTACGAATTATTTCACGAATTGCCTGTGAAGCCTGCGTGTTGTCTTGAAGGACTGCCGGCCTCCCGACATCACCCGCTTCTCTGATAGACTGCATCAGAGGAAGTTCCCCCAAAAATGGCACTTTGAGATCTTCCGCCAGCTTTCGAGCTCCTGATTCGCCAAAAATGTAATACTTCTTGTTTGGAAGTTCTGGCGGGGTAAAGTAGGCCATGTTTTCAATCACTCCCAAAACGGGTACATTAATCACATCCATTTGAAACATGGAAACAGCTTTGGAAGCATCGGCGAGGGCAATGGGCTGTGGTGTGCTCACGACTATGACTCCTGAGAGCGGCACGACTTGCACTAAGCTCAAGTGAATATCTCCAGTACCCGGAGGCAAGTCGATAATCATAAAATCGAGCTCTCCCCAGTGCGCGTCCGTAAACATCTGATTGAGTGCCTTACTAGCCATTGGTCCCCGCCACACAATGGCTTGGGATGTATCAGCAAAGAAGCCTATTGAGAGCATTTTGACACCGTAATTCTCCACCGGCAAAATCATGTTTTTCCCGTCGATCTCTGCCGTCTTGGGTTTTTCTAGCTCTACATCAAACATGAGCGGGGTCGATGGACCATAGATATCGGCATCGACTAGCCCTACTTTGAATCCGGCGTCGGCTAGGCCAGCCGCTAGATTGGAAGAAACAGTAGACTTCCCAACGCCACCCTTCCCCGATGCAACGGCGATGATGTGTTTTACTCCCGGCAGCACTTTTCTCTGGTCAGCGCTTTGCGCTTCTTTCGACAGGACATTCACCTTAATATCAACTTGGAGATCCTTGCCGAAATTTCTTTCTAACGCAAACCTACACGCATCTTCCATACGCCGCTTGGCGTGCATTGCTGGCTTGAGCACTGACAATTCGAAGCCCACCTTGTTTTCACCCAGCTCAATATTCTTGATCAGATTGAGTGTGACGATATCCTTTTTCATATCGGGCTCCATTACGTTGCCCAACACCTTCAATATATTCTCTTTCGTTAATTCCATTACAATGTCAATTCAATGTTTGGATCCCAGAACGACTCTTTGAAATCGACAACGACATCGTTAACAATTTCGTGCCCTTCCTGTTCCAATAATTCTTTCATTTTGTTGGGAGTCTCAAAATGACTCTTACCGGTTAAGGCCCCCACTCTATTTACAACCCTGTGCGCCGGCACCTTTTCGGCTTGCTGATGAGAGCCATTCATAGCCCACCCCACCATTCTCGACGACCGTGCCATACCAAGATATTTAGCTATTGCACCATAATTGGTAACCCTTCCCTCGGGTATTAACCTCACCACTTGGTACACCTTTGAAAAGAAATCCTTGTTGGCTTCGCTAAGCTTGGTTACTGACATCACTTAGTCTGAAGCTTACATAGTGAATATTCTTACCGACAGCCAAAAACTTCTCTTCGTAAAAGGTTTTTACATTCAGAATCTCTTGCATGTCGGGGCTAAAAGAGTCAAAATCCTTCACGTAAAGGTCATCGGTGTTGTGAATGATTTGATGGTTACCTTCTTCAATGGCTTCCATGGTTTTTTCATAGAGCACATCGCTATCCGTTTTTACGTGCACGACACCATCTGGCTTCAGAAACTTTCGATATCGCTCTAGAAAAATATTGCTCGTAATACGCTTGGTGCCTTTTTTATCCTTGGGCTGTGGGTCACTAAAGGTAAGCCAGATATGATCGACTTCATTCTTATCGAAATACGTATTGATGAACTCAATTTTAGTTCGAAGAAAAGCGACGTTTTTCATCTCATCTTCATCTGCTGTTTTGGCTCCACGCCAAATTCTGGCTCCTTTCACATCCACCCCGATAAAGTTCTGTGTAGGGTACTTCTTTGCCAGAGCTATGGTATACTCCCCTTTACCGCAGCCAAGTTCTAAGGTGATGGGTCCATCATTTTTAAAAAATTCTTCGTGCCACTTACCCTTCATATGGTGAGCGCCCGAAGTCATTTGTTCATTGGTCGGTTCGAAAACGCATGGAAACGTTTTCATCTCTGCAAAATGTTCTCTTTTCTTTTTTCCCATGGTAATATTCGACTCGCAAAAGTAAGTATTCAACATTGATAAAGGGTATTCATACTTTTGGTGAATTGAAGGTATTATTCGCCATACTAGACTGGGGCTTGGGACACGCTACGCGCAGCACTCCGATCATTTCCTTTTTGCAGGAGCAAGGAGCTGAGATTATCATAGCATCACGCGGGCTTTCTGGAATGTACCTAAAAAGGAATTTCCCAGAACTCCATCAGCTAACCTTCCCCGACTCTGATGTGACGTATTCATCCATGGGAGCTACCCCGTCCATCTTAGCCCGTGGCCTAGCTCAGCCTACCATCAACCAAAAGCAGAAAGAATGGACTGAAATGGCTGTTGAGCAATATGGGATCACACATATTATCTCAGACAATGTTTACGGCATTTATTCATCCAAGGTCAGATCCATTCTGATTACACATCAGCTCCAGTTGCAAACTAAGTTGCTACAAAATCAAGTAAACAAGAGACTTGCTAAATGGATCGACCGGTTTGATGAAGTGTGGGTACCTGATGTTGAAGGTGAACACGCTCTGACCGGAGAGTTGACAAAAAACATCTACTTGAAGACCCCGGTAAAGCATATCGGCATATTAACAGCGCTGGAAAATGTAGATGGGGGTAACATGGAATTTGAGTTTATCGCCATGTTAAGCGGTCCAGAGCCACTCCGCTCCGACTTGGAAATTAAACTCGAAAAGCACCTGTCAAAACTTGGCGGGAATCACGCACTCGTCCGTGGAACGAATAAAGCCAAAACAACTCCGATTCGCGATAACATCACCTATTTTGACCTTGTTCAGAACGGGGAGTTGAGTCGGCTGATCGCGCAATCTAATGCGGTTATTTGTCGCTCTGGCTACTCGAGTATCATGGACCTTATAGCTCTGAGGAAGCCAGCCATACTCATCCCAACTCCAGGCCAGCCAGAACAGGCTTATCTATCGCAGCGCTGCGCCCATCGAAAGTGGTTTACTGCGAGTGAACAGAAACGTCCGATAACCAAGGAGCCCATTTTTGGACACACCGGCGCCAACCCGTACGACTTTAAAGAAAAAATTCTGAAGGCTCTGTTTTAGGCTTTCTCCAGTGTGAATGAGAATGCGGACCCCTTTCCGACTTCACTACGGACATTGACGTGCTGTTTGTGTGCTTCCACAATGTGCTTGCAAATGGCCAAACCTAGACCCGTTCCACCTTGATGTCTAGATCTGCTCTTGTCCACTCGATAAAAGCGCTCAAATAGTCTTGACAAATGCTCTTGGCCGATTCCAGGGCCATTGTCTTCAACTTCAATCAAGGTCTGGTCACCCATATCGAAGTAGCGCACAGTAGTTTGCCCACCTTCTTTGCCATACTTGATACTATTTGCAATCAAATTGGTGAGGACTTGACTAATTCTAAACCGATCAGCCAGAACCATGATTGGTTTATCGTAGGCCTTATCGAAGGCGAGTTTAATGTTCTTCTCTTCAGCGTCGCGCTCTAAGTTCTCGAAAACTTCGCGCGTCAAATCAAGAATATCCATCTTTTCGATATCGAGCTTCAGATTGCCTGACTCAAACTGGGTGATGGTGTCGAGATCTTCAACGATCATGGTCATTCTCTCAACCGATTTTGCTGCTTTCTTTAAGAACTTCTTATTGAAGTTGGGATCTTCAAGAGCACCTTCAAGCAAAGTCAAGATATATCCTTGGATGCTAAAAATCGGGGTCTTCAATTCATGCGCAACGTTACCGACAAACTCCTTTCTAAAATTCTCCTTTTCTCTCAGGTCTTGGATTTCGGCCATACGATCTTCGGCCCAGTCTGCCACCTTCTTATTCACATCGCCAATCACATCTTTGGCCATGTCAAACTGAAAAGCATCACGCTCCACACGCATT
Source organism: Bacteroidia bacterium (assembly GCA_030427905.1). Classification (GTDB taxonomy): domain Bacteria; phylum Bacteroidota; class Bacteroidia; order Flavobacteriales_D; family Cryomorphaceae; genus CBDDKU01. The sequence continues at coordinate 183,596 of JAUICL010000001.1, forward strand.
GAGTGCATGTTTCGAAAAATGAGTTTGATCTTTTGATAAATGAACTGCTGGAGCGACTTATAGAAAATCAGCCAGGTGCCGAGAAATACCAGCACCGTGAAAATTAATGACTCTAGCCAATCTACACTTCCACTAATCAAAAAGCGCACCCCCACACCGATAAGTGTAGAGACTAATGTGGTAGCAAGAGCAGTAAGTAAGGCTATTTCCCGAGGGCTTCGGCCGTTCATTTAGCTTCGAATTTGTAGCCTACTCCCTTCACCGTTTTGATGAAGTCGCTACCAATTTTTTCTCTGAGCTTTCTGATGTGTACATCGATTGTTCGATCACCAACCACTACATCATTCCCCCATACCGTATTGAGGATAATCTCACGTGTGAAAACGCGACCGGGTTTACTTATAAGGAGTGCCAATAGTTCGAATTCCTTCTTCGGCAAACTCATCTCGTTGCCATCTTGAAGCACTAAGTACTTTTCTTTGTCAATGACAATTCCGCCTACTTCTGCCGTTTCCGAAACCACTTCTGTCGTACCTTTTCTTCTGAGCAAAGCTTGAATTCTGGAAAGCAATACGCGAGGCTTGATAGGCTTAGAGATATAGTCATCAGCCCCGGCATCAAACCCGGCTATTTGCGAGTAATCTTCGCCACGCGCAGTCAAAAAAGCGATTACGCTTCCATTCAACCGATCGATGTCTCTCAACTCAACACAAGTCTCGATACCATCCATATCAGGCATCATAACATCGAGTAATATAAGGTCTGGAATAAATTCTTTAGCGATACCAATTGCATCTCTTCCATTGCTTGCCGATTTAATATGATACCCCTCTTTCTCGAGGTTGTATGTTATCAGATCGATAATGTCTGGTTCATCATCTACCAGTAGAATTTTCTCTTTTGTGGCACCCATGGTTGAAGGATTCATAAGACTGACAAAAGTAACGCGGGCTCGAAGCCATGGTGTTACTCTCTTGTTAAGCCTATTTTAATTCAAATATAGGAATAGAGAAGAATTCAGCGCACCCTTAACATTAAGTAAACAATGAAATAACACAGCGGTAAGAGTTGCTTCATCTTGCCATCACAGAATGGAGCGTACTTCGCAGACGAATTTCAAATCGGATTAACAAAAAATTAGTTTAATGAACACGCTAAAGAAAATTGCACATTCAGCCATGATTCTCGCTATGGGATCTGTGGTACTTACATCATGTAGTGATGATGATGAAGAAGACCCTACACCATCTAAACCTACAGTACGAATTATTACAGGAGAGGAAACTTGGTCAGCTGACGAAGTTGTAACTCTTGATGGAAAAGTAGTAGTAGAAGACGGAGGTAAATTGACAATCGAGCCTGGTACTATTATTAAGGCTGCTGCTGGTCAAGGAACAACTGCTTCTGCACTGATCATTGCAAGAGGTGGTACCATCGACGCTGAAGGAGACGCTGACAACCCAATTATCTTCACATCTGCTTCTGACAACATCGAAGTTGGACAAACTGCTGGTACGAACCTAGAAAGAGAAGATAATCAACTTTGGGGAGGAGTTATCATATTAGGTTACGCTCCTACATCTGCTGAGAATGGAGATACTGAAACAAACATCGAAGGTATCCCTGCAGAAGCTGGTTACGGTAAGTACGGTGGAGACGACGAAAACGACGATTCAGGAGTATTCAAGTACGTTTCTATTCGTCACGGTGGTATTTCTATCGGTGATGGTAACGAGATCAATGGTCTGACTCTTGGTGGAGTAGGTCGTGATACTGAGATTAGCAACATTGAAATCTACGGTACGCTTGATGATGGTATTGAGTGTTTCGGTGGTACAGTTGATATCGATAACGCGTTGGTATATTACCAAGGTGATGATGGACTTGACCTAGACCAAAACTACTCTGGTACTATTTCAAACTTCGCTGTTATTCACGGTGATGGTATCGGTACTGACGAGAGTCTTGAGATTGATGGACCAGAAGGATCAACTTACACTGATGGTCAATTCAAACTTATGAATGGTTTCTGCATCATTGAAGGAGAAGATGGTTCTTCTGCTGACTTCAAATCAAAAGCACAAGGATTTGTTGAGAATGTAACATTCATGGCTGGTGGAAAAGCTGTGAAGTTCAGAACTAAATTTGATGGTGACTGCGCCCATGGTTCTGATGCATACTCAAACCTTTTGGATGGTATGTTGTCATTCACAGACTGCGACATCGAAGATGGTGTTAAAGTTTATGATGCAAACGCTGATGATGAAAACCCAACAACTTGTCCTGATGAACTAGCTGCTTCGCAAGTAACAGCTGACGAAGAAGTAACTCAGGATGGAGCTGGAAGTTCTTTCGATTACCAATCTGTGTTCAGCTGGACTTGTGCTGGCGAGCGCGGAGAACTCTAATCCCAGAATAACAATTAAGCTTTAGTCTTAGAGCCCCGATGCTACGGTATCGGGGCTCATATAATTAATCCGAATCATGTTTTTTAGTAAGTTTTCACAGTTATTTATTGTAGTAGCGTCTCTTTTATCAGCTCAGCTGGCAATTGGACAGGAGAAAGGATTTTTAAGAGGAAACATCACCGATGGTGATTTTGGTGGCCCGATGATCGGTGCAACCATCGTACTCGCAGACAATCCAGGTGTAGGTACTATTACTGACTTTGATGGGAATTTCTCCCTCTCGTTAGACCCAGGGACGTACACTGTGAATATTTCTTATATCTCTTATGCAACACAGTCTTTTGCCGACATAGTGATAACCGAAGGAGAAGTAACCCCGCTTGATGCGACTCTGAAGTCGGCTATTGATGAGCTAGACGTTGTAGAAGTTGTTGCAGAAGCAAGAAGAAACACTGAAAATGGTGTCTTGCTCGAAATGAAGAATGCATCGGCCGTACAGGATGGACTTTCATCCCAGTCGATCAAAAAAGTAGGTGACTCCGATCTTTCAGGAGCAATAAAACGTGTAACTGGTGTAACCGTTCAAGGTGGAAAGTATGTCTACGTTCGTGGGCTTGGAGACCGATACACAAAAACTACTCTTAATGGACTTGCAATTCCAGGACTCGACCCTGACGTAAACGCCGTCCAAATTGACATTTTCCCAACAGCAATTCTGGAAAATGTAAACGTTTTGAAATCATTCACACCGAATGAGTATGGAGATTTTACTGGTGGACTCGTCAATATTGTCACCAAAAAATTCCCTGAACAAAAAGAAACTCAAGTAAGCCTTGGACTCGGTTATGTACAAGGCCAAACTTTTAACAGCGACTACATTCTCTACAACCGTGGTGGAATGGATTGGCTAGGATTCGACGATGGAATGCGCGAGCTGCCGATCGATCAAAACACGGTAGTACCCGTAGAAGTTGAAGTAGACCCTCAACTTGAAACAATTACCAGATCATTTGGACGCGACCTAGCTGTTAAAAGTGCTACTGCCCTTCCGAATGGATCACTATCGTTGGTTCATGGAAATCAACTTAACAAAGAATCTGGTACTACCTATGGATATAATTTCGTGTTGAACTACCAGAATCAAACGAACTTCTACAAAGATTTTGAGTCTAATGCCTTCCTGAAGGACAACGACAACACAGTCAATGAGCTCTTTCAGGATGAGTCGCGGATAGGTGACGTTGGTGTGAACACAGTGCAATGGAGCGCCATGGCTAGTGGATCTATGAAGAAGGAAAAGTACGCCCTAACAGGTATGCTTCTTAGAAGCCAAAGTGGAGAGACAACAGCGTCTGATCGGATTGTCAGAAACTTTAACCAAACTGGAGCCATTCTTCAAGAGTACATCCTTACTTACTCACAGCGCTCTCTATCTACTTTCCTCTTAGATGGAAACTTTAACCTTGGGAAATTACAACTCGATGTTGCTGGAGCTGTATCTAAATCGCGGGTATACGACCCTGACTTCAGATCTACAGCTTACTCGTTAACTAATGGATCTCCTACTCTAAACCCCGGTGATGGCGCAGGTATCAACCGCTTTTGGCGAGATCTGAATGAGTGGAATGAAAACTTCAGAGCTGACGCAACATATACTTTTTCAAAGCAGTTTAAGCTGAAAGCTGGAGCAAACATCCTTCTGAAGCAACGTGAGTTTGAAACGATAGCGTATATCCACAGCCGAAGAAACCGATCAGATGTTGATCCAGATCCAGACTGGTTCCTTCAAGAAGACAATATTTGGACTTCTGATGACCGATCTGGGACTTACACAATTGGAAACCAAGAACCGATCAACAACTTTGAAGCTCGACAAAATGTGATGGCTGGTTACTTGATGGCCGAACATCAAATCACTCCACTCTTTAGAGCTATATACGGTTTGCGTGTTGAAAAGGGTGACATGTTCTACACAGGAGAAGGACAAGTTGGTTTAGATTACCTATTCTACAATGACGAGAAAACTCTGGACGAGCTGAATTTCCTTCCTTCGGTAAATTTGGTTTACGCAGTAACAGAAAAAACGAACATTCGTGGATCCGTGACTCAAACTATTGCCAGACCAAGCTTTAAGGAGAAGTCCATCGCTCAGATTTACGACCCAATCACTAAACGTACCTTTATTGGTAATATCGATTTGGAACAAACGGAGATCACTAACTACGACTTGAGATATGAGTGGTTCTTTGGACCAAGAGAAATTCTTTCGGTTGCCGGTTTCTACAAGCAGTTTGATGGTCATATCGAGCTTGTATCATTCGAAACCGCACCAGATAACATTAAACCAAGAAACTCAGGTGATGCCTTTGTTTATGGAATTGAATTGGAAGCTAGAAAGCAACTCGGTTTCATTCCTGGAAAATTCTTTGATAGACTTTTCCTAGGTGGTAATGTAACCCTCGTGGAGTCAGGAGTTGACATGAAGCAAGTACAGACTGGAAACGAAGGTCAAACTGAATACGACCTGCGCACAACAAACTTGCGCGTAGGTGAGACTCTTGATGATACGAGAGATATGGCGGGACAATCACCATACTCTATCAACGCCAACTTATCTTATGAAATCGTTGAAAAGCAGTTCAACGTTTCTTTGGCATACAACGTACAAGGTGAGCAACTCAGCATTATTGCTTCAGGTCGTATTCCTGATGTTTACACCAAACCTTTCCACAGCTTCGATTTCAACTCATACATCGGGCTTGGGAAAGAAATGAGATCTAAGCTTAGTTTTGGAATTCGCAACCTACTCGACGACAAAAGAGAAATGGTTTACAAATCATTCGGAGCCGAAGACGAAATTTACCAGGCGTTCTCACCAGGAAGAACCTTTAATCTGAAGTATACCTATACTTTCTAGAACACAACCGAGAATAGACAAAAAACGACCCGCCCCGATAGTCATCGAGGCGGGTCGTTTTATTTCACGTAGTAGAATCTCTTATTGGTAATCTTTTTCGCTGGTCACGTTGCCATCGGCATCATACATCAACCACTTACCAACGCGTTGACCATTGTTGTACTCCATGTGAATACGGAGAACATCTCCTTCCCACACTTTCCAAATACCGTCTTTTTGTCCTAGGTTGTAGTACCCTTCAGAAACGAGTTCACCCGCTTCATTGTACTTCATCCATTTTCCGTGCTTTTGCCCGTTTATAAGAACTCCTGATTCATCTAAAGCACCATTGTCGTGGAACGACTTAATAGATGCTGAAACTTTTCCATCTGCTGATCGCTTATAAGTTGCGTTATCAGCGTAGTAACTTACATCATCACTTCCATCATTTGAAAGTTGCGTGTATTTAGATTGATCGATTTCACTAAGGTTTTGAGCATTCGCAACGCTGATCCCTACCATAATCACCAATCCTAGTATCATCCATTTTTTCATAACAATTGCGTTTACGTTAATTGAACTCTTTATACAAAGGTAATCATTTCTTAACGTTTTCATAACATTAAACGACTGAACACAGAAAATGGTTACAACTTATTGATTAAGAAGCAACCCGAAATATCTTAGAAAGAAGAAAGGTAAAATTTCTTAGACGAGCCGTCAGCCTTGACAACCACGTCCTTCACCGTCTGTTTTTCGTAGCTCAATGAGCTCACTTCTACGGTGTAAGTTCCCTCTGGAAGATTTGGTATCTCATAGGAACCATCAAAAGATGCATATGCAGTAATATCGAGCTCCACAATTTTTATGGTAGCACCAGTAAGCGCTTCGGCACTCATCTCATCGATGACCCACCCTTGAAGGGCGCCTTTAGGCTTTTCTCCTTCGCTTTTAGCGGGATTTCCAGCTGTCAGCGTAAAACTGATCAAACCAAGGATTATGACTAGCGATAACTTCTGCATTGCAGGGCAAAATTAAGGCGCTATATCGGCTCAAACTTTAACTCATTATTAAGTTCATGCAGCCATTGTTAATCATTTGTTAAGCGCTCATTTCAGACCGAAGCTTATCTTAGCACGAAAAAAGTGCAAAGACATTTTAGCCTAGTATTAGCCTTCTTTTTCGGGTGCATCGCCATGCGCGCTCAGACCAATGAATCGCCCGATTACCCAACCATCATCGAGACCTTCACGGGTATAGCCGATCAGTTTCCCGAAAACGCAAAATTGTATCAGAATGGCCAGACCGATTCGGGATTTCCCTTACACACCCTTGTCATTGGTCGGAATGGTCTCAGTTCAGAAGATGTCGCAGCCGCTGGCGATCTTGTAGTACTTGTGCTTAACGGCATCCACCCAGGAGAGTCTTGCGGAATCAATGCCAGTATCACGTTTGCTAAAGAAAAGGCGGAAACTCCTGATGAAGGAATCACCTATGTGATCATACCGGTCTACAATATAGGTGGGTGTCTTGATCGACGCCCAAACACCAGGGCCAACCAAGATGGACCAGAACTACAAGGCTTCAGAGGCAATTACCAAAATCTAGATCTCAATAGAGACTTCATAAAAGGTGATTCGAAAAACACCAAGGCCTTTGCGGAAATTTTTCATCGATGGAATCCACATATCCTTATCGACACTCATACATCAAACGGAGCCGATTACCAACCAACAATGACTCTTTTGACCACTTTTCCCGAAAAGCTTAATAAAATGCAGGCAAACTTTCTAAGCTTAGAAATGGAGCCGGCGCTCTACACTGGCATGGCAAAGAAGGGGAATAAAATGGTGCCCTATGTCAACACAATAAAAGGCACACCTGATAGTGGAATCAAGGCATTCACCGACCTGCCGAGGTATAGCATTGGCTACGCAGCTTTGTTTAACTGCATTGGGTTCACAACCGAGGCGCACATGCTTAAGTCGTTTGATGCAAGAGTAAATGCTACCTTAGATATTCTTCATGTCGTATCAGATGTAGCCAGAGAAAAATCGAGTGTGATTAAAACACTCAAAAAACTTGCCGATGACGAAGACTTGACCAGAACGGCATACGCATACAACTGGAAGGTGAGCGAGCAGGTCGATTCACTTCTCTTTCCCGGATACGAAGCCGACAGCATACCAAGTGAAGTAACTGGACAGCTCAGACTGAAGTACGACCGCACCAAACCTTATGAAAAAAACATACCCTACCTGAAATGGCATGAGTCCAGCTCGTCTTTTGATCTTCCGGCATTTTACATTATTAGGCAAAGCGCTGTGAAAGCACTTGAACTGCTCGATGCTAACAATATTGAGTACCGCGTGATGGATACCGACACTATGGTGCAGGTCCGTACACAGTACATCCAATCTTATGAAACACTGGGCTTTCCTTACGAAGGTCATTACCTTCACTACAACACCGAAGTACGTGAAGGACAAAGCACCATGGCTATTCGCGCTGGAGACGTACTGGTACCAGCACAACAAAAAGGATCAAAATACCTTGCGCACGTACTTTACCCCGAATGTGCTGACAGCTTTTTTAATTGGAACTTTTTTGATGCTCACCTAGGTCAGAAGGAATACTTCTCACCTTATGTATTTGAAGACACAGCTGCCGACCTTTTGAAGCGTAATAAAAGATTGCGGGAAGCCTTTGAATCGAAAATTGCATCCGATCCCGAATTTGCCGGTGATAGCTATGCCCAACTCAAATTCGTCTATGAAAACTCACCGTATTACGAGCCATCGCACAAGCGAATGCCCGTGTATATGATATACTAGCGTACGTCGTAGCTATATCCTATACCCTTATAGGTCTTGATATGCCGCGGCCCGATTTTGGTTCGCAAGTTTCGAATATGTACATCGATCGTTCGCTCACGAACATTCTCTTGATTTGACCAAAGCGATTCTATTATCTCTTCGCGACTGAATACTTTTCTTGGTTTTGAGACCAAAAGCGAAATAATCTCAAATTCCTTGCGCTGGAGATCAATGGGCTCGTTGTTGACGATAGCCAAAAACTTTTCGTAATCGAGGATCACTTCGCCAATTGCCCTTGAACTGGGTTTGGTCAGGCTTCGGCATGCACTTTGGCGGAGCCAAGTCTGCAATCGACTTCCAAAAACGCGCTTGTTTACCGGCTTCACCCTAAAATCGTCGGCTCCTGCATTCAGGGCGGCTACCTCAACATACTTCTCCTTTCTATCGCTAAATATGACAGATACAATCTGATTACTTAGACCTTCCGATTTTAATTCATTCAGAAAATCGGTGGCATCCCGCCCGTCAACCAGCAGATCCATTAAAAGCACTGCAGGTACCCGCTCTGCAATGGCAGCCCTAGCTTCATCAAATGTCTTTACAAGTTGGTAGCTCGCATTACTACCTTCTATGACGGGCATCAACTCATCAAACTGTGAGTTTTCACCTTTAAAGACTAAAACAGATTGAGTAGAAATCATTTGTGGTAAAACCTGGAGTCCGAAAGTATCTTGGCTTAGTTAAATAAGCTTTAACCCCTTGTTAATTAATACTTATTACTTGTTAAGAACGTTAACTCAAAATGCATTCAAGTAATCATTGACGCCACCCACTCTACTTAACACAAGCATAACCTTTTAGGGCATATTTTCGATTTTTATAATCCTACCTTTGCCGGCTATACATTTTCGAATGGTGCGGACTATTAAACTTTTCTTAAGCCTTTTCTTAATACTTCTCTCGGTGAACCAAATTCACGCAGAAGATGCATTAGAATTGCATGGCCCTGTCATCACTGACAAAAGTGTTCGCATAACGTGGATGATCAATTGCCATGCAAGCGAAGTTCCCGACTCCGTTTTTTTGAGATACAATGGTTCGGCTAGCTTGGCCAACGAAGGAGAAGTGTGGAAATACACTAAGCCAGTGCCCTTTACGCAAGGGCACATCGATATCTCCAACCTTTCATCACTGACTTCATACGTTTATCAAGTTGGATATCAAAACGACGATGGCGAGTACGTTTGGACCAAGCGATCGAACTTCAAGACTGGTATTCCATGGGGAATTACTCGATTCCTGCTGATGGTAGGAGCGTTGTGTCTCTTTATTTATGGGATGAAAACCATGAGCGAAGGGATTCAGGCTTCGGCAGGTGTCAGATTGCGAAGAGCTCTTGAGCGCATGACTAAGAATCGGTTTAAGGGCGTGCTGTCGGGCTTCTTTCTAACGGGATTGCTCCAATCGTCTAGTGCAACTACGGTTATGACGGTGAGCTTTGTCAACGCAGGACTTATCACCCTTACCGAGTCTGCTGGTATCATGATGGGAGCCAATATCGGAACCACGATTACGGGTTGGCTCGTTTCCCTGCTCGGTTTCCGTGTGGATATTAGTGTTTATGCCCTTATAATCTTTGCTTTTGCCATCCCGCTGCTGCTGTTGAAACGCTACCAAAGTCGGTCTTGGAGTAATGCAATGATTGGTTTTGCCTTGCTCTTCATGGGGCTCGGATTTCTGAAGCAAACGGTACCAACTCTAACACAAGACTCAGCTCTTGTTCAATCCTTCTTATCCTACTCCAACATCCCAGTGCTTGGCACCCTGATGTTTGTCGCTCTTGGAATGATTGTTACCATCATTGTTCAAAGCTCATCTACAGCATTTGCGCTAACCATGACGCTTTGTGTGAGCGGTGTAATTCCCTTTGAAGTTGCTGCAGCCATGGTACTAGGTGAGAACATTGGTACAACAGCTACGGCCGAAGTAGCCGCCCTGGTAGGAAACGTTCACGCAAAAAGAAGTGCCCGAATTCACACCCTGTTCAATGTCATTGGTGTAGCCTGGATGATTTTCGCCATGCCGTTTGTTTTGAAGGCCATTGGTGAGTTTTTGCCGGCCGATCCGTTTGCCAACACCGATGTCGGTAGGCAAGCAGCTACTACAGGGTTGGCCGCCTTTCACACTGTTTTTAACACGGTCAATCTGTTGATTCTAATTTGGTTTACTCCATTGCTAGTCAAACTCGCATCTAAGACGGTTCGATCGAAGGGCGTTGAAGACGAAGAGTTTAGACTCGAATTCATCGACACATCCATTGAAATCTCCGAGATTTCAATCATTGAAGCCAAAAGGGAGTTGTCGAAGTTTGCCGAGCTCACAAAGCGTATGTCGGGATTTGTGCGGTCACTGCTTATCCAAACTGACCAAAAAGATCAATCTCCTATTCTCAAGCGGATTAAGAAGTATGAGAAAATAACCGACCGAATGGAGGTGGAAATTGCCGAATACTGTCGTGAGCTTTCTCGACGTGAACTAAGTGCTGCAGCTTCGGAAAACATCCGAGCTATTCTCGCCATAAGTGGAGAGCTCGAACGCGTGGGCGATGTGTTTTATCAGATGTCCATGGTCTTAGAAAAAAAGACGACCGCACGGATTTGGTTCACACCAGAACAGCGCGACAATATCATCGAAATGTTTGATTTGGTAGACAAAGCGCATGCTGTGATGATGGCTAATCTTTCGAAAGAAGAGACTGAACAGGTCAACATGGAGAAAGCGGAGGAACTGGAGCAAAAGATTGATGCTTTCAAGGAAACGCTGCGAAAAGATTACATGAAAAAAGTGGAGCGTGGAAGCTACAATATGCGAAGCGGCGCCATTTACAGCGATCTATTTTCTTCGCTGGAGAAAATCGGTGATCACATTCACAATGTGAGCGAAGCCCTTTCGGGCGAAATCTAGTTGGCCGGAACGAATAGCTCTCCCGTCTCAGCAGGTATACTTTCGTTCTTAGCCCGATCTACTAATGTTACGATAAACTTGATGGTATCAGATTCTGCCGTAGGGTAAGGAATATCGGCCGAAAGATCGTTCGTGATGACCACTTCCAATTGTTTGTTTTGCCCGGTAGGAGTCAACACGGGCACGCGAAAATTGAAGGTGTTTTCCGGCTCAACCAATACCCATTCCCCTTCTTGTTTCTCATAATAGTCGATCCACAAATTGGTGTAGTACGGGTTAAGCTCCGTGCTATCAGGATCAAGATACTGCGGGAAGTCTGGATCATCACCATCAATGCCAAAATCACCATCACCATCGGTAAATTCAATTACCATAGACCTGATGTCCGTATCAAACTCGAGTTTTGTGATCACAGGTTCATCGGGAAACCCGTCGCTTCTATCGCACGACACAGTCACCCCTCCAAGAAGAAAGGCAAGAACCACGAATGTGATCAGATCGGCGTATTTTCTGCGCAAGTCCATCTATCTTTGCTAAAAGTACAAACTTATCTGAAGCCTTCCCTACTTGAAAGACTTAAGTGAAATTGAAAAAGCCATTTTTGAAATTGACTCAGAAGAGTCATTTAACGAAATGGCTCTCGAAATATTTCGTTTCCAATCGGTCAACTGTGCTCCCTACGCCAAGTACATCCAATTTTTAGGGCTTGATCTGAATGAGGTAAAACGGGTTGATCAGATTCCGTACTTACCGATTGAGCTATTCAAAACACATCGGATTTACGCTTCAGAAAGAGCACCCCTCCTGGAGTTCACCAGCAGCGGCACCACAGGAAGTGTTACCTCAAGTCATTTTGTGGCAAAACCAGATCTGTACGAGCGATCTTTCACCCTAGGGTTTGAAAGCTTTTATGGTCCGATCCAGGAATTTCGCATCTTAGCACTTCTGCCATCCTACCTCGAGCGTACGGGCTCATCCTTGGTGTACATGGCCGATCAGATGATCAAAATGAGCCATGATCCAGAGTGTGGATTTTTTCTAAACGATTTCTCCAAACTGTCTTCATTATTGAAGCAAGATGATAAGCCAACGCTTTTGATTGGCGTAAGCTTCGCCCTTTTGGACTTAGTTGAACAAGAGAGCTTCAAACTCAAGAACACCATCGTAATGGAAACCGGAGGGATGAAAGGAAGGAAAAAAGAAATTACACGTGAGGAGCTTCACCAAAAACTAAAAGCGGGATTTGGTGTAAATCAAATCCACTCAGAGTATGGAATGACGGAGCTTCTATCACAGGCTTATTCAAAAGGTGGCGGGAAATTTGAAACACCTGCTTGGATGCGTTTGCTTACCCGAGATGTGAACGACCCACTCTCTCCTTCCAAAGCCGGACATACCGGTGGGCTCAACGTAATTGACTTAGCCAATATTTACAGCTGCTCCTTTATCGCCACCAGCGACCTGGGAAGAATCAACCCAGACGGCAGCGCCGAAATACTCGGACGGTTTGATTTTAGTGAAACGCGTGGCTGCAACCTCATGGTTGCAGCTCCTTAATTGAAGCTGACAATAAAATACTTCTTCTTTCCTCGTTGCAAAAGCACGTATTTATCGTTGATCAAGTCAGATTCGCTCACCACGCAGCCATCATCCACCTTTTCCTTATTCACAGAAATCGAGTTCTCTTTCAAGGCTCGTCGAGCTTCACCTTTCGATGCGAGAAATCCCGTTTCATCGGCTAGAAGATCGACAATGTGCACGCCTTCGTTAAGTTGAGCTTTGCTCACTTCGGCTTGCTCTACCCCTTGAAAAACATCTAGAAAATCGCGCTCACTCAACTTCTTAAGGGAGTCTGCCGTGGCTTTCCCAAACAAAATTTGTGAAGCTTCGACCGCCATTTCCAAGGCTTTTTCGCCATGAATTCTACTGGTCAATTCTTCGGCCAGTGCTTTCTGTAAAATTCTGAGGTGTGGTGTCTCGGCATGTTCAGCGATTAGGCCTTCTACTTCCCCCTTTCCTTTGAGCGAGAAAATCCGAATAAAATTGACGATATCATCGTCCGAAGCGTTCAACCAAAATTGGTAAAACTTATAAGGGCTGGTCTTTTCGGCATCGAGCCATACATTTCCGCCTTCCGACTTACCAAACTTGCTACCATCTGCTTTTTTGACAAGCGGAGCTGTAATGGCAAAGGTGTCGCCACCGCCCATTCTTCTGGTTAGCTCTATTCCCGTGGTGATATTCCCCCACTGATCGCTTCCACCCATTTGCAGTTTGACATTTTTCTCCTTGTTCAGGTGGAAGAAGTCAAACCCTTGAATGAGCTGGTAAGTGAACTCTGTAAACGACATCCCGCTTTCAAGTCGGTTTTTTACCGAGTCTTTCGACATCATGTAATTGATGCTGATATGCTTTCCTACTTCGCGGATAAAGTCGAGAAACGACCAATCTTTAAACCAGTCGTAATTATTGACCACAACAGCATCTGTCTCACCTTCACCAAAGGTCAAGAACTGTTGAAGCTGTTTTCGCTGGCAGGACAAATTGTGCTCTATCATCTCAGGGCTTAGGAGCTGCCTTTCTTGGGTTTTTCCCGAAGGGTCGCCTACTCTACCCGTAGCTCCACCGACCAAAACATAGGGTTTATGACCCGCCCGCTGGAGGTGAACCAATAGCATAATGGGCACGAGGTTTCCAATATGTAAGGAGTCAGCAGTAGGATCAAAACCAACATAACCACTCGTACATTCCTTTTCTAATTGTTCTTCGGTACCAGGGGTTATATCGTGGATTAGTCCACGCCACTTTAGCTCTTCGATGAGTGACATAATCAAGTATTTTGCGCAAAGATAATATTTGATCGGCCCCGACTCAATCCGTTTTTACTGAATGATCAATAGCTTGCGAAAGGAATTCTCAAAACCCCACAGTCCTTCTCGTAATTGAACTATTTTTGCCCCATGATTTTTATCACAGGTGCTACTGGTCTTTTGGGTTCGCGCGTGGCTTACGATGCTCTTTTGAGCGGTAAAAAAGTGCGCGCCCTGAAGCGGAAATCCAGTGACTTAAGCAAAGCGGAGTCTTACTTTCGGTTTGCCAACCCGGAGCGCGGCGCTGCACTCTTCGACCAGATAGAGTGGGTAAACGGAGATATCAAAGACATTCTGTCACTGATGATATGTCTGGACGGAATTGATCAAATTATTCATTGTGCCGCTCTCGTTTCTTATCAAGCTCGTGATTTTGAGAAGCTGATAGAAGTAAACCAAGACGGAACTTCTAATCTAGTAGATGCGGCCATTGAGAAAGGTGTCAATCGTTTTTGTCACATCTCTTCTGTAGCCGCGCTTGGCAACCCTGTATCTGGGAATGTGATAGACGAAACATGCTACGGAAAACGCGAAGAATTGCGCTCTGGATACGGATTGAGCAAGTATCTGGCCGAACAGGAAGTGTGGCGAGGCGAAGCTGAGGGACTGCGCGTGGTAGTCGTTAACCCAAGCGTCATTTTAGGTCCATCTCAGCCTGGGGAAAGCTCTGGCCAGCTCATGGATATGTTGAGAAAAGGAACCCCTTATTATCCAGATGGTGGATCCGGTTTTGTGGACGTGGCCGATGTGAGTCGGGCGTGCTTAGCGCTTATTGAAAACCAGATTGAAGGCGAGCGTTTTATCCTCAATGGCGAGAATCTTCTGTTCCGCGATCTGCTCAACCAAAGTGCAGAGGTATTCCATCACAAAGAACCAAGTTTTAGAGCTTCGCCTTTTTTACTTGGAATGGCCTGGCGCATACTTTGGGTATGGTCTTTAATCAGTAGAAAAAGTCCCAGAATCACAAAGGAATCAGCGCGCAGCTCCAGTAGAATCAACAAATATTCGAGCGATAAAATTCAAGAAAAGATCGGTCTTCATTTTACCCCGATCAAAGAAGCCTTAACTACCTATCGCGGTTATTTTGAGTAGCCTTTGATGTACTGTCTTTTTTCTGTTTTAAGTATTGACCGTACTCCTGCTTTACTTCTACATCGAGCTTACTTAGACTATCGAGTACCTGCTCGTACACCACTTCAAAAAGTCCTGGCCTTTCTCGGTAGAACGTAAATGTTTTTTGAAACTCTTCTTCGGTAACACCGTGTTTTGCAAAGATGTCTTCATACAGCATATTGATAGCACCCGGATTCTTTTTTGTCACGAAAATCTTCTGTGTCTTCATCCCTTCCGCGAGCTGCACATCAATCATTAAGGCCGTAAACATATCCTGATCTATGGGTGGTTTTTCTTCTTGGACAACGTCAGAACCACATCCATATAAAAAGGCCATCACTATGAAAGCAAACCATCTCATCGGTCGAATAGCAGTCTTTTTCCAAGTTGCGAATCAATAATCAGCCCGCGATCATATACAATTTGCCCATTGACGAGTGTATACTCCACCGACGACTTGAAACGGTGTCCTTCAAACGGGCTCCAACCACACTTGTACTTAATGTTTTCTTTGGTCACTTCGGTTTCTTGATTCAAGTTCACGAGTACCAGGTCGGCGGCATACCCTTCGCGTATAAAGCCCCTGTTCTTGATTTGAAAAAGCTTGGCCACCGAGTGACTAGTCTTGTTTACAATTTGCTCAAGGCTGAACACGCCATCGCGATACATATCGAGCAAGGCAAGTAGAGCGTGTTGAACCAAGGGCCCACCAGAGGGAGCCTTAAAGTAGGTGCCCGATTTCTCTTCGATGGTGTGCGGAGCGTGGTCGGTGGCAATGACATCTATTTTATTTGAATTGACCGCTGCGCGAATGGCATCGCGGTCTGCTGCTGTCTTCACTGCTGGATTCCACTTGATGCGGCTTCCTTTGGTTAGGTAGTCAGCATCGGTAAACCACATGTGGTGGATGCAAGCTTCAGCCGTAATTCGTTTCTCTTCTAGTGGAATATCGTTTCTAAAAAGTTCAATTTCTTTTCCGGTAGAGATATGAAGAATGTGAAGGCGCGCATTGTGCTTGGTAGCCAATTCCACGGCTAGGGATGAAGATTTATAACAGGCTTCAGCCGAGCGTATAAGTGGATGCGCCGCAAACGGAACATCATCTCCGTACTTGTTTCGATAAATCTCCATGTTGGCTCTTACCGTCGCTTCATCTTCGCAGTGCGTAGCGATTATAGTCGGACTTTCCTTAAAAATCCCTTCGAGAACAGTGCGTGCATCTACCAGCATATTTCCAGTTGAAGAACCCATAAACACCTTTACCCCACAGACCCTTTTCGGATCCGTTTTTAAAACTTCATCCAAATTCTCGTTTGAAGCTCCCATGAAGAAGGAGTAATTGGCCAAACTCACCTCCGCTGCTCTATCGTACTTCTCTTGCAGCAGATCTTGCGTCAGCGCATTCGGAACGGTATTGGGCATTTCCATAAAACTGGTAATTCCACCAGCTACGGCAGCACGACTTTCGGTGAATAGGTCGCCTTTGTGGGTCAGTCCAGGCTCTCTAAAATGCACCTGGTCGTCGATCAAACCAGGCAATAAGTGAAGCCCATCTGCATGAATAACTGATACTACCCCTTCACTCGGAATGTCTTCGGCGATTTTCTCAATGATACCATCATTCACCAGCACGTCTGAAACCCACTGCTTTCCTTCGTTCACCAGAGTGGCTCCTTTTATCAAAATCTTACCCATCAGCTAAATCTCATTTTTAGTACTCCCAAAAAGGCTTCAGTAAATATATTCATGCTCATTTTACTCTGCCCCACCTGCCTGTCTATAAAGGTAATAGGAACTTCTACCAATTTAAAACCGGCTTTCATCGCTCTGTACTTCATCTCAATCTGAAAGGCATATCCAACGAACTCAATGGAATCGAGATCTATGGTCTCCAAGACACTCCGATGATAGCAAACGAACCCAGCGGTAGTATCCATCACGTTGATCCATAAGACAGCGCGTACATACAAAGATGCGAAATACGACATCAGGATCCGAGTCATGGGCCAGTTGCTCACTTTCCCTCCCCGCACATACCGCGACCCAATGCTCATTCCACGCGATACCATGCAGGCCTCCATCAATCGAGGTAAGTCCTTATAGTCGTGTGAAAAATCGGCGTCCATCTCGAAAATATACTGGTAGGACTGGGCGAGGCAATGCTTAAATCCGGCAATATACGCCGTCCCTAAGCCGTTTTTCTCGGCTCGCTCCAAGAGCTGAAGTCGCCCTTGAAACTCAATCTGTAAATTTTTCACGATGGCCCCTGTCCCATCTGGTGAACTATCATCTACAATCAGAACGTGGATATCCGGATCCATCGCGAAAACACAGCGCAGTAGCCGCTCTATATTTCCCGCTTCATTGTAAGTAGGTATGATGACAATCCCTTCCTTCAAAATCAAAATTTGTGGCTAAGATAATTGAAAAGAGATCAAGAATCAGGCCTTCCTAAAATCGGAGAAAATCCTAACTATTTTTAACGAATAAGATTGACGTGACCATTGTAATACTGGGTCTCCGTATTGTACTCTGGCTTAATAACCAAGTGCCAAGTATAAGCCTGGTTCCGACCAAAATAAGGCTCACCCTCGGCTGTTCCATCCCATTTTGCATTTGGGTCGTTTGTCTCAAACACAATCTCCCCACGTCGATCATTAATCCAGAAGTGGTACTCTCTTACATCTACGAATGAAATAACTGGGTAAAAAAGATCGTTGAGTCCATCACCATTCGGTGTGAATGAGTTGGGGACGTATAAATAGAAATCGTCTTTGACCTTCACCAAGTCGCAAAAGCGATCAATACAGCCGTGCTCATCTACTACTTCGAGACAGACTTCGTATTCTTCGCCACCAATTTCAGGGAACGCGTAGAACAAGTGCCTACTGTGATGCTCACCCAAGGTATCGACATACCAAGTAGAGCTGACATTGGTTGGGGAATTATTCTGAAAATAAGCTTGGGGACTTGATACGGTCGGCAGCTCAGTAACCAGCTCAAATTCAGCGTAGGTTTTAAAAACAGCAATGGGCTGGGTGGTTGTGTAACCAGAAGTACAGCCATTTTGGGATGTGACAGTCAAACTAATATCATAAGACCCCGCATCATCAAACTGGACGATAGCCATTTCTCCTTGACTGATTAGCTTTCCTGCGCCCGTCACATTCCAGGCATATTGATTCGTTTCCAAAGGATCATCCGCGTGGAGCAAAAGCTCAACTGGAGCACAGCCCGATTCGAGCACCGGATCGAAATAGGCTGTTGGTGATGCATGAATGGTCATTTGTCTGGAAATCTCGTTGGCGCATCCGTAGTCTGACTCTACTAGGAGCGTGACCACCTGATCTGCAGGAGCCCAGAATAAGGTGTTGGTGGAATCGGGGTGTGAGAAATACTGAGCTGGCTCCCAATGGCACTGCCCCCCAGTTCCTATCAATGAAATAGAATCGCTCGAACAGTATTCATCAGGTCCAAATATGAAGGGCGTAGGCGCACTAGACAATACGATTTCCACGCTATCCGTATTGGTGCATTCATTCAGCTCCGACTCGATATAAATGGTGTAGTAATCGGGAAATGGGAGAATATTGGTTTGGGTAAACGAAGCTTGGTTCAGATTGGTCATAAACAAACCATCGGTATCCGTCCATTGGTAAGATTGGCCTGGGAAGAAATTGGTCTCAAGCATCACTGTGTCTCCAGAACAAAGGGTTAGGTCTTCTCCCAAATCGAGCTGGGGAAGGGGTTTCACCGTCAAGTAAAAACTACTGGTATCATCGGCTAGGCAGTTGGCATCGCTGAGATGAACCAGCTCATATTCCCCGGCTGAATAGATCGACTGCGAGACCGCAGCACTAGATTCACCTCCTGAATAAAATTCACCATTCAACCAGAGCTCGTAGTCGAAATCCGGAACTCCACTGAACGCCAGCATTAAGATCGATGTATCGCCAGCACAAATTTCCGCTTCCCCTGAAAGCTCAGCTGTGGGCAGTTCAAAATACTCGACGCGCACTATTCCATCTACATCTCCCGGACAATAGCCGTCTTGAATGCCAATCAATTCAAACACCCCTGAGTCGGGAACAGAGATTTCAAAACCGGGATTATTCACATCAACCGACTGCGTGCCTGTGGGAGATTCAAAGGTGAGTGTCAATGGAAAATCGCCTTCTACATTGACCGATATAGCTGACTCAACATTCGGACAAACCAACATATCGCCTGAAATGCTCGCTTCTGGGGCTTCTCTGTACACAACTGGCGTACCCTCGGCTATGGAGAGCAGCGGGTCGCTTAGATCTATCGCATCACCGGCTACTGTACCAACCACCGAAGAAATGTAGTAAACCTGATTGTACTCCATTCCAGGTTGTAGCCCGAAAGTCGGCGTTGAATTCCATTGGTAAATGTCGCCCAAGTTTAGTCCTTGATTCTCATGCAGAACAAAGAGCAACGTATCGTTTGCATCAAGCGTAAAATCTGATGGAATAGCCGCCAATGCCGATTCACCCTCGCAAATGATTAGGGTATCTTGACTCATAGTGCCAGCGAAGGAAAGCACGGGGCAAAACAAGCTCCCTTCCAGCGTATCATTTCCGCAAATCCCACCATCGGCTAATACCACTTCAACTGGTGTGTCAGATAAAATGGGATCTGAAGTGAAAGAAAGAGAATTTAGACTTCCAGCAGGCCCTTCCAATGCGTAATTGGCGGTATCACCAAAGCCCAGATCAAACGTCAAAATAAAGGCGGCATCGGCGCCGGTACAGTCCCAAGAAGGCGTTAATATTTGGGGCGCGCTGTGAAACTCGATTTCAACAAAATCTTGATCTACACAAATTCCGTTTTGCTCAATCAACTCTACTGTGTAGGCTCCATACCAATCGGCTTGGATGGTGGCAGCCGAAGCAGTAGGGTTTGAAAATGTCAACCCCGGGCTATCTATCCATAGGAGTTGGCCTACAGATGGCGTGGCATCGAGTTGGTGCGTGAGCCCACAAATCACCATGTCGGAACCTGCGTTGGCCTGAGGCTGCTCGTAAAAAGTAATTTCGTAAAAACTGGTATCACGGCACATCCCACCATTCTCCAACACCCAACCAAAATGGTAAGTGCCATCGGCTACTACCGTGGCCACCGTTTCGGGATCTGAATCATTCGCGAAACTAAGATCTTCATCATTCACCCAGTAGCCCAGATCGGCGGTATTTCCAGCATTCAAGGCCATTTCATAATCACAAACGGTATCAACTACCGTGGGCTCAGCAATGGGCTGCTCAATAAAATGAAGCTGAAGCGTATCTGAATCAATGCAACCGTATCCGTTGTCGGCATGAAGAATAACTGTGTTCAACCCAAAACCACTGCTGAATTGCGTCGGAAGTGCATCAGTCTCTGAAAGGCTAGCGCCAGCCGGAATCTCCCAAGTCAGATTGCCAATTGGCGTTGTCCCATTGATCTCAATTTGATCAGTACAGTAGGAGCCATCTTCTCCGATATAAACACTAGGCTGCTCTACAAAACGAACTTCGACTGTATCCGAAGCTGCGCAAAGACCATTTTCCTCTGCATGTCTTACTACTTCATACAGCCCATATCCGCTGCTATTCAATTCTACGCTTGGATTTTCTAATGGGTCTGATGTTGCCAAGCCTGCGGGAAACTCCCAATAGGCTTGACCGAAATCTTCAGAGCCGACTATGGTGGTCTGTAGCCCGCAAACTGAAAAATCAGGGCCGGCACTGACACTCGGCGTATTGACAAAGGTTACTTCGTGGTCTTCTACCGTTTGGCAAGCTCCATTTGTAGCAATCAGTTCAACGGTAAAGGTGCCATATGCCGGAGCAATGACGGTTGTATTGGCTGCATTTGGGTCTGAGATCATCAGACCATCTGATGAACTCCAAGAGAAAGTTCCCAATTGAACGCTACCTTCAGCATCTGCTTCCAAGCCACAAATCGAATCGACAAGCGAAATAGACGGATCAGGATCATCGTAGAATTGAATAAGAACCGTATCGCGATCAAGACATCCCCCACCTGCATCTTCGGTCCAAACAAATTGATAATTCCCCGTACCCGAGACTGCCACAACGGTAGTGGGTTCGGTAGAATCGATAAAACTACCTGTCGTGACACTGGTCCAATACCCGTCACCCACACTCGGCACCGCGCTTAGGGTGTGAGCCTGTCCACAAACATCAGTATCGGAGCCTGCATCGGCTTCTGGAATTTGAATTTGGCCCAAATCAAATTCGAAGGTCTTGGAACATCCATTCGCTAGATCTTCGACAACTGCCGTATAAAAGCCGGACTGCATACCGGTTCTATTCAAAGGCCCTACACCGATATCGCTCCAGGTAACCTGATAATTCCCCGATCCAGTTAACACGTCAATTCCGATGGCCCCATCATTTCCAAGACAGGTTTCCAAGGCAGTGCTCGTCTCCGCGTTGAGCGGTATTTCGATAAAAACAGAATCTACATGGGAGCACGAAGAGTTTTCGTATGATCCCACAACCTTGTACCAGCCGGTGGTATCGGGAAGAATTTGTGTGTCGCGACAAGGATTACAGGTTGCTTGGTCAGGAACAGATAAGAGATTATCATCTGGGCCATACCAAGTATAAACGGTGTCGTTCTCTGCAGTCAGATCTACCCAATCGCCTTGGCAGTAGGTCCCTCCCCCGATCAAATTGATATCTGATCGCATCACGAGCTCGATCGGGTAATAAGATTGACCATAGACGGGACAGGCGTCATCGATGGCTGAGATCAAAAAATTTCCACCTGTAAAACCTGGTGGCAGGGTGCCACAGAAGGTAATGCTTGCAGGGTTCGAACCCGAAATAATCTCGGTTGTACCAGGTATTAAATTGGATATGTTCGATGAAAGGGCGACGTTTACATCAGGATCGGCAGAAGTGAAGTCAATCGAAAAGCAAAACTCATCTTCTGGACATAAGCCGATGGTAGCGGGCTCCAGGGGATAACTCCCACCGCTCACATGACTCAGACTCTCAACATCGGGTTCAGGTGGTGGGAAGACACAATCAATTACGATCATCAGGAAGTCGTAATGTATGGTACCAATCTCTACTCCATTTCGGTATTCTTTGACTTGCACCACAATGTTGAAGCGTCCCAACATCGACGGAAGCACTTCAATTTGTCCGGTCACGGGGTCAATAGTAATACCATCAATGGGTTCCATTCCAGAAAGTCCAGCCGTATATGCCAAGTCAAATGGAGAGAGCGGAGTCATTGATGCCTGAGCAGTAACTAGGGCATAAGAGAGGCTGTCGCCGTCACTGTCTACAAACCCCAAATTGTACAATAAGTTTGAGTTAACACAAACGTAAGGCAGGTTTAACACGGAAAGCTGAGGCGAAGTATTGCAATCTCCAGAAGAATTGTCGAGTTCCGCTTCGACATGGATATTGAAAGTAGCTGGGTTTATGAGGTTTGCAGTTGTTCCATCTCGATTCTGCTCAGCAACTATAATTTTCCAATCAGAGCAGGGTTCAAGCGTCACTTCCAACTCGTAGGTGGCCATCTCCACACCAGGTTGAAAACCGCCGTTGCAAGTACTAAATGGCAATTGGTCTTCGCAAAGCTGTGAAACTTCTTGTTCGCTAGTTTTTGGAAAAGGCATGTATTGACTAGTACCACATGACGAACCAATAAAAACACTAATCTCATCCGGAACTTCCTGTGAATCACCACAGTCATGAAACAAATTAACAGAAACAAGATATTGATTTCCACCCAGACAAGTGTATTCAACATTGAGCCCCGATATATGTCCTGCCCGACCACTTAAGCTAAGCAAAGTGGCGGCAATCAGAAGACATAGTATTTGGGCTACATTTCTCAAGAACGGCTGGTTTCTTAGGCAAAATTAGCAAAGAAACAAGCCCACTCTTGGTGATTTCAGACTGAATATTAACTTTATATTAAATTGCTGCCTGCGAATGGAATAGACATCGGATTATTCGATCCTTCCACATACTTTCGCGGCGTATTTCTTAAACCAAAACAAAATTTAAGATGAAAAAAACTCTACTTTCTTTGGCTGCGGTTGTTGCAGCTTTTGCCGCTGAGGCACAATGTGACCAACTATTCATTTCTGAATATGTAGTTGGAACAGGAAACAACAAAGCTTACGAGCTTTACAACCCAACAGATCAGGACATCAACTTGAATGGGTGGGTACTTGAAAGATGGTCTAACGGTGAAGGAGCTTCTACCGATGAGACTACACTTATGGGAACTATTCCTGCTTACGGTACTTGGGTAGTAACTAACGGACAAACTGAGGATATCGACCTTGGAACGTTTATTTCTCCAGCTTGCGACCCTGAACTACAAGCACTAGCTGATCAGCTTGACAATCCTTATCCAGCACCTACATTCATGAATGGTGATGATGCTCTAGTTCTTATTTACAATGGGTCTACCGTAGGAGACATCTTTGGAAAGCCAGGTGAAGACCCAGGAAGCGGATGGTCTACAGAGGATGGAACGATTATTACTAGTGGACACACGATGATCCGTAAGCCTTCGGTAACAGGTGGTGTTCTTACTCCTCCAGATTCATTTGAGCCTTTGGCTGAGTGGGATACTTTGGGAACTGATGACTGGTCAAACCTAGGTATGCACACTTGTGACTGTAACGATGTGACTTCAGTAGGTGACAGAGAAGACTTGGACGTACAGGTATACCCAACTGTGGTAACTGGTGACCAACAAATTACCGTTAAAACGAACTACGCGATCAGAGAAGTTGAAGCTTACGATGCAACTGGAAAACTCGTAAAAACGACGCTTAGCCTTTCTAATTCAAACAATGGTTCTGTAGTACTAGGAAGCGTTTCTTCAGGTGTTTACATTTTGAACATCATCATGGAAGGAAACGTTGGTTTCTCTACAAGAATTATCAAAGAATAATTTGATCTTTGATCCAAAGGCCTACCAGAAAATGGTAGGCCTTTTTGTTTAACCAAGATTTTAACCGTTTTGAGAAATATTGCGCTTGCTTTAATTGGCATTTTGTTGTCGGCAACAATTTATGCCCAAAATGGTACTATTTCGGGTACCATATCTGACAAAACCACAGGAGAAACCCTTATCGGAGCCACCGTACTCTATGAAGAAGGAAAGGGAGTAGTAACCGATATCGATGGAAAATATTCCATTGAACTGCCATATGGGACATATAGCATTAGCGTGTCGTATGTCAATTACGATCCTATTGTTCAAGAAATTACACTTGACAAGAGTTTTGTAAACCTAGACTTTGCCATGTCAACTACTACACTTCGAGAAATTGAAGTCGTGGCCGATATGGCAGTTCAAAATGAAACACCGGTTGCTTTTACGAATATCAAGCCCGCACGAATTTCTGAAGAGCTTGGGACGAATGATGTACCAATGCTCTTAACCACTACGCCAGGTGTATACGTAACACCTGCCGGTGGAAGCGATGGTGGTGCTCGGATCTCGATTCGAGGTTTCCAGCAGCGCAATATCTCGGTTATGATCGATGGTATACCCATCAACAACATGGATGATGGCCGGGTATTCTGGTCCAACACCTATGGGCTCGATGCGGTTTTGGCCAACCTCCAAGTACAGCGAGGCTTGACATCCTCTAAGCTCGCTCTTCCAGCTATTGGAGGAACAATTAACTACATTACCAAGAGTATCGAAAACGAAGAGAATTTCTTTGTTCAACAAAGCTATGGTAGCTACAACACACTCAGGACCACTATTGGATACAACTCTGGTCGCCTGAAAAACGGGTGGGGATTCTCCATAGCAGGATCTGCACGTACTGGTGATGGATTTTACGAAGCCATGTTCAAAGAAGAGTACTTCTATTACGGAAAAGTGCAAAAGGACTTTGGAAACCACATCGTGTCATTCACTGCCTCAGGAGCACCGATCAGACAAGGAATTAGAGCGAGTAAGAACAAAATTGTAGTCTACGACAAAGAGTACGCAAGAGACCTTTTCACAGGAAGCGAAGAGCAATACAGACAATACGCCGAATTTAACGTGATTTCGAATCGAGCGGGTGAAAACGATCAAGAGGCCATTGCACAGCGAAATGCCATTGCTGAAGAGAACGGGTGGGGAACCTACGACCCCAACACGGGTAACTTCACATACGATAGAGAGTTGTTTCTTCAAGAAGTGAGTCAATACGATTTTATCGACACCACCGGAGTTATCTCCAAAGGAGTGCGTTACAACAACCACTGGGGATACTTGAATGGCAACAAAAAGAGTGAGCGGTTTAGAGACTATCACAAACCAATTTTTGTGTTGAGCGACTTCTGGAAAGTCTCTGAACGCATCAGCATGTCAAATAAAGTGTACTACTCTTTCGGGCGAGGTGGTGTAACAAACCGGATCCCTTTCCTTGGTTTTGGAGATTACGACTCGAGCCTTCAGGTAGACTTTGAAGACGACTGGCACAACAATACAGTAGGTGGGATATTTGGCCCCCCAATTTTCCCAAACTACTCTGATACAGAATTGCGCTCAAGCGTCATCATGCGAAAGGTATACGACAACCACGAATGGCTTGGCTACCTCGGAATCTTAGATTTTCAAATCAATGAAAACTGGTCTTTCGCAGGTGGTCTTGACTTCAGATATTACAAGTCGCATCGCTATGCCGAAGTGAGTGACCTACTCGGAGGCGACTATTTCGTTCCAGAATTGAGTGGGCTTCCTCAAGACCGTCCTACAGACTATGCCAATCAGATGTACCGCAAGGGCGATAAGTACGATTTTAACAGCGAAAACTACATTCGTTGGGGTGCCTTCTTTACCGAAACAAAATACAAAAAGGACAAGTGGACCGCTTTCTTAAACCTCTCCGGAGTAATTAGTGGTTACAAGCGAAAAGACTTTTACGGAAACAAAGACTTTATCGCTGAAGATGGAACCCGATTTGCCAATGCGATAGGTTATGGAGATGTGCTTTTCTACAATGGAACAAACGTATTGGTTGCTGCTGATAACATCAATGAAGGAACATCTTCTTTCTACACATCGGGAGATACCACATTTGTAACCAACCCTTCGCAAAACGAAAACGACTACGCTCCAACTGGTACGCGCTACATAGTAGGAGCGGAACAAGTTGAATACGATGATGAGCGAAACCAAACATCAGAAACGCCATGGAAAAACATTCCTGGGTTCACTGTAAAAGGTGGGGTTGGATACGCCATTAATGACCGACACCATGTATTCGTAAACTTGGGGTACCTGAGCCGGACCCCTCGTTTCAGAAACGTAATTGATATCAGCAACATCAACCAGTTCTTCAGAGATATTGAAAATGAAAATATTACCTCGTTCGAACTGGGATACAACTACAATTCCAAGAAATTTGCAGCGAGCTTAAATGCCTATTACATCGACTGGAGAAACCGCCCATACGAAGGAGGAACATCAGTTAGGCTGCCAGGTAGAGACATTTCGGTGCAAGCTAACATCAATGCCATGAACGCTCGCCACATCGGTATTGAAGGAAACTTTACATACAACATCAATAAAAACTGGACTGTAGAAGCCTTTGCTTCGATCGGTGACTGGAGATGGACAAGTAAGGACACCGTCAATTTCTACGATGATAATGGAAATCTCGTTTATGAAATTGGATCGGATAACCAACCAACTGATGAACCCGTTGAAATTTCATTTGATGCCGACGGTGTGTACGTAGGAAACTCTCCCCAAACGCAAATTGGTGGTTCGCTTCGATATAGATTCCTGAAAGAAGAAAAAGCTTATTTGGGTGGAAGATACACCTACTATGCTCGACACTACTCAGAGTTTGATCCCTTACAATTACAGGGCGAAAAAGCTGGCCGCCAATCGTGGATGATCCCCAACTATGGGCTCCTCAGTCTCTATGCAGGTTACCACTTCGATATTTCAAAAGTCAGATTTGACCTCAACTTTGTTGTAGACAATGTACTTAACGAGCTGTACATCTCTGATTCTGACAACAATAGTGGTGGATCGCTTGTAACAACAGATTACCTCGATAGCCCTGCCCCAGCATCTGTTACATTTGATGCCAATTCTGCTGCGGTTTATTTTGGATTACCAACTACATACGGAATTACACTAAAAGCTACCCTCTAAACATGAACCTAGCAAAAAACTTATTCGCCATTTGCATTGCCCTAGTCGCATCAACTGGCCTCACGGCACAATCAAATATTGCCGACCTGCGTGCAAACTACGACGTAGGTGATGTTGTGACTGTTTCTGGAATAATTATCAATGGGCCGGAGCTCGGTTCTGTCAGATACCTGCAAGACGAAACAGGAGGAATTGCACTCTACCCTGGCTCAAACTGGTCAGGGCAAGATGCTGAGCCCATCATTGGCGATATGGTAACTATAACGGGAGAAGTGACCGAGTTTGCAAACCTATTAGAAATAGGCCCTAATATCTCTTCTATCACTATTGACAGCCAAGGAAATGATCTCCCTGAACCAATCGTAGTAACTCCTGAAGAGCTCACCGAACAATACGAAGGTATGCTTATGCAGATCAACCAAGCCACTTTCTTTGATGGAGGAGCGATGTTTGGCAGTTCTACATACGGTTTTAGTGCGAGTGATGAAGATGGGGTAGCCTATGTTCGAAACGGCTCTCCTTTGATTGGTGAGCTTATTCCTCTTGGACCAATCAATTTGGTAGGTGTCCTTTCTCAATACAGCAACAATAGCTCCACAGAAGGGTACCAACTTTTGCCAAGAGACTACGATGATTTTATTTTCTCGAGCCCAATCAACTTTACTTCTTCTATAGAACAATACAATTTGACCACAACGAGTTTCGACCTCGAGTGGAGTACCGATCTTGAATCGACTACAGAAGTGGAGTATGGCCTGACACCCGATTTAGGCAGTTTCGCTAGTGCAGAAGGAGAAGGGTTCGACCACTATCTAACATTGGAAGGCCTAGAGCCAGGCTATCCGTACTACTGTCAAGTGTTTTCTGTAGCAGGCGAAGACACCGCACGCAGTACGGTAGGTGTTTACAGCACAGTATCCGAATCTTCTGGCGAGATCAAAGTCTACTTCAACCGATCTGTAAACACTGACTTTGCAACTGAAGAAGAAGCCGTTGGTCTATTTGGACTAACCGACGACACCTTAGCCGCTTATATCGATCGAGCACAGCATACCCTCGACATCGCTGTGTATAATCTGAACAGTTTTACCATTGTTGGCGCCCTAAATGACGCAGCCGAAAGGGGTGTTGATATCAGATACGTTTCTGAAGCACAAACATCCAATACCGGATTCAATAGCTTGGATGAAAGTATCACCACCTTTGTTCGCCAGGGAGCTACATCGAGCGGTATGCACAACAAGTTTATGGTGGTAGATAGAAACGTCGTTGACAGTGCCATCGTACTGACTGGTTCGACCAATTGGACCACGAACAACTTACTTCTCGACCCGAACAATATGGTGATCATCCAAGATCAAGCTCTTGCGAGAGCTTACACCATCGAATTCGAAGAAATGTGGGGAAGTTCAACCATGACACCAGATCCGGAAAACGCTCGCTTTGGCGCTCTCAAAATGAACAATACTCCCGAAAAGTTCATCATTGGGGGGAGCAATGTTGAGCTCTACTTTTCACCTTCGGACAATACAACTAATGCCATTGTTGAAGCAATCGAATCGGCAAACAATAATCTTGATTTCGCTCTACTCGTATTCACTAATGATATGTTACGAGATGCGGTTATTGATCAAACCAATATCTTTTTGACTCCACGGGGAATAATAGAGCAAGTAGGTGGTTCGGCTTCAGATGTACCCGCACTTATCGATGCCGGTGTGGATATCTACTCGCATGCTGATGTGGATGCCCAGCTCCACCACAAATATGCGATTATAGACCATAGCAATCCGAGCTCCGACCCTATAGTTGTCACAGGCTCACATAACTGGAGCGCATCAGCAGAATCAAACAATGATGAGAATACGCTCATCATTCACGATGCCCGTGTAGCAAACCTCTTCCTTCAAGAGTTTATGGCACGACTAGAAGAAACTACCCTCAGTGTGAATGACTTGGATCAAATGAATTTCAAGATGTACCCGAATCCAGCTCAATCGCAAGCGCATGTTCAATTTTCACTTGAAAGCTCAAAAACTATTTTGCTTCAAGTTTTTGATCTGAGCGGAAAACGACTTTCCTCAGACCAATTTGTAGCTGTAAGTGGTGAAAACCGAAGAGAAATTAATACGGCGCAATTAGCAAATGGAGCCTATGTGGTGGCCATTCAGTTCGATGAACAGATTACATTCCAAAAGCTAATCGTAAAGCACTAAAAACAAACAAGGGTCTACTCGTTCGTAGACCCTTGTCTTAATCACCAATTAAACCTTATTAATGAAATCCGGATTCTATTACGGAACTCCATCTATAGGGTTACAAATTTTTTAACTTCCTCGTAAAATCCTTCGGGATCTTCGGCATGAACCCAATGGTGGGTGGGCAATGAAGAAAACACGGCTTCGGAAAACTGAGCCGTGATAGAACCAAATTCTTCTGGAACTACGTAGTTCGACTTCTCGCCGTAGAGAAACAAAGTTGGCACATCGACCTGTCCTGCCGGTAGCGGCTCTAGGATGCGGTCCATCTTCTCTTCCAGCACTTTCACATTGGGACGCCAGCCAAATTGGGTGGGCGTGACTCTATACAGGTTTTTTAGAATAAACTGACGCGTGCCAAAATCGGGTAAGTATTGAGCCACTGCTTCCTCTGCTTGCTTCCGAGAAGTGGTGTTTGGTAAATCGACACTGTGAAATGCTGCCAACACATCTTGATGGTGTGGCGGATACGACTTGATA
This sequence comes from Bacteroidia bacterium, assembly GCA_030427905.1. Lineage (GTDB taxonomy): Bacteria > Bacteroidota > Bacteroidia > Flavobacteriales_D > Cryomorphaceae > CBDDKU01. The sequence continues at coordinate 213,575 of JAUICL010000001.1, forward strand.
CCCATATCTACAACAATCAGCTTCTCGACATATTCGGGATATTTCTGAGCAAAGCGCATCGCTGTTTTACCGCCCATCGAATGTCCGACAACAATGGAGTGTCTAATATTGTGCGAAGAGCAGAAGTCTTCCAAATCGTCGGCTAGGATATCGTAGCTAAACTCGTCGCTGTGTGGCGACTTTCCATGGTTTCGTTGATCGACCAAAAACACCTGGTAATCTTCCGCAAAACGCCTTCCTAGCGTCTGCCAATTGTCTGAAGAGCCGAACAAACCATGAAGGATAATCATAGCTTGACCTTCGCCCATTGATCGGTAAGCTAAATTCATTTCATCAAGCGCTTTTGGTACATTCTAATCGTATTTTCGAGTCCGAGGTAAAGCGCATCGCACACCAATGCGTGGCCTATGGAAACCTCGTCGAGATGGGGAACATTCTGAGCAAAGAACTTGAGATTCTTCAAATCCAGATCATGTCCCGCATTCACCTTCAGGCCGAGTTTATGGGCGTATTCGGCCGCCTGGGCATAAGGCTTCACCGCATCCGTATTACCTTTTGCAAACTCCACCGCATAGCCCTCCGTGTAGAGCTCAATACGATCGGCTCCTACCGCTTTAGCACCTTCAATCATCTCTTCAATAGGATCAATAAAAAGGCTCACCCTCGCACCGGTCGACTTGAGCCTTTCGACCTCGGCTTGTAGAAACTCCTTATTTCTTATGGTATCCCAACCAGCGTTTGAAGTTAGAACATCAGGACCATCTGGCACGAGTGTGACCTGCTCTGGCTTCGTATCGCTCGCAAGCTTAAAAAATCGATCATCAGGAAAGCCTTCGATATTGTATTCCGTAGTGATAATCGGCTTTAGATTGTATACATCTTGGGCGGTAATGTGACGCTCATCGGGCCTTGGATGAATCGTTATCCCATCCGCACCGAAGCTTTGACAATCGATGGCTACTTGAACCAAATTGGGGTTGTTTCCTCCCCTGGCATTTCGAATTGTCGCAATTTTGTTAATGTTTACGCTTAGCTTTGTCATCTATTTTAGAGTATATTTCGAAATATAGACGGCCACAAAGGTAAGGATGTATTGGCCAGTTTAAAGATTCAATTTGGAATGCGAGCAGGAGATCTCATAAGTGATGAAATTCCAACCCTAAAAGGGTCTGACAATGTATTGTTTGCCATGCAGCTGCTTGATGAGTATAAAATGACTCATCTGCCCGTAGTAGAAAATGGAGAATTTCTTGGACTGCTCTCAGACGACGCAGCGCTGGAAGTGGAAAATTACGACGCCAATCTAGCGAGCTTGCGCCCCGCCTTGAAACGCGTTTTCATCTTCAACACCCAGCATGTTTACGACATTGTCAATCTCGCCGCCCAATTTCAACTGAGTGCTGTGCCCATTCTCGATGAAAAAGAAGCATACGTAGGTGTGGTGAGTATCTATTGCCTAGTGAGAGAGCTGGCCCAATTGGCAGCCATGAAAGATCCGGGCGCCGTTTTGGTACTGGAGTTAAATCAAAGTGACTATTCGCTCTCAGAGATTGCACAGATCGTAGAAGGAAACGACGCCAAAATACTGAGTGCCAATGTAACTTCGCATCCCGACTCTACAAAAATGGAGTTGACTTTAAAGATAAACCGGGCCAATATGGATGGAATTATCCAAACGTTTGGGCGCTATGACTATCAGATTAAGGCATCTTACCATCAGTCATCGCACGAAGACATGATACACAGGCGCTACGACGAATTGATGCGCTACCTTAAAATCTAGTCCCTTTTAATGGCCAGGGCGCTTTTCATTTTCTTTTCAAGTTTGTTTTTATGCCTTTCTGCTTCTGGGCAGCAGGTAGAATCGCTTCAGCTCGATACCATTGGCAAAAAGTACATCCTCGACATTACCATTGAAGGAAACGACAAAACCAAAGACCGCGTCATCCTTCGGGAAGTTTCCCTACAACTAGGCGACTCGCTGTATTGGTCCAACATTTTGGCTGGAGTGGAGCAAACCCGAAACAACGTTCAGAATCTGAATCTATTCAACTTCGTGGAAGTGACACCCCTCCAAATTGGCAACGATCAAGTCATTGTCTTGATCAGCGTCCAAGAGCGATGGTACATATACCCCATACCTATATTAGAATTAGCTCAAACCAACTTCAACACTTGGTGGGAGACTAAGGAACTACGGTGGCTGAACTACGGCCTGGTACTCGAACACAAAAACTTCAGGGGTTTGAACCAACGCGTATCCCTCACTGCCCGATTTGGATACACCAAAAAGTTTAGCGCGAGTTGGGCTATTCCCAATCTCAACAAAAAGCAAACCTTGAGTCTCTACCTCGCCGGTGGGTACTACGAAAATGACGAAATTGTCTACAACACGCTTGATAACAAGCGCGAATTCTATCGGGTGTTTGATGAAGGAAAAGCTCGCGAATACAGCAAATTTGAAGTAGGGCTTGGGTACCGCGAAGACATATTCTTGAGGCATTACGTGCAGCTGGGTTACTTCAATGCACACGTTCAAGATACGGTGGTGACTCTGCAACCAGATTATTTCACAGGGAATGTATCTCGATCCCAATTCTTACGCGCATCCTACCTGATAAGCTATGACACGCGAGATTATAAGGAGTATGCGCTCAACGGGCTATTGCTTTCAGCGACATTACAGCAAGATGGACTGGGGATGGTAAACAAAGAAGGACTAAACCTTTTCACAACTTATCTCACTTTTCGGCATCACCTAAAGTTAAGCGATAGGTTTTATTTTGGATATGCCGGTACAGGTAAAACCAATTGGTCAACCCCTCCCTACTATCTTACCCAAGCCTTGGGATATAGTAAAAACCTTCGTGGTTACGAATACTATGTCATAGATGGAACGGGTTATGGACTTTTTCAAAGCAATTTGAAATTCGCGCTGGTTAAGCGCAAAAATTTCAAACTCCCAGCCATTAAGGCACAAGAGTTTGGCAGGGCTCACATCGCCATTTACGCCAACTGGTTTGTGGATGGAGGCTTTGTGTGGGGTGAAGATTTTGAACAGCGTAATTCCCTCGTGAATGAATACCTTTACAGCACTGGCCTTGGACTCGACTTTGTAACATACTACGATCGGGTATTCAGAGTAGAAGGGGCCATTAATGCATTGGGAGAAACAGGATTGTTCATCCACTTTAAACAAGCGTTCTGATGAAAATTGCCATTTACGGTAAACCTTATGAGAACTCGCTAAATCAGCGAGTGAATGATCTGATCTCGACCATTCTTGCGGCGGGATTTGACTACGCCGTGTACGATAAGTATGCCGTGTATCTCGCCGAACAAGGCTTTATGCCAACCACATCCGAACGTTTCTCCAAAGAAGACGTCGCTATCGAAGAATTTTCCTGCCTGGTGAGCATTGGTGGCGATGGTACCTTGCTCGAAACTGCAACCTTGATCAGAGACTCAGGTGTACCTGTGATAGGTATCAATGCTGGCCGTCTGGGCTTCATATCAAGTGTGACAATGGAAGAGTTTGAAGGTGTTCTCGAGACCATAAAGGACAACTCCTTTGTGTGTGATGAAAGAACCCTGCTTCAGGTAGAAACTGAGCGCGGACTCTTTGGTGACTCAAATTTTGGTCTCAACGAATTGACCATTCACAAAAAAGACACCGCGGCCATGGTGAAGGTCGAAACGTATCTCGATGGTGAGTTCCTGAACAACTACTGGGCAGATGGACTCATTGTGGCCACACCTACAGGTTCTACCGCATATAGCTTAAGCTGCGGTGGGCCTATTATTGTTCCCGGTTCCGAAAATGTGGTACTCACGCCCATAGCCCCGCACAATCTGAATGTACGACCGGTAGTTCTTTCAAATAACCACCGTCTGTCCTTTAAAGTTAGAGGCCGCAGCGACAGTTATTTGATCGCCTTGGATAGCCGCACTGAAATATTGGAGCCAAACGAAGAAGTGATTGTTTCGCGGGCCCCATTCAGCTTTAGGTTGATCAGACCAGCTGGTAGCTCCTTTTTGAATACCATGCGCAAAAAGCTCGCATGGGGTCTCGATAAGCGCAATTAGATTAATTTTGGGCCCTACATGGATTCAACCAACACAATAAAAGGCCACAATAGTCGATTTAGAGTTGTGAAGCAGTTACTTGCCATATTCTGTTGCTTTTGTGGGCTCTCTACGTACGCTCAATACCATGAGATTGGGTTGATGGTCAACACGTCCTATTACATAGGCGATCTGAACCCAGCGTTTAAGTTTCCGAGCAAGTACTATCCCGGCGGTGGACTGATTTATCGCTATAATTTTAATGACCGCCTGGCCTTTAAGGCAAACGTCCTTTACGGAAGAATTTACGCCCACGATAAAGACGCCGAATCGGATTGGCAGAAGAATAGAAACCTGCATTTCAGATCAGATATCTTTGAAATAAGTGCTCAAGTAGAAATCAACTTTCTGACCTATGAAATCGGCGACCCGAAAAGGCCGAGCACCCCTTACCTGATGACGGGGATATCTATTTTCCGATTCAACCCTCAAGCTGAGTTCAACGATAATTGGGTTGATCTTCAGCCGCTTGGAACCGAAGGTCAAGGTATAGAAGGATATGACGATCCATACACCCTTACACAGATCAGCGTCCCGTTTGGTATTGGCTTTAAGTTCAATATCTGGAGGGGTTTGGCAGGTTCTGTAGAATGGGGAATGAGACGAACATTTACCGACTACCTCGATGATGTGAGCTCGGTGTACGTTGACCCAAACACCTTGAGAATTGAAAATGGACTGCTGGCAGCCGAATTGGCTGACCGCACCTTAACTCCGCTCAATCCAGACCCAGATGGCCCAAACACAGGGTATCAGCGCGGTGAAACAAACCGGGAAGACTGGTACGTTTTTGCTGGATTCATGCTGACATATAAGATTGGAAAGCCCAGAGTTAAGTGCCCTTCAACATATAATTAAGTGGGCTTTTTCATTTGGCCTAAAATGCTGACCTTTGCGTTCGCTTTTTTATGAGCTACAAAGAGAAGATACATAAAGACAGATTGCCTCGTCACGTCGCCATTATTATGGATGGCAATGGACGATGGGCAAAAAACAAGGGAGAAGCCCGTGCTTTTGGTCATCTCAATGGGGTGAATGGAGTGCGTGAATCCTTGAAAGCTGCAACCGAAATTGGTATTGAGTACCTGACGCTCTATGCATTTAGCACTGAAAATTGGGATAGACCGCCAGAAGAAGTCGAAGCACTCATGGACCTTTTGGTGCAAACCATCATCAAGGAAATAGACGAGCTCGATGAAAACGAAGTGAGTCTCCAAGTGATCGGCGACATCGAAAAACTTCCGATGAAGTGTGGCGAAGCGCTCAAAGACGCCATTCGGAGAACGAGCGGAAACAAGCGTATCACACTCATCTTGGCTCTGAGCTACAGCGCTCGCTGGGAAATGACACAAGCGATGAAAAATCTCGCAATAGATGTTAAAAACGGTGAAATAGACCCAAAGGAGATCAATGAGTCGATCATAACTCAATATCTTCAGACCCGAAATTTTCCTGACCCCGAACTATTGATAAGAACAAGTGGTGAAAAGCGAATCAGCAATTTCCTCCTTTGGCAAATTGCCTACAGCGAGCTTTATTTCACCGAAACCCTTTGGCCCGACTTTGGAAAAGAAGACTTCTTTAAAGCGGTTCATGCGTTTCAAACAAGAGAACGAAGATTTGGCAAGATCAGCGAACAGGTTAATTCTTAAAATAGCTTTTCTACTTACCGTCGGTTTTTTTGGACTCGCGGAAACTGGTTTTGCTCAAACAGGAGTTGGGTCCTTCAACCTAGACTACCGCACACCCAAAGAGTTTACAATTGGTGGAATTACCGTAGCTGGAGCTCGAAACTTCGATGCCCAAGCCATCATCCTTTTCTCTGGACTTAGCGTAGGTCAAACCATTACCCTTCCTGGTGAAGAAATTTCGCAGGCGATTAAGAGTCTTTGGAAACAAAAACTCTTTGACAACATTCAAATAAAGCTCACAGAAATTCGTGGAAGTGAAATATTTCTAACCATCGAATTGACTGAACGGGCACGCTTATCCCGATTTAAGTTCGAAGGACTAAGCAAGGGTGAAGCTGAAGATGTTCGAGAGAAAATAAAGCTGATTCGCGGGACAATTGTCAACGAAAACCTATTGACCAATACATCGAACATCATCAAGAAACACTACCGTGAGAAAGGATTTCTTGACACCGAAGTTCACATTAGCCAATTTCCCGACACCTTGGTTGCCAATAGCGAGTACCTCGTGATTGATGTCGACAAGAAGTCCAAAGTGAAGATTGGAAACATCGACATCGTTGGAGCAGAGAAACTCAGTCCGCAAAAGCTGAAGAAAGCCCTGAAAAAGACCAAAGAAAAGGCCTTTTACAGATTCTGGAAACGAAGTAAGTACATCGACTTTCTCTACAAAGAAGACCTTGAGAATATGATGACCAAGTATAGCGCTGAAGGTTATCGAAATGCCAAAGTGGTGAGCGACTCGGTATACCGAAATCCCAACGGGACAGTGGGTATCAAGATCGATCTCTACGAAGGGAATCAGTTCTACTTTGGTGACATCACGTGGGTGGGAAACACGAAGCATACGAGCAGCAAACTCTCATCGATTTTGGCCATTGAGCGCGGAGAAATCTACGATGAAGACAAATTCCAATCGCGGCTGTTCATGAACGCAGCGGGAGGCGATGTGAGCTCGTTGTACCTTGATGATGGTTACCTCGCATTTCAGGCCATCCCCATCGAAAAGAGCGTAGAAAACGATACCATCGACGTGCAGATTCGGATTTACGAAGGCCGTCAATACCGTATCAATCGAATTATTGTAAAGGGTAATACCAAAACCAACGACCACGTTATAAGACGTGAGATCCGTACAAAGCCTGGTGATCTCTTCAGCCGATCAGACATCATCCGTACGCAACGTGAGTTGGCCCAGCTCGGATACTTTGACCCGGAAGCATTCGACATCAACCCGATACAAAATGATCAGGATGGAACGGTAGACGTCGTATATACGGTAGCAGAGCGCCCGTCAGATCAGATTGAGCTCTCAGGTGGATGGGGAGCAGGTACAATTGTAGGAACACTGGGAGTTTCGTTTACCAATTTCTCTATGCGAAACTTCTTCAAGAAAGGGGCCTGGGATCCACTTCCAGCAGGTGATGGGCAGCGTCTTTCTTTGAGAATGCAGACCAATGGTGCTCAGTACCAGTCTTACAACATGTCGTTTACTGAGCCGTGGCTCGGTGGTAAAAAACCCAATTCATTCACCGTCAGCCTTCAGCACTCGGTACAGGTTCCAAGCGGATTGACCAAAAGAGAAGCCGACAAACTGGGAATCGAGCGTCAGTCGTTGAAGATATCAGGAGGTAGCGTAAGCCTTGGGAAGCGCCTGAAATGGCCGGATGATTACTTCCAGATGATGGTGGGAATTAGCTATCTGTACTACGACATCAACAACTATACAAGTGCGAGTAGAACTGGGGTCTTTGTTTTGACAGATGGATCATCAAACAACCTGGCTCTGAACTTCAATATTTCCAGAAATTCCATCTTCGACCCGATCTTCCCACGTTACGGGTCTAACATTAGGTTGAACACTAAAATCACGCTCCCATACTCGCTTTGGGACGGTGTAGATTACGGTGGCGATATTCTAGACCGAACGCGTTACAAATGGGCAGAGTACTACAAGTGGAAACTCGTAGCCGAATGGTACAACGAACTTGTACCGAAGCTCGTCCTTCTCACACGTAGTGGTTTTGGATTCTTGGGTTACTACAACAAAGACAAAGGAATCTCTCCGTTTGAGCGTTTTTATCTCGGGGGTTCTGCCCTATCTGGTTTTGCACTCGATGGACGTGAGATTATCGGTCTTAGGGGGTACGACGATTTGAGTCTTTCTCCAAGTGTTGGATCCAATATTGTCGTAAAACAAACGTTTGAATTACGCTACTTGATTTCTCCAAATCCATCGGCGACCATTTACGCCCTGACCTTCTTGGAAGCGGGTAATACGTACGATGGAATTGAGAACTTTGACGCCTTCAGAATGTACCGTTCTGGTGGGGTTGGTTTGAGAATATTCCTACCGATGTTTGGTATCATGGGACTGGATTATGGGTGGAGGTTTGACGACGTTCCTGGACGGCCATCGATGCCCCAAGGACAATTCCACTTTACGATTGGTATGAATCTTGGAGAACTCTAAAAAAACAGTATTTTCGCTCACCCGAAACAGCAGCTTGACGATATGAAAAAGCTCATTCTCACACTCGTAATTGGACTCGCCTTAGGATTCGCGGCCAATGCCCAGCGTTACGCCTACGTAGACACCGATTATATTTTAAGCAATCTGCAGTCGTATGACGACGCACAAAAAGAACTCAATCGCCTGTCGAAACAATGGCAAAATGAAATTGAGCAACGCTACGATGCAATCGACCGACTTTACAAAGCGTACCAAGCAGAGAAAGTTCTTCTGACAGAAGAAATGAGAAAACAACGCGAAGATGAGATCGTGCGCAAGGAGCAAGAAGCAAAAGAATTGCAACGAAAGCGATTTGGGGTAGATGGCGATCTTTTTCAGAAGCGCCAAGAGCTGATTCAACCAATTCAAGAAGAAGTATTCAATGCAATCAAAGAAGTTGCGACAGGTGGTGGGTTCTCAGTCATTTTCGACAAATCAGGACAATCTAATATTCTCTACGCCGACCCGCGATACGACAAAAGCGACCGTGTATTGAGTCGTCTTGGAGTTAGTGCAAGAGACCGAGATCAAAATGATTCTGACAGCGACTCTGACTCTGGAACCAGAGATACTGGCGGTCAAAGTTCACCAATGAAAAGCGGTGGAGACCGCAAATAATTCGAATATACATCTAGAAATAAACACACAATGAAGAAGCTGATTTTATTAGCAGTACTTGCCCTTGGGGTAGTGACGCAAGGAGTAGCTCAAAAACTAGGACACGCTGATTTTCAGGCAATCGTTCAATTGCTTCCGGAAAGAGCTGCAGCAGAGAAAGAAGTACAGGATCTTCAGCAGAAGCTAGAAGGCAGACTTCTGACCATGCAAGAAACTTACCAATCTAAAGTAGCCGAATTTCAAACGGATACAACGCTTACTGAGTCAATGAGATTGAGTCTTAGAGATGAAATCGTTGATATGGAAAGACGTATTCAGGAATTTCAGCAAACCGCCTACAACGAAATGGAGGTCAAGCAGAATCAGTTGATGAACAACATGATCGAAAAAGTGCGACTTGCATCTGTAGAAGTGGGTAAAGCCAACGACTTCACGTACATCTTTGACTCTTCGGCTAGTGGTGGATTGCTCTACGCTGGCGGAGAAGACGTAACTGGACTTGTAAAAACTCACCTTGGAATTTAATTCTTAGGAAAGAACTTTAAAAAGAGAAAACATCCCTATTTTGGGATGTTTTTTCGTTTATGGGTGACTCTAGACCAATAGGAATTTTTGACTCCGGAATCGGAGGGCTCACGGTAGCTTCGGCCATAGCGCGCAAGATGCCGAATGAGCGTTTGGTGTACTTTGGCGATACAGCTCATTTGCCTTATGGAGAAAAGTCAGCATCGGCTATTCGCGATTATTCCGAGCGCATCTTTCACTTCCTGAAAGAAAAGAATTGCAAGGCCATTGTTATTGCATGTAACAGTGCCTCGGCAGTAGCCACCCAGCGGGTTAAAAAGCTTGCCGGCAAGGATATCCCCGTGATCAACGTTATCGACCCCACTTCAAAGCACGTAGCGAATCTTTATCAAAACGAGAAGGTTGGTCTAATTGCGACGAAAGCCACGGTAAATAGTCGGATTTATGCCAAGCGAATCGGCAAGCTAAACGAAAGCCTAAAAGTGACCATGTTGGCTACTCCGCTTCTTGTCGGGATGATTGAAGAAGGATACTTCAACAACAACATCTCACAAGCCATTATCAACGATTACCTCAGCAGATCTAATTTGAAGGGCATTCGGGCTCTGATACTCGGCTGCACCCATTTTCCGCTAATCAAGAATGAAGTAGCCAGCTTTTACAAAGGCTCTGTAGACGTAATCGATTCAACCGAAATAGTGGCTCAATACACCGCCAACGTTCTTAAAAAGCGGAATTTGCTTCACTCCGGAACCCCTAGAAACCATCATTTCTACGTTTCCGATCTTACACCATCTTTCGGAAAAAGCACCAAGATATTCTTCGGAAAAGAATTGAAGCTCGAAAAAAAGAGCCTCAAGGCTTAACGATACCAGGAAGCATAGTGTACGTAGCCTGCGGCCATCTGCTTCATCTGTTCGATGGATTGCTGACTGTCCAAAACTTTCACTTGCTTGGCGGGAACCCCGGCCCAGATAGTGTTCGGCGGTATCAACGTATTTTCTAAAACCACAGCTCCGGCAGCCACAATAGCTCCCGTACCTACTTTAGCATTGTCCAAGACGATAGAGCCCATCCCAATCAAAGCATAGTCTTCTACTTGACATCCGTGTACAATAGCGCGATGTCCGATGGTAACACCTCTGCCTATTTCAACAACGCTCTTTCCGGTAGTGGTGTGAACTACTGCTCCATCTTGAACATTAGACTCATCGCCAATGTGAATATGTCCAACATCGCCACGCAAAACGGCTTGATACCAAATGCTACAACGCTCGCCTAAAACGACTTCTCCCACTAAAGTCGCGTTGGGTGCAACCCAAGTATTGCGCCCAATAGTGGGAGAAACGCCGTTTAGTGATTTGATCTCTGGCTTATTCACAGACTCCATCGGCTTTGCAGCAACCGTGAAGCGCATCGTAAGCTTCCTTAGTAGGCTTCATATCATCGGCCACATAGCCAAGCTTGGTAATCGCTTCTTTCACTTCCTGCTCCGTGATTTTGCTGTCGTTGTACTTCACATAAATCTTGTTGGCTTTTACATCTACACGCACCGTTTTGATGCCTTCGGTGTACGCCAGACCTTTTTCAATCGTATTCTTACACATTCCGCATACGATCGAAGATGACACTTCCATTTCAACATTACCGCCACTTGCGTAGGTCGATAAGCTGATTCCAAATACCATAAGTAATAGTGCTAACTTTTTCATTTCTCGTTGTTTTTCAATTTAAGTTTATATCTAATTCCTCCATAAATGACCCTTCCATTTAGTGGGCCATAAATCATTGTTGCATCAAAGTGCGATCCAAAGGGATTCTCAGCGTCTACGATCGCATCTTCTTGAATAAAGTTACCCAAGTTTTCAGCCCCAACATAGACTTCAAGATCACCAAATATTCTCGTGATCTGGCCATTCACTAGGAAAAAAGTTTCTGATTTTTCTCCAAGTTGAAATTCCTCTGGATTGCTAGCTGTACTTGGTAGTCTCGACATCCCGTAGTAATTTCCAGTTAGATCGAAATACCACTTTCCTTGGGGCGTTGTGTAACCGATATTGAGCAAGGCACGGTGCTCCGGAATAAGCGGCGATTTGAGTTTTCCACCAATATAGTCGGTCTCTACAATCTGATACTTATACGACGCTTTCACAGCCAAGCCCTTTAGCACTTCCACCTGAAAATCTCCTTGAAAACTATGGGCAGTTGACTCTCCATCCAAATTGTAGAATCTGAGTTGTTGCGGATCAAAATCACGGTCGGCCACCAATTGATTCTCAAAAAAGGTGAAGTAGTAGTTGAAATTCAGCACAGCTTCACCAGCCAATAGGTTGAACTTCTTCAAGAAGGACCCACCAAAATTCCAGGACTTTTCTCGATCGAGATCTTCCTGAATGGAAATGACCCGAGAGCTGGCAAACATTCCCAATTGATCGGCAAATACATTGGGCGTTCTGAATCCGCTACCAGCAGAAAACCGCACGGTGGTTAATGGCTGCAAATTGTACTTTAAATGCACCCTTGGCGTAAACTCGGTACCGTAGATATTGTGCTCATCGAGCCTTACTCCTATAACCGTTGAAAATCGCGGTCTATCATAGTTATACTCCGCCAAAACACCTGGCACACGCTCTATACGGCGTCGTTCTGCTAAACCGTCCTTGTCATAAAATTCGGAGATATCGTCGTAGACAAACTGTCCACCTAGATTGAATGTATGATCAGAAAACTGGTTGGTTTTTGTGGTCCAAATAGCTGTGAACCTGGCGCTCTCCTGAAGCCCACTATACGGGTTATTCCCAAAGTAGGCATCCACATCTGTACGCACGTATTTCGCGCGCAGTCCCAGGCTTTGGTCTTCTCTCTTCTTAGATAGAATACCCATTTTCCAGATGGCTTCTGCATGCTCTACATCCATACCAAATCCGTAAAAGTTTGCCGTTCCGTAGTCCCGGTTGTGGTCATATCCAACCTGGCCAGAGTTGCGCTCTTCATTAATATACCTCAACATAATCTGGCTGCGCAGGTACTCGCCTTTGTACTTCCAGCGATTCATAATGTTGTAGCTGTTTCGTGTGGGCATATCCAGGAAGCCGTCCTTATTATTGTCTACTTCCTTTTGCTGGTCGGCATAGTTCACAAATAAAGCTGTAGACCACTTGTCATTAATAGGCTGTGTCCAAATAACATTCCCTTCATAACGGGACTGGTTGTTGGCGAAAAAATCCAGGTGGATTTCGGGTTCCGTATCTGGTTTAATGTATTCCACATTTATTTGGCCAGTCATGCTCTCGTACCCGTTTTGCACCGTACCAACTCCTTTTGTAAGCTGCACTGAAGAAAGCCAGGGTCCCGGGATTTGATCAAATGCGAGTACATTGCTCAAGCCTCTTGAAAAAGCCACATTTTCAAAAAGGTTCTGAACGTAGATCCCATCGAGCCCCAACATTTGGATTTTTCGTGTTCCAGTGATTGCATCGTTCATCACCACATCTACTGATGCCGATGTCTCAAAACTTTCAGAGAGATTGCAACACGCTGCCTTTCGCAAAACGGCTCTGTTGATCTCTTCGGTATTGAGTTTTGTTGCGGCCGATACCGAAAAGGCATCCTTTCTCTCTTCAACAACAAACTCATCCATATCGATCGAGGAAGAAAGTTGCACATCGAGCATTCCTGGCCCTTGAACCTGAAGAGTGTCTGAATTGTACCCCACAAAACTGATAATCAGCATGGCGGGTAGTTCACGGGGCAAATCGATTTCGAATTGCCCGTTTTCATCCGAAAAAGCTCCGCTGCTAGCGCCCTGCCAATACACATTCGCGCCAACAATTAGCTCTTTCGAGTTTTTGTCTTTGATCGTACCTTTTACCGTCTGCGCACCAGCAGCGCTAAAAAAGCCAAAGAAGATTAGTAATAGAAAATATTTTGTGTTCACATGTTTGATTTTTAGATAGTTAGTTAATGCAACTACCTATAAATCAAATTGTCCACTTAGAAATTGAAGTTAGAATCTGGCGACCTGAGGGCTTGGGCGGCCCAGTAGAAGGTGGCCAAATATTCTGCTTTTCCGATTCAAATACGATGTAGCGGAAATCATGCGTTTCGGTGAAAGGTGGTACCGCAACAAAATCGAGATCCGAACTCTGAGAAATAAAGTTGAAGGTCTTTGAAATGGTCTGAAAATCGCAACAGGCAGATTTTTCAATCCCGAAACTTTCAACATCCAGCTCACAACACGTATCAAACTCGCCTACAGCTACCTTTTTTTGTCCAGTGGCATCGCAAGACATGGTGTTGATGGAAACAAAACTCGCCTGCATGGACAGTGCCAATGCCAAAACCACAGCAATTGCTGATGATAGAACAAGTTTTATTTTTTCAATCGAGTTCAATGCGGTGTCGTGCATTCAGTTTAACTTTGCAAAAGTACAAATTATTGTGTTGATATGTTTCCAACTACCTTATATGCCGAGCTGACTCCCAATCCTAATACGATGAAATTCGTTTCAGACAGAGTCATATTCAAATCAAATTTTCCGGCAGAATACAAATCGGCGGCCGAAGCGAAAGACTCGTCAAATCTAGCTTTGGAACTTTTCAATTTTCCGTTTGTGACTGGGGTTTTCATCGCATCCACTTTTGTGACGATTACAAAAAGTGGAGATGTCAGTTGGGATCTGATCACTTTCGAGCTTCGCGAGTTTGTGCGCACTTACTTACTGAAAAACGAATTTGCCGTAGAAAAAGCACCCGAATTGAGTGAAGGTGGAGTGGAAAGCTCATCAACCGAAGTCAAGAAACCTAGAAATCTTACCCCATCCGAATTTGACAACGCGATTGAGGGTATTCTCCACGAGTACGTAAAGCCAGCCGTAGAAAGTGATGGTGGCGCCATTGACTTTGTTTCATTCCACGAAGGCACTGTTACCGTGCAGCTCCGCGGCTCTTGCTCTGGTTGTCCAAGCTCTACTGTCACGTTGAAAGACGGTATTGAAAAGCTCCTAAAAGCGGAGATTCCAGAAGTAAAAGAAGTGGTAGCCGAGTCGGTTTAAGACAAGTCGTACCGCTCTTGGATAATGCCCAGATGGTGTAGGTTGTGTCCGGGAATAACATATAGAATAGCGCCAATGGTAATGTGATTTCCATTGGTGATTCCCGCTTTGGCAAAGTCGCTTTCAGTAAAACTGCGAAACAAAGCCCGGGTAGAGTTTCTCAAGTACTTCCACTCCGCTTCTAATTCTTCGAGCTTTCGTTCGTTGGCCCGCGAGGCTACTACGTACGCGTCGTGATCAAACCCTTGGATTGACTGCTTCTCGCCACGGGCTATCATCAGTGCCCGACTTGTGAAAATCCGTTCCACATCCATGCAATGCTGTATTACTTCTTTCACAGTCCATTTACCGGGTGCGTATCCTTTTGTGCTATTGCTATCATTGAGTTTCGAAAAGAGTATTCCCATTTCGGCAACATCAGCTTTAAGTACAGTTTCAAAATTTGACGGTTTGATTTTCGCTACATAACCGGCGTAGTAGTCGGCGTAATCACCCTCTGAGATGTGAATATTAGAAAGCGAGACAAGTTCCATTCTTTAACCTTTAGAGCAACATTAAAACTGCATTTATCAAAAGTACAAGTTAATAGAATCTGGTCTAGGAAAAGCTCTGTTGAATTGGAAATTAAGAATGAAGGACACTATTTAGGTTAAAAACGGTCAACCTATGCTAGGGAATGACTCGCCCTGGTCATTCCAAATTCTTAATTTCTGTTATTTCCTGCCCGCTTTGGGCCGCTCAGCTTCTAGTAATACGATCTACTCGTTTTCTTGTCTTTTTCAAAAATGGAAATATTCACACCAAAATTGATTCGGATGTCATTGGGATTGGAGAAATACATGATGGATGCTTCGCGCTCTCCTGTCTGATCGTCTACCACATTTACTTGAGTCATATTCGCAAAACGCATATTCTCAGCCATAAAATAAATTACAGCAGGGCCCGATGACAGAGCAATCCCGCCACCAAAACTACCCGTCGCATTCGATCTTTTTGAGTAATGAAGACCAAGCTGGATGTTTCGCCAAAACGTATGGTTGTATCCAACAGCAAAGGAGAAAGGCGTTTGACTCTCAAAAACTCCATGCATAGCATTGGCCCATACTTTACCTCTCATTTTTTGAGTTTTCAAGAGTTCCCAGCTAGCTGCATATCGCAAGTAACCGTTAATATTTGTCGTAAACTCCTCCTCCGTCTTCTCAAACTCGTATCGGTCCTCAAGGTCAGAAAGAAGGGAGTCAAGCTCATTTTCCAAGGCATCGTCAAACTCAGAATCTGTTGCGAAGATAAAGTCTGTCAAGCTAATACCATTGTAAGCAAACTCACCGTTTCCTGTGGTGTAATTGGCCACATCCGATTTCCATTTAATCATTCCAAAGTCATTGGCAGAAAACTCGAGTTGCAACTTTTCTGTAGGGTGATAAACTAATCCTAGATCTGCGCCAAACCCGTGGTTTTTGAGACCAGATACGTAGGTTTTCATGTCGGAGTGAATAGCCTCCGAATCTTCATCCATAGCTCCATAAACACCTGCCGTGTTCACCGCAAAAGTTCCGCTCGATGTCATTTGAAAAGTTAGCGGATCGGTGTAAATTTTTAGGTTCGACGTCTCCGTTTGGATTCTTTCCATACCATATAAGTACTTGGCAGCAATACCAAATGTCCATTTTTCATTAGGAGAAAAGCTATATCCTAAGGTGTACTCACGGTAGTGAATTCCATCTAAATTCAATTCACTAAAATCGGCCGTATTATTGTCCAAAGTATTGTTTCCAGTATTCCCATATACCGCTAGAGCAAACACATCTCGTGGAATTTTGATACTCGCTTGGGCGCGCTCAGTCGCTCGCACATGAATGTAGTGCTTTTCCTTAAGCTTAAAGCCCACGTGTAGCAATTCAACCCCTACTCCTTGACTCGTTTCAGCAAAATCATCGATCTGAGACAGAATGGCTTCTCCACTTAGGGTTGCCACACCTTGCTCGTCAGTAGTCATATACGCATTCGGGTTATACCAATTGTTGTGGTGACCCACGTAAACTCCACTCAGCGCAGGGATCCCCACGTTCAGTTTTCCAGCTGGGCGGAGCGCTGGGTTGGCATAAATGCTTTGAGGGAGCATGTCGAATGCTCCAAGTTGCCCGCTGTGCTGAGCAAGAGTCTGTGCCGGAACCACCCCAATCAAGGCGATCACTACGGCGAAAAATATCTTAGTTTTCATCTAAATCGAGTTTGGTTTTTGCTGCCAGGCTAATTTCAAATTTGTCTTGGGCTCTCAGTCTAATTGGGTGATCGCCGTTACCCGCTGTATTTCCGAATACGCGGATTATCATATCTGTTGCAGCTTCTAGATTTGGAATTCGATCGCGGTCAATATTGACCAAGGTGAGCGTCTCAGTTACGCCATCTGCGGTACCGTAGTCTGCTGAATTGGGATTAGTTAAATTTATTGGTGCGGCGTGAAAAACGAGTTCGGGATTTTCGAAAAGCGAATCAACCGGCTGGGCATTTTCATCCAAAAAAACAATTTGAACTCCAGCGTCAACAGGAAATCCGTTTTCGACAAAAAGTCGCATTTCAAGACTCTGGATTTCGCTTAAATCGTCCACCGTTTCCAAAAAATCTCCCACTGATAACTCGGTCGTATCAACCATACCAAAATCTGCAATAGAACCAAAAATCGGAATCTCGGCTTCAAAGCTCAGGTCCATCGCGCTCTCTCTTGAGACAAATGAGCTCGGCTCATTATTGGGATTTACCGTCACCGTCATATCGGCTTGAATCTCTTTTGGAGAGCTCGCAATCAACGTAGTCAGGTCAGGGTCGAGCGATTCATTGCTGAGGGTAATTACGGTCTCAGCTGGTTCACCCGAAAATTGCCCACCTTCTATGAGCGGAAGTCGTTCGATATTGTCACCGTCAATCACAAACTCACTTCCATCGTGCGCTCTTCCTGTAAGCTGATCGATTTGCATATCGAGCTCAATACCAAAACCATTTTTGATATGAAGGTGCAAACGCGGGTCAGCGATAGAAATAGATCCGAAATGGTCATTGCTAAACATATCGATCCCAACCACTTTTCCTTCAAAAGGTACTTCACGCGGAGCGATATATCCACCCATGTGGCGAATAGAGAAATCTTCTATGCTAATTTCAAAATCAATCTCACCTACCTGTCCGTTTGGCACGTCGGTGAATGTGAGCTCGTATTCGAATCGAACTCCATTTGAAACATTGTCGTTGTTGACCAATTCAAAAAGGACAGAACCCATATCGCTTGTGCTGCTCACTGAAATCGGAGCTGTATCGTCAGCAAAGGCTACTTCAAAGGCAACCGTGTTGTCGGCCGAGTACATCCTTACAGCACCCGAAACTGGGTAAGTACCCGTTGAATTCATTTGGAGATCAAAAACCCCACTATCGAAACGAATCGAATCTAACCGATCGCCTTCACTTGATTCGAATGAATACAAGGCCGATTCTGTGATCGTCAAAGTGCCGAACTCAATACCAGAAGCCTGATCGAGTTCACTTAAATCGATATCCTGCTCAAAATGCTGATCATCGAGATCGAGAAAAGTTCCCGTCGATAATCCGTCAAGAGTATCTACGTAAATTATGCTCAGGGTTCCATCTTCACCTGCGTGTACAATACCTTCTTCATCAAAGTTTTGAATGAGCTGATCGGCTTGAATGGTAGCAAAGGCCAATGGGGCACCAATCTCTGGAGATGCATCAAACTGAACATCTGACACTTCTATCTCTTCTCTTACACATCCCGTAGAAAGAACTAGGAGAATGAGACTTCCTAAAATGAGTTTAAAAGGGGTCATAGTTTTGGGGTTTTGCGCTCTTCGAGCATTCACATCTACGGCAGGTGGCCTTTTTTGGTTGCATTTTTGAAAATCAGGCTGAGTAATTAACGACGAAATGGTGGTCAAAATTTGACTAACCCAACTATTAAGCCTGATACCCTATTTAACTTGCACCACCTTAAATGCTTATGAAACGTCTGTTTATTCTCTTCCTACTAGCCGCACAAACTGCGTATGGACAGGAAGAATTCCCATACAATGATCCGCTTCAAAATGACGCGGTGTACACCCTATTCGAAAATGCAGTGGTGCATCAGGAACCTGGTGTAGCAGACACATTGTCTCTGCTCACCTATCAGGGTAAGGTGATATCCTGTGCGAAATCTGAAGAAATCTCCATTCCGGAAAACACCCGGCGGTTCGACTTGAAAAACAAGCATCTCTACCCATCATTTATCGAGATGAATAGTGCTTATGGCATTGATCCTTTGCCTGCGAAAAAGCCAAAGAAAGGACCCCAAACAGAGCCACGAGAAAACCTGGCAACCTACTGGAACGACGCCATTCACCCAGAAATGGTGGCGCTCAATCGATTTTCACCTAATTCAGAACTGGCCGCCAAGTATCGCAAAAAAGGCTTTGGCTACACCTTATCGCACCTTCAAGATGGGGTAGCTCGTGGAAGTTCGGTACTGGTTCACACCGGTGATGAAAAAGCCAACAAAGCGGTGGTGAAAAGCGAAGTGGGAATGCACTACTCCTTGCGAAAAGGATCGAGTCACCAAGACTACCCGAGTAGTATGATGGGGTGCATAGCTCTACTCCGACAGAGCTTTTACGATGCGAAGTGGTATGAAACCAATTCTCCCGAATCGGTTAATTACAGCCTTGAAGCATACAACCAAAAGGCGGCCTTACCCAAGTTTTTTGCGGTTGACAATGCCTACGACGTAAACCGAATTGAACGATTGGGTAGTGAGTTTGATGAATCCTTTATCATCGTAGGGGATGGCAAAGCTTATCAGCAAGGCATGAACTATCCTGAGCACGTAGAGGCCATTGTTGCTCCACTGAGCTTCCCGCATCCCATTGACATGTCAGACCCCGACTTGGCTCGGCTTGTCAACCAATCCGATCTCCTTCACTGGAAACGCGCCCCTTATAACCCGTTTTACATTCAGGAAAAAGAGATCGATCTCATGCTTTCATCGGGTGATGATCAAAAGGAAAATGACTTTTGGGAAAACTTGAGGATGGCCGTTGCCCACGGTCTTGACCCAGATACGGCACTTGCAGCTCTCACCACCACCCCAGCACGAATAACCGGGGTCCAAAATATTGGGAAACTCAAAGAAGGCTATCAAGCCAATTTCTTCATTGCAAGTGGCGATGTGTTCTCCGATCCTAATGCCGAAATATTGAGCCATCAAATAGGTGGGAAAGCTTACATGTATGACGATCCTTATAAAACGGACCTTTCGGGTACTTACACGCTCAACATTAACGACAACTACCGAATTCTTGAAGTTAAGAAGGGTAAGACCTACAAAGCTCAAGTGGTCTTGGAAGGAGCTACCGACACTACGCGGGTATCGGCAACGCTCGCTCAGATTGGTAGCGACGTCAGTTTACAGTTTGTTGATCCAGAACTGGGCAGATTTCGCTTGAGTGGGACTGTGATCAGCAACAACCGAATATGGGACGGAATAGGGAAGGATGTGGAAGGAAAGGATCTAGTCTGGAGCGCCATTCGCAGAAAAGAAAAAGCGAAGGCTAACGTAGATAGCGCAGTGGTAGAGCGGGACAGTATACCGAAGCCGCCACGCATGAAATTTCCGTTGTCAGCTTATGGGTTCGACAGCATACCAAAAGCTGTATGTACGCTGTTCAAAAATGCGACGATTTGGACATCCGATTCGCTTGGAAAAATAGAGAATGGTCAGCTTTTGATTCTGGATGGAAAAATCGCAGCAATCGGCAGATCCATCAATCCGGACGAACATTTAGGGAAAAAAGAAAAAGGAAGTTGCGTGACGCGCGATGTGAAAGGCGCTCATATAACTCCAGGAATCATCGATGAGCACAGCCATATCGGGCTTCACCGCGGCGTAAATGAAAGCGGACAGACGAGTTCAGCAGAAGTGCGAATCAGCGATGCGCTCAACCCGAGTGACATCAATCTCTACCGCCAGCTTTCGGGTGGTGTCACCACATCGCAGCTTTTGCACGGCTCTGCCAATCCGATTGGTGGACAGTCGGCCATTATCAAGCTGCGCTGGGGCCAGCCTTACGAGATGATGCTGATGGAAGAAGCCGCTCCATTCATCAAATTTGCGCTTGGAGAAAACGTGAAACAATCTAATTGGGGCGATGCCTATCGAAGTCGATTTCCACAAACGCGAATGGGGGTAGAACAGGTGTTTTACGACATGTTCTACAGAGCTAAGGCCTATGCTGAAAACAAGGCAATCTATGAAGCAGGGCAGGCGAATCAAAAGAAAAAGCGAAGAAAAAGCTCGGACAAAGAACGAGCCTTCGAAGTAGATTTAGAGCTAGAAGCGCTTAGCGAAATTTTGAATGAAGAACGCTTTATAACTTGTCACTCCTACGTTCAAAGTGAGATCAATATGCTGATGCACGTAGCCGACAGTATGGGGTTCACACTGAACACTTTCACCCACATTTTAGAAGGGTATAAAGTAGCCGACAAGATGAAAACTCATGGAGCTGCCGCATCTACCTTTAGCGATTGGTGGGCGTATAAGTACGAAGTGAACGACGCCATCCCTTTCAACGCTAGTCTCCTCACCGAAATGGGCGTTTTGACGAGCATTAATTCAGATGATGCTGAAATGGGACGCCGACTAAACCAAGAAGCCGCCAAAGCAATAAAGTATGGCGGGATGTCGGAAGAAGATGCCCTAAAAATGGTGACCATCAATCCCGCCAAAATGCTCCACATCGATGAGTACGTAGGAAGCATCCATGTGGGAAAACACGCTGATATTGTCATCTGGTCAGATCATCCACTCTCAGTGTACAGCAAAGTAGAAACCACCTACATCGACGGAATTCCCTACTTCGATCGGGCTAGATCCGCAAAACTTCACCAGCGCGATGAAACAGAACGAGCGGCAATCGCCAATGAGATGTTGGAGCAAATTAAAAATGGGGCTCCTGCCCGCAAGCCACAGCAAAAAGAAGAACCACACTATCACTGTGATACGCTACACCAATAAGCCATGAAAAGATTTTTATTCCTCCTTCTTCTTCTCAGCCCGCTCTTGAATTCAGCGCAAGACTCAGGTGTTCTTATCACCAACGTGACCTTACACACAGGCACGGGCACTGCCATAGAATACGGAGCGATCGGAATGCGCAACGGTAAAATAGACTACGTGGGCAAAGTGGCGGGTGCCGTACAAGCCAACTACACCGAAGTGATCGATGGGAAAGGCGGAGATGTCTATCCGGGATTGATCGCCATGAACACATCACTTGGCTTGAATGAGATTTTCGCCGTAAGAGCCACCAATGACTACCGCGAGACGGGGTCGTACAAACCCAATGTAAGATCGATCATTGCCTACAATGCCGAAAGCCAAATCGTAGAGACTTCACTGGCCAATGGAGTGGTGATGGCACAGGTATGTCCTCGTGGTGGAGTAATCAAAGGAAGTTCTTCTCTCGTAAAGCTCGATGCCTGGAATTGGGAAGACGCAGCGGTACGTATGGATGAAGGCATCCACATGGATTGGCCGCGAATGGTAAAGCGCAGCAAGGAGCCCAACACGGCCAATGTCTGGATTCCAGATGAAGAATTTGATGCTAAAATCGAAGAGATTCGCACCTTTTTTGAGAATGCCCGTTCGTACTCAAATCGAAGTACGACAATAGACCGTGATGTGCGATTTGAAGCCATGCGTGGCCTGTTTTCGGGAGAAAAGCGGCTCTATATTTCAGCCAACAACATCAAGGAAATTAGGGGAGTGATTGGTTTCAAGCGCGATATGGACATCGATAAAGTGACCATTGTAGGTGGTAATGACGCGTGGATGGCATCAGATCTTCTTCGCGAAAATGATATCAGTGTTCTCGTGGGACGCGTTCACCGTTTGCCGAAATATGCCGAAGACCCCGTAGACGCTCCTTTCTCTTTGCCAGCCAAACTTTCGAAGGCCGGAGTTAAGTTCTCATTTGAATTGAACGGGGATATGGAACCTATCCAAAACCGAAATCTTCCGTTTAACATCGGAACAGCCATAGCCTATGGTCTGGATTATGAAAAAGCCGTGAAGGCAGCCACCCTTACTGCGGCAGAGATACTCGGTGTGAGTGATCGTACAGGAAGCCTGCAAGTTGGGAAGGATGCCAACGTCATCTGGTCGTCAGGCGATCTATTCGATATGAGAACAAGCCTGATACAAGGTGTCTGGTTAGATGGAAAACTCTGCGACATCACAACCCGTCAAGAAGAACTTTACCAGAAGTACAAAAACAAGTATGGACTATAAGTCAATGCTTCAGCAGTGAAGTTTCCGCCCCGTCAAAATCGTGCTATTTGAAGGCGTTACAGCCCTGTCAATCTTTAATCTAACCCTTCCACTGTCTTTGAATTATGATCGAAGCCAGAATTTTTTCCGTAAATTAAGGCTATTCAAAAGCGCAGATCATGGCTAAATCGTCCTCCGAAAAGTGGGTTCTCATGACAGAATTAAATGGCGAGCCCCTACTCCATCACTTCAAACTTTCAAACCACGGTCGCGTCGTGCGCATCAAAAAAGGCATTGGGGAAGAAGAAGCTTTTCTACCCAAAGAAATTGGAGGATATAAATACATTTCTTTCACCACCAGGAATGGATCTAGAGAGACCATCTACCTTCATAGATTGGTGGCCGAGTTTTTCGTGAAGCAAAATGGCGATCAAGAAGTCTTCGTCATTCACAAAGACTACAACCGGAAAAACAATCGGTATGACAATCTGGAGTGGGTCACAAAAGAAGTGCTGTACAAACACCGTTCGGCTAAAGCTGGAAGACTACCTGGCTCATCGAGTAAAAAGCGCAAGCGACTGCAAGAGAGCGGTGGAATTACCAACGAAAATGTGGCTCGCTCAAGGGATCAATTCAGAAAGCGCTTGTCTCAACACCTCGGGCTAATTCCCTAGGCTCCAGCCCCAACATATCCAAGTTTTGATCGCACACGGCCGATCACTTCGCGACCTACAATTCTGGCCTTATCGGCACCTTTCTTTAGCTCTTGTTCGATTTGTTCAGGATTGGCCATCAACTCAGCGTACCGCGCACGCTCCTTCTCAAAGCTTGAACAAATCAACTCGTACAACTCCTGCTTGGCATGGCCATAGCCCATACCACCTTTGATGTATCGATCGCGCAAAGCACTCTCTTGTTCGGGTGAAGCGAGCAATTTGTAGATGGCGAAAACATTGCAAGTATCTGGGTCTTTAGGTTCATCCACATCTTTGCTATCTGTCACAATCTTCATCACTCGCTTGCGCAGCGCCTTATCCGATTCGAAAATATTGATGGCATTTCCGTAGCTCTTGCTCATCTTTTGGCCATCAATACCCGGAACAAGTTTTGTGTTTTCCTGCACCTTAGCTTCGGGAATAACAAGCGTTTCGCCTACTTGGCGATTAAATGCCTGCCCGATATCTCGCGTTATTTCCAAATGTTGAAGCTGGTCTTTACCTACAGGTACATAATCGGCATCGTACATCATAATGTCCGAAGCCATTAGTACTGGATAATTAAACAAGCCAGCATTCACATCAGAGAGGCGATCGCTCTTATCCTTGAAACTGTGTGCGTTGGCCAGCATAGGGTATGGCGTGAAACACGACATGTACCAAGTGAACTCACCAATTTCGCGTATATCGCTTTGACGGTAAAAAGTGTGTCGTTCTGTATCGAGACCAAAGGCAAGCCATGTAGCAGCTACAGCATGTACATTATGAATGCGCTCTTCAGCGTTCTTGATTGTAGTAAGCGAGTGCAGGTCGGCGATAAAGATAAAAGCCTCGTTACTTCCTTCATCGGCCATCCGAATTGCCGGTCTGACCGCACCCAAGATATTCCCCAAATGGGGTATTCCAGTACTTTGTATTCCGGTGAGAATTCTTGCCATGGTCTAA
This sequence comes from Bacteroidia bacterium, assembly GCA_030427905.1. GTDB lineage: Bacteria > Bacteroidota > Bacteroidia > Flavobacteriales_D > Cryomorphaceae > CBDDKU01. The sequence goes on from JAUICL010000001.1 coordinate 238,072, forward strand.
TTGTAATTGGCGCCAAAGGTAGCCATTCGAGATAAAGAATGTGAAAAGGATGAAAAACGAATTTCAAGTGGTAAATTTGTGCCCATGAACGTTGATGACAAATTGATCGATCGCCTTTCTAATCTCTCCAAACTCGAGTTTGGTACAGAGGAGAAAGAACGGATTAAATCTGACTTAGTTAAAATGCTCGATTTTGTTGCGGCACTTCAAGAAGTAGATACGGATGGAGTCGAACCATTGATATACGTGAATCCTGAAGTAAATGTATACCGCGCCGATGAGGTAACTGAATCACTCGATCAAAAAGAAGCGCTAAAAAATGCTCCAGACCACGATTCATTCTACTTCAAAGTGCCCAAAGTGGTAAGCGGAGGAGAATAGATAACAGATACATTGAAATTAAAAAGGCGCCCAGAGATTATTCGGGGCGCCTTTTTTCAATCAAAACTTCCTATCATACTTTGATGAAAAACCCGCTTGAGAACGTGTACACATCAGATGTGTTGGCATTGTCAAAGAGTGGTACCAGACCTACTTGGGCAAATAAGGTCAATCTTCTGTAACCCACTCTCACCAAGGCATCAGCCGACCATCGCGTAAAGCCCATGTCGCCTTTCAAGGTTGCCTTTCGGTCATTGCCGTCTAGCTCGTACTTCTGCTTGTACATATTGCCAATCAATACCTTTCCAATAACCCCAGCTGAGATGTGGAAAGCTCTGTCTTGATCGAGCGAAGTATTAAACTCCAACATCAACGGCACAGCCAGGTACGAGGCTCTCAGTTTGTTCTTCGTTACGTTCTTTTCACCAGATGGCACTGAAAACAGGCTGTCTCCACTAAAGACGAAGTCATTAGCTCCACTGTACTTCCAGTTATAAATCTGAAAGGAAAGGCCCGTGGTAATTCCAAAATAATTGTTGGCGATATTCACCTTAGCCTGAGCAAAGTTGAACGAGATGTATCGTGATTTACCGTATTTCGGCTCTAAGAATTCAGCATCTTCCTGAAGGTTGAAATCGTGATTTTCACTGAGAATTCCATTCACACCAAGGTCTATTCCATTCCACCAAGTAAGGGCGTACTTTGACTCTTTCTTATCATCTTCCCAATCATCGTCATCGCTGCTCTCTTTGCTCACAATTGTGATATAGGCGTTTTTCAGCTCAATTCTCGTCGTATCCACGTAGTTGGAGTCTACAGTCTGGGTGTAAACATCCCCTTTTATTTTACCGTTCTCAATTTTCAGCTCACCTTTCTGGATGGTCATTGTAGTATCTTTGGGAGCGGGTTTTTGAGTCGAGTCTTGGCCAGCTGGTACTTGCCCAAATACCGAGATCGAAATGATCAGTGCGAGTGTGGTAAGTACGTTTTTCATAATGGTATCGTTTAATGTTTGGTATGTGACGGTCACTCCTCTTCAGAAGTTACAATCACTTTCTGGTTTTATGTTGAATTTTAAAATTTCGGATTCTGAGCGTGTAAGTCATTTCTTCTCCACTCTCTGATTCTTCTCGTTTTACTTCAGAATCGAGCATTGCCGCAGCGCGATCTGTAACTCGCTTTGCTACGGCAAGAGCCATTTGGTCTCTTTCTTCATCTGAAATATTCAGCTGCTCAGCAAGAATGTCTTGCGTAATCTCGGGTACGGTTCTGTACTTATCGTTTTCTTCTACTTTGGCAGGACTTTCGGCGGGGGTCTCCATAGGAACTTCAGCCGTGAGAATAGGTAAGTCTTCTAATATTGGTTGTGGAGTATCTGTGCTATCAATCACTTCAATCGGCTCTGGAGTCGATTCTTCCTCACGAGATGGCGCTTCACCTATCTCCTCTGCGATAAAAGCAGGATCAGGTTCTCTCACTTCCCACTCCTCTATCGGTGGGCTGAGTTTCTTTATTGGGGCAATTGTATCTACGATTTCCTCTTCGATTATGCGACGAGGAGCTATCGTGTCTTCGCTTACCACCTTTCTGGTAGAATCTACCCGCTCACCACGCAAAGCATACTGCGCTTCTGGATCTGTGGTTCTGTTCAGAAAGATCGTAGTAGCCACAAGGCCAATAAGTAAAACAGCAGCTATGCGCCACCAAACCACGACTTTCTTTTCCTTCTTGTATAGCTTATTCTTGTCTGGATAGAAAACCCCTTTAGGCGCTGCAAGTTTCACATTCTTGGACAAGTTCAAGTCTTGAGCATTGGCATACGCTTCCAGGGCAGCTGTTTCTTCAGCGTTCAAATCTCCTTCTCCATATGCCCATAAAAACAAGTCATAATTAGCTGGAGTAACAGGGAGTTGCGGTGTGGTAATATAGAGATTGTCGGCCCCGTCCATGACCACAGACGTATCGGCATCGAGCTTCGCTTTCTCCCAAGCTTCATACTGCTCTTGGTGCTCTTTTGATTGAAGTGCTTCGTTCAGCTTTTCTTTTTCAGTTTCAGATGCAGTCCCTTCCACCGACTTAAACATGATATGGTCTAAGTCATCTGAATTAGGCTTCTTTAGTTCTGACCAATCACTAGAAGTTTTCTCATCGGGCGATAAGGTAGCCGTATCAGAATAAGAAACAAACTCTTCTAATTCACTTCGCAGCTCTGGATGTTTTGATAGAAAAGCTTCCAAAGCAGCGCTCTCCGCATCGCTGAGATTTCCCTCGACAAAATCGAGAAAGTAAGCTTCATAATTGTCTAAATTGATCTCCATCATACCACTAAATCCATTCTTACGATGAAATCTTTCAGGGCCTTTCTAGCTCGGAAGATGTATACTTTGACTTGAGCTTCTGACAATCCACATATTTCACCAATCTCCTTGTAGGCATAGCCTTCGTAATCGCGTAAGAGAACAACAGACTTCTGTACTTCCGGTAGCTTATCGAGAGCTGTGTGTAGCACTTCGTTTAAGTCTGAATATTGATTGGAGTGCGAAAGATTCATTTCGTTCACTTCATCAAAATTGCCTTGCTTTTTCTCCCTCCTGATCATATCAATCATGGTGTGATATCCTGTCGAAAACAAATAGCTCTTCGCTTTAGAACCATCTACTTCATTCACTTTCAACCACATCTTCGCAAACGACTCTTGCACGAGATCGCGAGCCTTTTCGGTATCGCGCACGTGCTTGAGCATAAACCGATAGAGTCCATCGGCATGATGGTCTACACACTTATTATACTCATCTACGGTCATAGGCTTCTGATGTGGTCACGTGTGTGACGGACGAGAAAATGGATTAGTTACAGCAAGATGTGAAAAAAGTATGGAATGGCTCTAAATGGTCGTGACTATAGGGTAGTGGGTAGTGGGTAGTTGGTCGAAGGTACAGGGTGAACACATGACCCATTAATTCTCATAAGGTAGCGGGTACCCCGAAGTCATTTCGGGCAACTCCCTACTCAATTCTCAGTACTGAATGCTCAACACTCAATACCCATACTCAATACTCAGTACTCAATACTCAGTACTCAATACTCAATACCCACTACAAAATACCCACTACTCAATACTCAGTACTCACCACCCCATTAATCCAACTGGAGCACGGCCATAAAGGCTTTCTGGGGTATCTCTACGTTTCCGACTTGGCGCATACGCTTTTTCCCTTTCTTCTGCTTTTCTAGAAGTTTTCGCTTACGCGTGATATCACCACCATAACACTTGGCCGTAACATCCTTACGCACAGCGCGCACGGTTTCTCGGGCAATAACCTTTGTTCCGATAGCCGCCTGAATAGCTATTTCGAACTGTTGGCGTGGGATGAGTTCTCTCAACTTGGCGCAAATTCGCTTACCAAGGTCGTAGGCATTATCGCGGTGAATCAGAGCAGATAGAGCATCAACTTGATCTCCATTCAAGAGAATATCTAGCTTCACCAATTTGCTTTCCTTGTATCCTATTGGGTGATAGTCGAAGGACGCATATCCTTTTGAAATCGTTTTGAGCTTGTCGTAAAAGTCGAAAACAATCTCACCGAGCGGCATGTCAAACGAAAGTTCCACTCGATCGGATGTCAAATAAACCTGATTAGTCAAATTTCCTCGCTTGTCAATACACAGGCTCATGACCTGTCCCACAAAACTCGACTTGGTGATGATTTGAGCCTTAATGTATGGCTCTTCAACCATAGCCAGGTGGTTTGGGTCGGGAAGTTCTGATGGATTGTTTACTTCAAAAGTCTCGTCATTTGTAGTTGTAGCACGGTACCCAACGTTAGGAACCGTGGTGATAACCGTCATATTGAACTCACGTTCGAGTCGCTCTTGGATAATCTCCATGTGAAGCATCCCCAAGAACCCACAACGGAATCCGAAACCGAGCGCAGCAGATGATTCCGGCTCATAGACTAGTGAAGCATCGTTGAGCTGTAGCTTTTCAAGCGACGCTCTCAATTCTTCGTAATCTTCGGTATCCACTGGGTAGATTCCAGCAAAGACCATCGGTTTCACATCTTCAAAACCTTTAATGGCCTGGCCACATGGTCGATCGACCAAGGTGATAGTGTCACCAACTTTAACTTCTTTGGCCTGTTTAATTCCTGAAATAATGTACCCAACATCTCCGGCAGAAAGCTCTTTGCGGGGCTCCATATCCAATTTGAGCACGCCTATTTCATCGGCACCGTACTTCCGACCTGTGTTCACAAATTTCACTAAGTCATTCTTTCGGATGGTACCGTTCAGAATTCTGAAATAGGCAATGATTCCTCTAAACGAGTTGAAGACAGAGTCGAAGATCATGGCCTGAAGTGGTGCTTCGGGATCACCTTTTGGTGCCGGCACTCTTTCTACTACGGCCTTTAAGATTTCATCAACCCCTTTTCCCGTTTTTCCACTCGCAGGGATAACGTCGTCAGGATCGCAGCCGATCAAGTCAACGATTTGCTCGGTCACTTCCTCAGGCATAGCGCTATCCAGGTCCATTTTATTGAGGACTGGTATGATCTCTAGATCGTGCTCAAGGGCAAGATAGAGATTGGAAATAGTCTGTGCCTGGATTCCTTGAGTAGCATCTACGATTAGAAGCGCTCCTTCGCATGCCGCAATCGATCTCGATACCTCGTACGAGAAATCGACATGACCCGGCGTATCAATCAAGTTGAAGACGTACTTCTCACCATCGATGGCATATTCCATTTGGATGGCGTGGCTCTTGATTGTAATCCCGCGTTCTCGCTCCAGATCCATATCGTCGAGAGTCTGCTCCTGGAGCTGACGTTCAGAGATGGTTCCAGTGTGCTGGAGAAGTCTATCGGCCAGGGTACTCTTACCGTGGTCGATGTGCGCGATAATGCAGAAATTGCGGATGTGCTTCATTCGATGAAAACTTGGGTGCAAAAGTAGTGAAATGCAACATATGGTATTCTTAAAAATTCGATCAGATTATACCATACTGAAGATGGTTCAAAGTGAAGTCATAAAAATCCTATCTATTCCATTTTTGAGACTTTCTGATATAAGCATTCTTTTATCTTTGCCATCCTCGGCAACTAATTCCGAAGACAAACGTCACAGAAAAAATTAAACACATGAGATCCATCCTCCTTACATTCTGCCTACTTGTCGGCGGATTGGCTTTTGGTCAAACCGATTTCGATGAGAGGTTACTCGCCAAATTTAGCGAAGAGCGAATCAACCAGCTTCAAAAAGAGCAACCAGCTGTAATCGAATACTGGACTTACTATTTGGATAATAGTTACCTGATAATCGACTCAAAGGAATCAGGAAAAGAGTTTAATGCCGACAAAAAACTCAAAATCAAGAACATGAATGATTTTAACATTCTAGATTTGGGTCTGACAATGGACAGAAATAAATCTCAAGTATTTGCCATAGCCGGGTCAGAAAAATATCTCATGCTGCTTTCTAACAGCGAATTTGTCAATGGATTTAATAATTCAAGAAAGCAATAAGATGAAGAAGCTACAATTATCACTTGCCATCCTATTTGGACTTTCAACAAGTATTGCTTTTGGGCAGACTATTCAGGAGTATGCTATTTCGGACGGGGGAGTTCAAGACTCCGACAACTGTCAAGAGTATTTTGTTCTAACTGACAGTAATGCCGATGACGGTGATTACGAAGAAAATGAGAACTACGAAATAACACTTTGTCTAACTGACATTGAAATGAGCTCCGCTCAAGTTGCGATTATGCCAACAAACCCTGAAACAGGTTCAGTTTGGGACGTAGATGAAAACAGCTCACTTTTTATTTATGAAGGGACAGGAACGGGAGGAACGTTACTCGGAGAATTCAACTCAATTTCTGATCCGGAAGGTGTGTTCTTTACCACCAATGCAAGTTGCTTAACCTTTGTTTTTGTTTCGGGTGAAGGTAGTTCTGGTGCTGGATTTGTTGCCGAAGTAAAATGTGTTGAACCACGCCAACCTTTCGATCTTACCGTTGTGCCTGAAGCACCTTTAGAATGGTCAGATGTTGATTTTGAAGGAATTCCAGAAGATGCCTTTGTTTTGACAATTTGTTATGGTGATACCATTCGTCTAAACTCAATTCTTGATTTTCCACTGTCAGACGCAACTGGAAACGGATACGAGCAATCCTTAGAAACAACGACAATAACATATTCGTGGGGAGATAATTCAAGTGATACAGATCTCGGTCTCGATCAAGGAATACATGCTTACGAGCCCGAAGGTGGCTTTTACGTGATCGTTTCTGCTGAAGACGAAATGGGTCAAATCGAAACAGTTGAGATTTACGTTTTAGTTTCACCTAGACCAGACTTCTCTGGATTCCTATTTGATGATATTTTGTGTTTAGGTGATACGACACGGATTACTGGTGGTATTTTAGATCAAGATACGGTAGGTGTTGGACCTTCATCTGGTCTTGTAAACCTATTCTTTGAATTCAATGATTCACTCGCTCTTCCTGATGGAAGTGGAGTACTTTATAGCACAACAGTTGATGTTTTTGGGTATTCAGGTTCGCCAACCCTCCAAGGTTTAGATGATCTTGAATCTATATGTCTGAACATGGAGCACTCGTATTTGGGTGATCTCGAAGCTTGGATTACTTGTCCAGATGGAAGCACAAGCCTTTTATTTGACGGGTATGGCGCTACTGGCCAATACCCAAATGGTGAAACTGGGTTTGGGGGGAATGGAACTTTTCTAGGGGATCCAGTTGACAATGACGGCACCCCGGATGTTCAAGGAGTAGGTTTTGACTATTGCTTCTCATCTTCATTCGCTGACTTGGGGACCATGGCTGATGAGCATGCTTCTGGAAATACAACTCCAGTAACTACAGGAAACGCCATGGTAGAAGGCACATATCTTCCATCGGAAGGAGAAGGTTTCGAAAACTTAATTGGCTGCCCGCTAAACGGGCCTTGGACTCTCTCAATTGCTGATAACATTGGATCAGACAATGGGTTTATTTTTGGCTGGAACATTTCATTCGCAGATGAGTTTGCGCGAGACACAATCAGATATTCTCCCGACATAGTAGACGCTTACTGGCTTGACAATCCCGATATCGTTTCAAATAATGACACGATTATTACCGTTCTACCAAGTACGGCCGGAAACAACTCCTTTACCTTCGTTGCCGAAGATAGCTTCGGGTGTTTGCACGACACAACTTTCGTGGTTTTCGTCCGTCCAGAAGTCCAAATCAACGACGCTATAGCCTGTGACCTGACACACCTTTTAGCCCCAATTAACGACGGTGAAGGTGGTGTATGGGAAGTGCTAAGTACTCCAAGTGAAAATTCAACAGTTTCCTTTAACCCAACTGGAAATGGGGCGGACACTGAGATTGTTGTGAATGAATACGGTCTGTATACATTTGAGATCACTGAAAACTCAGAATGTGGTTACTCTGATCAAGCAGTGATTGACTTTAGGCCGAACCCACAAGTGGCACCTTTGGTTTCGGACACCACTCTATGTAGCGGTGCAGAAATTGTACTCGATGCAGGGCCGCAGTTGCCAAACTCCGACAACTTTAGTGTAATCTGGACAAGAGATGGGGGCCAGGTGGCTACAGGAACGTATACCTACACGGCTGATGAAACTGGGCTCTATGTAGTTCAAATTGCAGGTGTATGTGGTACTGCAAGCGATACAACCGATGTTACATCTATTTCGATTGTAATGGAAGGGAACACTATATGTGGTCAACAAACTTTCGGATCAGTAAATGTAACACCTGATGGAAACGGTGTTTGGTCTGCTGAATCTGCAGATATTTCCTTTTCGAATGCAAACCTGCAGAGCACGCAAATATCTTCACTGAACTATGGCTTGTATAACATCACTTATACTGATAACCGTTGTGTGAACGATGGTGAGACTCGCGAGTTTAGGTTTGTAGATCAACCCACAATCGTCATTCTTCCAGAAATGCCCGATTTCTGTGTAGATGCAGATAGTCTAGAGTTGACAGCAACGATAACTGGAAGTGCAGTAGGCACGGCAGTGACTTGGACGACTAATGGTGTGCTAGAGTTCGATCACTCAAGTGATACCATCGTATATCCACCAAACACGTTCCCACCCCTTGAAATGAACGTGGTAACAGCTACAGCCGATGATCCGTTTGGCGTATGCCCTCCAGGTACGGGAAGTCTTTCTTTTGAAGGTGACTGGTGTAATTATACTATCCCGAATGTTGTAACTATAAACGGGGATGGAAGGAATGACTTCTTTAACATCTACGGACTTGAGTTTATTCGCGATGCGCGTATCAGAATATACGACCGTTGGGGTAAGCTTGTGTTCGAAAATGACGACTACGGTTTTTATCAAGCAGAGCGTGGTGCCGGAGGTGGTTGGGATCCAAAAGACCATGGAACCGGAACTTACTTTTACGAGCTAACCCTGCCAACGATCTCTGAGCAAGAATCTGGATACGTTCAGGTTCTGGATGGAAGCGCAGACTAGTTCTGATAGAATAATAAATTAAGTTCAAGCCCGAGAATAGGATTCTCGGGCTTGTCATTTATATTAGCCCCTTAATTTCTTTTTTGTGAAAGTTACAGAGCATCTAAAACAAAGTGAGAAAACACTCTTCTCATTTGAAATCCTTCCCCCACTTAAGGGAAAGGGAATCGAAGCTATTTTTGAAGGAATTGATCCATTGATGGAATTCAATCCCCCCTTCATCAATGTGACTTACCACCGAGAAGAATATATCTACAAGAAGTTCCCGAACGACTTGCTCCGCAAAGTGAGCATTCGAAAAAGACCGGGCACGGTTGGAATCTGTGCTGCGATCATCAACAAGTACAATATTGATGCGATTCCCCATTTGATCTGTGGTGGATTCTCAGTAGAAGAGACTGAAAACGCCTTGATTGACCTTCAGTTTCTTGGAATAGACAATGTACTTGCGCTAAGAGGTGACCCCATCAAAACGGAGTCTACATTCGTAGCTGAACCCAATGGGCATAGCTATGCGGTAGACCTTATTGGGCAGATCCATAACATGAACCAAGGGAAATACCTCTACGATGAAGTAGAGAACTCTCAAAAGACCGATTTCTGCATCGGTACCGCCGGCTACCCCGAAAAGCACTACGAGTCGATGAATATGAAAACAGATCTCTTTTACCTCAAGAAAAAGGTAGAAGCAGGAGCTGAGTACATCACTACGCAGATGTTTTTTAATAATCAGAAGTACTACGATTTTGTGGAACAGTGTCGCAAAATGGATATCCATGTTCCCATATTGCCTGGCATTAAGCCAATCACCAATCTGAGACACATTGCCTTTCTACCCAAAACATTTTACATCGACTTGCCTGATGAACTAGCCGACAAGCTGATGAGCTGCAAAACCAATAATGATGTCAAAAAAGTGGGGATCGAATGGGCCATCAAGCAGAGTCAAGATCTGATCGAAAATGGCGTGCCAGGAATTCACTATTACACCATGGGCAAATCGGAAGCGGTGAAAGAAATCGCGACGAATGTCTTTAAGTAATGCCTAACGGCGATTTAGCAACTCAGCCACGTATTTCCCAATAATATCAAATTCGATATTCACCTGATCACCGGGGGTAACTTGGCCTAGGTTGGTATGTTCGTAGGTATATGGAATGATCGCGACGGAAAAGCCCGAAGGAGAACTATCGACTACGGTAAGGCTGATTCCATTGATGGTCACAGATCCTTTCTTGACTGTCAGGTTTGACTCAGATTCGGGATGCTTAAAGTAGAATCGCCAGCTACCGTCTTCCTGTTTCACGTCTTCGCACTCCGCTACCGTATCTACGTGCCCTTGAACAATATGCCCATCGTAACGACCATTGGCAATCATACATCGCTCCAGATTTACCCGACGCCCTGTTTTCCAGCTTGAAAGGTTTGTAACATCAAGTGACTCCTTGATGGCGGTAACCCTGTGAACTCCAGGCTCCAAATGAATGACAGTAAGACAAACCCCATCGTGAGCTACGCTCTGGTCTATTTTCAACTCGTCACTAATATCCGAGGCAATATCAAAGTGAACATTACTTCCTTCTTCTCTCAAGGCAACGATCTCACCTTGACTTTCAATGATTCCAGTAAACATATTAATCGGTTGGATTACCCCCTTCTACTATCACGGTCACATAGCCTGTGAGCTGGACAGGCTCGATGCCTGAAAGGCGGATTGAATTGACTGTACAGGTATAGAAATAGACCCCGTCGGTAACGAGTTCTCCCGTTTGCTTATTCCGTGCATCCCATAAGATGTCGGGGTCGGTGGTCTGAAAAACGATACTCCCCCAACGGTTCATTATGGTCATATCGATAGACTCCACAGACCTATAAGGGAAGGGGATAAAAAAGTCGTTGCGCCCATCACCGTTTGGTGTTATGACATTGGGAAGGACGTAGTGCGGGCAATTGTCGAAGCACACCACATTGCTCAGTTCACTTTCGTTTTGAACCAACTCACCATCAGGCCATGTATTCAGAGAGTCGAGCGCTGTAACGGCATAACACCCAGCTATCGAGTTTTCGAATATGAAATCAATAATGGTGCTATGATCACCAACCAGGGTCTCGACCAACTCAAGTTCTTCATTTTCTGTCGGGGCGTAATAGAGATTATATTCCGTCACGTCATCCGTCTCAGGGCAAGTCAGATTCGGGTTGGTCCATTCCAGATCTACCGTAAACAATTCGCAATCGCCATCACCCACGAGTACAGGTGGGCAAGGTGGCGTGCGGTCGTACGGCATAGAACAAATCTCTTGAGAGAAATTGATCAGTGTATCATTTTCAAGATCGGTGCCATAAGAGCCATAACTGATCACGTAGTAACAGTAGTCCAATCCATTGACAAGCGAAGTGTCTAAGAAGCTTGGCTCCACTGACGAATCATAGAATGAATAATCACTTTCTCCGGGGGCGCGTCGATAGATATCGTATCGAAAATTGACCCATGGAATTTCTTCTTCCCACTCCAAAAAGACTTCATTATCATTCGGCGTATCGACTAAGAACAACGAAGAAGCTCGATTCGATGTGCTCACCAGAACCCCATTGCTATAAAGCTCTACTGCATAAGTATTGGATTGGGTTTCGGTATCGAGTCCAGTCACAGTTCTATCAGCCTCGAGATCTTCAAAATCGGTTACTACTGCCGTCTCATATATCAGCTCATCTGGTACGCCGAACCCGTCACCTCGATACAATTTGTACTGATATGGGCCCGAGAAAAAGTCCAAGTCAATATCTTCGGGGCTTCTCCATCGCAATGTATCTACCCCAACAGTCTCGCTCGTAACTCCAACACTGTTTTTCTTCATAATGGGGATTACAAAGCCCACTTCAGCACAGGCTTCATTACTGGCATAACTTTCGGCTCCGTCGGCAAAATAAGCGATCACCATATAGCAAACATCCCTCCCGAAGAAAATTTCGACGTCTGTAAAAGAAGTATTGTTCACACCGTTCACATCGGCTATAAACTCATATCCCGTGTATTCTGGCACCCCCGTTTCACAAAAGCTCGGGAAGAAACCATAGGGATCAAGGCGGCGATACACCTTATAGCCCACGGCATTTGAGCAAATAGAAGGTTCCCAATTGAGATCAATGGACACATTGTTAGGCTCAGCAGTTAGGTTCTCAGGTGCTGGTGCAATCACGGTGATATTGAATATTTCAACGTCGACAAGAGACACGCCATTCCCGTTATCCTCAGCCTGAATCACAGCTTGATACGGATCCAAACGCACATGATCACATTCTGTATTCCAGATAAACTCAGCTTCTACTGGCGGGTTTTGGCCCGATTGCTGAATCTCAGCATAGGGCTCTATCAGCGCAAATGGAGCTCCGTAGCCAGTAATCTCGATATTATCATCGTTTGGATCGTCGGCCGTAATGGGCACCACGAGCGTTTGACCCGCTTCCACACAGGTATCGGGAATAGCGGCAAGCTCAGGTGGCAAATTGTCACAATCGCGCACTGTAATCTGCATATCTCGGATCACCGTACCAATGAGAAAACCATCCCTCCACTCTTCTGTAATAAAAGCCAGATTATACTCCCCAATACGCTGAGGCGAATCCCAAATTACCGTTCCATTATTAATGTCTATGGATAGATTCATATTGGGATTGGGTGGATTTGTTGCCGTGGGCTCTACTTCATTGGGGTATTCATAAAACCCTAGGGGAAACTGGACACAGTTGTCCCCACTACTTGGGATCAATTTGAAAGCCAAACTATCACCATCTTCATCTACAGCCCCGATATTGAATACCCATGGCTGCCATATACAGGCATCCTGGAGGTCTGAATTGGTAAAGAATACTGAATTATTTGGGCGAAATGCCGCTCCGATTTTTAAAACTGTCTGAATGGAGAACAAAACATCAACTGAGCCACCATTATTAATATTTAAGATATCTGCCACCCGATTGGGGTCGACAATACATATCTCGTACTCGCCTGACCCGGGGTAAGTATGGTTCTTGATATAAACATTCTTTTGGGAGTCATTTCCAAGGCTGATGATATCAACTCGCTCGAGGCTATCGGCCGGACTTCCATCACCCCAATCCACTGGCAACCAAGGACGATCGGCAAGAGAACTTGATTTTGTATAGGTGTATACTATGAATTGATACGTATTTCCCGACACGTGTTTGTACGTAATCTCTCCAGCCCTATTGTGCGTGGCGAAGGCCGCAGAAGCAACCAACGAGAAAAGAATCAACAACGTAAAATATCTCCTCAAAGCCCGAGTGAATTAGAATGTATAAAAGTACGGAATTCTAGGCTTTTAAACGAGCCAAGCTCTTTGATTATTGCAATATTCATGCCTGCCTGACTTGTTTAAATGTCCATGTGAATGCAAGATTTAAAAACTTATTTTTGTGGCTTATTCACAATTACCTATGATCATATCCAACCTAAAGAACGACTTACCCAAGTCAAAGGCTGCACATATATTTATCTCTGACGAAGTAAACAATGAAACTACTCATGGTGTTCTCGCATCTGAGCATATAGCTACGTTGAATGCTGAGATGGAGAAATGGCAATCGCTTAAATTCTGTACTGAGAACGATACGCTTTATTTTCGCGTTCCCCTTCCGAAAAAAGATAGCCCCGCCGCTCCAGGCTTGCGAAAAGTTGGTGCCGAAATTTGGGCCATGCTCAGCACGATGAACTTGACTACTGCTGTGGTTTCGGCTAAAAACGAAGCGCATGAACTCGCGCTTGCAGAGGGGTTAGCTTCGAGAAATTACCGCTTTGAAGTCTACAAGAAAGAACCAAGCCAATACAGTCTCAAGAGCATTTTGGTTTCGAATTCTAGCGCAGAGTCAGTTACGCATCTAAACGCACGATTGGAAGGAACCTTCCTAGCGCGCGATTTGGTGAATGAGCCAGCCAATGTTCTTACGGCTACTGAAATGGCCAACCGTATTGCCGAAGCTGGAAAGAAAGCGGGCTTTGATGTAGAAATCCTAGGAAGACAAAAAATTGAAGCCCTGAAAATGGGTGGATTGCTCGCAGTGAATCAAGGATCTGTGCAAGATCCCACATTCACGATTATGGAGTACAAACCAAAAAATGCACGCAATCAGAAACCGATTGCCATGATCGGCAAAGGTATTGTGTACGACACTGGTGGACTGAGCCTAAAGCCCACTCCAAACTCCATGGATGTCATGAAGTGCGATATGGGTGGAGCAGCCGCTGTGATAGGCGCTATTTACGCTTGCGCCAAAGCCGAATTACCGGTACACGTGGTTGGTTTAATTCCCGCTACCGACAACCAACCCGGCCCCAATGCCTACCAACCTGGCGACGTGATCACGATGTACGATGGCACTACCGTAGAGGTGATGAACACAGATGCCGAAGGAAGATTAGCCATGGCCGATGCCCTTACCTACGCCAAGAAGTATGAGCCAGAGCTCGGCCTCGATGCAGCTACTTTAACGGGGGCAGCCATGCGCGCACTCGGGTACGCCAGCGCAGCCACGATGGGTACTACCAATGATGATGTAATGGCTTCTTTTAAAGCAGCAGGTCAAGAAAGTGGCGACCGAGTAGTAGAGCTCCCTATGCTGGAAGACTATGCATCAGATTTGAAAAGCGATATCGCCGACATGAAAAATCTGGGTTCTTCGCCATTTGCAGGAGCTCAAGTAGCTGGGATCTTTTTAAAGCACTTCGTCGATTACCCCTGGATACACACCGATATTGCCGGTCCGGCATTTTTGCCTTCGGTTCAAGGACACTTGCCCAAAGGCGGCACTGGGTTTGGCGTCGGTCTTTTCTTCGAATTCTTAAAGGCATACAAGAATGCGTAGAGATAAAATCAAGGTAGGAATCACCCTGGGCGATATGAATGGAATAGGCCCAGAGACCATCCTAAAAGCGCTTTCTGACAATCGACTTTTTCAATCGATGACGCCAGTGGTTTACGGTTCGAACCGAATCATGAACTTCTACAAGAAGGAGTTGGGTATCGACATCACCTTCCAAGGTATACAGGATGCCGAGAAAGCCGTGGCCAAAAAAGCCAATTTGATTTCGATCACGAAGGATGAAATTAAGGTGGAGCCGGGAAATGTGACAAATGCTGCCGGCCAACTCGCGTTCAAGTCGCTTGAAATGGCCGTGAGCGATCTAGCCAGCAACAAAATTGATGTACTGGTCACATCGCCGATCAACAAGAAAAACATCCAAAGTGATAAGTTTACCTTCCCTGGCCACACAGAATACCTAGCAAAGTATAGCAATGTATCTGAAGCCCTTATGCTGATGTGCACAGAAGGGCTGAGAGTTGGCGTAGTAACCGGACACCTCCCGCTCAAAGAAGTGGGAAAGGCCATTTCGCAGGAGTTGATCTTATCCAAACTCAAATCGATGGATCAAACTTTGCGCATGGACTTCAGCATTGCCAAGCCAAAAATTGCCGTATTGGGATTGAATCCACACGCGGGCGATGATGGCTTGCTAGGCGATGAAGAAAAAGAAACAATTGTCCCGGCCATTCAAGAAGCCAGAAATCAAAACATATTTGCCATCGGGCCATTTCCAGCCGATGGATTTTTCGCTTCTAAGAATATGTATCAGTTTGATGCCGTTTTGGCCATGTACCACGATCAAGGTTTGATACCATTTAAGTCTATAGCAGGTGATCAGGGAGTAAACTACACTGCCGGGTTGCCGATAGTCAGAACATCACCCGCCCACGGTACGGCTTATGACATTGCGGGCAAGGGACTTGCTTCAGCCAACAGCCTTCGACAAGCCATCTATATGGCCATGGACATTTACAATGAGCGCATGCAAAACAGAGCTCTGACAGCAAATGCTTTACAGGTCAAGCAAAAAGATTAAAAAGGTCTTTTTCTGTTCTGATTTTTTATCTACATTTGCCGTCCCATTAGCGGAAGGTTGAAAATGAAAGAATTTATCATTCCCTTTTTCGGACTGAAAACGGGTAAACATGAGTTCAACTTCAAAATTGACCAAGCGTTCTTTGAAGCTTTTGAAAGCAATTTATTAGAGAAGCCAAACATCAATGTGATGTTGGAATTAGAAGTAACTCCCAGCATGTTGGTATTGAACTTCTCAGCTCAAGGCACAGCGGTCTTTCCTTGCGATAGATGTGGTGATGATTTTGAGCTACCCCTTGCAGCAAGTGAACGTGTCATTGTGAAGTTTGGAGATGAGACTTATGATCAGACTGATGAAATCATCATGCTGAGCCATGAGACTCACGAGATAGATGTGTCGCAACGGATATACGAAATGATTGTATTGAGTATTCCAAATAAGCGAGTTCACGAGTCAGAGGAAGATTGCAATCAAGATGTCTTAGACGAACTTGATGATTACGAAAGCGAAGAAGAAACAGATCCTAGATGGGACGCACTAAAAAAATTGAAGTAAAAAAATACGAAAATGGCACATCCTAAGCGTAAAATATCGAAGCAAAGAAGAGATAAGCGTCGTACGCACTACAAAATCTCTGGGCCTACTATTGCTACCGATCCTACTACAGGAGAAGCACACCTTTACCACCGTGCACACTGGTTTGAAGGGAAGCTTTACTACAAAGGAAAAGTGGTAGCCGAAAAGGACGCCGAATAAATATTTAGCTATTAGCTATTTTGGAATCAGCCATTCGTGGCTGATTTTTTTTTGGGGACTAAATCCCGCAAAACCCTTAGTCCAAAGAGAAGTTTTCTAACTTAGCTGCTTCATCTTTAACCCAACTGCAGAAAAAGATCTGACTCATGACGCAAATTAAGGCCGCAATCACCGCCGTAAATGGCTACGTGCCCGAAGATAAGCTCACCAATTTTGATTTAGAGAAAATCGTAGATACGAATGATGAGTGGATTCGAACCAGGACGGGAATTGAAGAGAGACGTATTTTGAAAGACCCGACAAAGGCCAGTAGCGATATGGGTGCTGAAGCCGTTAAAGGACTTCTCAAAAAACGAGGTATCAGTCCAGACGAAATTGACATGGTCATTTGTGCAACGGCTACCCCAGATCACCTCTTTCCATCTACGGCCAATATTATTTCTGATAAAGTAGGAATTAAAAATGCTTGGTCTTTTGATGTGATGGCTGCTTGTAGCGGGTTTCTTTATTCCCTCACTACAGCTTCTCAATTCATTGAAACAGGCAAGTACAAAAAAATTGTCGTGGTAGGCGCAGATAAGATGAGCTCTATCGTAGACTACGAAGACCGCGCCACCTGTATCATTTTTGGAGATGGCTCGGGGGCTGTGCTCGTGGAGCCAAACACAGAAGGCTATGGCATCATGGACTCTGTGATGCAAAGTGATGGAGCTGGACGCGAATTTCTTCACCAAAAAGCTGGTGGATCGCTAAACCCTGCAACTGTAGAAACGGTTCAAAACAAGATGCACTACATATACCAGGAAGGCCGCACGGTGTTTAAATTTGCCGTGAGCAAAATGGCCGATGTTTCAGCTGAAATCCTTGAGCGAAACAATCTGACTGGCGATGATGTTGATTGGCTGGTACCACACCAAGCCAACTTGCGAATCATCGATGCAACCGCAAACCGTATGGGGCTTGATCCTTCAAAAGTGATGATCAATATTCAGAAATACGGAAACACAACCAATGGCACCATACCACTGTGCCTTTGGGAATGGGAAAACAAATTGAAAAAAGGAGATAATATCGTACTCGCTGCCTTCGGAGGTGGATTTACTTGGGGGTCTATCTACCTCAAGTGGGCCTACGACAGCAAATAATCAAATTCTTTAATAAAAAAAGAATCATCCAACTCACTTATTATGAAGTTAACAGAGATTCAGGATTTAATAAAGTTCGTGTCGCGCTCAGGAGTGACTGAAGTTGAAATCGAGCAATCAAATTTCAAAATCACGATCAAGAGCGATCCGACAAAGAAAAAAGGAAAAGCTGCAGCCCAGCCTGAAGCTTATATCCAACCACAAATGCAAATGGCTATGCCGCAAATGGCTATGCCACAACCTGCACCAGTACCTGCGCCAGCACCAGCTGCCCCAGCGCCAACTGCTGAAGCTCCAAAGAGCAACGAAGCTGATAAAAACGCCAACTACATCACGATTAAATCGCCAATGATCGGTACGTTCTACCGCTCTTCGAGTCCAGAGAAAGACCCATTTGTTTCGGTAGGTGATGAAGTAAAACCAGGAAAGGTTATCTGCATCGTAGAAGCCATGAAGCTTTTCAACGAAATAGAAGCGGAAGTAAGCGGTAAAATAGTTAAGGTTCTCGTGGACGACGCATCTCCTGTAGAGTACGATCAGCCGTTGTTCCTCGTAGATCCATCATAAGCTACTCGTAGCACAAATACGAAACTTATGTTTAAGAAAATATTAGTTGCCAACCGAGGTGAAATCGCCTTGCGGGTAATCAGAACCTGCAAAGAGATGGGTATCAAAACGGTAGCGGTATACAGTACCGCCGATGCCGATAGCTTACCCGTGCGATTTGCCGATGAAGCTGTATGTATAGGGCCACCGCCCAGTACAGAATCTTACCTCAAGATTCCCAACATCATTGCAGCAGCAGAGATTACCAATGCCGACGCAATCCACCCAGGATACGGATTTCTCTCTGAGAACGCTAAGTTCTCTCGTATCTGTGGTGAAAACGGCATCAAGTTTATTGGAGCCCTCCCCGATCAGATAGAAGGAATGGGCGATAAGGCTACCGCCAAAGCGACAATGATCGCCGCTGGTGTACCTTGCGTTCCGGGATCTGAAGGCCTTTTGAAAGACGGTGATCACGCCGTGAAAATTGCCAAAGAGATTGGTCTTCCCGTGATGATGAAAGCTACTGCCGGTGGTGGTGGTAAAGGTATGCGCGTGGTATGGAAAGAAGAAGACGTAAAAGACGCTCTTTCAGCTATCCAGCGTGAAGCGAAAGCAGCCTTTGGAAACGACGGGGTGTACATGGAGAAATTCATCGAAGAGCCCAGACACATTGAGATCCAAATAGCCGGAGATCAGTTTGGTACCTTCTGCCATATGAGTGAACGTGACTGCTCGATCCAGAGAAGACACCAAAAACTGGTTGAAGAAACGCCTTCTCCGTTTATGACCAAAGCCCTTCGAAAGAAAATGGGTGCAGCAGCCATCAAAGCTGCAGCGGCAGTTAACTACGAAGGAGTTGGTACGGTAGAGTTCTTGGTGGATAAGCACCGCAACTTCTACTTTATGGAAATGAATACGCGTATTCAGGTAGAACATACCATTACGGAAGAAGTCATCAACTTTGACCTGATCAAAGAACAGATTAAAATTGCTGCTGGGGTGCCGATTAGTGGTATCAACTACGAGCCACAGATGCACGCTATCCAGTGTCGTATCAATGCGGAAGACCCGTTTAATGACTTTAGACCAAGCCCAGGTAAGATCACAGATTATCACTCGCCGGGTGGACATGGTGTGCGAATAGACACGCACGTGTATGCTGACTATACCATTCCACCAAACTACGATTCAATGATCTCTAAGCTTATCGTGGTAGCTCAAACGAGAGAAGAAGCGCTCAAGAAAATGAGAAGAGCGCTTAGTGAGTACATCATCGATGGAATTAAAACAACCATTCCGTTTCACCTTCAACTACTCGACGACGAGCGGTTTAACAAAGGTGATTTCACGACCAAGTTCTTGGAAGACTTCGAATTGAAGACGGTCTAAAAGGACTAAATAAGAATTGATTATCCCGCCATGTACTTTGTACTGGCGGGATTTTTTTTGTCTGCAACGATTCGCTCAGCCGTTTTAACGATGTCAGCTACGTTGAAACCTGCTTCTGTGTACAGCTCCTGCTGCGATCCATGCTCGAAGTAACGGTCTTCAACACCGAGACGTACCACTTGAGCCTGATAGCCGTGATCAGCCATAAATTCGAGAACGGCACTTCCCATTCCACCCATCAGACAGCCATCTTCGACAGTAATCACCTTCTTGAACTTACCGAACACTTCGTGAAGGAGAAGCTCATCGATTGGCTTGACAAAACGCATGTCGTAAACCGCGGCGCTAACCCCAGACTTCTTTAGGATCTCACTTGCTTCTACGGCAAAATTACCCGGGTGTCCAATAGTCAAAATAGCTACATCGCTACCGTTCAATACTTTTCGACCCGTTCCCTTTTTGATCTCTTTGAATGGGGTTTTCCATTTGGTCATCACACCTTGTCCACGTGGATAGCGAATAGAATATGGACCTGCCCCTTCGAGCTGTGCAGAGTACATCAGGTTTCTGAGCTCTTCTTCGTTCATAGGCGCACTCACCGTCATATTTGGAATGCATCGGAAGAAGGCTAGATCATAAATCCCGTGGTGGGTAGGGCCATCGGCTCCAGCAAATCCACCGCGATCTAAACAGAAAACTACATCGAGATTCTGCAAGGCTACATCGTGAATGACCTGATCGTAGGCCCGCTGCATAAAGCTCGAGTAAATATTACAGAATGGAACCAAGCCTTGCGTGGCCAATCCCGCCGAAAACGTAACGGCGTGCTGCTCCGCAATCCCCACATCAAATGAGCGGTCGGGCATGGCTTCCATCATAATCTTCAAGGAAGATCCCGTTGGCATAGCCGGGGTAATTCCCACAATTTTTTCGTTCTTCTCAGCCAGTTCCACAATGGTATGACCGAATACGTCTTGATACTTAGGTGGCTGTGGGTTCTTGGGGACTACTTTGATTATCTCGCCTGTATCCTTGTTGAAGAGCCCGGGCGCATGCCACTTGGTAGCCGAGCCCGACTCAGCAGGTTCGTAGCCTTTTCCCTTTTTGGTAATACAGTGCAGTATCTTCGGGCCGGGAATGTCTTTCAAGTCCTTCATCACCGATACCAAGTGATTCACATCGTGGCCATCGACAGGGCCGAAGTATCTAAAATTGAGTGATTCAAACATATTGCTCTGCTTGAGCAAAGATGACTTCACCGCGTTTTCTACTTTTTGAGCAATCGCTTGAGCGTTTGGTCCAAACTTGGAAATCTTCCCAAGTAAGTTCCACACTTCATCCTTCACCTTGTTGTACGTGTGCGATGTGGTGATATCAGTCAAGTATTCTTTGAGTGCCCCAACATTTGGGTCGATCGACATGCAGTTGTCATTCAAGACTACGAGCATATTCGAATTCTCGACTCCGGCGTGATTCAAGCCTTCAAAAGCCAGACCTGCGGTCATCGCACCATCACCAATTACGGCAATGTGCTGACGATCCATTTCTCCTTTGAGCTTGCTTGCCACGGCCATTCCTAGCGCTCCAGAAATGGAAGTAGATGAGTGCCCAACACCAAATGTATCGTACTCCGATTCCGAACGCTTCGGAAATCCACTAATCCCTCCGTACTTACGATTGGTGTGGAATACATTCCGGCGGCCAGTCAGTATTTTGTGCCCATAGGCTTGGTGTCCAACATCCCAGACCAGCTGGTCGTAGGGTGTATTGAATACGTAATGAAGGGCAACCGTCAATTCGACAACACCCAAACTAGCACCAAAGTGACCTCCCTTGGTTGAAACTACATCAATGATAAAATCTCTGAGTTCATCACACAACTCAGAAAGATCGCCCTCAGCAATCTTCTTTCTTAAGTCTTCGGGGAATTCTATTTGGTCAAGGAGTCTTCCGGCTTTATAGGCGTCCATATAACGGTCTTCTATAGAAGAAACAAAAGTAGCAAATAAATGTTGCGCCTTTGGATGTTTTTAGGCTTGGTTAACAAGTTGGAAAGCATATATCTACTCTTTGACTCAGAAGAGAAAGTGTGATGACCCAGAATAAGGCAGAAATTTAATCTAACGGTAAAAGCATGTCTTTTCATCTTCCTTTTGTCTTGCCGTGCCGTCGGCAAGCCTATGGCGGCCGATGGATACAAAAGGAACAAAAGATCAGGGCTGTAATTTTATTTCTTGAACCTCGCGAAAACACTACAGCACCTTACCCAAACTCGCAAACGGTATTAGCGGAAGCAGAGCTTCCGATACCTGAGCTCAGACATGGGTGCGGTGGCCTTTCGCTTATTTCAGAGTTTCTAAGAGAATAAAATTAAGGCCGAAAGTTGGCTCACGACCTTCTTTACCACTTAGAAGATTAAAATTCTGCAAGTTGTGAGCCAATTTGTGCTAGAGCCAGATAAGTAAGCTGGAGCTATTTTCTAGAAGCAACTTGGATTCGCCAATATCCGGCTCTTCATCGGTGAAAAAATCCGATCATTCTTCCTTCACCACTTTGGCGGGAGGAATTCGCAGCACTTTAG
Organism: Bacteroidia bacterium; assembly: GCA_030427905.1. GTDB lineage: Bacteria > Bacteroidota > Bacteroidia > Flavobacteriales_D > Cryomorphaceae > CBDDKU01. The sequence goes on from JAUICL010000001.1 coordinate 260,315, forward strand.
CAGCACCCGCTACGCTGATCAGAACAGCGAGAGTCAAGAGCAGCAAAGCTACTACCACCAACCACAGCGTAGGGTAACCAACGTGATAAGCGAAACCCGATGACCAAACCCGAACGATCCAGTAGCTGGCAGGAACGGCCCAAAATAGAGATACCAAAATGAGCAGTACAGGTGTCTTGGTGGCCACCCACAGCAAATCGAGAACTTCAGCACCCAGAATCCGGCGTATGGCAATCTCCTTCATTCGCAAACGGCTATTGAAAAGAGACAAAGCCAGCAATCCAAACAGCGCTACGAGCCAAGTGATGATTGTGAATATGAGGAGTACTGACCCGATTAAATCGTCTTTGGAATAAGACTGGTTGTGGATATCGGACAGAACACGGTAGTCAAAAGGCTTATTGGAGACATAATCACCCCAGACGGTTTCGAGCTGGGCCAGGGCAGCGGGTGATATTTCGCTTAACCGTGCGGCGACGTGGCGTGTAAAATAGTTGAATTGGCCGCTGCGCTTATCGGCGATATCGAGCACCATTGGCCCAATGGAGTGGTGGAGCGACTTGTAGTGGAAATCTTCCACAACACCTACCACTTCTTCCATTCCGTTGAGCGATTGAAGCTTTGCACCCAAGGCATCTTGCGGGTCTTGAAACCCCAGCACACGCGCCATGGATCGGTTGATGATGATGGACAATGAATCTTCCCTTGGCATCAATGGATCGTAATTCCTTCCAGCGATTAAGTCGATGTGAAACAAGTCGATAAACGGCTCATTAACCATCAAGGCAGGCAAATACTTCCACTCTCCCTGAGCCATTTCGCCAAACCGAAACTCGTGATTATTGTTGTTGACGCCCATGTACTCGTTCATAATTGCGGCTTCTTCCACATAGTCCAGGTTTCGGAGCGTCTCACAAAACTGATTGGGTTGTGCAAGAACTTGAGTCGAGCTCACATCCATGACCACTACGTTTTCGGCATCAAATCCTTTGGGCATGTTGTGCATAAAATCTACCTGTTGGTAAGATGCTATGCTGAAGACCATGAGAATCAGGGAAACGCCAAATTGCACCACAACCAAGCCATTTCGGAAGAAGCCACCCTTCTTTCCTTTGGCCGATTGACCCTTGAAGATTTGCTGCACGTTAGTTCGGGAAAAAACGATGGCCGGATAAGTAGCTGCGGCCAGGGTGATAAGAACGGCAATACCCAAAAAACTGAACCCGAAAAATGGGTTCGCGAACCAAGTCCACGAAAACTGAAGACCGAGAAACTGCAATGCCGGTTCGATGGTAAGCCCAAGAACCACCAAGGACAGCAAGATAGCAAGCGCGACAGATAAGGCCGATTCGAGGCCAATTTGCCGTGCCAGTATGATTTGATTAGCTCCAAGTACTTTGCGGACAGCCATTTCTCTGGTGCGAACCAAAAACATGGCCGATGACAGATTGACAAAATTCACAGATCCAACAATAAACAAGAACACCGCACAAAGGAAGAATACGGAGATGTAGATCATCTTGCTGTTCTCACCCATCTCAAACTCGCGATCTGACTTCAAATGTATGTCGGTAATGGGCTGTAGATCGAGCTCAGCGATATGCTTAACGGCTTCCACAAAATGTCCTTGAACAAACTCGGGGAATACGGCTCGCAGCTGGTCGGGACTTACTCTGGGGGCCAGTTTTACGTAAGTCCAAGCCGGATTCCAAACCCAGTTCTGCTCAGCCCAGGGTGCCAGCTGACCAACGCTCGAAAAGGAAGCCATGGCGCTGGGAGTGAAATGCGAAGGATTGGTCTGACGAAACACACCAGTCACTTCCATAGCCACTTCTTGAAAGCCTTGAAGTTTGACCACCTCACCAATTGGAGATTTATTTCCGAACCACTTCGTAGCTAGCTCTTCTGAGAGAACTATCGTTCCGGGACGCGCCAGAACTACATCGGGATCACCTTGAAGTAAATCGATATCCCAAAAATGAAATATGGTCGAATCAACCCAGTAGATACCCTGCTCGGCGAAGAGATCGTTGTTGGGCATTTTGAACGTTTGATTGCCCTGCTGCCAATCGAAAATGCGGACACAATCTTCGATCAGAGCTGGATTCTCTTGAGCTAGCACGCTTCCCACCGGAATCGGCGCGCTAGAAGATCGCTCAACGTGGTCGCCGCTGTCCAAATTTTCGATAACGCGATAGATTCGCTCGGCATTGGGGTGAGTCGTGTCGTACCGGGTTTCGTAAACGATATACGATGCGATAAAGAAGATTCCCCAAAGGCATAAAACCAACCCGAGGAGATTGATGATGGATACGACTGGCTGCTTCTTCAGAGACCGGCTCCAGATTTTTAGATAGTGGCGTAACATTGGTGTTTGAGCATTTGAACTGGAGCAATATAGCGTGAAAACACAGTCCGCGAAACCAGTTAAGGCTTTCAGAGCCAATGTTTAACCTTTTTTGAGACGCGTACAGAAACGGACACAAAAAAGCCCCTCGAAATGCTTCGAGGGGCTTCTTCCATTTCTCAAATCGGATTAACGAGTAATGGAATATGATGCGTCCTTTTTATGCACCCACTTGTACTTCAAACGAGCCAAGAGCAAGTACATAACTGGAACAATAACCAATGTTAAGAACGTAGCAAACGTGAGTCCAAAGATAATAGTCCAAGCAATTGGTCCCCAAAACATCACGTTATCTCCACCGACATAAATATGCGGGTTAAATTCGCTAAGCAATCTAAAGAAGTCAATATTCAGACCAATTGCAAGCGGAACCAGACCTAAAACGGTAGTCAGGGCCGTCAGCAATACCGGTCTCAAACGAGTTTTACCCCCTTCTATAATCGCAACAACTACCTGATCAAACGGAAGCTTCTCTCCAACTGGAATCCCCAACTCTTCCTTCTTTCTAACACGGATCAAGTTGGTATAATCTATCAGTACAATGGCGTTGTTTACTACAATTCCCGCCAGCGATATGATACCAATCATGGTCATGATGATCACGAAGTCCATTTGGAACGCTACCAGTCCGAGGAAGACTCCAATCAAGCTAAAGAACACCGCCACCCCAATAATAACCGGAGTTGAAATGGAGTTGAACTGCGCCGTAATAATCACAATGATCAAGAACAAGGCCATGGCAAGGGCCGTGCTCAAGAAGGCCATTTCTTTGGCTTGCTCTTCTTGCTGCCCGGTAAATTGCGCATTGTTTCCACGTTCAAGTTCAAATTCATCGACGTGTTTCTTCATCTCAGCAACGATCTCATTGGCATTGTAACCCGTCAATACGTTGGATGTAATGGTCACTACTCGATCGAGATCCTTTCGCTTCACCGCACTAAATGTGCTCGACTTTTTGGCTTCTGCCACAGCCGAGATCGGCACCTGTACAATCTGACCATTGTTCTGATTTCTAAAGGTCAACCGCATATTCATCAAGGCATCTTCGTTCTCACGGTAATGCTCCATCAAACGGATATTGATTGGGTAATCGTCTTCACCATCCTTGTAAGTAGAAACTTCCTTCCCAAACAAAGCTGTACGCATGGCATCACCAATTTGGTAAGTCGATAGATCAAGTGTACGCGCCTTAGCTCGGTCGATGATGATCGGCATTTCTGGTTTACCCGTTTCTACATCGAGTTTGAGTTCTTCGACTCCGGCTACACCCTTTTCATTCAAAAAGTCTTTCAGAGCCAAAGCATCGTTCATTACCGCTTCGTAATCTTCTCCACTTACTTCGATGTTGATCGGTGGATCTTGTGGTGGACCAGCTTCGTTTTTGCTCACGACAACTTGGGTACCTGGATAGCCTTTCAAATCAGCACGAATCTCTTCGAGCACATCACCCGTACTTACGCCGCGTCTCTCCTGAAACTTCTTAAACTGAACCGTGATACGCGCTTTGTGGGGCGTATTCTGTAAGGAAGGACCTTGAGCCGGATCGCTCGTACCCTCACCTACCTGGCCGATAACCGACTCGATCAAAAATGAGCTGCGATCATCGCCTTCTCCTTCGTAGTACTTATCGAGAATTTCAACCACACGCTTTTCGAGCTGTTCCGTAGTCCGGTTAGTCTCTTCGATATCAGTACCGATGGGTTTCTCGATAAAGATGTTGAGATACTGCGGCTCATTCACTGGAAAAAATTCCACTTTTGGTGGGAAAGTTCCCAAGAGAATGAAGGACAAAACCAAGAGCCCAGCAGTTCCACCAAGGTATCGCCCAGGCTTTTTTAGTGCTTTCTTCAATACCCCTTCGTAGAATGACTCAAGTCTCGGAAGGATATTATTCTGAAGCTTGACGGTACCAGGAGTTAGGATGTAAATATTGACAATCCCAAGAATACCAAATACAACAAATAGATTTCCGATGGTGAGAATGGCTCCAGAGTCGGCGGCCAATCCACCAGCATCAATGGCAACCCCCACCGCAAGCATAATTAAGCTATTGCGCAAGGATTTCTTCTTGTCGAGATCTGGTTCCCCTACTTTCATATAAAGCGATGTAAGCACGGGGTTGATAACAAGCGCCACGAATAGCGACGACGCCAAGACGATGATAAGCGTAATAGGCAGGTAGAACATAAATTCTCCCATCATTCCCGGCCAGAAAGCCAATGGAAGGAAAGCCGCCAATGTCGTAGCAGTAGAAGCGATAATTGGGACGGCTACTTCACCAACTCCAAGCTTTGCCGCTTTGATTGGTGGATATCCTTCATCCATCAATCGATAGACGTTCTCAACGACAACAATACCGTTGTCAACGAGCATCCCGAGCGCAAGTACAAGGGCAAAAAGAACGATAACATTCAAACTCACCCCAAGCATGCTTAGAATTAGGAAACTCATCAGCATGGAAAGTGGAATCGCGATACCAACGAAAAGTGCGTTTCTCAGACCAAGGAAGAAAAGTAGGACCCCAACTACGAGCAATACCCCGAAGATGATCGAGTTCAAAAGCTCATCAACCTGAGTCTTGGTCTGGTCACTTTGGTCGTTGGTGATGGAAAGTTGAAGGTCGTCTGGAAAGACATTCTCCTGGGCATCGGCTACAATCTCATTGATCTTGTAGGAAGCTTCGATCAGGTTCTCTCCTGCCCGCTTCATGATATCGACCATGACCACGGGGTTCAAGAATTCACGCGCATAGCTTTCCTTCTCTTTCTCTCCAAAAGAAACCTCGGCGATATTCTTCAAGTAAACCACTTCCTGGTTCTCACGACGTACGATCACGTCTTCGATTTCCTCGATGTTCTTGAACTCACCAATTACGCGCACATTTCTCCTGAACTCATCCACCAAAAGGTCACCCCCCGAGATGGTTGTGTTTTCTCTGGAAATGGCCGCTGCGATATCGTCAAAACTGATCTCCATGGCTTCCATGGCGAGCAGATCCACATCTATTTTCACTTCCTTATCCATCACCCCACGGATCTCCACCTTCGTAATCTCTGGAAGGTCTTCGATCTCATCTTCGAGGTACTCGGCGTATTCCTTGAGCTGATCGATCGAATAATCGCCCGAAAGGTTGATATTCATGATCGGGATGAGCTCAGAGAAGTTCATCTCGAACACGTTAGGATCAGCTGGCAAGTCGGTTGGGAAATCGCGATCACTCATCGCGATATCTACCTTGTCTTTTACCTTGCGCAGTGCCTCAGACGGCGTCACATCAAAATCGAACTTGATTTGAATAGACGAATATCCTTGCACACTGGTAGAAGTGATCTCATCGACTCCTGTGATGGCGTTAATTTCCTTTTCAAAAGGTCGCGTAATCAGCTTCTCGATGTCGAGTGGTGAGTTTCCTGGGTAGGCCGTCCCGATGTAAATCTCGGGCGTGACTACGTCAGGGAAATTCTCCTTGGGAAGGCTCATGTATGAGAATATCCCACCCAAGAGTATGATCACACCGATTACAAAAACGGTGGTTCTATTATCGATCGAAAGGGATGAGAGTCCAAACTCCTTTGTCCCTTTCTTGTTTGGTTCAGAACTTTCTTTCTCAGTCATTGCTTAGAGCGTTACTTCTTCAACTTTGTCGCCATCGCGTACACTGCGAGACCCTTTGGCTACCACCTTCTCACCAGATTTCACACCACTATGGATGATGCTCATCCCTTGGTATGACTGTCCAACTTCAACGAGCTGCTTGCGCACTGAGCCTTCTTTCTGATTCTCAACATCCATCACAAAGACATAGTTATCACCCTGTCCATCTTGCATGATGACCGATGATGGAACAATGACTGCTTCTGGATCTGTGTAGTCGTTTATTTTCAACACGACCAAAGAGTTTGGCTTCACCATATCGAGTCCGGTCGATACGTCTACACGCACTTCAAATGAGCGGTTAGCTGGCTTGATGTAGTTTCCGATTTTGGTGATTTGGCTCGTGATCGTATCGCGACGGTTAACGATGATATCTACGTGATCACCTTTCTTGATTTTCCCAATGTAGCGTTCCGAAACATCGGCTACCACATATACTTCATCGGTATTTACGATTCGTACGATAGGCGCCTGCCCACCGGCCATCTCACCGATCTTCGGATAAATCTTGTCGACAACACCATCGAATGGGGCAAAAACAGTGCTCTTGCGTCGCTGCTCTTCGAGGGTAGCTAGTGAAGTCTCAAGTGATTCTTTTCTGTTCTTGGCTTCGAGGTATTGCACTTCGCTTCCCACATTCTGCTCCCAAAGGCGCTCCTGCTTTTCGAAAAGCGTTTCAGCCAATTCCAGCGATTTCTTCACCTCTTCGATGTTTCTATCTATAATCTCTGTATCCAAAACAACCAGCGTCTGTCCGCGGCTCACTTCTTGGCCTTCGTAAGCACTAATCTTACGGACAACTCCGGCAGCTTCGGCGTAGATGACCGCGGCCTTATCAGACTCCACATTTCCATAGACTTCAAAAAAGTGCTTAAATGTGTCGACGTTGGCTTGGAAAGTAGTGATCATCTTTCTGCTTTCAGTGGTGTCGAGCTCAGCAATCTTTGCTTCCACATCGGCTATTAAAGATTCGGTTTCTGCACGCGCTGCCGTCAATGAGTCCAACTCTGATTGAAGTTTAGCGAGGTCCGAATTGTTTGGTTGGCATGAACTGAGTACCATCGCTGAAACTGCGACAGCCATCAATCCACTAATCAGGTTTTGCATTTTATTTTTCATGGTTAGTATACGTTCAATGCGCGGTCAAGCTCTTGCTTGGCATTGAGCAAGTCGAGTGCCGCTGATATGTAGTTTTGTTGTTCGTTTAGCAATTGTTGTTCGGCTACGTTGAGTTCGAAGCTCGTAGCCACCCCTTCGGAATACTTGATCTGAGTCTTTTGGCTAATACTCCGAGCCAGTTCCATACTTTCCTTCTGGTTTTCCCATACCTTGAAAGCATTGTCGTAATTGGATCTCGAACGTCGCACATCGAGTTCTAAGTTCTGCTGAGTCTGTGTAAAAGCCAACTCGGCTTGCATATACCCAATTTCAGCCTGTGCCACGCGGTTCTTTCTCGAGAAGCTACTCCAAATAGGTACGTTGAGCGTTACGCCCAAGATGGAAGTTGGAAACCAATTGCCATCACTGCTAAAGAAGTTAAACTCATTTCCTTGCCCAATGTCCTGGTAGGTGTAGAACGCATTTAGACTCGGGTAGTAGGCCGCCTTCTCTGAGCGCACGTTCAGATCTTGAAGCTCCAAATTGGTTCGGGCTATCAAGAAATCCGGGTGGGAATTCAAATTTGGCTCTCGTGTCAGGTAGGCTTGGTTATTAGAAAGCTGAACGAGATTCTCAATTTTATCGGCAAGCACAACTTCCTGACTCAGTGGAATCCCAATCACAAAGTTGAGAACCTGCTCCGAAATCTCCTTAAAACGGATCGTCTGATCGACATTGATTTTGAAGCGATTGAGATTCAACTTAATCTGATCTACGTCTTGCTGTTCGCTCAAACCGGCTCCGTAAAGTGCTTCGGTGTCACTCAGCGTTCGTTCCAAAGATTCTATATTCTCTTGGAGAATCTCGAGGTTGGCTTCGGCCAGCAATACCGTGTGGTATGCTTCGGCGACGCTTACTTTTACATCCATTTCGGTCTTGGCTGTTTGGTGCTCGGCAAAATCGACATAGACGCGAGAGGCCTTCAAGCCCACGAGGTAAGTTCCATCAAAGAGAAGTTGGTTGGCAGTAATTCCCAAATTGAGATTGTGCTTGGTACCAAATTGCACTGCACCAGGCTCTCCTGTTGGGGAAAATTCACCTGGAATAATGGACGTAGGAATATCAATAAAGTACTGATACTCGGCTTTACCGTTGATCTGCGGAAGTCCGATAGCGAGGATTTCCTTTACTTCCTTTTCTCTTTTAGCCGTATTGTAACGGGCGTCTCGCGTGGCATAACTGCTATCGATAGCCATTTGCTGCGCTTGTTGCAGGGTCAGGCTCAGCGGCTGGGCAAAGCCCTGTACCGCGAATAAAAGCCCAACTAGCGCAAGAAATTTTCTAGACATTATTGGTTATTTAGATTGTTTGTGTTGGTTTTCAAAGTATTGTCGCCCTTTGTCCGAAACGATTCCGTATATGTGATGAAGAACCATCTGTTCATGAACCTCTAGCGGGCGATATTGTTGCACAGGGAATGTATTTGGTTCAAAAAGAATGTTCAAGCGAGTCACCCAAAGCGCCGTCATAATATCGACATCGAGATCGGCTCTATACAAACCTTCTTTCATTCCTCTTCGCAGATTAGATGCCATCACTTCAGAAACAAATTCGTGTCTCAATTCGTTCATGGTCACCATTGCCTCAGGGTAATATTTCTCTAAATCATAGAAAATAGAAGGGTGTATCTCCTTGAGTTCGTTTACTACAAACTTGCTGATCTCCATCAACTCGTCGATGGCGTTCAAGTTTTTGTGAACGATACCCATGATAGAGTTTTCTGTAAGGCAACAATCACGTTCTAAGATTTTTTGGATCAAATCACTCTTGTCTTTCACAAATTGATACAAAGTCTTTTTGGAAACGCGAAGATGTCTCGCCATGTCATCCATTGTGACACTCTTTAAGCCAAATCTCATAAAGACTTGACCCGCACTCTCTAAGAGCGCCTTTTGTTTGTCATCTAATTCAACTGCCTTCATAATGCGCCGCAAAAATAGAAACTATTTTCTCATTGGAAACGTTTTTTGTATTTTTTGTTTCCATCGTTTTCATCGCAAGATTCCAATCCTGTTCTTTCGCTAGTGAAACCGTGCTATTCAGCCGAAAAGTTTGTTCTTTTGCATCCATAATTTTCGCGATATGAGTCAACATACGGTCAAAGACCTTTTAGCATTAGCTCCTAGTGGGCAGGAAGTTGAAATCAAAGCCTGGGTACGAACGTTCAGAAGTAATCGGTTTATCGCCTTGAGCGATGGTACCACGATCAATACCATTCAGGCTGTTGTTGACTTTGAGAACATGTCGGAAGAACTGCTCAAGCGCGTTACGACTGGTGCGGCCGTGTGCGTGAAAGGAAAACTAGAAGCTTCGCAAGGAAAAGGCCAGAGTTCGGAAATTCAGGTTTCGGGGCTGGAGATTTTGGGAGATTCTGATCCGGAAGTGTACCCGCTTCAGCCCAAGAAACACAGCCTTGATTTCCTTCGCGAAAAAGCGCACCTGCGTTTCCGCACCAATACTTTTGGAGCGGTTTTCAGACTGCGCCACGGTATGAGCTACGCCATCCACAAGTACTTCAACGAACGAGGATTCTTCAATATGCACACGCCCATCATCACGGCTAGTGATGCGGAAGGTGCTGGTGAAATGTTTCAGGTTACTACACTCGACCTGAAGAATCCACCGAAAAATGAAGCTGGGGAGATCAACTACAGCGAAGACTTTTTTGGAAAGGAAACAAACCTAACCGTATCGGGACAGCTCGAAGCAGAAATGGCCGCTTTGGCACTGCGCAAGGTGTACACATTTGGACCGACGTTTAGAGCTGAGAATTCGAACACTTCACGTCACCTGGCTGAGTTCTGGATGATTGAGCCGGAAGTGGCTTTTGCCGACCTGACCGACAATATGGACCTGATTGAGGACTTCCTTCAATACCTGGTCAAATACGCTTTAGACAACTACCGCGACGACCTGGAGTTTCTGGCTCAACGTGAAGCTCAAGAAGAAAAAGGAAAGCCAGAAGCCGAACGCAAGGCCATGGGGCTTATCGAGCGATTGGAATTTGTGGCAAATCACAAGTTTGAGCGACTGACCTACACCGAAGCAATCGACATTCTGAGAAACTCGAAGCCGTTTAAGAAGAAGAAATTTAAGTACCCGGTAGAATGGGGTACTGACCTACAGAGCGAGCACGAGCGCTACCTGGTTGAAAAGCATTTTGAGAAACCCGTTATCCTTACCGATTACCCGGCTTCGTTTAAGGCCTTCTATATGCGCCTGAACGACGACCAGAAAACGGTAGCCGCTATGGATGTACTCTTCCCGGGTGTTGGTGAGATCACAGGTGGATCGCAACGTGAAGAGCGGCTTGACGTACTCAAACGCCGCTGCGAAGCAATGGGCATCGAAGAAGAGCACGTGTGGTGGTATCTCGAGAGCCGTATGTTTGGTACCTGCCAGCACGCTGGTTTTGGACTGGGCTTCGAGCGCTTGATCATGTTTGTAACGGGTATGGGTAATATCCGCGACGTGATCCCATTCCCGCGCACCCCGCAGAACTGTGAGTTTTAAGAAGGTTCTCAGCTTTTTATTCCCCTAGGTTGTTGCCATAGTCACACTGGCGTATGGGCGGCGTATGCACCTTGTTAGATGCTTGTTACCCCGCTTTAGGACCGCTATAAGACCGCCATAGAACCGCCTTAAGACCGCTTTAGAGCAGATCGGCGAAAAGGATAGGATATGGTCATTTTTTCGCATATTTGGGAAGGACGAATACGCGCGGGCAAGAAATGAAACTCCTTGGATACATATCCATTCTCACAGGCATAACTGGAATTATAATGATTCTATGGTGGAGCTTCAGGTTGCCTTTTAGATATGAAGAATTGGGAGGTCTGGGTGATCAAATAACATTGTTCAAGTATGGACAGGAAAACTATTACGCCCTTCTGACATCTCAAGTTATTGGACTCATTAGTGGAATTATTTGTTACCTAAAGACTAAACTCAATTTAGGGATCATCGGTAGCCTTATCTGCTTGATTGGTTTTACAATTCTCTGGTTCGAACCTATGTGAAAAGAAAAACTATTGCCAACATTGGTATTTCATACTTACTACAAAAATCAGTGCTCGGCGTACTACTTGTTCCGTTGCATCATGCCCCTTGTTCAGCGACTCAAAAGAATCTGAATCAAGCAAGTTCGGGTGGGTTTTGTTGTTTTTGATTGAGATTCGAATTAGTGATCGACATTGAATGGGTCGCATCTTCTTCTACCTCTCCATTAATCAAAGAAGCTGATCACAATTGATTAGGTCGATTTGATTCCTACTACGGCACTTTCCCATTCCCGTCATTTTTTTGGATATTTGGGAAGGACTGGTGGAGTGAAGCGTAGAATTTAATTACACGCATAATTATACGTTTATAGACGTTTATTCACACCTAATTGTACAGCCAGACTGGAAAAACATTGAAAAACGAAACATCAACCCATAGGTCAGATAACACACATTAATGTGTGTTATCCAATTGTTGGCATTAATTAAAAATGAAGCTCACTCTCATAGAGAATAGATTATCAATTTGCCGCTTTGTATGGCCTGCTTTGGCACTGGTCGGAATCGTACTGACAGTAATACTTTTCAATTTTTCGAATGAAGAAATTAAGGAAAGCACTGTGCTAAAAGGTATTATAGTCTGCAGTTTTCCTCTTTTGATACCTATGTTATATTGTCGTTATAGGGACTATTTTGTTACAAAACCAGAAGTTAAGGTCAATAAGGATGCTCTTGAAATAGTTGATAACGGTATTCGAATTAAGCACAGGACCTATGGACCTGATAAAATTGAGAGAGTACTCATACGCTATATTGGAAGCACCACTAATCCTTCAAATGGAATCGAAAATGAGATACGCATGAAGTCAAGATTTGGGTCGAAACGATTCTATTTTCGTTTAGAGACTTCTAATGAACTAGAAATCCTAACAGAGCAGCTAACAGACCTTTTAGGGGATAGCAGGAAAATTGATGTAGCGAAAATAAATAAAAACTAATGCCAACAAGGTGTAAAATGCATAGCTTCCTGATGTCAGCCACGCATCTTACACAGAACGTTGGTGATAATTAAAAAATGAAACTATTAAACATAGCCATAGACATTGAAAGCATTGAGGAATGTGAGAAAAGATTGAGGGATAAATCCTTGCAAGAACTTTGTGAGAATTTTAAACTAGGATACGAAAACATCCTTTCGACCTTTGCATTTCCAATTGCTGTTGCTTCTCACTCTATGCAGAGTATCTATGAAATTGAATATAGACTGAAAGCAGCGACACAATTAAAAACTAACCTTACGGATGACTCGAAAGAATTCAAAGACCTTGTAAACGAACATAGACTAAAGGACAGAAAAAAAGGAAGGGGAATTAATGAAGCTTCAAAAATGCTGAAAAATATCGGCAAAGAACTTGCCTTTCTTGATGATACGATTAATCAAATAACTCTAAATTCTCTTGTCAATAGTTGGACAATATTTGAATCAATAATGAAGGATATTTGGATTCACCTTTTAAATTCAGACCCCAAGAGATTTCTTTCTCAAACACTTCTAAACAACGATGGAGAATTACCAGGAATTGAAGGCAAAAATATTTCAATTGGACTTCTTCAAAAATTTGACCTTGACGTCTCAAAACATTTGGGAGATTTACTTCATAAAAAATATGACTTCACAAGCGTAAGAGGTATAAAAAAGGCCTACTCTGAACTTTTCAAGAAGGAAGGAATGGACTTCTCTTTTTTAGAAAATAAAACTCTGTGTCAATTAGAAATTGCTCGACATATAACTGTCCATAAAGGTGGGGTAATTGACGAAGAGTATCTTAAAAGGACAACATATAAAAACGAAAAACTTGGACATAAATTAGACTATAGCGCAAGGAGGTGCAAAGAATTGATTAATTCCCCTATTTCTATAGGAACCAAGTTGTTTCTAATAGTGGATACAATATAAAACTATCACCAACAAAGGTAGCTGATCACGCCTAAGGCGGAGACCTGCAGAACTACTTTTCGCGACCAAAAAAAGCTCCAGATTCAAGCCCGTTATAGCGGGAATTTTTTGGAATGGCCGGAATGGCTTCTATGCGACCCCTTCAGGGTCGGATTCGATTCTATCCTAATGCTTCTACAAAAATGCAACCCCTTCAGGGTTGAGTTTTGGGTGTGCTGATCCTGATGGCCGCATTTCTTGCTTTCATCCTATTCATCTACGAAGCTAATCACAATTGATACCAAGGATTCAATTCCCGCAAAGGCGCTCTCCTATTCCAATCATTTTTTTTGATATTTGGGAAGGACTGTTTGAAGATCAGAGAGAAGACCATCTCCTTCAAAAGAGCATTAAAACCTAGAGATCTAACATCCAAACTATGAGACGAAAAACCAAAACACATCCCAACCATTTAATGCTCTTCACCAGACTTTTCTGTACGATAAGCTTGTGCTCAGGAATATGGACATGTGTTAGTGCTCAGAATGATACGCCACATATTACCACCTACCACTCAGATGGAACTGTGAGCCAAGGAAATCTGAAAGGGAAGCTTTTCAAAAGACCTGAAATTAAACTTGAAACTGAAGGAGAAGTCCAGCGCATTCAGACAAGAAAACTTGATAGTCTGATATTAGACGGACAAACCTATACTGTTCGCAAGAATTTTCTTGACGCTGACCTTCTTCTGGAACTTGATACGGGGCTGGTTGACCTTTACGAAGTCAATAACTCTTTTCTCGGAATTCGTTGGAAAGGCAGAAAACTCATGCTCGTTTCGCCACGAGATTTTGACAAAGTGCTCCCATCTTTTGGGTATGGTGAATTTGAAAAAGGAAAAGACATCACCCGAGAAGAATTTGTTTCGAGCATCAAAAAGATCAATCGCAATACCACCAGAGAAACTATCCTTCCAATTGATTCCATTGCCCAGAATTCCGATTTTTTTATTCCGCGCATTAGCTTTCTGCGGCCAGAAGTAGGTTTTGAGCTGAATATTTCACGGGTGGTATCACTTTACAATTCTATTGGTTTAAACTTCTTTGGAGATGCGAGCCGAGAGGCTCAAACATTCGTCAACTACGATTATTCCGGAGAGCTGCGTTTATTCTACAACCAAGAACGGCGGCTGGAAAAAGGAAAGTTGAACTACAACCGAACCGGGCCTTTTATCGCCGGGTCATACAAATACTTCATTGATATCAACCGAGAGAACACTGACTTCGTCGGTATTCTGCATGGGTGGCAAGAGAGCAATCTCTTTTCGAATGGTACATTCGTGGGATTCAGGCTCGGAGCTGGTTATGACATGACCAATGAAGGGTTTATGTTTTTCTCGGCTCTCACAATGGGCTGGACGTTTAAATAAGGCCATTGCACGTTTCTTCACTGACTACAGCTCTGTAGGATTTTTGAATACTTGACTAAATGTATTTACTTTGTAATAACATTATCTACAGCTATGGAAGCTTCAATTATCAAAATAGGAAACTCAAAGGGACTCAGACTGAGCAAAACCATCTTAGATAAATACAATATCAAAGACAAGGTAGAACTCATTCTCGAGAAAGGCAGAATTATCTTAAAACCAATTGATTCGCCTAGAGATGGATGGGATGATGCCTTTGAGAAAATGAGCACTAACGGCGATGATAAACCGTTGATGAATGATTTGTTTGAAGATGAAGAGTTTGACGAATGGAAGTAAAGCAATACGCAATCGTCTTGGTCAACTTAGACCCAACTATTGGAAGTGAAATCAAAAAAACGCGTCCATGTGCTGTGGTTTCTCCAGATGAGATGAATAGACACCTCCGCACAATTGTGATCGCTCCGCTGACAACAAATTTGAAGAAGTACCCAACCCGAGTTTCAATGAAGCACAATGGAAAACAAGGGATGATTGCTATTGACCAGATCCGAACAATTGATAAGAAGCGAATTGTCAAAGTATACCAAGAGCTGACCAAGAAGGAAATTGAGGAATGTAAAAAGGTGATTAAAGAAGCTTTTGTCGATTGATCAGCAATTCTGGACACGCCTTTTTTAAGGCAAATTCTCTTCATTTCTCCAAAACATACATGCCGGCCTGTATCAACAAACAATGAAAACCACAATCGAAACCGAACGACTCCTTTTGCGAGAAATCACTTTTGAGGACAAGGAAGATCTATATGAGCTCCACACGGATCCTGAAGTGCAAAAATGGACCGGTGAAGCCGTGGTTGAATCGATCCAGGAAATCGAAGATGCCATCAGAAGTCGACAAAAGGATTACAAAGAATACGGATTCGGAAGGTTGGCGGTGATTGAGAAAGGAACAGGAGCTTTTGTCGGTTGGGCTGGTCTAGCTTATCTCCCGGAGTTCGACCTGGTGGATCTCGGGTATCGGTTCAAGAAGAAGTTTTGGGGGAATGGCTATGCCACAGAAGCTTCCAAAGCTATCCTTGACTACGGATTTAAGACCCTTAATCTCGATTCGATTGTTGCCATCGCCATTCCAGAAAACAAGGCTTCAATAAGGGTGATGGAAAAAGTGGGGATGGTTTTTGACAAGATCGCGCCTTATGATGATGAGACTCCGGAGGCGGTGTGGTATAAGGCGGAGAAGATAAATTATGAGAAGAGAGAAAAATCTGAGTGAGCTTATTGCTAATCATTTCTCTGATTCAAGACTTCACTTTTAAACTATACCAAGAATTGGTATATTTGGAAAAAAGGTGTCAGAATGGGAAAGAACACATCCATATTACTCGGTGATTATTTCAACTCGTTTATCGAAAAGCAGATTAAATCGGGGAAATACTCTTCGGCTAGTGAAGTGGTGCGAGCTGCTTTGAGGCTATTTGAAGAAGAAGAGACTAAGAAACTAGCCCTGATCAATGAATTGAAAAAGGGCGAAGAATCTGGGCTTGCACCGGATTTCGACCGAAACAATTTCCTCAATGATCTTCATGCAAAGTATTCGAACAATCAGAAATGACGTTCAAGATAAGCCATGAAGCGAAGAACGATTTAGAGGCAATTTGGCTCTATACCTTCGAAAATTGGTCTCCAGCGCAAGCTGACAAATACATTAACATGATTTTTGATGAGATCGAGTTTCTGGCCCAAAACCCTTATTCAGGGAAGAATTACGATGAAATAAGAACTGGATACTATCGATCCCGAGTCAATTCCCACTTCATATTCTACAAGATAAACTCCCAGAATGATGAAATAGAGGTCATCCGAGTCCTTCATCAAAAAATGCAAATAGATGCGCATTTGAGTTAGGGATGTAGCCGGATACCATATGAGTATATCACTCTCATTTTCCTATATTTGAGAAAGGTGAAGCAGAGTGGGAAGGAAATTGGGTGGAGTAAGAGCTTGTTTCGACTCGAAGCAGAATCCTAAAAACTCAACCTAACGAAAATGGAATTCAAAGAAGAACAAAAGTTTACGCAGTGGTGGCTTTGGCTTATCCTGATCCCACTCGGTGTGCTGCCGGTTGTTGGAGCATACTTTCAAATTGTGCGTGCCGAACCAATAGGCGACAATGCCATTTCCGACAAGTTACTCCTTGCTATGGCAATCATTATGCTATTGGTAGTGGTCCTGTTTCTAGTGATGAAACTAAAAACAAGAGTTGACGACACCGAAATTCAAATGCGCTTTTTCCCTTTTCTGAGTAAGAAAACCAAATGGACCGATGTCAAAAAGGCGGAGGTGATCAACTACGGGTTTGTAGGCGGGTGGGGCATTAGGCTTTGGACCCGATATGGAACGGTGTACAACATTAAAGGGAATAAAGGCTTGGCAATCGAGCTGCTGAACGGGAAAAAATTCTTGATCGGAACTCAGAAGGAAGCCGAACTGGATGAGATTGTGAAAAGGGTTGGTGGACAGAAGTGATCGATCAATAAATCAAACTAAACACAATGATGCATCCTAAGCCCCTTGTCTCCTTTCTTGCCATAATTCTTATCGTCTGTCTCGGGTTCGCAGTTTTCCCAGACCATGAAGAAAAGCTACTTAACATTGCAAAGGAGTATAGGTCTTACAAACGGAACATTGCTGCCGAGCTCGTCATAACCGATAGTGCTAGGTACGAATGGACCGTGACTATGTGCATTAAGTTGAGTGATGAAAAGATGGGGTTTCATGTCAAAATGGATAGCACTTTTTTCAGTAAATCAAAGGCGGCCGTAAGCCCACATGGCGATAAGCTGTACCAGCTCTTTATTAAAAACAAGCCAGCTTATGATGAAATACAAACTGATCAGCCCATTGGCCAAACACTGGTAAAAGAAACCTGGAATGTTCAACAAGTAAACATTGACAGCCTAACACATTACCTTGATGCTGTCCAAAGCGAAAATGACAGCAATTGGTATAGGCCAGTGAGTGTGGCTGAACTCTTTATCATGTTTAAGGAAGAGCCAAGTCAAAAGAATGACCAGGGCTGGGTCTATGGAATTGTTGACTTAAAAAATGAATCAGAGCCCAAGATTTTGAGCCAAGGCAATATTAGCAGCTGTATTTCTTGTCATAAGGATACGAAGTATGATAGGTTATTTGGGAATCCAGAGATAAATCAGGATTCAGAGAGATGAACCCTTTTCCTTAGCTTCTTGCCCACAAGGCTATATCCAAACACCAAGGCAAAAAAAATCCCCGAGAAAACGGCCATAGACGCCGAAATGGAAGCGCTCCAGAGATCGGCTAGCAGATAGCCCCCAACTGCCGAAAGCGTTCCTAAAACCACTGTAGAAGCAATCATCGTTTCGAGTCGTTTGCTGATAAGATAGGCCGTAGCGGGTGGCACGACCAAAAAGGCTACAACCAAAATAGCTCCCACCGAATTAAAACTCAAAACCACCGTGAGCGATACCGCCCCCATCAAGAGGTAATTCCATGCCCCCGTGTTCAACCCAATCGACGAAGCATATCCGGTGTCGAAAGAGGTCAAAAACAAGCCCCGATATCCCAGTGCAACGACTAATGCAATAACGAGCATATTGATGCTTCCCATCCATACAGGAGCTGGTCCGAGAGAGTTTTCTCCTAAAAAGAACAGATCAAACGGCACGTAGGCGATGTCGCCGTAGAGCACACACTCCTGGTCTATATCGACATTGCCAGAGAAAAGACTAACCAAAATGACCCCGATAGCGAATAGCCAAGTAAAAGTCACCCCGATAGATGCATCGGACTGTACTCGGGCCTTGCGATGAAGAAACTCGATAAAGAAAGTGGTGATGATCCCAAAGACAGCCGCTCCCAACATCATCCAGATCGATGAGCGCGAATCGGTGAGCAGGTATGCGATCACGATACCCGGCAGTACGGCGTGCGATATGGCATCACCCACCATGGCCGACTTACGGAGTACGAGAAATACGCCGAGGAGTCCGCAGTTTACAGCGACCAATATTCCCGTTATGACTATCCAAAAATCAGGACTCATAGCTCTTCATTTCTTTAACACCGGGTATCTCCGATGAGTGCGGATCCATTTCCGGGTAGTCCAATTCCTTGAGTAGGGCCTGTTCCAATTCTGGTGTGATAATGTGCTCAATGGCTTCAGCGTCTTGGTGAACGTGGTCTTCGGCGATATTCATCCGCTCACTCAAGTACAGCTCCCAAAGTCGGTGGAGTCTGACTATTCTCGCTCCTTCGCGCTGGCCATCATCAGTCAGCCCGACATGACCTTGATTCGTGAAGATGAGTCCACCAGAAACCAAGCGCTTGATGGCTCCTTCCAGTTGTTTTCCGCCCCATTGGCGCTCAGCCGATAAAACTCCTAATCCAATCCCCTTTTCACTTCCACTCATATGGTAAAGATGTTTTACGACGTTTTCGTCCATAATCTTTCGCTGGTGGGCAATGCGTCGGAAGTGACGATGAACGATTCCTTTCTTTGGCGCAAAGGCAAAGGTGGAGAGAGCAAAAAAGCTCAGCACCACCACAATCCATGGCCCCGTAGGCATCGATGGGGTGAGGTATGAAATGTAAACGCCTATGATAGCCGACAGCACGCCAATCACCACTGCAATGGCCAGCATATGGTGCATGCGTGCGGATAGAAATCGGGCTGTGGCAGCAGGTGTAATAATCAGCGCGGCCATCAAAACCACACCGACAGCTTGTATTCCGCTAGCGATGGCAAGGACTGTCAAGACACTCAGTCCAAAGCGCAGGAGACGAATGGGCAATCCAGATGATTCGGCAAACTCCTGATCGAAGGCGTAGAGTTTGAGATAGGGGTAAAAAAGTGCGACCAGACCAACGATGATCAGATCGACCGAGACGAATAAGTAGATATCTCGGGGAAGCATAGACGCCGCCTTACCGAAAAGAAAGGCATCGAGTCCAGATTGGTTGCCAAAATCGCCTTGCTGGATGTGCGTGAGCAAAACTACGCCTGCGGCAAAGAAAACGCTTAAAACAAGTGCTATGGCCGTATCTGACTTGATCTTGGAGTACTTTTTAATCATTTGAATGGACCACATCGAAACCAGACCAGCAATGATCGCCCCAGGAAACAGCACGTAGAGCTTTTTCTCTTCTGTGAGAAGAAAAGCCAATGCTACACCCGGCAAGAGCGCATGTGCAATGGCGTCGCCAACGAGCGCTTCCTTACGGAGATAGGAGAAGGTACCGACAATGCTCGCTCCTGCTCCGATCAGCGCACAGCCGATCAACACCCATATGAGATTGGAATCCATCAATCGCGCATCTCCTTTTCTCGAACTGGGAACTCCTGCGACTTCACCAAGTGGGCTATTTGAGTCAGCAAGTTGAGCTTACCGCCATACGTTTGCCGAAGGTTGGCTTCGGTAAGGGTTTCCACCAAAGGGCCCGATGCTACGAGGCGCGTGTTAAGCATGACCACCCAATCAAAAAATTCTAAGGCTGTATGAAGGTCGTGATGCACGAGCACAACGGTCTTTCCTTCGTCACGCATTTCTTTGAGCAAGGCTACGATAGCCGCTTCGCTGGCCGCATCAATACCGACAAATGGCTCATCCATCAAGTATATCTCAGCTTGCTGTGCCAATGAACGGGCGATAAAAACCCGCTGTTGCTGACCGCCGCTGAGCTCTGATATCTGACGATTTTTGTACTCCAACATCCCTACTCGCTTGAGGGCGTCGCGGGCTATATCCCGATCCAGCTTACTGAGCCGGCCAAATAGTTTTCCCTTTTTGTACCGACCCATCTGCACGACGTCCATAGCCGTAGCGGGAAAATCCCAATCGACAGATTGGCGCTGTGGGACATAGCTCACCCTATTGCGCACATCGTCGAGCGGCTTGTCAAAGAGCTTCACAAATCCACTGTCGATGGGCAAAATACCCATGATGGACTTGAGCAAAGTGGTTTTTCCAGAGCCGTTTGGCCCGATGATACCAACCAGTTTTCCAGTGGGAATTTCGAAATCGACATCCCACAATACCGGATGACGGTCGTAACTCGCCGTCAAGTTGTGTACTTCTATTGCGGTCATCTTAATGCGTTTACTATTGTGTTGACATTGTGCTGAACCATCCCGATGTACGACTCGGCTCCGCTCCCTCGTGGGCCCAGCGCATCAGAGTACAAGGTACCACCGATCGATACATCGATGTTGCGCTTTTGAGCACCAGCCACTACCGCTTCAATAGATCTCGATGAAATAGATGATTCTACAAAGACTGCCTTGATGCCTTGAGCCTCGATCAAATCGACCATATTGGTCACGTCTCTGATTCCATATTCGGCCACGGTAGAAATCCCCTGCAAGCCGATGACTTCGATGCCATAGGCTTCACCGAAATAGGCAAAGGCATCGTGGGCCGTGAGCAATACGCGGTTTTCTTCTGATACTCCAGAAATCTCCTCGCCTACCCATGTATCGAGATTGTTCAGATCATCTTTGTACGACGCGTATCCGGGAGTGGAAATGGATTCTTTATTCAAAGCTTCAACGACATAATCCAAACCATTTACCCAGAGTTCTACATCAAACCAAAGGTGGGGATCGGGAATTTGTTTGGCCTCATCACCATAGAGCAAAAACTGTTCTTCGATTCCTTCACCCAGGAAAATGACGGGTTTTGTCCGACCAATCTTTTCGAGAATGTCTTGCATCCTACCTTCCAGGTGGAGACCATTGGCCACTATGATATCGGCCGACGATAGGTGATCGAGACTCGATTTGGTGGGCTTGAATAAATGGGGATCTGTTCCTGGTCCCATCAATGACACGACTTGAACTGTGGTGTCAACCACGTTGGCAAGAGCATCTCCGATCATGCCCGTGGTACATACGATCTTGACTTTTTCGGGCTTCGGATCAGCAGCCTGACAACCCATTAGGATAAGTCCTAAAAAAACAATGTGCTTCAACATATGAAGCACAAAGTTCGGCAATTTTAGATTAATCTAATAATATGGTTAGACAGCCTTAATAAATGGCTCTCGATGTTCTGCGGCCTGGCCGGTAAATTACAGTAAACTCCAGAGCTCCCCGATTCTTCGAATAGTCGCTCAGAGCAGACGTATTCACATCGTAACTGATTCTGAAAATATTGGAATTGTGACGTACCCCTGCCGTGATTATTGCCGCGTCTTCTGTGCGGTAGCCAAGGCCAAAGATCACCTGATACTGGGTACCGGAAACCTCGTAGTGAGCCAGGGCGTTGATCAAGAACTGTTGAGACTCGCGCTGCATCATCCACGTAACCGAAGGGTCGAGTAACAAGTGGCGATCGAGCTCTATTCTCGCCCCCAAATTACCCATCCAGCGCATAGGTAGATTCGACTTTTTCTCTCCGATAAAGGCTTCGTTTGGGGTCGTCACGTGGAAAACCGCAAAGTCGGCGAAGGGGTTGATTCGCTTTCTTCGATCAGTAGACTTATACGACACACCGATATTGGCATCGATCATAAACCGCGATGTCTTGTCGAAATACTCTTGGCTTGGCAAGTCGCCATCGTAGTTGTATCCATCAAACTGCGTATCGAAAATCAGTCCTTGGGTATTGATTCGCTTGTTGATCACTCCAAGTTGAATACCCGTCGAAATGATGTACTTCGTTTGGTTTGGATCCGTAATTTGATAGGCGCCAGACAAGAGAAAATTGGTAGAGCTAATCACGTTGGCTTCATCGGTATTGACAAAGACCGCCCCTACTCCCATCCGATCGTTTACGGCCATGTCGAATGACCCCATAAACGTGTTGAAGCTGGTAGCGAGCGAGCTCCACTGGCTGCGGTAAAGTGCGTTGATCCGAAGATCGGTGTACTTCAGCATACCTGTATTGGCCGGGTTAAACATCACAGGAGCGGCATCGTATTGAGATACCTGCGCGTCCTGTGCTTTTCCTTCTTTCCTTAATCCGACTACCGCCAGGGCAATCAAACCAACCATTGAAATCTGCTTTATCATCTTCTTCATGGTTATCGTAATAAGTTAATTCTACCTGTATAATCGAATGTTTCTCCTTCGAGCGTAGTGGCCACTACGGTGTAGACATAGACACCAACCGGCATCTGTTTACCACCGCTAGATCCATCCCATCCAAACTCCTGATCAGAAGTACTGAATATCTCAGAACCCCATGCGTCGTAGATTTTGAAATCGAGCGCTATGAATGGTCCACCACGGACGTAGTACACATCGTTTACACCATCGCCATTTGGCGAGAAGCTATTCGGCAATCGCGGCGGCAGCGTGAGCTCACCACTTATCGACATGGTGGTCAAAGTGGAGTCTACACAGCCCGTTTCACCTTCTACCACCAACTTCACGATATAGTTTCCTTCCAAATCGTAGGCGTAACTCGGATTCTGCAATCCACTCGAGCCTACTCCATCACCGAAATCCCAAGCCCATGAGATCGCTCCCGTGGAGTTGTCGTCAAAGTCGACTTCGAAATTGATCGGAGCTGGATTCTGACTCGGACTAAAGCTCGCTTCTGGCCCTTCAACCACCGTCACAAACTGGGTAATGGTATCACTACATCCGATGCTGCTTTGTACCACGAGCTCAACGCTTGAATTTCCAGATTCATCAAAGACAAAGGTTGGATTCTGTTGATTTGAAATCTCGCCTCCGAAATCCCATCTCCATCCGATGATCTCCCCAGCGAAAACTTTGGTTTGATCTGTGAATTGAACTGGAGAGCCAACACATGCAGGATCGTAAGAGAAGGCAGCTTCAAGTGGATTAGAAATGGTGATTTCTACCACATCGCTTACTTCTGTACATCCAGCCAATGGCTGAGCCGTTAGGGTGAGCTGAACGCCTTCGTTTTGACCATCTACAATTCCGATGATGTACTCTGGGTCTATCTCATCAGCCGATGGCAGGAATACACCATCGCCAGCTGTACTCCACTCAAAGGATGAAGCATTCTCAACATTTCCATTCAAGGCTACCACACCAGCCGTTTCACAAACGAAATCATCTTCACCTGCATCAACTACCGGCGGCAGATTAATCTCGATTTGAACCGTGTCTGTGATAGCCGGACAAGCACCATTGTTGGTCGATGTCAACACTAAGGTAGCGCCACCAATCAAGATGTCGTTTTCACCAAACTGGTAGTTTGCGTCTAGCGTTCCAGCATCTGGATCGAATGTTCCAAAGGAAGTCGTAGACCACTCTCCTCCGTATCCATCGCCCGACACATCACCGTCGAGTTGGATACTTCCATCGATTGAACAAGCCACCATATCGAAACCAGCGTCCACGTCGGCCAACTCATTGAAGCTAACCACTACGTCAACGTCTATGCTTCCACACACTCCTTGCGAGGTCGCTTCAATATTGAGCAATGCTACACCAATACTGATCTCATTAGCCGATGGAATGTAAGTGACATTAGCCGACACGGCATCTGGCGTGAAAGTACCCGAGCCATTCGTCGTCCAAAGGATATCATCGGCGTTTGAAACGTTCGCACTCAAAGGCACTTCAGTATCTACTTCACAGGCTTCGATCGCGGTGGCCACGTCGATTACTGGCAACAAGTCAAAGTTGACCGTCAGCGAATCTACCTGAGCCGGACAATTCACATTGCCGTTTGCATTCAGATAAATCTGGATCGAGCCTGCGTCGATATCAGCCTGAGTCGGAATATAGTTTGCATTCAAGTCGGTGTTATTCGGATCGAATGATCCACTTCCATTCGTCGACCAGTTGTAAGAATTTGTACCGTCAACACTTCCCGATAGCGCTACCACACCTGCATCTTCACAGAGATCCTGATCTGGACCAGCTATAGGAACTACTGCATCAGAGAACGTGATCACCATTTGGTCCGAATCAGCTTCACAGTCTCCATTGTCTGAAGTTGTCAAAGTCAGCGTTACAGAACCGAGCAAGCTATCTGCTTCAGATGGGGTATACGTCGCAGTGATATCGGTATTGTTCGGGTTGAACGTACCAGAACCTGAAGAAGTCCAGAATCCACCACCTGCGTTGGAAATCGATCCGAGTAATTGAACCGGTTCGATCCCCGCACAAACCACAGCATCATCGCCTGCATCAGCTTCCGGCAATCCGAGCAATGTCAGGGTCAAGGTCGATGTCCCTTCATTACAGAGGACGCTTCCCGTAGAAGTCAAAGTCAGATCGACCACACCATTTGCATAGTCATTTGGCCCTGGTTCGTAGGTCGCGTTGAGTGCTGTGTTATTTGGAATAAAGCTTCCATCACCACTAGTCGTCCAGACACCAGTGTTGGTTTCTCCACTCACCACTCCAGAAAGTTCAACTTCTGAAGTAGATTCACACACAACGATATCATCACCAGCAAAGACGAAGGCTGATGTTCCAAAGGTCAGTTCAAAGCTATCTTCTACTTGTGGACAGATTCCGTTGTTGGTAGAAGTCAAAGTAATGTTCACAAGCCCACCGTCTATATCGTCTTGAGTGAATTGGTAGACCGCATTCAAGTCTGAGTCGGATGGAATGAAACTACCCGTTCCATCTGTAGACCATACTCCAGTGGTACTTCCATTCTCAACCGAACCGAAGAGCTGAACCTGGCCAGCATCCACACATACTTCCTGATCTTCTCCGGCATCTATCAGGATACCATTGCTCAATGCGATGAACATCGTGTCGGTCACTGCAAAACAGTCGCCCATATCGATCGATGTAAGCACGAGACTAACACCACCCTGGTCTATATCGTTTTGACTGGCTACATAGAAAGTATTCAAGTTGTTTGGATTCTGGAATGTTCCAGATCCCAATGTAGACCAAACACCTCCGCCAGCGTAGAGCACTTCACCGTCAACTTCGAACGGCACCACAAACCCACATGCTTCCTGATCTGGGCCTGCATCCACTTCAGGAGCAGGAAGGAATGAGATTGTCATCATATCCGTAGCGCCATTACATGAGTTCACACCGCTAAGCGTAATATCAACCGACCCGTTTAGGATATCGGCTTCGCTCGGCACGTAAGTCGTCGCGAGTACGTCATCAGAAGGAGCAAATGATCCCGATCCAGAAGTAGTCCAAAGGGCAATATCTGCACCTGTCAAGACTCCGTTGAGTTGAACTTCTGGGTTGTTGGCACAAGCAAACTTGTCTTGACCGGCATCAGCTGTTCCTTGAGGGAATACATTGAGAAGAAGGGTGTCGCTAACTGGCAAACAGTTTCCGATGTCGGTAGCAGAAAGAACAATCTCAATTACCTGAAGGTCTACATCAGCCGCCGACCATTGATAGGTCGCGTTCAGATCGTTCGGGCTTGGAACGAATGTACCCGTACCGTTGGTCGTCGTCCATACTCCGGTAGCCGAAGCACCCGACACGGAGCCATCCAGTAGAGCTCCTACTTCATCTGAACAAGTCGTAATATCCGTTCCAGCGTCTACTACTGGTTCTGGCGAATACGTGATCACCACATCATCGGCAGCGAGGTTACACGAGTTTACAGAGAATGTAAGGGTAACGCTACCTGCAAGAAGGTCGTCTTCACTTGGGGTGTATGTCACATCTGTTTCGTTTACGTCTGGCGCGAAAGTACCCGTACCAGAAGTAGACCAAGAACCTGAAGTAGCTGCTCCGCCAATTACACCAACAAGGTCGGCAACGGGGTTGTTGATACACAGGGTTTGGTCTTCACCAGCATCAGCTACACCAGCTGGAAGGATGAACACCGTCATTTCGTCCATCACAGCGTTACAATTGCCGTTGTTGGTCGATGTAAGGGTCAGTGTCACTTCACCAATCAGCGAGTCGGCAGAAGAAATCAAGTAGTCAGCGTTCAAGTCGGAAGCATTCGGAATGAAAGTTCCCGTTCCGCTCGTTGTCCAAACACCCTGTGATGTAGGTCCAGTAACTGTTCCTGAAAGTGGGGCCACCAGATCGTCAACACATGCGTAGTAATCTGCACCTGCTTCCACTTCAGGAGCCGGTGTAAATGTGATGAGCACTTGGTCGGTAGCAGGCAGACAGTCGCCGTTTCCAAAGGTAGTGAGCGTCAAGGTCACCGATCCATTCGCCAATTCAGTCTGCGAAGGTGTGTACTGCGCATTCATCGTGGTGTTGTCTGGGTTGTACGTACCAGCTCCACCACTCCAATTTGCTCCTTCGGCAACGGTAAACGATCCGTTAAGTTGAACGGTATTGTTATTCTCACAAGCCAAGATATCAAGTCCTGCATCGGCAGCTGGTGCTGGTGTGAAGGTGATCGTGATATCGTCTGTTTCAGGCAAACAGGTTCCATTTCCTTGACTCGTAAGGGTGAGCGTTACAAATCCATTTGAGATCTCAGCAGCGGTTGGCGAGTAAGTCGCATTTAGGCTGGTATTGCTCGGGGTGAATGTTCCAAGACCACCCGACCATTGTCCACCACTAGCAAACTGAACGGCACCACTCAAGTCAATGTCACTGTTGTTGGCACATACTTCGAAGTCGGCACCCGCGTCAACGATTGGCGCTGGGTTAATTGAAACAACCATCACATCACTAATGGCCGGACATGCACCTGTACCAGTTGTAGTCAACGTTAGCGTCGCTACACCATTCGCGATCTCCACATTCGATGGCGTATACATCGCGTTTGGATCCTGATCGGATGGATCAAAGAATCCTTGACCACCAGACCATTCAACTCCGTCGGCATTCGTAAATGCACCTTCAAGTGTAACGGTAGGATTGTTTTCACAAGCAACCAGATCAGCTCCTGCAGTCAGGGTCGGCTCTGGGTCGTAAGAGATGGTTACCTCATCACTCACAGGGGTACAATCGCCGTTGGATGTTGTGGTGAGTGTCAAGGTCACAGATCCGCTAGCTATCTCAGCAGCTGTTGGCGTGTAGACCGCAGTTGGGTCAAGCACATTCGGAGAGAATGTTCCATTTCCACCGCTCCACTGAACGCCACCAGAGACGGTGAAGCTTCCTTCTAAGGTAGCCGCCGGTGTAGCTGCACAAAGCGTTTGATCTTCACCCGCATCCACAGTTGGTGCTGGGGTGAAGGTTACCTCTATTTGATCAGACACATCTATACACCCAGCGTCGTTGGTTGTGGTTAATGTAAACACAACCGATCCAGAAACGATCTCTGCTAACGTCGGTGTATAAGTTGGAGTTGGGTCGGTATTAGATGGATCGTAAGTACCCAATCCACCAGACCACTGCACTCCAGTAGCGTTTTGAGATGAACCAGAAAGTTGGAATGTCGCGCTGTTGGCGCAGACATCCATATCTGGGCCTGCATTCACCGTAGGCTCTGGCGTGATAGTGATCTCCATCTGGTCGGTTACGGCCAGGCAGTTTCCATTACCAGTCGTGGTAAGTGTCAATGTCACGGTTCCCGCTGCTATCTCGGCAGCAGATGGGGTGTAGACAGCATTAAGTGTATTGGCATCTGGAGAGAATGTTCCAGAGCCGCCACTCCAGGTTCCACCAGTAGCCACTGTCACTCCACCATTCAAGTTGACGTCAACATTGTTGGCACATACCGTTTGATCTACTCCGGCGTTGGCAGTAGGCGCTGGGGTGAATGTGATTATCACATCATCAGATTCCGCCGTACACGATCCATTGCCTGTTGTAGTAAGTGTTAGTGTAACCGTTCCTGCATCGAGTTCTGTCTGATCTGGCGTGTACACCGCGTTCAGCGTATTGGCATTCGGTGAGAATGTTCCGAGACCACCACTCCAGGTTCCACCTGTAGCTACGGTTACAGCGCCTGCTAGAGCAACATCTGAATTGTTTGCACAAAGCGTTTGATCAACTCCTGCGTCAACAGTTGGAGCTGGGCCGAAGGTGTAAGTTACATTATCGTTGACAGGCAAACAGCTTCCATTTCCGGACGAAGTAAGCGTCAGCGTAATCGTACCTGCGGTGATCTCTCCTGCTGATGGCGTGTAAACCGCGTTGAGTGTATTTGCATCAGGAGTAAATGTTCCCGAACCACCGCTCCAAGTACCACCGGTAGCTCCGATAATTGAACCACCCAATGTGATATCTGCATTGTTAGCGCAGTACTCCGATCCAGCTCCTGCATCTACGATGGCGGCATCGATGATCGAAATCGTCATTTGGTCGGCAACAGGGCTACATGTTCCGTTTCCAGTGGTCGTCAAAGTCAGTGTTACCGTTCCTGCAGCGATCTCTCCTGCAGAAGGCTCATACGTTGGGTTGAGAACCGTAGCGTCAGGGGTGAATGTTCCCGTACCACCACTCCATATTCCACCTGTAGCGATAGTAACAGATCCGTTCAGAGAAACGACAGCATTGTTTTCACATACCGTTTGATCAGATCCCGCGCTAGCCGTTGGAGCCGGAGTAAAGTTGATCGTGATATTGTCTGAAGACTCAGCACAATCGCCATTTCCAGTAGTCGTCAATGTCAAGGTCACCGTTCCAGCAGCAATCTCTGTCGGATCTGGGGTGTAGGTTGCATTCAATGAGTTGGCGTTTGGAGCAAAAGTTCCAAGTCCACCGCTCCATGTTCCACCTGTAGCAATCGTAACAGATCCGCTAAGCGAAACATCGGCATTGTTCGAACACAAGACTTGATCAGGACCTGCATCGGCCGTAGTTGATGGACCGAATGTGAAGGTCACATTGTCAGCGACTGCTGTACATGTTCCATTTCCTGTGGATGTCAAGGTCAGAGTTAAGCTTCCAGATGAGATTTCACCAGCCGATGGTGTGTAGACCGCATCCAAGGTATTGGCATCGGGCGTAAATGTACCAGAACCACCACTCCAGGTTCCGCCCGTAGCTCCAGTCACAGAGCCACCCAAGTCGATGTTCGGGTTGTTTGAACATACTTCAAAGCCAACACCTGCATCCACTATCGGTGCAGGGATAATGGTGATGGTCAAATCATCCGAAACCGGGCTACAATTTCCGTTCCCAGCCGTTGTCAAAGTAAGTGTTACCGTTCCCGCCGCAATCTCAGCAGCAGAGGGCTGATAGGTCGGGTTCAGGGCATTGGCATCAGGAGTAAAGATTCCATTTCCACCACTCCATGTTCCACCTGTCGCGATCGTCACTGATCCATTCAGAGAGACAAGTGAATTGTTTTCACAAACCGTTTGGTCAGACCCTGCACTAGCTGTTGGAGCTGGTGTGAAGTTGATGGTTACGTTATCACTCTCCGGATTACAGTCGCCGTTTCCAGTTGTAGTAAGGGTCAGTGTCACCGTTCCAGCCGTGATCTCAGAAGGTGCTGGGGTGTAAACGGCGTTCAATGTGTTGGCATCTGGTGAGAAGGTTCCCAAACCACCACTCCATGTTCCGCCTGTGGCTACCGTTACGGCACCGGCTAGTGTAATGTCTGCGTTGTTGGCACAAAGTGTTTGATCTACTCCGGCGCTTGCCGTTGGCGAAGGTCCGAATGTATAGGTCACGTTGTCGGTTACAGGCGTACAGTTTCCATTTCCTGTTGATGTCAAGGTCAGAGTTACAGACCCGTTGGCAATCTCCCCTGCCGATGGTGTGTAAACCGCATTGAGGGTATTGGCATCTGGTGTGAATGTACCCGAACCACCACTCCAAGTTCCACCTGTTCCACCAGTCACAGAACCACTGAGAGTCAGGTCGGCATTATTTGAACACACTTCTTCGCCTACGCCAGCATCTACTACTGGAGCTGGTGTAATGGTAACGACCAAATCGTCAGATACAGGGCTACAGTTTCCGTTGCCAGAAGTGGTCAATGTCAAAGTTACCGTACCAGCAGCGATCTCAGCCGCAGTTGGTGTATATGTTGGGTTCAATGTATTGGCGTCGGGTGAGAAGGTTCCTGCACCACCACTCCACGTTCCACCAGTTGCGATAGAAACAGATCCGTTCAGCGATACTTCAGCATTGTTCTCACACACCGTTTGATCAGATCCCGCACTAGCCGTAGGCGCTGGTGTGAAATTGATTGTCATCTGATCTTGAGTTGGCAAACAGTCGCCATTACCGGTTGTAGTCAGAGTCAAGGTGACTGTACCAGCTGTGATCTCTGAAGCATCAGGTGTGTAGGTAGCGTTCAGGGCATTTGCGTTCGGTGTAAATGTCCCGAGCCCACCACTCCAGGTACCGCCTGTAGCGATGGTTACCGATCCATTGAGTGTTACATCAGCATTGTTTGCACAGCGTGTCTGATCTGTACCGGCATCAGCAGTAGGAGCCGGACCGAAGGTGTAGGTAACATTGTCGGTTTCTGCGAGACAGTCACCGTTTCCAGTTGATGTTAGTGTCAACGTGATTGACCCATTCGCTATCTCAGAAGCACTTGGGGTATATACGGCGTCTAATGCGTTAGCATTTGGTGTGAACGTTCCCGATCCACCACTCCATGCACCACCAGTAGCGTTAGCCACCGATCCATTGAGCGATATAGCAGGGTTATTCTCACAGACTTCTGTTCCAGTTCCCGCATCTACAACCGGAGCTGGAGAAATGGTAATCGTCATCTGGTCTGTTACAGCCAGACAGTTTCCATTGCCAGTCGTAGTCAGGGTCAAGGTTACTGTTCCAGCGGCTATTTCAGCAGGCGATGGCGTGTAAACCGCACCAAGCGTTGTATTGTTCGGGTTGAACACCCCGTTACCACCGGTCCAGATTCCACTTGAAACAACGGTCACCTGTCCGTTCAAGTTTACGTTAGGATCGTTGGCACAAACTTCCTGATCAATACCTGCATTGGCTGTAGGAGCTGGTGTGAAAATCAGATCTACCGTATCAGATTCAGGGAGACAATCGCCGTTTCCTGTTGTTGTCAAAATCAGAGTGAGCGATCCATTTGCAATTTCAGCAGCAGTCGGTGTGTAGGTCGCGTTGAGCGTATTGGCATTAGGCGAGAATGTACCTGCACCACCACCCCATGTTGCTCCAGAAGCTACCGTGATAGCTCCATTTAGCGAAGCGTCGGCATTGTTGGCACAAAGCGTGATATTGGAACCAGCATCTACCGTAGGAGCTGGCGTAAAGTTATAGGTCACATTATCAGTCACTGCCGAGCAAAGTCCATTTCCGGTAGAAGTCAAGGTCAGAGTTACCGATCCATTAGAAATCTCAGATGCACTTGGTGTATAAACAGCGTCGAGTGCATTGGCGTTTGGAGCAAAGCTTCCAGATCCACCACTCCAAGTACCGCCAGTCGCGACAGTCACCGATCCATTCAGATCAATTTCCGCATTGTTGGCACAGAAGGTTGCGCCTGTCCCTGCATCTACAGTTGGCGCAGGCGTGATGGTGATCTCAATCTGATCAGTCTCCGCATTACAGTTTCCGTTTCCAGTTGTTGTCAAAGTCAAGGTTACCGTTCCTGCGGCAATCTCACCAAGGCTTGGCGTGTATGTCGCAAAAAGCGAATTGGCGTTCGGACTAAAGGTCCCGAATCCACCACTCCATGTTCCACCTGTTGCTACCGTCACCGATCCAGTCAAGTTTACGTTTGGATTGTTGGCACATACCGTTTGGTCAACACCCGCATTGGCAGTTGGTGATGG
Source organism: Bacteroidia bacterium (assembly GCA_030427905.1). Lineage (GTDB taxonomy): Bacteria > Bacteroidota > Bacteroidia > Flavobacteriales_D > Cryomorphaceae > CBDDKU01. Next base: position 292,482 of record JAUICL010000001.1, read on the forward strand.
TGTGAAAGTCAATTCTACATCATCCGACTCTGGCAAACAGTTGCCGTTTCCAGTTGTGGTAACAGTAAGCGTTACTGAGCCTGCAGTAAGTTCAGCGGCCGTTGGGGTGTACGTCGGACTTAAAGCGTTTGCACTTGGCGAGAAAGTTCCCGCTCCACCAGACCATGTCACTCCACCTGCGCCCGTTAAGGTAGCGCTCAATGAAGCTTCTGAATTGTTTTCACAAAGTACTTGGTCGACTCCTGCATCGATAGTTGGAGCTGGGCTGAAAGTATAAGTTACATTGTCTGTCACAGCCAGGCAGTCGCCATTTCCTGTTGAAGTCAACGTAAGGGTCACCGTTCCCGCTGTGATCTCCCCTGCGCTAGGTGTGTAAACTGCATTTAATGTATTTACATCTGGAGTGAAGGTTCCATTTCCACCACTCCAAACTCCACCCGTTGCGATTGATACAGATCCGTTCAAGGTGATGTCGGCATTGTTTGCACAATAATCTGCTCCTGTGCCCGCATCAACAACTGGGGCTGGTGTGATTGTGATTTCGATTTGGTCGGTAACAGGATTACAGTTTCCGTTTCCGTTAGTGGTAAGTGTCAAGGTCACTGAACCTGCTGCAATCTCACCCAGGGATGGGGTGTATGTCGCGAAGAGTGAATTGGCATCTGGACTGAATGTTCCAAATCCACCACTCCAGGTTCCACCAGTAGCAATACTCACCGAGCCGCTTAAGTTGACTTCTGGATCGTTTGCACAAACAGTTTGATCTACTCCAGCGTTAGCCGTTGGGCCAGGGGTAAATGTTAATTCAATATCATCTGTTACGGCCGTACAATTTCCATTGCCCGTACTAGTCAAGGTCAGCGTCAAAGACCCGGCTGCAAGTTCCGCTGCTGTAGGCGTATATGTCGCGTTGAGTGTGTTGGCATTCGGAGAGAATGTTCCAGCACCGCCGCTCCATACGCCACCTGTTGCAATGGTCACGCTTCCGCTGAGCGAAACATCAGCGTTATTCTCACACAGTGTTTGGTTCGCTCCTGCATCTACTGTTGGCGCAGGTCCGAAAGTGTAGGTCACATTGTCTGTAACAGCGAGACAGTTTCCATTTCCGGTAGAAGTCAAAGTCAGGGTTACCGATCCCGAAGAGATCTCTCCAAGCGTCGGGGTATAAACGGCATTTAAGGTATTGGCATCCGGGGTGAACGTTCCACCTCCACCTGACCAGGTTCCACCAGTAGCTACTGTTACTGATCCGTTCAAAGAAATGTCAGGGCTATTGGCACAAAGCTCCATTCCAACGCCCGCATCTACAACTGGCGACGGAGTAATGGTGATCTCCATTTGATCTGAGACTGCATTACAATTGTCGTTTCCGGTTGTGGTCAGCGTAAGTGTAACTGTACCCGCAGCTATTTCAGCAACAGAAGGCGTGTAAACAGCTCCAAGCGTTGTGTTGTTCGGGCTGAAAGATCCAGCTCCACCACTCCATACACCACCTGTAGCGATGGTAACACCACCGGCAAGTACCACTTCTGGATCATTGGCACAAACTTCTTGATCTACACCAGCGTTGGCGGTTGGAGAAGGCGTGAATGTGATCTCTATATCGTCTGACTCCGCATTACAAGAACCATTTCCTGTAGTAGTCAGTGTAAGAGTCAAAGAACCTGATGCAATCTCAGCTGCAGTTGGGGTGTACGTGGCATTCAAGGCGTTTGCACTTGGACTGAAAGTTCCGGCTCCACCACTCCAAACTCCACCACTTGCTATGGTAACTGATCCACCGAGTGAAACGGCTGCGTTGTTGGTACACACATCTTGATCAGCTCCCGCACTTACCGTCGGGCTCGGGCTGAACGTGAACGTCACTTGGTCGGTCACGGCAGCACAATCGCCATTACCTGTTGAAGTTAATGTCAGCGTGATGCTTCCGAGTGCGATCTCACCCGCAGAAGGGGTGTAGACAGCATTAAGCGTATTGGCGTTTGGGGTAAACGTACCCGATCCACCGCTCCAGCTTCCACCAGTGGCAACTGAAACAGATCCATTCAGTGTTATATCAGCGTTATTGGCACAGTAATCGGCATCGGCACCAGCATTCACTACTGGAGCAGGGGTTATCGTAATTTCAATATCATCGCTTACGGCATTACAAGTTCCGTTTCCAGTCGTGGTCAAAGTCAATGTTACAGTACCAGCAGCTATCTCCGCATTTGAAGGGGTGTAAACTGCTCCGAGTGTCGTATTGTTTGGAGTGAAGACTCCATTTCCACCACTCCAGGTACCACCTGTTGCAACGGTTACTTGTCCGTTCAAATCAACGTCAGGGTTGTTTGCACATACCGTTTCATCAACACCGGCATTGGCTGTTGGAGAGGGGCCAAATGTGATCAGCACATTATCCGTAACTGGATTACAATCACCATTTCCTGTTGTGGTGAGCGTAAGGGTTAATGTCCCGGCAGCGATCTCCGCTGCAGTAGGTGTGTATATGGCGTTGAGTGCGTTGGCATTTGGACTAAATGTCCCAGCGCCACCACTCCAGGTACCGCCACTAGCTACGGTCACGCTACCAGCAAGGCTTACATCTGCATTATTCGAACAAACGGTTATATCTGTACCTGCATCAGCTGTAGGACCAGGTGTGAATGTGTAGGTCACGTTGTCCGTTACGGCTGTACAGTTACCGTTTCCTGTAGATGTGAGTGTCAAGGTTAATGTACCACTAGCAATCTCACCGGCCGATGGCGTGTAGACTGCATCTAGTGTATTGGCATCTGGTGTGAAAGTCCCCGAGCCACCACTCCATGAACCACCCGTAGCTACAGAAACAGATCCATTCAATTCGATATCGGCATTGTTGGCACAGAAAGTAGCACCCGTACCAGCATCAACCGTTGGGGCAGGTGTAATCGTGATTTCGATATCGTCGGTCACAGCTACACAGTTTCCAATACCAGTTGTAGTCAGAGTCAAGGTGACTGTACCCGCAGCTATTTCACCAGCTGAAGGGGTGTAAGTCGCAAATAGGGAATTGGCATTTGGCGAGAAGGTTCCGAAACCTCCGCTCCACGTTCCACCTGTTGCGTTGGTCACAGACCCTGTCAAGTTTACGTTCGGATTGTTCGCACATACCGATTGATCAACACCTGCGTTGGCTGTAGGGGCCGGTGTGAAGGTGAGCACCACATCATCTGACTCTGGCGAGCAGGTCCCGTTTCCTGTGGTAGTCAGTGTAAGTGTAACCGATCCTGCAGAGAGTTCCGCAGCAGTTGGAGTATACGTTACATTGAGTGAGTTGGCATTTGGACTAAAGGTACCTGCTCCACCACTCCATGTTGCTCCACCAGCTATGGTGATCGATCCACTCAAAGAAGCTTCTGCATTATTGGCACAAAGCGTTTGGTTTGCTCCAGCATCTACTGTTGGGGCCGGGCTGAAGGTGTAAGTCACGTTATCCGCAACCGGAAGACAGTCCCCATTTCCAGTAGACGTTAGTGTAAGGGTAACCGTACCCGCGCTCAGTTCACCAACCGAAGGGGTATAAACCGCATTGAGGGTATTGACATCAGGTGTGAATGTTCCGTTTCCACCACTCCAGATACCACCACTAGCAACAGTCACCGATCCATTTAGTGAAATGTCGGCATTGTTTTCACAAAGCACGCCGCCCGTACCGGCATCAACTGTTGGCGCAGGAGTAATCGTGATTTCGATTTGATCTGTAACGGCAGTACAGTTTCCATTTCCTGTTGTAGTTAAAGTCAATGTCACAGATCCCGCAGCGATCTCTCCTAGCGATGGGGTGTAAGTTGCGAAGAGTGAGTTTGCGTTTGGACTAAACGATCCAAATCCACCACTCCACGTTCCACCTGTTGCGATGGTAACCGATCCACTTAGATTTACTTCGGCGTCGTTTCCACAAACAGTTTGATCAACTCCAGCATTCGCCGTAGGTGCATCGGTAAAGGTGATCGTCATGTCATCGCTCTCCGCCAGACAATTTCCATTTCCGGTTGTGGTCAATGTTAAGGTTACTGAGCCTGCAGTCAATTCTGCTGCCGTTGGGGTATATGTCGCGTTTAGCGTATTGGCGTTAGGCGAGAATGTTCCTGCGCCACCACTCCAGGTACCACCTGTAGCTACGGTCACCGATCCCGAAAGGGAGATGGACGCGTTGTTTTCACAGGCTACCTGATCTACACCAGCATTGACCGTAGGCGAGTCACCAAATGTATAAGTCACATTATCGGTCACAGCTAGACAGTCTCCATTGCCCGTAGAAGTCAAAGTAAGGGTTACCGTACCCGCAGCTATTTCACCAAGAGTTGGTGTATAGACAGCATTCAAGGTATTCGGGTTTGGAGTGAAGGTTCCACCGCCGCCTGACCAAGTTCCACCAGTAGCTACTGTCACAGATCCATTCAAAGAGATGTCGGGGTTATTTCCACAAACTTCAGAACCCGTACCGGCATCAACCACTGGAGCTGGTGTGATGGTAATGGTCATGTCGTTGCTCACAGCATTACACGTTCCATTGCCCGTAGATGTCAGCGTCAGGGTCACCGATCCAGCTGAAATTTCAGCAGCCGAAGGTGTGTAAACGGCACCAAGTGTGGTATTGTTTGGTGAGAATGATCCACCACCACCTGACCAGATTCCGCCCGTAGCTACCGTTACTGAACCGTTAAGGTTCACAACGGGATCGTTGGCACAGACTGTTTGATCTACACCTGGGTTGACCGTAGGTGCTGGCGTGAAAGAAATCACGACATCATCGGTCACAGGCGTACATGATCCGTTTCCTGTCGTTGTCAATGTCAAGGTAACAGAGCCGTTGGAAATCTCCGTGGCTGTTGGGGTGTATGTAGCATTTAGCGCGTTGGCATTTGGGGTGAATGTTCCAGCACCACCACTCCATGCTCCGCCACCTGCTATGGTAACAGAACCGTTTAAGCTCGCACTCGGATTGTTTTCACAAACCACGATGTTGGCCCCGGCGTTTGCCGTAGGGGCTGGACTGAATGTATAGGTAACGTTGTCCGTTTCAACAGCACAATCGCCATTGCCTGTAGAAGTTAAAGTCAGCGTAACCGATCCATTTGCGATTTCGGTAGCGCTTGGCGAGTACACCGCGTTTAGTGTAGCTGCATCGGGGGTGAAAGTTCCAGAACCACCGCTCCAGGTACCACCAGAAGCAACCGTTACCGAACCGTTTAGATTGATATCAGCATTATTGGCACAAAGCACTCCACCAGCTCCTGCTTCAACAATAGGTGCGGGTGTAATCGTGATTGTCATCTGGTCGTCAACTGCCAGACAGTTTCCGTTTCCAGTGGTCGTCAGCGTCAGGGTAACCGACCCTGCAGAGATTTCCGCAGCTGAAGGCGTATAAGATGCTCCGAGACTCGTATTGTTGGGATTAAAGGTTCCGTTTCCACCAGACCACTGACCACCAGTTGCAAGAGTCACACTTCCGTTTAGGTTTACAAGCGCATCATTGGCACATACTGTTTGGTCAGTGCTTGCATTGGCTGTAGGGGCAGGTGTGAACGTAACGGTCACCACATCTTCTACTGCGGCACAGTTTCCATTGCCAGTAGATGTGAGGGTAAGATCGAGCGATCCAGCTGCGATCTCAGCAGCCGTTGGATTGTAAAGAGCATTGAGCGCGTTTGCGTTCGGCACAAAAGTTCCGGCACCACCACTCCAGGTACCACCACCAGCTACGCTAACCGAACCATTCAAACTAACCTGTGGATTATTTGAACAAACCGATATCGGAGTACCTGCTTCTACAACCGGTGCAGGTGTGAAGGTGAATTGCACATCATCGGTAACTGGGCTACATGTACCATTGCCCGTAGTTGTAAGAGTAAGCGTTAAACTTCCCGAAGCTATTTCGGATGCTGTCGGTGAATAAACTGCATCGAGTGCATTTGCGTTTGGCGTGTAAATACCCAATCCACCAGACCATGAACCACCAGTTGCGATGGTCACACTTCCATCAAGTGTTATTTCTGAATTGTTTGCACAAAGTGTTTGGTTCACTCCAGCGTTAGCCGTTGGCGCATCTGTGAATGTAATGGTCATTTGGTCGGTAACTGGCGAACAAGTTCCATTACCTGTTGTAGTCAACGTGAGCGTAACTGACCCGGCGAATATCTCACCAGCAGTCGGTGTGTAGATGGCATTAAGTGTTGAATTGTCTGGAGTGAAGGTTCCAGCTCCACCAGACCACTGTCCGCCAGTTGCGATGGTAACCGAACCAGCCAAAGTCGTAGCCGCATTGTTCTCACAAACCGATTGATCAATTCCGGCATTGGCCGTTGGTGCCGGGCTGAATGTATAGGTCACATCATCAGTAACTGGATTACAAGTCCCGTTGTCAAGTGACGTCAAAGTAAGCGTAACTGTCCCAGCTGATATTTCAGCCGGTGTGGGTGTATAGGTGGCATTCAGTGTTGTAGTACTCGGACTAAAAGATCCGGCCCCTCCCGACCAGATTCCGAAGCTAGCTCCAGTGAGTGAACCGTTCAGTGAAATGTCGGCGTTGTTTTCACAAACCACTCCGTCGGCTCCTGCATTAACGACCGGTGCATCCGTAAAGGTGAAAGTCACATCGTCAGACTCAGCCACACAGTCGCCATTACCAGTTGAAGTCAGGGTCAGAGTTACCGTTCCAGCCAAAAGCTCAGCTGTACTTGGTGTGTAGACTGCATTCAAGGTATTGGCATCAGGGTTGAAAGTTCCAGATCCGCCCGTCCAGGTACCACCTGTTGCAACGGTCACCGATCCACCCAATGTGATATCTGCATTGTTTCGACAGTATGATTGATCACTTCCAGCATCAACTTGTGGGGCATCTGTGAAGGTCAGCACCACATCATCCGTAACAGGCGAGCAGCCACCATTTCCAGTAGTTGATAGCGTCAGTGTAACCGAGCCGTTTAATATTTCTGTAGGGCTGGGTGTATATATTGGTGAAAGCGATTGGTTGGAAGGTGAGAATGTTCCATTTCCACCGAGCCACTCTCCACCAGTAGCCAAAGTCACAGCTCCATTCAGCTGCGCATCGGCATCATTGGCACAAAGCACCTGATCTGTTCCAGCATCGGCAGTTGGTGCAGGGCCAAAAGTGATCTCAACCTGATCGGTCTCAGCCAAACAGTTACCATTACCCGTCGATGTCAATGTAAGCGTAACAGAACCAGCAGTTACTTCGGCAGCGGTTGGCGTGTATTCCGCATCAAGTGTTCCTGGAGTAGGATCGAATGTTCCGGCACCGCCACTCCATATTCCACCAGTAGCCACATCGATAAATCCATCGAGGGTAACCACGGTGTTGTTCTCACAAGCTGCAATGTCGGCACCCGCCAACACAACTGGTGCAGGGGTATAGGTGATCACGACTTCGTCTTCTACCGGAAAACAGTTGCTCACCGATGTCAAAGTCAGGGTCACCGTTCCAGCGCTTAAGTCGGCCAAACTCGGCTCGTAAACGGCGTCGAATGTATTGGCATCAGGGATGAATGTCCCCGTTCCGTTGGTAGTCCACTCTCCCTGAGTAGCTCCACCCGATACGTTACCCGCCAACTCCGTATCGCGGTTGGCACAGACCGTTTGGTCAGGACCGGCATCTACGATAATCTCAGCCGAGAACTCGGAGAAGTAACCGAATCGACATCCAGAAGATGAACCCCCATTGATCAATCCCATGGAGAAAACTTCTTCGGTGTTTGTAATCAAGTTGTTTACCCCTACCGGAATTTCTGTCGTATTAAATTGGATCTGCGCTCCTACCCATGCGCCGCCTGTTCCCGGTACCACATCAAAATCTGCTGGATCGATAATCGATGCATCACCGTTAAGTACGAAAGCATCTTCGTGACCTGCAGATACGAGGAGGTTTATAAAGAAGCTCTCGCTCGTACTACGAACAAAGCTAACCTGCTCTGATCCGGCACAGTTTAGCGGCGGAAGCTGAGCCATCCCCGACTCACATCCAAAACCGGATACGTGAATCAAGTAGAAATTCTTGTCACCTGTTATATAGGTCAGGTCGTTGGTGATTTGAATGGGGTAAGTTTCGGCGTTGAATAGGGTCGTTTCGAAAACGCCATCCACAGAAATCTGCGTGTTATTGGCCGTCGCTACTACATAAACCCACTCCATGGAACCTGCATTCAGGCCACCTTTGTTTACGATATACTCGTCTCCAACGATATCGGCAGGTACAATTTGGTCTCCAACCAAATCACGACAACCCTGCGAAGGCGGACTGATAGAGTCATCCTTAATGGATACAGCGATTGGTTTGTCAGAAACAATGATAGAACCCGTCGGATTGTTTTGCGGGTTGTTGATATCGGTAACCGATGCCGAATACGTTTCCCCTTCATTTAGGGTGATGGTAAAACTTTGGTAAGCGTTCTGGCCACCATCGAGATCGGAAGTTGGATAGATTAAGATGCTGGTATTGTCTTCTGTTGCGACGATATCAAAAGACGTATAGGGTGTAGGGGTATAGCTTCCATTTGGCCACAGGTTTTGCATGGGCACATAAAACTCTGTACCCAAACCGTTTGCTCCTTTCAAGGCCCAGATATCTGGGTTATTCCCTGGACTCACTTCATAAATCGCTGTGATATCGGCTGTAGAAGAAATGTGAACCCCAGTGTTCAAGACCGTATGCGTGGGGCGCGTTTCCAAATCATCTACAAAGGCAGATAGGTCAATAGTTTGAGCTCCATTGGCCGCCAAGTTTACTGTAATCGGGCTTCCACCGTTGAGCGCTCCCGGGTTAGCGGGCATATCGATGGTCACCGTAGCAGGGTTTGCCCCAGCAGCCAATCGGATATAAATCGGGGTGCTTCCGGCGTGCCCTTGAGACACCTCTGGTGGTGCAAACCAAAACTCAGTGCTTGTTTGAGCCTCGAGTTTATTTCCAAAAACTAGGGTGATAAAAAAAAGTGTCGCAATAGCCTTACCTGAGAATTTCGTAAGTGCTTGAAGTAAAGATTTTCGCATGGGTCTTAACCTGTCTATTTCAATATGGAAAAGTAGAAGTTAAGCCGAGGGCATTTATTTGAATTGTTTCAATTTTTATAGACTGTTTTGTTCATAACGTGGTTTGAAAAACGTGACCTTCTTTCAAGTTCATCAAATCATCGTCGAACTAAAAATAAATCCAGTTTATTCACCACCCCCAAGATGGTAGTTCTTGAAAGTCATGGATTTGAAATCAGAACTTTTAAAAACTAATATTTCGGGTTATTCCTGTTAATTATTCGAAATATTCCCTTCCTATCCCTTTCTTACTTCTTACATTTGGCGCCATGATCAAAGTGCTGGTTCTAGGCAGGAATGGACAACTTGGCAATGCTTTCGAGCGCCTTCACAAAGGTGATTCATGGCAGTTTTTGAATAGACAAGATGTGGACGTATCACAGGTTGAGAATCTGGAATCTTTTCTGATGGATCTTGATTTTAACATCTTGATCAACTGCACGGCATACACAGCCGTAGATCAAGCCGAAGACGAGAAAGATCTGGCTGAAGTGGTCAATATCAAGGCCGTTGGCATCATGGCCGAGGTCTGTGCTAAGAAAGACGCCGTTCTCTTTCATTACTCCACCGACTATGTGTTTGGAAGTCGTGAGGCTAAGCCATTCAGAGAAGACATACCCACCAGCCCAGAATGCGTTTACGGTCGCACCAAGCTCGATGGTGAATTGGCCATTTTAAAGTCGGGTTGCAAGCACTTTATTATCCGAACATCATGGCTGTACGGAGCCACGGGCCACAACTTTTTGAACACCATGTTGCGCCTGGGTTCGGATAGAGATCAGCTAAGTGTTGTTTACGATCAGGTTGGAACGCCCACGTTTGTGGATGATCTGGCGGATGCCACTTTACAAATCATTTCACAAGACGCCGAGGGATTAAAGAGTGGAATCTATCACTTTAGCAACGAAGGCGTGGCGAGCTGGTACGATTTTGCCCTGGCCATTTTCGAAAAGGCGGGCAATGAAGTAAAGGTATCGCCCGTTACTTCGGAAGCTTTTCCTACCAAAGCGAAAAGACCAAACTATAGCGTGCTCGATAAACGCAAAATCAAAAACGAATTTGGGCTCGTGATAGCCCCTTGGCGCGACGGATTGGATCGTTGTCTAGCCCAAAAGAAGAACTGAATGGAAAAGAGAATCTTAGTAACCGGAGGAGCCGGATTTATCGGGTCGAACTTTATTGAATATCTGCTTTCTGAAGACGAGACGGCTCTCGTGATCAATCTCGATGCCATGACCTATGCAGGAAGCGATGAAAATATGGCGAGCTTTTCAGATCACCAGCGCTATGCCTTTATAGAAGGTGACATCTGCAACCGCGAGCTAGTCGAGACTATTTTTGAAAAGCACCGCATCAACAGTGTTATTCACTTCGCTGCTGAATCGCATGTCGACAATAGCATTTCGGGCCCCGAAGCCTTTATCCGAACCAACGTTCACGGCACATTCACCCTGCTGGATGTAGCTCGAAAAACGTGGATGGATGCTCCTTTTCAGGTAAAAGAAGGCCTGGAAAACAACAGGTTCTTGCACATCAGCACCGATGAAGTATACGGCACCCTTGGAGCAGAAGGCCTGTTTACGGAAGAAACGCCATACGCCCCCAACAGTCCATACAGCGCGAGCAAGGCTTCGAGCGACATGATCGTGCGAAGCTATTTTCACACCTACGGGATGAACGTGGTCACCACCAATTGTTCGAACAACTACGGCCCAAATCAGCACGATGAGAAACTCATCCCGACCATTATTCGCAATGCGATCAAAGGCAATGCCATTCCGATTTACGGCGATGGATTGAATGTGCGCGATTGGCTCTATGTGCGCGATCACTGCACGGGTATTTGGACGGCTTTCTCCAAAGGAGAGTCTGGTGAAACCTACAATATTGGTGGGCTCAATGAGCGAACCAACATCTACATCGCCGAAACCATCTGCGCCCTACTCGACGAACTTCACCCGAAGAATGGTGCTTCATACAAGGAGCAAATCACCTATGTAAAAGACCGACCGGGCCACGACAAAAGATACGCCATAGACGCTTCAAAAATCACTAACCAACTCGGCTGGAAAGCTGACGAGAATTTTGAAACGGGCATTAAAAAAACCATCCAACACTACCTCGCTAAACACCTTTAAAATGGAAGAAAACATTCTAACCAAAGCCAAATTTTGGACGACTGAAGCCTTTGACGAAAAGACGAGAAAGGAAGTTCAGGAACTTATTGACTCTGACCCAAAAGGGCTGGAAGATGCCTTCTACAAAGATCTCGAATTTGGTACAGGTGGACTGCGCGGTGTGATGGGCGCTGGAACCAACCGCATGAATGTCTACACCGTGGCCATGGCCACCCAGGGATTGGCAAACTACATCAACTCGGCCAAACCCGAAGGCGAAAAATCCATCGCCATAGCGCACGACAGCCGAATCAATAGCCCGCTTTTTGCCAAAACAGCTGCCGAAGTAATGGCTGCCAACGGCATCAAAGCCTATCTGTTCGAAGAGCTACGTCCGACGCCGCAGCTTTCTTTTGCCGTGCGCGAATTGGGATGCACCGCTGGAATAGTGATCACAGCTTCGCACAACCCAAAAGAGTACAACGGATACAAGGTGTATTGGGAAGATGGCGCTCAGATTATTGCCCCACACGACAAGCTTATCATAGAAGAAGTTCGAAAAATATCAGGGCCTGAAATGGTCAAAAAAGACTTTGACAAGAAGCTTATCTCAAAACTCGGTGAAGAGATGGACACCAAGTATAGAGAAGTCCTGAAGAAGGAAGTGGTACATCCCGAAGTGATTGAAGAGCAAGCCGATATGACCATCGTTTACACATCGCTTCACGGTACGGGCGTAACGCATATCCCCAATCTGCTCAGCGAGCTCGGTTTTGACAATGTCAATATCGTACCAGAGCAAGCCAAGCCCGATGGAAATTTTCCTACCGTTGATTCACCTAACCCGGAAGAAAAGGCGGCACTCGATCTGGCCTTGAAGCTCGGCGAAAACATGGACGCCGATATAATTCTCGGTACCGATCCAGACGCCGATCGCGTTGGGATCGCTGTTAAAGACTTGGAAGGAAATTTTGTCCTGCTCAATGGAAATGAAACGGCTTCGATGTTGACGCACTTCCTATTGGAAGAGCACAAGGCAAAAGGCTCATTGCCAGACAATGCTTTTGTTTGTTCTACAATCGTAACGAGTGAGGTGATCAAGGACATCGCCAAGGCGCATAACGTGGCCTGCTACGAGACCTTGACTGGGTTTAAGCACATTGCTGGCGTCATTCGAGAAAAAGAAGGAAAGGAAAAATTCATCGGTGGTGGCGAAGAGAGCTATGGATATATGATTGGCGATGAAATTCGCGACAAAGATGCCGTGGTTTCAGCGACCGCGCTTTGCGAAGTAGCTGCCTGGGCCAAGTCGAAAGACTCGAGCTTCTACCAGGAATTGATCAACATGTACTCGAAATACGGACTTTACCGCGAAGCCTTGGTGTCGTTGGTGAAGAAAGGAAGAGATGGAGCCGATCAGATCAAAGGCATCATGAACGACTTTCGGGAGAAAACACCGAAGACGATTGCGGGATCTGAAGTGATTGAGCTACGCGACTACCAATCGGGCGAAATCAAGAATCTGCAGGACGGGTCAACCCGTGAAACGGGGCTTCCAAAGTCGAATGTGATTCAAATGTACCTGGCCGATGGATCGAAAGTGACAGCACGCCCTTCGGGTACCGAGCCCAAGATCAAGTACTACTTCAGCGTGAAAACGGATCTGAGCAATGTCGAAGATTTTCCATCGAAGCGCGATGCACTCGACGCTCGCTTGGAAGAGCTCAAAGCTGCATTTGTAAAAGACTAAAGGTGGGCAGGCCGCAACAGGTCGAATACCGTTTTTACGGGATTGAAGGTCTCTAGCGGCACCTCAACAAAAATGGTGTTCCAGTGATACATGGCACCGTTCCACAAGCCAGGTCGCTCCAGTGCTTTGATGTCTTGACCTAGGTACGACTTCGAAACAACCATCGCCGCTTCGGGATTGACGAATTCCATCAGGTCGTACTTTTCACCGCGATGATTCCGCGTGCCTAGCACCAGATCAACCGGATTGAAGTGCGTGGCCGCCTTCAACAGCTCGGCTTGCTTCGGATTATCCAGATCAATCTGTGCCTTTTCGACAATCTGAAGAGATGGCTCGCCGTTTTCATCGGCAACCAGAAATGGTCCACCGCCGGGCTCGCCTTGGTTTTTGACCATCCCACAAACGCGCAAAGGCCGATCGAGAATAGATCTTAAATCGTTCAGGTTTTTTCCCTTGGTCGGAATGGAAAGCCATTCTTCGATAAACCCGGCCACAATACCCAAGTCGGCCGTTTCATCATCCATCTGCAAAAGGTAGTTGTGGATCTTGTCTTGCACTTCAATCAAAATCCCACCCAAAACTTGTTTGTACTGGGTCGTGATTTCTTGAAGCGATTTGTTGACTACGTTGTCAATGTTCTTGACGAAAATCAAGTCGGCGTCCAAGGCATTGATGTTCTCAATCAAGGCACCGTGGCCCGCTGGCCTGAAAAGCAGACTTCCATCTTCTTTTCGCACCCATTCACCCGTTTCTGCATCGATAGCAGGTGAGTCGGTGTGGGGAAGCTGAATGCTCGAAGAAATATCAAAATCCAATTTTAAGCCAACGTCGAGACAAGACTTCAGACTCGCCAGAAACTGATCAAGATCCTCCTTTTGGGCAGCGGGCAGCGTAAAGTGAATCCGCGACTTTCCGTTTCGCGAAGCGTAAGCAGCTCCTTCGTGAAAGTGCTCTTCAAAAGCCGTACGCACTTCTCCCCCATCGTATTTGTGAAAAAGGATGGAACCCTTTGGAAGTGATCCATAGCCTAGCCCATCTTCATCCAGCAGAACAGATATCAGCTTATTGACTTCGCTTACATCAAGCTGATCATCGATGGACTTACCGAAAGCCGCTTTGAGCGCATTAAAAAAAGCAAACTGACGTAGGCCAGCCTTAAATTTATCGCGCGCATCAGACGGCTCGGTATGGGTCGATGCCTGATGAAGCTCTTTGAACATCCGGCTTGCGGCCCCACTGGCCGGAACAAATTTCAGGACAGTCTTCTTCTCGTTTTCACGATAAAGGGAAGTGAAATAATCGATGTTGTCACCTTCCAGAACTTTGATCTCCTTCTCGAGCCGGCAGTTCCCAACCAGATTCAAAGGCGAAAACCCCTTTTCAATTTGCATGCGGTAGCCCTCCATCTGACTGAGAGTTACCCCCTGCTCTTCCAACTGCTTTTTATCGACTAAACTTAGATTTTGGCTCATAATTAGATCAAAATGGGTGACCAACGAGCCAGCTAAATTATGGATTAAAAGATTGCAATGCTGGAAAAACTTCGCCAATTTGCCGGCCCTAAATCAAGGTTTTAGATTAAACCAAGAGCGCGGAAACCATGAAAAAAATCCTTCTGACCGGTGGAGCCGGATACATTGGATCTCACATCGCTGTATCACTTTATGAGAATGGGTACTTCCCTGTTATTCTCGACAACTTTTCGAATTCCGAACGACAGGTAATCAATGGAATAAAGGCGCTTACGGAAAACAATTTTTCGCTTCACGACCTGGATTGCAAAGATCCCGAATCGTTTGATAAAGTGCTGGAAGCTGAAGGGAGAATTGATGGTATCATTCACCTCGCAGCATACAAGGCCGTTGGCGAGTCGGTGCAAGATCCGCTCAAGTACTACCACAACAATATGACATCGATGTGGGCGGTGCTCGATGCCATGGAGCGTTTGGGTATCGAAAATCTCGTTTTCTCATCTTCCTGCACAGTTTATGGAACACCCGAGAATGAAGTGGTGACCGAAGAAACAGCGATCAATCCGGCATTTAGCCCATACGGCTACACCAAGCAAGCCTGTGAGCGCATGATGGAAGATTTGCATAAAACCAATTCGCGCAAGAAGCAGATTAGATTGCGGTATTTCAACCCCATTGGGGCGCACCCATCAGCAGTGATTGGCGAGCTACCAATCGGGACGCCAAACAATCTGGTGCCTTATATCACTCAGGTGGGAGCTGGCTGGAGAGAGCAAATCACCGTATTTGGAAACGACTACGAAACCGCCGATGGCACCTGCATTCGCGACTATATCCACGTTGTAGATCTGGCAGAAGCACACGTGCTCTCACTCGGTCGGATTTTAGACAAATCGGGTTCTTCACTAGAGACTTTTAATATCGGAACCGGAAAGGGCACGAGCGTACAAGAAATTATTGACATCTTTCAAGAGGTAAATAACACCCCGATCAAAGTCGTGTATGGCGACCGAAGACCTGGCGATGTTCCCTCGATTTATGCCAACGCTGATCGAGCGTACAAAGAGCTGGGATGGAGCGCCAAATACGGAATTGAAGACTGCTTGAAACACGCATGGCACTGGCAAAAAACACTTACAAAACCTGGTTCTTAGGAGCGCTTTTTGCGATTTCCTTGCCATTGAGCACCTTTGCTCAGTCGCCAGATTCGACCGAATCGAAACCTAGAATAGCCAAAGTACTCGATCGGTGGGATGACAAAATCCTGCTGGAGCTTACCCACGACATGTGGCTCAACACACCCGAAGGTGTCGAATTAAAAACACCTTCGCTGGGCTTCAAGGCCTACTTTTTTAGCGACTACACTTTTGGTATCGAATCCAATTTTAGTTTTGCCTGGGGCTTTGGGGTGAGTGCCGACAATGTGCACAGCAACGCTGCTCTGGTGCAGGAAGAATTTCCGGATGGATCGACTGGAGATCAAATCATAACCCCGTTTGACGAAGGATACGAGTACGAGAAGAACAAATTTGTAACCACCTACCTGGAAATCCCCATTGAGTTTCGCTACATCACCAAAGGACGGAGTCCATTCAAAATTGCCGCTGGATTTCGAGTCGGGTACCTGGTGGCCGATCACCAAAAAATAATTGATACGGATGGAAAGCGGAAGTACTACGACTTCGATCACGTGACCAAATTTAGGTACGGTGTTTCGGCTCGGGTTGGAGTAGGAAAAGTACAATTGACTGGGTTCTATTCCCTCGTTCCAATGATCGACCAGGGAACAGAAGTCATCCCTGTATCAGTGGGATTGGCATTTACACCGATCAGATAAAGAGTCCGTAGCGCACGCAAATGAATGGGCTGACAAAGCCAAGAACAGCTCCAACGTATGTCTGAGCAGGCGTGTGAACTTTTAGGATAATTCTCGACGAAAGTACGGCCGCACCGATAAGCAAAGCCGCCGAAAAGGCAAAGAGATTTACAAAATCGTGGATATAAAACAAGCCAGCGAGGGTACCTGACACTCCGAAAACAGCTGTAGAATGAGCGCTAATCTTCCATCGGGTATTGACTATCGCCATCATCACGAGTGCAAACAAGCCCCCGACGTAGATCGAATAAATGGCGGTTGGAAGATTGCCCTGTCGCAATAAGTAATACCCCAGAAAAAAGAAAAACATGGATGAGATATAGGGAAGGAATCGCTCCTTCCGGCTGGGACTCTCCAGATTTTTGACGGTACCGTACCAACTCAGCAATAAGATGTTCAAACCAGGGAAAACACAGGTGCTTAAGCCGATTATCAAGTAAACGAGCTTGAGCTGTTCGGGTGTGGTACGCCCCTGAATATACCAGTCGAGCTCACTCCCTATTACCACACACAGCAGTGGCATGATTAGCGGGTGAAACAAGGCAGAAATCAGGATGGCTGCTCTACGCATACTAGAGTTGTTTTCGCAGCCTAGCCACAGGGATATTGAGTTGTTCGCGATACTTGGCGACCGTTCTTCGGGCTATTTGATATCCCTTTTCTTTGAGAACTTCAGCGAGCTTTTCATCCGTTAGCGGCTTCTTCTTGCTCTCGCCATCAATAGCATCTTGCAAGATCTTTTTCACTTCTCTCGTCGAGACTTCTTCGCCCGACTCAGTAGATAGCGACTCTGAGAAAAAGCTCTTGAGCAGGAAAGTTCCATAAGGTGTCTGAACGTACTTGCTGTTGGCTACACGCGAGATTGTCGAAATATCGAGATGAACAATTTCGGCAATATCCTTCAAGATCATCGGTTTGAGCTTGGTCTCGTCGCCCGTCAAGAAATAGTCGTGCTGGAAATCCATAATGGCTCCCATCGTCATCATCAGGGTGTGCTGTCGCTGCTTGATGGCATCGATAAACCACTTCGCTGAGTCTATTTTCTGCTTCACAAAGAGCAAAGCTTCCTTCTGCTTCTTGTCCTTTTTCTTGCTCTCGGCATAGCCCTGCATCATTTGCTTGTACCCGTCATTTATACGCAGTTCGGGGGCGTTTCGGGCATTGAGCTGGAGTTGTAGCTCCTCGTCTTCCACAGTCAAAAGGAAGTCGGGTACAATATGCTGAATCGTCTTCGAACCCGACTCGGCCTGGCTGTTGCCTGGTTTTGGGTTGAGCTTGGTGATTTCACCTACCGCGACTTTCAAATCTTCGTCAGAGATTTCCATTCGCTTCAAGATGCGATCGTAATGCTTTTTGGTAAATGAATCGAAGTACTTTTCAACTACTTCGGTGGCAATTTTGATGGATGGGTAATGGTGATCTTTCCGTTTAAGCTGGAGTAACAAGCACTCTTGCAGCGTTCTGGCACCCACTCCGGCTGGATCGAGATCCTGGATGATCGATAAAGCATTTAAAAGCTCTTCGTCGCTCACCATGATATTTTGGGAGAATGCCAAATCGTCGCTGATGTTCTCAAGATCTCTTCTCAAGTACCCATCGTCATCGAGGTTTCCGATGATGGTTTGGGCTAGCGCTTCTTCTTCATCGGTAATATTGCGAAGTGAAAGCTGCTGAGTAAGCTGATCTCGGAAGGTGTTCCCCGAGGCAAAAGGCATGGCTTTTTCATCGTCATCGGCACCTTTGTTCCGTACAGATAGTTTGTACGAAGGGGTATCATCATCGATATACTCCGAAAAATCAAACTCCTCTTGCGCTTCAGAGCGTTCCGTTTCTTCCCACTCATGGGTTGGGTCATCGGTGTTTTCAGCTTCTTTTCCCTCTTCCAGGGCTGGATTCACTTCGAGCTCTTCCTTGATGCGCTGTTCGAGCTCCACGGTTGGAACTTGGAGAAGCTTCATCAACTGAATTTGTTGAGGCGAGAGCTTTTGAAGTAATTTTTGCTGTAGACTCTGTTTGAGCATGTGTTTATTAATTCTGAAATCGGGATGAATTCTCAGCCCAATTTCGTGAATTTCGGTTTAATGGTTAACGATTATTACTCTCCACTTATTTTTCAAGCGATATTTCCGCCCATTGTACAAGAGACCAAGTGCCCCTATTCCGGCAAATATTCCCGCCAGCGGATACACTTCTTCGTCCACTACCGGGGTATCGCCCGTATTGAAGGTATTGTTGGCCGCTGAAAAGAGAAAAAACGTTGGAATCGCGATGAAGGATGCCTTAGCAAAGCCGTGTACTGCCTTCACTTTAGACCGATCTGCCAGAGCTTCTACTTCGTTGAGCTTTACTTCGAGCATGTTGTCTACAAAAAAAGAAGAATCGGAAAGTTGAACGATTTGCCCTTTGTAGAATTCCTTTTCATCCCAGCGTTTAAATTCGATTTCATCGCCTACGTAGTAGCGAATACGGTTACCAGTCCCAGGTTTTTCGAGCAGGAGAAATGCTTCCAGCTGCGCCATCAGAGCCATGGGAAAGCATACCAATATGAGCAGGACAAACCGTTTAGGATTCATAATTGATACAGATGTTTTTGGGCTCGGTAAAGAACTTCATGGCTTCGAATCCACCTTCGCGACCTACTCCCGAGCTTTTTATTCCACCGAAAGGAGTTCGCAAATCGCGCTCCAACCAGCAATTTACCCAGACTATTCCCGCTTCGATTTCACCAGCCACGCGGTGGGCGCGTTTCAAGTTTGCCGTCCAGATGGTCGATGCCAATCCGTAGGTGGTGGCATTTGCCTTCTCGATGGCTTCGGCTTCTGTCTTAAAGGTATCAATCGTAACTACCGGGCCAAAGATCTCTTCTTGGTTGGTACGACAAGTTTGATCTAAACCAGTAATCACGGTCGGTGCGATGTAATACCCTTCTGCAAGGTCTCCTTCAAGCTTAACCTGATGACCACCGCACTTCACTTTTCCGCCTTCTTCTTTTGCCAAATCGATGTAGCTGAGTATTTTTTCCATGTGGGGTTTGCTTACCACAGCACCCATTTTGGTTTCTGGCTTTGCAGGATCGCCCACTTTCATCTTGCTCACCTTTTCGGTAAATGCAGCGATGAATTTCTCTGCGATTGACTCTTCCACAAGGATTCTCGATCCACAAAGGCAGATCTGACCTTGGTTGGCGAAAGAGCTTCTCAGCGTGACCTTGAGCATATCATCAAAATCGCAATCTGCGAAAATGACATTGGGGTTTTTTCCACCGAGCTCGAGCGACAATTTCTTAAACTGCGTACCAGCCGATTCCACAATGCGCTTACCGGTTTCGGTTCCACCGGTAAAGGAAATGGCCTTGATCTTAGGATGTCTACAAATGGCATCTCCTGCTCTAGCCCCTAGTCCATGAACGATGTTGAGCACACCGGCTGGAAAACCAATTTCCATAGCCGATTTGGAGAGCAGATACGCTGTCATCGGTGTGATCTCTGATGGCTTCGCCACTACCGTGTTTCCCGCGGCAAGTGCTGGTGCAATTTTCCAGGAGAAAAGGTATAATGGTAAATTCCAAGGAGAAATACAGCCTACCACACCGATTGGACGGCGGGTAGTGTAGTTGATTCCAAGGCCTTCTGTGTAGTGACTTTCACTTGCAAATTGGGTGGCAGCGGCGGCAAAAAACTCGAAATTGCTCACTGCTCTGGGTATATCAACGGCAGTAGCAAGAGATACGGGCTTACCATTGTCTTTCGACTCGGCCGCGGCATAGGCTTCCAGGTTTTTCTCTATGGCTTGCGACAATTTGAGTAGCCATTTAAACCGAATATTGGACTTACTTCCAGCCCACGATTTAAAAGCTCCACGAGCCGCTTGATATGCCTTCTCGACATCATCGGCTCCCGAGTCTGGTATCTGGCTGTAAACTTTACCCGTAGCAGGTTGATAATTGTCAATCCATTTTCCTTCACTGGGCTCACACCACTTGCCATCAATGTAATTGAGTATTCTCTCCATGGCGTGAAGTTCGGCAATCTTGCCGATTAATCAATAAAAAAAGAGGGCTGCTTAAACCCTCTTTCTTCGTTGCGAAAAATCTGTAAACTTTTGAAATATTGCTTGGAACAAAGCTATCTCAATCGATGCTACACAAACGTTAAAGGCATATCAACTTTTGTTAAATTAGGTTAACCAATCGCAGAGTGATAGCAGGTTGCGGTTACATTTGCTTTGACTTGAAAAAATCCATCATAACCATATTAATCGTGCTCATAAGCGTCTCGCTATTGGGTCTGGTGGCCATCCAAATTTACTGGATACAAAACTCCATTGTGCTAAGAGATGCTCAGTTTAGAAGGAGTGTGAAAATAGCCCTTGCTGAGGTAAATAGCGTGCTGGAGCGACAAGAAAAAATGGCTCGGATCAAGCAGCATGAGTTTGGGAAATGGATGCTTGAATACGACAGCATCAGAGCGGCTAGTTCAAATGTGGTGCAATCGACACTTGCCGATACCATAGCCTATCAAGGCCCTCAAAACGACTACATCCTGAAGTTCTCGAACGAAAATACCCGGGTAGAGATCGGAAGTACTGAAGAGCTAGATGCCCTAATAGCACAAGAGTCAGAAAATCTGGCCTACGATATCCAAACCGCCTACCCCATCAAGGACTATCAGTCTAATGAGATCGCCGATTTGATGTTTGACTTACTCACCATCGAGTTTAGCACCAACTTCTTAAGTCGGTATGGAGTGCATGAAATCGATTCGCTAATCAGCACTTCGCTCAAAAATATTGGGGGAATCAAAGCCGAGTATCACTTTGGTATTTTCGACTACGAAGACTTACCGCAGCTCGTCCCAGAGCGATCAGAGCCATACATGCGCGAAGTGGTCGAGAAGGGATACAAAGTCAATCTGCTTCCTTCAGATTATGGTACGCCGCACACCTACCTTCACCTCTGGTTTCCCAACCAGGAAACCTACTTGGTAAAAACCCTATGGCCCTTGCTGACATCGTCTACGATCTTTATGATAGCCGTCATTTTAACCTTCGCCTATACCATCAAGACCATTTTGCGTCAAAAGAAGGTGTCGGAGATCAAAAACGACTTCATCAACAACATGACCCACGAACTCAAAACGCCGATCTCCACAATTTCGCTGGCCTGTGAAGCGTTATCTGATCCAACTATGTCGAGCTCGAGTCAGAAAGTTGGCCATTTTGTTGGGATGATTCGCGATGAAAATAAGCGTCTCGGTGTATTGGTTGAAAATGTATTGCGCAGTGCCGTGCTGGACCGTGGTGAGTTGGAAATGTCGAAAGATCATGTCAACATTCACGAAATAGTAGAAGCGGCTATAAAGAACATCACCTTACAAGCCACCAAGAAAGGCGGTGTGATCCGCAAGAAACTACAAGCTACGCAGCCAGTTTTACGAGGCGATAAGATTCACTTGACTAATGTGGTTTTTAATCTCCTCGACAACGCCATAAAGTACAGTAAAGAAAAACCCGAGATCACCCTTCGGACGAGAAGCACTGATGTGGCCATCATCATTGAAGTAGAAGACAAGGGAATCGGGATTAAAAAAGACGATCAAAAACGCATATTTGACAAACTATACCGGGTATCAACCGGAAACATTCACAACATAAAAGGCTTTGGGTTGGGACTAAGCTATGTGCAGGTCATCGTGACCAAGCATCATGGCACGGTCTCTGTGCAAAGTGATTACGGCAAAGGAAGCACATTCACCATTCAAATACCATACGACTATGACCTCTAAAACCCGAATACTACTCGCTGAAGACGACCCCAATTTGGGAACACTCCTTCAAGAATACCTCGAAGCTAAAGACTTCGACACCGTCTTGTGCACCGACGGAGATAAGGCGTTTAAAACGTTTTCAAAGCATCAATTCGACTTTGTAATTCTGGATGTGATGATGCCGGTGAAAGACGGGTTTACAGTAGCGAAGGACATACGCACCATCAACAAGAAGATTCCGATTATCTTCTTGACGGCCAAGTCTATGAAGGAAGACACGCTTAAAGGGTTTAGCCTTGGTGCGGACGACTATATTACGAAGCCATTTTCGATGGAAGAATTGTTGGTAAGGGTGAATGCCATTCTCCGCAGAACAGACAATTTTCAGAGCCCGGAAGAAGAAGTACACACGTTCGATCTGGGTATTTTCCACTTCGACTACGACCGTCAGATTCTTAAAAATGGTGATTCGGAGACGAAGCTTACCACCAAAGAAAATGAGCTCCTTTACCTGCTTTGCTTGAACAAAAATGGTGTTTTAGAGCGCAACTACGCCCTCAACGCCATTTGGGGAGACGACAATTATTTCAATGGTCGAAGTATGGATGTGTACATCGCCAAGCTTCGGAAGCACTTGCGCCCCGACTCAAATTTGGAGATCATCAACATCCACGGTAAAGGGTTTAAGCTGCTGGCGAACTAGAGACAGCCGGTTCTTCCACCGTCCACAGGTAAGTTTATCCCGTTGATATACGATGCCAGCGGGCTGGCTAGGAAGCATATTCCATTGGCTACTTCCTGTGGGTTGGCAACTCGTTTCATCGGAACGGCATTACCCATTTGTGTAAGCACTTCAGAAACCGATTGCCCCGTGCTTTCGGCTTTCTTTTGAGCGATGCTATCCAAGCGACCTGTAGCAGTAGCTCCTGGAAGGACGTTATTGACTGTGATGTTGTACTGACCCAATTCGTTTGCGAGCGTCTTAGCCCAATTGGCCACTGCGCCACGTATGGTATTTGAAACGCCCAGATTGGCCAAGGGCTGCTTCACGGATGTGGAGATTACGTTGATCACACGGCCGTACCCTGCTGAGCGCATGCCGGGCTCCAGAGCTTGCACGAGCGCTTGATTGCAGAGAAGGTGCATTTCAAATGCCGAAGTAAACTCAGCCAAGTTGGCGTTGATAGCCAGACCGCCAGGAGGGCCTCCCGTATTGTTCACCAAAATGTGGATGGGGTTATGTGCTTCCACGAGACCTTTCACTACCTTCTTCACATTCTCAACCGACGAAAAGTCAGCCACACCGTAGCCGTGGTCTTCGTTAGAAATCTCATTGAGCTCGCGGCACACTTCTTTGAGCTTTTCTTCATTTCTCGCCAAGCAAATCACCTTCGCTCCCATTTGGGCAAGCGTCAAAACTGTTGCTTTACCTATACCCTGTGTACTTCCAGATACCAAGGCCGTTTTTCCTTTGAGAGATTCCTCCATTTTAAACATACCAGTTCTCGTTTCGATTGAACCACAAATATAGGTTTACATAGTTCATGAAGGTGAATGTGGAAATTAAGAATTAGGAATGTGAGAATTAAGAACTGTGAAGCAGTGGTGACCGAATGAAAGTAGCGTCAGTACGTCAGTATTAGAAATGAAGGATCATTGTCATTCCTAATTGAGTGAAACCATTTGCGCCAACCTCACCATTTGCCTATAAATTGTAACCGAATTAGCCCAAACCCGTATTCTATAAGTTGGTAATCACATTAGATATGCGCGTTACTCAAGTTTACATATTGCTCATAATCCTGGTAAGTTGCAGCAAACCAGCTACACCGCCAGCCGAATCTCCTGCGGAATCCATTCCTGTGGTGACGATAGATTTGAAGGAGCACGGACTCCCAATTACTTTGGGGCTGGACTCGAATCAGGCAGAACTTTCAATTGTTTGGAACGAAACTTTTGGCCGGCTCGAGCTATCGAATGATGCCGGATTGGAAGTCTTTGTAAAAGAAGACACCCTCTCATGTGCGTCAAAATCCTTGGAAATTGAAGCCACGATCTTCACGATAAGCTATCATACCAAAACTGATGAGATTTTGGCATACCAAACATCTCTTCCCGATGGAACAGCCGCTTACCATCACGTTTTCGCTTCAATGAACATCGGTGGAACAAACTATACATTCGAGAACAACCCACTGGTATCCTATTCTCGCGAGCAGGTAGAAGAAATGTTGACATGGATAAGCTCAGCGCAAGAATCCACTTCCGAAATTCTTTAATTGGCAGCATGGAGAGAATTTGTATTTTTGAATGCTAGCCAAACTTGGAATAAGAACTTTATGAAACCCCTTTCAACTATCTTGCTCTTCTGGACTCTTTTCGGTTTATCAACCAGTTCTATTGGAGCTTCTCTTGTTCTCAATGGTATTTATCAAGGCAAAGATCTCTATGTCAAAAACCCAAGCACCGGCGATGGTGTGGGTTTCTGCGTGTATGAAGTCTTAGTAAACGGTAAAATGACCAGCGATGAAGTGAATAGTTCGGCATTCGCCATCGACTTCAATATTCTCGGAATTGAGACAGGTTCCAACATCGAAGTGATTATCAATCACAAGGATGGATGTGCTCCACAAGTGATCAACCCCGAAGTGATAAAACCACATGCCACCTTTCAAATGAAAGATGTAGCGGTTAAGAATAACATCATTTCTTGGACTACGGAGAATGAAAGTGGATCTCTACCCTTCTATGTCGAGCAATTTAAGTGGAACAAGTGGGTACGCGTAGGCGAAGTACAGGGAGAAGGAACCGCAGAGCCACATACCTACAGATTTGAATTATCGCCATACAGCGGCGAAAACAAAGTGCGTGTAAAACAAGTTGATTACAGCGCCAAGCCGAAGTATTCAAAAGAGATTTCTTACAATCCGAATGTAAGCCCAGTAACCTTCGAGCCCAAAAATCCATCTGAAGAAATCACCTTTTCGAAGGCTACTCAGTATGAGATTTTCGATCACTACGGTGAGCTAGTTAAGACGGGGTTTAGTCAAACGGTGGATGTGAGTTTCTTGGAGAAAGGAAAGGAGTACTATCTGAATTACGACAGCTCCTTTGGTGAAACATTTAAGAAGAAGTAGCCGGAATCACACCTTCTCTTTTCAAAACATCTTCCACTTCTTCCCCATCTTTTAGATGGAAAGATTTGATCCCAAACCGACGTGCCGCTTCGACGTGCATCAGGGTGTCGTCTACAAAGCAAGTCGTGCCCACATCAATGCCGTTTTCTTCTACAAGTTTGCGAAATATTGCTTCATCGGGCTTTCGTTCATGCATCTGATGGCTGTAGCCAATGAACTCGAATAGCCTCGCAAACTCTTCCCAGCCAACAGTTTGATCGATTGTTTTCTCAAACGCTTCCTGGTGCAGAGCATTGGTATTGCTTAAAATGTAGCATTTGTACTTGCCCTGAAGGCTTTGCAGGAAGTGGAATCTGTGAATAGGAAACTCCCCCAAAAGCGCGTTCCATGCTCGAATAATGTCCTGACTTTCAGCCCGTGGCATGTAGGCCTGTAGTTCAGCAACAAAGGTTTCACTAGAAATTAATCCCTTCTCGTATTGTTGAAAAAGCGTCGCCTGAATCTCCTTTGTAAAGGCCTTCTCCGGGTTGGTCAAGCCCAATTTTCCAAAGGCCTCTACCGTTGCCTGATAGTCGATATCGAGCAAAACCTTTCCTAGATCAAAAATGATGGATTCTATGGCGTGATTTGAAGACATGGGTAATAAAGGATTTGAAGATTTTGCTAAAGTCCGATTTTCATCTAATTTCGCGAAACTTTCTTGGGGCATTAGCTTCCTGACGAGCAAAGCTATCAGGACTAGAGCGCCCCGAAAGCGTTCGGGGAGGCCTGCGGGAACGATTAATTCGAACCGCTTGCTGAACGAAAAAGATTATTGGGGCATTAGCTCAGTTGGCTAGAGCGCTACACTGGCAGTGTAGAGGCCAGCGGTTCGAATCCGCTATGCTCCACAATAAAGGCTTCCTTCGGGGAGCCTTTCTCGTTATGGCAATTGTGTACATCATATATTCTGAGAAGTGGGATCGATACTATATCGGGTTTACAGAAAATATAAGCCAGCGATTGTTGTATCACAATTCCGGCAAAAACAAATCAACCAGAGGTAGTGAACCATGGGTGCTGAAGTATCACGAAAAACACCCAAGCGCTACATCTGCCCGGAAACGAGAACACGCAATCAAAGCCAAGAAAAGTCGGAAGTATATTGAATGGTTAATCAACTCAGCGGAAAATTAAGTTGGCGTCCCGAAGGAATTCGGTGAGGCCACCCCGATCAAATCGGGGTATGCAGTACAAAATCAATTCACGTAGTCACCAGAGCTAAAGAGATGGTATTGGAGTTTTGCATACACCACTTAAACCGTTGAAAGGCATGGTTTTCGAGATGATGAATGCGAACTGTAGAACTCCTTTTGAGAAATTTTCTCTAACTTGGTCAAAACAGAAAATCAAAGCCATGAGACGAATTATTCTAGCTTTTCTCTTTATGTCCGCATGCATTCTTGAATGTCATTCTCAAGAGAAGGAAAAATTTAAACCGCATCACGAGATAAAACTTAACATCGTATACTCACTAGCTGAAATTGTAGAATTGAACTACGAGTTGGTACTAGGTGAAGACTTTTCGGTGGGATTGGCTGCAAACTATTGGTTTGATGAAAGCGCTCGAATTGATTACCAAATCATACCGTACTTCAGATTCTACCCTCTTAATCAAAAACCATCTGCGGGATTCTTTATTGAAGCGAACACGTCAATCCTAGGCGTTACAAATGAAATTTACAATTTTCCGTACGAGATGGAAGAAGAGTCTGATGTTGAGTTTGGAATGGGCGTAGCTACTGGCTACAAATTTATTTCTCGAAATGATTTTACCACCGAGCTGTATCTAGGAGCGGGACGCGTATTTGGAGGAGACTACAACGAGTTCTATCCCAGGCTTGGTATCACCCTAGGAAAGCGATTCTAAGCTCACCTGCAAGACTTTCCTACAAAGCATCAGGAGATAAGCGCATAAAATTTATTCTCCTATTTTTATTGCAATGCGCAATTGGTTCATCTTTACTTTTCTAGTTTCTTGTCTATTCTGCACGAATGCAAAAGGCCAAGAAGGCCCAAAGGTGGGTCTCGTGCTAAGTGGTGGTGGGGCCAAAGGAATTGCTCATATCGGTGTGCTCAAATCGATGGAAGAAGCGGGCATTGTGCCCGACTATATCGTGGGTACCAGTATGGGAGCTATCGTGGGAGCGCTTTACTCCTTAGGTTATTCGGCCGATGAGATCGAAGCTAAAATACTCGCAATAGATTGGGATTTGATTCTAACCAATCAAGTACCCCTGAACTCCATAGCTTTTGAAGAAAAGGAGTACTACAATCGGTACATGATCGAGTTTCCCTTTTCGGATGGAAGGGTAAGGCTTCCCAACGGGATGATTGAAAGCCAGTCGCTGACTGAGATATTGCAGTACCACCTTTGGCCGGCCCTGAAGTACAATGACTTTGACGAGTTTCCGATACCGTTTCGTTGCGTAGGTACTGACTTGCAGACTGGCGAGGCCATTGTTTTTGACTCGGGTTCACTGTACAAAGCTGTACGTGCGAGCATGGCTATGCCGGGGGTTTTCACCGCAGTAAATTTGGATTCGACCTATGCTGTAGATGGCGGGCTTGTGGAAAATTTCCCTGTAAACCGGGTGATTGAAATGGGGGCCGACTACGTGATTGGAGTGAACGTGAGCAGCACCACCCTGAGCGGACAAGAGAGCTTCGAAACCATCGGCGAGATAGCTATGTCGGTGGCTATGATTGGCTCAAATAAACGGTCGGCGTCTGAGATCGACTCATGCGACATCTATATCGAACCAGAAGTTGGCGCCTTTTCAGCCGGAAATTTCACCAAAGCGCAAGCCATTCTCGAAGCCGGTATTCGAGCGGGAGCATCCCACATCAATGAATTTGACCTATTGGCTGCGAAGCTCAAAAAAGAAACAACGCCAGAATCCCCAAGAATCGATCCGCTTAAGCTTTCATCTGTTCAAATTGACCACTCCGATCTATTTAGCGATAAACTCCTCCATTCCAAGCTCGATTTATCGTTAGATGACACCATTAGCAGAAATGCGCTTACTAAATCAGTACGGCAGGTTTTCGGAATCAATGGGTTTCACAAAGTGGAATACACGCTCAATCCAAACAAGAAAGATGAGCTGCTTATTGACCTTCAGGAAAAAACTCCCGGACGGCTTTTCGCAAGCCTTCACATAGACAACGTCTTTGCCACGGGGCTTCTTTTAAATCTAACGTATCGAGATCTCTTGGGAAAAGACTCCCGCTCTATCTTTATACTAGACATCTCGAAAAACCCAAAGTTTAGATTTGATTATTACAAATACATCGGACTGCGAAAGCGCCTTGCACTCAATTTCAGATATGACTTTCTGAACGAAGAAAGCCCAATCTACGAGCGTGGTGAAGTAAAGGATATTTCGAAAAGTCAAATTCACAAAGTGAGACTCGGAATACTCAGCACACAATCCCTCAAACAAAGCTTCACTCTACATGGATACTTCAATTCTCAGTCGGCTGGTGACCAATTTGAGCGAGTGGTTCCTGAAGAGATCGACAAACTCAAACTGAGTGATGCGGGGGTCGAAATAGGCTATTTTCGCAATACGCTCGACAACAGAAACTTTCCTTCGCGCGGAGTCGAACTCAATTCACTAGTGAGAGCACTTGCTTGGTCAAAATACGAGCTCGTTGCTCAAAGCGGAGTTGATAG
This sequence comes from Bacteroidia bacterium, assembly GCA_030427905.1. GTDB lineage: Bacteria > Bacteroidota > Bacteroidia > Flavobacteriales_D > Cryomorphaceae > CBDDKU01. The sequence continues at coordinate 321,383 of JAUICL010000001.1, forward strand.
CGTTCGAATTTCCGATGATCTTGACCTGCTGGTACCTATCGAATTGTATGAAGATATCCTCGATGCCTTGACTCCTGGTTTATACTTTGAGATAATAACCCAAATCAGAAGGTACTTTGCAATCGGTAAATCAACGAGTATTATCGGCGATTTTGGATTTGGACTTACCATCGGTGAGCTTGATTCTGAGCAGTTTAAGAACCAGTTTTCAATAAGCGGAAGCAGACGCATGAATCTGAGTGACTTCCGGGCCTACGGCTATAATTACGATGAGTTGACCGCACCAAATCTAGCGATGGCTGGAGCATCTCTTCAAAAAATAGTATTCAGAAATCTCTTTCTGAGAGGGGGTGCTTCCCTGATCGGCACATACAGATACATCGACTATAAGAATATCTCAGAACAGTTCTCCTTTGATGAATTTGAAGAAGAGAATCTAAGTGTAGGCTATGGGTTCGAAGCTTCATTTAGGAGTCGACTAGGCCCAATTTCTGCTGGCGTATCCACCAATACTGATGATGGCCAGATTAGGTACTTCTTTTCATTTGGTTATTCTTTTAATTACTCCGACCCCTAATAGAGTCTTAAAGTAAGCCTATATTTAAAGCTCAATGCACGCAGGTAAACATTTCAGCTTTCTAGAAGCATTTATTTGGACGAGATGGGATATTTTGAGCTTCCTTCTCTACTCAACTGCGGTTTCTGTTTTATACGAGGGCTTTGGCATCACCCAAATAGGGATACCCTGGCTACCAGTAGCTCTGATAGGTACAGCGGTGGCCTTTCTCATTGGTTTTAAAAACAATGCCACTTACGATCGCCTTTGGGAAGCGCGAAAAATTTGGGGCGAAATAGTGAACCAAAGCCGAACTTGGGGCATCATGTGTCGCGATTTTATAACGCCCTATCGAAGTGCTGTAGAAATCTCAGATGCCGAGATCAACTCGATCCATCGGCGATTGATCGACCGACACATAGCCTGGCTCACGGCCTTGCGTTTTGAATTGCGCCAGCCAAAGAATTGGGAAAACATGACCAGCCGTTCGGCACGTGCATTTAAAAAGCGCTTCAAAGTACCAGAAGAAAAAGAAAACCTAGATGAATTGCTTCAGAAGTATTTGTCAAGGGAAGAATTTGATCAAATTCAGGGCACTCAAAATCTACCTGCGCAAATCCTAAGCCTACAATCAAAAGACTTGAAGGAGCTCGAGCACCGCGGTTTGACTGAAGACTTTCGCCACATCGAACTAGAGAAGATGCTAGGAACGTTCTATACCTGTCAAGGTAAAGCAGAGCGGATCAAGAACTTTCCCTATCCCCGGGTCTTCTCCACAACAAACCGCTACTTCGTGGGTATTTTTCTCGGCCTACTCCCCCTCGGTTTGGCGCCAGAATTTCACAAGCTCGGGGCTCTGGCTTGGCTAAACATTCCCTTTAGCACCCTAGTATCGTGGGTCTATAATTCCATGGAAAAGATTGGCGTATCAACTGAGAATCCATTTCAAGGGGGGGCTAATGACGTACCTATATCCAGCATATCCCGCGCTATTGAGATCGACCTGCTTCAAATTCTAGGAGAAACGAATGTACCCGAACCAATTCAGCCGGTTCACAACATATTAATGTAGGAAAAGGCCGAATCAAAGCATGAGTGCCAAGCCTTTCGCTCACACCCCAATAAATTTCGATACAGCTATATCCCCAGCTCAAACATCTTATATTTAAACACGAATACTCATCGCCTATGCGTACTATACTTCTGGTTTGTTTCTGGATTCTGGGACTTCATGCATTCTCTCAAAGCAATTACAACCCCAATATTATCCCTCTTGGAGATAAAGAAGCACTAATGGGCAATACGGGTACCGGAGGTATCGGGTCTACTGGGGCAGTGTACTATAATCCCGCTGCCTTGACGATGTTAGATGGAAATAGCTTCTCGCTTTCCGCTTCGGCATACATGCGCTATAAGTTTACCGCTGACCCGATAGATGTCATTAATGGACAAGATCTCCTTTATGAAGCGGTCGACTATCAGAGTATTCCGTCGAGTGTGGTTATAGCAAAGAAGAAAGGAGACTGGAACATTGCTCTGTCGCTTCTGATTCCTCAAGACTTCCTGTACGAAGGGCAAACCACGTGGAACGTCCCAATAGATACTTATCAGTCGAAGTTTAAGATTCTTCAAAATTTTAAAGAAAACCTGTTTCTAGCTGGGTTATCTGCCGCGCACAAGCTGGGCAATGGCTACTCCATTGGGCTCACCATGTACGGTACGGCCTACGCCTACACATCCATCTCCGATATCTCGGCTACTTTCCCTGATGATCCAAGCTTGCTCAGTGTCAGCACATCAAGAACTCGAGTTCACCCGTTCGACATTTTCTTTATTGCCGGGGTCTTGAAGGAGATGGAAAAGTGGAATATTGGCTTATCTGTAACCACACCTAATATCAACATTTGGAAGGCTGGCTCTTACTACGAGTACAATTTTTCCAATTTGGGTGGAACGTCTGAGAGCTCAGTCGTTGACGAACAAGACCTCGACGGGCAGTTCAAATACCCCATGGAAATCCGTCTCGGTACTGTGTACAGAGCATCAGAGCGCACCCTGCTCGCCATGGACCTAACATACCGCAGTGAAAGCGACTACCACATATTCGGTGATTTCCGGCCAGATGAATTTGCCATCGACACCAGAGGACAGTTTAGGGTAAATGCAGGACTCGAGTTTGACACCAGTGAGAAGTTGAACTACTTGATAGGTGGAAGTTACAACCCGAGTACCTTAGTAGAAACCGGGAGTGAAGCGAGCCAAGTGTTCATCGGCGGATACACAGGCCTAAAACTGATAACAAAGTACCTGGAAACTTCGATTGGTTTTTTCTATAATCGGGGTTCGGGAGAAGCTCACTTGGAAATAGTGAACGGAGATTCAAAACAATCATATGAAATAATGGGCTTCTTTTTGGGGTCAAACTATAAATTCTAATCATGAACACCTTTAAGTCTTCTATTCTTTCGATCTGCATTTTTGCAACAGTTTTATCATCACAAGCGCAGTCTGTAACAGAAATTGGTGGTTTCGCGGCAATTCCAGTGGGAGAGTTGGGATCAACCGAATTGGGTGACGGTGGAGGCTTTGCCGAAACGGGCTGGGGAATTCGCATTTATTCGAAGAAGGAATGGAAAGTCCTACCCGAGGGTATGTCAATCGGTTTCTTCTCAACATATCAATGGAGCAAAATAGACAATAGCGCCCTATCTGAAGCATATACCGAAGTCCTTGGACAGCGCACCGAAGTGACCGATAGCCGCTATGCACCATTCACCACTGCCTTGGGCCCCAACTACGAATGGGGTTTTGGGAAAGTAAACTTGAATGTAAGAGCACATCTCGGCGTTATGTTCTTAAACACCAAGTCGATTACCATCAATGTTTTTGACGATGGAGGAAGCCAGCTCACTTCAGAAACGGTCAATTTCGACAACGACCCGGCTTTTCTCTATGGTGGTGGCCTTGCATTGGGCTACGAACTTATCCCCGATATTCTGGACATCGCCTTGACAGCCGATTTTCTTCATGCCAAACAAAACATCGACGTTTCGTTTGAGAGCAGTGAAGCCATCGACTCATCCCAAAACCTTTCTTACCTCAACGCGGGAATTTCTATCGTTCTGAAGCCTATTCCGGAGAAGAAGTAGAAACAAAAATCTCCGCTAATGCGGAGTTTTTCGGTGGGCCCAGCTGGGCTTCATCCTAAGGCGGATAGACTTCTCGCCCCCAAACGCACAAAAAAACCCACCCCGAAGAAATCGGTGTGGGTCAGTGGGCCCAGCTGGGCTCGAACCAGCGACCACCTGATTATGAGTCAGGTGCTCTAACCAACTGAGCTATGGGCCCTAAGTTCTTTCAGGGGCCTAGCGAAGTGCTTGTCTGCCGAAGCAGAGCGAAGCTGAAGCTATCGGCCCTAAAATGGTGGGCAAAAATAAGCTTTCGGATCAAACCGTGCAAACATTGATCGCAGCAATAGTAGGTGTTTGATATCTAATCAAATCGCACGTGCAAGTCTCCCTTTAAAACCATAACTTGTTTGACGAACTGTATAACTAAGCTATGAACTTACACGTCTCAGTGCTCATTCCCGCATGGCAAAAGAGCATTAGTGACTTTTTAGGCGAATCTGTAACTATCGAACACATCGGCATTGTAAGCGGTGGATCGATCAGTGACGCGCACCGGGTCATCACCTCTCACGGGCCCTTTTTCGCCAAACTAAACAATGCCGAAGCCTACCCCAACATGTTTGAAGCCGAAGCAATTGGTCTCAAGTTTCTAATCGATAGAAGCGCTTTTGATTTGCCAAAGCCCATTGACGTTGGTGAAGAAGGCGATACCCAATGGATACTGACTAGTTTTATCGAATCGGCTTCAAAAGCCAATGAATACTGGGAAGAGTTTGGCAAACGCCTAGCTCACCTTCACCAAAACACGGCCCCACTCCACGGCTTTGACTCCGACAACTACTTTGGCTCCCTTGTTCAGCCCAACAAGCAACATAATTCTTGGACCGAGTTCTTCGTAAAAGAAAGACTCGATCCGCAGCTGAAAATTGCCGTAGACCATGGCCGTATCAATCCCGAAATCTCAAAGAGGTGCCAAAAGCTCTATGCCAAACTAGATGATCTGATTCCTCAGGAAACGCCAGCAGCCCTTCACGGCGACTTGTGGACTGGTAATTTCATGACCGGAAATGATGGACATGCCACCATTTTTGACCCAGCCGTTTATTTCGGGCACAGAGAAGTAGACATTGCTATGAGCCAGCTCTTTGGTTCTTTCGATCAAGCTTTTTACAATTCCTACAATGAAGTAAAACCCTTGGAGCCCGGATGGGAAAAGCGAATTGAAATTTTCAACCTTTACCCGCTTCTGGCACACGTCAATTTATTTGGAGAAAGTTACGTCAGTCAAGTCAACCATATCCTACGATATTGGTCATAGACCTATCATTTGAAACGCCCTTTGGGCTGATGAATTTCAGATCAATTGTCAATCGATTGATGCGAAGTGATTACCTTTAAAACTTTTGCCAACGACCTTGGGAATTTTTAATAAGTCAAACCAGAATAAAGAAGAGCTGACGCTCAAAGAGTTCGAAGAAGCATTTGATCTCTATTACACGAGTATTCGAAATTTTCTTTACTTCAAAACTTCGCAAGAAGGACTTGCCGAGGACGTAGCCCAAGATGCCTTTGTAAAACTCTGGGAAACCAGACATAGCATCAACAAGTCTTCCATTAAATCATACCTCTACACCATCGCAAACAACCTGGCCATAAACCAGCTGAAGCGAGATCAATTGAAATACAAATTTCAAAACCTGCAGGTGGAGAGATCGAATAACGAAACGCCGGAGTACTTGATGGAAGTCCAAGAATTTGACAAGAAGCTTCAAGATGTGTTAGCGCGAATCCCTGATGGGGCGCGGGAAGTATTCCTCATGAACCGAATTGAAGGACTAAAATATCACGAGATTGCCGAAAGATTGGGCTTAAGTATGAAGGCCATAGAAAAACGAATGTCAAAGGCATTGTCTATCTTGAGGACGGAGCTGCATAGAAAAGTATAATGACTGAAGGGAACGACATAGAGAGCAGAATAGACGAGGCCATTTCGAATTTGAAAATGCCGTTTTCGGATTCATCTACGGCCGATGCCAAGGAGAAGTTGATGATGATGGCAGAAGAGTCTCAACCGGTATTCTCGATCAACCGCCGTCAGAAGGTGACGTGGTGGCAAGTAGCTGCAGCAGTGGCTTTGCTCATTGCTCTGCCGTTTTCGCTTTATATGGTGGGAAATGTTTCACACACCAATGGTTCTAATATCGCCGTAGCGCACACCCTGCCTGACGGTTCTCAAATTACCTTAAACCCTGGCTCAAAAGTAGATTACAACACCATGCTGTGGTGGCGATCTAGAAAGGTAAACTTTGAAGGGAAAGGCTATTTTGTAGTCAATCCTGGAAATGAGTTTAAAGTAAAGTCCCCTCATGGCGAAGTGCAGGTTTACGGGACGGAATTCACCGTTTGGGCCGACGACAACGATCTTTGGGTACACTGCTCTGAAGGGTCGGTAGGTGTGACGCACGCCGATACTGAAATCAAATTGACCAAAGGTGAGTATACCGCGTGCAATGATGGAGAACTGAGAGCAAAGTGTAAACTTGCACACAAGGGCTTTTACAAGCCCAGAGAGCGCGGCGATGTTCTAGAATTTGAAAACACTCCTTTTTCTGCAGTAATCCAGGAGCTAGAGCACGTTTTTGAAACAGAAATATCCTACACACTCGATCATCGCTTAAATTATTCAGGATCGCTGCAAAGCGAAAACATGATGGAAAGTCTCGATATTCTCTGTCAAACATTTGGAGCCAAGTTTGAAGCCAAGCCCGATGGCTCCATTTCCATATCGGAATGATGCGGTGGTGGCTGTTTCTCTTTATATCGCTTTACTCTACCGCAACTTGGGCGCAAACTGATCCCGATTTTCAAAAGTATACTGGTACATCCCTACTCGACGCCATTTCATCGCTTGATGACTATGAGGGAATTGCATTTTCCTACAACCCCGATTTAATTGCCAATTTCAAAGTCCCTGATATTCCAGAAAATGTCAATTCAGTTGATGCATTCTTGACTATAGCGCTCAAGAAAACTGGACTCTCCTTCAAAGTAATCAGCGGTACCTACGTGATTTTCTCAAAATCAATTGAGAGAAAAGAACGCTCTATCTCGGGAGTGGTGCGTGACAAATGGACCAAGGAAGCCCTCCCCTACGCTACAATCAAGGTGAAAAACTCGAGTCTCTCGACCATTTCCAACACCGACGGAAAATTCTCCATACTCTCCATCCCTGCTGAAGCCGACAGCATTCAGGTAAGCTACATCGGCTACAAACCCCAAACCGTGCCTATTAGAGGAGCTACCACAAGCACGTATATCTCAGTAGAAATGGAGCCGCAGCAACGCAATTTGCCATCAGTTGAAATCACAGCTCGGGTTGAAAAACTCATCGAACTTGACAAGAAGCCAAGCCAACTAACATTTAACCCGGCGCAGCTATCCAAAATTCCGAGTCTGGGTGAGACCGATCTGTTTTCAGCCCTTCGCAAACTCCCAGGCATAGCTGGAGCACAAGACGCCGAATCGGGACTACGGCTTCGAGGTGGTGAATCAGATCAAACACTGGTTTTATTTGATGGAATCACCGTTTACCACGTCGATCATTTCTTTGGCTTTTTAAGCGCGTTCAACTCCAACGTGGTGAAGAATATCCAGGTGTACAAAGGAGGAGCTCCTGCCAAATACGGTGGCCGTGCTGCAGGGGTAGTTGACATAACAGGTATAGATGGAAATAAAGTTAACCCCAGTGTCACCATGGAAGCCAACCTACTGAGTGCGAACATGCTCGTAGAGCTGCCCATGGCCGATGAAAAGGCATCGTTGGTTGTTGGGTTTCGTCGCGCTTATACCGATGTGATCCAGACAAATGCATACCAAAAAATGTTCAACAACATCTTTAACTCGAGTTTGCCAAATACCGATCAAAATGTAGATGTTTTTGATGGAGATGATGATCCCGTGTACAGCTATTACGATCTCAACGCCAAATTCAATTTCAAACCCACTGAAAAGGATGCTTTCTCCTTGAACTACTACCAAGGGGCTGATGATGTACAAATCACCTTTCGTGGAAATTTTGAAAATTTGGAGCGCATCTCAAATGATGACACCAAATGGGGAAACCGCGGCGGCTCAGTGAAGTGGTCTAGAAAGTGGAACAAGCGTTGGTTCACCTATTTGAATCTCGGAAAGTCGAACTACAGAAGCGACCTCCGTGCCGAAGAATCCTTTTTTAGAGTCGATGATGGCGTTCTCCTAAGCCAACTCTTTTTCGATCAGCGTGTTGATGTTTCCGATTTGACTTTGAGGTTTGACAATACCTGGGAAGCTAGCAAGAACACAAAACTCGATTTTGGGTACTGGGCTACCGAAAACAAAATAAGCCTTCAGGCTCAGAATCAGATTGCCATCCTACAAGACTCACTTCAAGAGGCCACAACCAATGCCTTCTACGCTGATGTATCGCAGCGGCTTGGGCGCTTTGATATTACAGGTGGGCTCCGGGCAACGATTTACTCCAATTCGGATGAAGTCTTTGTAGACCCGAGATTATCGGCAACCTACAGCATAAACGAGTTTCTGACCGCCAAAGCTGCCTATGGAATACACCGACAAATGATCAGAAGGCTCAACGAGCGGAGTCTCTACCTGAGTATTCCAGAAACCTGGACTTTGGCCAGCGATGAGACTGTCCCGATACTGAGAAGCGACCACTACATCGGAGGAGCTACCTTTCAAAGAGCTGGGTGGACTATCGATCTTGAAGGATTTCATAAGGACGAGTCAGGTACAGTGGAATACCTATACCCTGAGTTTGGGAGCCCTGTGGGAAACCTAGATCAATTCGCCATTGGTGGTGAACGAAAAATTTGGGGGCTGGAGTTCATGACAAAATACAAACGCAAGAATCACGGCATTCTAGTAGGATACACGTATATAGACGCTCAATCGCGATATGACGAGGTGAACAATGGCGCGTATTTTACAAGCTCAGGGATATCAGAACACGAACTGAACTTAGTCTATAGCTTTGAGCACAAGCGCTGGGACTTTTCTGCAGCATTTGTCCTGGCTAGTGGTACGCCATACACCCCAGTGCTTGGGACTTTTGTGGTCACTCTTCCCTCGGGTGAGCAAGAGCAATTTATTAGCCTGGGGCAAATCAATTCTGCCAGGCTAGACATGTATCAGCGGTTGGATGTAGAGGGATCTTATACCGTTCCGCTCAAAAAAGGTACGCTCGAAATGGGTGTTTCGGTCTACAACCTTTACGACAATCAAAGTGTAAAATTCATCGACTACTTCGAGATTCCGATAGAAGGCACCGCGTTTTACACTTTGGGAAGAAAAAACGTCTACACCTTAGGGATAACCCCTTCCATCTTTGTAAAACTTCGGATATGAGAGCAAAAGAAGTTTATACTTATCTATTTCTGGGCTTGGCAATTGCATTGGCTAGTTGCTCTGATCCTGATGAAACGAACCCCTTATCTACCGTAGATGGCATTTCTATTGAAGGATTTCTCTTCGCTGGTGAGCCAATCGATAGCCTGGTGATCAAGCAAATTGATCCCGAGGGAAGTGCCATTGGCCATTCAATCGACATTGAAGACGTGTTTCTTAAGCAAGGAGATCAATACATTAGCCTCGTGGAGCACCCCGATCGGAAGGGGCACTATTTTCAAGCAGATTCTTCAGCATACTTTAAGCAAACAGATAAAAGGGTATCCCTAAAAGTTCTCATCCAAGGAGAGCAGTATTCATTTTCTTCTAGGTTTCCAGACTCCTTATCCAATCTGAGCATTTCATCGAGCGAGATTGCGCTCACTCCCGAGAGGCCAGACTCCGTTTTGGCCAGATTATCGTGGGATCCCGTTCCTGGGGCTACAGGGTATTGCATTTTTGTCCGCGCCATGGGTTACGATTGCTTTCCAGTTGGTGGTTTGGGCAGCAATAGTCAAACAGCGCTCTACCGCATTCACAGCGAAAATCAAGTATCTCTTAAGAGCTCTGACTTTACACACTACGGCTCCTACTCATTATACGTCACAGCAATCAACGCCGATTACGCGCAGTACTATCAGGGCAGTGTACACGCACCGCTCATTGCTGCCGGCGATGCTCCCTATGCTTTTTGGGGCCTATTTACTGCTTTTAATGGGGAAGCAATCCAAGTACATGTGAAATAATTTTTCTCTCAGGGTAGGGAAAAGAAAAGTGCATCTGTAATAGGGGTGTTAAACGACCAAAGCACCACTTAAAAAAGATTGCATTGAGCGAGAAGGACCAATTTGAAAGAAATATTGATCTCTGTCTAAGCGCAGATCGGATTTCATTCCAAAAGTCGCAAGAAGCGGCTTGGTTAGAGGTAGAGGAGCGTCTCCATAAAGCCGAAGTCATCGAAGTTGATTTTACTTCGAGAAAGCCCTGGACAAAATGGGCTGTGGCAGCTTCAGTCGCGGTGGTAACTATGCTTACTACTGCTGGAGTCTATCAGATGAACGAAAAGGGTGTAGCATCCACCAATGAGCTTGCTCAAATGCTGCTTCCAGATGGATCTGAAGTGACTCTGAACAAGCACTCGGTGGCATCCTTCAACAGCCTTGGCTGGAAAATGTCCAGAGAAGTTGAGTTGAAATCTGGTGAAGCATTTTTCGATGTCAAAAAAGGAAGCACCTTCACCGTAGAAACGCCAAAAGTCGATGTACAGGTTTTAGGTACTTCGTTTGACATCAGTGTAGAAGATGATCGGGTTGAAGTTTCGTGTAAAACGGGGCTGGTAAGTGTACAGCAGGACGAGAGAGAATTAGTGCAGCTTACCCCAGGAATGAAAGTGACCGTGTTTGAAACCGGCTTTGATATCCAAACCCTTTCGCCAGATCGGATTGCCGATTGGACCGACGGTTCCTACCAGTTTGATCGCGTGTCAGTGCAGGAAGTATTTCAAGTTCTCGGAAAAGAGAAAAATGTAGAAATCATCCTGCCGACTGATCTAGAAATGAATTACAGTGGTGAGTTTAAATCGAGCCAACCACTTTCTGAAATATTAGAAACTATCTGTAAGCCACTAAACTTGACTTACAAGTTAAATGAGAAAGAAAGCAGAGTAAGAATTAAAAAATAATAGAGCCATGTTAAAGGAACTTAACAAGATCAGAATGAACATCAAGTCAAACAAGATCTACGGAGGAATGACCCCTTTGTGGGATGAATACTACGTGAAGGCTCAGAATAAGAAATTCAAGAACAAATGGGATAAGATGAAGAAGTAGTAGGCTATGCTACTCTTCTACTGATTTGAAATCCACCAGTTCGCACCTTTTTGGGTTAAGGTTAATGACCTGGGCACTTGGCTATGAGTGTCCGGGTCATTCTCTTTTATACCATCTCTAATCAATGGTTGCGATACACTTCAGTTCGATGGCTATCGGTGTAGGCAAACAATTGATTTCACATGTGGTTCTACACGGCTGATTGTCTTTAAAATACTCTGCGTATATGCGGTTGTAAGTCTTAAAATCGTCTTTCATATTGGTGAGAAAGACGGTGACATCAACCAACTTATCCCAAGACGATCCAGAGGCTTCCAGGATGAGTTTGATATTCTTAAAAACCGAATGACATTGAGCTTCGATGTCGTAACTCAAAATATTTCCATCTGCATCGAGCTCCACTCCAGGAATCTTTTTGGTGCCCCGTTCTCTAGGCCCAACTCCACTCAAGAACAAAAGGTTTCCGACCTTGCGCGCGTGTGGGTATAATCCCACCGGCTCTGGAGCCTTCTCCGAATTGAATTTACTGTTGTCAGCTGTCATTTCATTTTGGTTTAAAAAAGCCCCGCAACTGCGAGGCTCATTCTTAAAAAAATACTCTGCTTTACTTTCCAGGCGAAACTGTGGCCTTGAGATATTCGCGGTTCATTCTCGAAATGTTCTCTAGCGATATTCCCTTTGGACACTCGGCTTCACATGCACCTGTAACCGTACAGGCTCCAAACCCTTCGTGATCCATTTGCTCGACCATATTCTTCACGCGCTCTTCGGCTTCAACCTTACCCTGTGGTAAAAGGCTAAGCTGCGACACCTTAGCTGAAACAAACAGCATTGCAGAAGCGTTTTTACACGCTGCTACACAGGCACCACACCCGATACATGTCGCTGCATCAAATGCTTCGTCCGCATCTTCTTTCGGAATTGGAATGGCGTTGGCATCGATGGTATTTCCGCTGGTGTTTACAGAAACATAACCACCTGCCTGAATGATGCGATCGAAAGCCGATCGATCTACCATCAAATCCTTAATTACAGGGAAGGCCTTGGCTCTCCACGGTTCAATAAACACCGTTTCACCGTCTTTGAATGAACGCATGTGAAGCTGACACGTTGTAGTCCGATTCATCGGGCCGTGCGGCTCACCATTTATGTAAAGGCTACATGCTCCACAGATACCCTCGCGACAGTCGTGATCAAACGCGATTGGTTCATCACCTTCAGCTACCAGCTTTTCGTTCAACACGTCCAACATCTCCAAAAATGACATCTCTTCGCTTATGTCTTTCACATCATAAGCAACAATCTCACCTTTGCTGTTGGCATCCTTTTGTCTCCAAACTTTGAGTGTTAAGTTCATATCCTTATGCTTTAACCGCGCTGGGCTTATTTATAACTTCTAGTTTTAACTTCGATGGCTTCGTAATTCAAGTCTTCCTTGTGCAAGACTGCTTCACCTGGCTCACCGGTATATTCAAACACACTAACAAAAGTGAAGTTCTCATCATCTCTCATGGCTTCTCCTTCGCTGGTCTGAAACTCTTCTCTGAAGTGTCCACCACAGGACTCATTTCTGGTCAATGCATCGAGACACATCAGTTCTCCTAACTCAAGGAAGTCAGCTACTCTACCGGCCTTTTCAAGCTCTGGATTCAATCCGTTAATTGAGCCTGGTACTTTCACATCCTTCCAGAACTCTTCTCGCAAGGCCTTAATTTCAACCATGGCTTCTTTGAGCCCTTCGGCGTTTCTCGACATACCACATTTATCCCACATGATCTTTCCAAGTCTCTTGTGAAAGTGGTCGACTGTTTTTGAACCTTGTATAGACAGAAGTGTTTCGAGTCGGTCGTTCACATTCTTTTCAGCCTGCTCAAAGGCCGGCTGATCAGTAGATATTTTTCCAGTCAAAATATCATCTGCTAGGTAGTCACCTATGGTGTAAGGAAGGACGAAGTAACCATCTGCCAGTCCTTGCATCAACGCTGATGCCCCAAGTCTGTTTGCTCCGTGATCACTAAAGTTAGCTTCACCGCAGGCAAAACAACCCTTAACCGTGGTCATAAGATTGTAGTCTACCCAAATACCTCCCATGGTGTAGTGCACCGCCGGGTATATCATCATTGGCGTTTCGTATGGATTCTGATCCTTGATTTTCTCATACATCTCAAACAAGTTACCATACTTCGCTTCTACAACCTTTTTACCCATGGCTATGATCTCATCTTTCGATGCATTGTTCATTCCGTGGATAGAAGCCTGCTCTTTTCCATAACGCTCTATAGCCGATGCGAAATCGAGGTATACTGCTTGACCCGTCGCATTCACTCCAAAGCCCGCGTCGCAACGCTCCTTGGCAGCACGTGAAGCTACATCTCGAGGTACGAGGTTTCCAAAAGATGGATACCTTCTTTCTAAGTAATAATCTCTGTCTTCTTCAGCAAGCTGAGTTGGCTTCAATCGGCCTTCTCGGATAGCCTGAGCATCTTCTATTTTCTTTGGTACCCATATACGTCCATCGTTTCTAAGCGACTCCGACATGAGCGTTAGCTTCGATTGGTGATCTCCTGAAACTGGAATACACGTTGGGTGAATTTGCGTAAAGCAAGGGTTAGCCATAAAAGCACCGCGCTTGTGCGCTTTCCATGCAGCGGTCACATTAGATCCCATGGCATTGGTTGAAAGGAAGAACACGTTTCCGTATCCACCTGTACACAATACCACGGCGTGAGCGGCATGCCTTTCAACTTTTCCTGTTACGAGATTTCTAGCGATAATACCTCTGGCTTTATCATCGACCATTACCAGGTCGAGCATCTCATGGCGGTTATACATTTTCACCTTACCCTTCGAGATCTGTCGCGACAAGGCCGAGTAGGCTCCAAGCAAAAGCTGCTGACCAGTTTGCCCTTTGGCGTAGAATGTACGTGAAACCTGTACTCCACCGAAAGATCGGTTGTCGAGCAATCCACCGTATTCACGTGCAAAGGGTACCCCTTGCGCTACACATTGGTCAATAATATCAGCTGAAACTTCAGCCAGACGGTGAACGTTTGATTCTCTCGAACGGTAGTCTCCACCTTTTACTGTGTCGTAGAACAACCGGTAAACGGAGTCTCCATCATTCTGATAGTTCTTGGCTGCGTTTATTCCTCCTTGAGCCGCAATACTGTGAGCTCGACGCGGAGAATCTTGAAAGCAAAAAGCCTTCACATTGTATCCCATCTCGGCCAGCGATGCCGCTGCCGATGCACCTGCCAACCCCGTACCAACAACGATAATGTCGATGCTTCGTTTATTGGCTGGATTTACAAGGCGAATATGATTTTTATGGTTGGTCCACTTTTTATCTATAGAACCTTCTGGAATTTTTGAATCTAAAACTGACATGTTCTCAATATTAGTGGGTGAGATAGATGTAAACTGGAATGGCCGCGAAGGCTATTGATACGACTATCGAAAAGGCATATCCGATTTTTTCAAAGATCACCTTCGTCTTAGCTGTTCTGAGTCCGAAAGAAGAGAATGCGCTTTTGAAACCGTGCAGCAAGTGAAAGCACATGGCCGCCATTGCAAACACATAGAACAACACGAAGATTAGCCCCATGGAGTCGTCAGTAAAAAACGAAATCACAACAGTGTAGAGATCTTTGTTGCCAGCGCTATCCACCGGAAGCGAACCAAAATGCATCACGTACCAGAAATTGCTCATGTGTACGGCGATAAACACCAAGATGATAGTTCCGAGTACACCCATGTTTCGGGAGTTCCACTTCGAATTTGCCGATGGGTTGGAGTATGCGTATTTCTGTGGACGAGCAGCTTTGTTCGATGCCACGAGCATAATTCCATCAATCGCGTGAAAAAGAATACTGAAATACGTCAAGTAGCTCAATATTTTGACCGCCGGATTGGTGGTCATAAATTTTGCATAGGCATTAAATTGAAGCGCTGCTTCTTCGCCTGTTAAAAACAACTGAAGGTTTCCGGCTAAGTGTCCTACAAGGAATAAGCATAGAAATAAACCGGTGGCTGACATCCAGTACTTTTTTGCCAAACTGGACTTGAGAATAGCTGAATTACTCATTATTTATATTCTACGGTGTATAATCCACAAATGTAAGTGTCGAGGTCAAAAAACACACATCTTATGTTTATTTAAACAAATTCTAAGCAATTGAGTTCAGAATAATCGATGCCGAACCCTAAATTTGCTCAACAAGAAAAAGACAAATGAGATACCAACCGCTTTCAGCTTCAACATATTCAATGCATCGACAGAAATTCGCCGAAAGTCTTCGCGAAAAATCGCTTGCCATTTTCAACTCTAACGACATCATGCCGACCAATGCCGATGGCACCATGCCCTTCAGGCAGAACAATGATATGCTCTATTTGTCGGGAGTAGATCAGGAAGAAAGCATTCTTTTGATTTTCCCTCAAGCATCTAATTCGGCTCACAGAGAAATTCTCTTTGTGAAAGAGACCAGTGAAGAAATTGCCATTTGGGAAGGCGAAAAGCTGACAAAAGAAAAGGCTACTGAATTATCAGGCATTAAAACAGTACTGTGGCTCGACCAGTTCGAAGCCGTACTCAAAACGTTGATGGTGGAAGCGGGGCGCATTTACCTCAACACCAACGAACATACGCGTCGGTCAAACGAAGTTGAAACACGCGATGATCGATTCAGGAATTGGATCATGAAAGAGTATCCACTCCACACGTACGATCGAGCCACTCCCATTCTTCAATACCTCCGTTCGATCAAATCAAATGAAGAGATCGACCAAATGCAAAAGGCTTGTGATATCACAAAAGATGGTTTAAACAGAATATTGAAGTTTGTGAAACCGGGAGTGATGGAGTACGAAATAGAAGCGGAATACGCTCACGAGTTTTTGCGCCAGCGATCAAGAGGCTTTGCTTACACACCTATCATCGCATCCGGATTCAATGCATGTGTGCTGCATTATATTGAAAACAAAGAAGAGTGTAAAGACGGCGACTTACTCCTTATGGATGTGGGTGCGGAATATGGAAATTACGCGAGCGATATGACCCGCACCATTCCCGTGAATGGAAAATTTACAGATCGTCAGCGCGATGTGTACAATGCTGTATTGCGAGTGATGAAGGGGGCAATGAACTTGCTAAAGCCCGGCGTTCTTTTAGGAGAGTACCACAAGCAGGTTGGTCAATTAATGGAAAAAGAACTCTTGGATTTAGGGCTTCTGACCCAGGCTGATATTGACAATCAAGATTCGAGCTGGCCCGCGTACAAGAAGTACTTTATGCACGGCACATCGCACTTTATCGGTCTGGATGTTCACGATGTAGGCTTATGGCATTTACCCCTAGAACCGGGAATGTGTTTCACCGTAGAGCCAGGAATCTACATTCGCGAAGAAAACATCGGTATACGTCTTGAGAATGATATCGTGATCACCGAAAACGGGTTTATCGATTTGATGAAAGACATCCCGTTGGAAGCTGATGAAATCGAAAGACTGATGGCTTAAGCCCTCACGGTGAACCTTCGGCTGATGGCTCTGTCTCCATCGAGAATCAAGAAAATGTAGGAATCGGGGGCGAGGTCGGCAATGCTAATAGATGTATCTAGACGACTGATGTTTCCCGATTTCAGAATGCGACCGCAGTAATCGCAAATATCAAAGATGGTTCGCTGTGTTTTGCTTCTATATCTGACATGCACTTGTTTGGATACCAAGTCTGTTCGCACTTTTAGGAGGTCTTGTAGTCCGACTATCATAGTTAAAGGTGTTTTGAGAGCGGTATACGGCTCATGGCCGATTGGGTTGCGATCTCCATAAAATAAAAAGCTCCGCAAACGCGGAGCCCTTTATTTTATCAAACTCAATTAAACTCAACGATCAATGAAGATCCATTTTTGTTCAGCAACGATGTTTACAGTTTCGTTTTCAGTTTCGCTTTCGCATTGGAGTAATATTGTTGTCATAGGCTTTACTTTTATTAACTTCTGATATGAATTTACGTCCAATGATTTGGTTTATATTGAGGCATTAAACGAAAGGACGTTGTGAGTCCATAAGCGGATTCTGATGGACTAGAATTTGATATGAAAGGAAAGATTCGAGCTATAATCGTGGATGATGAGATGCCCGCCCGAGAGAATCTCAAGTTTATGCTAGCCGACTATTGCCCTGAAGTGAGCGTAGTAGGATTAGCAGATGGGGTTGAATCAGGCAAAGCACTTTTTGAAGCTGAGAGGCCTAGTCTGGTATTTCTGGATATTCGCATGCCTTCTGGCTCAGAAGGATTTGAGCTTTTAGACAAACTAGAAGGCGATGACTTCTTTGTAGTCTTTGTAACGGCATTTAAAGACTATGCTATCCGAGCATTTGAAAATAGAGCCCTACACTACATTTTGAAACCGATAGATGAAGGTGATCTTCAGGAAGTGGTACAACGTATTATCATGAGGAAGTCCTTGCTGGAGAAAGGCGAAATAGAACCGGAAAAAGCGCGGCTCTCAGGACTGAACGATGTCATCAAGGACCAAAAAGATCCAACCCGAATCACCATTCACCATTCAAAAGGTATAAAGATCGTAGAAGTAGATGATATCGACTACCTGGAAAGCAGTGGAAACTGCACCATCCTTCACTTTTCGGATGGATCTAGCTACCTCGACACGCGCACATTAAAGGTGTACGAAGCACTTGTACCCCAACACTTTTTCCGCACCCACCGGTCGTATATGATTAACCTACGGCAAGTGTCCGAAATCCTCCATGGAAATGATCAAAGTGTCATTATAAAGTCTGGGAAATCCCTACCATTCTCAAGAGACAAAAAGAAAGAATTGATCTCGGCCATTACAAATTTGGGCTAAAATCAACCCATTTAGCAGCTCACTCATTGAGAGTAGCGGTTCAATCAAAGACCCAAGAGAATTCGTGCAAATCAATCTATATTGGGTTAAAACCACCGCCTATGAAAGCCTTAATTGTTGACGACGAGCAGTTTTGCCGTGATAATCTCAAGTTACTTATTGATGAGTATTGTCCGCAAATATCTTCTATTGAACTAGCATCCAGTGCTGACGAAGCCAGAACACAGTTGGCAGTATCAGATCCTGATGTGTTGTTTTTGGACATCAAGATGCCTAAAGAGTCTGGTTTTGACCTACTTCACAGTTTAGGTGACCACAAATTCTCTGTTATTTTCACCACGGCTCACAACGAGTATGCCCTTGATGCACTTAAAGCTCAGGCCGTAGATTACCTCGAGAAGCCTATCAATATAGACGACCTTCAATCGGCCGTTTCTAAATTGGGCAAGAAAGAGCTTTCGGATGGGAACTCACTTTCTGAGATTCGCGCACTGATTCAAAAAACATACCTTGAGCAGAACGAAGAAAAAATCGCTGTGCCTATGCGCGAAGGCTATGAGATTATCTCGTATCGCGAGATCGTGCACCTTGAAGCTCAAGAGAGCTACACCATGATCTACCTCGATTCTGGCAAGAAGCTCCTCAGCAGTAAGAACATAAAAGTTTACGAAGAAAAACTTGATCCGCTCGTATTCTTCCGGACTCATAAGTCCCACATTATCAACCTGAGACACCACCTTAAGGGATTTAACCGAATAGATGGAAATTCAGCCGTGATGACCGGAGGCAAGCACGTTCCCATCGCAAGACGTAAATTGCAGTCTTTTTTAGACCGCATTGCGGGAATGTAATTTATGCTGAGATTCCTTTTTTCATTAAGTATACTCCTACCAATACTCGTTTCTGCTCAGCAGCACCCGTTTATTAATTACAGCACCAAAGACGGTTTGGCCCAATCGCAAGTGAGAGCCATTGCCCAAGACGAGTATGGATACATTTGGTTTGGAACCCAGGCAGGACTTAGTCGATTTGATGGCTATCAGTTTAAAAACTTTAGCATCAACGAAGGACTTCCCAACAATCAAGTGAACTGCCTGCTGCCCGATAGCGGCGGGATTTGGGTTGGGACTACTGGGAGCCTGGCCAAGTTTACCCTCGACGGAATCCAAACCATCCCCCTGCCAGATTCCCTGATCAATAGTCGGATCGTTGAACTCCTGATCGATGATCAGGACGTGATGTGGATTGCACTTGAAAACCACGGAATCCTCAAGTTCGACGGAGATCAATTTCAGCACATCGGACTAAAAGAAGGGCTCCAGAACAATTTTGTACGCGCGATCTCAAAGTCGCCTTATGGAGATATTTGGATTGGAACACGTGAAGGAGTGGCTGTTTACAAGGATGATAAAATCACTGTCTTAAATCAGGAACTACTAAGTCAATCCAGTATTTCCGACATCTTTTTTACTCAAAATGGAAAGGTGATCATTTCAAGTTTTGGAGATGGATTCTTCGTAGGTGAAGAAACAGGGTTCACCAATTTTACCATGGGTGATGGGTCACATTCCAACCACATCAGGTCGGCTGTTGAAACGCTCGATGGCCGAATTTGCCTGATCGCCCGTCAAGGGTTTGCTTTTTTTGATGGAAAAGAGTTTGACATTTTCACAGAAGAACAAGGTCTGCCCTACCTGAGCATCAAATCTGTTTTTGTTGATCGCGAAGGAAATTTGTGGCTTGGAACAGATGGCCAAGGCGTACTTTTTAGAGCGGGGACATCGTTTACGACCATCACGATGGCCGATGGGGCGCACTCCGATCTTATCTTGAGCATTGCTGCTATAGACTCTACCAGGCTTTTTCTAGGTAGTTACGATAACGGTATCACCATTTACGATGAGCAATCTTTCCACCCTTACCCCTATGCTGATTCGCTTCGCAATCAAACAATTTGGTCCCTTCTATATGATGAAAACAAAGTGCTATGGGCAGGGACATCCAATGGCTTGATGCGAGAAGAAAATGGCCAAATCACCTACTTGGATCGAGATGCCGGAATCCCTGGAATTCGAATTACAGCAATTTCCGAAAGCCAGGGTACCGTGTGGGTTGGAGCCGAATCGGGTTTAGCACAACTCAGCGGCTCGGGCCAATTGTTGCAGTCGTTTGAAGAGATCACCGGGTTTGAGGGAAGAAGAATTAGAAGCATTCTTCCGCGAGACACTGCTGATATTTGGGTGGGTGCTGAAAACGGACTCTTCCACATCACCGATACGTCAATCGATAAACACGTAACACCGGGAAAAATTCCTCCACCGATATACTGTTTAGCTGCCGATGACTATCACCAACTCTGGGTCGGGACGTCAAATGGGCTCTATGTTACATACAGAGATAGCATAGGTTTCATTGAGGTGGAACTCGGAAAGAACTATAGTTCTAAGAATATCAACTTTCTCAACATCCTGCCAGATACGACATTGGCGATAGGCACCAACAATGGTTTGTACCGAATCAAACTTAAGCCCGGTATGCCAGGCAGCGAAGTAAAAGCCACCCATTATACCCAGTACGAAGGTCTAGAAGCAGAGGAAACCAACCAGAATTCATCTTTATTTCAGGGTTCGTCGCTTTGGTTTGGGTCAACGCTTGGTACCATCAAATTTGATTTGAATCAGGATAAGGTCAGAAACGCCAAGGCACCATTGCTAAACATTACCGGACTGCAACTTTTCCTCGAAGAAACCCCGTGGCGCGAAATTGCTGATAGCATTTCTCCTTCCACAGGCCTTCCAGTAGATCTATCTCTAGACTATCAAAGCAACTACCTTACTTTTGATTTTGCAGGAATATCGCTCTCGAACCCGGAGAAAGTGAGTTACCGATATACCCTGGAAGGTGCAGACGAAAACTGGCTTGGACCTACAAAAAACAGGTCGGCGACTTACGCCTATTTACCTCATGGAAATTACACCTTCCGGATCGAAGCGTTTTCTGAAGACAATCCAGAAGTTAAAAGTGAAACGGCCTTCGCGTTTTCGATAACGCCTCCGTTCTACTTGACACCTTGGTTTTTCACCTTGAGCGGTATCGCAGTTATCGCCCTACTTTTGACTATTTATCAAAATCAGATCAAGAAGGAAGAAGAAAAACGAGCCAATCTTCAGCTTAAATTTCAATCGCGCTTGATGGAGCTCGAATCCCAATCTCTGAATTCGAGTATGAATCGTCACTTCATCTTCAATTCGCTCAATTCCATTCAGTACTACATCAATATGCAGGATCGGAAGTCGGCAAACCGTTATTTAACCAGCTTTGCTAAGCTCATCCGAAAAAACCTCGACAGTAGCCAGCAAAATGAAACAAGCCTACAAGACGAACTAGAACGGCTCAAGCTCTATCTATCACTCGAACAAATGCGGTTTCAAGGTCGGTTTGACTACCAAATTGAAGTGGATGAAAACGTTCAGACCGAAGATGTGAACATACCCGCCATGATGCTCCAGCCCTTCTTAGAAAACAGCATCTGGCACGGCATACTCCCGAATGACAAACACGGTGAACTCAAACTCAGAATACTCGATAGAGTTGAAGAAATTGAGATTCATATTGAAGACAATGGAATTGGAGTAGAAACCAGCAAACAACAAAAAATCGATACCGGAAATGGGCACATTTCTCAAGGAATGGACATCACCCAAAGTAGGCTTCAACTTTATAAAAACATGACTGGGTTAAATTATACAATCGAGGGCCCTTTCGAAATGAAAGGGCTCGATCAGGAAACAATCGGCACCAAAGTCATCCTTTTTATACCACGAAACTTCGGTATTTCAAGAGCTTAACATTGTGATAATTGGAATTTTCAACAATGGGTTGTATATTTACAGGAAATAATGTGTTCTTGAAACAACTATTATACATATTCGGAATTGTTTTGCTCATGGGCGGGATAAGCTCGTGCTCAAAAGATGAGTTAGAGGCTCCTGCCGAAACCGAATCCACATCACCACAAGCAATTAGCATTGATGGTAATCAAGGATTGAAAGGTGGAAACAGATTAGGTCTTGGACCTGATATTATACTCGAGTCTGGTACTGGTGAAGGTGAAGGTGATAATGGAGTAGATATTAACGATGACGGTGATAACGAAGAAGAAGACAGAAGTCCCCAGAAAGAATAAGATTTGAAATTAACATGTCTAAGAGCCTCGCAATTGCGGGGCTTTTTTTGTTTATGACTATCATGCTTCCAGCAGCTTTTCTATATTTATACATATCACATAGCCCCAATTAGGATGACCCAATTGGCTTATGCACCAGCTAAATTGGAAGAAACCATTCAGTTTGATATAAGAGCTAGGTGAACTTATCCTTAATAATCTGCACATTATTATACATGTCTAACAAAGCGTCTTCAAATCTTCATGAGCTTATCCGCTCACTCAGCAGCGTTGAAAAGCGATACTTTAAACTCTTTTCGGAACGGCATAGCACCAAATCCAAAAAGAACTACCTTAAGCTATTCGACAAAATAGACAGCCAAGAAGTATATGACGAAGATGAAATACTGAAAGCTTTTAAGAATGATGCATTCGTAAAACACCTGTCCATAGCTAAAAATAGGCTTTACCACCAAGTTCTAAAAAGCCTGGATGCCTTCTACGCCCAGGATTCTGCCGAAGCTGAGATAGGTCGCTATATTCACTATGGTGAAATACTCTTTCAAAAAACACTCTATCAGCAATGTGAACGCATCTTGAATACAGCCAAAAAAATGGCCCTGAAGTATGAAAAGTGGGGTGCCCTATTGCAGAT
Organism: Bacteroidia bacterium; assembly: GCA_030427905.1. Classification (GTDB taxonomy): domain Bacteria; phylum Bacteroidota; class Bacteroidia; order Flavobacteriales_D; family Cryomorphaceae; genus CBDDKU01. The sequence continues at coordinate 344,033 of JAUICL010000001.1, forward strand.
CATAAGACGTCAGAAAAGACTCGCCGAGATAAGACATTACGAAAAAGGAAAGAAAAGTGAGATCGAACAGCTTCGAAAACTTGAAGCCGAAGTGCTTCATAAACTCGAAACAGAGTCGAGACTGTGGTATGAAAAGAGTCAGATCTTTTACAACCTATTTACAAAAGGCCAGGTTAGAGATAAAAAACTCGCACGTAAAATGCTCCCAGCGGTAAATGAACTAGTCGAGTTAAGCAAGAATAGTCAAGGCAGCTTTGAGTCAACTTACCTCAACTACCATACGCAAAGTGCATACTACTTCTCAACCGGCGATTACCCCAACAGCTACAAGTCCCTTAAGGCCAATGCCGAACACATGGAAAGCAATCTCGACATCATTAGGGATGAGCCTTCTCTTTACATTTCCGTTTTGACCAATCTTATATACGTCTGCGCAAAATTGAACTACTTCGATGAAATGCACGCCTATCTGGACAAAACCCGAAATCTGCCTAAGCCACTTTCTAAGAGAGTGAACGAAGATCTAGAGCTACGCATCTTCATCAACAGCAATAGCCTAGAGCTTGCCATTTGCAGTATCAAGGGAGATTTGGTTCGAGGAATTCCACTTGTTTCAGAAACGATAAAAGATCTAGAGCGGTGGAAACCGAAATTGAGCGATGTCCGACTCGCATCCTTCTATCAGTATTTCTCAACACTTTACTTTATTGCAGGCCAGTTTAAGGATGCCTTGAAGTGGAACAATGAATTACTCAATTCCATAGCCATAGACAAGACTGAAGACCAATATTGCTTTTCTCAAATTTTTCATCTTTTGATCCATTTTGAACTTGGCAATACCGATATCATTCCGCACTCGCTCAAAAGCCTTAGCCGATACCTTGAGACGAGAAAAAGGCATTTCCGATTCGAAACACACTTTCTAGAATTCATGAAGCAGGTAAGTCGCGAAGGGCAGCGTGATCACAGCGATTCTTTGAATCAGTTTTATGGAGAGATAAAGTCTCTCGAGACCGATCAGTATGAGAAAGCCGTGTTTGACTATTTTGATTTTATAGCTTGGTGCGAAGCCAAACTTTCTAGAAAACCGCTCTCGGACGTCTTAGCTACTAAGGTTTCGCTAAAAGATGTCCTTTAAGACTCTTCTTCACTTTCAGTCTTGAAAGCATCCCAGCCTTGAGCTTGAATCTCATGCGCCGAGCCATCGCGTGCGATCAAAAGCGGAGCCGAACCTTCTTCCATATGGCCAATTACTGTCAAGTGAGGGTTCCCTTTTATCTTATCGTAATCACTTTGTGCTATTGTGAAGAGAAGTTCATAATCTTCCCCCCCATTCAAGGCACACATAGTCGGATCTAATCTGAAATCTTCGGCTGCTGATACAACTGTAGGGTCAATAGGCAGTTTGTCCTCATAAAGATGGACACCTAGATTGCTCTGGTCGCAGATATGCTTCATGTCAGACGCGAGCCCGTCAGAAATATCCATCATAGCAGTAGGCTGAACCCCAAGCTGACTCAGTAATTCTACTACGTCTTTTCTCGCTTCCGGCTTAAGCTGTCGCTGGAGAATATAATCGTAGCCTTCCAAATCGGGCTGCACCCCAGGCGTAGATTCAAACACCGCTTTTTCTCGTTCCAAAATTTGAAGTCCGAGATAGGCTGCACCCAAATCACCAGATACGACAACGAGATCCTTGTTTTTGGCTCCCTTTCTATAAACCACCTTTTCTTCTGGAGCTTTACCAATCACAGTGATGCTAATTGCCAAACCGGCCTTCGAACTAACCGTATCACCACCAACAAGATCCACCCCGTAAACTTCGGCCGCAAGTAAGATACCAGCGTAAAGCTCTTCAACTGCTTCGAGTGAAAATCGATTGCTGAGCCCGAGAGAAACCACCATTTGCTCTGGGCGCCCATTCATGGCGTAGATATCAGAGAAATTGACAACGGCTGCCTTGTATCCTAGGTGCTTCAATGGCACATAAGCCAAGTCAAAATGGACACCTTCCATCAACATATCAGCTGTAACAAGGCTCTGCTCGCCCGTTTCACTGATCACCGCCGCGTCGTCTCCTGCGCCGAGAACGGTAGATTTTTGATTGATGGTTATGTGTTCTGTCAGGTGCTTAATCAAGCCAAACTCCCCAAGTGAGCTAAGTTCTGTGCGATCCATAGTCGAGATTTGAGCTGCAAAGATAACCCTTTGATCGCTCTTACATAGCCCCATCCTATTGGGCCATATAAAATCGCAATCGTCTTAGTTTGTAACAATCCCCTTTCTTAGGTATTTTTGCACTTGGATTGTAATTTAAAATTAGTCTAAATAGCTTTCGTGAAAGCTGGGAAGGCGTTTAAAATACAGGATTAAGGAATCAAACTATGATCATAGTAAGAGATAGTGCTCGCGACGAAGTGAACAGACTCATGTCTCAAGAAGGGGCAAAGGAGAATGCCTTCGTCAGGGTTGGAGTGAAAGGTGGTGGATGCAGTGGGCTGATGTACGACCTCGATTTTGACAGTGAGTTGAAAGAAGACGATAAGGTTTTCGAAGACAACGGGGTTAAAATTGTGGTTGACAAGAAGAGCTACCTGTACCTGATTGGCACTGAACTCGATTTTTCAAGTGGATTGAATGGAAAGGGGTTTGCCTTTATCAATCCGAACGCCAACCGCACCTGCGGATGTGGCGAAAGTTTCTCTATTTAAAATAGTCCCATGGCCTCTAACGAAGAAGAAATCTTAAGAGAAGTCACGGATAGTGACTATAAATTTGGTTTTACCACCAATATCGATTCTGACAAAGTTGAGAAGGGTCTGAATGAAGATATCATTCGCCTTATTTCAGCGAAGAAGAATGAGCCTGAATGGTTACTCGAATTCCGCTTGGAAGCATTCGAGCAGTGGAAAAAAATGGAAGAACCCGATTGGGCTCACGTCAATTATGAGAAGCCCGACTTTCAGGATATCCACTACTACGCCGCTCCGCAACCAAAGAAGAAATTGGATAGTCTCGATGAAGTGGATCCAGAGTTGTTGGACACGTTCAATAAACTAGGCATCTCAATCGACGAGCAAAAAAGACTAACCGGAGTTGCTGTAGACATCGTTATGGACTCTGTTTCTGTGGCTACAACGTTCAAAGAGAAGTTGGCGGAATTGGGAATTATCTTCTGCTCATTTAGCGAAGCGGTTCAAAACCATCCAGAATTGGTGCGTAAGTACATGGGTACCATCGTTCCAAAGACTGATAATTTTTACGCGGCGCTCAATTCCGCTGTCTTCACTGACGGATCATTTGCCTACATACCGAAAGGGGTAAAATGCCCGATGGAGCTCAGCACCTATTTCCGAATCAATGAAGCGCAGACTGGACAGTTTGAGCGTACGTTGGTTGTGGCTGATAAAGGGAGCTACGTGAGTTATCTCGAAGGGTGTACTGCACCAATGCGAGACGAGAATCAGCTACACGCAGCAGTTGTGGAGCTTGTCGCTCTCGACGATGCCGAAATAAAATATTCAACGGTTCAAAACTGGTACCCTGGTGACAAGAATGGGCACGGAGGTATCTTCAACTTTGTAACTAAGCGCGGTCTTTGTGAGCGCAACGCAAAGATTTCTTGGACGCAAGTCGAAACGGGTTCAGCTGTTACTTGGAAGTACCCATCATGCGTTCTTAAAGGCGATAATTCGGTAGGTGAATTTTACAGCGTTGCGGTTACCAATAATTTCCAGCAAGCCGATACCGGAACGAAAATGATACACATTGGTGCAAATACCAAAAGTACCATCATCTCGAAGGGTATTTCTGCTGGCCGAAGCCACAACTCGTACCGCGGATTGGTAAAAATCAACAAGAATGCTCGCCATGCGCGAAACTTCTCGCAATGCGACTCCCTATTGATGGGCGATCGCTGTGGAGCACACACGTTCCCATACATCGAGACAGAGAATAGTACCGCCAAAGTGGAGCACGAAGCGACCACATCTAAAATTGGAGAAGATCAGATTTTCTACTGTCTCCAACGTGGAATCAGTGAAGAAAAAGCGATCAGCTTGATCGTAAACGGATATTGTAAAGAAGTACTCAATAAGCTTCCGATGGAGTTTGCCGTGGAAGCGCAAAAACTCCTGTCCATCTCATTGGAAGGAAGTGTTGGATAAGAACTAAAGAAGAAAAAATGCTCAGCATAAAAGACTTGCATGCCGAAGTAGAAGGCAAATCAATTCTCAACGGACTCAACCTGGAAATAAAGCCAGGTGAAGTGCACGCCATCATGGGGCCAAATGGATCAGGAAAAAGTACCCTGGCTTCTGTTTTGGCTGGAAATGAAGCGTTCGAAGTTACCGATGGAAGTGTCGATTTTGAAGGAGAAGATCTATTGGAAATGGGGCCAGACGAGCGCTCTCATGCGGGCTTGTTTCTCGCATTCCAATACCCGATCGAGATTCCAGGTGTTAGCAACATCAATTTCCTAAAGACTGCGATCAATGAAAAGCGCGAAGCGCTTGGACAAGAACCGATTTCAGCCAAGGAATTTTTGGCGATGGTAAAGGAAAAAGCCGCCTTGGTAGAACTCGACAACAAGCTTGCCAACCGATCGGTAAACGAAGGTTTTTCGGGTGGAGAGAAGAAGCGAAATGAAATCTTTCAGATGGCGATGCTTGAGCCTAAGCTCGGAATCCTCGACGAAACCGATAGTGGACTAGACATCGACGCACTGCGAATTGTAGCAAACGGCGTAAACCAGTTGCGTTCACCTGAGCGATCATTCGTCGTGGTTACGCACTATCAGCGACTTCTAGACTACATTGTTCCAGACTTTGTTCACGTCCTATACAACGGAAAAATCGTGCGCACGGGTGGAAAGGAACTCGCTCTCGAACTCGAAGAGAAGGGGTACGACTGGATTAAGAAAGAAGAAGATCAATTGGCCTAGTCTATGATGAATCAAAAGGACAATAAAACACCTTGGGCTGATTCGCTGATCGCATCATACGCGGCTAAACCGGAATCGGAAAATCTGGGTGAATTGCGTTTTCCTACTCGAAAAGATGAGTACTGGAAATACACGCGCACCAATCAGATTGCAAAGAATTCATGGTCGTTTCAAGATGCTGAAATCAGTTCTGATCAGGTTGAGAACGCCATTGACGGAATTAAGAACTGTGTCGTTTTCATCAATGGAAAATTTGACGCCCCCCACTCTATTGAACTTCCGAAAGGAATCAGCGTTGCGAATACCGATGCCGCTGTTGAGAGTTTTGCCGCCGAAAAACCGTTCAATCCGTTCAGAATATTGAATGAAGCGCTGCCACAAACCTGTTTGGACATCGCTATAGAAAATAACACGGTATTGGATGAAGCGATCAACTTTGTCTTTATTTATCATGGTAAAGACAGCGTGGCCAACCCTTTCAATCGGGTAAAAATCGGAGCAAATTCATCTGTGAAATGGATTGAGCGTCACATCCACATAGGCGAGCACGCCACATTTGGAAATGTGTGTACTCAGATTCGACTTGGTGAAAACGCATACTGCGGAATGGATATTCTCCAATCCGGAACTGGTTCTTCAAATCACCATGAAGAGATCGAAGTCAGTGTAGAGAAGGGAGCCCGTTACGTTCAGAATTCTTTCACGCTTAGTGGAAACTGGACCCGAAACAATACCCAAGTAAGCATCGTTGGTGAAAACGCCGAAGCGAACTTAAATGGATTCTACATTCCGGCTCAAAAGGAGTTGGTAGATAACCATACGATTATCGACCACCAGGTAGCACATTGCAATTCCAATGAGCTCTACCGTGGTGTTATGCTCGACCAATCGACAGGTGTGTTTAATGGAAAAGTATTTGTTCGTCAGGACGCTCAAAAAACCAATGCCTTCCAAAGCAATGGAAACATCTTGATGAGCGACAATGCTACCATGAATTCGAAGCCGGAGCTTGAGATCTACGCCGATGATGTGAAGTGTAGCCATGGATCTACCACGGGCCAATTCGATGACGAAGCGATGTTTTACTTAATGGCCAGAGGGATTTCTAAATCAACAGCTCAGAAAATGTTAGTCGGCGCTTTTGCTGCTGACGTTTTGGAGCTTTTGGTTCATGAAGAGCTTCACGAAGAGATTGAAAACGCCATTCACAAGAAACTCGGTTAAGCAATGGAAATGCTCTCAACCACTTCAGCTATCAGAGATGAGTTCCCGATTCTCGAAGAAGAAGTAAACAAGCACAAGCTCGTTTACCTCGACAATGCGGCTTCGTCGCAAAAGCCGAAGGTGGTAATTGATGCCATGTCATCATATTACGTGCACCACCACAGCAATGTGCACCGTGGCATTCACCATTTGAGTCAGGTGGCTACCGACATGTTTGAAGGCGCCAGAGAAGAGATGCGTTCCTTCTTGAATGCGGCATCCACCAAGGAAATTATCTTCACAAGTGGCACCACGGAAGGAATCAACTTGGTAGCGACATCGCTAAGTCGCGGGGTGTTGAAGGCTGGTGATGAGATTATGATCACCGAGATGGAGCACCACTCCAACATCGTTCCTTGGCAGATGGCTGCCACATACAGCGGTGCCAAATTGGTTGTGGTGAATGTGACTCCAGATGGACAAATCGATATGGAAGATTTCCATTCGAAACTATCCACCAAAACAAAATTGCTGAGCGTTGTACACGTGTCGAATGCCCTCGGGACCGTAAACCCCGTAAAAGAGATAACAGCTGCCGCCAAGGCAGTTGGAGCTTGGGTGCTAATTGACGGAGCTCAATCTGCCCCACATATCCAAATCGATGTGCAAGATCTCAACTGCGACTTCTTTACGCTTTCAGGACATAAAATGTATGGCCCAACGGGTAGTGGTGTGCTCTACGGTCGCGAAGATGTTTTGAATGAAATACCGCCCTACAAAGGTGGTGGAGAGATGATCGAGACTGTTACATTCGAGAAGACGACTTACAACGAATTGCCCTTCAAGTTTGAAGCCGGTACACCTGATATTGCAGCGGCTCTTGGACTAGCCGAAGCTTCGCGATTTATCAAGCGATTGGGCTACGATCAAATCGCTCAAACCGAGGCGGAATTGATGTCCTACGCTACCGAAAAGCTCGGTGAGATTGAAGGGATCCAGTTCATCGGTACTGCACCAAAAAAGTCTGGAGCGATCTCTTTCTTGATCGAAGGAACGCATCCATCTGATGTGGGTACCATAATCGATAAGCTCGGGGTGGCTGTGAGAACGGGGCACCACTGTACCCAGCCACTTATGGCGAAATTTGGAATTCCGGGGACCATCCGTGCGTCGTTTGCCGTGTACAACACCAAAGAAGAGGTAGATACCTTCGTTACTGCGGTAAAACGCGCCGTAAAAATGTTAAAGTAGTATGGCGAGTATTCAGGAAGTTTCAGAAGAAGTAGTCAGTGAGTTTGCCTTTTTGGACGAATGGATGGACAAGTACGAGCACTTGATCGAACTTGGTAAGACACTTCCAATGATCTCTGTTGAGGAAAGAAGACCCGAGAACTTGATCAAGGGATGTCAATCGCAGGTGTGGCTGCACGCAGAAATGAATGGAGACAAAGTTCTCTTCACTGCCGATAGCGACGCCATCATCACAAAGGGAATTATCGCTTTGATGATACGCGTGTTGAACGACCAGAAGCCTGAAGATATTCTCAACGCCGATTTTGGTTTTATCGATGAAATTGGGTTGAAAGAGCATTTGTCACCTACCCGCTCCAACGGCTTGGTGTCGATGATCAAACAAATGAAAATGTACGCACTTGCCTTCCAGGCAAAAGCCAACTAATATGGATCGAAGACAACTCGAAGAACAAATTATCGCCGTGATCAAGACCATTTATGATCCGGAGATTCCGGTAGATATCTACGAACTGGGTTTGATCTACAACATCGACATAAACGACGACCACGACGTGAAAGTCGATATGACACTGACATCGCCTTCTTGCCCTGTTGCCGAATCGCTACCCGCTGAAGTGGAGCAGAAAATTGCCAGCCTGGAACAAGTGAAAACGGCTATCGTTGAAATCACCTTCGACCCACCTTGGGACAAGGATATGATGAGTGAAGAAGCCCAATTGGAACTCGGATTTCTATAATGGAAGGCCCGATAGAAAATAAGGTAGCCAAGAGCGGGTTGATCACTCTTGACCTCGATGATTTTCTGCCCTCAGAAAAGCCGCTGGAACTCGATATTGCACCTTGGCTTTGGAATGGACTTGCACTAAAGGAAAAGGACTTTAGAGCTTCGGTGAAAGATCACGATTGGAGCTCATACGCCGACAAAGCCGTTGCCGTTTTCTGCAGCGAAGACGCCATCATTCCACATTGGGCCTATATGCTTATCGCGACACAGCTCACTGAAGTCAATGCAACACCCTTTTTTGGATTACCAAAGAACTACACCACTTGGTATGTCAATCAAAAAGTGGATGCCTTAAACCCCGCCGATTACGCTGATGCACGCGTTATTTTGAAAGGCTGCGGGAAGGAAGCCCTACCCTACTCGGTTTACGCAGATATCACGCGCAAACTCACTCCTGTAGTAAAATCTCTAATGTTTGGGGAGCCGTGCAGTACGGTGCCAGTTTTTAAGAGGAAGGGGTAACATTCAGAAGTGGCGAAGCCAACAAAACTAGACTAATTCGTCTCACTTTATTCTTCTTTAAATAGGAACTCTGTGTTCTGCATTGCACGTTCATAATCGGAAGTGTACTTCCAGTAAAATATCCGCTTTCCGGCAGGCGAATCGATGTTGAATCTGGGATCTTTCATGCCATAAATCGTTTTAGCGCGAAAATCATCCAATGAGCACAAGCCCATTTTAGCCCGCCTTTCGTCTATTTCCCTTTCCATATCTGGCTCTATTGAATAGAATCCCCAGGCAGACAAGGTGGTGTCAACCTTCCCTTTTTGGAAGTTTTCTTCTAAACCGTGCTGAACAAGACCTGAAAACTCGAAACCAAAATCATCCATTCCCGTGCTTCCGACAATCAGTTGAATACCCACTCGCACATCCAATTCACCCGTTTCAACAGCTTCATATAAGATCTCTGTAAAGTCGTATCTTATTCCTGACCTACTTCCTACATTGTTGTGAAAAACGATCATTCTGAATGACTCGTAGTCGAATTCTAAGTAGGTTCCAACCTTTTCCTCTGTCGGGAACCCGTCGCTTTCTATGAGATTGACGAGAAACGTGGCATTGCTCTCATCGAGAGCAGCGATTGTATCGCCGTAAACGGCATAGCTCCCCTCTTTAATTCTGAATAATTGATCAACGACTAATAATGAGTCGTAAACCTGTCGAAGATTATGGTCAAATCCCTGGCCAGATCCAGCGCATGTTTTAACAAGGTCTTCTCCCATTGGGCTACTAAATAATGGATCGAAAACAGGCTTTGCCAAAAGACTATCCAGCTCGTAACCATACTTACATAAATTTTCCAAATTGGCCGCTGCCATTGAATAATCTTCGACAAGAACGGCGCAGACAGCTTGATTGTATATATCACGACAGTAGGGAAAATCCTTCATTTGAAAAGCGCGATCGTATAAGGCAATGGCCTCTGCATAGTTCGCTTCAACAATTGACAACTCAGCCCGATTGACCGACTCATAATATGCCTTCAAAGAATCTGGTATAGCTGAAAACCCACTCCTTCCAAAAAGCACGCAAGCCACAAGAACAAACCACCTAGATAATCGTCTCATAGCCAAAAGGTAGCAAGATTGTGTGAGAAACCAAAACTAGATTAATAGATGCCCACAAAAAAACGGGCCGAAGCCCGTCTTTTAAATCATCTATTTTAGATAGGCTTTAATACGCCCTTTCGTCTTTTCCTTCGTAGTAGTTGATAAAAGCTTTGTTGACCACTTTCATCCCGCCCGGTGTAGGGTAATCGCCAGAGAAATACCAGTCTCCACTGTCGTTTGGACAGGCTTCGTGCAGTCCTTCAAGCGACTGGAAGATGATATCAATCTCACAATCTGCATCGTGAGGCGTGAGTAGCTGCGATATCTTCTTCGAAACTTGATCGGCAGTGAATGGAGCGTAAATCTCCTTGACGTAGTTTTTCACTTCCGTCTTCGCGATGTTCTCCTGATTTTTACACTTAGCGTAAACATCGTCGATCAACTTCTGGTTTCCAGCTTCCTTGTTCAACTCTATGGCCGCCTGAAAAGCGATAAAGTCACCGAGCTTCGCCATATCAATTCCGTAGCAATCGGGGAAGCGGATTTGCGGAGCGCTGGACACGATCACAATCTTCTTCGGGTTCAATCTTCCGAGAATTCGCAATACGCTTTGGCGGAGTGTCGTCCCGCGCACGATGCTATCATCGATTACGACCAAGTTGTCTTGCTTTTCCTTTACCGTTCCATACGTGATATCGTACACGTGTGCCACCATATCATCGCGTGCATCATCCTGGGTAATAAACGTTCGAAGCTTAGCATCTTTAATCGCGATTTTCTCCATTCGCGGACGCAATTCCAAAATGTCTTTAAGTTCTTCTTTGGTGATCTCAGCCCCCTTGTCGAGAATCATTTCACCCTTTTGGCGGTTTAGCTCGTCTTCCAGGCCTTTCATCATTCCAATGAAAGCTACTTCGGCAGTATTTGGAATAAAGCTAAACACGCTGCTATTGATGTCACCATCAATGGTCTTCATGATAGAAGGAACCATGTTTTTTCCAAGAGCAATACGCTCTCTGTAAATGTCCTGATCTGATCCGCGAGAGAAGTAAATGCGCTCGAAAGAGCACGACTTGCGGGGCGCTTCTGGCGTAATGCGCTTCATCGAAAGCTCACCGGTGTGCTTGATGATCAAAGCGTGACCTGGCTCAATCTGCTTGATGGTCTCTGCTTTTACATTAAACGCCGTTTGTATAACGGGACGCTCAGATGTCACCACGATTACCTCATCATCTTCGTAGTAAAAAGCTGGTCTGATTCCGTTTGGATCTCTGAGTACAAAGGCGTCTCCATGACCAACAAGTCCAGCCATAGCATAGCCACCATCCCAATCTTCTGCGGCATTCTTCAAGATCGATTCTACATCGAGGTGATCGGCAATCTTATCCGTAATCTCTTGTTTTGTAAATCCGTCGGCCTTAAATTTTTCAACGAGCTTGTCGTTTTCTTCATCCAAGAAGTGTCCGATTTTCTCGAGAACCGTTACGGTATCTGATTTCTCCTTCGGGTGCTGCCCGATGCTCACCAGAAGGCCAAAAAGCTCATCGACATTGGTCAGGTTGAAGTTTCCTGCAACCACCAAGTTTCTGGTTTTCCAGTTATTTTGGCGAAGAAACGGGTGAACATTCTCGATGCTGTTCTTCCCAAAAGTCCCGTAACGTACATGACCTAAAAGCAGCTCTCCTGTGAAAGCCACATTGTCCTTCAGCCATTCCGTATCGTTCAGCTTCTCGGGAGCCTTCTCTTCAATCTCTTTGAATCGCTTGTTGATGTATTCAAAAACGTCTTGAATTGGTCGCTGGGCATTTGATCGATGCCGGCTGATATAGCGCTGACCAGGTTTTCTGTCGAGTTTGATGCTCGCCACACCAGCTCCATCCTGCCCACGGTTGTGCTGTTTCTCCATAAGGAGATACAACTTGTTTAGGCCGTACAATGCCGTCCCGTATTTTTCGCGGTAAAATTGGAGTGGTTTTTTGAGCCTTAAGAGTGCTATTCCACACTCGTGCTTTATTGGATCGCTCATTAAAGTATCGCTGTAAGGAAGCGCAAAGTTACTGACTATTTTTTGATTCTTTATTCAACCCAACCAATAGGCAATAGATGATATTTATACTGATCAAACTTCCGTTGAGATTCAATCATATACCAACTATTGACTTAATTCGACGTCAAGTTTGTGTACTTTTAAATAATGCTGAGCTCGGTGGCTAAAATATGGGTCATTTGTGTGGGTTTGCTTTTGGTTTCGGGCCAGGTAAAAACTCAAAATTTGGCCTATCTGGAAAACAAGGGCCAATGGCATGAAAATGTGCACTTTCGGGCTGAGCTACCCAGCAGTTTTGTTTACCTCGACCAAGAGGGAATTTCTATAAATCTTTACGAACCCGATTTCTACTTAAAGCTCCATGACTGGCATGGTGGCCTTGATACGGTGAGCGTTGGATATGGGCACGCCATCAAGTTTCGATTTGACGGAGCCGACCTTTCACACCGACGCGGAGAAGACGTAGTCTATGCCAATACCAATTTCTTCCTTGGGGATGACCCAAACAAATGGGCCAGTAAAGTAAAGAGCTTTGAACGGGTCTACTACGATCAGGTTTACGATGGAATAGACTTGCGCTTTGCCTCTGGAAATGGCCATATGAAGTACGATTTTATCGTAGATCCTGCGGCTAATCCTGATCAGATACGCATTGTGATTGATGGCGCCGATCAATTGGGAATCAAAGATGGAAACTTAGTTGTAGAGACATCTGTTGGATCATTTGAAGAGCTCGCTCCATTTGCCTACCAGTTGAATAGCCTAGGAATTATCTCACCTGTCGCTTGCAAGTACAAGCTTAAGAACAACACGCTGACATACGTTTTTCCCGACGGATACGACCAGTCTCGTGAGCTGATAATTGACCCAGAGCTGGCGTTTTCGTCGTTTATTGGGGCATCGTCGAGCAATTTCGGAACAACTGCAAGTTATGATGAAGAAGGCAACTTATATGCCGGGGCCATTGTTTTTGGCCCGCTTTACCCCACCACAGTTGGTACCTTTCAAGTTAACTTCGCCGGTGGCACCATCGATTGCGGAATGTCGAAGTTCAGCCCAGATGGCACCGATCTCGTGTACAACACCTACCTTGGAGGAAATAGCAGTGAGACTCCGCACTCTATTGTGGTGAATGATCAGAACGAACTCTATATTCTCGGAACAACTTCCTCAACCGACTTCCCCGACACCTGGAATGCCTATCAAAGTGATTTTGCCGGCGGTCAGATAGTCGCTGGTATCGGTTTTAGTTATTCGAATGGTACAGATCTCTTTATTTCCAAACTCAGTGCCAACGGCGAGAACTTACTGGGCAGCACCTTTTTAGGTGGAAGTGGTAACGATGGAATCGGCGCTGGAACAGCTCTAGACTTTAACTACGGAGACCGTTTTCGTGGTGAGATCACACTCGATGATGAGAGCAATGTCTACATTGCCTCCGTTACCCAATCAAACGATTTCCCCATAGTAAATGGCTACGCCAACACCATGTCCTCGGTGCTTACTGGTGTTATTGCAAAGCTTAGTAGCGGACTTGACAATCTGATCTGGTCAACCTATTCAGGTGGAAATGGCATTGAGTCGGCATTTGGGCTACAGCTAGCTGCTGACAACAGCGTGTACTTTACCGGTGGAACGATGAGTACTTCAATCCCTTCTACAGGTGGTGCCTACCAAAGTAGTCTGGCTGGAAATGTGGATGGATTCATTGGTCATATTTCGAGCGATGGATCTACATTACTCGAGTGTACATACAACGGCACCGGGGCCTTCGATCAAAACTACTTTGTGCAAGTCGGGCCTGAAGGCAATGTCTTTGTCGTGGGTCAGACAGAAGGAAATTACCCCAAAGATCCCGATGTCTACGGCACCAACAATGCAGGTCAGTACATTCAAAAATTTACCCCAGACCTTTCTACCAGCATTTGGAGCACTACCGTTGGGTCGGGAAATGGGATTGACATCTCCCCATCAGCCTTCCTTGTAAGCGATTGCGGAGAAATTTTTCTCTCTGGTTGGGGAGGAGATCTGAATACGGCAGGTGGAAACACCTTTGGACTTCCAGTCAGTTCCGATGCCTTTCAAAGCAATACCGACGGAGAAGACTTTTACATTATGGTGCTCGGTGCCGATGCGTCAAATCTTGAATATGCCACCTTTTTCGGTGGAAGCTCAGCACTTGAACATGTGGATGGTGGAACGAGCAGATTTGACAAAAATGGAATCGTATACCAAGCCGTATGTGCGGGATGTGGCGGATCAAATGACTTTCCCACTCAACCGGGGGTGTGGAGTGAAACCAACCCGTCAACCAATTGCAATCTCGGTGTCATCAAGTTTGATCTAGCGACCACTACTGCCCTAGCCGAAGTGGAGGCTACGGGTGGTACAATCTGTACAGACAACGAATTTGAGCTGATTAATAACTCCGTTGGGGCCGATTCCTTTTTGTGGGTGCTTGGTGATGGAAATGAGAGTACAGAGGAGAGTTTGGTCCATACCTACGATGAACCTGGCGAATACGAAATAATCCTTTACGCTTTTGATGCAACGGGGTGTCTCTACCCCGATTCCACCATACTATCGGTCACAGTAGAGCCTTTCCCCGACATTGAAGTCACCGTGCCAGAGATCGGATGTCCCGGAGACGAAGTACAACTCAGCGCTTTTGGGGCCGACACGTACGAGTGGTTTCCAGATGATGATCTGAATGCCAATAATATTTCAGACCCGATTTTCACGGGCACCGAGTCTGTTGACTTGTTTGTAGTAGGCACAACTACCTGCGGTGTAGATACAGTACCCGTGCCCATTGTAGTTGGGAGCAATCTCATTGAGATTACCGCCGACACCACCATCTGCCCTGGTGAATCAGTCCAACTCAATGTGGAAGGTGGTGTAACTTATAGCTGGTCGCCAGCAGTAGGCCTGAGCAATCCCAATATAGCCAACCCCATTGCTACGCCTCCACAAGATGTAACCTATGTCGTGACGGTTACAACGGCCGAAGCTTGCGAGTTTGACGCCGAAGTGGAAATTGACTTTCTCCCACCCGCCCCTACTTTAGAAGGGGAAGACCGCTACGTTTCGTGCAATGGAGAAGTTGTGGAAATGGAAGTAAGTGGTGCCGACACCTACGAGTGGAGCCCTGCTACTGGATTGAGTTCAACCACTTCTCCTACGGTAAGTCTCATTCCCGATCACCCTGTGACCTACACGGTAACTGGATTTAATGAATGTGGAAGCGATGAACTAGAAATACTCGTTTTACGAAGTGATATTGAAGTGGGGATTATTGCAGACACCATCACCTGCCACAGCGATCCGTTTTACGTAGAAGCCTACGGAGCGGCAACCTATGCTTGGCAGCCAGCTGATGTGGTCGAAAACCCATATGCCGAGCGCTCGTTAGCATCGATCGAACAAAGCACCTTGATCCAAGTGAGTGGGTATGACTCTTTGGGTTGTCGCGACACCGAATCCATTTACATCTTCACCTATCCCAGAGAGCCATTTCGGGCAGGTAACGATCGGGTTATTTCTTTCGGTGAATTTGTGACAATAGAATCGTACAGCTCATACAACATCACTTGGGAACCGAACCCCACTCTTAGCTGCTTAAACTGCAATTATCCTGTAGCATCGCCCGAAGAATCGACCATGTACTACGCCTCTGTGATTACTGAAGAAGGCTGTACAGAAATAGACTCGGTGCACATCGGTGTACGAGGAGACCTATTTGTGCCCAACGCCTTTACTCCCGACGGAGATGGTCTCAACGACTTCTTCAAGGCCCGAGGGCTCGAAATCGAGTCTTTCAAAATGGAGGTGTTCAACCGTTGGGGCGATCGCGTTTTTGTATCAGAAGACATCGAAAAAGGATGGAATGGCTCATACCTTGGCGGTGACTATTACTGCCCACCCGATGTGTACCCATACCGCATCGTAGCTCGGGAAGTGTATGGTGAAGTCTTTGAGCTAACTGGTTTTGTCACGCTCATTCGCTAAACAAAGCGCGGATCAGTTTCCATTACATGCCCGCAATTCTTGCATGTTCGCATTTCTTCGCTTGCGTAATACTGTTTAAATCGCGGCAAGAAATCAGACTCGATGTTACTCAAAGGGAAATAGGTCTCGTGAAGTTTGTTGTTGCATTTATCACAAAACCACATCAATCCGTCTTTCATGTCGCTGCCCTTTCTAACCCGCTCAATCACGAGACCAATGGAGCCTTCAGAGCGCATGGGTGAATGTGGCACCTTTGGCGGAAGTAAAAACATCTCACCTTCTCGGATCGGCACATCTACGGCCTTGCCATTCTCTTGGATCCGCACGTTGATATCTCCCTCAAGCTGAAAGAAGAGTTCTTCCGTCTCATTGTAGTGATAATCCTTTCTCGCGTTTGGACCTGCTACAATCATCACGATGTAATCGGTTCCTTCTGGATATAGGTTTCGATTCCCAACAGGTGGCTTCAAAAGATCTCTATTTTCTTCAATCCACTTGAATAAGTTGAATGGCCTTCTAATTTCCATGGTCTTGTAATTTGCCTAAAGTTAACTATTCACTAGCGAGAATCTTAAACTCTGTACGTCGGTTCTTTGCATGTTCGGCATTGGTGCAACGCACATTGTCGGCACACTTATTCGTTAGCTGCGATTCACCTAGACCTTTGGCTTCAAGTCTATTTCTATCAATTCCTTTCGAAGCCAAGTAGTCTATTACGCCTTGTGCTCTTTTCTGAGATAAGAGGGTATTGTAATTTGCCGGCCCTCTCGAATCGGTATGTGAAAGCACTTCGATTCGAAGACTTGGGTTATCTTTTAAAACCTGAACCAGCTTATTGAGCGACTCAAGACTCGAAGACTTGGGCTTAAAGCTGTTGAAATCGTAGTACACGTTGTCCAAGTTGAAAGTAGTGCCAGTCGATACTTTTACAGGTTTATCATTGTCAATTACGGTAATCATCTCTCCTTCAAAGTTCACGTAGAATTTGCCGTCACTTTGTTTCTCAACTCTCAATGAATCGGCACCAGGCTGGAACACCATTAAGAAAGCACTTTCATCACTATCATTCATTGAAATAATGTAGTACTCACCCGGTTCTAATTGCTGAAAATTGAAATCATTGGTGCCGTTCAATACGGTCTCCACCAGTACTTCGCCTTCTGCATTACTCACCGTCATGGTTCCATGATCTTTCTCCTTGCTATGCACTCTGCCCGAAAACCCGGTAGAGAGAAAACTGTCGTCTTCCAGTTCTTCCTTTGCCAGAATGTGGTCCTTATCTTCAAGAATTTGGAACCTGAAAGATTTCAAATCATTCGATTCGCCTTCGTAGACTTTCGCATTGTTGCTGTCGTAGATTTCAATAATCTTATTTGCAGTAAACATCGTATCGACCAGCGCTAACTCATATTCAAGACTCGGGTCAATTCCTCTTAAAATGGCAATACCACTGGGGTTTACAAATATGGTATCGACACGTGTCCCACCGACTTCAGTGAGCACCAGTGGTGTTGGCTCTTCAAACTCGAAATCCCTGATTCGAAGCTTGTAAACAGTGGTATCCTTCTTCGGCTCATCCTCAACCGCGACTACAGCCGGCGCAAGTTCCGACGCACTTTGTGCTCCGTAATCCTGGTAAAGCAGATACTCGAAAAAGTAGTTGTTTTGGTCAAAGGGCCTCACAGTTTGAGATGTGTCACCATTTCCATCTAGGATAACCAATCTATCATCAAATTTCAAGGTACGATCGGGCATATGGAGTCTATATGCCTTCCCTGCCACCATAGAGCCAAGGGCCATAAATCCATCTTCGTCTACTTCGGGTTTACTCAGCTCCACATCGTTTTCATCGTAGAGGTATACTTCTTCACCTGTTTCCGACTCATTGGAGGGAACAATCGCAAAAACTGCTGGAACAGCAATTTCTGAAGCCAGCATCCAGGTAGCTGCCGGTGCTGCTCTCATGTAAGAAAACTGGTTGCTCCCCATAGGACTTAAAGACTGGGTGAGTGCGCCTGATTCTCCATACACATCTATTTCGTGGTATTCTTCCAGCCCAGATGTCTGGATTACATACCCATCACCCATTTTTGCTCCTTCAATTAAGAAGTCTCCTTGATTTCCGGTATGCGTAATAGCCAACGTATCTCCCGCTAGGTCAATAAGGGTTACGAAGATGCCTGAAACATTGACCGTGTCATCAGCAACTACCTTACCGGCAATATCAAATATGAGCTGACTATCATCAACATTCTGTTCTTTGTCTAAGATAAATTCTTCTTGATCCAAGAGTTCAAACTTGAATTCACCAGCTTGAGTTTGTCCTACAGTGGATACAATAGAGCCGGTCTCATCGAGTGTATTCAACAAAGCTGTGGCAGCTACGACGCCTTCTATTTTCATGGTGTACACCTCGCGAGTCTTCAAACCTTCAACGCCTATCATACCATTCTCACCCACTGCGGTTGTAGCCACCAAATTTCCAGCACTATCATACACCTTTACTTCGGTACTTGGCGCAAAATCGCCATTGACTAGCTGAAGATTTGATTTCTTAATTGGCAATTGCTCAGGAATGAAAACAAACCCGAAGATGTCGTCTCCACCATGGCCATCTCGTCTATTTGAAGCAAAATACCCTTCACTAGCAGACAAAAATGTTAATCCAAAATCATCGTATGGTCCATTCATGGGTTCTCGAAGATTGTATACGTCGGAGTACCCCAATAATTCGCTTGTATAATACACATCTAGCGCTCCATAGCCCATGTCTTGACGGTCTGAAGAGTAGTAAAGACGACTGTCGTAATAGTTGGGAAACACCTCGTTAAAAGGAGTATTAATTATCGGTCCCATATTGGCTGGTTCTGTCCAAGTTCCATCCACGTAATCGGAGTACCAGAGATCCATTTGCCCATAACCACCCGGTCGGTCACTTGCGAAGATCATTCGCTTTCCTCCTTTTAAAAAAGTAGGGTGCCCGGTATTGAATTTGCCATTGTGTTTAAAAGCAATAATGTCATCTTCTTCTCCCGTCATTTGCGAAAAGTAGATTCCTATCACTCCGCCGTTTAAAGGTGCATCAATATCTCGGAGGGTGAGCGCGTGCATATTAGTCCCATCCCACTTATCTAGAGGACCGTCGTGGTAGTAGTAATCTCTATTCTTCATGAGCATGGAAGGGCGCGTCATCTGATCGACCTGAGCTCCTTTCAACTTCGTTTTGTAGAATAGGTGCATGTTCATATTGTTGTACGACGAAGGGAAAACAGCCTGAATATTGGTGTGATCGTTCACAAACCATATTTCACCATCTTCGGCAATAAAGGGGCCGTACTCATTATACACTGAATTGAGTCCTTGCAGAGCATAATAGCTGGAGTGGTTCTCAAGCGAATCCCATTTCATCAGATCGCTAACTTTATCGAGCCACAAGAGTGTTTTGGGATCGCTCTGATCTTCAGACAAGAGCTGGATAAGCGAGATATAGGCTCCCGAAAAATCATCATTCACCACCAATACATCTGCATAAAACCGCCTGTCGTCAGTTGATGTCAAGTTGTATTCGCCGATGGATACCATCACGTCAAGCGCTTCTTGATACTCGCGTAGCTGGTAATAACACTTAGCTAGCAGAATCCCGGCTTCCAAACTACTTTCTTTACCGTAAAAGTCCTTCTTAAGGGGCTTTACCGCTTCTGCATAGCGGCCTTCATTAAAAAACTTTTGGCCTTTCTTGAGCTGGGCTTCCGCATTAAAGGAAAACAGTATCAGCAACATTAAGGTCATTAACCAATGATTTAGCTGGATGTTCTTCAATTTTTTAAGGGGGTTCTGGTTCATCACAGTTATAATTCAGACTTTTTAAAAACTTTCATTTCTGTCCTTCTGTTCATAGCGTGTTCTTCTTCGGAGCAATCTACACCATCACTACATCTATTCAGCAGGTGTTTTTCTCCAAAACCTTCACCGCGCATGCGGTTTGGTTCAACTCCAATATCTTTTAAATAGGCCACTACGGCATCTATGCGTTGCTGCGAAAGTTTGAGATTGTATTTGGCAGGCCCACGTGAATCGGTATGGCCCATCACCTCTATTTCCACATCCGGGTTTTTACGCATCAAGTCACCAACCTTGTCAAGAGAACTAAGGCTTTCTTTTGTAAGCTCGGCTCTATCAAGATCAAAGTGAATAACTGGGAGATCGAATATCTCGCCTTGAGAGAGGGAAACACTCTCGTTTAGCTCATTGGTCATGGTGATGACTTGCATCTCGTCAGTGAGCCGAATGTAAACGTAGTTCTTGGAGCGCTCCGGAGAAATGGTCTCAATGATATTTCCATTCTTATCGAGTATGTGAATCTCCGCGTTCGGGTCGTTTACTTCACTCCTTATGGTATACCTAACATCTGGCCGAATGGCATCAAATACAAAGTGGCCGTCAGCCGAAGTAGAACTAACGCCAATTAGCTGTCCATTGCTATCTTCCAGATAAATCTGCAATCCACCTTCCACCTTCGACTCTTCAGGAGCGTAAAGCCCTGCGATATCGATCGAGAGGACGCTGTCGTCGTCTTTGTCAAATTTATCGAGGGTGTAGTCTGAAGGTGACAACAACTCAAATACAACAACGCCAGTAGTGTGCACAGGAACATCCTTCAGGAGGGCACCATCATCAGAATAAAGCTTCAGTCGAGTATTCTCAGGAATAGAATCGCTTTGCACTTTTAACTCATATTCTGAATCACCCTTCAAATGCTTTACTTTAAAGTACCCAGCTTCATCTACGGTAGTAGATGCCACAAAACTACCGTCAGGTCTAAATATTTCGATATTCACCCCCGACATATCTTGGCCACCTGTTTCAATACGTCCAACCACTTGCTTAAAGTATTGCTCTGGCCTTGTTATCACAAGTTCAAATACGTCGTCCCCACCCTTTGAGCCCACTCTATTTGACATCAAATAAAAGATAGTAGAATCCTTTTCAATGAGCCCAAAATCGTCGTAGGCCGTGTTAAGTGGGTAGGCCATTAATTGAATTCCGCCTTCTCGCTTGGCGTAGATGTCGAGCCCACCATAGCCCCTATCGCTTCTATCCGATGAGAAATAGAGTGTGTCTCCCACCCAAGTCGGGAAAACTTCGTTGCCAGCAGAGTTAAAGTTTTGACCTAAGTTCTCCCAGTTTGTATATCCCACTTCAGAGATTTCAGCTCGCCACAAATCCATACCACCGTAGCCTCCTGGACGATCAGAAGCGACAATGAGCTCCTTGGCTCTAACGGCTGGATGAATGTATTGAACCGTGTCTGCGCTTAAATCAAATGCCTTAACCCTCCTTCCCGTCTCATCTAAACAGATTAGCTCACCCATCGGCCCAAACTTTGAATAGGGTTTTTCATTCCACACTGTGAGCAACACAAGTGAATCGAGTACAGTTTCAGATGGACCCAATCCCAGAACGTTAAGCCGCTCCGCCCTTTTTACCCATGGCAATTGGCCTTCTTCTCTTAGTTGGTACCATCCCGAAGCCTTTTCACGGTAAGGAAACTTCGATTTCCAGGTGTTGCGGTCGTCGGCTATTTCGGCTATCGAGTCATTTGCGAAAACCACTATGTCATTCATCAAGCCAGACCAAATAGTATTGGAAATCTCACCGGGATATTGCACATCATCAAGCAGCATAAGCTCTTCGATACGCAATAATTGCATACTGTATTCATCTTCGTTAGTAGCCGCTTCGACCTGACGCATTAGAAAATGAGCAAGAACAAAATCTCCATGAGCTGCAAAGACCAAAGCTTGCGTAGCCATATGCTCTATCTTCAAGCAAGGTTCGTCCAACGCTAACATGGCGCGGTAGGCTTCTTCAATTTTCTGCTCTTTTAGCAAATGGGAAACGCGCTCACAAGAATGTGCGGTCAAGGTATCAAGGCCTTGCTGAGCGTATGCGGCAACGCTCAGCAAAACAAGGATATATGTTGCCAGCGCTTTCATCACTAAAACCTTCTATTATTGCGGGTTTCTTGTCTATACACGTTAAATTCATAGCCGATAAAAAACTCGTGCGTTCCGCTCTGCTCAGCTAGGAGAGAGTTAGTTGGCAAATCGTATGAATAGCCGAAGTGCAAATGCTTCGTGGCGAAGAAATGGCCTGAGAATACCAGTCCAAAATCATAGCGATACCCCGTGGTCAGCCAGAATTTATTTCTGAATAGCGCTCCGGCATTCAAATCGAACTGCACTGGGGTATCCAGCCCCTTTCGCAAAATGAAGCTTGGCTTGAGCGCAATATCTTTATTGATATCGAAAACTTTACCTCCAATAAGATTAAAAAATGTCCCCAGCGAAGCTTCGCTAAAATCACTTTTAATAATCTCGGCTTGGTTTAGAGATGTGGCACTTAGTCCAAAATATGTACTGGGGTCGATGTACATCACTCCAAAATCAAAATTGGGAACCCACTTATTGGCATCGGTGCCATAAGCCACAGGGTCATCGGGTTGGTGATACTCCAGCTCATCCCACCGGTACTGGTAGTTTATCACTCCGGCTTGAAGTCCGAATGAGAGCTTTTGACTCGAACTCAACTTAATTTTATAGGAATAGGCTATGGCAAACGAAGGTGTTTTTCGCGCCCCGATTTCATCGTTCTGAAATTGCAATCCCAAAGCCATGTTCTTGGCGTGTATTGGAGAGTGTAACGAGAAGTTTTGAGTGACTGGAGCGCCTTCAAACCCTACCCACTGGTTTCTGTAGCTCAATGATGCTGATAGGGCATCGCGCTCACCGGCATAGGCGGGATTTACAGCAAATAAGTTAAACAGATACTGGCTGTACAGCCCGTGCTGTTGGGCCGACCCTGTCAGACTACAAATAACCAATATGAAACATAACAATCTTTTCATCTGGTCAATTCAATGTATCCTTTATGGGTGGTCTCACCCACCTTAACTATGTAGTAATACGTTCCTGATGATAGTTCTTCTCCACCATTCGTCCTACCTCTCCACACTCTTTCACCATTATCATAATCATCTATACTCCAGATCATTTGGCCCCAACGATTGAAAATCTCAACGCTATTGTCTTGATATTCTTCGAGTTCCACATTGACAATAATCCATGTATCGTTTATGCCGTCTCCATTCGGAGAGAAAGCGTTCAGAAACTGAATAGCACAGGCACTGGCAAGCCCTGGTTCCACCGTAAATTCTTGAGTGGTCGAACAGTTTGGAGAGCTTACCGTAACGGAATAATCTCCAGGAGGTAAATTCTGTACTTCCTGCCCTTCGTGTCCAGAACTCCAGACAATGGTATATGGACCGGCACAACCAGCCACATCGGTTATGGCGGCGGCACCATCTGATGAAGATGGGCAGGCCGCATCAGTGACATCTATTACAAAACTGAGTAGACTTTTAGCCAAGGGCTGCTGAAAGCCTTGGGTGAGAATTACATCTTGACTCGATTCAGTTCGAACTACTGCCTCGCCTGCCGATGATGTTATAGAAATAACTGAATTGGTAGAATTTAAGCCTCCCGAACCGACCAAAGCTCGGGTGAGCTCTACTTGAGCGGTGATTTCTACCAAACTCAAACTGAACAATATGGCAATAAGCCATCTAATCATTGCTCGATATTTCGGTCCAACCATCGGCTCCCAACGAAAGGTAGGTTGCCGACTGAGGGTTTAGCTCGTCGAGCTCCACCAATTGGTCAATAAAGTCGACGCTGTAACCACCAAAATCGATTTCTACATCTGCCACGATCGGGAATGGCCCGGTTCTACGGATTGAAATTATCCGCCCTACGCAAGTCGTGGGGTCAGGCATTTCAAGAGTCACTGTACCAATGCCCAAAAGGCTCGTTTTGCATACGATGATATGATCGGTATCTAAAACCGTATAGGAAGTTGGCACAATGGCTGATTCAATGATGGAAATACCGTACCCTACCGAACCGTTCACTTGAAAGTTGCTCTGAGGGCTCGTGGTCCCAACTCCTACTCGCCCACTATTTGCATTGTGCATCACGCCGTCATCTTCAACCGTCCAGTCGTCGTCATCTTCCAGGTCTGAAAGATCGAGCTGGTGATTTACTCCACCTTCAGTAATACTTAGCATAGTTTCGTTGATCAAGGTTAGCCCATTCTCTTCAATCAGTTCGTTCTGCGGATCTGCATCGGCGTCGTTAATAAGTCCAGATAAATTGGTCGAAAATGTAGTTCCCGCCTCTGTAATATCCATCGTATGATCGCTCGTACTGAAAATCACCGATGATATTCTCTCGTTTGTAGGATCAGAATCGGCATCATCGATCAAGTCGCTAAGGTCAGTTTCAAACTCAATGCCTGATTCCTGAATTGTGAGTGTTGCGCTGGCCGAGTCAAATGACACCGCACTAATCTGCTCATTGGTGGGATCGGCATCGGCATCATCTACATTGTCGGCCGTCTCTGCCACGGTTGCGGTGCCGGCGTGTAGGGCATAGGGCACTGAAACAAATTGCATACTTCCAATAGTCTCAAGACCAGACCCCGCATCGATGTCTATTTCGAGCCAATACGGGTTTGCGCCCCAGTCTATTTCATCGAAACTACCCTCCTGGGCAAAGCCGCCACCGATAAAAATGGAGAAGAGACCAAATTGATTTGTCGCTATTTCGGCATGCTCTTCCTGATAAACAATAGCGCCATTCGGATTCGAAGCTCTCACCTTAGCTATGAGGTAAATTGCTTGATTTGCTAGTTCTTCACCCGATTCTGCATCGCGAGCCACCGCCTGGTAATTAACCAATTGTGGTGTCTGGCTATATGAGAATGAATGACTGAGAGTAAGTAATGAAAGGGCTAAAACGAGCCTAAAAAAACACATCAAAATCCGCTAGAGTTAAGAACAGTATTGCAATTGATAAAATAGGCCTAGATATAGGTGCCTTACAATAGTGGCCGCGGATAAATGCTAACAGGCAGACGTGAGTTGTTTCACCCTTGTAAGAGGGTCGCTTTATCGCCTAAAAAACCTCGATATATTTACCTCACTGATGATCTCTCCGCCCATTTCCAGATAGTCCACAAAGTTTTCAGCAAGGTATGGTACAAGCATGACTCCTTTTGCACCCATGCCATTAAAGAGATGGAGGTTCTGAACTCCAGAATGCGTTCCGACCAAAGGCTTTCTATCCTTTACTGTTGGCCGAATTCCGGCCTTGTGGTTTACTACTTCTACATTTTTGGGATACCAGCTCGCAAGTTTGTCCAAAAGTTCATTTCGCCCATCAGCAGTTGGAGTATGGTTCATATTCTCAAAATCGAAAGTTGCGCCAAGGCGAAACTTCCCTTCCCCTAAACCAAAAAGGAAGAATCCTGCATTAAAGATCTTATCGAAATTGATGTTATCATCCTTTACCGTGAGCACTTCGCCTTTGGTGGGCTTGAATCCGACGGCCGACCACACCGGATCTTCTCCTGAACGGTATCCGCGACAGTCAATGACATGTTCAAACTCATCACCTTCTAAAATTTTGGTTTCTGCTAGCGACAAGGCACCTTCACAAGTGGCCTGTTTCAATGAGTCATGCTCTTCGAAGTACTTTCTGGATTCTGAGAGGTAGAGAGGGATATCGAGAAAGCCCGCCTTGTCAACTACCCCAGAACCAAACTCACCACCACGAAAGGGAGCCACATCAGCCGGTGCATCCAGAAGGTATGGCCGATAGCCTGGCAAGGTTCTTTTCTCCATCCAAAAGTCGGCTTCCGGTTTATTGCCATGCATTCTCAGAATCTGGCGGTGGTGCTGGATCTTAATATCCAATTTGGACTCTACCGACCCATAAAGCCTTTCCATAGCAGGAAGTAACTCGTCAGTCCGCCAGGTTTTATTAATCCGCCTGAAGACAATGGGGTTCCACAGACCTGCAGCGACTTGAGAGCTAGACGATTTATGTCCGTCGTCTAGAATCTTAAATGAAATATTTCGACCTGAAAATATATGACCAAGCGCCGTTCCAGCGATGCCCTGACCTAAAATGAGATACTTGAATTTGCCCATGCAAGGGCAAAGATGAGCAATTTTAGATGTTCGAGATTAGTTTACCCGTTCGAGAATCTCTTTAACGATAGAAGGTAGGAAGTTGAACTCTTTTTCCTTGCTTACGAAGCGCAGTGCTCCAATGTTTTTGGCCTCTTCCTTCGTCCACTCGTTGTCGTTGTTGCTCAAGAAAATTACCGGTACTGTATAGTTGAAACTCTGCATGAGCTGGATCAGATCAAACCCACTTATTGACGGCATGGATACATCTACTATAACCAAATCAAATCGCTGATTTGCAAGCTGCTCCATGGCCTCTGATGAGCTCTTTGCAATACTCACGTTATAGCCGCTATCAACGAGCAACTTTCGAGTAATCTTAAGTGTGATAACTTCGTCATCAACCAATAGAATCGAATCTTCTGTAGGGATATTCACGGCTATTCTAATTTGAGTTCATCTTGCACAGACGTGGAATTAAGCTCTTCTGAAACTTCCATCAAAGCCTTTCTTGCGAGGTCTAAAATACGAGCAATATCTTCATCTACATAGTTGATCTTGCCACCTTTTAGATCGAGCTCCATTTTTTTCAGATGAATCAGGAGATTCTTAATACCTAATGGAACAGCGGCTGACCTCATTCGATGCGCTATGAATTGAATCGTCCCGTAATCCTTCTGGTTAAAAGCCTTTTGAAGTTCCTCTAAGTCTTGACTCGTTCGCTCCAAATAAAGCTTTAAGATCTCGACAAAGAATGCCTGATCGCCATTGGAAATGGCTTTCAAATTTTCGATATCAATTTCTTTTTCTACCATGATTATTTCACGTCAGTCCAATAAGTACGCCAAACGTTGATAAAGGTTTCACTATTGCCCAGTAAACCAACGATAAACATCCATACCGTTGGCGTAAACCATCAGTGTTAGTAGGATGGCAATCCCCGCCAATTGGGCGTATTCAAGGAATTTCTGCCCCGGCTCCCGCCCGGTAATCATCTCGTACAAAAGAAACATGACGTGCCCACCATCCAGTGCAGGTATGGGGAGAATATTCATCACGGCAAGGATAATGGAAAGGAAAGCCGTCATATTCCAAAACCGCTGCCAATCCCATGTGGTTGGAAACAACTTCGTCAAAGTTCCAAATCCACCTATTTTCTTCACTCCTTCTGAGCTAAAAACCAACTTGAGCGATCTTACATAGCTCACCATGATATTCACACCTTCGTTTACTCCAGCAGGAAAACTCTCGAAAAACCCGTACTCCTGCGTGGCAATATCAAAGTACTGTCTCGGATCAACATTGTAAAAACCGAGCTTACCGAGTGTATCTACTTGAGCAAGAAGCTGAACTTGCCGCCCATCTCGCTCCACCACCAAATCAATCTTTTGTCCTTTGTTCTCATAAAGAGAATTAATCAAGGCTTGGTAAATCGAAACATCTTGGCCGTTAAGAGTGATAAACTTGTCGCCCTTCACGAGTCCTGCCCGATCTGCATCCGATCCATCCACGACTGAATCAACTTGGGCTGGATAAGCTTCGCTCAAAATAGATTCCTTCCCTGAAGCCAAAATCAGTTGGTCGATATCTTCTGGTAAGGTCACTTCTATTTTTCGGCCACCCCGATCTACAACCAGTTCTCTTTCGTCGCCAAACAAGATCTCTTGGTTCACAATTGAAAGGGTTTTCGGGGTAATGTCGCCAATTGAAACAATCTTGTCGCCATTCTCAACCCCATATGCTTCGATAAGGGAATCAGCGTATACGCCAAATGTCAAATTCTCATTGGGGATGTACGACTTGCCCCACGTGAAAAGCATCATTGCGTAAATAACAAATGCGAGGATAACATTCACCACGACCCCGCCAATCATAATAATCAGCCTTTGCCAAGCTGGCTTAGATCGAAACTCCCAAGGCTTTGGCTCCGATTTGAGCTGCTCGGTGTCCATGGACTCATCTACCATCCCAGAAATCTTCACGTAACCTCCTAAAGGAAGCCAGCCTATGCCGTATTCCGTATCCCCTTTCTTGAACTTGAACAGGGAAAACCACGGGTCGAAGAAAAGGTAGAACTTCTCTACCCGCGTTTTGAAAAGTCGAGCGGGAATGAAATGTCCCAATTCATGCAGCACTACCAGCAATGATAGGCTCATGACAAACTGAAGTATTTTAATTGTTAATTCGCTCATAGGTCTATTCAGGCCTTTTGCCTGCTCAATATCTCTTTTGCAGATCTTCTAATCTCTGCATCTATTTCTATGTAGTCTGCTATACTGGGCTTTTCAATAAACGTGGCCGTAGCCATGCATTCACTTATCAAATCTGACATTTCCAAGAAGCCCAACTCTTCTTTCAAAAAGGCCTCGACGGCTATTTCGTTGGCGGCGTTGAGAACACATGGCATATTCCCACCTTGGTTCATAGCTTCAAATGCGAGACCAAGATTTCTGAACGTTTCTCGATCGGGCTGCTCAAAAGTCAGAGATGGATAGTCCATAAAGTCAAACCGTGGAAACTCTGACTTCAATCGATTCGGGTAACCAAGTGCATACTGAATAGGCAATTTCATATCGGGAAGTCCCATTTGGGCTTTCATACTGCCGTCTTCAAACTGCACGATGCTATGAAGAATAGATTGGGCGTGAACCACCACATCAATCTGGTCGGGGCGAAGTCCGAAAAGCCATTTTGCTTCGATCACTTCAAGCCCTTTGTTCATCAAAGATGCCGAATCAATGGTAACCTTGGCCCCCATATCCCAGTTGGGGTGCTTGAGAGCTTGTTTAGGCTTGACTCCCGCCAACTGGTCTCGAGTCATCCCGCGAAACGGGCCACCGCTAGCCGTCAAGTAGATCTTTTCTATCGGGTTGTGAAACTCACCCGCTAGACACTGAAAAATAGCCGAGTGCTCAGAGTCTACGGGGTAAATATTCACTCCTTTCTCCTGAGCCGCTTTGGTGATCAAATCACCGGCTACTACCAAGGTTTCTTTATTTGCTAGAGCAATATGCTTCCCAGCATTAATGGCGGCCATGGTTGGTCTTACTCCAGAAAATCCAACAAGCGCTGTCAACACCAGGTCAATTCCTTCCATCTCACAGATGCTGGCCAATGCATCTTCGCCGCAGTATACCTTGATGCCTTCGTCAAACAACTGATCCTTCAGCCACTTGTACTTCGATTCATCACTAATCACCACGGCATTAGGCTTGAATTTCAATGCTTGTTTGGCCAATAGCTCCGCATTAGTACGGGCTGTAAGCACTTCTACGCCAAAGGTGTCTTGGTTTTGCTCGATCACATCAAGCGCCTGAGTACCAATGGAACCCGTCGAACCAAGAATGGCAATATTTCTCTTTGGATTTTCGCACATGAAGTTTGCAAAGATATGAGTTTGTACTGTAGGTGAATCGACTGATTTAAGTATTAAATCATATCCATTTACAGAGTTTATCAGCTATTTTTCGGTCATTGCTCAGTCTTGGCACTTTGTTTTGACCACCCAATTTGCCCTGGCTCTTCATGTATTTATTGAATGCATCTGCTTCCAACACCGTCACCACCAATGGCCTCAGAATCTTTCCCTTGATCAGGTCAGCGTAGTAGATGTTCTTTTCCTGCATGACCCTGTCAAGATCTGCTGAAAACCCATCTATGTCATTAGGCTCTGATGAAAAGGAAATCAACCATTCGTGATAAGGCAGCCCTGCGTCGGGATTCAATTGGGGCGCAACAGTAAATTCTATGATTTCAGCTCCGTACTTACTAGCTACTTCATTCATAGCTCCTTCCACTTCTTCGGCAATTACGTGCTCTCCAAATGCAGATGTGAAGTGTTTTATTCTACCCGTCACCACAATTTTAAAGGGGTCGATGGAAGTAAACTTGACGGTGTCGCCGATGCTATAGCCCCAGAGTCCGGCATTGGTTGACATAATCAATGCGTAGTTCACACCCACTTCTACTTCTCTTAGACTCAGGCGGGTTGGCGATTCATTATAAAACTCATCAGCTGGAATAAACTCGAAGAAAATCCCTGCATTCACATTGAGCAAGAGGGCTTCGTTGTTTTGATCATCTTGGAAGGCGATAAACCCTTCGCTAGCCGGATAGGTTTCAATGCTGTCAACCGTTTTTCCGATAAGTCGCTTGAAGTGCGGCCTATACGGGCCAAAATTCACCCCACCGTAAACAAACACGCTGAACTTCGGAAAGACTTGTGAAATACTGCTTTTACCAGTGCGCTGTAGGATGCGCTCAAAATAGTGTTGCACCCAACTCGGAATCCCAGAAATCAATGTCATGGGCTGATCCAACGTTTCGTCTATGACGGCATCCACCTTTGTTTCCCAATCTTCTATGCAATTAGTCTCGAACGAAGGCAGCCGGTTCTTCTGGAGATACTTCGGCACGTGATGGGCTACTATTCCTGATAGCCGTCCCACATCCAGTCCGTTCTTCTTTGCCAGTTTCGGACTTCCTTGAAGGAAAATCATCTTTCCATCCACAAAGGAAGTATTTCCTGTCTGGGCAATGTAGAGCAGAAGGGCATCGCGAGCAGCTACGATGTGATGCTTCATCGAGTCTTTTGAAATGGGGATATACTTTGCCCCAGAAGTGGTCCCCGACGTCTTCGAAAGGTAAATTGGTTTCCCCGGCCAAAGAACATCTGCTTCACCATTTACCATACGATCGAGGTAAGGGCGCAATCCTTCATAATCGCGCACGGGAACTTGACGCTTAAACGCCTCGTAATTCTCGATGCTCGAAAAGTCGTGGTCTTTTCCAAAAGCCGTATTTCCAGCAGAGTCAATCAGCGAGCTCAAAACCGCATTCTGACATTCAACAGCCCTTGACTTCCATTGCTGCACCTTCTTTTTTGTCCTTTGAGCAACTAATTTGCTTAGATATCGCTTGATGCTCATGATTCAGACGTAAAGGCAATATATTCTTGCGGATCTATAGGGCTTCCGTTGTGCCAAAGCTCGAAGTGAAGGTGTGGACCATCAGTGTACTTGCCCGTGTTTCCTATAATGGCAATCGTTTCACCGGCCTTCACCTGCTCCCCTACTTCCTTCAACAGCACAGAATTGTGCTTGTAGATTGATATCAAATTGTTGGGATGCTGAATTTGAATAACGTACCCTCCATCAGATGTAAAAGATGAAAGCACCACCACTCCGTCGTAAACAGACATCACGGGCTCACCTTCTCGAGATGTAATGTCTACGCCATAATGCTTTATACTCGCATCAAACCCATCTGTAACCGTTCCTTTCATTGGCTGAAAGAACAGTACACCAGGAAGGCCTACCAAATTGGATTTGCTCTGGGCGTTGTCCATGAGGGCATACCGCTCCTGCGATTCTATGGATTGTCTTAAAACCGAATCTTCGGGGGAAGTTGAAAAGTCGAGATTGCCGTAGTTTCTACTTTCCACTTCTCCTTCTACGTCGAGAGAATCATTTCCAATATCACCAGTCAGCACGCGGTGTACGTTCTCAAAATAGTTGGCATATTGCTCTTGAGCCTTTTCAAGCGAATCAGCTTTCACAGCGGCGGCAAGTGCATTGAGCCTTGTTTCGGTATCGCCATATCCCGGAATGTATTCTCGAAGCGGGGTAAAAACAATTAGAACGAGCACAAAGGTAGCCATGACCAAGAAGGCCAGAGTGATTCCCGAGATGACGTTTAGAGGTGTAAGAAAGGCAGAAAAGCGCTCATCGAAAGTCGTATCGTTCATCACCACAAGGCGATACCGATTGCGCAGTTTTTTTATTATTCGCTTAGGTTCTTTAGATGATTTCTTCGCCATGAACTCGCATTAGCGGCGTAAATATCCGAAAATATTAGGCTTTCTTAGAAGAGGTCATACCGAAGTTGTGAGAAATTTGCAATATTTTTGCATCCTTGCAGTTTAAGGAATACCCAAATAAGTTTGAGGGTTTGAAAAAATGGAGATCATATAAAGCTATCTTGAGCATACTGGTTCTTGCTCTGGTGGCTGTTGCGTGCTCGAAAGAAAAGTCTGGGTTTACCAACCGCATGTACCACAATACCACTTCTCATTACAACTGGTATTTCAATGCCAATGAGATCATGCGCTTGACTGAGCTGGAGCTATGGACAAATAAGCAAGACAACTACCACGAAATTCTTCCTATATATATCATCCCCGATGATGAAGGTCAAAAAAACCTGACCCCATCCATGGATGAAATAATCGAAAAGTGCTCGACTATTATAGATCGGCACTCGATGGAGATCAAGAGAACGGAGCACAATAAGTGGATTGATGAGACTTTCTTTTTGATGGGGAAAGCAAACTACTACAAGGGGAAGTTTGCCACAGCGCAGGAGATGTTTAGCTACGTCTCAAAAAAGTATAAAGATCAAGAGACCAGACATTATGCGGCTCTTTGGTCGGCTCGTACTTATATCGAAGAGCAGCGGTATGGAAAAGCCGCAACCACACTCACTACGGCTGAGAAAAGTAAGGCAACGGATAAGCCAAAAGATTTTGACGCACAACTAGAAACGGTTTACGCAGATCTTTATTTGCGACAAGAGCGATACGAAGAAGCTCTTATCCACCTTGACAATGCCGCGCGCATGACCAAGGACAAGGATATGAAGGCGCGACTGACTTTTATTTACGCTCAAGTCAATCAGCACCTCAACAAATCTAAAGATGCTGTTGAAGGTTTTGCCAAGGTCGTGAAACTCCGCCCAGATTATGAAATGGAGTTTTATGCGCGCATAAACCAAGCCCTTTCGTACGATCGAAAGCTCGATGCAAGCCAAATCAAGAAAATGCTTTGGGACATGGCAAAAGACGACAAGAACGTCGATTACTATGACCAAATCTACTACGCACTAGCGGAAATCGAATTGGCAGACCAAAATATAGAAGAAGGAATTAACCTCCTTCAAACTTCGGCTGCGAAGAGCATCAACAACCCGCGTCAAAAAGGACGAACCTACCTAAGACTTGCCGAAATATACTTCGTGGAGCGAGAGTATGTTCTCGCTAAGAACTACTACGACAGTACAGCTACCTTCCTGCCCGAAGACTACCCAGATTACCACATTATACTCGCAACAGGAGCTTCGCTAAACGAATTGGTTACCAATATCCAAATAGTCGAGTACAACGACAGCGTTATTTCTCTCGCCACCATGGACGAAAAGGAAAGGGATAAGAAACTCTTGAAGATGATCGCCCAGCTTGAAGAAGAAGAAGACGCCAAACGACAAGCTGAACTAGATGCTCTAGAGCGTATGCAAAATGCGCCACCATCCCGAAAGGGTTCAGGCAGCGATGGACGAACGTGGTATTTTTACAACACATCCACACTCTCGAGTGGCTACCAAGAGTTCCAAAGAAAATGGGGGTCACGAAAACTGGAAGACAACTGGAGGCGGTCCACCAGGAATGAGTTTGTAGAAAATAGCCTGGAGATGGGTGCTGATAGCGACTCACTAATGGCCAACTTGGGTCAACAAGAATCCAATGTGAAATCGTTGGATGAGTACCTAAGTGAGTTACCAACTTCTGACTCGGCCTTGACCAGCGCACACAACGAAATTATAGCTGCTCTATACGCCATCGGTACCATTTACGCCGAAAAGCTAAAAGATGATGACAATGCCATCGAATCGTTTTTGAGAATTACGAATGAATACGACACCAGTGCCACAGCGCTGCCCGCCTACTACCAGCTCTACCGTATTTATGTTCAAAAAGAAGAGAAGGGTGGTTTTGTAGGAACTGGATTTAAAGACAATTCGGACTACTACAAGAACGTCATCTTAGCTGACTACCCCGATAGCGAATTTGCCAAACTCATTCTCGACCCGACTTATGTGACGGCCAAAAACCAACGCTATGAGGAGGAAAAAGAAAAGTACGAACAGACGTATAAAAAATTCAATCGAAGGCAGTACTCTGATGTTCTTGTCACCTGCAACAACATTATAAACGAAGAGCCTGACAACAACTTCTTAGCCAAGTACTACCTGATCAAAGCCTTGACCATTGGTGCACAGAGAAGTGCCGATGCTTACGAAGACATTCTTCGGGAGATCATTGCCAAATTCAGAGGTACACCTGAAGCAGATAAGGCAGCCGAACTACTCGGTGAACTCAATAGTGCTAAAGCCAGATTGGCTCGAGGCGAAACGCCACAAGATGATGACGACGCGCCTGCGGATCCTGCTGGCGATGACCCTGCTGCTGGAGCTGCTCCAAGCGATGTCGATTTCAGCATGTTTAAAGAAGATGATGATTCAGAGCACTTCTTCGCACTGGTTTTTGCAAAGACCGAAGACGATGCGACATCGCTAAAAAACACCATCTCCGATTTTAACACAGAATACTTCAGATCTGAAAACCTTCGAATCACGAACAGTTTTATAGACAAAGATCATCAGATCATCATCGTGCGTAGCTTCGCTAACAAAGAAGAAGCCTTGCGCTACTACAACTCATTCTACACGGATTCGGGGCTGCTCAAAGAAATTAATCGCAAGAACCACGATAAGTTCGTTATTACCACCAAGAACTTCACCGTCTTGTTCCGGAATAAAAACACTGACGTCTACAAAGCATTCTTTGATGCGAAGTACGACTAACCCTTAAACACAATGTTTAAAAGTTCAAACAATAGAGAAATGGCAAAAGCAAACGAGCCCAATTCACCCGAAAAGCTAAATCGAATTGTATCAGGAACTCAATTAGTAGGTGAGATTGTATCGGATAGCAATATTCGAATAGATGGTACAGTAAAAGGAACGATTTCAGTAAAAGGAAGGCTTGTTGTGGGTCCTACAGGTAAAATTGAAGGAAGTATCGATTGCGAAAACGCCGACATCGAAGGTACCATCTTGGGTACGATTAACGTAAATGGTTTACTTTCTTTAAAATCTACTGCCCGATTGGAATGCGACATCGCCACGAAGAAACTAGCTATCGAGCCAGGTGCCGTATTTAGCGGTAAGTGCGCCATGGGTGGTGGAGTCGTTAAGGAGTTTAACAAGGAGATCTCAAACAAAGATGGCGACCAAGCCGCCAAACAAGCCCACTAAGCGAGGCCGACCAAACGACTTCTACCGATATTCTGGCATGGCTATAAAGATGGCCATCGTAATTTTGGCTGGAGTGATGGGAGGGCAAAAGTTGGATGAAAACCACCAAACTGAATCGCCCTGGTTTACCATTGTATTATCGCTACTCAGTGTAGCCATTGCCATATACATCGTCATCAAAGACACGCAAGACTAACTCAATCCAGATGAAGGGTTTTTACAGAGACATTATCATTGCTACTATTGCTCTAGGTGTTGGTGCCTGGGCCACAGCAGAATACGGCCTTCACACAACTGTTCCTATCTCGTTCTGGATCTCTCTCATCATCGTGCTGGCCATGACTTGGATCATACATGGTGTAATGGTCAAGGCAAACGACAAACGACCACAATTGTTCGTAACCTATTTTATGGGTACACTAACGGCCAAATTGTTTATCTCGGCAATGGTGCTGGTATCCGTGGGCGTGCTCGACCGCGACAACCTTACTTTCACGGCCATCGGCTACTTTCTTTCCTACATTCTACTCACCGGATTAGAGATCAGGTATCTCCTCCCACTTGTTAGAAACTCAAACCACTGATTTACCGGTGTTTTCGGGTGGTTTGAGCTGCCCACGAAAAAAGGCTGTTAATAAATTTTATTCTGATAGATAAATGCCTACTTTTGCAGTCGATTTTTTGCGCTCCTAAACTGGGGGCGATAAACGGCTAAGAATGCTTAAAATAATCACCACTTCCCTCCGATCTTTTCTCGCTTTATTGTCGATGGCTCTACTGTGTGTTTCACAGCCACTTATGGCGCAAGACCATCACGAAGAACCCGCTCATGCTGAACACCATGATGAAAGCGCTCACGACGAGCCCTTTGATGCTGGTGCGATGATTATGCATCACATTTCTGATGCGCATGAAATTCACATCATTGGCGATTTGGCCATTTACCTTCCTGTGATTCTTTGGACAGACAATGGGCTCGATGTATTCTCGAGTTCTCATTTCTACCACAATGAGAAACATATTTCTAACGGTGACGAAAACCATCACTACTATGTACATGGCGACTATGTAATGCATCACGAGCACATCTACATGGCCGAAAATGGCGGCTTGTCATTCAATGAAGATGGAGTGGTTAGCAACGCATCTGTTTTCGACCTTTCTATCACGAAAAGCGTGGCGGGAATGTTCTTGACAATCATTCTTCTCTTCTTGATTTTCGGATCGGTAGCGAAAGGGTACAAGAAGCGTCCTGGTCAAGCACCAAAGGGAATTCAGTCATTTATGGAACCGCTCATTCTCTTCATTCGCGACGAAGTAGCGATTCCATCTATAGGAGCAAAGAAAGCTGACAAGTTCATGCCTTTCTTATTAACAGTATTCTTCTTTATCTGGATTGCTAACCTACTCGGTTTGATTCCATTTATCGGTGGATTCAACGTAACGGGAACGCTTTCTGTAACAATCGTTCTTGCAGGTATTGTTTTCATCTTGACTACAATCAACGGAAACAAACATTACTGGGGTCACATCCTTTGGCCTGCTGGCGTTCCAGCTCCAATTAAATTTATCCTAGTTCCGATCGAATTCCTCAGCATCTTCATTAAGCCTGCTGTATTGATGATTCGTTTGACTGCAAACATTACGGCAGGTCACATTATCATCCTGGCATTCGTTTCCCTCGTACTCATTTTCGGACAATCTAGCGCTGTAGCCGGTTACGGTGTAGGTGTTGGGTCTGTACTGTTTATGATATTTATGTTTTTCATCGAGCTCCTTGTAGCTTTCCTTCAGGCGTATGTATTTACCCTGTTGGCAGCCCTCTATTTTGGAGATGCCACACAAGAAGCTCACCATTAACAATTGGCAATAATTTAACCATATAAAACAAAAGCAAAATGGAATTATTAGCTGTTCTACTACAAGCTGCTGCTGACGCAGGTTTCGCCGGAATTGGTGCGGGTCTTGCTGCTATTGGTGCAGGTCTAGGTATCGGTAAAATCGGTGCTTCTGCCCTCGAATCTATGGCTCGTCAGCCAGAAGTAACTGGAGACATCCGTGCAAGCATGATCGTTGCTGCTGCCCTTATTGAAGGGGTTGCACTTTTCGCGGTTATTGTTTGTCTTTTGGTTGTACTCTAAGAGAAACACGAAAAAGAAAGTGCGTCCCCAACGGTTGGTTGGGGAGCCTTTCCTCTTTTAAAGATTGAAAAAGAACTAAAAAATAACTCATATGCTATCAGTAAGTATCGGTACGGTAATTTGGTCTACAATCGCTTTCTTGGTTGTAGCCTTCATTCTTACCAAAATGGCATGGAAGCCTATTCTAGCCTCGATCAAAGAGCGCGAAGAGTCAATCGACGAAGCAATCAAGTCGGCTGAAAAGGCAAGAGAAGAAATGAGCAACTTGAAAGCGAGTAATGAAAACTTGCTTAAAGAAGCTCGCATGGAGCGCGATGCAATGATTAAAGATGCTCGTGAAACCAAGGATAAGATCATGGCTGATGCGAAAGATCGTGCTGACGAAGAGTACGCACGTATCGTAAACTCGGCTAAAGATGCTATTCGCTCTGAAAAACTAGCTGCGATCACTGAGATCAAGAATCAAGTGGCTAGCTTGAGTATCGAAATTGCTGAACAAGTGATCCGTCAAGAGCTTAAGTCTGACGAAAAGCAAAAAGAGCTTATTGACAAGTATTTGCAAGAAGCAAAATTGAACTAGAATGCACAGAGATTCTAAAGTAGCAAAACGTTATGCCAAGTCCTTGATGGACTTTGCTCAGGAGCAAAACTCGCTTGAGGCCGTTGCTGCTGACATGGAGCTCATTGCTGCTACCATTGATGGAAGCCGTGAGCTTGAGCTACTTCTCAAAAGTCCAATTATCAAATTGGATAAGAAGGTAGCTATCATGAACCAAATCTTTGGCGGTAAAATCGGTTCGATTTCACAGTCGTTTTTGGGTATTATCGCTCGAAAAGGACGAGAGAGTCTCATCGAAGAAATGGCGGTCGCTTTTGTAAACCTTTACAAAGCAAGCCAGGGAATCGTAACAGCTGAGATCACGACTGCAATTCCACTTGACGATAAAGGACGCGAAAAGGCAAAAGCCCTCATCGCGCAGATTAGCGACAAGGTAGAATTGATCGAGAAAATCAACGAAGACATTATTGGCGGTTTCATCATCCGCGTAGGCGATAAGCAATATGATGAATCAGTTTCAAGTCGATTGTCGGCGATGAAACGAGAATTTTCTAAGAATCCACACATAGCAGAATTATAAATAAAGCGTCATGGCTGAAGTTAAACCAGCAGAAGTATCTGCAATACTAAGAGAGCAACTAGCGGGAATCAAGACCGATGCTGAGCTAGAAGAAGTAGGTACCGTACTACAAGTTGGAGATGGAATCGCTCGTATCTACGGATTGTCAAGTGTACAAGCCGGTGAGCTTATCGAGTTTGAAACTGGTCTGAAAGGAATGGTTTTGAACCTTGAAGAAGACAATGTAGGGGCCGTACTACTCGGTAACTCTCAGGATATTAAAGAAGGAGACACTGTAAAGCGTACCGGGAAAATTTCTTCGATCAATGTTGGTGAAGGGATGCTAGGACGCGTCGTTAACACACTTGGTGAGCCAATCGATGGTAAAGGACCAATCGAAGGTGAAGTCTTTGAGATGCCTATCGAGCGTAAAGCTCCAGGGGTAATCTACCGACAGCCGGTTAATGAGCCGCTTCAGACTGGTGTAAAAGCAGTTGACGCCATGATTCCAATCGGACGTGGTCAGCGTGAGCTTATCATTGGTGACCGTCAAACAGGTAAAACAACTGTTGCGATTGACACGATCATCAACCAAAAAGAATTTTACGACAGAGGCGAGCCTGTTTTCTGTATTTATGTTGCTATCGGTCAGAAAGGATCTACAGTAGCTCAAATCGTTAAAACACTAGAAGAAAACGGTGCAATGGCCTACACATGTGTTGTTGCTGCCAACGCTTCTGATCCTGCTCCAATGCAGTTCTTGGCACCATTCGCCGGAGCAGCTATCGGAGAGTACTTCCGCGATACTGGTCGTCCTGCATTGATCGTTTATGATGACCTTTCAAAGCAAGCCGTAGCCTACCGTGAAGTATCACTTCTTCTTAGAAGACCTCCAGGACGTGAAGCATACCCAGGTGATGTATTCTACCTTCACTCAAGACTTCTTGAGCGCGCTGCAAAATTGATCGCTTCTGATGAGATTGCTGCTCAAATGAACGACCTTCCAGAGTCGCTTAAAGGAAAAGTGAAAGGTGGTGGATCGCTTACTGCACTTCCAATCATCGAAACACAAGCCGGTGACGTATCAGCATACATCCCGACTAACGTAATTTCGATTACAGATGGACAAATCTTCTTGGAGTCTAACCTATTCCTCTCTGGGGTTCGTCCTGCGATTAACGTAGGTATCTCTGTATCTCGTGTAGGAGGTTCCGCTCAGATCAAGTCAATGAAGAAAGTATCAGGTACGCTTAAGCTAGACCAAGCTTCTTACCGCGAACTTGAAGCATTTGCGAAATTTGGTTCTGACCTTGATGCAGCTACTATGGCTATCCTTGGAAAAGGAGCGCGTAACGTTGAAATTCTTAAGCAACCACAAAACTCTCCAATGCCAGTAGAGAAGCAAGTAGCTATCATCTACCTTGGTACAAAAGGATTGTTAGGTAAAGTACCAGTAGCTCGAATCAAAGAGTTCGAAGAAGAGTTCTTGTCTTACATGGACGCTAAGCACCGCGATGTACTCGATACGCTTAAAAGTGGAAAGCTTACGCCTGAGGCTACTGATATGCTAGAGAAAGTGGCAGCAGAAATGTCTGCTAAATACGAAGGTTAATACCCACTTGTAGCCTAGGCTGCAAAAACCATAATTGAAATGGCAAACCTGAAAGAAATACGCTCACGGATTTCATCGGTAAACTCTACGATGCAGATCACCTCTGCCATGAAAATGGTATCGGCTGCGAAGCTTCGAAGAGCGCAAGATGCTATCGTGCAGATGCGTCCTTATGCTACCAAACTCCAAGAGATTCTTCAGAACCTGAGTGGTGCGCTAGATGTGTCTGAAAACGTATACGCAGCTGAGCGAGACTTAGAGCGTGTGCTGATAATCGCGGTTACTTCAAATAGAGGGCTTTGTGGTGCATTCAACAACAATGTAATCAAGGAGGTAAAAACACTGATCCAGGAGCATAAAACTGCTCAAGTTAAAGTGATGGGTGTTGGGAAAAAGGCTTACGATACTTTTTCTAAAACTCAGTACCACCTAGATGCTGTTGGATACCCTTCACAGCCATTCAAGATATTCGACGATCTTAACTTTAACGAAGCATCTCTTATCGCGCAAAGCGTAATGGACAAGTTTGCGAACGGCAAGATTGATCGCGTATATCTCGTGTACAATTCGTTTAAGAACGCAGCGGTTCAAATTACGAGAAGTGAGCAAATGCTACCAATCGTACCTTCTGCGACAACAGAAGAAACGAGTTCTGCACAGCTCGATTACATTTTCGAGCCAAGCAAAGAAGAGATCGTAACCGAACTCATCCCGAAGTCGCTTAAAATCCAATTGTACAAGGCTATTTTGGACTCTCATGCTGCCGAACACGGTGCACGTATGACGGCCATGCACAAAGCCACTGACAACGCTTCTGAGCTCGTTAAAGACCTCAAGTTGACATACAACAAAGCACGTCAAGCTTCGATTACGAATGAGATTCTCGAAATTGTAGCTGGAGCCGAAGCTCTAAATGGATAAGCTCAAATTGAATTCACAAAAAAACCCATCGAGTTTCGATGGGTTTTTCTTTGTCTAATACTTTTTAATCCAACCGATTAAAACTCGGTAAATAAAAGGGATACGTCCACGATATTTATCGTACCATCACAGTTCAAATCGTGTAGGTCATTATAGCAGGCCTGATCATCACCACAGCCAAAAGAGCTAGCAAATACACTCACGTCGAGAATGTTGACAGAGCCATCTGCATTGAAATCTGGATTAACGTCGCATGGTTCCGGGCCTGTAGTGCTCTCGGTACAGACCAAGTAATCTGCCAAACTATTTTGTATAGCTAAATGAGCTCGCTCCACCTGACCTGGTGTAATTTTCGTTTTGCAGCTCTGGCTCAAATAATCCATCACATTGTTGCTAACAAATCCGCACGAACCAGAACAGCCCACCCCTTGAGTTTGTGGCGGAGTATCAACTACACGGTCGCCTTGAATAACCGGGTTCACCTCGGCCTGACACGTGTTTCCATTGAACGTGTGGAAGATGGCAAAATTATGTAACACTTCATGTGTCCAGGTATGACCTAAATCAGTGTACGACTTCAAATCAAAGCTCTGTCCATATTCATCCTCTAGCT
The DNA here is from genome assembly GCA_030427905.1 of Bacteroidia bacterium. Lineage (GTDB taxonomy): Bacteria > Bacteroidota > Bacteroidia > Flavobacteriales_D > Cryomorphaceae > CBDDKU01. Next base: position 385,346 of record JAUICL010000001.1, read on the forward strand.
CTTCCGAACCAAAGGCATTGAACAAGTTATAGTTTCCGTACACAACGCTGGATGTAGGGAAATACGCAAATGCTTGAGTCCCGCTTCCTTGTGAACCATCGATCTTTGATACCACATAACTATTTAAATAGCGATTCCCTGTATCATCTTCTCCCCAAGCTAGCGCATTTGCTACTTCCGTTTCAGAAATGGCATCTTCGTTTGTATTCTGAAGCCCATATTCATGCCATGCTGGCCCAAACAGTTCTACTCCGTCATGGTAAAGAATTCCACTTGTAGGGTTACCGTAAGGGTCTTCTTCTGCCAGAACCAACTCAAAACCTAAAGGGGTGTTCTCCGGATCGTACATGAGCGAATCATTTCTAAAAAACTGATTCGTAATGCGAACCTGACTCAAGACTTGCTCCTCAGTGATCATGCCATCAGATTCAAATACACTAGCTTCTGAATCGTATATAACATGTACCACCACGCGAACTTTCTGACAGGGATCCGTCGTTACGTTACTAGGTAGTATGGTCAAGTTTTCTTCAAAAGCCTGCATCTCTGCAAGGTCTGATATCTTGTGTGAGCACTGCTCGTGTTGCGCCAAGACCGCAAAACTTGAAATCAGGCTAAGGGAGAGTAATATGGATTTCATTTTGAAAAGCGGCACTACAAAACAGCCTGCCAATAGTCAACCCCCTAAACAATCACAGTTCAACCATTTGGATTCAAACATTATTTCAAAATAATTTCAAAACCCATTGCATCTCAATATTCGATGCCAGTTGGCGAAAAGTAAGCGTTTCCTGATTGATTTTCAGACTGAGAGTAGCGCCAATAAATTATACATCAGCTACTTTCTGAAATTGTGCCCTAATCGATAAGACACCAGCCAGAATTTTAACGTTGCGAATGTAAGGCCATAGAAAGGCCTTGTCAATAGATTTTGTCGAAATATAACCAAGCCAATAAACCCATAATTTTTAGGGACATAAGCGATTTCTCGTCTGCAAACATCTGTATCGGTTAGATAAAGGGGCAATATTATCGACGAATTGAATTTTTCACTTCTTAGCTTTCCAATAATAAGCTCTCTTTTGTCTAAACTTGTCGAAATGCGCGTACAACCCACACCTTTTTACGTCCTGGCACAATCTAACCACTCTCTCAATTTCATTCACTATTTTGGCTTACTTTCTGCTGCTATTCTAGCTTATGGTAAAATCCAAAACGTATCCCGTAATTGCCCTCTTGCTCGGATTGGCACTGGTCCTAGGTGCTGAATTCTTTGCCGAACAAGTAGAGCGGCCGATCGATAAAATCGAAAGTAGCCAGGCCTTTGCTAAAACATTAGATGAAAAGACGGAGCGGACCATCAACCTGATCAAGAGCACGCAGTCTCAAATTCTATCTAAAGGAGCGCACCGCGTACAACTAGAAAACAACACTTCCTACCAAAAGCTCTTCGAAGATGAAGGAATTCTGATCGCCGCCTATCACAACCAAGAGCTCGTGTTATGGTCACACAACGCCGTGTCACCTGCCAATCTGCGAGAGATTGCATCCCGAGGTACGGAAATCTACCATTTCGAAAATGGATGGTACCGGCTTCTATACCTTACCAACGGACGCGACGAATACCTCGGAGCCATTCAGATAAAGAAGACCTTTCCGTACAACAACTCCTTTCTCGACAACGGTTTCCGAAAAGGATTTGACCTCCCTTGGCTCAACGACATCCACACTGATGCGATAGTTGGTGGCGTGAAGCTCAAGGCCGACCACCAATCGTTCTACCTCAGCTACAACGAGAACCCCACCCAGTCGCTTTTCAAAGCGCTCATTCATATTTTCTCTGCCGTTTTCGGCTCCTTACTGATCCTTTGGGCACTCTTTCGCCTTTTGCTCTCGCACCCAAAAAGAAAACCCATACACGGTATTGGCTTCATACTAATTGTTCTGGGGCTAAGGATCGTTTCTCTCCACGGCGGGTGGCCGTCATATGTCACCGCATTCGACCTCTTTAGTCCTACCGTCTACGCTTCTTCGGATGGCTGGCCCAGTCTGGCCGATCTACTGATCAATAGCGTTCTTATCCTCCTGTCTAGCTTTGTTATTGCCGGATTGTTTGAGCGCTTTCTGGGTAAAAGCTCCGCATCAATCAGATTCCTTCATGCAATAGGCTTGGCTTCTTTGCTCGCCTTTTCGATGTACGTTAACTTTCTTTTAAAAGGTCTCGTCATCCACTCCAGCATTCCATTCGAGATCAATAGCATTACCGCCCTGAACGCATATAGCTTCTTGGGGATTCTCTCCATGGGCTTGCTATACTACTCGTGCTTCAAGCTCTACGATGGACTGGCTAAAGCCATCGCAAAAAGTGGGTACACTCAGGGGCAGCTCGGACTCATCCTAGCAATAGCCGCTCTGGTTTGGATCCTGGTCAATCACTTCATAGGCATCGTCGACCTGATCTACGTTTTATGGCCTATCGCTTTACTGACAGGGTTGTTTTACTTCCGCATTTTTCTGGATGTCCAAGGGCGAAATTTTGGGGGAATCATACTTGGGATTGTGTTTTTCGCCGCACTGGGTTCACATAGCTTCATTAAGTATAGTTCTTCCAGAGAGCATGCCCAGCGAAAAGTCTTTGCTGAAAAGTTAGCGGTAGATGATGATCCGGTGGCCGAGCTTCTCTTCGAAGATTTAGCCAAAAGACTTGCCAAAGATCAGGAGATTCGAAATGTCTTTGAAGAAAATGATCTTCACTCACGCGAAACCCTACAGGGCTTTATTTCATCTAGGTACTTCAATGGATATTGGAGCCGCTACGACGTTGAGATATTCGCCTACGAAGCCGATAGCACGGTCTGGGGAAAGCTGCCTTCAGTAAGACCTAAAACATTCCGAGATGTGCTCCGACAAATTAATACGTACGGAGAACCCACTGAGCTCGTAGATCAGCTCTTCTTCATGTTCAATACGGAAGATCTGGTGACCTATATTGCCATCGTTCCACTCCACTACAGCCTGAGCACAAGCCCCGATGGCTTTATTGTTATCGAACTATCGTCTAAACTATTTCCTCAGCAGCTTGGGTTTCCTTCCCTATTGATTGATGAAGGTTTTCAAGCGAGCCATATATCAGAAAACTATGCCACAGCGCGGTACGCTTATGGCAAACTAATCAGCAGCAGAGGCCGTTACCCCTACCAATCTCACCCAGGTAATTTTGACGACATCTACGAAAGTCAGGAGTTTCTCAGGAAGCGTGGGTACGAGCACCTTGTTTCCAGAGTAGATCAAAACACCTTACTCATCCTCTCAAAAGAGCTCAAAAGCCCACTCGATAAAGCCACTACCCTCAGTTATCTCTGCGCCATCTTTGGTGTGCTCTTCGTTCTTCTACTAGCCATCAAAAACTTGGCCTTGAGCAGGTCTTCTTTCACGCTCAACCTCAATCAAAAGGTTCAAGGGCTACTCGTAATTCTAACCCTGACCAGCCTACTCCTTTTCACCTTTGCTACCCAGTATTTTATCCGTGAGAAGTATACGGAGAAAAACCAAAGTCAGATCAGCGAAAAAATGCAGTCTATCCTCATGGAACTGGGACACAAACTCGGTGAAGAAGAGCAGATAAACTACGACATGATCGATTATCTGAACAGACTACTATCTCAGTTTTCGTTCATCTTTTTCACCGACATCAATATATACAGCCCCGATGGGCTTCTCTTGGCCTCTAGCCAAATGCGCATGTTTAACGAAGGACTTATTTCAAGGAAAATTCACCCTGAGGCGTATACGCATCTCCGCTACCTCGATCAAGTAGAATTTATAAATCAAGAAAAGGTCGGGCAAATGGCCTTTCTCTCGGGCTATGCTCCGTTTTACAACGACCGCGGCGAGCTGCTCGCTTATGTAAACTTGCCCTACTTTGCGAAGCAAACCGAACTCGAAAATGAGATTTCCAGTTTTCTTATCGCCGTGGTCAACGTTTTCGTGCTCCTTTTCTTGCTCTCCATACTCTTCGGTCTGTACACGGCTCAGTGGATAACAGCTCCTCTTAGAGCCATCCGAGAAAATCTACAGGGAATTGAGCTCGGTAAAGCCAATAGGCTTATCGCCTACTCGGGAACAGATGAAATTGGACGATTGGTAAACGCCTACAACGACAAAGTGGCCGAACTTGAGAATAACGCTGCCCTACTGGCTCAGTCAGAGCGGGAATCGGCATGGCGCGAAATGGCTAAGCAGGTGGCCCATGAGATCAAGAACCCATTGACGCCTATGAAGCTCAATATCCAATACCTGGAGCGAAGCTTATCGAACGGTGGACACATTGACGAAGCGCGAATCGAAAAGATTTCAAAACAGCTCATTGAGCAAATAGATACCCTCACGGGAATAGCCAATGCCTTCTCAAACTTCGCTCAAATGCCCAAGGCCCAAGAGACCAAAGTTGATCTGGTTCACTTGCTCGATTCGGCAGTGGGGCTCTACGATAAGTTTGAAAAAATTAACATCCACGCCGATTTTGGATCTATATCGCAAGCATTTATCATGGCCGATAAAGAGCAGATGCTTCGCGTGTTCAACAACCTAATTAAAAACGCAATTCAAGCAACAGATGGTCAGGCACACCGGGTAATCCGCATCGGCCTGAAAGAATCTGAAGGTGGGTACCAGGCGAGCGTCTCAGACAATGGAAAAGGCATTGCACCCGAAGACCGTCAGCGCATTTTCATGCCCAACTTTACCACAAAATCAGGCGGAATGGGGCTTGGGCTGGCACTTTCAAAAAATATCGTGGAGCAGAGCGGTGGAAAAATCTGGTTTGAATCCATCGGTTCGAGCGACACATCCTTCTTTGTATGGATGCCAAAAGGTGAAACGCCTGAGTAAGTCACATTCGTTTATGGATTTTTATCTTTCTACTCAAGCCGAAACCATCTGAGTAAAGCTACATTTGTAGCTAAACATGTCTCATGGAAGGAAAGAACATTAAAATCGAAAATGAAGGGGCTATTCGCCTCATCACAATAAACCGCCCCTCAAAACTGAACGCGCTCAACAAGGAGACCATTCAAGAGCTCTCTGAAGCCATGAGTACCGCAGAAGTTGATTCATCGGTTCGAGCTGTTATTCTCACCGGAGAAGGCCAAAAGGCATTCGTAGCGGGAGCCGACATCTCTGAGTTTGCACATTTTGACGTAGATCAGGGAGCTAAACTCAGCGCCAAAGGACATGAAATCCTATTCAACGCCATCGAGGCCATGGGAACGCCTGTCATAGCCGCTGTCAATGGGTTTGCTCTTGGTGGCGGATTGGAACTTGCCATGAGCTGCCACATCAGAGTAGCCTCTGACAATGCGCGAATGGGTCTCCCTGAGGTTTCGCTTGGTGTAATTCCTGGATATGGTGGAACACAGCGATTGGCTCAGTTTATAGGAAAAGGACGAGCGATCGAACTTATCGCCACGGCCAAAATGATCAAAGCCGCAGACGCACTTCAAATGGGCTTGGTGAACCACATGACGACCCCAGAAGGCCTGCTAGACAAGTGTCGCGAGATTGCAAGCCAAATCGCTGGAAACTCTCCGACTGCCATTGCTGCGGGGATCAGAGCTGTCAATGCTCAGTTTGCCGAAAATGTGGATGGATATGCCGTTGAAATTGAAGCATTCGGTTCTTGCTTCGGAACAGCTGACTTCGTAGAGGGAACCACGGCCTTTCTCGAAAAACGAAAACCAAACTTTGAGGGGAAGTAATTCTCCTATTTGATGAGCCCTTTGCGCAAACTTGCTGGTCAGACAGCAATCTACGGTGTAAGTAGCATCCTGGGTCGGGTGATGACCTTCCTTCTCACCCCTCTTTACACCCGTGTTTTTCTGCGAGAAGAATACGGTGTAGTTACGGAGCTATACGCATGGGTGGCATTTGCCATTGTCATACTGACTTACGGTATGGAGACCACTTTTTTCCGTTTTGGGAGCAAGGCAGAATCCACGTCTGAAAGAGATACCGTATTCAGCACAGCCTTTATTTCCATTCTCACCTCTACAGCCGTATTTGTTGGCTTGGTTTGGATGAATTTAGAAGCTGTTTCCGATGCCCTTCGCTATTCTGGCCACCCCGAGTACATTCTATACTTCACCCTGATCGTAGCGCTAGATGTGCTCTGCGCCATTCCATTAGCGAGGCTTCGCATGCTTGACAAAGCCATCCCCTTTGCCGCAATTAACCTCATCAGCATTTTCACCTATATCGGCTTAAACCTATTCTTCTTGATCTACTGTCCATACGCACTCAATGAAAGTGGTTTTGGACACAGTTTTATCAAAAGCATTTACGACCCTTCCTTTGGTATAGGGTACATCTTCATCTCAAACTTAATAGCCAGCGGCCTCAAGTTTGTGCTGCTCATACCGTGGATTGGCGGGATCAAAAACGGCTGGAGCTTATCTTTATTCAAAAAGCTGATGCCTTACGCTTTTCCGCTCCTACTCTTGGGTGTGGGTGGCATTATCAATGAAACATTTGATCGCGCTTTCTTCACTGAACTCTCAGGCCTGAGCGAAGAAGCCGCCCGAGTGGAACTGGCTGTTTATGGCGCCTGTTACAAGGTAGCCATGCTCTTGAGTATCGCCATTCAAGCCTATCGATTCGCCGCTGAGCCTTTTGTGTTCAGCCTATTCGGGCAAGACAATGAAAAGAAAACGCAAGCTGACATCATGAAGTACTACGTGATTGTTGGAGCCTTGATTAGCCTCGCCATTATGTGTTTTCTAGATTTAGCGCTACTCCTTGTGGGTCCAGAGTTTAGATCAGGAAAAGGCGTAATCCCTATTCTCCTTGCCGCATACCTTTGCTTCGGTGCTGTATTTAACTTGTCGTTTTGGTACAAGCTAGGCGACAAGACCAAATACGGTGCGGTGATCGCTTTTGTTGGGGCTGGAATAACCGTATTGCTCAACGTCATCCTCGTTCCCAAAATTGGATACTACGGATCGGCTTGGGCTACCCTAGCTGCCTACCTAGCTATGTTGGTTACATCATTTGCCCTAAGCCGTAAACATCACCCCATTCCCTACGACTTCAAGGCAATTATGAAATATGTAGGGTTGGCACTGGGCTTGATCATCATTCACCAATTTCTTCAAGATAATATGTGGATCAAATATATCTCGGGTATCCTTTTTGTAGGACTATACGCCGTGTATATTTGGACTGCCGAAAAATCAATTTCTAGAGCGCAATGACAAGAGTTGAGCTAATCAATAAATCGAATCACCCAGCACCCAAATACGCCACGCCACTCAGCGCAGGCGTAGACCTCTACGCAAATACCGATGGGCCCATCACCCTGGAGCCATTGGAGCGCACGCTGGTACCAACAGGGCTCTACATGGCCCTTCCAGAAGGCACAGAAGCCCAAATAAGACCACGCAGTGGCCTGGCATTCAAACAGGGCTTAACTGTCCTAAATTCACCTGGTACCATTGACGCCGACTACCGGGGAGAAGTGAAAGTATTATTGGTAAATTTGTCGAACAAAAGCGTGACTATCAGCGATGGAGAGCGCATTGCTCAAATGGTTGTTGCCAAATTTGAAAAAGTAGAATTTAATGAAGTTGAAGAGCTCTCTTCCACTCAGCGTGGTGAAGGGGGCTTTGGCAGCACTGGAAAAAGCAAGATCTAAGCATGAACATTATTATTCCGATGGCGGGAATGGGTAAACGCCTGCGACCGCATACCCTCACTATTCCCAAACCACTTGTGCCCGTAGCAGGAAAGCCTATTGTACAACACCTCGTTGAAGACATTGCCGCTCTGGTGCCAGACAATGCCATCGATCAAATTGTATTCGTTACTGGCCGCTTTGGTAAAGAAGCAGAAGAACACCTTATATCTGTTGCTGAATCGCTGGGAGCTGAGGGAAAAATAGCCTACCAAGATGAAGCCCTCGGTACAGCCCACGCCATCTGGTGCGCGAAGGAAGCGCTCAAGGGAAATACGATTGTGGCCTTTGCCGACACCCTCTTCACTGCCGACTTTAAACTCGACAATGAGAAAGATGGCGTGCTATGGGTTAAGCAAATTGAAGATCCATCAGCTTTTGGTGTGGTAACTCTGGATGATGATGGGCACATAACTGGTTTTGTAGAGAAACCGCAGACCTTTGTGAGTGATCTTGCCATGATCGGCATTTACTACTTCAAGGACGGTGAGAAGTTGGCCGAAGAGATTCAGTATCTCATGGACAACAAGGTGATGAAAAGTGGTGAGTACCAACTTCCTGATGCCCTACTGCGCATGACACAAAAAGGCTTGAAATTTAGCCCTGGAAAAGTGGGAGAATGGATGGATTGCGGAAATCCGAACGTCACCATAGAAACCAACTCAAAAGTTCTCGAGATCAAGTACCCCAAATCGGAGATAGCTGATTCAGCAACGATTGAAAAAGCGGTTATCATTGACCCTTGTTTTATAGGCGAAGGAGCGGTAATCCGCGAATCTGTCGTTGGCCCTGGAGTCTCTGTCGGAAAGAACGCATCAATTGAACGAAGTCGAATAGACAACACCATTGTACAAAGCGAAACGCATATTTCGAATCTTTCAACAAGCCACTCCATGATCGGCCATCACGCTAGTGTGACAGGTACCGAAAAACAGCTCAACGTGGGAGATTACAACCAGTTATCATGCTAAAAAGCCTGCGCACATATCATGTTATAGGCTGGCTTTTTGCCGCTTCACTTCTTCTTTCCTGCCAGTCGAAAAAGGGAGTTGCCGATAGTCAATCGCGAACACAAACTACCCTCTCGGAACAAGATCGACAACTGTTTACAACCGTTTTCATTGACGCTGGAAAGCAGAAAGTTTTAGGGAACTTCTCAGAAGCGCTTTACCTCTACAAAAAAGCACTCGACATAGACCCAAACAGCGCCGCCACGCAGTTTGAAATTGCCCGTATTGAAGCGCTTTCAGGAAATTATGGCGCGGCACTGCCCTACGCACAGTCGGCATTTGAAACCGAGCCAGATAATATTTACTACGCCGAATTTTTAGGCCAGGTATACGCCGAACTTCGCCAACTAGACAAGAGTGCCGAAGTATTTACCAAGCTCCTCGAACACCATCCGGAGGCCTACGACTACTATTTCACATTGGGCAATATTCTCTCCGCTCAAGGCAAGTACGACGAAGCCATCAAGCTATACGACGACCTTGAAAATCAGGTTGGTCAAAACGAAGAAATCACCCTTCAAAAGCAAGTTCTGTATGTGGATATGGGTGACTACGAATCAGCACTCCAAGAAATAGAAGGACTCATAGCTCTTCACCCTGAAGAAGTGCGGTATAAGGGTATGAAAGCCGAAATTCTTGAAAAAAGTGGTGACCTGAACGGTGCCATTGCTATCTACGAATCTATCCTTGTAGATGACCCCGGAAATGGGCTTGTCCTGATCTCGCTCTACGAGATTTACTTTGGCCAGGGTGAGAAGAAAAAGGCTGAAGACTATTTGGCTCGAGCATTTTCTTCGCCCGATTTGAGCATCGATGTGAAGGTCAATATCCTTCTCAATTATTTGAGCGATCCAGCCTATGCCAACCGCGATGACTACATTGGCGATCTGGCTTCGAGGCTTGAAGATGCGCACCCGAGAAACGCCAAAACCTTTGCTGTTCAAGGCGATTTATACTTGAATCAGGAGAAGTATAAAGAAGCCCGAACAAGCTTCCGGAAAGCCGTAGAGCTCGATCCCAACCGCCCACCGATTTGGCAGCAGATCATCACCCTCGATTCTCAGCTCAGCGATTTTGATGCGATGGAATCGGAAAGCGCCGAAGCCATGGAGCTTTTCCCTGAGCTTCCTGTGTTTTACCTTTTCCATGGAATTGCACTAATCCAAAAAGGAGATGTAGACGGGGCAATCGAATCACTCACCGTTGGTAAGAATTTGGTCGTTGATAACAATGCTGCCCTAGCCCAGTTTCACGCGTCGCTCGGAGACGCCTACCACACCAAAGGAAACGATAAGAAATCGGATAACTCCTACGAAAGCGCACTCAAGTACGACCCAAACAATGTGATCGTACTCAACAACTACGCTTACTATCTATCGCTCCGCGGTGAGAATTTGGAAAGGGCCGAAGAAATGGCTAAAAAAGCCAACAATATCGCCCCGAATGAAGCGACCTTTCAAGACACCTATGCTTGGGTATTGTACCGCCGGGCTAACTATGCCAACGCCCTTTTTTGGATTGAAGAAGCCCTCAAAAACGGTGGCAATACCGACCCTGTAGTTTATGAGCACTACGGTGATATTCTTATCAAAATGTCGAAGAAGGAAGAAGCCATTGAAGCCTGGCAAAAGGCCATAGAGCTAGGTGGCGACAAGGGTCTTCTTCAAGCTAAAATTGACCAGTCTGCACCATGATTCTTCGAATCAAGCATCTCGGTTTTGCCTTGCTTACACTTATCGCGCTGCAGGGATGTAAAACGCGAAAAGCCATTGAGCAAAGTCCGCTGAGACAGCTCAGTGAAAATGCCATTCTGGAACAGCTCAAAAAGAACAATTTTGAGTTTAACACCCTGACCGCTAAGCTCACAGCCGATGTGGAGTCTCCGTCGCTGACCGGTGGATTCAAGATAAACATGCGCATCGCAAACGACAGCCTAATTTGGATGAGCCTAACTCCCGCTCTTGGCATCGAAGCCGTGCGAATGGTCGTTGAAGAAGACAGCATTCGCTATATCAACAAGGTCAAAAAAGAGTTCTATGCAGGTGGGTTTTCCACCGTAGATTCCATTCTGAACTACCAGTCGGGGTATAATTTCCTTCAAGATCTATTGGTAGGAAACCCGGCCGACATTGAAGCTGGTGAAAAATACACGGCCACAGTAGAAGACTTGCACTACGTTTTGCACACCAAAGTGAAGCGAAATGTCAAAAAAGCGATCGATGTAAACCTGAAGAAGGCAACAAGTGAAGACACCCTTTCGTTAGAAGTCGTAAACGAAAAACAATTTGAGAAAGCAACGGAGAAGCACGGAGAAGACGACTTGATTCTCAAACGCTATTTCGTTCGCGCTGATGACTTTAGAATAGGTCGAATCATTATCGATGATATCCTCTACCAACGCACCATTCGCATAGAGTATGGCGAGTATATCGACTTGAACGGAATCAACTTTCCGCAGCTAATTAAAGTGTTTGTTAGTACTCCCAAAGAAACAGCTAGATTTGACCTTCGCTATACGCGTATTAAGACCAATGAGCCACAATCCTATCCATTCAAAATTCCTTCTGCTTACAAGGCTATCAATTAAAAGCCTTCTGCCGGTTTGGTTTCTCTTGGCATCGCTGAGCGGTATGGCCCAAGATAAAGCCGAGCTCCAGAAAGAGCGCGACGAGATTTCGAAAAACATAGAGCTCACAAACAAACTGCTTAAGGAAACACGGTCCAGCCGGAACAAAGAGGAAGGAGAGTTATCGCTTATCAATAAAAAAATCAGTCTTCGAGAAGATCTAATCTCAAGCCTTCGAAGTGAAGTGGCGCTATACTCCCGCCGCATAAAAGACAACGAAGCCGAAGTAGAAGAATTGGAAGCGCGAATAGAAACACTCAAGGAGAAGTACGCCAAGGCCATACAGTTTGCTCAGCGCACCCAGCGCTCCGAAGACAAGCTTATGTACATTTTTGCTTCGCAAGACCTCTACCAGGCCATTCGAAGAATTAGAGCCCTAAAACAATATACCAAGTATCGTCAGGATCAAGTGGCGCAAATCAAAGAAGCCCAGGCAGAGCTCCAGGCCTTAAATGAGAATATGCAAGCCCTGATCGGAGAGAAGAATGAAGTGATGGGCGAAGAACAGAAAGCCAAAGAAGTACTCAATGCCGATTTGGAAGTGAGACAAACCGCTGTTTCGTCCCTTAAACAAGAAGAGAATAAACTGTCTAAAAAACTTAAGCAGCAAGAACGACAGCGCAACAAGCTCAACAAAGAGATACAGCGCATCATCGAAGAAGAAATCAGAGCCAGCAAGAAAAACAACGCTGGAACCTTTGAATTGACGCCCGAAGCAGCAGCCCTTTCAGCTAGCTTCGAATCGAACAAAGGAAAATTGCCCTGGCCGGTTGAACGCGGTGTTATTACCTCCAAATTTGGAAACAATCCCCACCCTGTCTTGGCGGGAATCACAGTGCCCAACAATGGAATCGACATAGCAACGAGCTCAAATGCCATCGTTCGCAGTGTGTTCAAAGGAACCGTTTCAGCGGTTTTTAGTATTCCAGGAGCTGGACAAAACGTGATCATAAACCACGGTGGGTACCGCAGCGTGTACTCTAATCTTCAAGAAGTTCTGGTCACAAAAGGCCAGGAAATTGAGAGCAAACAATCAATCGGGAGCGTGCTTACAGATGAGAATACGGGTAAGACAGAAGCCCACCTCGAAATCTGGAAAGTGGACTCAAACGGCACCACCAAACAAAATCCGGCGACTTGGCTCTACAAACAGTAGTGGTCTGATGCCAATTTTGTAGTTTTGTAAAAAATTTACGCATGCAGCTATCCATTCTCTTAGGATTTGTTGGCCCTTGGCAAATCGCCCTTGTTGTGGTTTTGATCCTTCTGCTCTTTGGTGGAAAGAAAATTCCAGAAATGATGCGTGGGCTAGGCCGTGGAATGAAAGAATTTAAGGACGCTTCGAAAGAAGACACTGATTCTGGAAAATCGAATTCTGACGACGCTTAAAACATCCTAAGCTCTTGACTACTTACCGTTCTCTGCAAGAAATTCGCAAAGACCTTACTGCTGGAAGTATCACGCTCACCCAGTTGGTGGAGTCTTACCTATCAAACATTGACGCAAGCTCTGATCTCAATATTTTTCTCGAAGTTTTTGGGGAAGAAGCATTGGAACGCGCCAAAGAAATCGAAGCCAAATGGCAAGCGGGAACAGCCGGAAGGTTGGCGGGGGCAGTCATCGCGATAAAAGACAACATCTGCTACGCCGGACATCGAGTAGGAGCTTCTTCCAAAATACTAGAAGGGTTTGAGTCACTGTTTACATCCACTGCTCTTCAGCGACTTATAGATGAAGACGCAATCGTAATTGGACGTGTGAACTGCGACGAATTTGCCATGGGTGGATCGAATGAAAACTCAGCATACGGCAACGTTAAAAACCCGCTTGACCCTGAATTTGTTCCGGGTGGATCATCTGGCGGATCTGCTGCAGCTGTAGCAGCCGATTGCTGCCTGATTTCTTTGGGTAGCGACACGGGTGGATCTATTCGCCAACCGGCTTCGTTCTGTGGAATAGTCGGAGCAAAACCGACGTACGGCCGCATTAGCCGCCACGGACTCATCGCCTTCGCTTCTTCTTTTGATCAAATCGGGCCTTTTGCCCACAGCGCAGAAGACGCAGGGCTTGCCATGGAAATCATGTCAGGTCAAGACCACATGGACACCACCTCGAGCAGCGTGGATGTAACACCCTTGTCAGAAGCTAAGCTTCCCAAAAAGCTCAAGATTGGTTTTGTAAAGGAATGCCTCGACAGCGAAGCCATTAATTCAGAAGTTCGAGACCGTCATTCTGCCCTGATTGAGCAACTCAAAAGTGAAGGGCACGAAGTAGAGGCCGTGAGCCTAAAAGAGCTAGACTACCTGGTGCCAACATACTACGTTCTCACCACCGCCGAGGCTTCTTCGAATCTTTCTCGCTACGACGGGATCCACTACGGTCACCGCAGCCCGGAAGCCACCGACATCGAATCGACTTACCGCAAGAGCCGAACGGAAGGCTTTGGCCCTGAAGTAAAACGCCGAATCATGCTCGGAACCTTCGTGCTAAATGCTGGATACTACGACGCTTACTACGCTAAAGCACAAAAGGTAAGACGAGTAATCAAGGAGAAGACAGATGCCTTTTTCGAGAAGTACGACTTGCTTCTTTCTCCCACTACACCGCATACGGCCTTTAAGTTCGGCGCCAAGTCAGATGACCCGATCCAAATGTATCTGGAAGACATCTTTACGGTTCACGCCAACTTATCCGGAAATCCAGCCGTCTCTGTTCCGCTTTTCAAGCACAGCAATGGACTGCCGTTTGGAACTCAGATTATGGCTCCAGTTTTCAAAGAAGCGGAGATGATGCAGGTGGCGCACAACTTAATGAACACAGTCGCGTTAAAAGGATAGCGACCTGCACTTTTCAGAACACCCTTCAAGGCGTAATTTTATTCGATTATTTAGTAACCTACCGAGTACGTTTTTGCGTATAGGTTCTAACCCCTTAACTCTATCTATGAAAACCATAGGTCTATTCGCCGTTTCCACTTTTTTGCTCTTCTCGGTTCATTCGAAGGCACACAAGTCTTTACCGAGCAACCCAAACGATAGCACCAAGACTATAGTCGATACTGTCGCTGTGGAGATTCAGGAAGACAATCCGGTGCTTGTGGCGCTAGATGATCTCTGGCTGAGCGAACAGCTCTCGTGGAGTACATTCGATACAGATACTTCCTGCCTAAACATTCATGGTTTTTCAAAAGAAGAAATTCCAGAATACCCAGACTCGGTAATTGCCGCTAGACTTTACGGGCTCAATGCGCAAACGCCAATGAATCTGGACTACAACAGGTATGTAAAGGCCTTTATCAACCTTTACACCAACAAGCGTCGTGACGTTACTTCGCGTGTACTTGGACTCGCCGAGCTCTACTACCCTATGTTCGAAGAAAAGCTCGACCAGTTTGATATCCCCCTTGAGCTAAAGCACTTAGCCGTCGTAGAATCTGCCTTGAACCCTTCAGCTCGCTCACATGTGGGCGCTACGGGGCTTTGGCAGTTTATGTACAGCACTGGAAAGATTTACGACCTCAACGTCACCTCGTATACCGACGACCGCAGAGACCCATACAAGAGTACGGTGGCTGCTTGCAGATACATGCAGTTTCTCTACGGGATGTACGGTGACTGGAATTTGGTTTTGGCTGCCTACAATTCGGGGCCGGGTAATGTAAACAAAGCTATTCGCCGTTCGGGTGGACACCGCGACTATTGGAAAATACGCCCTTACCTTCCTAGAGAAACAAGAGGCTACGTGCCTGCTTTCATCGCTGTAAACTACACGATGAACTTCGCCGCAGAACACAATCTTTACCCTGTTGAACCCTTATTTGTTCATGCCCAGATCGACACGCTAAACGTCTGTCAACGCGCTACATTCGACCAAATATCTCACTTCACAGGGGTGGAAGTCAAAGAGCTGGAAGTGCTAAACCCTTCGCTCAAAAAGAATATCATTCCCGAATCAAAAACTTGTCACACGCTTTACATTCCTTCTTCGGCAGTGGGGGCATTCTTAGCCAATGAAGATAGCCTCTACGAATATCAAAAAGACGCTCCACAAGCTGTAAACGGATACGTGGTAAACGAAGAAATCACATACTACAAAGTTCGCTCGGGCGATGTATTGGGCGTCATTGCAGAGCGTAATGGCGTGACGGTTACGCAAATTCGGGAGTGGAACAATCTGCGCAGCAGTCGCATTTACCCGGGTCAACGCCTTGAAATTCACTCTACCAAAAAGGTGAAAGTGGACAGCGCCACAGCTAAAGCCACAGAAGAGAAAAAGAGTGAAGGTGGCACGAAATCTGTAGTGGAAACGAGCGGAAATGTTGACTACTACACCATCAGAAGCGGAGATACGCTCTGGGATATTGCCAAGACTTATCCAGGTGTTACCGTCAACGATATTAAACGCGTAAACACGGGTGTAAATTACAACAGGTTGAAGCCCGGCCAGAAAATTAAAATTCCGAAAAAGTCATGATGAAAGCCTTCAGAATTATCCCTGCACTAATCGTTTTATGTTTAATCTGGGGGTGTTCAGAAGAGTCTGGGAAAATCCGAAAGCCCCGCCACAGTGGGGAGTCGGGTGAAATTATTGTCATCATGGACGAAGGCAAGTGGCTTTCCACTCCCGGCGATAGCCTTCGCGCCGTGCTCGAAGCGAGCTACCCACATTTGCCGCAGGCAGAGCCTCAGTTTAAATTACTCCAGTTTTCTCCTAATGAGATGAGCGGACTCCTGCAGCACCACCGCAATATTCTAAAAATCGTTATCGGCCCAGATGCCGAAGGCGAAAACAAACTCACCCTTACCAAAGACAAGTGGAGCAACCAGCAACTCTACTTTTCGGCAACGGCTACTGACGAAGAAAACTTCTACATGCTCTTGCGAACGGAGTTTCAAGAACTTATCAAGCGCATTGACGATATGGAAGTAAAGCGCTACCAATCCAAATACTACAGAACGGGGAATGAGACGCTCGAAGAAAAGGTGAAGGAACTTATGGGCGTTGAGTTGGCCCTGCCAGTTGAGTCTGAGCTCGCCGAAGTGCACGAAGACTTTATTTGGATTGAACGCGAGCGCATCAAATACCTTGGAAACAACGGCCACGACATCACCCAAGGCTTTTTTATATACCGCTACCCCTACACATCCGACTCCCTTCTCGAAGAAAGTGCCATCCTGGCCAAGCGCGATGAATTCTTGAAGAAATACGTCCCAGGACCAAAAGAAGGGACCTACATGACAACCGAGTACAAGTTTCCTCCATCGTCAACCGTTACTTCTCTAAACGATAAATACGCGGTTGAAACGCGTGGGCTTTGGAAAACAGCCAACTACTTTATGGGCGGGCCATTTATATCGCTCACCACCACATCGGCCGATGATCAATACGTGGTCTGCATCAGCGCCTTCACCTTTGCTCCCAAGTTCAACAAAAGAGAGTACATCCGCGAGTCGGAAGCCATACTCTACTCAGCCAAAATACAGTAATACTCTGCTAATCAACCTTGTTGAAATCTTTTTTGGGAGGTTCCCAATTTTCATAGTTGATTTTTTCTGATCTTTAGCTAGGCCTAACCAATCATGACTTACTCTGAATTAAGATCCTATTTTCATCATCACTGTCGCATACGTTTGCGTTCGGGAAAAGAAGTTTTTGGGGTTTTGTGGGACACTATGGATCAAGCAGATCGCGCCATCTATTTCGCTAGCAATATTGAGCACCGAAAGTTGATGGAAAAGTCTCTCGAAGCGCAAAGAAACGACCTGATTCGCCTTCAGTTTGAAGATATAATCGGCGTGGAACCCGTAAACGGTTTTCAAGTCAATTAAGAAAAGACTTCTTCGAGCACATCCAGTGATTTTACCTTGCCCATTCCATCGAGGTGGAGCTGGTAGTACATCATCATATCGTTTAGCGCCTGTCGCCGGTTGAGCTGAGACAAGCCGAGCGACTCACTCAACAGACCCGCTTCAAACACCTTTCTCAGGGCCATACTGCGCGTTTCATTGAGCGTGTGAATAGATTGGCCTAAATGGTCGGTAAAGTGGCCGTGCTCCAGATCAAAATCGGTCTGGCCAGGTCGTGCTGACAAGTCGGGATAAAAACCGAGGTAGCTCGACAATCTCCCCAAAAAAATCAAGTGGAAATCGGGAGAAAAGGGATGGGCAGAAAAATGCGAAATTCCATCTCTTAGAAAGTGATAGAGCTCTGGCTCTGGCGCTTCTTCACGGAGTACTTTTGAAAGCAGCTCAGCCAGAAAAATGCACACCGTGGTTTTGTAAGGGTCAGTCAGAATAGGCAGATGGTTGATCGCCAAATCGAGATTTGAGATCGTTTGAACTTCCTTTGACGGCTTGTAATAGCATTCAAACTCCACTACGGAAAGTGGCTGCACATTGACTGATTTGGACTTCTTCTTTCCCAAACCGCGCACCATAATAGCCATAGGCCCGTGATCGTGCGTATAGACATGTACAATAGCAGAAGAGCTGGTATAGGGAATCTTTCTGAGGACAATTCCCTCAAAAGCCTGCTGGATCACTTGACCAGAAGAATTTTGGTGACACAAGTCGAAGTTCCTTCCACATCGGTACTCAGTGCGTAGTATACACCCGTAGCCACGCGCACACCATCTGTGTTCTTTCCATCCCAAATGGCACTACCTCCATTCGAAGTGGTTTTGTAAATCAGGTTTCCGCGGGCATCGGTAATTCGCACCTGACTATCGCGCTTCAAGCCTGTAATGGAAATGGGGCCAGAGTATGTTTCTCTAACGGGATTCGGATACACGCTTGAGCAGTTGTTTTCATTGCCACCACCTGTGGCATCAGAGAAGTAGGAAATCAACCCTCCCTGCGTGGCGATGAACACTTCGCCAGTCTTATCATTCACGGCAATATCGTTGATGGCATTGCTAAACAGCGGGCTATCCGCATCGGTAAAACGCTTGATTTCTTCCGTTCCATCTTCCGACATCAAAAACACCCCGGATGACTCCGTACCAATCCATTTTCTATTCGCCCCGTCAACCGCAATGGCCGTAACAGCTTGGCCTTCGAGCAGGTATTGGAATATACCGTTTTGTTCTACCAGAATTCTTCGGGCATCGCTCGCACTGCTTGTCAGCGCATCGAAAGGAGAATAGAACACGGCTACCCCATCGGTAGTTCCCACCCAAATCTCTCCATCGAGATCTTCAACTATGGCCAGAACTTCATTAGCCGGGAGGCCGCCAGAACCTGTAGTTGCTGAAAAGCGTTTTGGAGTCTCCCCTTCCTTGAAGACTGTGATCCCATCGCGGTTGAAAACAATCCACTTTTGGTCGAAGTCATCGATGATAATCTTCATTGATTTCAAACTGTTTGTGGCAGCGCTCAAGCTAAAGCTCTCCCAAGATCCGTCTGCGCGGTACACCACTAGTGGGTTTTGACTCCAGGTATTGCAAATCCAAAGATTCTTGTCATCATCCATCGCCATTCCCGAAACACCCACCCAAGGGTCGCCATCGTCTTGAAAGGATCCATCTTTGGGGCCTAGCTCCGAATTAGACGCATTAAAAAACTGCAATTCCTTTCCTTCTTCAACCACGCAAAGTCCGCTGTAATTTGACCCGACAAACACCTGGTCTGGATTATCACGATTCACGAGAATAGCCGGAACATCAATAAACAACGTGTCCCAGAGCACAGGTGTGTTCAAGCGCACGTAATTTGTCCATTGCCCTGCATTCATACCATAAAATCCGTTGAGCTCGAAACGGTTGTTCCAGTTTCCTGGAAACTCTACTCCACCACTGGCCACCCAGAGCTGGTCTTTGTAAAAATCTAGATCGAAAATAAAGTTTGTTCCCGGCCCTTGCGGCTGGATGTACTCAAAGTTTCCGTTAGCGTCACGCTTTACTAGTCCAAGGCGGCGATCGGCAATCCATACCACCCCATCACCATCTGACACGATCGCGTTAGCCTGTGGGTTTATTCCATCTGAATAGCCCCAGATTGCCACTTCCCAGCTCGTTCCTTCGGGGTTGCTGAGTTCAGCGTAGTAGCTATTGGTCATTGTCAGCTTTCCGTGGGCTGAACGCATAAAACGCATATCGCCAAACGAACCTTTGGTCTGCCAAGTGTCTGGTGAAGCTTCGAAATAAACCCCGGCTTCATCACCCTCTACATGCGAGATGTAGATCCGCCCATTATAGGCCACGCAGCTTATCACGGGGTCAAAGGGCCCAGGGATAGACAGGTCTTGTTGCCAGTTTGAGAATATAGTCAGGTCATCGTTTAAGCTACCAAAGTAAAGTCCTTCGTCAGTGGCTGCGTATATGGTATCGTTAAGCACAGCCGTGGCATTGACGCTCACCGACCCATCAGGACTCAAGCTATACGTTTCTTTGATCTCAACGCGATCTAGGTTGAACTCGTGAATACCCAATCCACTAGTGATAAAGGCGATATTCTCGTAAAACTCCACATCTCTAATCGTCTTCGACCCCACCGCCGAGCTATTCTTGAGCTCCGCAAAATTGGTGATTTGATTTCCTTCAATCAGGTCGATGTTACCATTGCTGTAGCCAACAAAGGCCAGCCCGCGTTCATCGTTGGTGCGCAGAAGCGAGAGCCCGATATCGGAGAGCCCGTTCACGCGGCTCAGCCTGTCGATGCTATTGTCGGCCGTGTGGTAGATAAACACACCGTTTATTCCGGCCAGGTACACATCGCTGCCAAGGATATCGAGATCAATCCCTTCAGAATAGCTCAGGTATTCCTTCCAGGTATCTATGGGGTTTTGAGCCAGGGTTTGGCCCACGAGAAAAAGGGTAAGGTATAGAGAGAGTAGTTTTCGCAACATCTTAAACATCAATTCACATATGAAACGCAAAAACAGCGAGAATCATATGCAGAGGTCGAAATTATCGAAAACCAATTAAAAATTGCCCTAAACCAATTACATTTGCAGGCTCGGCCCGGTAGTTCAACTGGATAGAATATCAGATTTCGGCTCTGAGGGTTGAGGGTTCGAATCCTTCCCGGGTCACAAGCAAAACACCCCGACGATAGTCGTGGTGTTTTTTTATGCCCAAAAGCTTTGCCGAGTCACACTCGAGCAGAGCTGTGGGCATAAAAAAAGTTCTGGCTGAAAATCAGCCAGGGTTTTGCTTGGAGTATTAAAGTAACCATGTAAAGGATCATGTAAATAATCCTTCCCGGGTCACAAGCAAAACACCCCGACGGTAGTCGTGGTGTTTTTTTATGCCCAAAAGCTTTGCCGAGTCACACTCGAGCAGAGCTGTGGGCATAAAAAAAGTCCTGGCTGAAAAGCAGCCAGGGTTTTGCTTGGAGTATTAAAGTAACCATACCTAGGATCACGGAGTAATCCAATTAGCTTAAAACCGAAGAACGTAATCATCAAAGCACCTGAACCTTCCTCACCCCTACTTCCCCAGCTTCTGACTCTATCATTAACACATAAAGCCCTGATGGTAGGTTGAGTGAAACTCGTGTTGTAAACCCATTAATTACGCCTTTTTGAACTGTTCTCCCTTGAAGGTCTAATATGCGCCAAGTCTCTGCTTCGTTCTGATCTTCAGGCTGGATGGTGAGTTCATCTTCCGCTGGATTTGGATAAACATTGAAGTCTAACTTTGATTGTTCTTCCAGTCCGACACTTACCGGCTCACAGCCCAGCCATTCAAAATCTCCACAGGCGTCTAATTTAACTAGAAAGGACTCAGCTTGTTGAAAGCCACCTTGCATAAAATCTTGCCAATAGCCCGTAAAAACGTAGCCCCCGTCTGGTGCAACATCAATATCACGCGCTCCCGTGTCGCAACTCGAACAAGACTCATAAGAGTACTCCTGAAACCAATCTAACTCCAAGTCTGAGTTGACTTTTGCCACCCAAGAAAGAAATTCAAATGATTCGTTAAGGGAAGTTCCTAAGATGACAAAACCGTCGTCAGATGCCGGAATAATATCTCTAATTTTCATAACCATATACTCATAGTTATTCAAATGGGCTATGGGCTCTGAAACGGTGTTGGTGATGGTGTCGAAATACGACAATGCCAATTCTGTCCAATATATATCTGGATCACCAATCTCTTCGTTCCACTCGTAATTTTGGGTATAGGCGAAAAGGATACCATCCGGTTCGGATTTTGCGACTAATGCCTGATTACCACCCATATTATTAGTCAGATTTGCATCTTCATGTACATTCCCCAAGGTATCCATTACGGTATATGCCGCATGAAATGCCTGAGCATCTTCGCGAAAGCCTGTAAACAAAATCCTATCTTCATACAGCACAAAGTCCTCTATTCGGTGGGATTCGCCAGAAACAACCGGCACATCATAAGTCCATACAACATTTCCTTCCAAATCAACTTTTGAATAATATGAACCAAAACCATTTGCTGGATCCACGAAGGATCCTATAACAAGATGATTTCCAAAAAAACGCCCATATCCCACAAATGATTCAGGATATTCATCATCTACCAAATCGTAAAACTGTTTCTCGACTGAACTGAAGTTCAGTTCAATCGCCACCCTATACCCCCTAGGGATGTTCTCTACAGTACCAATTGAATTATATGCAACAAAAGCTTCAAGCCCACTTTCATATTGGAATGAGTTAAAAGCGCCAATATAGTATAAGGTGTCTGGAGACATTACTTGTATAGTATCAATAAATGCACCAGCTGAATCATACTTTCTCACAAACGGAAAAATATCAGTCTCATCTCTTTGTCCACCCCAAACAAAATAATACTCTCCTACAACTTCTACATTAGAAGTAGACGTCAATCCACCTTCGTTGTAGCTTAGTATTTCTGAATGAAAATAGTCGTACTGCCCAATGCACGCAAAGGGCAATACAACTAATGTCATCCAAATAATTTTTCTCAATATCACTTTAACTTTACTATTAACTCTTCTTTTAGAAGAGAGCCATCCTTAGCGACTATTCTAATCAAATAATTCCCTGCAGGCTGAGAACGTAAATTGACGGAAGAGATTACAAAACCTGAACCTTCTTCACCCCTACTTCCCCAACTTCCGTCTCTATCATTAATACATAAAGCCCTGATGGTAGATTGAGTGAAACTCGTGTTGTAAACCCATCAATTACTCCTTCTTGAACTGTTCTCCCTTGAAGGTCAGTGATCGTCCATTTGATCGCGTTCTCAGGTTCAGTAAGTTCAATAGTAAAAGACTCTTCAACTGGATTTGGATAAACATCGAAGTCTAGCTTTGATTGTTCTTCCAGTCCCACACTAACTGGTTCACAGCCTAGCCATTCAAAATCTCCACAGGCGTCTATTTTAACGAGGAAAGCTCTGGATGCCTGAAATCCTCCTTGGTTTATATCTTGCCAAATGCCTGTGAAAACATATCCACCATCCGGAGCAATGTCTATGTCCAAAGCTTCCGTATTACAACTCGAACAAGACTCATAAGAGTACTCCTGAAACCAATCTAACTCTAAATCGGAGTTGACTTTCGCCACCCAAGAAAGAAATTCAAATGATTCGTTAAGCGAAGTTCCTAAGATGACAAACCCATCGTCAGAAGCCGGAATAACATCTCTTACTTTCATAACCATATATTCATAGTTATTCAGGTGAGCTATGGGCTCTGAAACGGTGTTGGTGATAGTGTCGAAATACGACAATGCCAATTCTGTCCAATAAATATCTGGATCACCAATCTCTTCGTTCCATTCGTAATTTTGGGTGTAGGCGAAAAGGATACCATCCGATTCGGACTTTGTGACTAATGCCTGGTTACCTCCAATATTATTCGTTAAAAAAGGCTCATCAATCACATTTCCCGTAGTGTCTACCAAAGTATAAGATGCATGATAAGTCTGTGATACTCTTCGAAACCCTGAAAAAAGAATTTTGTCTTCAAAAAGAACAAAGTCTTCAACTCTGTATGTTTGATTTGACGCTGACGGTATTTGGTAAGTCCATATGACATTTCCTTCCATATCCACTTTCGAGAAGTATGATGCAAATGCATTACTGGACCCTATTAATGAGCCAATAACCAAGTGGTCGCCATAAAATGAACCGAAACCGACAAAGGAATCCGTGTTGTTTTCTGGGAAAAAATCATAAAACTGAGAGCTTGAACCATCAAGGTTAAGGTTTACTTGAAACCTGTAACCTACGGGAGGACCATTTGAAGTTCCTATTGCATTAAAGGCTATGAACACCCCAAGATCGCTCACATAGCGAAATGAATTCCTAGAGCCAATATAATATAGGGTATCTGGGGATTCAAGATAAAATGTATCAACAAATGTTCCATCAAGATCATATTTTCTCACAAAAGGAAAGATATCAATCTCGTCCCTTTGAACTCCCCATGTAAAGTAATAATCATCAACAACTTCCACACATGAAGAATTATTAAATCCATCTTCATTAAAAGGTAGAAGGTTCGTTTGGAAATAGTCGTACTGCCCAATGCACGCAAAGGGCAATACAACTAATGTCATCCATATAATTTTTCTGAATATCACTTCATCTTCACAATTAGCTCTTCTTTTAGAAGAGAGCCGTAACGGGTGAAAATTCTGACTGTTCGATTTCCGTTCAGAATTATCGGCTTTATGATATCATCTGGGTTATCTCTATCCTCAAAGTGCAACCAATTTCGCCCATCACACCCTTAAAGATAAAAACCCCAGCCAAATAGCAAAGAAGTGTGATCTGGCTACTGCCTTCCACCCCCTTCACAGCCATCCATCCAAGCCCTAAATCACTCCCTACCAACAAAGATTTAGTCACGGTCTTCAGACGGTCTCCTTACGGTCATCTGACGGTCTGAATACGGTCTAAACACGGTTAAAATACGTTCATACGCAGACCAAAACGGTGTAACTACCCGTTATAAGCCTATACAACCACTTAAATTTCAAGGCGATGGCAGAGCAAATTGGCCCATTTCAGTTCAAAGGAAAGCTGGGAAACCTGGTAGGAAAGCAAATCAACGGCAAGTACATAGTCTCACTCCCGGGTGGGCCCACAGCCGCACAACTCAAGGATAAATCGAGGGAAGGAAACAAGCGAATCCACGAAAACCAAGCGGAGTTCTCTAGCGCATTTCTCTTTGCAAAGGATATCTACCTCGACATCAAGAACCACACATCTCCCGGCCACTTCCACGCACATGCCTGTGCCAAGCTCGGCGGTAGACTCTACATGTTGCGCACCATGGATACAGATTCACCCCGTGGACAGCGCAAACCTAACATTGCAGCGGTTTCGCTACTCAAGGACTTTCGCCTTTCAGATCCAAACCAAAATCCGTGGAACGCACCACCATCTTTTCAAAGAATTTCTGAAACCGAATTAAATCTGGAAATAAACAACCCCAGTACAGCCCTGAATTTCACAAAAGAAGGCGATGAAAAGTTTGCTGTACGCGTCATCGTCCAGCACTTGGACATTGAAAACCGCAAGGTACTCAGCTCGGCCGCTACAGAGCAAGTCCTCGACCTCACCTCCACAGCACCCGTATCGTGGAATGTCGAAATCTATCCCGAGAATACACTGGTCACAATCGCTACCAATTTCTTCTTAGAAAACAATGGCTTCCAATTCCCCCTTTTCCAAAAAAAGCGATGCTCATGCTTTATCGCTAATTTCTTTATTTAACCGAAATCGGCTCGGTACCGTATCCATCGATAGAAAAACCAAACAGTGCACGACTTCCAATTCTGTAGCCTCTTAGTCATATCAATTGTGTTCGAATTTCACTGCAAGAGTCGCATAAACACCCCCAATTATTCCCTCCAATGACTCATAATTTCAATTTTGATCATTAAACTTGTCACTTCCCCGACTATTAAGGAGTAGGAATGAGATTGATGACACTGCTGAATTCTTTCGTGGCGAATAGGGTTTTCTTGATTTTGGTTTGTGCAGGCCTGAGCCCACTTGGCGCGCAAACCTATGACCTACCATCTGTAGAGCAATACGCCGATTCCGCTTTTGGGTCAAAACACAATATTGCATTACTCACAGCTGACACCATAGAGTTCAAAAGGTTGTTTTTCAAATCTAAAGCCCCTGTTAGGGTCACGAAAACCTCGTTTCGAGACATCCTGTGGCAAAAGAGTCAGTTTGGTCATACACAGCCGTTTACAAGCTTCTCGGAGATTTCGAAAATAAGCGGAGCCCACTTTGAGCAAGACCGTTTTAAATGGCGGCACGTACAAAGCAAATCGGAGAGAGTGGAGACCGATGGAATCTTTCTTGGCGACTATTCCCTAATGTTTATGTGGTTTGAGACAAATCCAGGCATCCAGAGACTGCGCTTCGAGACCACATATGAAGACTTCAAATTTCTCTCACATGTTAGCTTGCTTCCAGTAGAATCTTCATTCGAATCGCACGTCGTTTTTGTCATCCCATCCTGGCTAAATATTCAGCTCAAGGAGTTCAACTTTGAAGGGTACGAGATAAAGAAAACCACCACACGCGACGGAGAGAATCAAATAGTAAGCTACTCTTGGGAAAATATTCCAAATTTTAAGGACGATGCTTTTGTGCCGAGCCAAGCACACTATATACCCGCCATCATTCCCGTATATCGCTCTGTAAAGCCTGAGCGAAGTGATGAAATAGCACTTATGCCTGATGTAGGGGCTCTCTACAAATGGTATCGAGATGTTTCGCTTGAAACGGAGAATGAAGATGATGGTAGAATCCCTCAGTTTAGGCAAGAGTGGTTTGACTACGATAAGGGCCCCGATCAGATAAACGCCGTGTACGAATGGGTGCGCGACAATATCAGGTATATAGCCTTTGAAGATGGAATGGCTGGGTTCAGGCCAGAAGGAGCCTGCCACGTGTATGACCAGAAATACGGGGACTGCAAAGGCATGGCCAATTTGCTTAAATTCTATTTAGATAGTCTCGGATATGATGCAAGACTAGCGTGGATTGGAACAAAAAGAGAAGTCCCTTTTGACTATTCTACACCTTCACTTGCTGTCGATAATCACATGATCACAGCTGTGAACTGGTCCGATTCGTTGCTCTTCCTTGACGCCACCGAGCCATATGGAAGTCCGTTTTCCTTGGCCTATCGTATTTCGGGGAGGCCAGCAATGGTTGAAAATGGTGATGACTACATCATTCACCAAATACCAAACACCCCGCCTAAAGCAGATTTGGTCAATACTACGTATTACCTGAAACCTTCTGAAGATCTCAAATCAATTCTAGTCAGTGGAGATAAAGCGTTTCGTGGTGAAACCCAAAAAATGCTCAAATTCGGATATGACCACGCATCATCTCAACTGAGGGATGAATTTCTGAAGGAAACAGTGCTCAATGGATTTGATCCAGATGGAGTCCTTGAGCTCGAAGCTCATGGGATCAAGGAAGATAATCCAGACTCCACTTCGATCCAGTTTAAACTCAAAACGAGAAGCCACCTTATCAATCTGGGTGATGAGCTTTACGTTGATCTCAACATGGAGAAACAGCTAGACGACATCTCAAATGAATCACTAAAGCAGCGCTATGCCCCCTGGTACTTTGGCGAAAATTACAACCAAAAATCAGTGGTAAAGCTGGAGATTCCAGCAGGGTTTGAACCAAGTGAAATTCCTCCTGCCATTGAAATTAATCACCCTGAATTTAGCATCAGTGGAGCCTATCGGCTTTCAGAAAACCTTGTGATACTCGAGAAGTCCATTGTAGTATACAACGGGGTTATTTCCAGATCAGAAGCCCAGGTTTTTGCCGATGCAATCCTAGAACTAAAGAACTTTTATGAACTACAAATCACCCTCCAGCAGATTAAGTAGCTCAGCAATGGCTGCGTGGGCACTCCTTTGCTCCGTGTTGTTCTTCAATAACACCTTCGCGCAAGAATGGACTTCGTCAGAATTGAGTTTTCTGAGGCAAGAAATCGACGAAAAAACCGACCCCTTTTTGACGTATAAATCAAAAGAAATTCCTGACTCCCTCATGGAAAACTCCATGATCATCCTGGACTTTATCGAGTTGTTTTTATTCAAAACTAGAGGCTCTCTTATTGAGAATAATCGCATTTCGAGAGAGTTGATATTGATTAATGATAAGGCGGCGGTTGAGTATTTCAGTCGATTTCCTTTAGAGTCAAACCAGAACAAATACCGGGTCAATTCACTTGGGCGGGTTGTGAAAACACAAGGCCGCTTTTTGCCTAGGTACACCATCAGAATCATTAAGAAGGAAGGCGAGCAGGTAGAAGTCAATTTAGGCAAGCTTCGCCCAAATGCACGGGGCGAAGTGGCCATTCCGAACCTTGAGATCGGAGACATTCTTGATTTTGCGGTGAAAGTGACAGAGCAAGTTGAAGAGTGCTTTGACCCAGAATTCACCCCTGTGGCTGATGACTCACCCGTGCTAAATAGCTTTAAACGATATGAGCTTAGAAAGGGCTTTTACCTAAGCTTTGATGCAGAGAAGTCTGACATCGCACCTGTTCTGAACGAAGCAATCTCCAAACCCAAAAAAGCCATATATGATCTAGAGTTCTCTGCATACGAAACGCTAGACTTGGAGCCTTGGGAAGTTCCCTATATGACCAGGCCCTACACTGCATCGCAAGTGTGCTACTGCCATAAATCCAACAAGTCTCGGACTTCACTAATCGTTCCAGAGGAAGGAAAGATTATCCGCCATTCCACACCCGAGCAAAGGAAGAAAGCCATTTTGTATCGAGATCAAGAAAAGGTTGACTCATACAATTCCCTAAACAAAAGGTTCAAGAAAAAATACGACATCTACTACAGCGTTCAAGATCTTTCTAAGGTAGAGTTGATGGAAAGAGCCTACAACTTCTTTCGGTACTACTTAGCCATTGGGGTCTATATGCAGCCGAATTATCACTCTGCACAATTCGATTCTCGTCTGTTTTCTCAACGCCTTATGCTAGCTGCAGCTGATATGAACATCGAAGCAGAATTTGTGGCCACCACTCATAAGTACCTCGCCGATATTGATGATATCATCATGCGAGATGAGCTGATTTCGCTCTTTAGATTTAAGGATGAAGAAGGCAATTGGCATTACATCAGTCCGTCAAAACCATTCTATCGGGCTTTCGATTTAGATGAGGTAGTTATGGGTCAAAAGGCTATTACCCATAACTGGAACACACTCCAGGATACCATCATTTTGCCGAGTACTACGTCAAGCGAAAACTTCCATACTTACCAACTCGAAGCCACTGTCGACATGGAGAAAAACATTGCTCAAATGGAGTCTGTCCAAACCCTTACTGGGAACGAAAGAATGTATAGTTCCTATTTTGTCTTGCATAATACAGAGTACCACAACGACCTTGATAAATCAAGGGATGACGGACACATGGCCCTTGATCCGGATGCTCCAAGAACACCATACGCCACGTATTATAGGTCCTTACTAGAGCCTGATAGCGCAAATAAAGCGATCGATATGGAGCATTGGCTCAGAGCTAGTTTTGATGTGGATGAATACATCTCTTTTGACTTGCTTAGTTCTGGGTTGGCGCTAGACAATGATACCATGATCATAAAAGATGTTTTCACGGTTAGCGAAGTCGCAAAAAAAGCAGGAAAAAACATAATTCTTGATTTGGGCAAAATGATTCCAACTCAAGCGTCACTCACAGAAACAGAGAAAACTACTCGCCATTTTGACGCTCAATTCCTATACCCTCGCAAATTCTTGTTTGATCTCCGAATTGAGTTACCGGAAGGATATGAAGCGTATAAACTGGAGAGTCTCCACGTAGATGTGGAAAACGAAATCGGACGCACGAAGATCTCTTCAGCATCAACAGAGCCTGGCTTTTTAACCATTTCTGTAGCCAAAGAGTATTTTACAGACCATGTCAAGGCTGAGAATTGGAGTGAGCTTATAGCTTTTCTGGAGCCTGGTATGAATTTGAATCAAGCACAAATCGTTTTAAAGCCCACCCAAGCTCCTAGCTCTAGCAATGTCGAGGTGGAGTAATTGTTTGAAGGATGCATCTCACTAGCACTTATAACATCCCAACTCGCATTATCAATTATTTATCCGCCAAATCCGCCTAAGGCGGAGTAGGAGGACCCATTATCAATTAACCCTCCGATATTCTATCCCCAACTCAGCCAAAACCTCCAACATCACCCACTCGTATTCGTTTACAAAGTCGATTAACTGCTGGTCCATATGCGATTCACTGTCGGCTTTCTTGGTGGCGTTCACCCTCTTGTGATCTTTGATAAACTCCAGCTCTTTTTCGCTAAAGCCGTACTTGGAAAGAAAAGCAGCCAGCTCTTCGTTTAGGTTTTCATTTCTCAGAAAGGTCACATCGCACATATCGCTTTTAAACGCTCCACTACTGATGTATTCTTTGTTGAGTCGGCTAAACACATCTCGGTGGTTTTTGAAGAACAAGCGAACAAATTGAATAGACTGCTTCCCGATTTTCATCTCTGTGTCTATACCGTACTTGCTTTTGAATTGGTCGCTCTCTAGGGCATAAAACTGCATAAACTGCTCAAAGCTAAGGTCAGGAAAATTGGGAAATAACCGATCGAGTTCTTCCTGTTCCAAGAAGGGAAACTTAGACCACCACCTAAACCGAAAGCTCGACTCGATGCGCAAGTAGGGGTCGCGCACGGCCGCCATCACCGGCTTGTGGTTGTGCTTCTTCGGGATCTGATCAAAACACCCGTGTTGGTCTTTGTGGTTGGGTACCATGGGATGCTCCGTCATCAGCTCCTTATACCCCACCTGCCTAATTTTGAGCTTGTGCAAAGCCTTGGTAAGGATGTTCTTATTTCTCCGGTAGAATATCTCCTTCACCACCTTCCGCACAAAGGTGCTCCCCGTTTTGGGAAGGTTTAGAATCACAAAGTCTTTGGTAATGATCATTGGGCCGTGGTTATCTCAAGGACCAAAGTATGAAATTCGATGGAAGGGGTGATGGGATAATGGTTAACTCCTACTGTCGTGATATCGTTCCTCCGCTGCCGCGCGATTAGCGAAGCGTATCGCGTGGTTTATGACCCTATAAACTCGGATTGCCTCCGGCGATCCGCAGTACCCTAAGGTCAGAAACGAACCCGTTCGCTCTTTACAGCGAACGATGATTTTTTCATTCCTACCTGCGGTAATATAGCAGCTACCGCGCGATTAGCGATGCGTATCGCGTGGTGCTTAGTCTTATCTACTTGGATTGCCTCCGGCGATCCGCGGTACCCTAAGGTCAGTAACGAACCCATTCGCTCTTTACAGCGAACGATGCTTTTTTCATTCCTAACCAAGCTCAAGCGCACTTGGCTCGCTTAGAAATGAAAAAACCCTGAGGAGCCAAATGGCTCTCAGGGTTCGTCATTCTGAGGTCTCGAGCGGATTACGGGCGAGAGTCCGCTTCTCAGCGGTGCCCGTGATTGCTGCGCAGTTCGAACCGCGCGGTTCTCATCCGGTTTGTGGAGAATTGCAAAATAGCGGACACAAAAAAACCTCCCGGAAAGGGAGGTTATCTTGAGGTCTCGAGCGGATTCGAACCGCTGTGGATGGTTTTGCAGACCACTGCCTAGCCACTCGGCCACGAGACCTTTTTAATTGCGGAGCAAAAATAGAAATTTACCTGACTCCACCGTGTTTTCGGACGTTAAATGCCAATTTTATCCTTCTATCAATACGGCTACTTCATCGACGTCGCCGTTTATCGGAGGGATTTGCTTTCGCACTTTTACGGAAGCTTTCGCTATTCTACGGTCCGATTCTAAAATTCGTTTCAAAATTCTGTGACCAACGTGTTCGATCAGTTTCGAACGTTTCGCCATCTCTTCTTTTACAATGCGGTTGAGCAAAACGTAATCGATGGTATCGGCCAAATCATCGGTCTCAAAAGACTTGGAATAATCGGCATCCACAACCAAATCAACAATGTAATCGCTACCAATCTTCGCTTCTTCATCAAGGCAACCGTGGTAGGCAAACACCTTGATTCCACTCACTTCGATCTTATGCATGCTGCGACGAAAGCTTTGAAATACCTTCTTTCATTCTGGCGATACACTCACCCTTACCAAGCAAGTTCATGATGTCGAATACACCAGGACCCATGCCCTGACCCGTCAACAAAACGCGCAAATTTGGCAATACCGCTCCCATTCCAAGTTCGTTCTCTTCGAGGAATGATTTGAAAGTGGTCTCCAATGCTTCAGGTGAAAAATCAGTCCCTTCAAACTTGCCCATCAAGGCTTCCATATGCGCTGAAGTTCCTTCTTTCCACTTCTTTCTTACCGTCTTCTCATCGTAAGATTCTGGTCGGGTGAAGAAATACGTTCCACCATCCACGATCTCCTGAATAAACGATGCCCGCTCCTTCATCATTCTGCATACGCCAGCCAAAAACTCATCCGACTTCTCGTAGCCCATCTCCGCAACACGCGGCTTAATGGCTTGAGCCAACTCAGCATCGCTCGTCGAACGGAGGTATTGCTGGTTGTACCACTTGGCTTTGTCTGGGTCAAACTTCGCTCCGGCTTTTCCTACGCGCTCCAGCGAGAACGACTCAATCAATTCATCCATCGAGAAGATCTCTTGCGGCGTTCCTGGGTTCCACCCGAGAAAGGCTAACATATTGACAAAGGCTTCTGAGAAATACCCACGCTCACGATATCCACTAGATTTCTCTCCAGTAGTTGGATCTTCCCATGAAAGTGGGAATACTGGGAACCCTAATCGGTCTCCATCTCGCTTGCTCAGTTTTCCATTTCCATCAGGACGAAGCAAAAGTGGCAAGTGCGCAAAGGCAGGACAATCCCAACCAAAAGCTTCGTAGAGCAACACGTGCAATGGCGCCGATGGCAACCACTCTTCCCCGCGAATCACATGCGTGATCTTCATGCTGTGGTCGTCCACAATATTGGCGAGGTGATAAGTCGGCATTCCATCGCTTTTGAAAAGCACTTTATCGTCGAGTTGGCTCGTGTTTACCACAACCCACCCACGGATAATATCATTTACGCGCACATTTTCCTTTCGCGGCATTTTAAACCGGATAACATAAGGCGTGCCGTCTTCAATCAGCTTATTGACTTCGTCAGAACTTAGGGTCAACGAGTTGCGCATGGTCTCACGCGTAATGGCGTTGTACTGAGGCGAAGCTACTTTGGCCGCCTTTAAGCGCTCACGCATCGCATCGAGTTCTTCTGGTGTATCAAAAGCGTAGTAAGCCTTCCCTTCTTCTACCAATTTATCGGCGTACTGACGGTACATGGCCTTGCGCTCGCTCTGGCGATAAGGTCCAAATTCTCCACCGAATTCAACCCCTTCATTGGGTGTGATTCCGCACCACTTCAGCGCTTCTACAATGTAGTCTTCAGCGCCTGACACAAACCTGTTCTGGTCAGTGTCTTCAATTCTGAGAATGAAGTCTCCGCCTTTCTGCTTGGCAAACAAATAGTTGTACAAAGCGGTTCGAACACCCCCCATGTGCAAGGGGCCTGTGGGGCTTGGCGCAAATCTGACGCGTACTTTTTCTGCTGTCATGGTCGAAAATTTGGGTGCAAAGATACGGTAATTGCCAATATAGGTGGGAACCGTATCTTCGCAATCCGATGCAAAAAGGGCTGGATTACGAACTCATTGATTTTGGGCAGGGCAAAAAGCTCGAGCGCTTCGGTTCTATCGTGCTGATTCGTCCGGAAATTCTGGTGGAAAAGAAGTCCAAAGCAAACCCAAAAGCCTGGGCCGGCGCTCATGCCGAGTTCAAGCCCATCGATAAACTCAAGGGGGAATGGAAATTCCTTAAGAAATTCGACCCCAACTGGCCTATTTCATACAGCCATAAAGATCTGGTGTGGAGCGCCGATCTAAAGTTTGGCCCCTATAAGCATGTCGGCATTTTTCCCGAACAAGAACAGCACTGGAACTTTCTCGCTTCAAAGGTCAAGTCGCACCACAAAGTGATGAACCTTTTTGGATACACTGGCTGCGCTTCTCTCACGGCGGCTATGACAGGAGGCGATGTTTTTCACGTGGACTCCTCCAAATCTGTGGTCAATTGGTCGGCTTCCAATGCCCGAAAAAACGATGTCAACGACATTCACTGGGTGGTGGAAGATGCCATGGCCTTTGCTGAAAAAGAAGCCCGAAGAAACCGGCGCTACGATTTTATCATCATGGATCCACCTGTATTTGGGCGTGGAAAGAAGGGTGAAAAATGGCGGATTGAAAAGCGACTGCCCGAGCTGGTTGAGGTAACTCACTCCATCCTGGCACCCCGCGGCACACTGATTTTCAACACCTACTCTCCCACCGTGACATTGGGCGATATGGCGGAGCTCTGCAAGGCACACAAGATGAAAGTTCTCGACCAGGGTATGCTGGGTCTCCAAGCATCTGATGGAAGAAGATTGTCCTTGAGCAATTATGTGGTGGCTCAAAAGTGAACTTGACCTTAACAATCCTTAACTTAGCCCATTGGACATAAAGCAGACTTAAACTGTATTATGTAGTGTTATGGCAGAAGATCAGAATCTACTTCTCAGCAAGATAGACGCTTTCACGCGGAAGTACTACCAGAATCAGATTATTCGTGGGGCCTTGTACTTCATTGCTATCGGCCTGGCAGCTTATCTTTTCTCCGTTACGCTCGAGTACTTTGGGCGTTTCTCATCAGGGGTGCGTGGTGTTCTGTTTTACGGGTTGATTTTGACTTACGTCGGTTTGTTCATCCGCTTTATCGCCATTCCAGGGTCTAAGCTTTTCAAGCTTGGAAAAGTGATCTCGTACGAAGAAGCAGCTCAGATTATCGGGCAGCACTTTCCGGAAGTGAGCGACAAACTGCTCAATACCCTTCAACTTTCTCAAAGAGCCAAGGTCAACGCCAAAGATTCGGCCCTTTTGATGGCCAGTATCGACCAGAAAACGGGAGAACTCCAGCCCGTTCCATTCGCATCGGCTATCGATTTTGGTGAAAACAAGAAGTACGCAAAATACGTGGTGCCACCCGTGCTCCTGGCTTTGCTCATGCTCGTGATCAGCCCTTCTATTTTGAAGGATGGTACGGAGCGCATCGTATCATATGAAAAGACTTACGAAGCTGAAGCGCCATTCCAGTTTATTATTGGCAATGATGAGCTTTCCGTTCCCATGAACAGCGATTTTGAGCTGGATGTGCGGGTAGAAGGCGATTACGTGCCAACAGAATTGGTAGTGTGGGTTGGTGAAAAGCGTTTTCGGATGAAGTCGAGCAATGAGCCGGGATCCTTTTCTTACGCATTCAAAAATGTACGTGAACCGATTCCCTTCAAGCTTTCAGCAGATGGATTTGACAGCCAGGGCTATATCGTGGAAGTGGTACCCGTTCCTTCCATAAGCCATTTTCAAGTGGCTCTTCAATACCCGAGCTACTTGGGCCGGAAAGACGAAAACCTAGCCAATACCGGAAATCTGAAAGTACCGGTCGGAACTTTTGTCTCGTGGAAGTTCACAACTAAAAATGCGGATGCGGTTCTCGTTTCCTTTAAAGACACTTCTGCCGTTCTAGACGGGCAGGGAAAACAGAGCTTTGTTTACGGAAAGCAAGTGTTTTCTTCAGAGAAATACCGCGTAGGTGCTTCCAACAACGTGGTGGGAAATATGGATACCATCGCTTACTATCTCGACGTGATCCCCGATCAGTTTCCGCGCATTGACGTAGTGAGTTCCATCGACTCAAATAAGGTGAGCCAACACTATTTTGGCGGGACCATCGCCGACGACTACGGCCTGCGCGCACTCGTATTCCACTATACCGTCCAGAAATCTTCTGGAGAAGAGATTAAGCATAAGACGAATCTGAAAATAGGTGGACAAACCGCCCAGGAGTTCTTCCACTCTTTCGACTTTAAAACACTGAATCTTGAGCCAGGCGATCAGGTAGACTACTACTTTGAAGTTTGGGACAACGATGGGGTAAATGGATCAAAATCTTCGCGTTCTGGAGTGAAACAATTCAAAGCTCCTACCCTTCGCGAGCTTGAAGAAGCCAGAAAAGAATCGGCTGAAAACATCAAGGACAAACTAGAGAAAAGCATTGAAGAAGCCGCAGAGCTTCAGAAGGAAATACAGGAATTGAACAAAGACCTGCTTGACAAGCCTGAGATGGGTTGGCAAGAGAAGAAGCGTATTGAAAACGTTCTGAACAAGCAAAAGGAATTGGAGCAAAACATTCAGGAGCTCCAGCAGGAGCAAAAACAATCCCTTCAGCAGCAATCAGAGTACAACAAGGAAGAGAGCCAGCGCATCATGGAGAAGCAAGAAATTCTCGAAAAGATGTTTGACGAGCTTATGAGCGAAGAGATGAAGGAGATGTACAAGAAGCTCGAGGAGATGATGAAGGAACTCAACCAAGAAGAACTTCGTCAGGAGTTGGAACAGATGGAGATGTCGAGCGAAGAGTTGGAGAAGGAACTAGACCGAACGCTTGAGATTTTCAAACAAATGGAATTTGAGCAAGCCTTTGAAGAAACGCTGGATAAGCTAGAAGAACTAGCAGAGAAGCAAGAAGAGCTTAGCGAACAAAGCGAGAGCGGTGAAAAGACTGAAGAAGAACTCAAAGAAGAGCAGGAAAAGCTGAATGATGAGTTTGAACAGGTCAAAGAAGATATGAAGGCTCTGGAAGAATTGAATAAAGATCTAGAGCGTCCAAACGATATGCCCGACACCGAGAAGCAACAAGAAGAAATTGAGCAGGACATGCAAGATGCTTCGGAGCAACTCGACAAGAAGAAAAAGAAAAAGGCTTCTGATTCGCAGAAGAGCGCTTCCGATAAAATGGAGGAAATGGCCAAGCAAATGCAAATGGCCATGCAGGGGCAACAAGCCCAACAGCAAAAAGAAGATATGGAAGCCCTTCGTGCTCTTCTCGAAAACATCATCCAGCTATCCTTTGATCAGGAAGAGATAATGGATAATATAGGTGGGCTGGACAAAGGTGACCCGCGATATGTGGAGATGGGTCAGCGCCAGAAGAAGCTGGAAGATGATAGCCAGATGGTAGAAGATTCTCTTTTCGCCCTGAGTAAGCGCGTTCCACAACTGGAGTCGCTGGTAAATGAAGAAATCGGTTCCATAAACCGAAATCACGCTAAAGCTCTAGAAGACATCGGTGAACGAAGAACGGCCAATGCCGTTTCGCGTCAGCAGTACGTCATGACTTCATACAACAATCTGGCTCTCCTTCTGGATGAAGCCCTTCAGCAAATGCAGATGCAGATGGCGAATGAAATGCCCGGAAAAGGCAACTGCGAAAACCCAGGAGGGCAAGGCCAAAACCCTTCTGAAGGAAAGATGGGGAAAATGCAGGAGCAAATGGGCAAGAAGCTCGAAGAACTCCAAAAACAAATGGAGAAAGGCCAGAACGAAGGCGGTCAGAAACCGGGAATGGGCAAGCAGGGTATGAGTAAGGAACTGGCTAAAATGGCTGCAGAACAAGCTGCTATTCGCAAGGAGATAGAGAAGATGGCCCAGAAGCTAAACGAGCGTGGAAAAGGCGAAGGAAAAGGCCTTGAAGATCTCGCTAAGCAGATGGAAGAGCAAGAGAAAGATATCGTGAATCAGGAAATAGATAGACAGACACTAAAAAGGCAAGAAGAAATTATGACCCGGCTTCTCAAATCAGAAAAAGCTGAGAGAGAGCGGGAGTATGATGACAAGCGAGAAAGTAATCGTCCAAAAGATTACGAACCTAGTAACCCAGAGAAATATTTAGAGTATAACAAGCGCAAAGCTCGGGAAGTGGAATTGTTACGAACAGTGCCGCCTGACTTAAGCCCTTATTATAAAGAAAGGGTGAATGATTATTTTCTTAATTTTGAGAACTAAGTTTGGATGACATTGATCGAATCTACCGAAATGGAAAGCATTGATTTTTCTTCAAAAGGCGAAAACATTAACATCGTTGAACGCCTAATAGACGACTTATGCGAAAAGCATTCTATAAATGAAGAACACTACGGGAACATATTAATTGCGCTCACCGAAGCTGCAAACAATGCTATTTACCACGGTAATCGTCAGGATCCCGAAAAGACCGTTCACGTTGAATACGAAGCAGACGGTGATACGTTCTTCTTTAAAATTGAAGATGAAGGTCCAGGGTTCGACTTTGAAAATGTTCCGGATCCAACATCTCCCGAAAACCTCGAAAAGCCAAATGGCCGCGGCGTGTTTTTGATGAAACACCTCGCCGATGAGATCGAATTCAAAGATGGCGGCCGAATCGTTGAGCTCAAGTTTACCAACTTATCGAAGCCCGTAGAAGCCACGGCCTGATGGAAGAGGCGTTCTTTTTCGAAGCAGCAGATTTAGATTTTTCTTTAGAATCTCCAGAACAGGTGGCTGAATGGCTCGAAGCTACCATTGAAGCTGAAGGTCACCAAGCAGAGACAATTCAATACGTCTTTACAAGCGACGATTATCTTCTTGATTTAAATCGAGAATACCTCAATCACGATACCTATACTGACATCATTACCTTCGATTACTGCGAGGGAGAAATGATCATGGGCGATATATTCATCAGCATTGATCGGATTAAAGAAAATGCTGAAAAGCTCGATATTCCTTTTCAGGATGAACTCCATCGCGTGATGGTACACGGTGTGCTTCACCTCTGTGGCTACAAAGACAAGAGTCCGACGGAAAAAGCTCAGATGACCGAAAAAGAAGATTATTACTTATCTTTGCGCACTTTTTAATCGACCGAATCTTAGGGTTTTATGCTTGATAATTACGACGTTATAGTTGTTGGT
The DNA here is from genome assembly GCA_030427905.1 of Bacteroidia bacterium. GTDB lineage: Bacteria > Bacteroidota > Bacteroidia > Flavobacteriales_D > Cryomorphaceae > CBDDKU01. Next base: position 423,501 of record JAUICL010000001.1, read on the forward strand.
GCAGGTCATGCTGGTAATGAAGCTGCAGCAGCAGCCGCCAATCTCGGTTCTCGCGTTCTTCTGATCACGATGAACATGAATACCATTGGCCAAATGTCTTGTAATCCGGCAATGGGTGGAGTTGCTAAGGGTCAGATTGTCAGGGAAATAGATGCGCTAGACGGGTATTCAGGCATCGTTAGTGATCTGAGTACTATTCAGTTCAGAATGCTCAATCTATCAAAAGGTCCAGCCATGTGGAGTCCGCGTACTCAAAACGATCGGATGCGCTTTCTGGAGACCTGGAGAATAAAACTGGAAGAGACTCCCAATGTGGACTTCTTCCAAGACATGGTTAAAGGCATTCTAGTTGATAAAGAAGGCCGCGTTTGTGGTGTAAAAACAGGAATCGGTATAGAAATAAAAAGTAAGGCCGTTATCCTCACAAGCGGGACTTTTCTCAATGGACTCATCCATATTGGAGAGAAACAATTTGGCGGTGGTCGTGCTGGTGAGAGTGCTTCTTTTGGAATCACAGAGCAGCTCATTGAATTGGGTTTCGAGCACGGCCGAATGAAGACCGGAACACCTCCCCGACTTGATGGACGATCGATAGATTATTCCAAAACAGAAGAGCAGCCTGGGGACGAAAACCCATCTAAATTCTCATTTAGCGATACGCCAATTGTACAGGATCAACTCCCCTGTCACATTACTTACACCAACCCCACAGTACACGAAATTCTCCGATCAGGATTCGATCGCTCGCCCATGTTCAATGGCCGAATTCAATCCATCGGACCGAGATATTGCCCTTCAATAGAAGATAAAATAGATCGCTTCTCAGAAAGAGATCGTCATCAAATATTCGTTGAGCCAGAAGGAAGAAATACGGTAGAAATCTATCTCAATGGATTTAGTTCAAGTCTTCCGGAAGAAGTTCAGATGGCCGCTCTAAAACATATTCCAGGGCTGGAAAATGCGAAGATGTTTAGACCTGGATACGCCATTGAATACGACTACTTCCCTCCTACTCAGCTCCAGCATACCCTCGAGACTAAGCTCGTGAGCGGATTGTATTTTGCTGGGCAAATCAATGGAACGACTGGTTATGAAGAAGCCGCCTGCCAGGGACTCATGGCCGGAATAAATGCTCATTTAAAAGTTCGCGAAAAGGATCCACTTATCCTTCAGCGCAGCGAAGCATACATCGGTGTTTTGATCGATGACTTGATTACGAAAGGAACCAACGAGCCGTATCGTATGTTTACTTCTCGAGCCGAGTACCGCATTCTTCTGCGTCAAGACAATGCAGATATGAGACTCACACCATTGAGCCATGCTATCGGATTAGCCTCTGACGAGCGATTAAAACGGATGGAGAAAAAGCAGAAGGCCATTAAAAAGGTGGTTCGTGAATTCGACAAAATCGGCGTTACTCCAGAAGAGATGAATCCGATGTTGGAGGCCAATTCGTCGAGCCCTATTAAACAGCAAGTAAAGGCCAAATCAATTCTCATTCGGCCAAATATTTCGATGAGCGATGTAGTAAAACATAGCTCTCCTGTGCAAGAATTTCTCGAGAATCAAACTGAGATCAACGGTGACTTGGAGCAAACGGTCATCAATGAAGCAGCGGAAATTATCATGAAATACGAAGGCTACATCCAGAAAGAACAGGAAATGGCCGACAAGATTTCACGACTAGAAGACATTAAATTGAAGACTGATATGGACTACTTCCAGATCAAGTCTTTATCTACTGAAGCAAAAGAAAAACTAACGGACATTCGTCCACGAACCATTGGTCAAGCTTCGCGTATTAGCGGTGTTTCACCATCAGATATTTCTGTATTAATGGTTCATGTGGGCAGATAGTTCCACGTGGAACAATGAGTTTACATCAGATCACATCCTGCCCTATTTGCCATTCAACCGGACTTAAAAACTCACGGCGAATCAAGGACTACAGTATATCAAAAGAGACGTTCACAATACAAGTTTGTATCCAATGTGGATTCAATATAACAAACCCTAGGCCTGCCGATGCAGATCTAGGCAAGTACTATCATAGCGAAGATTATGTTTCCCACTCTTCCACCAAAAAAGGCCTGATCAATAGCCTTTATCATCGGGTACAAAAAGTAAATCTTCGCAGCAAATATCGAAAAGTAAAGAAGCATGTTCCACGTGGAACATGGGCTGATTTCGGTGCAGGAACTGGAGCCTTTCTTTCATACACCAAAAGTCAGAATGAAGAAGCAATCGGGTTTGAACCTGAAAAGAACGCCCGAGATCTTGCCAAACAAAACGGTGTCGAAATTCGTCCATTGAAAGAATTCAGCAATCATAAAGAGCCACTGGCATGTATCACGCTATGGCATGTATTAGAACACGTCGCTGATCTCAATGAGCAATTGAAGGAGTTTCATACCAAGCTCCAAACCGATGGAATATTAGCCATTGCCGTTCCTAATCACCACGCTTTCGATTCAAAATACTACAAAGAATACTGGGCGGCATTAGATGTTCCAAGACACCTCTGGCACTTTACCGAACAGGATGTCATTTCTCTTTTAAAGAATAATGGATTCACACATATCAAAACCTACCCCATGGTTTTTGACTCGTACTATATTTCAATGTTAAGTGAGAAATATAAAAACGGCAGCGCTTTGTTTGGGACTATCATCGGGGCACTCTCCAATGTATATGCTCGCCTTTCTTCATACCCCTACTCGAGTCAGATCTACATTTTTAAGAAATAAGCGTTTTAAGGGCCTAAAATTCGATTAACACCTTTGGCTAGTATCACACACTGATTTTTTCAAAATCAGCCGTATTATTGTACTTCTATTTATTCTGTTGATTACCAGTATTTTAAGTAAATCTAAACAAGGACTCTAAACCAAAAACATCTCCTATCTTTGCCAAAAAAATAATAAGACATGCTAGCCACAGCAACTGAAACGAATATAAAGCCGATCCTAACCAATTTAGGAATCAAAGAAATTAACGACGGATGTTCCACGGGAACACAATCCTTCGCATCTGGAGAAACGATTGAGAGCTACTCCCCTGTCGATGGCAAACTAATTGCCAAAGTCACTGCCGCAACCGCAGAAGATTATGAAAAAGTAATGAGCGCTGCTACAGCTGCATTTACTTCATGGAGAATGATGCCCGCACCAAAACGCGGAGAAATCGTTAGACAGTATGGAGATGTCCTTCGCGAATACAAAGCTGATCTAGGAGCTCTTGTTAGTTATGAAATGGGTAAATCACTCCAAGAAGGTCTTGGAGAAGTGCAAGAGATGATCGATATCTGCGACTTTGCCGTTGGTCTTTCTCGCCAGCTACATGGTCTTACAATGCACAGTGAGCGTTTTAAACACAGAATGTACGAGCAGTACCACCCACTAGGCGTTGTAGGAATCATTTCTGCTTTTAACTTCCCGGTAGCCGTATGGTGTTGGAACACTGCATTGGCATGGATTTGTGGAGATGTTTGTGTTTGGAAACCATCAGAGAAGACACCACTCTGTTCGATTGCTTGTCAGAATCTATTTCAAAAGGTACTCAAAGCAAATGACCTTCCAGAAGGAATTAGCTGCATCGTAAACGGTGATTACAAAGTTGGTCAGATGATGACTGCTGATAAACGCGTACCACTTGTATCGGCTACAGGATCAATCCGCATGGGTAAATTGGTAGCACAAGATGTTGCTGCTCGTCTAGGCAAATCTCTACTCGAATTGGGTGGAAACAATGCCATGATCATTACCGAAAACGCTGATTTGAATATTTCCATTCCTGGAATCGTGTTCGGAGCCGTTGGAACAGCGGGACAAAGATGTACTTCTACCCGCAGAGTGATCATCCACGAAAGTCGCTACGAAGAAGTGAAAAACGCTTTAGTAAGTGCTTACAAGCAACTTCGCATCGGATCTCCACTAGACGAAAACAATCACGTAGGACCATTGATCGATACAGATGCTGTAGCTATGTATGAAGCTGCTTTGAAAAAGGTAGTGGAAGAAGGCGGAAACATCATTGTTGATGGCGAAGTGCTTAGTGGTGAAGGCTACGAATCTGGATGCTACGTTAAACCGGCTATCGCTGAAGTCGAAAACACATATGAAATTGTTCAACACGAGACTTTCGCTCCAATTCTTTACCTTCTGAAATACAGTACGATAGAAGAAGCTATTGACCTGCAAAACGGTGTTGTTCAAGGACTTTCATCTGCAATAATGACTACGAACCTAAGAGAAGCTGAGCGCTTCCTTTCTCACGAAGGTTCTGACTGTGGTATCGCCAATGTAAACATTGGTACTTCCGGTGCTGAAATAGGTGGAGCATTTGGTGGTGAAAAAGAAACAGGTGGTGGACGTGAGTCTGGCTCAGATGCATGGAAAGTGTACATGAGAAGACAAACAAACACGATCAACTACAGTTCTGAGCTCCCACTTGCTCAAGGAATTAAATTTGACTTTTAAGGATAATTCATAGATTTATCGAAGGGCTGGCTTATAGCTAGCCCTTTTTTTGCCTATATGCCCATGCGCTTGTTTTTCATTTCTGTCCTATCTCTTATCGTTTTCAACGGTTGCCAGACTCAATCAAAAAATAACCAAGATACTCCCACTCCTTCCATCCTTGAAACAGGTGTGTGGCGTGCCACATTAGATTTGAATGGCACGGATCTTCCTTTTAACCTTGAAATAATAGAAGAAGCAGGAAAACTACGCGCTGTGGTCATCAATCAAAACGAACGTATTGAAATTGAGTCTCTAAGTATCACCACCGACTCCATCAATTTCGAACTACCATTTTTTCCATCCGAAATTAAAGCTCGTATCGATTCCCCAGGACTAATTTCTGGTGTTTGGATAAACCATTCTAGAGAAAACTACCGCATTCCTTTTACTGCCGAATCCAACAAGGATTTTCGATTTACACCTACCAAAAGTAGTATTGAAATCAAAGATCGATACCATGTTGTATTTGATGAGACGTCGGATGAACCCTGGAATGCAGTGCTCGAAATAGAAAACAAAGAAGGGCACATCTTTGGTACCTTTCTTACTGAAACCGGTGACTATCGCTATTTAGAAGGCAATCTCATGAACGATGGGGTCTACCTTAGTACATTCGACGGGAGTCATGCTTTCTTGTTTTCTGCCGATATCGTAGGAGATAGCTTGATCAACGGTAAATTTCTTTCTGGAACGCATTACAAAACTTCATGGGTAGGTGTCCAAAGTGATTCATTCGAACTCCAAAAACCAGAGAATCTCACCTTTCTTAAAGACGATTACGCATATTTCGATTTTAAGCTTCCAAACCAAGACGGCGATACGGTAACATGGGAAGATCTATCTCTCACCAACAAAGTCGTTATTGTTGATATTATGGGCTCTTGGTGCCCAAATTGTATGGATGCTTCCAAGGCAATACACCAACTTACCAAGCCATTTGAAGATGATATCCAAATTCTTCCCATAGCCTTCGAAGCCACAGAAGATTTAGCAATTGCTAAAAAACGTGTGCTCAAAATGAACCAAGATCTCGGTATTCCGAATGAGAAGTTTCTCTTTGGAGGAAAAGCAAATAAATCCCGTGCGGCTGAAGCATTTCCCATGCTCAACCACATCATGTCATTCCCTACGCTCATCTTTATAGATAAGAATAGGAATGTCCGACAGATTTACACCGGATTTTATGGTCCAGGAACCGGGTCGCACTACGAAGAGTTTATGAAAAAAACCGAAGCACTTTTAAGAGAAATGGTTGCTGAGAAAGCCTAGTCCTAATCTAGTTTTAAGCGCTCATCTCTATTAGCTATTTCCCACGCCGTATAAAACACCAATTCCATTACTTCTTCTATCGTATCAAACTCGATCTTATCAACAGTGTCATTTACGGTGTGATAATCTTCATGAATACCCCGGAAATAAAAGATCACGGGAATATCATGCTTCGCAAAGTTGTAATGATCTGAGCGATAGTATAATCGAGAAGGGTGCTCTTCATCATTAAATACATAGTCAATATCAAATTGACAATACGTTGTATTTGCCCATTCACTAATTCGGTGTAGATCCATACTAAGCTTATCAGAACCAATGAGATAGATATACTTATCCGTTGTCTTTTGATGTTCCGTATCCCTTCTTCCAATCATGTCTATATTCAGATCAGTAACCGTTTTTTCAAGTGGGATCAAGGGATGTTCTGTGTAATATTCCGATCCTAAAAGTCCTTTCTCCTCACCACTCACAAAAAGAAAAACCATTGACCTTCTGGGACCATTTCCATCCTTGTAAGCCATAGACATCACACGCATCATTTCCATTACACCAGTTGTTCCACTTCCGTCATCGTCAGCACCATTAAATATGCCTTCATCTGCTTTACCCAAGTGATCGTAATGAGCTGTGATAAACACATAATCATCAGCCAAATCAGAACCGGGAATCATCCCGATAACATTCTCACTGACTAATCTTTCTACTTCTCCATAATACTCAACGGTAAACCTTTCACTTTTACCAGCTTTGACAAGCTCCTTTCCAGCATTCAAATCTGCTTTTACTTTAACCATTTTAATCTTTGGAAAGAGCCTATTCGCCAGATCAAAATCAACATGTACCACCGGAAGTACTGAATTATCGGGCCTTTCAATTTGCAACCGACGCCTACTCATAAAGTACGCTGCGCGCGATGATTTTGAATTAAAATTATCTTGGAGAACAACCAGTCCAGATAGCCCCTTTTCTTTAGCTGTATTGACCTTCAAGTTTTGATCCGTACTCCAAGCCGAAGCTTCTTCAGTGCCAGTCATCAAGAATTTGCCTTGAGCACGTGGCTCACCACTCAATATCACTCCTATCTTTCCATTAAAATCGCCATCACCATAATTACTGTAGTTTTCATCATCTATTCCAAATCCCAGAAATACCATCTCTCCAGTGATAGCTGTATCTGTGAGCGCTGTGAATGAAAATAAGTCTGAAAAGAGATTCAAGGTATCATTCTCTCCGACTATCACTCTAGACTTGTCTTTTGGAATGTAATACAGGTCGAATCGCTGGTAATAATCCAAACTATCGCCAACACCTACCAAATTCAAGTGGTTCATTTGTTGAGCGATGTAGCCTGCAGCCATTTTCTGCCCTTTTTCACCGGTTTCCCTTCCTTCGAATGCATCACTAGCAATTACCTCAAGGTGCTTCTCGATTTCTTCAGCGCTTAGCTGCTGTGCGTACTTAATTGCAGTACTATCTATCTGTGCGTAGCTATGGCCCGCAAACAAAAAAGGCATGGAAATGATCCATGCCTTTTTTAGAATATCAATGACTAGCATAAGGCTATCTTATTTACACGGCGTTCATGACGCCCACCTTCAAATTCTGCTGCGAGATATGCATCCACAATTTCAAAAGCCAGCTCTTCCGAAATAAATCTGGCCGGAAGGGCTAGTATATTGGCATTGTTGTGCTGACGAGCAAGCGAAGCCAACTCAGGCAACCAACATATTGCACAGCGAATAGCTTCGTGCTTGTTAGCAGCCATGGAAACACCATTAGCACTTCCACAGATAAGTATTCCCAAATTTCCATTGCTCGCCACCTCTTCTGAAACAGCGTGTGCAAACTCAGGGTAATCCGTACTTTCAGTAGAGTACGTTCCCTTATCACTTACTTCTATTCCTTTATCAGAAAGAAACTTCTTTACGAGTTCTTTTAATTCAAATCCCGCGTGATCGCTACCAATACTTATTTTCATTGCGCCAATTTTGGTCAAAGATACTGATTCAGCCAACAAGGAAGTTTTAAACATCAGCGGAATTTGAAATTCTAAACCACCTGATTTTAAAGGAATTTTGAATTCGATTTTTGCAGATCGAAATTCACTTTTCTGTGTAGATCTTGTGAAAAACCCAGAGGAACTTCATTTGTTAAACTCAGTAATTAAGCCTAATCAAATATGGAAATGAAAAAACCTAGTTGAAAGGGTGTAAAAATATGAGGAGAAAATAGCACCTCTATTCACAGAATAAGAACGTAATTAGCTCTTCAAGTTTTTAAATATTTTCCTATCCACAGAAATGTTAACAAACAAAATAATTACTGTCTCTCAAGGTTCTATACGTTTACAACTGTTCAGAGTCTGTTATTAACTTTGAATAAATAATATTCTCAAGATTTGTCGACTTCTATTCTCCACACAATTCACAGCGCTATATTTAATTCATTTTCTTTTCTAAAAAGAGAATATAAATATAGACGTCTTCTAATCGTAGGTATTTCTCTCTTACTTCATTCTACTGTACTTTCACAGTCCGAATACAAGGTCTTTAAGTATGCTGATGGTAGCGTGTCTAGCGAAGGCACCATGGTTGATGGCCGGCCGAATGGATATTGGAAAACATATTATGAGAATGGAAATTTACAATCTGAAGGAAATAGGAAGGATTTTTTGCTGGATAACCTTTGGGTTTTTTACCGAGAAGATGGGAGCAAGAAGCAAACCGTGACATACCGTGCTGACAAGAAGGATGGGCTTACTACCAATTTCAGAGATGGCGTAAAGTACGAAGAGGTAATTTATGAAGCCAATCTCCGTCAGGGTGAGTCTAAGATTTTTTACCCAACAGGCGAATTGCACAAGCTAGTGCCGTTTGTGGATGATAAGGAGAAGGGAGAAGGCTATGAGTACGATAGGAATGGAATGGTGATCACACTCTTGTTTTTTGATGAAGGATACTTGCGAAGATCGGAGAAAATAAACCGGTACGACAAAGAAGGAAAGAAGCGCGGGCCATGGAAAGAGTTTCATGCTAACCGCCAGGTGTCCATGGAAGGATATTACATGAACAACCTAAAGAATGGAATTTTTAAGTATTTCGATAGTGATGGAAACTTACTTACGCTTGAAAAATACAAGGATGGAGAGCTGGTTGTTGACTCTGAGCAATCCATAATTCTCGACATCAGAAATACGTATTACCCAGACGGATCCATTAAGTCGAGCGGGGGATATGTGGATGGGAAGAAGCAAGGAACACATCGCATTTACAACCAGGAAGGTGAAGTAATACGTGGTGAAGTGTACAGCGCTGGTGTAAAAACAGGAGAAGGGATCATCGATCCATCAGGAGATTTTGAAGGAGAATGGAAACTCTACTACGACACGGGAGAGCTAAAAGCAGAAGGAAGTTACGAGAAGAGCAATCGAACTGGCGATTGGGTATTCTATCATAAGAATGGGAAAATAGAGCACCGTGGGAAGTACGCAGAAGGAAAGCCACAAGGCGATTGGACTTGGTATTTTGAAGATGGAAAGTTGCGCCGACAAGAGTATTACCGACGTGGAAAAGAAGATGGGGAGTCGGAAGAATTTGATGAAGACGGAAATGTTATCAGTAAAGGAGAGTACGTAGGTGGATTAAAAGATGGAAAGTGGTTTTATCATGTAGGTGATCACACCGAAGAGGGAGAATATTTGGATGGAGAAAAGCAAGGAGAGTGGGTTTTTACTTATGACAATGGGCAATTAAACTACAAAGGTGAGTACATTGCTGGCCTGGCAACCGGAAAACACAAGTGGTACTATCCAACTGGTCAAGTTAAGAAAGAAGGAAAGTACAGTAGTGGCGTACGGATAGGTACCTGGAATACATACAGCGAAGAAGGTATTAAGGTATTAGAAGTCAAGTATAAGAATGGTTTAGAGCACAAAATCAATGGGAAGAAGGTGGTGCGCTCTGAACCCGATGATGAAGAAATTCAATAGAAAAACGAAGGGAGTTATTAATTTTATTTTTTTCAAAGATCATTAGCGACGGGGCATGCCTTTAAAATATTCTGAAATACAAAGCTTAAGTACGCCCTGCTTGATTGTAGATCGGAAATCTGCAAAAATTACCAAGGCAAATAAGGCATATGACGAAAAAGCATCAACGCTTTCTAAAGCGGTAAAAGAATTACTCGGTGATGCGTCTTGGAAGAAACTTTCTAAAAAGACAGTAGAAAAGGGATTTGCCAGCTTTAAATCGAGTGGAGTAGAAGCCATTCTTAGTTCGGCGGGCAGCGATTTTATATTGATCTCATTTGTAAAACTGCCAAAGAATAAATCAAAGACAGCGGGCTACCCCGATAGCTTTGTGAAAGTGGTACTCGATAGCTTGGTTAACCTGGTGGCTATTTTCAATCTAGATTTTGTAGTTACTGACGTTAACCGGACAATTTTGGATTATTCAGGGTACTCAAAGTCGGAGCTTTTGGGAAGACACGTCGAAGAGTTTTTGGGTGATCAATTCTCAATGGATCTCATCAGAATGGATCTGAAAGGGAAAGAGCGCTATTTGAGAAATGTGATTCTAAAGAAGAAGAGTGGTGAACCTGTAGAAGTCTTTGCATCCGTTTCTCCGATAATTGATGACGGTGATCAAGTATTGGGTTATGTAGCGAGTATGCGCGTGGTCACGGAGATAAAAGAATGGCGAGAGAAATTAGCTTTCGTAGAGGACCGATACACCGACTTGTTTCAGAATGCTTCAGACTTGATACATGGAGTGGGAGTAGATGGAAAACTGAAGTACGCCAATACAGCTTGGTACAATACACTTGGCTATTCGAAGGCAGAAATGAAGGGAATGGATGTGACTAACATCCTGATTGAAGACCAGCGTGCGGCCTATTCCATTTATCTGGAAAAGGTGATAGGTGGTACGGAAAAAGGTCCGCGTATGTGGACTTTGCAAACCAAAACAGGCGAGCATATCTACATTGAAGCCATCTCAGATGTAAACTTGGTAGCTGGAGACATTCACTCGGTGAGAAGTATCATGCGCGACATCACCAATACCCGAAAAACAGAAGAAATTGCCCAGAAGCAGGCGGCAAAAATTGATGCAATTTTCGAAGGTAGTCGAATGCTGTTTTGGACCGTAAACATGAAAACGGCATTAACTTCCTTTAATTCACTTTATGCAAGAGCTATCTACAATCTCTATGGTAAGTACCCTGAAATACAAATGGATGAATCGCTTCCAAAACCAAAATTTGCCGACGATCACTACCATAGCTATTGGGAAGAAAAGTATGCAGAAGTAATAGAGACAGGAAGAAATGTGAGTTTTCAGACTGAAACGGTAAACCAAGATGGCACGATCAATTATAGGGAGATATACCTAAATCCGATTTGGGAAAACTCTTCAAAGAAGAAGATGTTGGAGATTGCAGGGATGGCAATTGATATTACTGATAAAAAAGAAGCAGAAAAGAAAATTAAGTCTCAGTCGGAGCAATTGAAAGCCATTTTTAACTCAACTCCGCACATGATTTGGGCTATCGACCTCGAGGGAAGAGTTACATCCATGAACAAGGCATTTGCAGAGCAGATGAAAGAGCGGTTCGGAATAACAATGAAGGAAGGCACTGTTATGAAAAACTTGAGCGACAACCAGTCTGAAGAAGCGCGCATAAGATGGCAAAACGCCTTGAGATATGTAGCTGAAGGGAATACCCTTCACTTTGAGATGACATCGTTGGATATGCATGGAACAGAACATATTGATGACATCTTTATATCGCCAATATTCAATGATGATGGTGAAGTAGTTGAAATTTCTGGACTTTCACAGACAGTTACGTTCAAAAAAACAGCTGAGCTAAAGCTCAAAGAGCAGGCGGCCAAAATCAGCGCTATTTTTGATAGTTCCGCCATGCTCATTTGGACCATGGACCAAAAAGGTAGACTTGTTTCCTACAATAAAGTTTTTGCCGATAGCTTTTTCTCATTGAAGGGAGAAGATATCAGTCTTGGAAGTGTATTCATTGAATTGATAAAGAATAACTTAAAGCCGATAGCCTATCGCAACATCAAGCGATACATAAAAGCAGCGTTCAAAGGCGAAAAGCAACAATTCGAGGGAGTACTCTACAATTTGAGAGGAAAAAAGACCTGGATGGAAACCTTTGTAAATCCGATTTATTCGGATAACAATGAAATTAGAGAGGTAACTTGCATGTCATATGAAATCACCGATAAAAAGGAGATTCAGCAGCAAATGAAGGAGACCATTCAAGAAAAAGAAATATTGCTGCAGGAGGTACACCACCGTGTGAAGAACAACTTGCAGGTGATAAGCAGTATTCTCAATCTTCAATCTTCGTATGTTAAGGATGAAAACTCGCTGAACATCTTACGTGAAAGTCAGAACCGAATAAAGTCTATGAGCTTTATTCACGAATCACTCTACCACACGGGCAATTTCTCAAAAATTGAGTTTAGTGAGTATATCCATAGTTTGGCAAAAAATCTGATTCACTCGTACAGTTTAGAAACGGCGGCCATTGAGTTGGATGTAGACTTTCAGAAGACTTCGCTTTTGCTCGATCAAGCTATTCCTTGCGGGCTGATCGCAAATGAGATTCTTTCCAACGCACTCAAGTATGCCTTTAAAGGGAGAGAAAAAGGAAAGATTTCATGTAGAATTGGGAGTCAGAAAGGAAAGGTTACCATGGAGATAGGTGATGACGGTGTGGGCTTACCTCCAGATCTGGATGTAGCTAATTCAGAGACCCTTGGGCTTCAGTTAGTATACACCTTAATCGAGCAGTTAAGTGCTACAATTCAAGTGGATACAAAATCCGGAACGAATTATTTAATTACTTTTGACAAACAATAATAGGCAATTATGGCTAAGACAAATGTACTAGTGATTGAAGATGAAAGCATTGTCTCGAAAGACATTCAGCATAGTCTCAAGAAGCTGGGATACAATGTAGTAGGTTCTGCTGCGAGTGGTGAGAAAGCAATAGAGCTTGCACTTGAGCTGAAACCTGATATTGTATTGATGGATATTATGCTCCAGGGAGAGCTAACCGGGATAGAAGCCGCTGAGCAAATCAGAGCTGCAATCAATATACCAGTGGTATATCTTACGGCTTATGCCGATGAGGGAACACTGGCAAAAGCGAAGGTGACAGAGCCACATGGCTACATCATAAAACCGTTCAAAGAGATCGATATTCACACTTCCATAGAGATGGCTATTTACAAGCACATGAAGGAAGCGGAAGTTTTAAAAGAAAGAGATCTCTTATACTCTTTGGTGGATGGAAAAGAATCGCGGGACTTTATATTCGTGAAAGCCAATTCACGATTGGTCAAGCTCAAGACAGAAGATATTTACTTTGTAGAAGCGCTGAAAGATTATGTGGTAATCAATGCTTTAACTACGCGTTATACCATTCACTCTACAATGAAAGACATTGAGCGAAAGCTTCCTTCTGAAGAGTTTATCCGCGTGCATCGTTCGTTTATCGTTCGTTTGGACAAGATCGCAGCTATCGAGCAGCCAAACTTGATTTTGGAAAACGATAAAAAGGTCATTCCAATTGGTGGGTCTTACAAAGAAGATCTGAACAAGCGAATAAACCTCGTTTAAAGCATTCTAAACTCGAGTTGTTTTTGGCTTATATCAGCAGCGAACAATTCGACATTAATCGGGTCTCCAAACTCAAACACTTCCTTGTATCTGATACCAATGATACGATTGGTTTTTTCATCGTAGCGGTACCGGTCATCATCCATGGTTGAGAGCGGAATCATTCCTTCAATTTTTGTGTCGACTAGCTCCACAAAAATGCCCCATTTGTTCATGCCGTTGATCACCCCCTGAAAGGAAGATCCGATTTTATCAAGCATAAATTCGACTTGCTTGTACTTGATAGATGAACGCTCTGCTTCAGCGGCCATTTTCTCCATGTAACTGCTGTGCTTGCACGATTTATCTAAGGACTCAATTTTGGGTGGAGCTTTCTCCTTGCTGTAGGCATCAATTAACCGATGAACGATTAGATCAGGGTACCGGCGAATAGGGGATGTGAAGTGCGTGTAGAAATCAAAAGCCAACCCGTAGTGACCAATGTTCTCCGTTTCATAGGTGGCCTTAGCCATAGCTCTGATTGCCATTTGCTTAATTACATCTTCTTCCGTTTTTCCCTTCACTTGCTGCATCAGTTCATTAAGCGCCTCAGAAGCGTGCTCGGGACGTGCGCTTTTAAGCTTGTATCCAAGTCGATGTACGAAGTCTTTTAGAATTTTGAGTTTGTCTGGATCTGGAAGATCATGCACGCGGTAAATGAACGGCTTCGGTGGTCCAGACTTTGGTTTTCCAACAAACTGAGCAACTCTTCGATTGGCTAATAGCATAAACTCTTCAATGAGAAAATTAGCTTCCTTCAAAACCTTCTTGTAAACGCCTGTAGGTTTGCCATCATCATCTAAATTGAATTTGACTTCAACACCGCCAAATTCCAAAGCACCAGCGTTCATTCGTTGCTTGCGCATATCGCTAGCCCAAGCATGCAACTGGAGTATTTCTTCCTTAAAATCTCCATCTGCGCCTTCTATTATCTCTTGGGCTTCTTCGTAAGTAAATCTTCTATCGCTGTGTATGACGGTTTTACCAAACCACTCTTCGAGTACTTCGCCTTTCTCGTTTAGCTCAAAAACAGCCGACATACAGAGCTTGTCTTCTTTGGGCCTGAGCGAACAAACAAGGTTTGATAGAACTTCGGGCAACATAGGAATGACCCGATCCACTAAGTAAACGGAAGTGGCTCTTTGACGAGCTTCTTTGTCTATGATATCGTTGGGCTGCACGTAGTGACTAACATCGGCTATGTGGATTCCCACTTCGTATCGGTTTTCTTTTATTTTTCGTAGACTCAGCGCATCATCAAAATCCTTAGCATCATGCGGATCTATTGTAAAGGTGGTCACCTTTCGAAAATCTTTCCGCTTAGCTATTTCGGCTTCTGAAATTTCCACGTCGATCTGACTGGCTTCTTTCTCTACAGCTTCTGGAAATTCGAATGGTAAACCAAACTCAGCCATGATGGCATGCATTTCGGTTTCGTGCAGGCCGGGTTTGCCCAATACAGCGATTATTTCTCCGAAAGGAGATTTGTCGGGATCCGTCCAATCCAAGAATTTGACAATGACTTTATCTCCGTTTTCGGCATTATTGAGTTTAGAGCGGTCGACGAAGAAATCGGTGTGATCGCGCTGCGAAGTGGAGATAACAAAAGCGTGTTTTGGAGACACTTCCAGAACACCTACAAACTGAGTCTTATTTCGCTCAACAACCTTGCTCACTTTTCCTTCTGGTTTTCCACGTTTCCAACCGATTATGGATACTTCTACATCATCACCGTGAAATGCTAGACCAGTGTTGTTGTTGGAAACAAACACCTCTTCCGTACTATCGTAGAGCTGTACATAGGCCGCTCCCGATTTCAAGAATTCAATTTTTCCTTTCAAGAGGGCTACCTGAGACGGATGTATTTCAAATTTTCCGATCGAAGGCTGAACGAGCATCTCAATATCTACCAGCTCATTGAGGGTTTTGAGCACGAGTTTTCTTCCCTCCGACATCGTAATATTGAGCCTTGCAGACATCTGCTTATAGTTGTACACTTTTCCCGGATTCGACCTGAATTCACTCATGATTTCAGCTCTCAAACTCGCTTTATTTACAGTGCGTTGCCCAACTTTATTTGGCTTCCTACGGTTTTTGTTCTTTCTTCCCATTAAGGGTCAAGATAGATAAAGAAATGCCATGAGAATTGACCGTTTCAGCTTTCTTTCCACACATTAGAACCAATCTAAAATAGTGTCAACATAGGAGAAAGCGGTTATTCCTTGTTATTTTTGAGTAAAACCAATTGAACTATGCTATCAAAAACAGTGGAAGCGTCACTGAACGCTCAAATAGAAGTAGAAGCCTCATCATCACAATTTTACCTCGCAATGGCTTCATGGGCCGAGAATGAAGGGATGAACGGAGTGGCTACATTCCTGTATCGGCACAGCGATGAGGAAAGAGACCACATGCTGAAACTGATCAAATATGTGAATGAACGTGGAGGTCATGCAGAGATTCCACCGCTCGAAAAACCACCAAAAAAGTTCTCTTCATTAAAAGCTGTGTTTGAACAATTGTTTGAGCATGAATTGGAAGTAACTAACCAGATTCATGGGGTTGTAGACCTTTGTTTGCAAGAAAAAGATTACACGACGCATAACTTTATGCAGTGGTACGTATCTGAACAAATTGAAGAAGAAGCGCTAGCGAGAACTATCCTCGATCGACTTAATCTTATTGGAAATGATAAAGGAGGGCTCTATTTGTTTGATAGAGATATCGAGAACCTCGCTCAGAACGGATAGTTCGTTTTATTCGAGAATGCGAAACTTTTTCCATTCTCTTTCGTAGGGACAAATGCGTCCTTATTCAATTTGAATGGTTGAAAAGAATTAAATTGAATGGGAATGTTGGTGCGCTAATCTGATACATTAGCTACACACCGAATGGTGTACTATGAAGAAAATTCTACTTGTAATATTCGCTTTTTCAGCGATGACATCCTTTGCTCAACAGCTCCCGACTATGCGGGCCAAGGATACTGCTGCCATAATTAAAGCGACATTCATCTACAACTTTTCGAAGCAAGTAGATTGGCCATCGGAGTATAAATCCGGCAACTTTGTGATTTCCATCATGGGAAGTTCGAGCGTACACGAAGAGCTGGTAAAAGGCTATAGCTCAAAGCAAGTAGGGAGCCAGCAGATCGAAATAAGAAAACTTTCTAAAACAACCAAAATCAGTCAATGCCACGTGCTATACGTGGGCCGCGACTGCTTCGACATTCTTCCAGACATAGCCAAATCACTGGAGGGAACGCCTACATTGATCGTTGCAGATCAAATAGGTGCATTAGATAAGGGTGCAGCTATCAATTTTGTGGTAGATGGACCCGATTTTGATTTTGAACTCAGTGAGAATAACGCAACAGATAGACAGCTGTTTATTAGTTCGACGTTAAAAAGTCTAGCCATTCGGATAAAATAGCCTCATGAAAAAACTGATATACATATGGATTTTTGTGATCGCTATACCATCGGTAGTAGTAGGTCAGGGATCGGAGCTTGTGGAGCAAGCCTACTTGCTGTATAAGAAAGACAGCTTAACGGCTGCCGCTACTCTTATAGACGAGTACGTGAGCACAAAGAAAGGGAGCACTGACAATACGGCCTGGCATATACGTGGGTTTATCTATAAGAACATTTACATTAAGCTAGATGGTGGACAAGAGAACCTGAATAGCAAGGCAAGAGAAGAGGCGCTTAAATCTTTCAAGAAATCGGTGGTGTATGATGAGGGAGGAAAGTATAACGTTCAAAACACAAAGGCACTTAAGTTTCTAGCAGTCACATATTTTAATAATGCATCTGATATAATTCTCAAGCAAGACCCCAATACGATCGAAGATGCCAATGAGTATTATTTGACTTACAAAGAGACAATTGTATTTTTGGCTCCTGATACATCGCTAAAGGAAAATGATGTAAAGTTTAACCTGGCTATGTGTACAGGACATAGAAAAATCTATGAGCGTGATAGGATAGCGAATAGTGAGCATTGGGATAAATCAAATGAGTACCTGAAAACCGTGCTTGAGATTGATGCAGAAAGTTTTGAAGCAAACTACTCCCTTGGTGTTTCACACTACAATCATGGAGCCTATACCCTTGAGAAGCTTCCTGAAACGGAAGGCATCATAGACATGTATGAGATCATGCACGAGGGAACTCGAAGTATAGAGCTTGCCCTTCCATTTATGCTCCGAGCATATGAGATTGATTCTACAAAAATTGAAGTTGTAAAGGGACTCAGAATTATCTATTTCAACTTGAATAAAGAGAAAGAAAGCCAGTTCTATGGCGATCAAGAGAAAGAGCTTCGCGAACAACAAGGAAAGCTATAAGCGTATCAACTTCTAGGCAAATTGCGCATGGGATTTAGATTAACCATAGGTCGGAAAATTGGATCGGGTTTTGCCCTGGTTTTGTTGGCGACCTTGGTGATCTTCGTATTGACCTACGACACGCTCAAAACAGGCCGAACAATCAATGACAAGATCAATAAGGTATACAACCCGAGCGTTGCCTATCTGGATCAATTAAAAAGCAGTGTCCTCCGGTCGCGAACCTTAATCAACAACTGGGCTTTTGTACCATCTAGAGAAGATACCAAGGAAAAAATGACCTTGGTGAAGCTCATAAATGAAGATATGCCTGGAATTAAGTACAGCATTGATTCATTGAGTGTCAATTGGGAGGAAAGCGAAATCCTTCAAAAGGAAAAGATCTACGGAGAGCTCGACAAGCTGCTAGCGATGTACTCCGAAGTTCAGTCGCAGCTGCGTGATATGCAGAGCTATGACAACCCCATGGTTCGTTTTAGCATGATCGAGTACGCGGAAGACGACGGATATATTTATCAGCAAGCAAACACGGTATTGAATGCGCTAGACGCATTGATTTTAGAACAACAATCCAATACCACTCGCGATAGTGTAACCATGATTTCATCGTTCAATACCCTTGAGCGTCTTTTGAAAAACATGGGTGTTCTCTTGCTCATATTTGGTGTGATCATCGCAACCTTTACGGTAAAGAGTATTACTTCGCCCGTATTTAAGCTAAGGCATATGCTGATTGAACTCGGTAAGGGAAAAATTCCATCAGAGACGATGGTTCATACCAAGGACGAGATCGGTCAAATGTCTGTAGCCATGTCTAATTTAGTAGACGGACTAAAGCGCACAACGGAATTTGCCAATCAGGTTGGAAAGGGGAATTTTGAAACCCATTACGAGCCCCTTTCAAAAGACGATGTGTTGGGCAATGCCCTCCTAGTCATGAGAGATGGCCTGAAGAAGAACGAAGAGGAGCTAAAGCGAAACGAGCAAGAACTCGAGCGCAAAGTTGAAGAGCGAACGAGAGAACTGGAGAAGGAAAAGAACAAGGTAGAGCGTCAGAACAAAGAGCACAAAGAGCTTTTAGAGAACATTACCGCTAGTATTCACTATGCAAAGAGACTTCAAGACAATATTCTTCCGGTAGAAAGCATTGTAAAGCAAGCTTTGCCCGAGAGCTTCATTTTCTTTAAGCCAAAGGACATCGTTTCCGGCGACTTTTACTTCGTTCAGGAAATAGGTCAGAAGGTTGTGTTTGCCGCTGTAGACTGCACAGGTCATGGTGTACCAGGAGCATTCATGAGTTTGGTAGGACACAATGCACTCAATCGTGCAATTGCAGAGAATCAAGATTTGGATCCGGGCAAGGTGCTCAATTCACTTCGTTTTCACGCGGCCAATGCATTTAGCCGTTCTACATCCGACAATACTGACACCATAAAAGATGGGATGGATGTGGCCCTCTGTGTATATGATCGTTCAAATGCTACAGTAGCCTATTCTGGGGCGTTTAACCCATTATACATCGTTAGGAATGGGGAGCTTTCGATCTATCGAGCAGACAAAATATCTATTGGCTCTCCTGACAAATTAGTGACGGGCTTTTCTACTCAAACCATCGCTCTCGAAAAAGGCGATATGCTGTACATTTTCTCAGACGGCTACGTCGATCAATTTGGTGGTGAAAAGGGCAAAAAATTCCTTTATAAGCCATTTAGAGAAATGCTCACAGCTATTTCTACTCTTCCGGTAGAAGACCAGAACACCGAATTGGCTTCAAGAATGGACTTGTGGCGACTTGGTGGAGCACAAGTGCAAGAGCAAATCGACGATATGCTCATCATTGGTGTGCGACACACATAGTCTGATTTCTTACCCGATACCAGTGTAGGCTCCAAAAACACTAACCGATCCAGTGCTCTTTGGGTTTAGTAGCATTGCCGGAATATGTGCCTTGTTTGTGATGATATTCTGAACGTAGTTTCCACCGATCAAATTAGCCAAACTCGACTCTTTAAGGTTCATGATTGAAATCAAATCAGCATCGATCTCAGCAGCGTATTTTGTAATAGCTTCATCAAATTCATCGCTTTTTTCTTCGCTGATTTTAGATGTGTGTTTGATGTTTTCTTCATCGAAGAATGACTCGGCGTACTTCAGGTTTCGCATCACCTGATTGTGCAAGAACTCATCTGTTTCGCCTGGTACGATTAGGTGTACACGCGAATTGAAATACTTGGCCATATCGGCTACCAGAGATAGTTTTTGCTTCGTCTCTTTGTGAAGATCGAGCGGAACAACGATATCGTCGTACCCATTCTCTCCAATTTCTTTTTCCTGAACGATTATAAAAGGAACTGTTGTACTCGTAACAATACGGAGTGCGCGGCCACCAGTGATAAACTGAAGTCCTCTTAAACCGTGAGTTCCCATAATAACAAGGACGGCATCCATTTCTTCAGCAAAATCTCCGATATCTTCAAATATTGTCCCAACACGAGCAGTCACATCAATGTCAAAACCGTAATCATCCATTGCCATTTCTTTGGCCAATCTAAGCTTCACTTTAGCTTCTTCCAGGTGATCAGACTTCGGAACGATATGAAGCAGGTTTACGCGCGCATCAATTTCTTTTGCCACTTTAATGGCGTGATTTAGAGCTGTTTGCCCTACTTTGGTGAAATCAGTTGGTACGAGGATTGTTTTTGAATCCATGGTCAGATATTTTGTAAATCGTTTCGAGACAAATATAGATTAAATGCAGGATGATTGATGAGGTGTAATTGGCCTAAAAAAATAGAACACAAAACGCGTTCCCTTTTATTGCTCCCCCTCTTGGGTTCGAACCATCCCGATAGTTATCGGGACTGATTAACAGTCAGGTGCTCTAACTAGGGAACTTTAGTTTCAATCGCTCTGCTACCTCGGGATACATCTTTAGATTGATGAGATACTTTTGGGACTTCATCCGCTTTATATGAGCTTCTATTTTTCTAGCCTGTTCCCGTGATTCACAATGGATTAGATGAAAGAGACTCCATGGCCTGAACCGGCGTGTGTACTTGTTTGCTTCACCTTGGTTGTGAAAATAGAGCCGGGCATCAATATCCGATGTAAAAACGCTCGGCAGCTTCAGACTTCAATATGTAAACGCAGTATTCCAAAACAAAAGAGAACACAGAACGCCGTGTTCTAAAAACAAAAAAGGGAACGCAAAACGCATTCCCTTTTATTGCTCCCCCTCTTGGGCTCGAACCATCCCGATATATCCATCGGGACTGATTAACAGTCAGATGCTCTAACCATCCCGTTATGTTCACCAGGTCTGATTAATAGTCAATATGAAAACGCCGTGTTCAAAAAACAAAAAAGGGAACACCAAACGCGTTCCCTTTTATTGCTCCCCCTATTGGGCTCGAACCAAGGACCCTCTGATTAACAGTCAGATGCTCTAACCAGCTGAGCTAAGGAGGAATATATATCTTAAAGTTCCGATGAACTTGTATTCCGTAATCAAGAAATTTACTTTGGATTTGACCCGTTTGTCAAATTTTGGGCTGCAATATTACTGCAAAATTTGGCTTTAACCAATATCTTTGGCAAAAAAAATAGATAATGAGCCTTATTACAGTTGGCACCGTAGCCTTTGACAAAATTAGCACTCCTTTTGGAGCTTCTGACAAAATAGTGGGAGGAGCCACAACTTACATCAGTCTAGCAGCTTCATACTTTACAAAAGATGTCAATCTCGTCTCAGTAGTTGGGGGTGATTTTCCAAAAGAATTTCTCAGAACCATGGAGGAGAAGGGGATCAACTTGGAAGGCCTTCAAATAAAAGAAGACGAAAAATCTTTCTTCTGGGAAGGGAAGTATCACTTCGACATGAACTCGCGCGATACGCTTGAAACTCAGCTGAACGTGCTTGAGACATTCGAGCCAAAACTTCCGGCATCTTACCAGAATTGTGAGTTTTTGATGCTTGGGAACCTTGCTCCGCAGGTACAGCTGGAAGTAATCGAGCAACTTGAAAAGAGACCAAAGCTCGTGGTTCTCGACACCATGAATTTCTGGATGGACATCGCTCTTGAAGACTTAAAAAAAGTATTGAAGAAGGTTGATGTCTTGACAATCAACGATGAAGAAGCACGACAACTAAGCGGAGAGTATAGCCTAGTAAAAGGGGCCAGAAAGATTCTTGAAATGGGACCCAAATTTTTGGTGATAAAGAAGGGAGAGAACGGTGCCTTGCTTATAGATGATGAGCAAATGTTTTACGCTCCAGCCTTGCCAATGGAAGACGTGATGGACCCAACAGGAGCTGGAGACACCTTCGCTGGTGGATTTATCGGTTACTTAGCCAAGACACGCGACATTTCTTTTGAGAATATGAAACGCGCCGTGATCCTCGGATCGGCAATGGCGAGCTTTACGGTTGAGAAATTTGGTACAGAAAGATTGATGGATCTAACCGAAGATGAAATCGATCACCGCATTCAACTTTTCGTAGACCTAGTAGATTTCGATATCTTACTTGTCGAATAACTTGGTTTCCGAGCTTTCGTAGCCACGATCGGGGGGAAGGTTTGATTGAAGAGCGGCTTTTACCGCTAGCTCATCACATTTCTCGTTGTACTTGTTGCCAGCGTGACCCTTTACCCAATCTAGTTTGACTTTGTGCTTCCTGTAGACTCGCAGGAAGCGCTTCCATAAATCGGGGTTCTTCTTCTTGGAGAACCCCTTTTTTTCCCAGCCAAATACCCAACCTTTTTCGACGGCATCTACCACGTATTTGCTATCGCTAAAAATGGTGACTTCGGTTCCTTCTTTTTTTATCGACTCCAAGCCGACAATTACGGATAGCAACTCCATTCGATTGTTCGTCGTTTTTCTAAATCCTTCTGAAATCTCCTTGTAATGGCCCTTTTCAGATAGGAGAACCACGCCATATCCTCCTGGGCCGGGATTTCCGCGTGAAGCTCCGTCGGTATAAATTACCACTTTCATTCGCCCAGTTTAGCTAAAGTTTCTTCAATTACCGCAGGATAGTGGGTGTGCTCTAGTGCTAAAACCTTCTTTTGGATAGCTTCGGCAGAGTCTTCAGGGCTTATTGATACCTTGGCTTGAAAAATAATCCCCCCTTCGTCGTAGTGGTGATTTACGAAATGAATGGTCATTCCCGATTCGCTTTCTCCCGCCGCTTTTACGGCTTCGTGTACGTGGTGGCCGTACATTCCCTTCCCTCCGTATTTTGGTAAAAGTGCTGGGTGGATGTTCACCACCCGATTTGGGTAGTGATCTACCAACAATTCAGGAAGCTTGAGCAAGAAGCCAGCGAGAACGATGAAGTCGATTTGGTACTCCCGCAGTGTTTCGAGAATTTCTTCCGGGTTTTGGGACCAAACATCCTTGAAAAAGTATTTTGTTGGGATGCTAAAATCGGCTGCATGATCCAGTACACCAGCGCTTTTGCGATTGGTGATGACTAATGACACCTGGCCGACACTCGAATTGGCGAAGTGCTCTATAATTTTGCGAGCATTAGAACCTGACCCTGATGCTAAAATGGCTATCTTGTACATTTAAATCACTTAAATAGACCTACGAAGGTATGGACTCTTTTCCTTCTGAACCTAGACAATCCACATCTGAAGAGTCATTTATTCCATACACACCACAGAGGCTGAGTCATGGAGAAATGATTTCGAACTCATCTGAGTTTGACAAAAGGATGCAAACGCGTAGAAGTGTGCGTGAGTTTAGTTCAGAACCCGTGCCCCGAGAGGCTATAGTACGTGCTATCAGGGCCGCTTCATCGGCACCATCAGGGGCACATAAACAGCCATGGACTTTTTGCTTAATTTCCAACAAGGAATTAAAATCGAAAATTAGAGAGCTCGCCGAAGAGGAGGAATATCAGAGTTACAACGGCCGTATGAATAGCCAATGGCTCGACGATTTAAAACCTTTTGGCACAAATCACATCAAACCATTTCTCGAAGAAGCACCTTTTTTGATCGTCGTTTTCAAGAAGCCTTACGAAGTAGTGGATGGTGAAAAAAGACAGAATTATTACGTGAATGAATCAGTAGGTATAGCTGTCGGGTTCTTGCTCAGTGCTTTACACCATGCGGGCTTAGCAACCCTAACGCATACACCTAGCCCAATGAAGTTTTTGGGTGAAATTTTAGATAGACCAGAAAATGAAAGACCTTATCTACTTATTCCTGTGGGTTATCCCCACCCGGAAACCAAGGTGCCAAATATTGCTAGAAAGCCTTTAGAGAGCGTGCTTTCAGAATATTTCTAGCTATTTGTATAATAAGGGTATTATTCATTTATTTGCAGACCGAAAATTAATACAAAACTGTACTGTTATGTCAGACATTAAGTCAAAAGTAACGAAGATCATCGTAGACAAACTAGGCGTTGATGAATCAGAAGTAAACATGGAAGCGAGCTTTACTAACGACCTTGGAGCAGACTCTTTGGACACTGTAGAGCTAATCATGGAATTCGAAAAAGAATTTAACATTGCTATACCAGACGACCAAGCTGAGAAGATTGGTACTGTTGGTCAGGCAGTAGAATATATCGAGTCAAACACTAAGTAATACCGTATGGAGCTTAAACGAGTAGTCGTAACAGGCCTCGGTGCGCTTACACCTATAGGCAATACTGCCCCAGAATACTGGGACGGTCTGGTTCGTGGTGTCAGCGGAGCAGCTCCTATTACAAGGTTTGATGCGTCGAAATTCAAGACACAATTTGCCTGTGAGGTAAAGAACTTGGATATCAACGAAAAAATCGATCGGAAAGAGGCGCGAAAGATGGATCCCTATGCGCAGTATGCCATGATTGTGGCAGAAGAAGCTGCGATAGACTCAGGTCTTGATTTCGAAAAAGCGGATGTTGATCGTATCGGAGTAATTTGGGGTTCTGGAATTGGTGGACTTAAGACCTTTCAAGACGAGGTAGAAAACTTCGTGAAAGGGGACGGAACACCGCGTTTCAACCCGTTCTTCATCCCGAAGATGATTGCCGATATTGCATCTGGTCTAATTTCGATTAAATACAATTTGCGCGGGCCAAACTATACCACTGTTGCGGCCTGCGCATCTTCTACCAACGCGATAATTGACGCCTACAACCTGATTCGTTTGGGTAAGGCCGACGCATTTATCTGTGGAGGTTCTGAAGCCACCATTTACGAAGCTGGTATGGGAGGGTTTAACGCCCTTCACGCCTTGTCAAAGCGAAATGACTCGCCATCTACGGCGTCGCGTCCATTTGATAGAGGGCGAGATGGTTTCGTAATGGGAGAAGGCGCCGGAGCACTCGTGGTTGAAGAGCTCGAACACGCCAAGGCTAGGGGCGCTAAAATCTACGCCGAAATTGCAGGTGGTGGAATGTCAGCAGATGCTCACCATATCACTGCACCGCATCCAGAAGGACTTGGAGCACTCAATGTTATGAAAATGGCATTGAGCGATGCTCATATGAATACCGATGAGATTGACTATATCAATGTACACGGTACGTCTACTCCCCTGGGTGATATCGCTGAAACAAAAGCGATCAAAGAATTCTTTGGAGAAGAAGCCTATAAGCTGAATATCTCATCTACGAAATCGATGACTGGACACCTTCTTGGGGCCGCTGGAGCGATTGAAGCAATTGCTTGCATTTATTCGATTATGAATAATATCGTTCCACCTACCATTAACTTCGAAGAAGCAGATCCAGAAATTGACAGCAAGCTCAATTTGACGTTTAACACGGCACAAGAGCGCGAAGTAAACGTGGCTTTGAGTAATACCTTCGGGTTTGGAGGTCACAATACCTCCACTATTTTCAAGAAATTTCAGGGCTAGAGACGAGCAAAGAAGGTGTTTAAATTCTTAAGAGCTCATAAGGATGACCGTTCTAAAGAAGTGGCAAGCCTGCTCAGAAAGGATTTAAAGATCCCATTCAACCGGATAGACCATTATGTGGTAGCGCTGCGGCATAAATCCGCAGCCCGAAACATCTACAACAAGCCTGAAGTCAGCAATGAACGCCTTGAGTTTTTGGGAGACGCAATTCTCGATGCTGCCGTAGCCGATTATCTTTTCACCAAGTATCCTTCAGCCGAAGAAGGTGAAATGACGAAAATAAAAAGTAGGATCGTAAGCCGGACTAATCTCAACACCATGGCTAGTGAGATGGGAATCGACAGGCTATTGGAAACCGACTTGCAAGCGACACACTCTAGAAACTCCATTGCCGGAAATGCGCTTGAAGCCATATTTGGAGCCATGTATTTGGATCTGGGCTTTGCTAAAACCAACAAGTTTATACTCAGGCTTCTAGAGCGGTTTGCGAACTTGGAGAAGGTTGAGTATCAAGAAGCAGATTTTAAAAGTAGACTCTACGAAGAAGCGCATAAGCGAAAGTCTGACATCTACTTCAGAACGCATCAGCACGATCATTCGGGCGAGAAGAAGCTTTTTAAGGCCGAGGCCTACTTAGCCAAAGAAAAAGTGGGAGAGGGCACAGGAACTTCCAAGAAAAAGGCTGAACAGAAGGCGGCAAAGAAGGCTTTGCAAAAGCTTAACGTCGTACAAGACTAGTTTTTCATAGCTTTAGCCCTTCGATCTTTTTTCTGTGGCTAAATTTACATTAGATATAGTCGAAGACTACCCTTACGAAGTCTTTGGAATGAATACCACAGCCCCAGACTACAGGCTGTGTTGGAGCATGAACAGGGCTCTAGGCATTGATTTGAGAAAAGATGATGGCCTGACTGTCGTTTCTAAGAAGAAGGAAAAATTGCTCCACAATTGTTTCTCATTCCAAGATGAAGAGCTTCAGCTCGGGTATTTCTTGATAGAGAATAAGAAGGGCGGAAGCCTATTCTTGCCTGAAGTATCCCAAGCCGATTTTATATTAGCTCTTGATAGGGTGGGAGCGACTGATGAGAAGGTATTGATCGAGAAGATTAAAGAGATCAGAAGTATGCTTATGGTCTTCAAAATTGACGTAAACCAATTGAAACAGAAACAGAATTTATTGTTTTTAGGATAATGAAAAAAAGAACAAAAGTAGTTGCTACACTGGGGCCAGCCTCAAGCGACACCGAAACGATAAAAGCGATGATTCAGGCAGGTCTTGACGTATGCCGAATCAATTTTTCTCATGGAACGCATGAAGACCATGCAAAATCGATTGAAAATATTCGCCAGGCCGACGCAGAGCTCGGTACATTTACAGCTATTCTCGCAGACCTTCAGGGTCCAAAGCTGAGAGTTGGTGAGATTCCTGGTGATGCAATGGAGCTCGTTGAAGGCGAAGAGGTTGTTTTTACAACCAATGAGAAAAATGCTGGCGATGGCAAGCTATACATCACTTACCCACAGTTTGCCGAAGATGTAAAAGTTGGTGAGCGAATCTTGCTTGACGATGGGAAGCTCGTACTCGAAACGGTAAAGAGCGACAAAAAATCGACGGTGCACGCCAAGATTATCAATGGCGGGATCTTGAAGAGTCGCAAGGGTGTAAACTTGCCCAACACCAAGATTTCTTTGCCATGCCTTACTAAGAAGGACAAGGAGGACTTAAACTTTGTACTCGATAAAGATGTCGACTGGATCGGACTTTCTTTTGTGCGTTCTGCGCGCGATATCATCGAGTTGAAACACATCATCAAGACAAAGGAAAAGCACGCTCGTGTCGTGGCTAAAATAGAGAAGCCGGAGGCCATTCAAGACATTGACGACATCGTAAAGGAAACCGATGCACTGATGGTAGCACGTGGTGACCTGGGTGTAGAAATACCCCTTCAAAATGTTCCGCTCGCGCAGAAGATGATGATTAAGAAAGGGATCAAGAATGGGAAGCCGATTATTGTCGCTACCCAGATGATGGAGAGCATGATTGAGAGCATCACCCCTTCTCGTGCGGAGGTAAATGACGTGGCTAATGCCGTTTTGGATGGAGCTGATGCAGTCATGCTGAGCGCTGAGACATCTGTGGGTAAATACCCCGTGAAAGTGATTGAGACCATGTCGAAAATCGTTCAGGAAATAGAGTCGTCAGATCAAATCTATCACCACGAAGAAGCTCCAGATGAGGGAAAAGAAGATCGTTTCATTACCGATTCGATTTGTTACAACGCCACGCGTCTTTCCAAGCGAGTAAAAGCACGCGCTATAGTTACCATGACTTTCTCGGGCTACACGGGCTTTAAAATTTCGAGCCAACGCCCAGAAGCTGAGATTTTCGTCTTTACTGGAAATAAGCGGATCCTGACCCAAATGAGCCTTGTTTGGGGTGTGAGGGTGTTTTTCTACGACAAAATGGTGAGTACAGATCACACCATTGACGACATCAAGTACATTCTCAAAAAGGGCGAATATGTGAAGAAAGGCGATATGGTGATTCACCTTGCTAGTATGCCAATCAACGAAGCGGGGATGACCAATATGCTGAAGCTAGCGAAGGTTTAGCAATTGATTTCAGAACGAGGAACACCGATTAACGATTTGAGAAGGGTATCGTGGTATTTACGTGAATACCCTATTCAAGTGAACTTTAAGAAAGCCCTGAAGGGGCGAGACAAGAAAGGTCGTAAATAACGTGACCTTTGCGGAGTCAAGCAGAATTAACAATAAAAAAGGCGCCTACCAGGCGCCTTTCATTTGCTTCAAAAAGCGAATATCATTTTCGAACAGCATGCGAATGTCACCGATGCCAAATCGGTTCATGGCAATGCGCTCTATACCCATCCCAAAGGCAAATCCAGAATAGACATCAGGATCGATACCGCTGGCTTTTAAAACATTTGGGTCAACCATTCCACAACCCATAATCTCAAGCCATCCAGTACCCTTTGTGATGCGGTAATCAGTCTCGTTTTCTAAGCCCCAGTACACATCTACTTCAGCGCTAGGCTCTGTAAACGGGAAGTAGGATGGGCGAAGTCGAATCTTCGTTTTGCCAAAAAATGCCTTCGCAAAATATTCAATGGTTTGCTTCATGTCGGCGAAGCTCACGCCCTTATCGATGTATAGTCCTTCTACTTGATGAAAAATGCAGTGCGATCTAGATGAAATGGCCTCATTTCGATATACTCGACCTGGAGCGATAATTCGAATCGGTGGCTTCTGAGATTCCATGACCCGAACTTGCACGGAAGATGTATGCGTTCGAAGCGCCATATCTGGATTTTTCTCGATAAAGAATGTGTCCTGCATATCGCGAGCGGGGTGCTCTTCCGGAAAGTTAAGCGCGGAGAAGTTGTGCCAGTCGTCTTCGATCTCTGGACCTTCAGCAATGCTAAAACCGATGCGTTGGAAGATGGCTTCAATCTCCCTTCTCACCATCGAGACAGGATGCTCACTTCCAAGCTCTTCTTCTCCGGATGGCCGCGTAGGGTCAACACCTGGGCCGCCTGCCTGCTCATTCGATGACATAGCATCTTTCAACACATCAATCTTTTCCTGAACAGCTGTTTTCAGCTGATTTAAACGTTGGCCAAAAGCCTTGCGTTCGCTTGGTTCAACATCTTTTATGGTCGCCGAAAGATCTTTGATTAACCCCTTCTTCCCCAAAAACTTCAGCCTAAAGGCCTCGAGCTCTTCTGCACTTGAAGCCGAGAAGGCTTCTATCTCTTTGAGCAATTCTTCTTGACTCATGGCATTTTCATTTTAACCACTTTCATGGTCATTTCAATATCTTCTAATGGTCTATTACTTCTATTGGTTTTTTGAGCAGCAATAGAATCAATTATATCCAGTCCGCTGATTACTTCACCAAACACCGTGTAAGAACCATCCAAATGGGGTGTGCCACCAATGGTTTCGTAAATTTCTTTCTGCTCATCAGTATATCCGTTGAATCCAGGCTCAGACTTCTTGCGGCTGGATTCGATGTTGGCGAGATTTTGCTCTGGAACTGGATTCCCTTGCACAATATAGAACTGTGACCCCGATGATTCGCGCTGCGGATTCACGGCATCGCCTTGTCGAGCAGCTGAAAGCGCCCCCTTTTTGTGAATGTGGTTTGGGTAAATTTCAGCTGGAATCGTGTAGCCGGGCCCTCCACGACCGAGCATGGCATTGGGCTTTGCGCCCTTCGATTTTGGGTCACCACCTTGAACCATGAAGCCAGAAATGACTCTGTGGAACAAGAGCTCATCGTAAAACCCTTCATTGACGAGCTTTAGGAAGTTTTGTTTGTGAATAGGGGTATCATCGTAAAGCATCAAAGTCATGTCACCAAACTTCGTTGATAAAACAACCATATCTACCTTTTTCTCGTCTTCACTGTGCACGAAAGACAATGCTCCGAAACTCAAAACCCCTAAAACCAGTACAATAATGGCTGATTGTTTAGAAAGTGCGCTCTTAAATATTTTCATAAATTTGAATTCTCGCCGAAATGCGAAATTAAGAAACCGATTACAATGAAAAATCGCTTAGCTGTTTTATTTACGATTTGTCTTATTGCTTTCACAAACTCAGGTTGTGAAAAAGAAGAAGACACTATTGCGCAAGTGCGTGTGGTAACCCTAGCAGGTGTTGCAGTCGCTGGAGCAGAAGTTCGCTTGTTTGGACAAGGTACAGTTGACCAGTCGCAAGTAGGGGATATCCGAATTGATGAGACGCAATACACGTTGAGCAATGGAATCGCTGAGTTTGATTTTACAGATCTATATGTGCCGGGTCAAAGTGGTTTCGCCGTTTTGAATGTGGAAATCACCAAAGAGTTTCCGGATAGTACGTCTTATTTGGAGGGGACTTTTAAAATCGAAGAAGAGAAAACGAACTCTAAAACCTTCGTTCTAGGCTCATCCGATTAAGCCCAAGCTTCTTCGAAATAATCAACGACAGCTCTTCGCATCAGCTCTTTTTGTTCTTGATCGCTCAAGAAAGGAAGCTTCTTAATATTTTTGAAGTGTGGCCATCGGTCATCGTCAAAATGCGAAAACTCATAATATCCATACGGAGTTAAGACTGAGCATATGCCGATGTGCATTAAGTCGAGCTTTTCATCTTTCTTGAACCGGCGCTTTCCTTGCCCCAACTCTTGTACTCCGATTAAGAACAAGATCGTTTCCAAATCGGGCACTTCTCCAAAGTTTTCAGATAGCTTTTCCGTCAAGCTTTTCCACTTCGTTTCGAATTCGAAATCCATAGCGCAAAGATACCATCTCTCCATGGTTTAAGCACTTTATTTATCCGTATATTGGTACGACGATGCTAGCCCATATCAGCCCATATAATATTCTCTACCTCGATATCGAGACTGTGCCAGCAGTGTTTGATTTTAGCGAGCTTAAAGATGATGTAAAAGAGCTGTGGTCTTTGAAAACGCGATTTATTCAAGAGCGTGAAGAGAAGACTGCTGAAGAAGTGTACGACAGAGCTGGAATTTACGCTGAGTTTGGGAAAGTAGTTTGCATTTCTACGGCCTTTGTCTTTCCGAGAGATGGAGTAAGCTGCATTCGCGTGAAGTCATTTTACGGAGATGATGAAGCGAAACTTTTGAAGGATTTTGGAGTCATGCTCGACAACCACTTTGCGGGAAATGAAAAGTATCTCTGCGGACACAATGTCAAGGAGTTTGATGTACCCTTTTTGGCAAGGCGCATGTTGATCAACGGTTTAGAGCTTCCTGAAAAAATCAATATACCGGGCAAAAAACCTTGGGAAGTCCAGTTTTTGGACACTATGGAGCTCTGGAAATTTGGTGACTACAAGCACTTCACTTCTCTCAATTTATTGGCCAATATTTTTGGGATTCCCACACCCAAAGATGACATCTCTGGTGCGGATGTTGGAAGAGTATACTGGGAAGAAAAAGATTTGGAGCGAATACGCGTTTATTGCGAAAAGGACACTATTACCGTGGCGCAACTCATGCACAAATTCAAAAATATACCGCTTGTTGATGAAGGGAATATTGAAGTGGTTTAGCGTAGCACTTTTGTTTACGGCGTGCAGCCCCCAGCCCAAACAAGAAGTTGATGTTTGCCGAGCAATTGTAGTACCGGAAGCTAATGGCTTAATCAGGGGCGCCAAAATGGGCATGACTCAGGAAGAGCTGAAAGCGGTGGAATCTGGCACGCTAGTGGCTGAGAGCGATTCCCTCTTGTTCTACCAAGCAGGGTTCGTAATCGACGATACAGTAAATGCCAACGTATTTTACTCCTTCGACTCCTTTGGCTTATTTGAAATCCAACTAGACCTATACCGAGTCCAAACCAAGTGGCCGAGCGATCAACTCAAGGATTTAGACAGGTGCTTCACTTCGGCTTTTGGTGAATACGATAGCCTGGGAAGCACAAAAAGATGGACGACCATAAGTGGCTCAAATAGCGTAATAGAAATATCTTTGGGTCTTGAGTTAGATCAGGATGACAAGCCTTTTCTCAGCTTAAACTTTTTGGAGCCACTTGATGACCGATTCTAAACCGATTCTTTCCGTAAAAAACTTAACCCTTGCCTTCAGTGATGATGGCCCACCGGCTGTTGAGGGTATAACGTTTGATCTTTCGGAAGGAGAAGCCCTTGGCATTGTCGGAGAGTCGGGGTCGGGTAAGAGTTTGACTTCTCTCGCTGTCATGGGGCTCTTGCCTAAGCAAGCGATCATCCGGTCTGGAAATATAGAGTTGAACACGGGCGAAGAGAGCCTTGAGTTGACCGAGACCAACGAAGAAGATCAGCAAAAGCTGCGCGGTAAGGCGGTGGCTATGGTTTTTCAAGAACCAATGACTTCTTTAAATCCATCGCATACCTGCGGCCGACAGGTGCAAGAAGCCATAGAGAACCATACAGAGCTGAGTGGGAGCGAAGCTAAGAAGCGCGTCATCGAACTGTTTGAAGACGTCCTTCTCCCAAGACCCGAAGAGATTTACGACTCCTACCCACACCAAATATCTGGCGGGCAGAAGCAGCGGGTCATGATCGCTATGGCACTGAGCTGCGACCCAAAAGTGATTATTGCAGATGAGCCGACCACGGCATTGGACGTTACCGTTCAAAAGCAAGTCCTGGAGATTCTTAAAAACCTTTGCCAGAAAAACAATACGGCTTTGATTTTCATCACCCACGACTTGGGCGTGGTAGCCGATATTGCTAGCCGCGTGATGGTGATGTATCGAGGAAAAGTGCTTGAATCGGGACCAACGGACCAGATTTTTCACAACCCATCAGAGCCATACACCAAAGCCCTGATCGAATGCAGACCCCGTTTGGATAAGAATCCGAAGCGCCTTCCGGTTGTCGCCGACTTTTTGAATCAAACGGAGCCGAAGCAAGATTCCGAAAGACATTTTGAAGAAGCGAGCCGAGAAGTCCTTATGTCGATCCAAAACCTAAACGTTTGGTACCCAAAGGAGCGAAACTGGCTCGGCAAGCCGAAGAGTTATCTCAAGGCTGTTGATGACGTGAGCTTGGAAGTTTTCAAGGGAGAGACCCTCGGGCTTGTTGGAGAGTCGGGGTGTGGTAAGTCGACGCTGGGCAAGACCTTAGTTCGGCTACTAGACCCACAGAGCGGCCAAATTCTCTTCAAAGGGCAGGATATTGCCCAACTCGATGAACGACGGATAAAACCCCTGCGAAGGTCCATGCAGTTGATTTTCCAGGATCCATATGCTTCATTAAACCCACGTTTTACGGTAGAGCAAACGCTGACCGAACCCATGGTCGTGCACGGTGTTGGTTCGAATAGATCTGAGCGAAAGCAGTTGATTAGCGACACACTCGATAAAGTCGGTCTCCCGCAAGAATCCCTTAGCAAATACCCACATCAATTTTCGGGAGGGCAAAGGCAGCGTATCTGTATAGCAAGAGCCTTGGTGCTACGGCCGGAGTTTATCGTTTGCGATGAGTCGGTGTCAGCGCTCGACGTGTCGGTACAGGCTATGGTACTCAATTTGCTAAACGACCTGAAAGACGAATTGGATCTCACATACATTTTTGTCTCACACGACCTCTCGGTGGTCAAGTACATGTCTGACCGCATCGCCGTGATGCGATCGGGAAAGATATTGGAGTTAGGTTCTGGTGAAGAAGTCTACAAAAACCCGAAGACGGAATACACAAAGACTTTGATTGCCTCTATTCCACAGGTTTAATTAAAGGGCGACTTCTGAAACATTATCCGGAACAATAAGCTTTCCTTCTGTCTTCGACTTCACTTCTTCTACGGTTACTCCTGGAGCAACTTCCAGAAGGATAAAACCACCATCTGGAGACACTTCCAAAACGGCCAGATCAGTCACAATCTTTTTGACACAGCCTACGCCTGTTAGCGGCAAAGAACAAGACTTTAAGAGTTTGCTTTCTCCAGCTTTGTTGGTGTGCGTCATGGCAACGATGATGTTCTCGGCTGAAGCAACTAAATCCATCGCTCCACCCATTCCCTTCACCATTTTTCCCGGGATTTTCCAATTGGCGATATCGCCATTCTCAGAAACTTCCATCGCACCCAAAACAGTAAGCTGCACGTGTTGTCCACGAATCATTGCAAAGCTCATAGCCGAGTCAAAAAACGAAGCTCCGTCTTTTACGGTGATGGTTTGCTTTCCGGCGTTGATCAGATCGGCATCTTCTTCTCCTTCTACTGGAAATGGGCCCATTCCAAGGACACCATTCTCCGATTGAAACTCCACAGTCATGCCCTCGGGCACATGGTTGGCAACAAGCGTTGGTATCCCGATACCCAGGTTCACATAGTAACCGTCTTTCAGTTCTTTAGCGATTCGTTTCGCAATTCCGTTTTTATCTAGTGCCATGATTATGCCTGTCTTGTGGTTCGTTGTTCAATCCGCTTTTCAAACTTCTCTCCCTGGAAAATGCGCTGAACGAAAATTCCCGGTGTGTGGATCGCATTCGGGTCGAGCTCACCAGCCGGCACGAGCTCTTCTACTTCGGCGATGGTGATCTTACCAGCCATCGCCATGAGTGGATTGAAGTTGCGAGCCGTAGCTTTGAAAATCAGATTTCCTTCAGTATCGCCTTTCCATGCCTTTACGATGGCAAATGGAGCATCGAAAGCATGCTCCATCACGTACATTTTCCCGTTAAACTCTCTCGTTTCTTTTCCTTCGGCAACTTCGGTACCGTAACCAGCAGGTGTAAAAAAGGCTGGAATACCGGCTCCAGTGGCGCGGCACCGCTCGGCAAGCGTTCCTTGTGGAATGAGCTCTACATCCAATTCGCCGCTGAGCATCTGCCGCTCAAACTCTTTGTTTTCGCCAACATAAGAAGAGATCATCTTCTTGATCTGCTTTTTTTGAAGGAGCAAGCCAAGCCCAAAATCATCGACTCCGGCATTGTTCGAAATGCAAGTGAGCCCCGAGATATCGGTCTTCGTAAGGGCTTCGATGCAGTTTTCTGGAATTCCACATAGGCCAAAACCACCGAGCATTAGAGTCATTCCTGACTCTATGCCTTTGATGGCTTCTTCGGCGCTATTTACAACTTTATTCATTCTCTCAAGTTTTACCAATTGATGTCTCCATCTGGAGACCCAAACATATTTTTTTGCCGGGCATAGGCATCGCAATCAAGCTCGACTGAGATTCCTTCAGGCTTTTCAAAATCGTCTTTGCTCACCTGTAAGGTAGAGTCCGCGTAAACATCCTTCATGTAGTAACCCCAGATCGGCAAAGCCATATTGGTACCCATACCCATCGAAAGGGTTCTGAAGTGGACACTTCGATCTTCGGCACCAACCCAAACACCCGTTACAAGATCGGGAGTTAATCCGATAAACCAACCATCAGACTGGTTTTGAGTCGTTCCTGTCTTACCAGCGATTTTGATGCTTCGATCAAACCCGTCGTAATCCCGGGTAGGAAGGTCCATTTTGAGTCTTACGGCTGTACCCAGTGTTTTGCCTTGGTGCGCATTGTAAACACCGTCAACTGTTCCCTGCATTAGACTGAGCATGGTGTAGGCCGTCTTCTCATCCATGGCTTCAGTGGTTTCGGGCATCATATTAAAAATAGGCTGGCCGTACTTGTCTTCAATGCGAAGAATGTAGATCGGATCGATGTGCACACCCATATTGGCGAAGGTAGCGTTAGCCGAAGTGATTTCGAGTAGCGAGAGGTCGGCAACACCGAAGCATTGAGAAACTACCGGCTCGATTTCGCTTTTGATTCCGAGATCGCGGGCAAGCTTGATGATCGCTTCAGGGCCAAATTGCTTCATCACCCAAGCGGTAACGGTGTTTACCGAATTGGCGAGCCCCCACTTGAGCGACACCATGTATCCGTAATCGCGGTCTGGATCGTGCGGTGTATAATCATCCAATAGGTTGAATGTACCCTTGTGGAAAGTCGTTGGAACTTTAGGCACTTCGTAGCAAGGAGAATATCCTTCGCGGATAGCCGTAGCGTATACAAAAGGCTTAAACGTAGAGCCAACCTGGCGCTTACCTTGCTGTACGTGATCGTATTGGAAGTACTTGTAGTTGTTTCCACCCACCCAGGCTTTCACAAACCCTGTTTTCGGGTTTATGCTCACGAGCCCTGTCTGGAGCATGCTCTTGTAGTACAAAATCGAATCCATGGGTGTCATGAGTGTGTCGATTTCCCCTCTCCAAGTGAATAGGCGCATGGGGTATTTTTCATTTCGAAAAACGTACTCAACGCTATCCTTTGGTGTAGCATGCCAAACTTCTTCGCAGTCTTCCGACATACAATTGTACGTGGGCCCAGAATCACCCGATCCGGGCTCTATATTTACTCTGCGGTGGCAGTTTGGACACTCGCGTCCCGTCATGATGCGGTAGCGCTGTGTACGCCTCATGGCAGCGAGTTCAATGTTCCGTATTTGGTCTTTCGTCAAGTCGTTTGAGAATGGCGGCCTTTTGTATTTACCAACATCCTTCACGAAGTCGTCCTGTAAGTTTGTCAAGTGTGATTGAACCGCTTTTTCAGCGTATTCCTGCAGGCGAGAATCGATGGTAACATAAACTTTGAGACCGTCGCTGTAAATGTTGTAGCCAGAGCCGTCGGGCTTGGCGTATTTCGGCGTTCCGTCATCGTTTTTTTCTTCAAACAGATTCGTCAACTCAGCTCGAAGCACCTCGCGGAAGTAAGGGGCCAACCCTTCTTGATGGTCAACGGTTTGATAGTTAATTCCCAGCGGAAGTGTTTTGAGCGAATCGTACTCAGCTTTTGACAAATACTTGTTTCTAACCATTTGGCTTAGAACCACGTTTCGTCTCTCTTCTGTGAGCTCTGGTCGGCGCAAAGGGTTGTAAAGCGCTGGATTTTTAGCCATCCCTACAAGCATGGCAGCTTCTTCAATTTTAAGCGAGTCTGGATAGGTGTCGAAATATACCCGCGCAGCCGACTTGATCCCAACGGCATGATTTATCCAGTCAAATTTGTTGAGGTAGAGGGTAAGGATTTCGTCTTTGGTGTAACGACGCTCAAGCTCTACGGAGATTATCCACTCCTGAAATTTCTGGAAAATTCGCTCTATTCCATTACCAGGCTTTTGGGTGAAAAGCATTTTGGCCAGCTGCTGAGTGATGGTACTCGCTCCACCTTTGGAGCCGAGATAAACCGCTGCACGAGCCGTACCGCGCAAGTCGATTCCGGCATGGGAATAAAACCGCTCATCTTCAGTGGCTACAAGCCCCTCAACGAGGTAAGGTGACAGCTCATCAAAGTTGACGTTGGTTCTGTTTTCACGAAAGTACCGCCCCAAAACTTGCCCATCAGCCGAGATGATCTCTGTGGCGAGATTCGTCTTTGGGTTTGCGAGCGCCACAGTGTCGGGCAGGTCTGATTGCGATGCGAGATAAAGCATCCCAGCCATACCCCAGATTGGCGATAAACCTATAATCCAAAGCAGGATAACAACCCTAAGGGAAAGACGTTTTTTGTTCTTATTC
The DNA here is from genome assembly GCA_030427905.1 of Bacteroidia bacterium. Classification (GTDB taxonomy): domain Bacteria; phylum Bacteroidota; class Bacteroidia; order Flavobacteriales_D; family Cryomorphaceae; genus CBDDKU01. The sequence continues at coordinate 461,219 of JAUICL010000001.1, forward strand.
TCTTCCATAAAGGAGTTTTGCGATTAGCTGAATAACGTGAATTATGTTGGTTTAGGTATTGGTTTTATGTTCGGTTAACGCGTTTTTTCAATTCTTAACCCTATGCTGCGAACACCAACCAAGGTATCGGTTCGCATGGCTTGCTCAATTTCGAACTGATAATTTCCGCTCATTGGAAACCGTTTGTTGTAACTGTACATGATAGAATTGGTGTGGTGTGAACTACTGCTCAGGTATCCGCTTCCACTTCCAACCCACCGCCCAGTAGCATCGGCTAAGATCAGACCCACTGTATCTTTAGCTGTCTTTCCATTGGGGAAGGTGGTCTTCACAAATACGTACAGATTCCGATAGGGATAAGCTTCCGTATTTCGAACATTGATCAGGAAATTGTGCTGGCTTATGGTGTCTGAAATCAACACATCCAGCTGGGCTTTGTCATTCACAGCCCATTCTTCGCTCGGAATCTCCACATTTTGTTCGAATACTAAGTTCTCGTCTGTGCATCCAATTAGGAAGATGACCGCCACTAGAAAAATATATCGCATGGAATTATTCAAGCCTTACTGTTTCTTATTCTGTGGTTTTGGCCCTCCGCCGGGTTTACGCCGGTTATTTCTTTTTTTGTTTTGCGGGCTGCCAGCTGGTTTAGCTCCTTGGCCGTTTGGTTTGTTTCCTCCTTTACCACGCCCTTTCGCTTTTTGTCGCGGCTGGTTTTTAGCCTTGGGTTGCTGTCCACCTTGCTTGTTACTGCCTTGGCCACTATTTCCTTGTGGACGCTTCTTTCTGCGTTTGTTTCGACTTGGCTTCTTATCGTCAAAACGAGTCAAGCTGTCTTGACCGACCACGTTGGTGAATGATTCAGGCTCCTTCGGCTCATCATAAACCATGAACTCCTTTAGGTCTTCAGGCATCTTGCCATTCTGGTTCATTTCGAGGATTTCCTTGACACGGTCTTTCTCTAAAGCAATAGGCGTAGCGATTCCTCCATCGTCGAGGATATACCACATAATACCTTTGAAAATGTCCGTCTTCAAGTGCGAAGCAACGCCCTTTTTGGTCTTTAACTTATTGAAGTGCTTAGGAAAATCGTGGAGAGCATCGAGGTAGGTGTCTAGCTCAAAGTTCAAACAACACTTCAGCTTTCCGCACTGACCCGCTAGCTTTTGCGTGTTGAGTGCCAACTGTTGGTACCGTGCTGCACTGGTCGATACCGAGCGGAAGTCGGTAAGCCAAGTGCTGCAACAAAGCTCTCGTCCACAAGACCCGATTCCCCCGAGCCTTCCTGCTTCTTGACGCGCACCGATTTGTTTCATTTCGATGCGAACTTTAAAGGAGTCAGCGTATTTCTTGATCAGCTCTCGAAAATCTACGCGCCCATCGGCGGTGTAGTAGAAGATGGCTTTTCCGAAATCTCCTTGGTATTCCACATCAGAGATCTTCATTTCCAAGCCCAAGCCTTGCGAAATTTTTCGCGCTTGGTGCATGGTTTCTTCTTCGGCAGCTCGGGCATCTCGCCACTTGGTAAGATCTTCGGTAGTGGCTCTTCGGAGTGTCTTTTTTAAGTCGCGGGTATTTTTGAGCGCATTCTTTTTCTGCATCTGCATCCGGGCTATTTCACCAGATGCTGATACAATTCCAACATCGTAGCCAGGGCTTCCTTCTACCACGACGGCATCACCCGGGTTTAACGACGATTTTAACGCATTTCTATAGAAGTCCTTACGGCTATTTTTAAAGCGCACTTCGATATACTCAAACGGATTCACCTGGCTAGGCATCTCCATATTGCTGAGCCAATCGAAAACCGCGAGTTTATCGCACCCTCCCGAAGCACAAGTGCCATTGCTCTTGCACCCCGCTGGAGTTCCTCCGTTCTTGTTATTTGCACATGTTGCACAACCCATATTAGCGGTTCTTTAGTTCAAAATTAAGCATTGCTATTTTTAGGGTGTGTATGAAAGAGTTTCATCATGTCTAAGCTCATCTTTATAAATAGAAGTTGGGGATTTGCATTACGCGACACAAGATAGTGCCCTTTGCTGAATACATCGTGGAACCCGTTGAGGTCTGCATCAACAATATACGGTGCAAACTTTGACCCGAATTCAAACGTCTTCGAATCAAACCGCGACTCATCGGGCCCTACGTGCTTGTAGAGTATGCTGCGGTGAAGAAATTCAAGGCAGTATTCGAGAAAATACTGCTGTTTGTCACGTTTGTATCCGGCTATTTTTTGGGTCACCTGTAAGGCTTTGCCCGCGTCAGCTTTTACACAAGCGCGCATCCACTCCATCAGGTGGCTTAGAAACTCATCGGCATCACTTCCGTCGCCGTTTGCGAGATGTTCGGCCAAATTGTAGTTTCCATCGGCCGCTCTGGCGGCATCACGAGCCACTTCAGCGCTTACGCCATGCTTTTCAACTAGCCAGCTCTCTATTTCTTCGTCGGAGACTTTACCACAGTTTACCAATTGTGTTCGCGACACAACCGTTGGCAGCATTTCTTCCGAGTTTTCGACCACAAGGATAACCACCGTTTTTTCTGTCGGCTCTTCCAGGGTTTTCAAAATCTTGTTTGCTGCCTGGACATTCATTTTGTCGGCATGCCAGATGATCATCACCTTATGACCACCGCTAAACGACTTCAGCGAAAGACTTTTGATGATTTCACCGCTATCGACTACCGAGAGAATGGCTCTTTTATTCTCGCTCGCACTTTCTATTTCCCATTCCTTCAGGGTTAGATACGGGTGCTTTGAAAAAGCCTCATTAAACTCCTTGGCGAATAGACTATAGGGATCCGTTGACTTCTTTTTTACTGTTGGAAAAGCCAGGTGCAGATCAGGGTGGCTAAGGTTATTGACCTGTTTACAAGCCACACAGGTGCCGCAGCGATCTCCTTCTTGCGGGTTTTGGCAGAGAATATAACCCGCAAACGCGGCCGCCATGGGTAAGTTTCCACTTCCTTCATCTCCTGTAAACATCAGGGCATGCCCCACGTGGCCATCCTTCACCATTTTGGTGAGCATGTTCTTCGCATTGCTATGGCCTATGATATCTCTGAAGTACACTTCCTAAATTAAGCCTTCAAAACTACGAATATTAAGTGCCGATCTTACTAATTATTCATGGCGGTGAGTAGGAGATTGTTGCTATTTTTGCGGCCGAACCACAACCAAAAGAGATGCAAATTAAAGATTACAAGTTCGAAGGAAAGAGAGCACTAATCAGAGTAGACTTCAATGTGCCCCTGAATGATGCACATGAAGTAACCGACGCAACCCGTATCAAGGCTGCCCTTCCTACGATTAAGTGGGTGCTTGAGAATGGTGGATCTGTCGTTTTGATGTCGCATCTCGGAAGGCCAAAAAACGGCCCAGAAGATCAGTTTTCGCTTAAGCATATCGTTTCGACCCTTCAGTCTGAGCTCGGTCGCGATGTTATTTTTTGCGATGTTTGTGTTGGGGAAGAAACCAACAAAGTGACTTCGAGCTTGAAGCCTGGTGATGTGGTTCTGCTTGAGAACCTACGTTTTTACAAAGAAGAGACGGCTGGGGATGAGTTTTTTGCCGGTCAGCTCGCTGAGCATGGCGATTGTTACATCAACGATGCTTTTGGAACAGCGCACCGCGCACATGCATCAACTACCATCGTTGCCAACTTCTTCCCAACAGACAAAATGTTTGGAACTCTTTTGGCTGGAGAGCTCGAAAGCATGGACAAAGTCCTGAACAGCCAGGAGAAACCCGTACTGGCCATTATCGGTGGAGCTAAGGTGAGTAGTAAGATCACCGTTCTCGAAAATCTTCTCGAAAAGGTTGATCACATCATTATCGGTGGGGGAATGACCTATACCTTCGTGAAAGCACAGGGCGGTGAAGTGGGAAACTCGTTAGTAGAAGACGACTTTATTGAAACGGCGAAAAGTCTCCTTGAAAAGGCGAAAGCAGCCGGTGTAGAAGTGCACATACCTGTTGATTCGGTGATAGCTGATGCCTTCGACAACAATGCCAACAAGCAGACCTGCCCTGTTGATGAGACGCCTGCGGGATGGATGGGGCTCGATATCGGACCCGATTCTGTTGAAGCTTTTTCAAAGGTGGTAAACGCGAGTAAAGTGATTCTCTGGAACGGCCCGATGGGTGTATTCGAAATGGAGAATTTTGCAAACGGAACCAAAGAAATGGCCTACGCCTTGAAGTCTGCCACTCAGAATGGAGCGTTTACGCTTGTTGGTGGTGGAGATTCTGTTGCGGCGATCAACAAGTTTGGTTTGGCCAATGACGTAAGCTACGTTTCGACAGGTGGTGGTGCGATGCTTGAATACCTTGAGGGGAAAGTGCTTCCAGGCGTTGCGGCTATCCGCGGAAATTAATTGTTCTCGATCTCTATCCGGAAATCTTCGATCTGAGATTTAATCTCATCGATCCAGTTTTGGTCACTTAAAACGGGGTAGAGGGTAAGGGTGAGATCAGAAACGGGCTCGTAGAGTACGGAATCTGATTTCCACTTTACGGGGATCAGGTTTTCGGTGAGGGGAAATCCTTGAACGACGTAGAGGAGTGCGCTGACGATAAGCAGGAACTTTGCGCCACCAAATACCATCCCGAAAATCTTGTTGACGAGCCCAAGAGCGACCATTTTAATGACCTTACTCAAAACTTTTCCAAAGAAGAAAACGGCCACCACGATACCGATGAAGAGAATGGCAAAGGCTAGCACAAGGCTAACGCGCGGGTCGGTGTTGAAGGAGTCTTGAATGTAGGAGCTGGCCATATCCCCAAACTCAGCTGCACCAAAAATTCCAAGCACCAAAGCCATCAGAGTGCAAAGCTCGATGATGAGTCCGCGTTTGAATCCGCGGATCATTCCCCAAATGATGGGGATGGCTATAATTAGGTCGAGGTACATTTACTTCAGCAAAACCCCTTTCTTATTGATGTGGGGCACAGATGTCAGGTTACTTTCTTGGATTGACTCAGCCAAAAAAACGTATTTCTTGTCAAAGATTTCGCGGTCTATGTAGAAGCTAACCCAATACTGATTGTTGATAGAGAAAAGATCGGGCATAATAGGCTCCACCTTGGCATACCCACCAACTTCGATGTCTTCGAGAAAGTGGCGGAGCTCCGATGTTTCCACTTTCTTGCCATCCAGTTCGCCATATCCTTTTGAAGATACCAAGACGTTTTCGATCGGCACTTCCTTCAAGTTGATTACGTAGATATTCCACTCCTGCTCATTCGACTCAGGATTCAATTCGGGAACGGCTGCCAAAGCGATTCCTTCGGCTGCGAGATGTTTAATGTCTTTCTTCACGTTGCTTCGTTTTTCAATGTCCAGTCGAAAAGCTGGGTGTAATGAGCCAGGAGTTTTTGGATTACTTCATCCCGATCTACCTGCCTTCCCAACTCTTTCTGCATCGAGGTCACAGCTTTGTCGTCAATGCCACAAGGCACAATATTGTTGAAGTAGCCCAAATCGGTATTCACATTAAAGGCCAGTCCGTGCATGGTGACCCACCGGCTACTTTTAATGCCCATTGCGCAAATTTTTCGGGCTTTTTCGGGATCGTTTTCATCAATCCACACACCTGTCAACCCTTCTAGCCGGCCGGCTACGATTCCATACTCGGCTAGGGTTCGGATTACCCCTTCTTCCAAAAAGCGGAGGTACTTGTGGACATCAGTAAAAAACTGATCGAGATCCAAGATCGGGTAGCCAACGATCTGTCCGGGACCGTGGAAAGTGATGTCGCCACCACGGTTTATTTTAAAGAATTCGATTCCCCGCTCTTTGAGCTGCGGCTCGGTGAGAAGCAGGTTTTCCATTTTTCCACTCTTACCGATGGTGTAAACTGGTGGATGCTCGCAGATAAGCATGTAGTTTGGTGGAACTACATCGGTGCGCTCTTCCTTCCGCAAGCGTATTTTCTCAGCGATTACGCCATCAAATAGCTCGGTTTGGTAGTCCCAAGCCGATTGGTAAGACATGGAGCCGATGTTTCGGTATTCTACTATTCGCGGGGTTTTATTCACGACTTGGCCAACTCGTTTTTAAGGTAATCGATCACATCGATTTCTATCGGATCGGCATTGCGGAGCTCGGCAAGGTAGTAGGAAGCCCAATCAAACAAGTGAATGAGATAAATCGATCGGACGTACAGACTGTCGCCGTGGGCTTTGACCGTAAGCGTATGGGCCGTTTTCTTTTGGATAATATCTCGCGTAAGAGCCATGCGCCGCGATGTGGAAGGGTGGTCGTCTTCTGATTCTACAAAAAGCGCCACGAAATCATCCGACCCAGAAGCCCAGCCTACGAGCTCGTTGTGGTTCATTTCGGGCAGAACGTGATGCCAACAAAGCATCTTCGCATTCTCGTTTATTTGTTGGCGAAACCGCACCAAGACCCCTTCGGTCTGAGTAGCCCCATAGAGCACAGGTATTCCACTGTTGAGCTTTGTGGCAATTTCTTTTGCCAAACTGTGTATCGAATCAGCTTCGCGCTTCAAAAATTCAGCGCCGCTTTTGATTTCACCGTGGTACCGGTCGCCTACGATCCCGTATGCTTGCAAAACGTAGAACAGCTGGTGTGCGTTAAACCCAAAGCTCGTTCTGGGCGGTTGACCACCGGGTATTTCGATGCAATTCCATCCGTGTTTATTTGCAAGAGCTTTTAATTTTCCCCCAGAAGTAATACAGGCAATAGATGCACCAGCCTTGTGTGCGGCTTGCACAGCAGTGATGGTTTCTTCTGTATTTCCGCTATAGCTACAGGCTACGAACAAGGTACTGGGACCAACCCATGCGGGCAGGGTGTAATCATGCAGCGAAAGTATAGGGCAAGTCGCTTCAGCGCTAACGGTTTGAGCGATGACTTTTCCGCCTATTCCCGATCCGCCAAGACCGGCAATCAAGACGTTGGAAACGGGAACGACTTTAAAATTTTCTATTTGTGTGGAGCCTATTTCACGGGCCGTCTCCAGATTAGACGGGAAAGCATCGATATACGCTTTCATGGCTGCCAGGGCATCTTCAGTACTCATGCGCTCAAAATCAAATGTAAAGCAAGTGACGAAGATAAGAAGATCAGATTCGAGGTGGGTACAAAATCCTATCTTTGCGCAAATTTTAATCCTATGAGCGTACAGTTGAGCGAACAAGAGCAGTTTCGCAGACAATCTCTGGCTGCCATGCGAGATCTGGGGATCAATCCCTATCCACCCGAAGAGGTAGAAGTAACGCATTATGCAGCGGACACGAAAGATTCTTTTAAAGAAGAAAATGCCGGCGAGTGGAAGGAAGTGAAGTTGGCCGGAAGAATCATGTCCAAACGCATCATGGGTAAGGCATCTTTTGCCGAACTCAAAGACCACACCGGAGTCATTCAAGCTTATTTTAACCGAGATGAGCTCTGCCCTGGCGAAGATAAGACGCTATACAATGAAGTGTTTAAGAAACTCATCGACCGTGGAGACTTTGTTTGGATCAAAGGATTCGTTTTTAAAACCCAAGTGGGCGAGACGTCTATTCACGTCGAAGAATTTAAAGTGCTGAGCAAGTCGCTCAAGCCACTGCCGTTTCCCAAAACCGACGACAGCGGTAAAGTGCACGATGCCTTCACCGATCCGGAGCAGCGGTACCGTCAGCGCTATGTTGATTTGGTTGTGAACGACGGTGTGAAGGAGACTTTTGTAAAGCGAACCAAGGTGATGAATACCATGCGTCAGTTCTTTAATGATGCGGGATATCTAGAAGTGGAAACGCCTATTCTTCAACCCATTCCGGGTGGAGCTTCGGCGCGGCCATTCGTTACACACCACAATGCATTGAATATCCCGCTCTACTTGCGGATAGCCAATGAGCTTTACCTCAAAAGACTGATCGTTGGTGGATTTGATGGGGTGTATGAATTTGCCAAAGATTTCCGAAACGAAGGGATGGATAGAACCCACAACCCTGAGTTTACAGTTATGGAGATCTATGTGGCTTACAAGGACTACAACTGGATGATGGAGTTTACGGAGTCGCTTTTGGAGAGGTTGGCAAAAGAAGTCAATGGAAGTTCTTCGTTGAAAGTTGGCGACAATGAAATCTCATTCAAAGCCCCTTACCGTCGCTTGACCATGATCGATGCGATAAAAGAATATGCAGGAGTAGATATTTCTGGAATGGGAGTGGAAGAGCTCCGCAAGGTTTGTGATGATCTCGGAATCGAAAATGATGACTCGATGGGGAAAGGAAAGCTCATCGATGAGATTTTTGGTGAGAAATGCGAAGGCAATTTGATTCAGCCGACCTTTATCACCGATTACCCGATTGAAATGTCGCCGCTTTGTAAGCGTCACCGCGATAACCCAGAGCTCACCGAGCGCTTTGAGTTGATCATCAACGGAAAGGAGATTGCCAATGCCTACACCGAGCTAAATGATCCAATCGATCAGAGAGAGCGTTTTGAAGAGCAATTGAAGCTTTCGGAGAAAGGAGATGACGAAGCGATGTTTATCGACCACGACTTCTTGCGCGCACTCGAGTACGGTATGCCACCAACATCTGGAATGGGTATCGGGATAGATCGCCTGGTGATGTTGCTGACGAACAATGCCTCGATCCAGGAAGTCTTGTTTTTCCCACAGATGCGCCCCGAAATTAAGAAGGGCCCGGAGCTTTCAGAGAATGAAAAACTCGTTTTCGATTTGCTCTCGGCGAAAGAGACCATGGACCTATCTGAACTAAAAGCCGCAGCCAACTTGAGCAATAAGCAATGGGATAAGGCGATGAAGGGCTTAACAAAAAACAGCCTTGCCAAAGTTGAGAAGACTGATGCTGGCCTGACGGTGAGTAAGGTGTAGTCCGTAACAGAATAAGAAGCACAAAAAAAGCCCCTCGAATTTCGAGGGGCTTTCTTTTAAATATGTTTTTCTAAGTCTATCTCGACTTAGCCATGATTACACGGTTCGCAATTTTATAGTTGTCGTAAAGGGACATGCCCGCAACAAAAAGGCCGATGGCCAAGAACATGGTCATCCACTCGAATGTATAGACGCTGTACGTGACCACTGAGATCACGAGTAAGATAATAGCGTTAAAAAAGTTCCAATTCTTAGTACGGATTCGTTCTAGTTCTTCGAAAGTAAGTTTAGTAAGATCTTCTACTCGCATGGTTAAAAACTGTTTCTGTATAGCAAGATTGTTATACGTTACATGCCAATTAAGGTTTCAAATTTATTTTGGCAGACATTAAATATAGGGAACTATAGCGATAGAGTCAATTGATGTGCCGGTACGAATTTGCTCCAAAACATGAAACCCATCCGTGATGGCGCCCATGATTGTGTACCTTCCATTGAGGTGTGGAGTACTGTTGTGCGTAAAGAAAAACTGGCAGCTTTCGGTGTCCTTTCCAGCTGATGCCAAACCCATGACTCCCGGCCCGTAGTGCAGAGGAGAAAACTCTGAACGGATGGTGTATGAAGTGCTCCCGTAACCATCTCCGCGAGGCCCTCCGCCTTGACTCACAAAATGGGGTACAACCCTATGAAACCTGAGCCCGTTATAGAAACCAGAATTGACAAGTGAAACAAAATTTGACGTGCTTCCCGGTGCGTCTTCGATCAACAAGGCAGTTTCTAAAAGCCCTTCACTGGTGTAGATCTTGGCACTTGCAGTGTCGGGGATGGACTGCACGAGTTTCCAGTCAATAGGGTGAGAAACACTAGGTTCTGGAGCTTTGAATTCTCTGCCTTTCAAGAAGGCTATTGTTCTTAGGATTTCCAATCTGGTTTCAATGGTCTCTTCTGATTCAAAATTTTCAAGAGACGATTCGAGTGTTTCGACCGAAATATCCTTGGAATCCTGAAACGTTTTGGCTCGGAGGTTGCTCGCGGTCAAATAGCTTTGGGTAAGGAGTCCGTTTTGCAAAGCTCGGTTGCCGAGAATTAAGAATTCGTCCTTCCAATCCGGGCGAATTTCGGCCCCCTTGGCAATGGTTTCAAACGCGGCTGTACCAATCGGAGAGTCATCCAAAGCCAGAGCGACTAGCGTATCTAAAGCAGATGGGCATGTCCAGAGAAACCGGATTACCCCAGCACGAGCGACATCATTCATCCCAGAAGACTCTTTCCAAAGTGCCCAGCCCTCGCTCTTGTGCCCTTCATCCATCAAGAAGCGCTGGAGAATGGCACCTTTTACTTCTGGAATATCTGTTGTACGCGCCAAGCCAAAAAGCTCGTTCCACTGATCTGAAATCGCTACGCTTGAAAATTGCTCTGCAGCCGTCATGGCCACCCATGGGGAGCCATCCCAAAGAGCATCGTATATCGTGTGGTGCGTAGCCGAATCGGTGGGGTCCATCAAGCGAAGAAGCTCGGTTTTACACCTTGGGTCTGATTCCGATCTATATTGAGAAAGTATCGCTTCAGATGTTGTTTCAGTGCTGCGCAAACTCCTGATAATCATCGCTCGGATGTCACCACGGTTTTCGTTGTCGAGCGCTTCGATGAGATCATTTTGGTACAAATCCAATTTGTGCGCTGTTTGCCGTGACAGTATATGAGCAGCTGCGTTTCGCGTTTCGGCATGGGTAGATTTCAGGTGTGCGACAACAATGCGCAGCTGATCTTCGAGCAATAGCCCTTTAAGCGTAGCGTAATAGATTCCCCATAGTTTTCCTTCTTCATCCACGTCCGACGAAGGCTCGTAATAGATTAAAAAGTCCATTGCATTTTTATTTGCAGACTTACCGATGGCACCTAACACTTCGGCTTTGACTTCGGGGATGGTTGCTTTTTTGATCGCTTTTTCCAGAATGGGAAGGCTTGTGGTATCGCTGTACTGGCCTACTGCGAAGGCTGCGTATAAACGAACATAGGGGATGGGGTCTTTGAGCAGCTTACACACAGGCCCATAAAGAGTAGAGTCTGTAAACGATGCCACCACTCTAGCAAAAGCCATGCGGTATGCAGCAGTTTCGTTTTGAGCATAAGGCAAGAGCTTGTTCGAATTGCGCTGATCAGCGGCATCGTATATCTCCCGGAGAGTTGGGTCTCCAAAGGCGTTGTTTTGATTGTTTTTTTCTCGGCTCGTGTTTTGGCAGGATGCAAACAGGAGTGAACAAAGCAATAGTTTGAAAGCGGCGAGACGCATAGGCAGACTTGTTAATTACTGTCCGAATCTAAGAACATTTCTATCTTTAGGCGCACGAAAAAATGCCGAATGACTGCAGAAACACGCATTGGACTAATTGGTGGAGGATCGTGGGCTACGGCCCTGGCCAAGATCCTGTCTGAGAAAAACGATGGGATAAATTGGTGGATTCGAAACGATGAAACGGTGGAGTATATCAGGGAGTATCATCACAACCCAAACTACCTACGGGCGGTAGAGTTTGATCCAGATAAACTTTCGCTGAGCTCCAATGTGAAGCATGTTGTGGAGAACTCTGATATTTTGATAGTGGCAGTACCATCGGCTTTCGTACACGCCTCGCTCGAAGGCTTGGAGAAAGAAGATTTTGAAGGAAAGATCGTTTTCTCAGCAATCAAGGGAATTATTCCAGAAGTGGAGTCTATTCCTGCGAGGTATTTTCACAAGCAATTCGGTATTCCCTACGATAATATCGGCATCATCTGCGGGCCCTGTCACGCCGAAGAAGTGGCGATGGAGCGTTTGTCGTTTTTGACGATGGCTTGTATGCAAGAAGAAAATGCCAAGACCTTGGCCGAAATGCTCTCAACCCGCTACATGCGCACCAACACATCTGAAGATTTGTTTGGAGCTGAGATTGCAGCCATTCTAAAGAACATCTATGCCATAGCTGCAGGTGTTTGCGGTGGCTTAGGGTATGGCGATAACTTTCAAGCTTTGTTGATGTCGGCTGCGATTATCGAAATGGAGCGCTTTCTCGACAAAATTAATCCTTTTCACCGCGACGTGAAAGAACCAGCTTACCTCGGCGACCTTTTAGTAACGGGGTATTCTAAGTTTTCGCGAAACCGAACCTTCGGGTACATGCTCGGAAAGGGGTATTCGGTGAAGGCAGCACTTCTTGAAATGCCGATGGTTGCAGAGGGGTATTACGCTACAAAGAGCGTATACGACATCAACCGAAAATTTGAAGTGGACATGCCGATAGCACAAGCGATGTACAACATCATCTACGACAAAATTTCACCTGTCGTTGAGATCCGGATTTTGGCCGATAGCATGGGCTAATTTTCAGAAAACCATTTGGCAATCTTCATCGCTCGTGATCGCCCTACAGAGTTGGTCAATTCTTTGAGCGTTGCATTTTTAACGCCTGACACAGATTTAAATTGAAAGAGAAGGTCTTCGATGGTTTTTTTGCCAATCCCAGGAATATTGTCGAGCTCCGTCTTGATCGATGCCTTCGACCTTCTGTTGCGGTGATGAGTAATTCCGAAGCGGTGCGCTTCGTTTCGAGCATACTGGATTATTTTCAGCGTCTCCGACTTTTTGTCGATATACAGGGGCAGTGAATCGCCGGGGTAGTAGATCTCCTCCAGTTTTTTGGCAATTCCAATAATGGCGACTTTGCCAAGTAAGCCTAGCTCTTCAAGGCTTTCTACACCTGCGCTCAACTGGCCCTTTCCACCGTCTAGAATGATGAGTTGGGGCAAGGGCTCTCCTTCTCTTATTAGTCGTCCGTAGCGACGGTGCATAGCTTCTTTCATGCTAGCAAAATCGTCGGGGCCTTCAACTGTTTTGATGTTAAAGTGCCGGTAATCCTTTTTGCTCGGTTTGCCATTTTTGAAGACAACACAAGCCGATACCGGATGGGTTCCTTGAAGGTTTGAGTTGTCAAAACATTCGATATGCGTTGGGAGCTCTTTAAGTCGCAGGTCGCGCTTCATCTGCTCCATAATGCGCTTCGTATGGCGCTCCGGATCGGCAAACTTGGTTTGCTTTTGCTTGTCGAGCATGTAGTAGCGCGCGTTGCGTTCCGAAAGGTCCAAAAGCTTTTTCTTGTCGCCTATTTGCGGCACTGCGATTGACGTGCCTGGAAATTCTACGTCGGGCATAGCCGACACGAGAATATTCTTTGAAAGGCCATCAAAAAGTTCGGCCACTTCACCCATCCCGCGCTCGATCATGGTGGTATCGGGCTCTTCGAGCTTCATTTTGAATGTCATCGTGTGACTTTGAATCACTCCGCCATCCACCACGCGCATGAAATTGACATAAGTGGTATTCAGGTCTGACGCAGTGGTAAAAACATCTGTGTTGGGAAGCGATGAGTGAACCACAGCACTCTTACTTTGATACTTTTCCAATGCTTTGATGTTTTCTTTCAGAAACTGAGCGCTTTCAAATTCTAGTTTTTCGGCGTAGTGAACCATCCGCTTCTTCAATACGCGAATGAGCCCTGCAATATTTCCTTTTAAGATGTGCTTGATGTCTTCAATCTGGTCGTTGTATGAACCTTCTGATTGGTGGCCCGCACATGGCCCCAGGCAGTTGCCGATGTGATACTCCAGACAAACGCGATACTTCTGCCGTTCTATGTTTTTTTCACTCAGATCATACTTGCATGTGCGAATCTTGTACATGGAGTTGACGAGATTTAATACTGCACGCATCATTTTTACCGAAGCATAAGGCCCGAAGTATTGACTCCCATCATCTATCTTTTTTCGGGTGGAAATGACCCTTGGAAATCTTTCGTTCTTGATACAAATCCAAGGATAAGTTTTGTCGTCTTTGAGCATCACGTTGTATCTCGGCTGATGCTTCTTAATCAAATTGTTTTCGAGCAGTAGGGCGTCGAGCTCTGTTTCCACAACGATAAAGTCTACATCAACGATATACTTGAGCATGACCCGGGTTTTTCCCGTATGTCCACCATTTTTCAGGAAGTAAGAGTTCACCCTGTTTCTCAGCACTTTGGCTTTGCCGATATACAGGACTTCATCATTCTTGTTTTTGAAAAGGTAGACCCCAGGTTTCTTGGGTAGAAGCTTTATTTTTTCTGTGATTTCCACGAATTGGTGATGGAGAGAGTTACCAGGTTTGCATTGGTGAATTTCTATATTTTTGTGCAATTACATTCTAAAAAGGTAAAACAACTTTAAGTTCAAACTGTTGTACACTAAGAACTTCTTAAGCAAGCCATGTATTCGATTAAAGATGTAGAACGATTGTCGGGAATCAAAGCGCACACGATACGTATTTGGGAGAAGCGCTATGGTCTGGTAGAGCCGCGACGGTCTTCGACGAACATACGATACTACACCAACGAAGAGCTAAAGAAGATACTGAACGTCACCTTGCTCAACAAGTTTGGGATCAAGATTTCTAAAATTGCCGGTCTCTCGGCAGATGAATTGCGTCAAAAGGTGCTCGACCTTGCAAATGACCGAAGCGAAGAGGAAGTTCAAATAGAGAGTTTGGTCATTTCGATGATTGACCTTGATAAAATGCGTTTCGAGCGTATTCTAAATAATTGTGTCTTAAGACTCGGTTTTGAAAACACGGTAGTAAAGGTGCTCTACCCGTTCTTTAAAAAGGTGGGAATTCTCTGGCAAGTTGGGGCCATCAACCCGGCTCAGGAGCACTTCATTTCAAACTTGGTGCGACAGAAAATTATCGTGGCCATAGATGGTCAAAGCAGAGCATTGAAGCCTGACTCAAAAAAATTCTTGTTGTTTCTTCCCGAAGGAGAACTGCATGAAATAGGCTTGTTGTTCTACAGCTACCTTATTCAGAAAGCGGGGCATGATGCGGTTTACCTTGGCCAATCTGTACCAATGGCCGATGCTGTTTCAGTTAACGCGGGCGACCCAGCAGATTTTATCCTCACATCTTCCTTGTCTTTGGCTTCTACAGAAGATTATCAGCGTTTGCTATCTAATGTCAGAGACCATTTTCCCGACCCCACTATTGTTTTGATCAACGAAGTAGCTAACGCTACAGATCTCAGTATTGACGACAAGACATTGGTCAATCTTTCGCTCGAAGCATTTAAAGCGCTGCTTTAAAGTGCGTTTCTCCATTTATTCCTTTTAACAGAAATAAACAAAGTGATTCTCGCCCCTTTGTCTCAGGGCGTTCTGATGAGTTGATAGAAGATTCTAATGGCTTGATTAGCTGTGTCGATTTGGAAAGTGTTTAACGAATATGTAAGTTTGTTAAACAAAACAACGAGCCATGAACGTACAAGAATTCCAGAACAGCCTAATTCAGCATGAAACAGCATTAAAAGGATTTGCTTACAAATTCACCAATGACAACGAAGAAGCTCAGGACCTTCTTCAAGAAACGTATTTGAAAGCCTTGCGTTATCGGAGCAAGTTTCAAGCGAAGACAAATATTAGCGCATGGCTGTATACCATTATGCGAAATACATTCATAAACAACTATCGCAGAGCAGTGCGCGCCAACACAATCCTCGATAAAACATCTGAACAATATTTTATCAATACTTCCAAAGCCCAGAACGATGAACACAACCCCGAAAGCGTCATGGCTTATAATGATTTGCTGAAGAAGGTTGAAGCACTGCACGATGACTATCGCGTTCCGTTCGAGATGTACAACACGGGCTTTAAGTACAAGGAAATCGCCGATGAGCTTAACCTTCCAATTGGCACAGTCAAAAGCCGAATTTTCTTAGCGCGAAAGAAGCTCGCTTCTGTTATTGGTGCAGATCGATCTCACATGTAATCCACAATTTACCAAACAAAAACACTATCTTCTGTGTTTGAAGGGCATTCTAACCAAGTATAAAGCCTAATATCTCAATCCATGAAATCAATCTTTGACCAAGTATCAGCATCATGCAGCCGACTGACCACAAGAAGGTATAGTACGTCGTTTTCTCTAGGCATCCGGTTTCTGGATAAGAGTCTTCAAGAGCCCATCTACGGAATCTATGGATTTGTGCGATACGCCGATGAAATAGTCGATAGCTTTCACGACTACCAACAGCGCTATCTATTGGAAAAGTTCTCTCGAGATACCTTTGAAGCAATAGAGCAGGGGATAAGCTTAAACCCCATTCTCAATAGCTTCCAGAAAGTGGTTCGCCAATACGGAATACAAAAGGAAACGATACAAACGTTTCTTGATAGTATGGAAATGGACCTTTCTGATCGCACTTATGATCAAGACCACTACGAGCAGTATATCTTAGGTTCTGCCGAAGTAGTTGGTGTGATGTGTCTTCGCGTATTTCTTAAGGGCGACAATAATGAGTTTGAGCGGTTGAAACCCTATGCCATGAAGCTTGGCTCGGCCTTTCAGAAAATAAACTTTTTGAGAGACTTGAACGCCGATTATGCGACACTCGGAAGGATGTATTTTCCAGGAGTAGAGATGAGTAGCTTTAATGATGTCGTAAAGCGCGAAATAGAAGCGGACATCGAGAAAGATTTTGCTATTGGATACGAAGGAATAAAAATGCTGCCTAAGGAAGCGAGGTTTGGTGTGTTTGTAGCCTATGTTTATTATTACAAGCTATTTAGAAAGATCAAGGCAAAAAGTGTTGCAGCTATCATGCAGGATCGCATCAGGATCAGTAATGAGCGAAAAGTAGCTCTGTTCTTCGGTTCATACGTTCGGCATAGTTTTAATCTTCTATAGAAGTGAATTACGGACAGGTAATACTCGTTGATGAGAACGACATCGAAATAGGTGTTGCAGAGAAGCTCGAAGCGCATCAACGCGGGCTTTTGCACCGTGCATTCTCGATAGTGATTTTCAATAAAGCAGGACAGATGCTCATTCACAAACGAGCAGAGTCAAAATATCACACACCTGGACTTTGGACAAATGCTTGTTGCTCACACCAACAACCGGGACTTACAACAGAAGAAGTGCTCGAGTCAAAACTCATGCAGGAAATGGGATTTGCCTGCTCATTGTCCCCAGCCTTCAAATTTGTCTACACGGCTCATTTTGACAACGGGCTGACCGAACATGAATTGGATCATGTCTTTATAGGTGAATACAGTGATGCCCCAATTCCTAATCCCGACGAGGTAGGGGCGTGGCGATATGCAGACCCTTCAGATATCAGGGCTGAGATTCAAAATTATCCTAGTAACTTCACGCCGTGGTTTAAAGAGCTCTTTGAACCATCAGTTTCACATTACCAGTCGATGTTTGCTGTCAAGTGAACTTTCTTCTGATACCTGTGTTAAGTAGACCTATTCAATGCTAGATTTTGGAAATAACAGTATCCAGGCAAGCTCAGTTTAATGCCGCTCACCGTCTGCACAATCCCGATTGGTCTGAAGAGAAAAATCGAGATGTATTTGGGAAGTGCAATAACCCAAGCTATCACGGACACAACTACAAGCTGATTGTGAGTGTCACAGGTATGATAGATCCAGAAACGGGATACGTTATCGACATGAAAATCTTAAAGCAATTGATTAAGGAACATGTGGAAGACAAGTTCGACCACCGAAACTTAAACCTTGATACAGCAGAATTTGCCAATCTGAACCCAACGGCTGAGAATATTGCCGTTGTCATCTGGAAGGCACTGCGCAGGCACATCGATTCTGCTCTTCACTTGAAGATAACACTGTATGAAACTGAACGGAATTTCGTCGAATACGCTGGTAAGTGATCACTCTGCCAGCGCCTCCTTTCCAGACCACTCTCAATTAGAGCCTGCCCGCTTAAAAGTTGCCGCAGAACCTGAAACTAAAAAGGAAAAGATTGCTTTTCACTTTGCTGAAATAATGCGAACCATGGGTTTAGATCTTGCGGATGACTCCTTGCGGGATACCCCCAGTCGAGTTGCTAAAATGTACGTCGATGAAGTGTTTCGCGGACTCGATCAAGAGCAATTTCCGAGCATTACTCTTTTTGATAACAGCTATGGTTATGGTGAAATGCTCTTGGAGCGAAACATAAAAGTTCACTCCATGTGCGAACACCACTTTGTCCCGATTATTGGACGAGCCCACGTGGCTTACCTCGCTAAGAACAAAGTGGTAGGCTTGTCTAAACTCAACCGAATTGTTGATCACTTTGCCAGAAGACCACAAGTTCAGGAAAGACTCACAGTGCAGATTGCCGACTGTCTTTCGGAAGTACTGGAAACGGAAGACGTAGCCGTTTACATCGAAGCCGATCACATGTGTGTAAAACTCCGAGGGGTATGTGATCATGAAAGTGATACCATCACATCGGCCTTGCGAGGGCAGTTTACGAAAGGCCAATTGAGAAGGGAGTTTTATGACCTGATAAAGTCGAAATAATGGAGACTACAGTTTCAGTATGCTGGTTCAGAAAAGACTTGCGTTTGAATGATCACTCAGCTCTGAATGGTGCACTGAGCTCCGGCCGAAAAGTGATTTGTCTCTACGTTTTTGACCCCGCAGTATATCCATCTTTTGGTGATGGAAGCGATCCACGTACCAGCTTTATTCTCGATCAGGTATCCGAAATGAAAGACAAGCTCCGGGAAAAGGATAGCGACATGGTTTTCAGATTAGGTAAAACCGAAGAAGTATGGGAAGAGATCTTTGACAAATACGATGTTGCAGCAGTCTATGCTTCCCATGATTACGAGCCGTTGGAAGTTCAAAGAGATAAAGCTTTTAGCCAAACCTGTCAGGAAAAGGGTGTTGAGTTTGTTCGATTTCACGATAGAATTTTAATGGGGCCAGAAGATGCTTTGAAGGATGATGGAGACCCTTATTTGGTCTTCACACCTTACAAAAGGCGCTTTCTGGAAAACTTAAAAGCCGATTCTGGTAAGCTCGAAGAATTTAAGCTATCGTTCGAAAACCTACTTGGCTTTAAGGACAAGCACTACCCAGCTTTCGATGGATACGAGCGGGAACAGTATGTTTCGCTCTATCCGGCTAAGCGACTTTCGGGATCCATGCTCGACGATTACGGTGATAAAAGGGACTACCCTGCCAAGGATGCCACCAGTAGGCTTAGCATGCACTTGGCTCATGGTACAGTCAGCATCAGGGAGCTCTCCAGAAGGGCCTTGAACAAAAGTGATGTTTGGATGAGTGAGCTTATTTGGCGAAACTTCTATTATACCCTCGCTTACTTGATGCCCAAATCCTTGTCTGATGGATTTAAAGATGGATACAATCGAATCAATTGGGTAAATGATGAAGCTCAGTTTGAGCGTTGGAAAAAGGGCAAAACGGGTTACCCAATCGTAGATGCGGGAATGCGGCAGTTGAGCGAAACGGGTTATATGCACAACCGTGTTCGCATGATCGTCGCCAGTTTTTTAGTTAAGCATTTGTTGATAGATTGGCGATGGGGCGAAGCCTATTTTGCCGAGAAGCTTCTCGACTTTGATCTTCCTTCTAATAATGGTGGATGGCAATGGGCGTCTGGATCGGGGTGCGACGCGGCGCCTTACTTCCGGATATTCAACCCATACCGCCAGCAAGAGCGGTTTGATTCTAAGTTCGAATACGTAAAAACATGGGTTCCAGAATACGATCGAGATACTTACCCCGACCCAATCGTTCCGCACAAAGAAGCTAGGACGAGGGCTATCGATGAGTATAAAAAGGCTTTAGGATAGCCATATTCTAGTTTCGCACGAAGCTTTTAGTTTGAAAGGAGTTGTTTTAAGGCTCAGTAAATCAGCCAGATGGGCGTCTTATCACTTGGTGTGAAAAAGACGCTTTTTTGTTATTTGGAATTCAATAATCAAAAAGAAGTGTTTAACGAAATTGATATAACATTAAACAAAACATAGTAGGGCCTGTTGTAGTGGTGTATCTCAACAAAGGGATCATTTAAAACCACTTAATACTATTGTTATGAAAAAGTTTTTACTTGGAGTTATTGCAGCCCTCACACTTGGAGTGCAAACGCAGGCTCAAACCATTGCGCAGATTGTTGCAGATAGCGACGATCACAATACCCTGGAAGCTGCTCTGGCTGCAGCGAACTTGACCGATGTACTTGATGGTACGGATGAGTACACGCTTTTTGCACCTACAGATGCTGCATTCGATGCCTTGCCGGCAAATTTTGTAAATATGCTCCTTACTGACCCCGACGGAGTTCTGACCGATATACTCCTTTATCACGTGGTTGGTGGAACCGCCCTTTCAACCGACTTGTCTGATGGTCAGATGGTAGAAACTGCATTCAACATGCAGTCGGTTACGGTAAGCATCGATGGCGGTATGGTGATGATTAATATGTCTACAGTTACGGGCGCTGACATTGTTGCCGATAATGGCGTGGTGCATGTAATTGACGCCGTGCTTGTTCCGGAAACCACGACTATTGTTGATGTGGTAGTCAATAGCCCTGATCACAACACACTCGAAGCAGCTGTGTTGGCAGCTGGATTGGAAACTACACTTGGTGGTCCTGGAGCTTTTACACTTTTTGCTCCAACCGACGCTGCATTTGCCGCTCTTCCAGATGGGTTGGTTGAGCTTCTTTTGACAGATCCATCAGGAGTTTTGACAGACATTTTGCTCTATCACGCCATCGATGGAATTGTGCTTTCAACTGACTTGTCAGACGGGCAAATGGCCATGACGATCAATGGCCAAGATGTTACAGTGATGATTGATGAGGGCGATGTTTTCATCAATAACGCACAAGTGACCGTGGCTGATATTGTTACAGTAAACGGTGTTGTTCATGTTGTCGATGCTGTTCTCGTTCCGATGACCACGACTATTTATGATGTAGTAGAAGGCAGCGACGATCACAACACTTTGCAGACAGCACTTGAACTTTCTGGACTCGACGAAACACTTTCAGAGCCTGGGGCATATACGCTTTTTGCACCTACTGACGCGGCTTTCGAGATGCTACCAGACGGTGTGCTTGATGATCTAGTGGCTGATCCGAATGGATCCCTTACTGATGTGTTGCTGTATCACGCGCTCGGCTCAATTGCAATCTCAACTAATTTGATGGAAGGACCAGTTCCAACTCTTTTTGGAGAAGATATTACAGTTTCGCTTAGTAGCGGGGTGATGATTAACGATGCGATGGTAACAGTAGCGGACATTCCGACTATCAACGGGGTGGTTCATGTTATTGATGCGGTACTTGTTCCTCAAACATTGAGTGCTGAAGAAATTCAAGCCCTTGAAGATTATAGAATGTTCCCGAATCCGGCCCGAGATCAGTTTGCTCTTGAGTTAGAGCTCACAGAATCTGTTGAAGTCTCTTATGATATCCTCACGCTTGATGGTCGAATTGTCAAGACGGCATACTTGGGTAATAGAGGGACTGGATTGAATAGAGAATTGATTAACACATCCGATTTATCTGAAGGAATGTACTTACTGGAAGTGACCCTTGGCAATGGTAGAATGGTTGAAAAATTGCAGATAGTACAATAGTACGGAGCGGTTTTCCAGTTTGGGGCTGTCGAAAGACAGCCCTTTTTTTTTAAACATTGCAGCGGTATTTGCGTTTAAAGATGTTGTAGTACAATTTATATGAGTATCAAAACAAATACAGGCGAAACGGTAGAAGAGTTGAGCAGTGTGCGTCAGGTCGTACTTGTATTCTTACGCCACTTTGGCTGCATGTTCTGCCGCGAAACCATGACTCGATTGGCTAGCGAGAAGGCAGAAATAGAGAGAATGGGGATGGAGCTTGTTCTCGTTCACATGGTAGACGAAGATGTGGCAGATCAAATTTTGGAACTCTACGACCTATCCGACATCCGGCATATTTCTGACCCAAACCAAGAAGTTTACAAACATTTTGGCTTATCCAGAGCTTCATCTCTACACCTTATTCATCCCTTAAACATATGGCGGACGTTCTACTACGGAATAGTTCGGGGTCATTTTTTCGGCAAAGCGGTCAGCGATCCGAGTCAAATGCCAGGCCTTTTTATCATGAGCAAGGGGCGTGTTGTCAAAGCCCACCGGTATAGATTGGTCAGCGATCAGCCGAGTGTGCTCGACTTTGTGACGGGTTAAATTCGGTATAATGCATTCCGAGCTATTTCTGTAAATTAGTGTTGGAATAGATCGTGAATGATTCAAATCAATTACCTCACCCTCGTAGTCTTGATGTACATCCTTTCGGTAGTCATCGCCATAGTAGGAAGGACGAAGCTTCTGAGTTTTGTTTGGGGGATAACGTTGAGCGTTCTACTGGTCTTGCTTTTTTACATCCCGTGGGTTGGCTGGTTCAAAAGTCTTGACGTACTGAGCTGGGATGATGCCTATACTACTCCGTTTAGCATCATCAACGTACCGCTCGATGAAATTTTGTGGATCGGGGGAGTCATGCTCTTTTTCTTAGTTCTCTACGAGTGGTCGTCTCGATTTGAGCATTTCTTTAAGAAAGCCACAAGCATTGTGAAGCTCACTGGATTCATGGCCCTGATTTTCTTTGCTCTTTCAATCGTCTTCGTCACCCAGATATACTCCTTTGCAATATTCTCTCTACTTGCCATTTTTCTGACGTGGCAGGCACTTATAGCGCGTGGGAAGTACATGGCGAAATCTATTTTCACTTTCACCATCAGTTTGCTTTTTCTCTTCCCTTTCGAGCTGTATCGCACAGGCTTTTTTTCAGAGCGAGCTATGGTGTGGTATGATCAGCAAGAGCATTTGCGGTGGACTGTTCTTTCTATTCCCGTCGAAAATATTGCACTCTATTTTCTGATTTTTCTGATAGTCATTACAATTTACGAAAACCTAAAGGCGCGCGTGTTGGACGCCGAATTGTCGACTAGTCAGTAGAGCATGTGCAGGTGATCGTGAAGGGTAGATGTCAGAAGTTTGACAATCTCATTATTCGAGTTGGTTTTGTGCTGACAGTAGTACTCATACTCATCGATGGTCATCATGCTCACAAACGAAGCAATTAGCGAGTTCTTAATGCGCCGATCGCTCCCCAGAACATCAGAGATGAAGTTTTTTTGGGTGTTTTGATTGTAGGCATTGAACGCTGGCTTAAATTTTTTAATGTACTTCCGAAACTGAGCTATGATTATCCCCGTCTGAAATCTGAGGATAGGCATCAATGTATTATTATGAAAATCATGGGGTTCTTCAGCATGGTTTGAGAAAGCTACCTTTCTGCTTCCAATTCTTTTCAGCCACTCATCTCTTTCACTCGCCAAAGTCTCATTCATATCACGTGAGTTTTTATCGAAAACATGTTACATTTAGACACCTTTATCATTTTTCTGAAATGAAACCGACTCTTATGTTCAATCGGTCTATAGCTGCTAAATGTACTAAAACTCTGGTATCAGCCATTTTGCTGATGTCCTTGTCCGTTTTGACATTATCGCTATATGGGCAATCGGTCGATAAGGTTAAAGAAGTGTTTAACGACAATACCATCACCTTGCCCGTTGAATATCAGTTCGACAAGTCGGTGACTATGAAATTAACAACTTGGGAAAAAGATGGTTCGGCTGAGGGAACTACTTCGGTGTATTTGATGCGATATCACAAAAATCATAATCACATTGGGATGGAACCCGTTGAGATGAGTGGATTGGATCAGGTTATGGATGCCGATGTGATTATCGATTTTGACCGCATGCATATGATCACCTTCTTGGCTGGTGGTGAGTCAAGGATGGCTCTGGTTTCCGACATTTCCGATAAGCAAGTGGTGGCACATGGAACCACCGATTCTCGTGATGTCAAATTCAAGAAAACGGGGAATGAAAAAGAGCTCTTTGGATTCAAATGCTTTGAATACAAGGTGTCTGGCGATGAACTAACGGGTACGGTGTGGAGCGCTCCTGATCTCGATTTAAACCTCAGCAAATCTTTTCAAGCCCTTGGACTTCAATTTGAAATGGGTGATGGTGGGCAGGACCCAAATGGATTTATCCTCGAGTTTGATTTAACCAATCAAGTTACGGATGCAAGGTCCAAGATGAATGTTATTCAAGTAGATCTGGATGACAGTTATAGCTTAGAAACAGCCGGTTTTGTCGTTACCAAAATGGCTAGTTCTAAGGAGTAGTTGAGCCACCAATTTCTTCGACAACCCCTTCCTTTTTGCCGTATCAATCGTACCCTTCTTCTTACTATCTTTGCAGGTCTTACAACAAGGCCAAGTCATGTCTAAATTTCTTGAATACAAAGGGCTAAACCTACCGAATGTTGCTGATTCACTTTTGGAAAAGTGGGATCGCGAAAAGACATTTGAAGAAAGTGTAAACGCCAGATCAGAGTCCAATTCCTACGTGTTTTACGAAGGCCCACCTTCGGCGAATGGAATGCCGGGGATTCACCACGTGATGGGTCGAACGATTAAGGACATCTTTTGTCGATATAAAACGCTGAAAGGATTTCGCGTAGAGCGAAAAGCCGGCTGGGATACACACGGTCTGCCAGTAGAACTCGGCGTTGAGAAGGAACTTGGAATCACCAAGGAAGACATCGGCAAAAAAATCAGCGTAGAAGAATACAACCAGGCTTGCCGAAAAGCCGTGATGAAATACACAGGTGTTTGGAACGACCTGACGCGTAAAATGGGGTACTGGGTAGACATGTCTGATCCATACATCACCTACGACAATAAATACATGGAGTCGGTGTGGTGGCTACTCGGAGAGCTTTACAACAAAGACCTGCTTTACAAGGGCTACACCATTCAACCATACTCACCAGCTGCTGGTACGGGTCTCAGTACCCACGAACTCAACCAGCCTGGGACTTACAAGAATGTGAAGGATACTTCGGCTACAGTTTTGTTCAAGCTAAAGGAAGCAGGACAGAATTTGCTCGCTGATCTTACTGGAAACAGTGCGCTGACCTACCACATGGTGGCCTGGACCACTACTCCATGGACTCTGCCATCGAATACTGCCCTGGCTGTAAACCCGAAAATCGACTACCTGGTAATTGATTCCTTCAATCAATACACGGGTGCCCGCATGGGTCACGTCGTGGCTGCGGATCTACTTTCAAAACAGTTTTCAGGAAAATTTGCCGAAGCGGAAGATCCATCTGAGATGGATGGCTACGCCCACGGCGACAAAAAAATACCATACCGCATCATCGGGAAGACTACGGGTAAGAATCTTACGGGACTCTTCTACGAACAGCTCCTGCCTTACACCCTTCCAATGGAAGACGTGGACAAAGCATTCCAAGTTATACCAGGAGACTTCGTTACCACGGAAGACGGTACTGGGATTGTTCACATCGCGCCGACATTCGGTGCCGACGATGCCAAGGCTGCCAAGGAAGCCGGTGTTCCGCCGATGTTGATCGACGATGGGCAGGGCAATCCTGTTCCTTTGGTTGATCTCCAAGGTCGGTTTGTGAAGGCGATGGGTGATGAGCTCGGTGGGAAATACGTCAAGAACGAGTACTACGCTGAAGGCGAAGCACCCGATAAGTCAGTTGATGTATTGATTTCTATCAACTTGAAGGAAGAAAACAAGGCGTTTAGAATTGAAAAATACGAGCACAGCTACCCACACTGCTGGCGTACCGATAAACCCGTTCTTTATTATCCGCTCGATTCGTGGTTTGTGAAGTCCACAGCCAAGAAAGATCGACTCATTGAGCTCAATAAAACTATAAATTGGAAACCGGAGAGTACCGGAACTGGCCGATTTGGGAACTGGCTCGAGAACTTGAATGACTGGAACCTTTCGCGTTCTCGCTTCTGGGGTATTCCTATCCCGATTTGGAGAACGGAAGATGGTACCGAAGAGCGCTGCATTACTAGTGCCGAAGAGCTGAAGCAAGCTTGTGCGGAAGCGGTCGCTGCTGGAATGATGGATGCCAACCCGATGGAAGCCTTCAAGCCAGGCGATATGTCGGAGGAGAACTACCAGACCTTTGACCTGCACAAAAATCACGTCGATAAAATCACCTTGGTTTCTCCTTCTGGAAAACCAATGAAGCGCGAAGCTGATCTCATCGATGTGTGGTTCGACTCGGGATCCATGCCTTACGCCCAGTGGCACTACCCATTCGAAAACAAAGAGAAAGTTGATAATGGAACGGCTTACCCGGCAGACTTCATAGCCGAGGGAGTGGATCAAACTCGTGGTTGGTTCTTTACCCTCCACGCGATCTCTACGATGGTATTCGACCAAGTGGCCTACAAGGCAGTTGTTTCAAACGGGCTCGTGCTTGACAAAGACGGCCAGAAGATGAGTAAGCGCCTTGGGAACGCTGTGGACCCATTTGAGACCCTGGCAACTTTTGGCCCAGATGCTACCCGCTGGTACATGATCTCAAATGCACAGCCTTGGGATAACCTTCGATTTGATACAAACGGGATTACCGAAGTTCAGCGAAAATTCTTCGGAACCCTTTACAATACATACGCCTTCTTCGCGCTTTACGCCAATGTAGATGGATTTAAGTACGAAGAAGCTGACATCGCTTTGGCTGATAGACCTGAGCTAGATCGCTGGGTTTTGAGCCGATTAAATTCATTGATCGCCGAAGTAGACGAAGCCTACGAGCAATTTGAGCCCACAAGAGCGGCTCGATTGATCCAGGATTTTGTGACGGAAGAATTGAGCAATTGGTACGTGCGTCTTTGCCGAAGAAGATTTTGGAAAGGCGATTACGGACAGGACAAACTTTCGGCTTACCAAACGCTTTACCAATGTCTTGAAGCCGTGGCAATCATGTCATCGCCAATTGCACCGTTCTACATGGATCAGCTCTACAGCGATTTGGATAGTGTTACAGGTCGCGGGGGTAAGAAGTCGGTGCATTTGGCCGATATGCCGAAAAGCAATACGAGCTGTATTGACACTGACTTGGAGCAAAAAATGAACTTGGCCCAGCGCGCTACCAGCCTTGTTCTCGGACTGCGAAAGCAAGAGAAGATCAGGGTGCGACAGCCTCTACAAAAAATCATGGTGCCTGCTATTGATGCTGATTTTGAGCGTCAGATGAAGGAAGTGAGCCAGTTGATTTTGAATGAGGTGAACGTAAAGGAGCTCACCTTCATGGATGAAGACAACAACATGTTGGTCAAGCAGATCAAGCCCGATTTCAAAAAGCTTGGGCCGCGTTTTGGAAAACAGATGAAGGCTGTAGCCGGAGCCATCCAGGCCATGGATCAAGATGGAATCGCTGAATTGGAACGCTCAGGAACTTTCGGGCTGAATATTGATGGGGAATCTGTTGAAATTACATCTGAAGATGTGGTTATTTCCACCCAAGATATTCCGGGATGGTTGGTTTCATCTGATGGGGAGATTACACTTGCTCTAGATATTGAGATTTCAGACGAGTTAAGGCAAGAAGGACTGGCACGAGAGTTGGTTAATAGGATTCAAAACCTGCGAAAAGATTCCGGTTTAGAAGTCACTGATCGCATAGCTGTTAAGGTCGAAAAACACCAGTTTTTGGATCGAGCAATTGAGAATAATTTGGACTATATTTGCGCGGAAACTTTGGCGGGATCATTAGATTTAGTCGACAAAGTAGAAGGCGACGACGCAAACAATATTGAATTGGAATCCGAACTTTCAACACGGATTTCGCTAGTAAAAGTTTAAGACTACGAACATGGCAGAAGATAAAACGAGATATTCTGACGAAGAACTTAAAGAGTTCAAAGAGCTTATTGATAAAAAATTGGCCGATGCTCGCGAAGACTTGAGACAGCTCAAGCAATCGCTATCTTATGCCGATGACAACAGTACAAACGATACTGCTTCTAGCTTCAAAATGATGGAAGACGGTTCGGAAACGATGTCGCGCGAAGAAACGGCTCAGCTAGCTTCTCGTCAAGAAAAGTTCATTAGCCACTTGGAGAATGCCCTTCGACGCATCGAAAACAAAACCTACGGGATTTGCCGCGTTACCGGGAAACTCATCCAGAAAGAGCGACTCAAACTCGTTCCTCACGCTACTTTGAGCATCGAAGCAAAACAGCAGCAAGATCGACGTTAGTAAGTACAGTTCTAGGCAGCTCGCCAAGAAGGCAATTTGGGTAATTGGTCTCGTTCTCCTGATCGACCAGGCATCGAAGTTTTGGGTAAAAACGCAGATGTATTTGGACGAGTCCATTTCCGTTTTCGGAGAGTGGTTTTTCATCCACTTTATCGAGAACCCTGGTATGGCTTTCGGTTTTGAGTTTGGTGGTGAGTGGGGAAAGCTTTTCCTAAGCCTTTTTCGAATTGTGGCGATTGTCTTTATCGCCATTTACCTGCGTGGGCTGATTAAGCAGCGCGCCCATTCCGGGTTTATCATCGCAGTGGCCATGGTGCTGGCAGGAGCTGCAGGAAACATCATCGATAGCGCATTTTACGGGTTGATTTTCAGCGAAAGCCCGAGATTCTCACCAGAGACGGCTGTTCTGTTTCCAGATGGGGGTGGCTACGCCGGATTCCTCCACGGCAAAGTGGTCGATATGCTCTACTTCCCAATCATTGACGGACATTGGCCCGATTGGGTTCCAGGTCTCAAAGGACAGCGATTCCAGTTTTTCAGACCGGTCTTTAATATCGCCGACTCGGCTATCACTGTGGGTATGGCCATCATTCTGATTAATCAGAAGAAATTCTTCAAAGCCGCTGAAAAGTCTGAAAAAGAAGCGTCAAACGATAAGCTCGAGACCCAGTAAGATCGCGAAGATATAAGTCGCACTCACAGGCCGATCGATAAAGTACAACGCGTCTAGCCGACTCGAATTTCCCCCTTCATAAATCACCCCTTCCTGCACATTGTACAGCAAGTCAAGCTGAAAGGTCGAATCGCCTTTATAGATCTTTCCATCTTCGGTAATGGTATAGGCTATTTGCGAAGTATACATCGCATTTCCCTTGTAGAGTTTACCGTCTTTATAGGTGTAGGTCAGATCGAATTCCGAACCTGACCCGCCAGCCATAATCTCATTGCCGCGCACCGTTAGCAAGGCATCTTCAAAATAGTAGCTATATCCGGGAAAAATGCGGCCATTGGCCATATGGAGCACCTGGTCGGTGATGTAGTGCCCGTTTCCGCGAAATACCTGAAACTGGGCCATTGCCAGCGTGGAGCTGCAAATCAGTGCGAGAAAAATTCCAATGCGGACTGCCAGTTTCATAAGGCCAATTTACAGAGAAACGGAATACGGAAAAAGAAGTTGTATTCCTTATGCAAGTGCATCGAAGTACAAGTGTTTTTGTAAAATTCTCCCTGAGAAACCACGCGATACCCCTTCCGCTAATCGCGCGGTAGCGCGAAAACGAATTAAATCAGTTTGCACAAAAGGGCTGCGCTGTGATTTGTAATCCTGCGCTTTACGCGAATTTGAATTCAACGACAACCATGGGATGGAAGCCATGGCGTATCCCAATATCAGTGCTTTGTGAACTGAGCTTTTTATCCAGAATGCGCTACACACCTTTTCTGGAAGAAATTAAAATTCTTATACCTAAG
The DNA here is from genome assembly GCA_030427905.1 of Bacteroidia bacterium. GTDB lineage: Bacteria > Bacteroidota > Bacteroidia > Flavobacteriales_D > Cryomorphaceae > CBDDKU01. The sequence goes on from JAUICL010000001.1 coordinate 490,538, forward strand.
AAAATTATGTATGTTTGTTTGCGATGAGCAAAAACCACTTGTACAAAGGCGGTCTTAGTACGATTTTACTCAAAATCCTTTCAGATGAAGGAAGGATGTATGGGTATCAATTGTCGAAAAGAGCGAAGGAGTTGACCAATGGCGATCTCGATATTACAGAAGGCGCTCTTTATCCAACGCTTCACAAGCTTGAAGCTGAGGGTATCTTGGAGACAGAAATTGAAAAAGTGGGAAACAGAAAAAGAAAGTATTACAAATTGACCGAAGAAGGCCAATACAAGGCTAGTGAGCGGATCGACGAATTGAAGGAATATGTCATGAACCTTCAAGGGATGTTAAATGGAGGGATGAGCCATGGATAGACTGACAGCAGAGCAAGAAAGTGTGATCATTGACTTTTTGAAAAGGTGGGGTTTGGATTCGCCAGAATTGGTGGAAGAGCTACTTGATCACTATTCGCAAATGGCGATTGAACAGATGGAGAACGGAATGGAATTCCAAAACGTAGTCGATTCTTGGAAAACCAAAAAGCGGTTTAGAGACCTGAAAAAGATACAAAAGGAATTCAAGAAGAGCTTGTCAAAGCTTTGGAAGGAACGAAGACGAAAGGCGGTCATGTGGACTTTCACAGATAAACCCGTATTCATTTTGGCGGGCCTTTTCTTCTTGATGCTGTTTCTGGTTATAGCCGGAGTCGATGCATCTTATCTCTTTCTCATTATTTGTGTCAAAATTACTTTAATCGGTTTGGCGGTAGTTGCGCTCGTGAATTTTCACAGACGGCGAAAGAAGCTCGACGGATTTTACCGGATAGCCAGTATGGTGTCTATCAATTCTGTTTGGAGCACGCAGATAATGATGGTGCTCATCAATAAGCAGCTTGGACTTGATGGAAGAGAGATTTATATCGCAATCCTCTTTGCGCTAATCTTTGCAATAAGCTTTGCGGTAGATATCGCAGCCATTAAACTTTTCAAAGTTTATGAATCAGAAACAAAACTTATTTCTGAAGAAGCGATGGCAGAAATAAAACTGCCACCAAGAATCTGACGCTTACCTTACTTTCGTCCAGCGCAGCGATGTACAAACATTTTTGTACAATTCTCATCGAGAAACCACGCGATACATCTTCGGCTATTCTTGCAGTAGCCCGAAAACGAATTAAATCAGTTTGCACAAAAGGGCTGCGCTGTGATTTGTAATCCTGCGCTTTACGCGAATTTGAATTCAACGAATATCAAGGGCATGAAGCCATGGAGTAACCCAACTACACTTCAGTCGCCTTACCAACAAATGCTTGCAAAAGCTTCGCAATCTGAACAGCATTGGTAGCCGCACCTTTTCGGAGATTGTCCGAAACCACCCACATATTCAAACCATTTTCTTGCGAGAAGTCCCGACGAATTCTCCCTACAAAAACATCGTCTTTGCCTTCTGAAAAACGGGGCATGGGATACACATTCACATCGGGATTGTCCTGAACGGTAACGCCTGGGCTTTCGTGAAGCATCTTGCGCACATCGCCCAATTCGTAAGGCTTCTCAAGCGTGAGATTGATAGATTCTGAGTGTCCACCAACCACCGGTACGCGCACTGCCGTGGCCGTTACTTCGATGTTCGGATCGAGAATCTTTTTGGTCTCATGGGTCAGCTTCAGCTCTTCTTTGGTGTATCCATCTGCCTCAAAAACATCGCAATGCGGTAGGCAGTTCATATCGATCGGATAAGGATAAACCATCTCAGCAGATTCTCCCTTGCGCTCTTGTTCGAGCTGCTCAACAGCCGCCTTGCCCGTACCAGTGATAGACTGGTATGTTGAGACTACGACACGCTTTATTCCATACGCTTCATGGATCGGCTTCAAGGCCATCACCATTTGAATGGTCGAGCAATTGGGGTTGGCAATGATCATATCGCTGGCTTGGAGTTGGTCGCCATTCACTTCGGGTACGATCAGTTTGTGGTCGGGCGACATACGCCAGGCCGATGAATTATCAATAACTCTGATCCCGGCCTCGGCAAAACGCGGAGCATGCTCCAAACTTACCGATCCACCAGCAGAAAACAGGGCGATATCGGGTTTTGCAGCAATCGCTTCATCGATGGTGCGCAAAGTGTATTCCTTCCCATCCACTTCTATCTTCTTCCCAGCACTTTTGGCCGATGCAACGGCGATAATTTCCTCAGCAGGAAACTGCTTCTCCTTCAATACTTGAAAAATGGTTCTTCCCACCATTCCTGTGGCTCCAACAATTGCTATGCGCATGCACTATTTCATTTTAAATCTACAGCGCAAAAATACTATATTTAGAAACACAGATCAGGGAAGATCAAGCGCTTGTTCGGCATATGGCTTTTGGTATTTTGTTTCGCCTTTTTGGCGGTTCAGGGACAGGTGAATGATGATTTTTCTGATGGTGATTTCACGGCAAATCCAGTCTGGTCAGGCGATCAATCGCTTTTCGTGGTAGCCGACCAAACCCTTAGATCAAATAGCCCCGATGTAGCGACGTATGCTCTGGCTACGGCCAATACGCTGGCTCTCAATACGGCATGGAGCTTCGATATTAATCTCAACTTTTCGACTTCGGGTGCCAATTACGTCGACATTTATTTAATCGCCGAATCAGCCGTTCTGGTGGATGAACCCGATGGGTATTTCGTGCGAATTGGTGGGACGAACGACGAGATTTCGTTTTACAAAAGATCGGGTGGATCAGTCGATCTTCTTATCGATGGAGGCGATGGAGTGGTGGGGTCGAGTAGCAATAATCTTTTTACTATCCGTGCTGAGCGCAGTTCAGAAGGCATTTGGACCATCTACTACGATGAAGATGCCGATGGGGATGAATCTCTGCTAGGATCAATTGATGATAACGAGTTAACGACCACCGAGTCCTTTGGATTCCGAATCGTTCAGTCCTCGGCAGCTGGCCCGGTGTTCAACCACTTTTTTGACAATGTTCTTATCGAAGAAATTCCCGTCGATGAAGACCCGCCCAACCTATTGAGCGCAGTGGCATTAAGCGGCACTGAACTGGAGCTGACCTTTGATGAACCATTGGACGAAAACTCGGCTGAGTCCACCTCGAATTTTTCCATCGACAATGGGATAGGTCCACCGATCTCAGCCGAGCTGGTAGCTCCAGATCGAGTTTTGCTGACGCTAGCGGCCGCTTTGGAATCTGGGTTGGAATACGAAGTGGAAGCCAATGGGGTGGAAGACTTGGCTGGAAATGCGACTTCTGGACAGGTTGCTACGTTCACGTATTTCGAGATTTCTGAGCCAGCATTTAAGGATGTTCTTTTCAATGAAATTATGGCCGACCCGAGCCCAAGCCAAGGTCTTCCCGAGGTGGAGTACATCGAAATCTTTAATCAAAGCGAGAGCTACTTTGATTTGGAAGGGTGGATTTTGGTGAATACCACCACCGAAATGATGCTTCCAAGTTTTATCTTCCAGCCTGGGCAGTACATCATTATCTGTGATGATGAGAATGCTGCAGAACTTGAGCCTTTTGGCCAAGTTATTGGCCTCCCATCTTTTACGGCTCTGTCCAATGCGGGTGACAGCCTGACTTTGCTCGCTGATCCAGGCATCATCGACTTGGTGGCATACGACGATGCGTGGTATGGCGATAGTGAGTTTGCTCAAGGGGGGTATTCACTGGAGCTTATCAACCCTGAGTCGCCGTGCGGCTCGAGTTCCAATTGGACAGCATCCATGGCAGCCCTTGGCGGTACCCCAGGACAAGTCAATGCCAGCTTTGATGACACACCCGATCAAACCCCACCTGAAGTCGTTGAGGTGGTGGGTGGGGAAGTTGTACGTGTCTTGTTCAGCGAAACTATGGATGAGAGCTCCTTGATTGCAGGAGTATACACGATCAGCGGTGGAATCGCGGTTGTAAATGTGGCTCCAAGCGCTGATTTACTTTCAGCCGATTTGAGCGTATCGCCAGCCCTGGAAATAGGAGAGCTTTACGAAATAGAAATCTCTGGCCAAACCGACTGCTGGGGCAATGAAGTTGTACCGATTACAGAGACGTTTATCATCGGGAGTGAGCCATTCTACGGCCAGCTGCTGATCACCGAAATCATGGCCGACCCAACTCCTAGCAATGGCCTACCAGAAGCGGAGTACTTTGAGCTGTACAACAGTGGCCAGAAAGCGATTGAATTGGCCGGTGTACGGCTGAATGATGTGATTTTCTCATCCCCAAAGGTCTTGGCTCCTGGCGATTACTTAGTTTGTGCAAGCGAAGGGAGCGCATCTGACTTTCTACTTTTTCCGGAAATCTATTTCATTTCAGAGTTAAGCACCACTTACTTCACCAATTCGGGAAGAGACCTTTCCCTGTTTAATCCATCGGGTGAAGAACTCGATCGTGTCAATTACGACTTGACTTGGTATGCCGATGAAGATGCTTTGGATGGTGGCTATAGTCTGGAGCGGATCAATTTGATGGAGCCTTGTCGCGGAGGTGATAATTGGCGCGCTTCTACCCATGCCGATGGGGGTACCCCAGGAGAAGTCAATTCGGTAAACTCAGATGAGCCCGACCAGAGTCCACCAACCATAACACAAGTCTTCGTGCGGTCTGAATTGTTGATCGAGGTCATTTTCGATGAAGTCCTCGACAGTCTATCGGTGCTCTCTGCTGAGATCGTGCTCGATCCTGAAGTTGGGATTCTCAACGTGAGATATCTATCAGAAGATCTCCGCATTGTGGAAATTGATTTGGCAGAAGCTCTCGACCCAGACCAACGCTACACCATCTCGATCTCCGGAATATATGACTGCAGCGGAAATGAAATGGTTCCCTTGAAAGACCGAGAAATTGGTGTGCCAGTGAGCCCGAGCGGCGGAGATCTTTTGCTCAACGAGATTCTATTCAATCCCTATACAGGTGGTGTCGATTTTGTGGAGTTGGTAAATGTGGGAAGCGAAATTCTGAGTCTGGAAGGGGTTGTTTTGGCCAACCAAGACGGCACCGAGCGCATCATTTCTGAAGATCCGGTTTCCATGCTCCCCGGTGAGTACCTAGGCTTGACTTCGAGCATGAGCCAAACCATGACCGACTATCCCCAAGGGAGAGAGAAATACCTGTTTGAAATGGAATCCTTGCCGTCTTTTGCAAACTCGGAAGGGTCAGTGGTATTACTCGACCCGGATGGTGTAGAACTCCAACACTTTGATTACGAAGAGTCTGATCACCTCGATTTGCTGGTGAGTTTCAAAGGCGTTTCGCTGGAGCGAATCAATTTTACGCTTCCAGTGAACGACGGTTCGTCTTGGACTTCAGCTGCGGAAAGCGTGGGTTTTGCGACTCCTGGTTATCAGAATTCTCAGTACAGCCCTTCGGGAAGTTCAAGTGGAAATTTTGAGCTGGAGAACAAACTGTTTTCGCCGGATAACGATGGGTTTCAGGATTTACTGCTAATCAACTACTCGCTCGATACGCCGGGCTTCATTGCTACCATCACCATTTACGATTCGCGCGGGCGGGTGGTGAAGGACTTGAAGCAAAACTTTTTGCTCGGAACGGAAGGCACCATCACCTGGGATGGAGTGAGCAACAAAGGAACCAAAGCGCGAATAGGCCCGCACATTGTGTTCATCGATATTTTTGACCAAAATGGCAATACGGACACTTTCAAAATCCCCTGTGTGGTGGCCGGAAAACTAAATTGATTATGACCAAAATCTGTTCGAAGCTACCTGAGACGGGCACGACAATATTCTCAGTAATGAGCCAGCTTGCGGCAGAGCACAAGGCGCTTAATTTATCGCAAGGCTTCCCCGATTTTCCAGTCGATCCACAACTCATTGAGCTGATCTACCGTGCCATGAAAGATGGATACAATCAGTACGCACCCATGCCAGGGCTGCCGGCACTGCGAGAGGCGATTGCTCAAAAAAATGAGAAGACCTACGGCCGATCTTACGATGCCAATACGGAGATCACGATCACTGCAGGAGCTACACAAGGATTGCACGCGGCGATTTCTGCCCTTGTTCACCCTGGCGATGAAGTCATCATCTTCGTTCCGGCTTACGACTCTTACAAACCTGCCGTGGAGTTGAACGGCGGGAAAGTCGTGGAGATTCCCCTCGAAGCACCCGACTTCGAACCCGATTGGGATCGTGTTCGGGCAGCTATTTCCGAGAAAACGCGAATGATTCTGATCAATACGCCACACAACCCTACGGGAACCATCTGGAGTAAATCGGATATGCACGAGCTGGAGAAAGTAACAAGCGACACCGATATCATCGTTCTCAGCGATGAAGTGTACGAACACATTGTTTTTGATGGGAATGAACATTGGAGTGCGGCTCGGTTTGATGGCTTGGCGGAGCGTTCCATCACCGTTTCGAGTTTCGGAAAGACCTTTCACGCCACGGGTTGGAAGGTAGGCTACCTTTGTGCTCCGGCACACTTGATGACAGAAATCCGAAAAGTGCATCAGTACGTCGTTTTCTCGGTGAATACTTCCGTGCAGATGGCCTTGAGCCAATACCTCCAAAAAGATTCTAACTGGACTAATCTTCCCGATTTTTACCAGAAGAAACGGGATGCCTTTCGGGGTAGCTTAACCGAGTCAAAATTCAAGCCATTGGCCTGCTCGGGCACCTATTTCCAACTCTGCGATTATTCGCAAATATCCGATGAGTCCGAGCTGGAATTCGCTAAGCGATTAACCGCTGAGCATGGAATTGCAGCCATCCCGATTTCCGTTTTTTATCCAGAGATCAAGAATCAGAATCTCCTTCGGTTTTGCTTCGCAAAAAATGATCGAACTTTAGAAGAAGCAGCAATTGCATTGAATAAGATCTAATGGAGAACCCAATCAACATAGCACTACTGCAGACCGAACTAGTCTGGCATAATGCAGCAAAAAATCGAGAGCAGATTGACCAAAAGCTCGCTCAACTTCGAGATGGAGTAGACCTCGTAGTGCTTCCCGAAATGTTTACTTCGGGGTTTACCATGGAAGCTGAAGCTGTCGCCGAATCGATGGATGGCCCCACGATGAACTGGCTCCTTGCGAAATCTAAGGATATGGGTATTGCCATTTGCGGAAGCTTGGTGATCGAAGTGGATGGCACATTTCGAAATCGGTTTGTGTTTGCGGACCAAGGCGAGATTCTAGCAGTCTACGATAAGCGTCACCTTTTCCGGATGGCCGATGAGCACCTGACTTTTACCGCGGGAAAGGAGCAGAGCCTTTTCGAGTGGAAGGGAATCACGGTGATGCCACGGGTTTGTTATGATCTCCGTTTTCCAGTTTGGAGCCGAAGCAGCGTAGCCGAGCTACAAATCTACGTAGCCAATTGGCCAAGTCCACGCATTGCGGCTTGGGACAAACTGCTTATGGCTAGAGCCATCGAGAATCAGTGTTTTGTTGTCGGGGTGAATCGCGTTGGGAATGACGAGAAGGGTCTTTTGTACACGGGTCATTCAGCTGTAGTAGATGGAAAAGGAGATGTCATAGCCACAGGGTCGGCCGGAAAGGACGAATGGATTTTCGCTTCTCTGGACGTTTCTGAACTTCGAAGATTCCGGGAGAAATTCCCTGTCCATATGGACGCAGACTCCTTTGAAATCAGCTAGTAGGGCGTGGTAGGCTCCCACTCTAGCTCCATATCCCAGTTAGATCTGATTTGAATCTCTTCGGGATAAAAACTGAGTCGCTCAGGTTGTGTGCCTTGCAGATACTCTCCAGCGGTCCATTCACCGTCGTTGTTGGAGTCGTAGATCACTTTGAGCTTATAAATACCTGGTGATAGCTGCTCAAAGCTATGGTTGAGCTTATTTTCCCGAAAGATCACTTCTGACACCACGCGGTTGTCCTGGCTCAAGAGCTGTAGAATTCTGTTCTCAGAAAACGACTGGTGTTGTTCTGACAGGCTAAGTGCCAGCTCCATCCGACCGTAAAAATCGGCGTCTTGAAGACTGAAGGCGATCTTGATACTGTCGCTATACGATTCAAAGACATCTTTGAAAGCCCCGGCTTCGGCCTGAAACACGTAGTTTGACTCCGACTTGAAGGGATAGTGCACCATAAACTTTCGGTTGAGCTCCCCGCGTTCAAACTGATTTGGAAACACTTCCACACTATCCTCAAAAAAGTGGATGAGCGATGTGTCTGCTTCTACTAAAGGGTTGTTGGCTCGCAGCGTAAAGACATGAGTCAAATTAAGCTTGTTTCGATTTGTGTTAGAAGAGAGCTTGAGCGCTGCCTTTTCGCGGAAGTCTGGATCAGTTTCGATGTACCACGCCGATGTGTCGGGCTCGAGCTTGTCATCGCTCACAATGACTTCCACTTCGTCAAAATCGCGGAATGGCGGAAGCGTTACCCAGCTTATCAGGGTATCGCGCGTGGCGTTTAGGTAACCTATAGATTTTAGGGATTCTCCGTTTGTAGGATCTCGAAAGACCACGTTGGGATTTTCAGTTGGGATATTGAAAACGATGGTGTATTTACCATAATCTTTCCCGAAAGATGAAGAGATGTACTGGCTAGTATCTCGCTCTATAAAGGCAGAAAGCCAGATACCCGCGGTGGTATCGTTAAAGGTGCTTTCAACCGTTTCACCCAAATAGGCAATCTTTTCTGGTGGGCCATCGTAAATGAAGTTGTTGTTCTCTTCCTTCAAGGCGAAGAGCTTGAAATGGCCAGTAGGAAGGTAATCTATTGAAAACCGCCCGGACTCATCAGTCACGGCAAAGTAGTCGGGAGGGCTGGTCATAGGCATGGTGTCTGCATCGGTTTTATAGAGCATCACCACGGCTTCGGGAACGGTGGAATTGTCGGTGGCATCTATCAGGGTTCCGTACACAAAAAGTGAGTCGATATAACTCCCCGTTGAGAAAACATAGCGCAGGCCATTTGCGATGTTTCCTTCGTTCAAATCCACGACGCTTTTCCCGAAGTTAAATTGATACGTGGAGTTGGCTTGCAGTGTATCTTCCCATTCTAAAGTCAGCGATTTCCCTCTGAGTGAATACTCTGGATTTTTCTCCAGTGGTGGAGAAATAATGAGCTGAGACGATAAATCCATCACTTGAATGTATTCATCAAAGGTGATGGTAAATTCATTTTCGTCGAAATGGAGCTGGAAATTATTGGGTTCGTATTGAACCACGACGGGTGGAATTGTGTCCTTGTCGCCACCGGTTGGTGAAGACTGTTGAGCACACCCCCAGACGAGAGCCAGAATCAAGATATACCAAAACCTATTCATCAACCGCATTCAGGTGTTTTGATAGTATTGCGACGATATTTTCCAGAGCCTTCACATCGTTTTCATCAAAATCGTTCAAACGATCACTGTCCACATCTAAAACCATCTCTACATCGTTCCCTTTGCCAAAAACGGGTATCACCACTTCTGATTTGGAAATGGGATTGCAGGCAATATGACCCGGAAATTGATCAACATCGGGTACGAGTTGAGACTGTTTTTCAGACCAAGCCGTTCCGCACACGCCTTTTCCGAAATTGATTCGCGTGCATGCTACAGGCCCTTGAAAGGGTCCCAATACCAATTGGTCATTTTTTACAAGGTAAAAGCCTACCCAAAAAAAGCCTGGCAAGGTCTTTAAGATGGCGGCAGTATTGCTCAAATTGGCAATAAGATCCGGCTCTCCTTCCAGCACGCCGGCTATTTGTTTTGTAATGGTCTGGTAATCGCGATTCACGGGCCAAAGATATAGAAATCAGGTATGCAATAGTTATGCCTTTTGGGTCTTCACGTCAAGCTAATCGCATTTGGGTAGGAGCTTGGCAAGAGGGGGATTGACGGCTTATTTGGTGACGAGAATTTTCCCGTTTACTCGGCTTTGCCCTTTTTCTGACTCTATTCTAAATACGTAGAGACCGGCTTCTAGCTTCGCGGAATTTATTTCAAAGAAATCGCTTCGGGTGATTGTTTCTTCTACTGCTTTGCCACTAATGGTAAAAAGGGTTAGTATGTGGGCTTGACTTCGATCGTTTTGGAAATAGATACGCCCGCTCTCGGTGATGGGGTTGGGCCTTACTTGATAGCCCGTATCATCAATATCTACGATATCTACTTTCACGGTTTGAGAAGGGCCTAAATTTCCGAGAACAAGCCGATAGAAGTTGGTTTTGTTCGGGACGGGAAACTCATCCGTAAAAGCATATCTCACCGTATCGGTTGGACTTCCACAAATCCCTTGAATATCTCCAATGACATCAAAGTTCAAACTATCGGTAGACCGCGTAATGTCAATCCCATTGCAGGTTTGGCCGAAGTTCATGGTCCAATCCAAGAATACTCTACCATTGGCTTCCGTTGCTGTGAAGCGAAGGTTCACAATTCCATCCTGACCAAAGGCAAGCGGTGAGAAAAATAGGGCTCCGACAAGGACAATCTGAAAACGAAAAGGCTCTTTCACAATCATTCAACGCAAATTTACGCTGGAACTTATGCCGAATCAAAGAAGAAATTTTCGAATCGGTTGAAATGTCCCTGAAACGTCAAACTTCGTAACAATGATTTACCGGTTTTAGGCAGACGCTATTGTGGCGATGGTTATTTCTTTGGCGCCGGCTTCTAGCAAGGCTCTTCCGCAAGACTCTAGGGTAGAACCCGTTGTAACTACATCATCCACGAGCATCACATGTCTTCCTAAAATTTCCTCAGGTTTTGACACTTCAAAGATCCGCTCCACGTTTTCCCAGCGGTCAAATCGTGATTTTCGGGTTTGCGAAGGGTTGGCTACCACGCGCTCTACAACGTCTGTCATGTAGGGTCTTTTGATCACAACCGCAAGGCCATGTACGATGCTGTCGCATTGGTTGTAACCACGTATTCGCCGTTTGGACTCGTGCAAGGGCAGTGGAATGATCAGATCAGGCGCAGGTAGATTGTCAATAGAAAGAACACTGCCAAAGAGTTTACCTAAGCGCTCCCCGAGATCTTCGCGCTGTCGGTACTTAAGCTCGTGCATAAGGGTCTGAGCCATATTGCCCTTGGTGAAGCGCAAGAATGAGAAGCCAGACTTGATGGGCAGACGACCTTTAAACTTGTCGGAAACAGGATTGTCAGCTATGCGATGATAGTTTGAGCGCGGTAGTTTGTATTCGCATGAAATACAGAGCGATTTTTCGCGTTTATTTAACTCGAGCCCACAGTGAACACAGGTCTTTGGAAAGATGAGACCAACCAAATCTTCGAACCAGTCAAAATAGTACTTTTGTGAACTTAAAGGCATAGCAATGGGGTATCTAAAAATACAAGTACCCCGCGACATTACACACCCAGAAAAACACCCAAAATGGCTGAACAACAAGACGCAAACAAAAAATACCGGATAGCGGTAATTGCACTAGCAGTGGTTACTGTGATTCTCTTGATCATGCAGTTTACCAAGCATTCAGAGGTTGTGGAGAAGGATGCCACGATCGATAATCTGGAACTGGAACAGCTCCAATTGGAAAATGATCTTCAAGATATGTTGATCCAGTACGACACGGTGACGGTTCAAAACGAGCGCTTGAATGCCGAGATTATCGGTCAGCAAGAGCAAATTAAAGAGATGCTCAAGCAGATGGAGAAGCACAAAGACGATGCCTATATCATTCACAAGCTTAAAAAGGAAGCGTCTACACTTCGCGATATCATGAAAGGCTATTTGGTCACAATAGATTCTTTGAATACGCTAAACCAAGATTTGAAAAAGGACAATGCGTTCTTAGTAGAAGAGCTATCCGAAGCACAAGTTAGAGCTCAAAATCTCGAGTCTTCAAAGAAGGATTTGGAAGAAATCGTAGCAACGGGATCTGTTCTTCAGGCCGACAATATGGTGGCAGAAGGTCTAAAAGTGCGAAACAACGGGAAACAAGTAGTCGTAACTCGCGCTAATAAGACGGAGAGCATTCGTACGTGTACTCGTATTGGTGAAAACCGTATTGCGCCAGTTGGGAAAAAGACAATTTATCTCCGAATCATTTCACCAGACGGTGTAGTGCTAGAAAATCCGGATGCTGAGGAAAACCGCTTTAACTTTGAAGGTGTGAGCGGAAAGTACACCATCAAACGCGTTATAGATTACAACAACGAAGCCATGGACCTTTGCGTATTTTTCAATATTGCTGAAGGCTATGAGATGGCGACTGGAAAGTACATTGTAGACATGTACGAAGGTGGGATGAAAATCGGATCGGCAAACTTCGACTTGAAGTAATTGGCGCTTAGAAAAAGGCCCTTACCTGAACACTTCCTGTGTGAATGGCCTTAATTTCTTCTGATTTCCGACCGTTGTAGCTTAGACTTAGCTGGAGATTTCGGCCGATGTTTCGCTGTACCCCTGCACCCCAGGTGATGTTTTCGCCATTTTGCAATCCGTCGAGCATCTCGTAGGTCAGGCTGTTGTTTGCAGCACCGTCATAAGATATAGAGATGTAGTTGATTTGGGCAAACATGGTCCCGGCTTCTACCTTGCTAAATCGGGTTTCAAGTCCGAAATCGTACAACTCAGCCGTTTCGCCACCAAACTGTTCGGTGTTCTGCTTGTTGGTATATGTTCCCGAAAGACTAAGCCTAAAGGCAGTATTGGGTTGGTAGGAGAAAGTCGGTTTTGTCTGGATGATATCCAAAAAGTAATTCCGCCCCGATATCACATCCGATAGACTTTCGCGGGTACCCAATTCCTGTTCGAAAACGAGTCCGTACTTGGCTGTGAAATTGTATCGAACCCGGAAAAGGTGGCTACGGTTCTTTCGCTCTTCAAAACCCGTTGTGAGCGGGCTTTTAGAAAACTGGTTGCTGTACGTGAAGTCGAGTCCAAATTTGCTGCTGCTCCTGTTGAAGAACACCGTATTTCTGATGCTCGACGATTGGGAGATCAAGATTGAATCTCCTACCGATTCGATAAATGGATTGAATCGATTTGCGCCATCTTCTTGTCGGGTTTTGCGTTGAACTCTGAATGCGGTCTGATTGCTAAACCTGGCCAGAAGGCGTTTGATTCCTTCTTCACGCGACCAAAGCACACCAGGGTTGATTTGAATACTCTGTGAAAACTGGTTGGAGTATGCTCGCTCGTATGTATTGGTGGGGGTGAATACGCGAATGTAGCGATCACCATCTTCAGGACGAGCTAACTCAAATTCGTTGAGATCTTTGATTCCATCATCGTTGTAGTCAATCCACGTGTAGGAACCTTGGCCTGTTGGGTCTGAGATGTACACATATTCCTGACGGCGTTCTAGCCCAGACCCAATTTCGTAGTAGATATTGGATGTGATACTGTTCTTGGCCAATCTCATCACGTGATCGAGCCTACCCAGCAAGGTACTCTCTGGCGCCTGATCCGTGAGTTCGTCATTCACGATTCGGAGTTCCCGATTCGAAATGTTGGCGGTAATTTGATTTCGCGGGTTTTGAGTGAATCGTATTTCGGCCCCGTAGTGCTTTGCTGCCGTAGACTCGCTGTATCCATTCAGTTCCGACCCGTAGTCAACGCGTTCACGGTAGAAGATTTCGTAGCCAATCTTTGCCGAGTCTTTGTTGGTCAAATAAGCTTTCCAGTCGTAAAACTTGTAGGCGTTGATGGAAAGGCTATCGGTGTCAGTGTCGTACCTTCTATTGGTCTCTTGCTCATCTTCGAAACCAAATTTCGTAATCCACAGAGTTTTCTCGATCTTCATTTTATGCCGCGAAAAGCGCGTTTTACTGACTCCATCAGTCTCGGTGATGCTTCCAATAAACTGAGCGTCAAAGCCACGGAGATTTACATTACCAGAGAGTGAGTTTCGCGTACCCGTGTAGAAGTCGCTGATGTCGTACCGGTCGAAAAGGTAGTTCACCCTATATTTTGCTTTGTTGCTGAGGCTAAGTCCTCCCGTGAAAATATTCTGCGCTTTAAAATTCAAGGAGTCGTCGATGTTCCAGTTACGGTTGAACTCCACTGAGCGGTAGGGCTCGATGGGTTGAAAGTTGTCGCCAATCGACTCGATGGCACCGGTGAGTCCTAGTTCGGGTGCATTCTCGCCTTTGCCCAGTGGTTGTCTGTGTTCGAGGTCTGCTCGTAGGGCGTGACTCAAGTTGTCATCGTTTCCTTTGGACGAAAAGGTGTTTACATCCTGATTGCTGAAGCCCGCTTCGAGCGATGCCTGCGTGCGCTCCGAAAACTTATAGGTTCCACCCGCCATAAGGACCTGATTTCGCTTAGGCGACACCAATCTTCTGATGGGAGCGTAGTCTCCATTTCGAACAATCACATTGTTGACGGTGTCGGGAGCCACCCAAACAAAAATGCGCCCAGTGGCATCAAACCCTTCCTGAATGTAGTCGCCCTGACCTTGGCCCACTTCGCTAAAATTGACCGTGTACATGGTTTCGGTAGGTTCGGTTATTCTGACAAATACGCTGTCGTATCCCAGGGTATCAGTCAAAGCGTAGAGAATAATGTCGTTGCTGTACTCTTCTTCCACCGAAAAACTCGGCGCCACAGCCAGTTCAATATTGTCGCCCACGGCATCTAGAATCCGCTTGTCATCATCGCTCAAGTCCTGCTGAAGCGGTTGATTCTTGGCGTCTTGCTCCGAGTAGAAATTGATGTACGCTGAAAACTTTTCTGACTCAATTCCCGTGCTTGTCTGAGCGAGGGTGCGCACGTAGTTTGCATCCGAGTATTGAAACTCCACCCCGATTCGCTTATCCTTATTGATCAGTTGTTTGGCTGTAAAAGTGATCTCTGCGGTGTTGTAGTCAATGACGTAGTCGTTTTCTTGCCCGCGTTTGAGTTCTCGGCCATCGATAAAAACGCGCTCCGTACCAGCCAGGATAACGATAAAGAACTCGTCTTCATTCCCGGTAAGTCTATATGGCCCTTGATTACCCTCCTGCCCCTGAATGATGTTCCTAGCAAATTTTCCCTTCGAGACGGCAGCACTTGTTTCAGTGAAAAAAGTCAATTGGTTTTCTTTTCCCATGGGCAGCTGGGTTTGAAAAGAAGCCCCCTGCGCCCGTTTGAAGTAATTGGTGAAATAGCCCCGGGGCTTTCGCAAGATAAAGTCTCCAGCGGTGAGCCGCGATTTGTCGTCGTAGAGCTGGATGTAAACCTGATCAAATTCCTGAAGCTGTGCCGTATTCCCTTCTGGCTGGATAGGGATATTGTCATCGGTGATCGAGGCCAGTATGTTCACCTTATCGGTAAGTTGTCCATTCATTTGAAGGCTCAAGGTGCTGTTTACCGTGAGGTCTTGATTATTTCCGAAGCCCACCCCTCTCGAGATACTTCCCGTTTTATTTAACCTCGTCGATTCAAACATGATGGGCGAAACAGCGGTGCTTTGATAAGTAGTGGGAGCGATAAAGTACTCTTCTTCGGGTTGGATCATTTCCGTAGACCTAAGGCTCCGTTCTTCTGAAAAATCAATGGGAAACGTGCGGTACGAATAGGTGAGCGAATCGCTGAGAGCCGTGCCTCGCCAAACCAAAATACTCTTTACAGGGTCGAGGTGATAGAGGGAATCGGGAATGGCATCTCCATTGCGATCAGTTAGGGAAAACGATGTCTCCACGATGCTAAGCGTATCAATCCGGGTCGAATCTTGGCTCAAAAAGATTTTTCCATTCCGCAGGTTGCTCAGTTCTTGGGCCTGTGAGTGGCTCCCAGAAATCAGGAAAATCCCAATAAACAACCATACCGGCAAAAGGTGTTTCCACCCAATGGTTTCTGGTGTATGGTTTCTGTTAATTTTGGGATCGATCAAATGAATACAATTAACGGCGCAAGCTATAACTATACGTGTTTTGAAGCTAAAAATTATATCCTACAATTTGAATGGTATTAGAGCAGCAATGGGAAAAGGACTTCTCTCGTGGTTGCAAGAAGAAAATCCAGACGTGTTCTTGGTACAAGAAACCAAGGCACAACCCGACCAAATTGATGTGGAAGCGTTTGCTGAGCTTGGGTATAAGTCGTTCATTCACAGCGCTGAAAAGAAAGGGTATTCGGGTGTAGCCATTTTTACAAAGGTAGAGCCTGATCATGTGGAATACGGTTGTGGCATCGAAAAATACGATCGCGAAGGACGGGTAATTCGCGCTGACTTTGGTGATCTTTCCATTATGAGCACTTATTTTCCTTCGGGAAGTTCTGGAGATGAAAGACAGGCCTTCAAAATGGAATTTCTCGCAGATTTTAAGGATTACATTGAAGGATTGTTGAAAATCCGCCCCAAACTGCTGATTTCTGGCGACTATAATATTTGCCATAAGGCCATCGACATTCACAACCCCGTTTCCAACAAGAACTCAAGCGGGTTCTTACCGGAAGAAAGAGCCTGGGTAGATGAATTTGTTGAAGCTGGATTTATCGACACCTATCGAAAATTCCACGATGAAGGAGGAAACTACACGTGGTGGACTTACCGATTTAGCGCTAGGAAGAAGAATCTGGGCTGGCGGATCGACTATCACATGGCCTCGAAAGATTTGAACGATCAATTGTCGAATGCTGACATACTAGCAGAGGTAATCCATAGTGATCATTGCCCTATATTAGTCGAGTTGAATTGAGACTCTATGACTAGTAACTCTTCCATTTTTGAGAATTTTTCGCGTGGCGCATTTCGCACCTTTTGCCTGGTAGCCATGGTGGTGTGGTATTCTTGTGGAGCACCAGAAAGTGCTCCGGAGCGTAGCTACCGAGAAGGTAAGGGAGGGGTAAACTTTGGTGGCGTTCTAAAAATGAACATCGGGCAAGAAGCGCGAAGCATCTTTCCGCACAACATTATCGATGCGGCATCGAACGACTTGATGCGTCAAGTTTACGAAGGGTTGGTGTCTATTGACCCGGAAACTCAAGAAATCAAGAGTGTTTTAGCTGAGTCGTATGAAATCAGCGAAGATGGCCGCATTTACACTTTTAAGCTACGCAAGGGAGTCTACTTTCACAATGACCGGATCTTTCCAGAGAGCAAAGGCCGCGAAGTGAAGGCCGATGATGTGGTTTTTTGCTTTCAGAAGCTTTGTACACCATCAAAGTTCAATCAAAACTATGCCCTCCTTTTGGATGTGATCAAAGGCGGAAGTCAATACTATGAGAATGGTGGCGAAGGAAGTCTTGGAGTTAGAGCAGTTGACGACTATACCGTCGAGTTTGAACTTGAGCATATCGCTCCAACTTTCATGTCTATTCTCACCCACCCGGCGTGTTGGATTTTTCCCCGCGAGATCTACCAGTATCAAGATGAGTTAGACTCTTGGTGCGTTGGTACAGGGCCTTTCGTTCCGAGAACGATAAAAATGAACGAGGTAGTCATCTTTGAGCGAAACAAGAACTACTGGCGAAAGGATGAGCACGGCAATGCACTGCCTTATCTCGACGCGATCAGGTGTAATTTTGTGCAGAGCGAGATGCGCCAACTCGAACATTTTGAAGATGGCAATTTAGATTTGATCTTCTCCGTTCCTTATAGCGAAGTATCGCGTTTGAAGGAAGATGCCATCCAGCAGGCTGCCGATTTTTCGATGATTTCCGTACCTGGGATGCGGGTTGAGTACTATGGATTTCAGCACAACGATGAGATCTTTGGTGATGTGCGTGCGCGCAAAGCTATTTATCAGGCTATAGACCGAAATTTTCTTGTGGATAGCATCTTGTTGGGTTACGGGATTCCGGCCGACTATGGGTTTATTCCGCCATCAATGCCGGGGTACAATGCAGAGAATGTTCAAGCGCTGGAGTTTAACCCTGACACAGCACGGGCGCTTTTGGCTGAAGCGGGATTTGGCGAGGAGAATGAGTTTCCTGTTCTCACCCTTCAAGTAAACGATGGTGGCCAAACGATCAAGGTGGCCGAGGCGGTGCAACGCATGCTGACCGAAAACCTGGGACTGACCGTGGAGTTGTCAGTATTGACCAAGGCATCGCATTACGAGAATGTGGAAATGGGGCAAGTCAGATTTTGGCGAGATGGCTGGATTGGAGACTACCCCGATCCCGAAAACTTCCTCAAGCTCTTCCACGGTAAATTGGTGCCCGAAGGGAATGAGAAGGCATCCTATCTCAATACCGTTCGATTCAACGACCCTACGTTTGATGAATTCTACGAAGCTTCACTCCGCGAGCCCAACGTACAAGCCCGAATGGAGCTTTTCCGCAAGGCAGACCAGATTATCGTTGATCAGGCTGCGGTAGTGCCGCTCTACTACGAGCAGTGGGTGTGGCTCATCAAAAAACGCGTGACCAACCTAAATGTGGGAGGCCTTGGAGATCTCGATTTGAGCACGGTTTACTTCAAGAAAGACTGATCGACCAAAACGGCTTTTCAGAGCATCCATGTGAACAAATTCTTAGCTCGAGCCTAGACCGCCTCTTAAAAGGTTTGATTTTTGTAAAAGGGTTTATTAGATATCGATTAGACCAAATAAACTATGAGAAAATTCGCATTAATACTGGCCGTTGCGGCTATCGCTACTTCTTGTGTGCCACACAAGCGATTTACGGATGTTCAAGCTAAGCAGGCCGAGTGTGAGAAGGACAGAGAGCGCATGAAAAAGGAGATGATGGATCTCGAAACCCAAGTGAAGGAGTTCGACACCAAGTACGAAGTGGCAGAAAGGCGAATCAAAGCCTTGGAGAGCGATACGGCGGTACTCGGAACTTCCTTGCGCATTCTCAGAAACCAGTACGATAAAATCAATGCACTCAACGATGAATTGCTGAGCAAAACGACCAGTTTGCGCGAAGGAACAGAAGCTGAGAAGCAAACTTTGATG
Source organism: Bacteroidia bacterium (assembly GCA_030427905.1). GTDB lineage: Bacteria > Bacteroidota > Bacteroidia > Flavobacteriales_D > Cryomorphaceae > CBDDKU01. The sequence continues at coordinate 509,307 of JAUICL010000001.1, forward strand.
GCTGAGCTGGATGAAGTTCGCTTGACTCTTCAAGCGAAAGAAGATGCCCTCAATCAACTCGAAGAAGCATTGAATCAGAAAGAAGTCGAGTTGGAAGACCGAGAAGCTAAACTCGATGAGCTTCGCGCACTGATAAACCGCAAAGACTCAGTGATGGGAGCACTCCGTCAAAGTGTGGCTGATGCCTTGGTTGGATTTGAAGGAAAAGGTCTCACCGTAGAGCAGCGTGGTGGTCGCGTTTATGTGAGTATGGAAGCTAAGCTTCTTTTCGCTACAGGTAGCACTACAGTTGACAAAGAAGGTAAGCAGGCCATTATCAATTTGGCTCGGGCCATTGAGAATGAAGCCGATCTCAACATCATGGTAGAAGGCCACACCGACTCGGATGAATTCAACAGCAAGTCGTACCCGAGAAATAACTGGGACTTGAGTGTTTTGAGAGCCACTTCAGTCGTGAATCTTATGCTAGACAATTCTGAATTGAACCCCGAAATTCTGACAGCTGCAGGGAGAAGTCAGTACGTACCGGTAGATCCGAGCGATAAGGCAAAGAACAGAAGGATAGAGGTGATTTTAACACCAGATCTACAAGAGTTGATGCAGCTAATCGACGAGAACTAACCTTCTATCCGAACATGTTTCGAAGCATATCTTGGATTTTGCCAACGGCAATGACTTCGATGCCTTTGGGCTTTTGATTCAATCGCTGCTGCGACGAAACAAAGATTCGTTTAAAGCCGAGCTTTCCCGCTTCACTGATTCTTTGTTCGATATGAGCGATAGGCCTTATCTCACCGGCCAAACCTATTTCGGCCGCAAAACAGGTGTCTGATGGAATCGTTAGGTCTTCGCTTGAAGAGAGAATCGCAGCAGCCACCGCTAAGTCAATAGATGGGTCGTTGATTTTCAATCCACCCGCGATATTCAGAAAGACATCCTTTGCACCGAGTCGGAAGCCACAGCGCTTTTCCAAAACGGCTAGCAGCATGTGCAATCGGCGAACATCAAATCCGGTGGAGCTTCTCTGCGGGGTGCCGTATACTGCCGAGCTCACCAAGGCTTGCACTTCGATTATGAGTGGACGCATGCCTTCCAAAATGGCCGCCGCAGCAGAACCACTCAGGTCTTCAGTGTGGTTGTTGAACAAGAGCTCAGATGGGTTTTCTACGCCGTACAAGCCCGATTCTTCCATTCGGTATATGCCGAGTTCATGTGTCGATCCAAAACGGTTTTTGGTGCCCCTTAGGAGTCTGAACAGTTGCTGTTGATCGCCTTCAAAAACCAAGACGGTATCCACCATGTGCTCGAGAATTTTAGGGCCGGCTATGCTTCCCTCCTTGGTGATATGGCCAATGAGAAATACCGTAATTCCAGCAGACTTAGCGAAACGCATGAGCGATGCAGCACTTTCGCGAATCTGGCTGATTGACCCTGGAGCAGAATCGAGCCACTCAGCATCGAGGGTCTGCACAGAATCTATCACCACAAATTCTGGCTGGAGCTCCTTAGCTTCTTCCATTATTTGCTCCGGATTGGTAACCGTCATCAGGTAGCAATCAGTGTTGAGCGCACCCAATCGCTGTGCGCGTTGGGTAATCTGTTCACTACTCTCTTCACCCGAAACGTAGAGAATCTTGCCCCCTTTGTGACGCATAGCGGCTTGTAGCAGCAGTGTGGACTTTCCAATACCCGGTTCTCCAGCTAGAAGCACGAGCGAACCTGGAACCATTCCACCTCCAAGAACGCGGTTTAATTCGTTGTCTTGAAGTGATATACGGGGTTGGGTCGCGGTATCAATTTCAGAAATTCGCACGGGCTTAGGTGTCGCCGCTTGAACTTTTGGGGACGAATTGTCGGCTTTCGACTTGGTAAACTTCTCTTCTACCAAGGTGTTCCACTCCCCACAGCCATCGCATTTTCCCTGCCAACGGGCGTACTCGTTGCCACACTCCTTGCAGAAGAATACCGATTTAGTTTTCGCCATGCTTCATCTTTTTTACCACCGATGTGGTAGAGTATCCATCTACGAGATTAATCGTAGCCGTTTCGGCATTTCTCGCCTTCTGCAAGTCACTTCCTACCACGTAGTCCTTCGCGTTCGGATCGGTTTGTTCGGGGTTGTAATCTCCACCTTTTACGAGCACATCTGGCTCAATGAGCTTGATGATTTCATAAGGAGTTGGTTCGCTAAATATGACAATGGCATCAATTGATGAAAGTCCTGCGAGTACAAAGGCTCTATCGGATTCTGCGTTGATGGGTCTTTCTGGCCCTTTGCCCAGAGTTCGTACCGATACATCGGCATTCAACCCAAGAATAAGCTTGTCGCCTAGTTCTTTCGCTTCAGCCAAAAGCGTCACATGTCCCTTGTGAAGGATGTCGAAAACGCCATTGGTAAAAACGACCTTCTGACACTTGAGTTTCCATTTCGCAATAAGAGAGGGGATAGACTCTTGGCTATGAATTTTCGACTGTAGATAGTTCAAGTGACTCATGTGGAAATTTTTTGTTGTAAATCGGCATGGCGAGCATGGCTAACCCACCGACTAGCACGACCATACTGGTTTGTGATACCCAGATAATCCATCCGAGTGCAAACCCGGTCTCTGCAGCTAGTCCGTAAAGTAGAAGAACTTGCATGATGCCCACTGGAAAGGCTCCTATTCCACCGGGAATCAGCACGATAGCGAAACTGCCAACGATAAACCCAGCAAAGATTGCCGCCGGCCCAAGGGTAGAACTTTCGGGAAGTGAGTAGAAACAAACCCAAAACATACCCACGTACAATGCCCAGATGAGAACGGTTGCAATGATGTATTGTGGCCATTTCTTCATAGAGCCAATGCTCTTCAACCCTTCGGCTAGTCCACCGATAAAGCTGAGTAACTTATTGACGAAAGCGAATCTATCTCGGTATTTGTAAGCCACAAACAGACCACAAAGCCCCAAAACTCCAAATACGATGAGTAGCCAGAATTTCCACGAACCAACAAACCCAACCGCTGCAGCTTGAAACTCGGATGCATAATCTTCAAGAAGGCTGTACTGTAATACCAGGGTAATGGTGGTGATGATGAGAAGTAGGATGAAATCCAGCGCCCGCTCAGAAAGGATTGAGCCGAAACTCTTTTGGAAGGGAATGTGCTCAAATTTGCTGATAGACGCAGCTCGACTCAGCTCTCCAACGCGTGGCAGCGCCATATTGACGATGTACCCGATCATCACCGCCATAAAATTGTTAATGGGGCGCGAAGGGTATCCCATTGCATCGAGCTGATACTTCCACCTATACCCTCTGATAAAGTGGCTTAACAGCCCCATAAAGAAGGACACAACCACCCAGAAGTAATCGGCTTGGCGAAATGAATCAAATAGAGCTGTGCGCTGAGTGGCATCTAAGTCGCCGTAAATCTTCACTACGAGGTAAATCCCCAGCGAAATGGGAACAACCACTTTCAATACCTTCAGAATACCGTTTTTCACTCGTGCGCTTTATTTGGGCAACAAAAATGCGACTATTTCTGCAAAATCATATTATCGATAAGCCGAACACCTTCCACCCGAGCCGCGATCAAGACCACCGGGGCATTGTGGCTTTTCTCATCGTATGGCGCCAGTGTTTTGGAATCTCTTACTTCGATATACTCCAGGTCAATTCCATTTTCGAGGCTGAGCATAAACGACCCTACTTTCTGGAGATCTTCGATTTCTACATCCTTCCACTGCTCATTCAGTGTTTGAAGCGTGCGAAAAATCTGCAAAGCTGTTTCTTTTCCTTGTTCAGACAGTAATTTGTTTCGTGAGCTCATGGCCAGCCCGCTTGGCTCGCGAACAGTAGGGCAAGTGATTATCTCTACGGGAAGATTGTAGTTCCTGACCAATTCTTTCACCACCAAGCATTGCTGAAAATCCTTTAAGCCGAAATAGGCGCGGTGCGGCAAGGTCAATTCAAAAAGTCGTTTTACCACAGAAGCCATTCCATTAAAATGACCTGGGCGCATTTCACCTTCCAGTACATTGGACACATCTCCCAAATTGTAAATCGTCTTATCGGGAGTGGGGTACACTTCATCAACCGAAGGACAGAACACCACATCGCAACTCACTTGCGTGAGTTCTTCGACATCTGCATCAAGTGTTCGTGGATACTTGTCAAAATCAGTTGACTCGTTAAATTGGGTGGGGTTCACAAAAATGGAACAAATGGTGAGATGGGTTTCAGTCATCGACTGACGCACTAAGTCTAGGTGACCTTCATGGAGGGCCCCCATGGTAGGGACAAACCCGATAACTTTACCTTGTTTCCTTGATTCTTCGACGAAAGAAATGATTTCTCTGGCCGTCCTAATAATCTGCATTTAAGTGAGATACGAAATTAGAGATAAGGAGAAAATTTAGGGGCAAAGGCGCTAAAGCTAAGGCTTTCGGTTGAAATTAAGGGAAAAAATATGTATTTTTGCAACGTATTTAAACAATTCCCTATACTTTATGAAGAAAACGAGAGTTTTGTACGTGTCGCAGGAAATTACGCCCTTTCTGCCTAAGAGTGAAGTGTCGGAAGTATCGAGGAACCTACCACAGGGTATCCATGAGAAAGGCAAAGAGATAAGGGTGTTTATGCCAAAGTATGGTTCTATAAACGAGAGACGGCATCAATTACACGAGGTTATTCGCCTATCAGGGATGAACCTAGTGGTCAATGATACAGATCACCCGCTTATTATCAAAGTAGCTTCTATTCCAACAGCGCGAATGCAAGTTTACTTCATCGATAATGAAGATTACTTCCAGAGAAAAGCCGTTTTGCAAGACAAAGACGGAAAGTACTTTAAAGACAACGACGAAAGATCGATGTTCTTCTGCCGTGGCGTACTCGAAACAGTGCGTAAACTTGGCTGGGCTCCAGATGTGATTCACTGTCACGGATGGTTTACATCGCTTATGCCATTGTACATCAAGAAGTACTACAACGACGATCCACACTTTGCGGATGCGAAAGTTGTATACTCTGCCTACAACAGTGAGTTTGACGGGAGCTACGATAAGAAGCTTGTTGAGAAACTTAAGATGGACGGCTTTGACGAAGGAGATATCGCTGAATTGAAAGATCCAAGCCTACTTAACCTCCACAAAATGGCTATGAAGTATAGCGATGGTGTGGTAGAAGGAAGCGAAGATTTGCCAGAAGGATTGGCCGAAGCTGTTAAAACTTCAGAAAAAGCGACGCTCGAATACTGCGAGCCGGCAACTTGCGTTAAGGCATACAGTGATTTTTATGATGAAATTCTTGAGGAAAACACAGTCCTCGCCGAATAAGAACATTTACTACATGAATGTAAAGTTATTGCGGCCGTATTTTTCGGCCGCATTCCTTTTTTTGGGTCTTGCGTTTCTCACAGTGGGGTGCGAAAAACCAGAAGAAGAAATCGGAATCAATTTGCAGCCTGATGAAGACATTCTGAATGTAGCTGTTATCGACACATTCTCAATCCTTTCGTACACGCTCGAAGAAGATTCCCTCCGCTCCGATAAGTTGAATCCTGCCTTGGTTGGAGCGTACATTGATCCAGTTTTTGGACTGGCAGAAGCCAAACACGTTACCGAACTCCGACTTTCTACCAGTAGTCCCGATCTTCTTCCTAGCGGAAATGTGGATGATATTGTGGTGGACTCGATCATTTTAGCGCTCGACTATCAGTACGGCCTAGATGACATTAACCACTATGATGGAACCGGAGCTCAGTACTTCCAGGTTTTTCAAGTCCTCGATAGTCTCTCTGTCGATTCGGCATACTACGACGTAACCGAAGTGGAGCTGGATCCCGAAGACTTGGTGAAGGAAGGTATGAACCTGATAAAGCCAAATTTTCAAGACTCGGTTACTGTTGGTGAAGTTCGACTTGCACCACAACTGCGCATTCCCCTGAAAGAATCTTTTGCCAATCAAATTTTTGAAGCTGCGGTTGATGGGCCAATTACACCTGAAGAGTTTGTTTCTCTGGTAAAAGGGATTTCAATTCAAGTTGACCCTAATCAGCAAAACCTGAACAATTCTGGGATCATCTACTTCGATACCTTCAACGAAGGAAGCAGCCTCACGATGTACTACCGCGATTTGAGCGGTGGACCAGAAGATGTAGATACACTCGCTTACACCTTCGATATCCGATCGAATACCGGAAAGTACGGTCATTTTGAGCAGGAATACACTTTTGCAGAGCGCTCTCTTTTTTACCAGACAAGGGGCGAAAGAAGTTTTGGCCAAAAGGACTTATACGTACAAGCTATGGCGGGAACCAAGGTGAGAGTGGAGATTCCCCACCTTGAAAACTTGAAGGACTCCACCAATTTCGCCATAAACAAAGCTGAGCTTATTTTGCCAATTCGCTCCGGGACTACGGGACGTCATGTACCCCCTGGCCGTATTTTTATCTTCGGTCTCGATGAAGAAGAAAGGATTTACATTATCGACGATCAGCTAGATAGCGGAGTAGATGGATTTTACGACGATGAGAACCAGCAGTATCGGTTTTTAATAACAAGGCAGGTGCAACAAATCCTTCTGGGACAAAGAGACAATTATGGCTTTGAACTCGTAACTTGGAGGGCAGCAAACTCGGCGAACAGGGTTATTTTGAATGGTCCTGATTATCCAAGCGCGGAAAACCCGTCGAATAACCTTAGATTGACCTTAACCTATACAAAATTTTAAGCCGATGTGTGGAATCGTAGGATACATTGGACATAGAAAAGCATATCCAATTCTAATTAATGGCCTCAAGAGACTGGAGTATCGCGGATACGACAGCGCTGGGGTAGCTATTCTCGACAATGGAGAAATAGACCTGTACAAATGTCAGGGAAAAGTGGCCAATCTGGAAGCCTTGATCGGCGACGATTCCAAGCTTTTGGGAACTGCCGGTATTGGACACACGCGCTGGGCTACTCACGGGCCGCCCAATGACGTAAATGCCCACCCGCATAGCTCTGGAGATGGCAACATGGTGATGATTCACAATGGGATCATTGAGAACTATGGGCCAATCAGAAAAGAGCTCCAGAAACGGGGACACAAATTTGTCAGCGATACAGATACTGAAGTACTCGTCCAGCTTATCGAGAATATTCTCAAGAATGAGCAGGTAAGCCTCTTTGAAGCAGTGCGTATTGCACTGAGTGAAGTGGTGGGTGCTTATGCCATCGTGGTGATGGATAAGAACAATCCTAATCAGTTGATTGCAGCTAAGAAAGGCTCGCCAATGGTTATTGGTATCGGAGAGGACAAAGAGTTTTTCATTGCATCAGATGCCACGCCAATCGTGGAATACACAAAAGAAGTGGTCTACCTCGACGACGAAGAGATAGCCATTATTGATCGCGAGAAGGGCTTTAAGCTCAAGAACATTCGCAATCAGGAAAAGACGCCTTACGTTCAGGAGCTCGAGGTTCAGCTTGAAGCGCTTGAGAAAGGTGGATACGAGCACTTTATGCTCAAAGAAATTTACGAGCAGCCGCGCTCTATCCGCGACAGTATGCGTGGGCGACTTCGTCCGCAAGACGGATTGGTAGAGCTTGGTGGAATCCGCGATTACATTCAGAAGTTTGTTCACGCCAAGCGCATCATCATCATCGGATGTGGTACCAGCTGGCACGCGGGATTGGTTGGAGAATACCTTTTCGAAGATCTGGCCCGAATACCTGTTGAGGTAGAATACGCTTCTGAGTTCCGATACCGAAACCCGGTTATTGACGAGTCGGATGTGGTAATCGCCATTTCGCAATCGGGTGAAACGGCCGATACACTGGCTGCCATCGAGCTGGCCAAGTCTAAAGGCGCAACCATCATTGGAATTTGTAACGTTATTGGTTCATCGATTCCAAGAGCTACACACGCGGGATCGTATACACACGCGGGTCCGGAGATCGGGGTGGCAAGTACCAAGGCCTTTACCGCCCAGGTGACGGTTTTGACGCTTATGGCGCTTTACGTGGCTCACCAGAAAGGATCGATTACCGATAGCCGCTACCGCAGCCTTTTGTTTGAGCTTGACGCCATTCCAGGCAAGGTGGAGCAGGTATTGGCACAGAACGATAAGATTAAGTACATCTCTGAGATATACAAGGACAAGCCTAACGCCCTTTATCTGGGCCGCGGATACAATTTCCCGGTCGCACTTGAGGGAGCTTTGAAATTGAAAGAGATTTCCTACATCCACGCAGAGGGTTACCCTGCTGCAGAGATGAAGCACGGACCAATTGCCCTGATCGATGAAGAGATGCCGGTCTTTGTGATTGCTCCAAGAGCGGGGTACTACGAGAAGATCGTAAGCAATATCCAGGAAGTGAAAGCGAGAAAAGGAAAGATTATCGCGATCATCACTGAAGGAGAAGAGCAAGTAAAAGAAATGGCCGAGCACTATATTGAGATCCCTGATGCGGACGAGTGTTTGATGCCGTTGATTACTTCTATTCCGCTGCAGTTGTTGAGTTACCATATTGCTGTACTCAGAAATTGCAACGTAGACCAACCGCGTAATTTGGCGAAGTCGGTTACGGTGGAGTAGAACGAAATAGATTGATTTAAAAAGCCCCCTGATAGGAATATCAGGGGGTTTTTTGGTCTAAATAGAATCTGCAGGACATAGGAATAAGCGCCAGTGCATCGATATAGGGATTTCAAACTGAGCTTTCTCGGATATTTTTTGTACACATCATTAGAATAATGCAACTAAATATAGTTACATTGCGTTTTGTCTAAGCGAGAGAAGCTCGAAGCGCGCTTTTTAACACTGCCCAAAGACTTTCACTTTGATGAGATGGTCAAGCTGTTGGGCTATTTTGGTTTTGTAGAGGTAAAGAAGGGCAAGACATCAGGGTCTCGTGTGAAATTCGTGAATGACGCTGGTTTGGTGATTTTACTACACAAGCCTCACCCAAGCGGAATCATGAAACGGTATTAATTAAAGCAAGTAAAAGAAATATTAGGGTTATGAAGTATTTAGATTACAAGGGTTATACGGGCAGTATTGAGTACAGCCAAGACGATGATCTTTTGTATGGACGTGTGTTGGGTATCAAGAGCTTAATATCGTATGAAGGGTTAACGGGAAAGGAGCTTTATACCGATTTTAAAAGCGCCATAGACGAATACATCGCTACATGCGAGGAAGAAGGACTGAAAGCAGAAAAGCCGTTTAAAGGGAGTTTTAATGTGAGGCTTTCTTCGAAACTCCACGAAAAGGCGGCTTTACTGGCTATGGAATCAAAAACATCCCTGAATGCCTATGTCGCCGAATCAATCCGAATGCGGGTATCGAAGGAATTGAAAGATGCGTAATTTGGGGGTGAATTAGCAATCACCGCAGCATTTCAAATGCAGCGGAGCGGGGGAAACCTTAAACAAGCATGGAAATGGTCAGAGATAATTCCCGCAAATCAATAATAGTTTTTACTGTATTGGCGGTAGCTTGTGCTATTATTAAACCGAAATATGGTTATGACTTTAACGAAACTCGAAGTACTATAGGGTTACCACAATTGCCAGAAGGTTGGGAGTTAAACAAGGTGACCCATGAAAGCACTGAGTGGATTAATCCTACACGGAGTAATTCAAGTGCATTTTACAGAATGAAGACCGTTGTTTATAATAATGATACAATTCTGTGGGAGTCAAATGCTTTCAAAAGTCCTGGATATTACACAACATTGGATGGCCAATTCAGGGATGAGTTACTTATTACTTACCAATTTACGTCAGAAGATCGGGAACAGTTAGGGTGTGAGTTCACTCTGAATACGAGCGAAACAATTCAGGATGGAATAAATCTCCGAATATCACAACATGAAGCTGATTCAGTTTTAAAGAGCTGGAGCATTGTGTATTGATGTGTCAAAAAGAAGGACATGTTCCAAAAGAGTGATAGGTTCGTTTGATTTTTTTATGTGATTAACAATCAATATCTAAGATGATTTGCTGGTTCCGCGCTCCGCTGCATTTTCAATGCTGCGGAACTTTGAACCCGCGGAGTCTATTGGATTATTGACTGGGCGGTAGCCGAGGAGCTGTACTAAAGAATCGTTAGATTTGAGAGACTACAGACTGTAGAAAGAAGGGAGTGATGCAATGGGAGAACTTGAAGTCACAAAATGTGACCTCAAGTTGGGGCGGCCGAAGATCTTTGCCTTATGGGTTTCCAAAGCCAAAGAGCCAAAAGATTTGAAAGGTGCGTAATTTAGAGTTGAATTAGCAATCACCGCAGCATTTCAAATGCAGCGGAGCAGAGCATTTCACGAACAGCCACTAGTTATTTTATAAATGAATAAGGGAAATAAAAGAGCTTTGATAGCATTCCTTTTAATAGTCGGGATAATTGCTCTTAGTAATCTTTGGCATTACTACCGAAACCAGACGATTGAAAGTGGATACGTGGTCACTGCAAAAATCACATCTCACAGCAAATACGACCCAAGTGGAGGATATTGGGTAAGATATAAGTACAAGGTTGGAGATGAAGAGTATAGTTCGAGTTTTAGTTATCCAGAACCATTGCCTTGTTTTACGGAAAAGAATAGGTGTAGTGGTAGGAGTATTAAAATAAAGGTCAGTAATCGGTTTCCATCCTTAAGTAAGCCATTGGAGTAATACGACACGTTCAAGCCCAAGTTCACAGCTTGGGCTTTTTCATGCTCCAGAACTTAAAAGTTACCCGCTCCCCTGCATTTACTTCCTCTGGTCGTGATATCGCTGCGCTAAGTTCTAATGCTGCGGCCTTTATATACATTATCTACCCCCCCCAAACAAACCCCGCCCTGGGGATTTTCAACTTAAATAATCATTCCAGCTCCTACGGTCTCGTTGGTAGCTTCGTCGATTAGGATCAAACTACCGGTAGTGCGGTTACGGCCGTATCGATCGAAGAACAAGGGCACGGTCGTTCTAAGGGAAATTCGGGCGATATCGTTCATCTTGATCTCCTTGTCGTCTTCCATGCGGTGGAGGGTATTGATGTCGACCTTGTACTTGATGTCCTTGACAATGCACCGTGCATCGCGGGTGGTGTGCTTTAAGGCGTACTTCCCGTTTGGAGTCAGCGGCTTTTCCGACATCCAACAAACCATCACTTCTACTTCCTGTTCGGCTTTGGGCTGGTTATTGGCGCGCACGATCATATCGCCGCGGCTCAGGTCTAAATCGTCTTCTAGACAAAGCGTAACGCTCATCGGCGCGAAGGCTTGCTCCAGCTCTCCGTCGAATGTTGTGATCGACTTGATTTTTGAGGTAAATCCAGATGGAAGCAGCATCACTTCGTCGCCCTTCTTGAACACCCCGCCAGCTACACGTCCGGCGTAGCCGCGGTAGTCGTGGTACTCATCGGTGTGGGGGCGCACGACGTACTGCACCGGAAAACGGCAATCTACGTGGTTCTGATCTCCTGAAATGTGGATGGTTTCCAAGGTGTACATCAGGGTGCCACCTTCGTACCAATCCATGTTTTTTGACTTGTGCACCACATTATCGCCTTTCAAGGCTGAAATAGGAATAAAGCGCACGTCGTTTACTTCCAGTTTTGAGCAGAAAGCTTCGAGTTCCGCGCGAATTTCTTCGTATCGCTCTTCGCTATAGTCCACCAAGTCCATCTTATTGATGCAAAACACCAGATGTGGAATCCGGAGTAGCGATGCGATAAAGGCGTGACGAGCCGTTTGCTCTACCAAGCCATTTCGGGCATCCACCAAAATGATGGCCAGGTTTGCCGTAGATGCTCCCGTCACCATATTTCGGGTGTACTGAATGTGACCCGGCGTATCGGCGATGATAAACTTGCGCTTGGGCGTAGCAAAATAGCGGTAGGCCACGTCGATGGTAATTCCTTGTTCACGCTCGGCGCGAAGTCCATCGGTGAGCAGGGCCAAATTGATCGATTCGTCGCCACCCATTTTTGAGCTGGCGCGCTCAATCGCTTCCATCTGATCTTGAAAGATGCTTTTGCTATCGTAGAGCAGGCGGCCAATTAAAGTCGATTTTCCATCGTCAACACTACCCGCCGTGGTGAACCGAAGTAGGTCCATGTCTGTATATGAATCTGTCTGGCTCATCTTAAAAGTATCCTTGTTTTTTGCGGTCTTCCATGGCGGCTTCACTACGCTTGTCGTCCGATCGCCCACCGCGCTCTGTAATTCTTGAAGAAGCTACTTCTTCGATAATTTTCTCTAATGTGTCGGCGTCTGATGCCGTGGCTCCCGTACAGGTCATATCGCCAATAGTTCTAAACCGCACGATCCGCTCTTCCACTACTTCTTCGGGGCGCTTATTGATAAAATCAGAGTCGGCTAGAATGACTCCGTCGCGCTCAAATACGCGGCGCTTGTGGCTGAAGTAGAGCGATGGAATCTCAATTTTCTCGTGCATGATATATTGCCAGATATCCATCTCCGTCCAGTTTGATATCGGGAAAACGCGGAAGTGCTCGCCCATCTGCTTGCGACCATTAAAAAGGTTCCAGAGCTCCGGGCGTTGGTTTTTTGGATCCCACTGACCAAAGTCATCGCGGTGGCTAAAGAAGCGCTCCTTTGCACGGGCTTTCTCTTCATCGCGGCGACCACCACCCATGGCGGCATCGTACTTTCCTTTCTCAAGGGAGTCGAGAAGGGTCGTGGTTTGCAGGCCATTTCGGCTGGCGTTGAATCCTTTTTCTTCCACCACCTTTCCCTGATCAATGCTCTCCTGTACAGATCCCACAATCAGATTGACACCGGTTTTCTCGATCAATGCATCGCGGAAGGCGATGGTCTCATCGAAGTTGTGACCCGTATCGACGTGGAGTAGGGGAAAAGGAACTTTGGCCGGAAAGAATGCTTTCCTGGCGAGGTGGAACATCACGATGGAATCTTTTCCACCCGAAAAGAGCATCACGGGATTTTCGAATTGGGCGGCTACTTCGCGCAAGACGTAAACCGACTCTGACTCTAACTCTTCAAGGTGTGTAAGGCTGTATGACTGAATCAATTCAGTTTAATTTTAGGTAAGATGTAATCAACTAGGTTTTGGGCTGATTCTTCTGGAGAATCTTGACCGGCTAAGATCGTAAAATCAGCTGGTTCTGGGGCTTCAAATGGGGCACTTATGCCCGTAAAATTTGGAATTTGTCCCGCACGGGCCTTTTTGTAGAGCCCTTTTACATCGCGCGACTCACAGACTTCGAGTGGGGTATCGATATAGATCTCTTCAAAATGCGCTTCACCAACAATGGATTTAGCGAGTGCTCTAATCTCACGAGTTGGGCTTACAAAGGCGTTGATGGTTATCACACCGGCTTGGTTGAAGAGCTTGTTGACTTCGGCAATTCGCCTGATGTTTTCAAACCTGCCCTCGGGTGTGAACCCCAGCCCTTTGTTTAGTCCATCGCGCACGTTATCTCCATCCAAAAGCATGGTGGCAAATCCGAGATCGTGGAGTTTGCGCTCTACGAGTTTGGCGATAGTCGATTTTCCAGACCCCGAAAGACCGGTCATCCAGATGCAAACAGACTTTTGATTGAGCAATTTTTCCTTTTCACTTCGCTGAAGGACATCCTGATGGAAAGTGAAAATGTTTCCGGGCTTTTCTTCCATAATAAGTTATGCCAAATGTAAGAATTGTCCCATTTTTAGCCCTTTAACTAAGGGTTAACCATTTTCGAGTACATGCAGAACGAAAGAGAACTGCTGGATCTGTCGATTGATGCAGCGATCAAAGCAAGTGAAGAGATTCTAAAAATATACGGTCAGTCGTTTGATGTGGAGCTAAAGGACGATCGATCGCCGCTGACAGAAGCTGATAAGCAATCGCATATCAAGATCGTGGAGGGATTGAAGGCTTCGAATATTCCGATTTTGAGTGAAGAAGGAGCCAAGATTCCGTTTGGAGAGCGCTCGGAGTGGGAGCGGTTCTGGATGGTTGATCCACTCGATGGTACCAAAGAGTTTATCAAGCGAAACGGGGAGTTTACGGTGAATATCGCGCTCATTGAAAATGGTGTGCCGGTCATGGGAGTTATTGTCGTTCCCGTCACTGGAGTGATCTACGCAGGATCTTCACTCGGGGCGTTCAAAGGAAATAGCAAGGACTGGTCGGGAAGTTGGGATGATTGGACGCCGAGCGCATCATCACTGCCTATTCAGGAGCCAAGTCGCCCTTTTACCGTAGTGGCAAGCCGATCACATTTGAGTACAGAAACTCAAGCGTTCCTGGACGAATTGAAGAAGGAACACAATCCTATTCAACTCGTTTCGATGGGAAGCTCGCTTAAGATTTGTCTCGTTGCTGAAGGGGCCGCAGATATCTATCCGCGGTTTGCGCCTACCATGGAGTGGGATACAGCAGCCGGACACGGTATAGCACGCGCTGCGGGCAAAGACATCATCGACTTCGAATCGAAGGAGACCATGCCCTACAATAAGGAGAACTTGCTGAACAAGTGGTTTATCGTTTCCTAAAGGCTCGCCGTGGATGAAACGGCTATTTGCGCTTCGCGGAGATCTTTATCATCATCAACCATAATGGAGTAATATCCATCGTTGCCCCAGATATTGCGGGCTATGTAGGCCTTGATGCGAAGTTTTAAGACTTCTTCAGACACTTTGATTCCGTACTTGTCTTTTTCCACGCCTTCTGATTCGGCGTAAGCCACGAAATCATTGAAGAGTTGGTCAGAGATTTGGAATTCACGACGGAAATCGCGGTACGAGCCGTACTCTCCAAGCTCAGATCGGTGGTCGTCTGCATAGTCGAAACCAAACTGGTTTAGCAAACCTTTATAGCTCACCATACTCAGGTAGTGCGAAGCTCCCACGGTATCCATGCTCACAAAAATGTCGGGCATAATTCCACCACCGCCATACACAATGCGTCCACCAGGAGTAGTGTACTTCAGGCTGTCGGGGAAGTGAATGCTATCGGCGCTCATCATCTCGCCGTGTGCCATTCTGATGTCGTAGTCGGCACCGTAATCTACATCGCCGCCGTAAGGCTTCTGGATGCTGCGCCCTGTAGGTGTGTAGTATCGCGCTACGGTGAGTCGCAAGGCTGATTCGTCTGGCAAGCTCAATTGCTCTTGGACAAGTCCTTTTCCGAAAGATCTTCTCCCGATGATCGTCCCGCGGTCGTTGTCCTGGATGGCACCGGCCACAATTTCGGAAGCACTGGCAGAGCCTTGGTTGATCAAGATAGCAAGAGGCATTTCGGCGTAGGTTCCGCGCTTCATGGCGTAGTAATCCTTTTTCGGACTCGACTTACCTTCGGTGTAGACGATCAATTGGTTTTTCTGGAGAAACTCCTCGCTGATCTGCACCGCGGCGTTCAAGTACCCCCCACCATTTCCACGCAAATCGATGATGATTTCCTTCATCCCTTCATTCGTGAGCTCGGCCATATGCTCGATAAACTCGTCGTAGGTGGTACGCGCAAAACGGCTAATCTTGATATATCCCGTTGTGCCGTCGAGCATTTGAGAAGTCAC
The DNA here is from genome assembly GCA_030427905.1 of Bacteroidia bacterium. GTDB lineage: Bacteria > Bacteroidota > Bacteroidia > Flavobacteriales_D > Cryomorphaceae > CBDDKU01. Next base: position 524,804 of record JAUICL010000001.1, read on the forward strand.
CACGCTATTGATTGGAATAGTACCTCGGGTTATTTCGAAAGGGATCACCTTCTTGTTCCGGAGAATATCGACTTCCACCTGAGTCCCGCCGGGTCCTTTGAGAAGTCCGATCACTTGATCGTTTGTAATTCCCGTTCCAGCGATTGATGAAGAATCTACCGCTACAATTTTATCACCAGCTCTGATGCCGAGCGCTTCACTAGGCCCACCTTCTATGGCTGAAACTACGTGTACCGTATCGTCTTGGATCAAAAACTCCACACCGATGCCTTCGAAATTCCCTTCGAGGGGTTCCGTGTAGGCCATCAATTCTTCAGCTGAGATGTAGTACGAGTGCGGATCAAGGTCTTCTAGAATGGCACCGATCGCCTTATCTATCAAGTTGTTCTTTGCTACCGTATCGACATATTCCCGATCGATGTAGTTGATGATCTGGGTAATCTTGTCGGCATTGGAGTTCGATCGGGTTGAGAATATCGTTGTCGGTTGACTCGCCCCGTTTGAGAAGTACGTTCCCAGGTAAATCCCCAGAACCAGCATACCCGCCAGAAAAATGGGGTAGTAGATAATGAGCTTACTTCTATCTTGATTGTGATTCATATTTAGCTTGCTTCTGTCAGGGGGATGTGTTCAACATTGATGCCAGCTTCTTCCAGCAGGGCTATTCCCGAACCATCTTTGTAGAGTTCGGCAAAAACCACGCGCTTTATTCCCACCTGGAGTATCATTTTGCTGCAGTCTTTGCACGGCGAAAGCGTAAGATAGAGCGTTGCGTCTTGGGCGTTGTTGGTCGATCTCGCCACTTTCGAAATAGCATTGGCTTCGGCGTGCAGGACATACCACAGGGTAGTTCCATCATCGCCTTCGCAGCAGTTGTCAAATCCGGCCGGCGTACCGTTGTACCCATCGGATATGACCATCCCATTTTTAACGATAATGGCTCCAACTTGTTTTCTATGGCAGTGTGAAAGTTTGCTCCATTCCCTGGCCATTCGGAGATAGGCTTGGTCGTATCGGCTTTGTTTTTCCTTGTCTGAAAAGGTGAGTGTACCCTCTGCAATCATGGTTCAAAAATACGACAGTTTGCGCAAAGGTGCTCGCTGGATGGGGTGTTAATTGATGTGAAGTTATTGCAGTGTGAGAGTGAGAGCGGGAGCGAGGGTCGGTGTGAGAACCAGATCGAGGTTGAGAGTGAGGGTCAGAGCGAGAAGCAGAGTGAGAGTGAGGGAGTCCCTCTTGCTCATGCTCTTTCACTTCCTGCTAATAATTGGTGATCATAAGTGGTTTCGACGCTACAGCTGTCTCAATTCGAAATACCACTTGATACAGACCGCTGGCAAGTCCATCTAGCTCAATAGAAATGTTGTTGAAACCCTGGCTTAAAGTTTTGTTGAAGCTCTTTACTTCTCGGCCGTACACATCGATGACTTGAATAGTAGCATTTTCGCTCTTAATCATATCGACTTCGATCGTTGTTGACTCCGACGATGGATTTGGAAACAATGCCCATTGACCAGAAGCCAAGTACTCTTCTAGACCTGATACGCAGGCTGGATCGTTTTCAGTTAGAAATGTCACAAAAACAGGATTCTCCGATTCTGAACAGATGGAAGCGGAGTTGTTTGGATCATCATATATGAACGATGTTATTGCAATGGTTCCCTCAAAAGGATCGAAACCTGCGTCTGTGAGCGCTCCATTTAGGTCATAATCGATTTCATAAGGATAAGTGGCCCCACCGTAAATAATGTTCACGTCATCTCCATTTGAAAATCTAACCCCGAGTCCTCCGCCTTCAGGTATCACGCTAGTATTAGGAATATCAATAGTCGTGGTTTCGTCCATGCAAATTTCACTTGGCCCTGTTAGAATAAAGTCTTCCACAGTACATTCTGGATCACATGTGCTGTTGTCAGGAAACAGGAAGTTAATATCTGTTTGATCACCCAACATACATATGCTATTTTCTGGGTCGTTGGGGTCAGTATAGATAAAGGGTCTCACTATCAACCATCCTTCTACCGGATCCATACCATTCGCAGAAAGGTATCCGCCCAGATCGTTGTCAACTGTGTAAGGAAAACTCACATCGGAAAAGTAAATGGTGGTGAAGAGGTTAATTGGTTCGAAACGCAAACCAACTCCACCGCCTTCGGGTATGGTGATTTCATCAACGAAATCTAAATCAGTTGTTTCGTCAGGACATAGAAACTCAGGGCCAAGGATTTCCAGGGCTTGCACTTCGCAGGGAACACAAGAATCATCATTAGGAGAAAGGAAATTGACACTCATCGGCAGTTCAGATTCAGAGCAGATAGACCCTTCAATGTCATTTGGATCCGTGTAAATGATGCTCGCAAATGATGCTGTTCCAACGAGAGGATCTAAGCCATTTGATGAAAGCAATCCGTTTAAGTCATTGTCCACATCGAAGGGAAAAGATACATCAGTGATAAACGTTTCCCCGCCTTCGCCATCGACACATCTTAAGCCGACATGACCACCAGTAGGAACAGAAATTCCCCCTGTGAAGATCGTGGTCAACTCTCCAGGGCAGACCGAATTTGGGCCGCCATACATCCACTCGGTTTCACAAACCATGCATTCGGCATTGTCGCCGGGTATGAATTCAATAGAAATAGTCAAAGTGGATTCAGAGCAGATGCTGTTTTGCGGGTCTTCAGGGTCGTTGTACACCACCGAATACAACTGAATGGTCCCTTCGATTTGATCCATTCCATTCTCTGCCAAGTACCCATTGAGACTGCCGTTGAATACGAACGGAAAAGAAACTACGGGAAGTATGAAATCTATATCCAAGCCATTTGTAAACCTTATACCTTGTGCACTTCCTTCAGGTACGGTGTTTGGGAATTCGAGGTTTACTGATGTGTTAGACATAGGGCATATCGAAGTGCCTGATGAAACGAGGTTTTGCGCATAACAGTCTTCCTGAATACAATCTGGGTGGTTAGATGGAAGAAATGTTATCGTAAAATCGGCGAAAGATTGTGAGCAAATCGTGTTAAGCGGATCGTTGGCATCTGAGTAAACGAACGAACCGAGAGAATACGTGCCTTCTAAAGGGTCCAATCCATTCCCGCTTAGGTAACCGTCCAGATCGTTATCAATATAATATGGGTAGGAAACATCTGGAATAAGAATGTCATCAGCACCTTGAATATAGATTTTCACTCCTTGTCCGCCTGCTGTAGGGACGGTATTGGGGTTATCGACAGCTATAGGTGTCTCATCATCAGGGCAAAGTTCTGACTCACCAAGTAGCACAAGTTCTTGCGCAAAGCAAGGGTCATCATTACAACCCATAAAATCTTCTGGGTAGAAGTAAAGGTTAACACCTGCAGTTGACTCATCGCAAATCGAACCAGTCACATTGCCTGCATTCGTGTAGGTCACGCTATACAAGGTTAAAGACCCTTCAAGCGGATCCATACCGTTTTGAGATAATACCCCATTAATGTCGTTGTCGAATGAATATGGGTAGTCCATACCAGAGATCACGAAATCGATATCGTCATAATTCGTGAACCGAATACCTTGTCCACCACCAGATGGAAAAGTGTTTTCGCCTTCAATATCCACGTAAGTGATTTCTCCAGGGCAGAGATCGCTTAGTCCTTCCAGTTCTAAATCCTGAGCATGACAGCTACCACCACCAATAGATGGAGCGCCTTGTGCATTCCAGATGTCAATTTGTATTGTTTGAGCTGATGTGAATTGAGGCGTAGCGAATATGCAAAGCACTACTACTAAACCTGTGATTGATACGTTAATTGATTTCATTTTCCTGTTTCTTTCAAATCGGCTGGAAAGATAGCAATTGCGAGCAAAACTATCTGACTTTTGCTATATCGACACTGATGCTTTCGTCGCTATCAACAACCCTTCGACGCTCATCCATGGACTCAGAAATTTCGTACGAAATTGAGTTAAAAAAGAAAATCAGTGTTCAAGCTGTTGCTCGCGCTTACTGACGAATACTGACGAACTCCTACGGCGTTGTCAGTACTTCAGCTTTCAGCTTCAGCACTGACGAACCACTTCGTACTTGTCAGTGCGCCTTCGTCGCTCGCTCTTATTCTCACTTTAGTTTTTCAGTGAAATCAGAATGAAGTGTCCTAAAAAAACAAAGCGAGAATGTTCACTTTCGCTCTCATTCTCGCTCTGTTTTGTACCTAGGGTGGGAATCGAACCCACACGATATTGCTATCACTGGATTTTGAATCCAGCGCGTCTACCAATTCCGCCACCTAGGCAGGGAATGGGAGCGCAAAATTAAGTAATAACCGGAGTTGTACAAATAAATTTTTCATTCCTTCGCGAATCGCTCTCTATAAACTTGGTTTAACCGAGTGCATTACTTAGCTTTGCAGCCCTTTTAAGATGCCCTAAGAATGAGCACTTCAGTGAAAATTTTTGCCGGTCAGGCTTCGCTAAATCTCGGAGAGAAAATCGCAGAGAACTTTGGTTCAAAGCTCGGAAACCTCACGTACTCGCGCTTTAGCGATGGTGAATTCCAAATTTCTTTCGAAGAGAGTATCCGTGGAAACGATGTGTTTCTCATCCAATCGACCATGCCACCAGCAGATAATCTATTGGAGCTTCTCATCATGATCGACGCGGCAAAGCGTGCATCAGCTCGAAGAATTATCGCCGTGGTACCTTACTTTGGTTTTGCTCGTCAGGATCGTAAAGACAAGCCACGTGTCGCAATCGGAGCAAAGTTGGTAGCTAACTTGCTTACCGCTGCCGGTGTAGACCGCGTAATGACGATGGATCTACACGCAGATCAAATCCAAGGATTTTTTGAAGTACCGGTTGATCACCTATTTGCATCTTCTATTTTCTTGCCTTACATCGAATCGCTCGACACGAGCAATTTGATTATGGCTGCTCCTGATACGGGGGGAACCAAGCGTGCAAACGCATACGCCAAGCACCTCAATGTAGATATGGCCATCTGCTACAAGCAGCGCAAAGTGGCCAACCAGATTGAGAACATGACCGTAATCGGTGATGTGGTTGGAAAAGACGTTCTACTTGTAGATGACATTATCGATACGGCGGGTACGCTTACCAAAGCGGCCGATATGATGATGGACAAAGGAGCCAAAAGCGTACGCGCTATGTGTACACACGCCGTGCTTTCAGGTCCGGCTTACGAAAGACTTGAAAAATCTCAAATTAAAGAACTGATCGTAACGGATACCATTCCGTTGAAGCAAGAGAGCTCTAAAATCAAGGTCTTGACCATTACTGATCTCTTTGCTGAAGTCATCCATAGCGCTGTCAATTATCAGTCTATTAGCAAGCATTTTATCGTTTCATAATTATATATAACACACCATGAAAACAGTATCGTTGAGCGGTTCTCCAAGAGAGAACGTAGGGAAAAAAGATGCTAGTAAGGTAAGGTCTGAAGGCCGAGTTCCTTGTGTGGTTTACGGAGGTGAGTCTCAGATTCACTTTTCAGTAGACCAGATAGCATTCTCAAAATTTGTATTCACTCCAGACGTATTCCGTTTCGAGTTGGAAATTGATGGGAAAAAAGTTGATGCTATCCTTAAGGATCTTCAGTTCGACCCAGTTACAGACCAGGTTATTCACGCTGATTTCTTGCAAATCATCGAAGGAAAATCAGTTAAAATGGAGCTTCCTGTGCGTATTACAGGAAACGCCATCGGAGTTAGAAATGGGGGACGTTTGGCAACAAACTTCCGTCGTATCAAAGTGAGCGGAATGCCAGCTGACTTCCCAGAGGCGATCACTCTTGACATCACTAAGTTGAGAATCGGTCACTCACTTCGTATTAAAGATATCGAATTGCCAGGAGTTTCAATTCTACACAACCCACAATCAGTAGTAGTAGCGGTTAAAAACGCTCGTGGTGCTGTTGATGAAGGTGAAGAAGAAGATGAAGAAGGCGAAGAAGGTGGTGCTGAAGAAGCTGCACCTGCCGCTGAGTCTGCTGAATAATTTTCACAGATGAAATATCTAATTGCCGGATTGGGAAATGTGGGCAGCGAGTACGCTGAGACAAGACACAATATCGGTTTTAAAATTGCAGACGCCCTCACAAGGGCGTCTGCTGTTTCATTCGAGTCGGGCCGCTATGGCGACATTGCCAAAGTGAAATTCAAGGGACGTACCCTGATCGTACTCAAGCCCAATACCTACATGAACTTGAGTGGTAAGGCAGTTAACTACTGGCTTCAGCAAGAGAAAATCCCGAAGGATAAACTCTTGGTGGTAACCGACGATATTGCTCTGCCGTTCGGAAAGCAACGCATGCGTCTCAAAGGCTCTGACGGTGGCCACAACGGGTTGAAAAACATCAACCAGGTATGTGGTGGTTCTGATTATGCCCGACTACGCGTTGGCGTTGGCGACGACTTTCAGAAAGGACGCCAGGTAGATTACGTGCTCGGTGAGTGGAGCGAAGAAGAAAGAGCTGACCTGGATAAGCGGATAGACATCGCCGTAGAAACAATTCAGGCTTTTGCGACCCTTGGCGGCGCCAGGGCCATGAACCTATTCAACAACAAATAAAAAAGGGCTGTGATTACAGCCCTTTTTCTTTTTCAATATTTCTCTCTAAAGCTTCTGCAGCAACTGCGCCATCGAAACTTTTTGATTCATAATCGATGGTAGATCTTCGATCGCAACCCGCTCTTGCTTCATGGAATCGCGCTCTCTGATGGTAACCATATTATCTTCGAGGCTGTCGTGATCTACCGTGATGCAGTAAGGTGTTCCAATCGCATCCTGGCGGCGGTACCGCTTTCCGATGCTGTCTTTTTCGTCGTACTGACAGTTAAAGTCAATTTTCAATCGGTCGATAATCTCGCGTGCCTTTTCTGGTAGTCCGTCTTTCTTAAGCAGTGGCATCACAGCGGCTTTCACTGGGGCCAAGGCGTGCGGGATGCGAAGCACCATACGTGTAGAGCCGTCTTCGAGCGTTTCATCAACAAAGGCTGCTGAAAGCGTAGCTAGGAATAGTCGATCCAAACCAATCGAAGTTTCCACGACGTAAGGCACGTAGTTTTCTTTGTCTTCGGGATCGAAGTACTGGAGTTTCTTACCGCTGAATTCTTCGTGACTCTTCAGGTCAAAATCGGTACGCGAGTGAATTCCCTCCAGCTCTTTGAAGCCCATTGGGAAATTGAATTCGATATCGCAGGCGGCATTGGCGTAGTGGGCCAGCTTTACGTGATCGTGAAAACGGTAGTTCTCCTCTCCAAGGCCTAATATTTCGTGCCATTTGATTCGCGCTGACTTCCAGTGCTCGTACCATTCCAACTCAGTTCCCGGCTTTACAAAAAACTGCATCTCCATCTGTTCAAATTCGCGCATACGGAAAATGAACTGGCGGGCGATTATCTCATTTCGGAAGGCTTTTCCCGTTTGAGCGATCCCGAATGGGATTTTCATGCGGCTGCTCTTTTGCACGTTCAGGAAGTTGACGAAAATCCCTTGTGCCGTTTCCGGACGAAGGTAAATGTCGCTCGAATCGCCTGCTACAGAGCCTAGCTCCGTTTTGAACATGAGATTAAATTGGCGTACATCGGTCCAGTTTTTAGAACCGGTTTCGGGATCGGCGATTCCCAAATCTTCGATCAGTTTCTTAACTCCTGCCAGATCTTCCGCTTCCATCAGAGACTTGAATTGCCCTTCTATTTCGTCGATTTTAGCTTGATTTCGGAGTACGTTTGGATTGGTAGCTCGGAACTGAACTTCGTCAAAACTATCGCCAAAACGCTTGATTCCCTTTGCTACATCCTTCTCGATTTTCACTCGGTACTTCTCGATGTGATCTTCGATAAGCACGTCGGCACGGTAGCGCTTCTTGCTGTCTTTATTGTCGATAAGTGGATCGTTGAATGCATCGACGTGACCCGAAGCCTTCCAGGTTGTTGGGTGCATAAAGATAGCCGCGTCGAGACCCACAATGTTCTCATTGAGCTTCACCATGGCTTGCCACCAATAGTTCCGAAGATTGTTCTTCAATTCCACTCCATACGGGCCGTAATCGTAAGTGGCGCTCAGTCCGTCGTAAATTTCACTCGATGGAAATACAAATCCATACTCCTTGGCGTGACCGATGATCCGTTTGAGTTTATCTTCTTGTGGTTTCATAAAACTAGTGGCTATAAGCTGGGTTACTCTCTTTTTTGAATGCGCCAAAAGTACGCGAAATGCCCTGATGGTAAAAATGATTCGACCGCAATTTGCCCGTATAACTTCCGTAAATTTGCACCATGGTAGAAATTGAAGATAAGCTCATTGCCGACGATGTTTTCGAGAAGCGGTTTGTTTGTGATTTGACCCATTGCAAAGGGGCCTGCTGTGTAGAAGGGGAAAGTGGGGCGCCACTCGATGCAGATGAAGTAGATATTCTCGAAGAAATTCTGGACGATGTAAAGCCTTACATGCGGAAGGAAGGGATAGAGCGCGTCGAAGAAGTGGGAGTGTTTACCGTCGACTACGACGGTGAATATGTCACTCCTTTGGTCAATGATGCCGAATGCGCTTTTGTTCAGTTTGATGAAAACGGAATTACCAAATGCGCCATTGAGATGGCTTTCCGCGATGGAAAAGTCGATTGGCCAAAGCCTATTTCATGCCATCTCTACCCTATTCGCTTGAAAGAGCTTAAGGATTTTACTGCGCTCAATTACCACCACTGGCCCATCTGTGATGGGGCCCGTACCTGCGGGATGAATTTGGATGTGAAGGTGTTTAAGTTTCTCAAAGAGCCTTTGATCCGGAAGTTCGGGGAAAGTTTCTATGCCCAGCTAGAAGAAGTTGATAAATTCTTGGAAGACGAAAAGGCCTAATCACTAGCCTTTTAGGTTTGGTCTTGCTACTGTCGCTGTGTTTTTTATCACGGCATAGGCGTGGTTTTCGAAATGCTATCTGTTCCTGATTCGCCGGAACGGAATATAAAATTGTGCCAAGTTTTTAACTGTTTTCTGACCATCTATGTGTTTGTTCAACACTGTCTTTTATCGAAAGTCCTTGTAGAATCTTGGCTTGAGAAAATCGGCTATAGACCGTGTTGAAAACTTAAACTGAATGTGAATAGAAACCTTTTGAAGGTCGGTCACATTTTTTGAATTTTTGTTCAGGCTGACACGTAAAAACTCCCTTGTTTCTCTTTGGGAATACTAGGTTTTCAGAAACGGCTTTCTCGCGTTAAAGAGCGCAAAACCAAATGTATAAGTCAGTATTTATAACTAATTTTAGATAAAGCAAGACCTATTATCATGGATGAAGTGACCTCAAAAAAAGTAGACCTAGATCTCAACGAAGTACTACCCGAAAACACACCTATTGTGGAGCCAATACTTGCTGAAAACAAGGATAGATTTGTCCTATTTCCGATCGTTCACAACGACATTTGGAAGTTTTACAAACATGCGGAAGCATCGTTTTGGACGGCTGAAGAAATCGACCTTGAACCAGACCTAGTTCACTGGGATCAAAAACTAAACGATGATGAGCGTCACTTCATTAAACACGTCCTGGCATTTTTTGCGGCCAGCGATGGAATTGTCAATGAAAACCTAGCTGAAAACTTCCTTTCTGAAGTGCAGTACACAGAGGCTAAATTCTTCTATGGTTTTCAGGTCATGATGGAAAACATTCACTCGGAGACGTATTCACTACTTATCGATACATACATCAAGGACAATAAGGAGAAGAACCGTCTGTTTTCAGCAATCGAAACGCTCGATTGTGTGAAGAAGAAGGCCGAGTGGGCACTCGATTGGATCGACAATGGATCCTTTGCCGAGCGTTTGATCGCCTTTGCAGCAGTTGAAGGGATATTTTTCTCCGGCTCCTTCTGTTCGATCTTTTGGTTGAAAAAGCGCGGCTTAATGCCGGGTCTTAGTTTCTCGAACCAGTTGATCTCGAGAGATGAAGGGCTGCACTGCGATTTTGCTTGCCTGCTATACAACGATCACCTCCAGAACAAGCTTCCGAAAGAGAAAGTCCAGAAAATCATCATGGATGCCGTGGAGATCGAAAAAGAGTTTGTGACGGATGCCTTGCCCGTGCGATTGATCGGGATGAACGCTGATTTGATGCAGCAGTACATTGAGTTTGTAGCTGACCGACTTCTCGTGGAGCTCGGCAATGAAAAAGTGTACAACGCCACAAATCCATTCGACTTTATGGAGATGATTGGGTTAGCTGGAAAAACGAATTTCTTTGAGCTCAAAGTGGCGGATTATCAGAAAGCTGGAGTTTCATCATTATCTTCTTCAGATGACAAGAACTTCACTATGGATGCCGATTTCTAAGTCAATCTAAAAAGTAACTACTCACCTTATCAAAATCCACATATGTCTTACGTACTCAAGCGCGATGGCCGGAAAGAGTCGGTAAAATTCGACAAGATTACCGCCCGGATTAAAAAACTCTGCTACGGATTGAATACAAGTGTCGATCCGATTGAAGTAGCCAAGAAAGTTATCAATGGTATCTACGAAGGGGTAACTACTTCCGAGCTAGATAACCTAGCGGCTGAAGTCGCTGCGACCAACACAGTAAAGCATCCAGACTATGCTTTATTGGCTAGCCGTATAGCCGTGAGCAACCTCCACAAGAATACGGCAAAATCCTTTTCTGAAACGATGAAGCTGCTCTACGAGTACGTAGACCCGAAAACAAATGAGCCAGCTGCACTTTTGGCCGAAGATGTGTACCAGATTATCAGAGATAACTCCGAAGTACTAGACTCGACCATTATCTACGATCGCGATTTCAGTTATGATTTCTTCGGATTTAAGACGCTGGAAAGGTCTTATCTATTGCGGATTAATGGTGAAGTCGCCGAGCGCCCACAGCACATGCTGATGCGCGTGGCTATTGGAATCCATAAAGAAGACATTGACTCGGCAATCGAGACGTACAACAAGATGTCGGAAGGGTGGTTTACCCACGCTACACCTACTTTGTTTAATTCGGGTACACCGAAACCGCAGATGTCATCTTGCTTCTTACTGACCATGAAGGAAGATAGCATTGGAGGTATTTACGACACGCTAAAACAGTGTGCGCAAATCTCTCAAAGTGCCGGTGGTATCGGACTTTCTATCCACGACATCAGAGCAAAGGGTTCGTACATACGCGGTACCAATGGTACATCAAATGGCATTGTTCCGATGCTTCGCGTATTCAACGATACAGCGCGCTACGTAGATCAAGGTGGGGGAAAGCGGAAAGGTTCTTTTGCTATTTACATGGAGCCTTGGCACGCCGATGTTTTCGACTTCCTCGAGATGAAGAAAAACCACGGGAAGGAAGAAATGAGAGCTCGCGATCTCTTCTACGCCATGTGGATTCCAGACTTGTTTATGAAGCGAGTGGAAGCCAATGGTGAGTGGACATTGATGTGCCCGAACGAATGTCCAGGCTTGTCTGATGCCTACGGTGCAGACTTCGAGAAGCTCTACGAGAAATACGAAAAAGAAGGAAAGGGTCGAAAGACCATCAAAGCCCAAGAGCTGTGGTTTAAAATTCTCGAATCTCAGATTGAGACTGGAACGCCTTACATGCTTTACAAGGATGCGGCCAACGAGAAATCGAACCAGAAAAACTTAGGCACGATCAAGTCGTCAAACTTGTGTACAGAGATCATGGAGTACACTGCGCCTGACGAAACGGCTGTTTGTAATTTGGCTTCTGTGGCTCTGCCGAAATTCGTTCGCGAAGGGAAGTTCGATCACGACAAGCTATTCGATATCGCTTATCAGATGACGGTGAACCTCAACCGTATCATTGACAATAATTTTTACCCGACGCAGGAAGCGCGAAACAGCAATATGCGCCACCGGCCTATTGGTATCGGGGTTCAGGGATTAGCCGATGCTTTTGTGTTGCTCCGCATGCCTTTTGAGAGCGATGAAGCACGCAAGTTGAACAAGGAGATTTTCGAGACGATATACTACGCGTCAATGACGGCGAGTAAGGATCTCGCCAAAGTAGATGGGCCTTACGAAACGTACAATGGCTCGCCAGTGAGCAAGGGAATATTCCAGTTTGATTTGTGGGGAGTAACGCCTTCTGACCGATGGGAATGGGATGTGCTCAAAGAAGAAGTGAAGCAGCATGGGGTGAGAAACTCACTCTTATTAGCTCCAATGCCTACGGCGAGTACGGCGCAGATCCTTGGAAACAACGAGTGTTTTGAGCCTTACACGGCTAACATCTACACCAGGCGGGTCCTTTCGGGAGAGTTTGTGGTGGTGAACAAGCACTTGCTCCGCGACTTGGTGAAGCTGGGTATTTGGAATGATGACCTCCGTCAGAAGCTTATGGCTTCAAACGGCTCGGTACAAAACATCAAGGAAATTCCAGAGAACCTGAAGGAGCTGTACAAAACAGCCTGGGAGATTAGCCAGAAGGCCATTATCGATATGGCAGCTGATCGCGGTGCGTACATCTGCCAGTCTCAGTCGCTCAATATCTTTATGGAGAACGCCAATTTCGCGAAGTTGACATCGATGCACTTCTATGGATGGAAGAAAGGACTGAAGACGGGGATGTACTACTTGAGAACCAAGGCAGCAGTTGAAGCCATCAAGTTTACAATCGACAAGAGCAAGCTGAGCTCTCCGGAAGAGCAGAAAGCAGCTGAGCTAGAAGCTGCAGCAGCCGCCTGTTCAATTGAAAATGGTCCGGATTGCGAGATGTGTAGCGGTTAATCACATCCTGAGAAATGATTTAAGGTGCCCCGAGGAAACTCGGGGCGCTTTTATTTATAGCTTTTCTAAATAAGCTCCGATGACAATACCATGACAATACAAGTGGGGGAGAATGCGATTTTTGTACCTACTTAATGAGCAGCTCTTCGTTGACATATATGCAGGGGATCACTTTTACCCACAAAGCCCTGCCACTAGACCTGATAGGTAAGTTTCACATTGATCCGGAGTTTCAAAAAGAGAAGCTCGGAACTGTGAAAGCTTCTCTCGGTCTCGACGAGCTTTTTTATCTCTCTACTTGTAACCGTGTCGAATTCCTGATTGTTGCCAAGACAGGTGTGTTACCAAGCCCTGCTCAGCTTATTGCCGCCCTTGAGCTTGACATTAATCAAGCAGAAACCGAGCAATGCGAGAATGCAGCTCTTATCTACACTGGCGAAGATGCCGTTAGACACTTGTTTGAAGTGAGTGCATCACTCGACTCTATGGTTATCGGTGAAAGAGAGATCATCACTCAGGTGCGCAAAGCTCATGAAGAGTGCAGAGCGATGGGCCTTTCGGGAGACACCATTCGACTGGTGATCAGAAAAACTGTAGAAACGGCCAAGCAAATTTTTACCGAAACCGACATTTTTAAAAAGCCGGTTTCAGTTGTTTCACTCGGTTTTCACCGTTTGAAAGAGCACAACTTGCCAGATAGTAGCCGTGTCTTGATGATTGGTGCTGGAAAGACCAACCGAGCTATGGCGAAGTTCTTGATCAAGCATGGATACAAAAATCTTTTCATCTTCAACCGAAGCATTGAGCGTGCAGAAGAGCTAGCCAATGACGTTGGTGGAGAGCCACATAGCCTTAGCGAGCTCGAAAACTTCAAAGGTGGCTTCGACGTGATGATCACGTGTACGGCTTCAAGCGATCACATTGTCGATCAATCCACATACGAGAAGCTTACTCAGAACGCCATCCACCCGAAGGTGATTATCGATCTGGCTATTCCTTCTGATATTTCTCCTGAAGTGATCAAGACTTTGCCTACAGATGTGCGATACATCGATATTGCCGAGCTAAAAACAGTGGCTGACAAAAACCTTTCAGAGCGCGCTCAGGAAATCGAAAAGTGTCAGGCGATAATCGCAGAGAGCATGGTCGAGTTTCACGCCATGTACAATCAACGCAAGATTGAGATTGCGATGAGCGATATTCCAAAGAAAGTCAAGGAGATTCGCGAAAATGCATTGACTTCGGTGTACGCCAAGGAAATAGATGGTATGGACAAGGAGTCTCGCGAAGTTCTAGACAAGGTCATCGCCTACATGGAGAAAAAGTACATCTCTGTTCCCATGAAAATGGCGCGCGAAGTAATATTGAATCAATCGAAGTGAGTACAGGAAAAATTACCATCGGATCGCGAGGTAGTGACTTAGCCTTGTGGCAGGCGAATTTTGTTAGAAATGAGCTTGAGAACCTAGGCCATGAGGTGGAAATCAAAATCATTAAGACTAAAGGTGATGCCATTCAGCACCTGAGCTTCGATAAAATGGAAGGCAAGGGGTTCTTTACCAAAGAGATTGAATCTGCCCTTCTAGCCAAAGAAATTGATCTGGCAGTGCACTCGTACAAAGATTTAGAGACGACTCAGCCTGAAGGGTTGAAAATCGGGGCTACTTCCTACCGCGCCAATCCCGTTGACACAATTTTGATTCGAAAGTCGGAAGTGGATGAGAACAACAAATGGGCTGTAAAGAGGGGAAGAGTCATTGGTACTTCGAGTGCTCGCAGAAAGCTGCAAGTCAAATTGCACCGATCAGACCTTCAGATCAAAGACATACGAGGAAATGTACCGACTCGTATTGAAAAGCTGCGCAGCGGTGATTTCGATGCCATCATTCTAGCCAAGGCTGGTATCGATCGGCTTGAGTTAGACCTGTCTGACCTACATGTATACGAGTGCGACCCACTCGATTTTATCCCTGCTCCGGCACAAGGCGTTTTAGCGCTGCAGATAAGAGAAGGTCACGGTGATTTAGAGCATGCGCTCAAGCCGCTCAACAATGCCGAAGTGGCTGCTAGGGTGGGGGTTGAGCGTAAGGTCCTTAACTTATTTCAGGGTGGGTGTCAGTTGCCCCTGGGCGCATATTGTATCGGCTCTGAATCAGAAGGGTACCGCATAGATGCCATTATGGCTCCAGACCTAGACAGTGTGGCTGCTAGGGTGAGTATTAGCAGCGAGAAAACAGAAGGTCTTGCCGAGCAGGTAGTGGCCGAGCTTAAAAAAAAAGCCTAACCCGAAGCCGACTATTCTACAGCCGTAATCACATTGGGCCTGTTTTTCAAAATCTGTTAGATCGCGACTCGATTCAAATAGAATTTCAATCTTGTATCGAGATTAAACCAGTGCATTCTGCCGTCCTTCCCGAAGGCGATTGGTTGTTTTTCTATTCTCCGGGAAGTGTAGACGCCTTTCAAAAGATATTTCAAAGTTTTCCGTCGAAGTACAACTACGGGAGCGTGGCTCCAGGTACCAATCGCGAGTTGGAGAAGTATGGGTTGAAACCAGCTTTTGTACCTGAGTCAATGGATATAGAAGAGAATGTGAGAGCTTTCGCAGCTAGAGTAGGAATGGGTGAAACAGTAATTACGCCAGTCGGTAACCGCAGCGGAAACAGGCTGAAGTCAGTCTTGAGTGAAGATCAGCTCAAAACGGTAACAATCTACAATACGGTGCCAGCGAAAGAGATCCGCAAATCTTCGGCGACTTATCTCGTTTTCACATCCCCCACCAATGCCGAGTTTTACTTTGACAGGCATGGGATTGAAGAAGGACAATGCGTAGTAGCTATCGGCCAGACAACAAAAAAGGCCCTTGCGGGCCTTGGATTCGATCGGATCGTGGTCTCCGAGACACCTTCCGAAGAAGGTATCTGGCAGGCCATTCAAGCTGATGTTATTTAAAGGCGTTTTCGCCTGTGATATCTAGTCCTGTGATAAGTAGGTGGATGTCGTGCGTTCCTTCGTAAGTAACTACTGACTCCAAATTCATCATGTGACGCATGATTGGGTACTCATTCGTGATCCCCATTCCACCGTGCATCTGACGCGCATCACGACAAATCTTCATCGCCATATCTACGTTATTTCGCTTAGCCATAGAAATCTGTGCGCTTGTCGCTCTTCCTTCTTCTCTCAATTGACCGAGTCTCAGGGTGAGCAATTGGGCCTTGGTGATTTCAGTAATCATCTCAGCAAGCTTCTTTTGTTGAAGTTGGAATCCTGCGATTGGCTTACCAAACTGATGGCGCTCTTTTGAGTAGCGAAGAGCTGAGTCGTAGCAATCCAAAGCTGCTCCAATAGCTCCCCAAGCGATACCGTAGCGGGCGCTATCCAAACACCCAAGCGGAGCCCCCAGTCCTGATTTTCCAGGAAGTAGGTTTTCTTTTGGAACTTTTACATTGTCGAAGACCAATTCACCTGTGTTGCTTGCACGCAAACTCCACTTTCCGTGGGTTTCAGGCGTAGTAAATCCTTCCATACCACGCTCCACTACCAATCCGTGGATGCGACCCGTTTCATCTTTCGCCCAAACCACAGCGATGTCTGCAAAAGGGGCATTTGAAATCCACATTTTGGCTCCGTTCAGGAGGTAGTGATCTCCAGCGTCTTTGAAGTTGGTGATCATTCCACCCGGGTTTGAACCGTGATCAGGCTCAGTAAGTCCAAAGCAGCCGATAAATTCTCCCGAAGCCAATTTGGGTAGGTATTTTTGTCGCTGTTCTTCGTTACCGTATTTCCAAATAGGATACATGACCAAGGAACTCTGAACAGATGAGGTAGAACGAAGTCCGCTATCGCATCTTTCGAGCTCTTGCATGATCAATCCATAGGAGATTTGATCCAAACCGGCTCCACCGTATTCAACAGGGATGTATGGCCCAAAAGCCCCGATTTCTGCCATGCCGGGAATGAGTTGCTTTGGGAAAGTTCCCTTCTCGAAATATTCTTCAATTATCGGAGAAACTTCCTTTTTCACCCACGCTCTCGCGGCATCTCGTACAAGCTTGTGTTCTTCCGACAAAAGCTCGTCCATTTCATAATAATCGTGGCCTTGGTATTGATCTGTACGCATGTTGTTTATTTTTCGCGCCCAAAGGTATAAATTAGGCCAATAGAATCAGACTAGAAACAGGCTGAAATCTACCAGATATATGAGGTTTATCACGGCACAAATCGACATGACTCCCATTCTCAGGCCTACTCCTAATTTGTTCGAGGAGTGGATGATAGGCGTGGTGGTCTTTATTGTAGTAGTGCTGGCATACACCCGTATGGTCTATGCAAAGCGGTTGAGTAGGCTGTTCAATTCGATGGTCCGCATTCAGATTTTAAGACAAGTCATGAGGGAAGAACTGGTGTTTTCGCATCGAGCTTCTGTGCTTCTCTTGATCAATTTTGTCTTGATCATGGCTCTAATTGTCTACTTAGGTGGAGTTTATTTCGAGTGGTCATTTTTGGATGAAGGAGGTTTGGCAAAATTCATGATCATTGCTGGAATCATAGCTGGTGTATACATCGGTAAGCTTTTGTTGTCGCGCATTATGCGTTGGCTACTTGGCGACAACGGCCTGATCAGAGAATATCTCTTTGAACTTTTTCTCATCAACAAGGCCACCGGCGTAGTGTTATTGCCTTTAGCCATTTGCCTGGTTTTCGTCAATATTGGTAAACTCAATTGGATCATTGGTTTCGTAACCTTCATTATCACTGGTTTTTTTGTGTTCAGAATAATCCAGGGATTAAGATTAACTACCTCCTACAGAGTTTCGTGGGTCTATATTATTTTGTACCTTTGCACCCTCGAAATTTTGCCTTTTTTATTCCTCTTCGGAGCGCTTGAAACGGGCAAGTTTTAACAGAAGCTAAACTCAAGGAGATATTTCTATGGCGGAAAAAGTCAAATCCATTTTGATTTCGCAACCAAAACCAAGCTCGGAGAAATCACCGTACTACGATCTAGCAGAGAAGTACAAGCTGAAAATTGATTTCAGACCATTCATTCATGTGGAAGGAGTTCCGGCTAAGGAATTTCGTCAAGATAGAGTGAATATTCTCGAGCACACGGCGGTTATTTTGACCAGTCGAAATGCCGTTGACCACTTCTTCAGAATGTGTGAAGAGATGCGTACACCTGTGCCAGAATCGATGAAGTACTTCTGTCTTTCAGAATCGACCGCGTATTACCTACAGAAATACGTCGTTTATCGAAAGCGCAAGATCTTTCACGGAAAGGTGAGCTTTAGAGACCTTTTGGAGGTAATCAAAAAGCACAAAAACGAAAAGTACTTGTTGCCTTGTTCGGACATCCACAAGCGCAATATCACTGACCTTTTGGACAGCATCAACATCAAGTACACCAAGTCTGTATTTTACAAAACCGTATGTAGCGACCTGTCGGATCTTGCCGACGTAAACTACGATATGCTGGTTTTCTTTAGTCCTTCGGGAATAGAGTCATTGTTTAAGAATTTCCCCGACTTCAAGCAGAACGGAACGCGCATCGCCGCTTTCGGTACCACTACTTCGGCTGCTGTAGAAAGTGCAGGGCTCAAAATTGATGTTCACGCTCCTAGCCCAGGACTGCCTTCTATGTCTATGGCAATCGAGAGTTACATCAAAAAGACCAAGAAATAGACATTTCAAAAACTGAAGGAAGGCAGCCCACAGGCTGCCTTTTTTGTATCATTGAGTATGGAATACAAATTCCCAAAGAAGGAAAAGATTACCTCCAAGTACGACATTGATGCCCTTTTTCAAAAGGGGCGCTTTGTGCGGGAGAGAAGTCTGTCCATTAAATACTTGGTTGTGGATCGATCAGAGGGAAGCCCATTGATAAAAGTCTTGGTAGTAGTTCCAAAAAGTCGGTTTAAAAAGGCTGTAGATAGAAATAGAATCAAGCGCCTGATCAGAGAAGTGTACCGACTTAACCCCGAACTTAGACCGGATAGTGACAGGCTGAATACCAAGGGACTCCATATGGCAGTGATGTACCAGGGCTCGCAAATGCCCAGTTTTGATGAAGTGCGCGGCTGTTACAAAGTGGCGATGCGCAAAATAAACGAGCGCTTAGCCCAACCTTAACAAGAATTAACCGAGCAGCGCATTATTTTGGCAATTTAAGCCTTCCTTTGCCCTTCTTATAGTTGTACATTTAGTCTGTTAAGACAATTTTCATTGATATGAGTAAGAATTGGAAAAAGAGAATCGTAATTGGAGGATTGGCCCTTACAGGCTTGGTCGGAATTTACGGGACATCGAAGGATAACTATTTTGAGATCTCGAAGAACCTAGAAGTTTTTGCAACGCTTTACCGCGAGCTCAACGTGTTTTACGTTGACGATATTCAGCCTGGTGAAATGATGAAAACGGGTATCGATGCCATGTTAGAGTCTCTTGATCCTTACACCACTTACATTACTGAGAGCAATATTGAAGACTACCGCTTTATGACCACCGGAGAGTACGGTGGTATTGGTAGCTTGATACGCACGGTTGATGGAGATGTCTACATTTCGGAGCCGTACAAAGATTTTCCTGCCTACAAATCGGGGCTGAAAGCCGGAGATAGAATTCTCAAAATTGATGGTAAAAGCATCGAAGGAAAAGATCAGGAAGAGATCAGCAAAATGCTCAAGGGCCAATCTGGTACCAAATTGACAATCGAATACGAGCGTGCAGGAGCCGTTTCAGAAACTGAGCTTGAAAGAGAACAAGTGAAGATTCCTGACGTGCCCTACTATGGTATGTTGGATGATAAGACTGGCTATATCAGCTTGTCGAGCTTCACCCGTACGGCGAGCCGAGAGGTGCGCGAAGCGTTTATGGATTTGCGAGATAATCACGGCATGGAAGCCCTTGTTTTTGATCTCCGCGGAAACGGTGGTGGGTTGCTAGGAGAAGCTGTAAACATCGTGAACATCTTCGTCCCCAAGGGTCAGGAAGTCGTGAGTACAAAGGGAAAAATTTCGGAATGGGATAAATCCTACTCTACCCTAGCTGCTCCGATGGATACCCTGATGCCATTGGCTATTTTGGTCAACGGTGGAAGTGCATCGGCGTCTGAAATCGTGTCTGGATCTATCCAAGATTTGGATCGGGGAGTCATAATCGGAACGCGGACTTTCGGTAAAGGACTCGTGCAGCAGACTAAGGACCTTCAATTCAACAACAAACTTAAGCTCACAGTTGCTAAATACTACATTCCGAGTGGCCGATGTATCCAAAAGCTCGACTATACGCACAAGAAGGATGGGGTAGCCGAAGAAGTTCCAGATTCGCTTTTGATGGTATTCAAAACTAGAAATGGAAGAGATGTGATTGATGGACGCGGAATTGATCCGGACATTGAAATTGAGAAGTCGGAATTTCCGCACATTTTGGCGAGTTTGCTGAGCGAGAATTTGTTCTTCAAGTACGCGACGGAGTACCAGCGAACTCATGATGAAATCGCAGAACCTGAGAAGTTTGAACTATCAGATCAGGAGTACCAGGCTTTTATGGATTACCTCGCCGACAAGAATTACAGCTACGAAACCGATACCGAAGCAGAGCTGGAGAAACTGAAGGAGATCGCTCAAAAAGAGAAGTATTGGGACAAGGCTTCTGATGAATTCAAAGCTTTGGAGTCGGCGCTACACTCGAAAAAAAATCAAGACCTTTTGATCTACAAAGACGATATAGTAGACATTCTCGAGAACGAAATTGTGTCGAGATACTACTATCAGAGAGGGCGGGTACAGGCTCAACTATCAAGTGATGAGTCAATTGAAAAAGCGCTTCAAATTCTGAATGATGATAACGCCTATAATGGTATCTTAGGTCCTTCATAGACTTGAGTTATTGTCGCTGAAACCTATTCATCATCCTAAATTCCTGATTGGGTCCATACTCCTTGGGTTCATGGCCTTTGCCATGCCCAATCTCAACGTTTTGATGAGTATAGGGAGTATTCTTTTACTCGGTTTTTGGTTTTTTTATCCTGGCGCCAAGCTGGGTTTAAGCAATTTGCGAAAGAATAAGCTGGCCATCGGCTTGATCGGCCTTTATCTCATTCACGTTGTTTGGCTCTTTAATACCGAAGACTTTGACTATGCGCTCAAAGACCTGCGGATAAAGCTACCCTTACTGGTGTTTGGGCTGGTCTTAGGTTCGATGCCCATTTCGAAGGTTCAGGGAAAAATTGTCTTTTTCGGCCTTTCTGTCGGAATTTGGGTGGCATGTATATCCACTTACATCAATTACTTCAGCCTTCCCCCCGACATAGGCACGCACCGCGATCTAGTCACCGGGATATCGCACATTCGGCTCAGCCTTCTTATGGTCTTGCAGTTGGCAGGATTCGTTTATTTCTGGCACCGCATTTCAAAACCTTGGAAAGTATATGTGCTCATTTCGGCCTTGAATGTCCCGATTTTTTTCAACTTGATCCAATCGCTCACTGGTCTCGTTGTCTTTATTCTTCTGGGTTGCTTTTCACTTCTCTACATGGTGTTTAGAAGAGGAAAGAAAGGTTTGGGTTGGTCAGTAATTGGCCTTTTTGTGGCGCTTCTAGTCTTAGGTGCCTTTCAAGGAAAATGGTACTACGAAAAGTATTTTACGGTACAATCTCCAGAAACGGAAGTGAAGTTGACTACAACGGCGCTTGGAAATCAGTATAACCACTACAACGAGAATCAGCTCGTTGAAAATGGTCACCTGATCTACATCAACCTGGCAGAAAGAGAGATGGCCGATGCTTGGAATAAGCGGAGCGATATCGTTGTGGATTACGATCAAGGTCTGGGTATAGATGTGGCCAATACATTGATACGGTACCTTACTTCTAAGGGGCTGACCAAAGATGCCGAGGGAGTGGCATCTCTCAGCGATTCAGAAATTGAAGATATCGAAATGGGGGTGCCGAGCATTCTTTACACCCGCTACACCGGGCTGCGACTCAGGTTGCACACCTTCTTTTTCGGTATTCACCTTTACTCTAAAACGAAGGATGCTTCTGGATTGTCGTTTTTCCAGAGGGTTGTTTATTGGAATGTAGGCGTTGAGCTGGTTAAGAAGAACTATTTGCTCGGCACGGGTACAGGCGATGTTAAAAACGACTTCATTGCTATGTACGATGAACTCGACTCAAACCTTGATGAAAAGTATCGATTGCGAGCGCATAACCAGTTTCTCACCTTCTTCGCCAGCTTCGGGATTTTTGGCTTTGTATTCTTTATCGCCATGTTTTTATACGCTTTCAAGAAGCGCTCCATGAACTATCTGGCTACCTGTTTTTATCTTTTAGCCTTCTTATCTTGCCTGACGGAAGATACCTTAGAGACTCAAGCTGGTGTCACCTTTTTCGCGTTTTTCTTCGCCCTGTTTTCAAAGCCTTTCGTCGCTGAGAACAGAGAAAAACCTAGTTCACCACAAACCTCCCAGAGCTAAGCACTGCTTCTCGCGAAATGAGCTGGAAGGTGTAAAATCCACTCGGCAGTTCTACGTTGATTGCATTTAATCCCGCGGTTACTGTGTGAATACTCACAACTTTTCCGGTGATGTCCATAACCTTCATTGAAATTTTATTGTCCACTAGGTCTGCGGATTCATCCACAACCAGCTGGAAGCTACCGCTGTTGGGATTAGGAAAAAGCTCAAAGCCCATACTCTCGCTCAAGTCAGTAGTGTTGATCGTGTTGTCAACTATGGTTAAGCAATAGTCTTCTGTTTCGCCGTAGTCGTAGTTCAAGCAAGGATTTTGCGCACCCACTCCACCAAATCCGGAATACTCCATGATAACTCTCAACCTGGTGTTCCCAAGGACGGCATCATTGGGGATGGCGATACTACCCGAAAGGGGATCATCGCTCGCTTGCTCTGATTCCAGTACCAGTTCATTGGCATCGAAAAGGCCATTTTGATCAAAGTCGATCCACACGCGGATGTATTCGGAATAAGCACCTTGTGCAAACCCTGGAGTGATGGTCGCCTCATATGATTCGTTGACCATAAGTTCCAGACCCGTGTTTTCGAAAAGAGCGTAGCCATTGTCATTTCCGCTGACGTTCACGTATTCGGCAATTTCCACTTCTTCGATATACTCTTCTTCGGCATTTTCTGGGTCTGAAGTACTGGCGCAAAATTCATGGTCGGTACAGTGACCACAGCCCATTGTTTGAATGTCGATGTACGTCGCCAAGCTAAAGTCGCCTGGAGCGCAACCCGGAACCACAGCTACTTGATAGGCTGTACATGGTTCGAGGCCTGAGAGGGTAAATTCTCCGATTTCAGAATTTCCTGCTACAGTCCACTCTTCCTCGCCTTCGGTCTGGTAGAACACATCGTAATAGTCGATTCCAAAGCCTGGCTCCCAGGTGAAGCTCGATTCCGTCTCTGTTGTATTGTCGGCTGTGAGCGATTCTGCCGCCACGCAACATCCTTGTGAAGTGAATATGATCGTGTTTTCATATTCGAGCTCATCTACTGGAGCACCTTGGCAGTTGTTTGCAGCCTGTACTTCGTATGTCACGCAGGTTTCCAGGTTGTCAAAGACTAAGGGCTCTCCTTCTAAATTGGTGTAATATTCCCAATCTGTAGTCCCTTCAACCGCTAATCGAATCACCATGGAGTCAACGCCAATGGTGTTGTAAGTGAATGTGTGAACAGTATCATCTTCAACGCTCAATTCGAATTGTGAAATAGGACAAAAGTCACTGTCGCCGCAATTTGAAAGCATGAGGGAAATGCTGTTAAAAGCGTTGAGTCTTCCACCTGTCACCGTTTCGTTTTCGAGATTTTCTACTGGATCTACCCCTTCAAAAAGCATGGCGCGAACATAGTCTGACCCAAATTGCGGGTTGTCACGCACTTGCTGAGCAAAATCTTCACAAGGCACGGAGTACATCAAAGCTATTACCCCTGCGGTAAGCGGCGATGCAAAAGAAGTTCCCGATGTGCTGCCGTATCCAGCACCACCTTGGGTAGTGTAAATACTTTCGCCTGGCGCCCCAAGGTCAATGGTTTCAACGCCATAACCCGAGAAAGTGCGAACGTCGTTGTTGTTTGTAGCTGTCACGCTGATCATGTAGTCGCTATCAGCCGCTGTCGGGATGTCTCCTACCACATCTACATTCACATTGTTGTTGGCCGTAGCTCCGCAGTTCAATATTCCGCTTTGACCCAGAGTATCGTAGAATGCCGACCAAAGCGGCACTTCGTCTGGGTTTCCGTTGTCTATTCCCCAAGAGGCGTTAGTTGCAACTACGAAAGCACCAAACTCCCCATCTGTTTCGTCATAGAGTCTCCGTTGGATTAGCGGATAAGTGTATGCCTCGATGACAGATGCTTCGTTGAAAATGTTCTCTCCAGCTACCGACATGATTTTGACGTTCCAGTTGGCTCCAGCTACGCCAAGATCATTATCGCCTTTGGCTCCAATCATTCCCATCACTTGAGTTCCGTGACCACCCTGATACACGCCTTCGTCGTTATTGCTCTGCACATTCCACCCTTGGAAATCGTCGATATAACCATTCCCATCGTCATCAATCCCGTTATTGGGGATTTC
This sequence comes from Bacteroidia bacterium, assembly GCA_030427905.1. Lineage (GTDB taxonomy): Bacteria > Bacteroidota > Bacteroidia > Flavobacteriales_D > Cryomorphaceae > CBDDKU01. The sequence goes on from JAUICL010000001.1 coordinate 549,134, forward strand.
ACCATAATTATACCAGGCATTGTCAATCAAATCGGGGTGTTGGAGATTCCCACCTTCAATCACACAAACCACAATGCTATCGCCTAGAGCGGTTAGCCCTCCCGTGGTGATATCCCAGGCTAAATCGGAGTCTATGTCGGCGTCGTTGCCGTTTACGTGTTGCCACTGTTGGTTGAACTGTGGGTCGTTGGGCAGCGTTTCTCGCGGATACACGTAGTGGTTAAATTGAGCGTTTAGCACGGCCTTATCATTTCGTAGACGACGCAGAATGTATTCAGCATCAGCCGACTCAGAAATTTTTACCCGATAGATATTCATAGGCTCCGACAGGAGTTTATCCAGGTGAATATCAGTCGATTCACCTCGAATCTCATCATAAGCTGATATTACGTAATTCGGGTTGGATTTTGGATCGAATTGAACGAGGATTTCTCCCGGTACAAAGTCCATTTGGGCAAAAGAAAGGGTACACGCGAGCAGCGTGAAGAAAGTAAAGACGTGCTTCATTGGTGGCAGGTTAAGCAGGGTTCAAATTTTTAATAGGCCATGAAGTAACATCAAAGCACTGATAATGACAATTCACAAGTGACTTCCTTCTGAAAAATAATTGGATTCCTATGATTGAATTGTGACCCGTTTTACCCTTTCTGATACGCGGGTCAAAACTTCGTAGGGAATGGTTTCGAGTTTTTCTGAGATCTCGTACAGGGAAATATGATCGCCGAATATTTCAACTTCATCGCCTTCCTGACAGGGAATCTCAGTCACATCGATCATGCACATATCCATACAGATGTTTCCAACTGTTTTTGCGCGCTGACCGTTTACCCAAAACTCAGCCACACCGTTGCCGAGCTTGCGAGCAAGGCCATCGGCGTACCCAATCGAAAGGACGGCAATTGTCCTTTCAGCATCGAGGAGTGCCTTGGGGCTGTATCCTATGCCGCTTCCTTTTGGCACCTGACGAATCTGAGAAATGGATGTTTTCAGCTTACTCACAGGGAGCAATTCCGAACGTGTGACTTGGTTGCCTGAGACACCGTAAAGCGCTATCCCCAATCTGACCATATCGAATTGGTACTGCGGGAATCTCAAAATCCCATTCGAGTTGAGAATGTGCTTAATAACCGACTTCCCAAGGCACTGCTCGATGAAAGATGCAGCTGTCTCGAATTTGGCGACTTGATCTTCAGTGGTTTTATCAAAATCGGGTTCATCGCTTCCAGACAGGTGGGAGAAAACAGAAACGACATCGAAGATTTTCTCCGTCCGAAGGAGATCTCCAAGTTCTTCAATTTCATGCAAATCAAAGCCCAACCGATTCATACCGGTATTGATCTTAATATGCACGGGATAACTTCCTTCGTACCCCCAGTCGGTTAGGGCCTTGTGGAAAAGTTTGAGTGTGCGAAAGCTGTAGATCTGCGGCTCTAAATTGTAGCGAATGATAGCGTCGTACGTAGAAGGCTCGGGATTGAGTACGAGTATCGGAATTTGAATACCATCGCCGCGCAGAGCCACCCCTTCATCGGCATAAGCCACTCCGAGATATGCCACCCCGCTGTACTCCAATAGACGGGCCACATCATAGCTTCCATTTCCATAGGCGAATGCCTTCACCATGGCCATGATCTTGGTCTCGCGTTTTATTTTTTCCCTGATCAAGTTGAGGTTGTCACTCATCTTGTTCAGATCCAGTTCGAGCGTTGTTTCGTGCGTTTTTTCTTGCAAGCGATCGGCGATGCGTTCAAACTCGAAGGCCCGAGATCCTTTGAGAAGAATGTTCTCATTCTCGAAACTGTCTTTTCTCAGGGTTTGAAGAAAGCTGTCTGTATCTGTGTAAAAAGCCGAGTCTATTCCAGTGAATAGGTGTTTGTGGCGCTGCAAGTTAGGTCCAATCCCAATGAATCGCTCTATTCCTTTTGTTTTCAAGAGTTTGCTCAGCTCCATATACTTTTCCGTAGCAACCTTGTTTGGAATCACAATGTCGCTGAGGATGGCTGTGCTCTTTGAGTTTTTGGGTTGAAGAAGGAGTTGCTCAAGGGCGATTCCTATGGCATTTAAGTCGCTGTTGTAAGCGTCGTTTACCAGTACGCAGCCATTTACGCCTACCAGTATCTCGAGTCGCATGGGGATGTCTGAAACGTCGTTGAATCGCTGGTTTATCACTTTATCCGAATAGCCAAGTTCCAATAGGAGCAGCCATAAGTGACAAGCGTTTTCAATGGAAGCGTCGAGATTAAAGGGGAGTTTGAGATGTCGATCAACACCGAGGTAGTTTCCCCGAAGATCGGCGGCCTTATTGCCTTTGGCCACATCGAGCAGCTGCAAGGTGCTACCAGCTCTCCACCCCCAGGTTTTGCATTTTTTCTCCCAGCTTAACGAAGCTACGGCATTGTGAACCAGATCGTGATCGGCACAATAAATCAGTTTTGGACAGTGGGTAAAAAGCTTGAGCTTTTCAAGTGCTTTGTCTTGGTCAGACCGGAATCCATCTTCGTGGGCAGCGCCAATATTGGTCAGAATGCCAATATTTGGTTTGATCATTTTTTCCAAACATTCCATTTCCCCTTCTTGGGAAATTCCCGCTTCGAATACACCCATGTCGTGGCTGTCATTCATCAACAGGATGGATAGCGCCACACCGAGTTTCGAGTTGTAGCTATTGGGGCTCCGTACGATGTGTTTATCCCGGTACAAGAGCTGGTAGAGCCATTCTTTGACAATGGTTTTTCCATTACTCCCCGTTACGCCTACCACGTCTATTTGATGCTCCCCGCGATGGAAAATTGCTAGACGTTGGAGGGCTTTCAGGCTATTATCCACCTTGATGATCGATGCTTCGGCAAAATGGTTGAGATCAACATCTTCCGAAACGATAAAGGTTCGTACCCCTTTGGAATAGGCTTCCCAGAGAAACTGATGCCCATCGAAACGCGGGCCTACAATGGCTACAAATAGGCTGTGCGGCCTACCGTCGAGTACGCGTGTGTCGGTCTCGACATGCCGTACAAAGTCTTCTTTTCCCTCTTGAAGAAAAGTTCCGTTCAAGATTTGGCAAAGCGTATTGATCGGATACCCTGTACTAAGCATTCGTCTTGCCTTTGGAATTCACCACTTCTAGAAAAGCCTTTCTGCTTAAGGGTTCGTAGTGGGCGCTTTCTCCCAGTTCGATGAGTTCGCTATTCTCGGTTATTCGGTGCGAGAAGTTGGCCAACTTTCCCGTTTTCACGCAGATGGCATGGACTTTAGTCACGTACTCGGCTATGGCCATGAGATAGGGCATCGGCCCAAACGGTTTCCCTTTGAAATCCATATCCAACCCGGCTACAATCACACGGATTCCACGATTGGCGAGTTCGTTGCAGACATCGGGAAGTTCTTGGTCAAAAAACTGGGCTTCATCAATTCCTACTACATCCACATCTCCTGCTATCTCTAGAATATCAGTGGATTTGGCTACTGGGGTGCTCACTATTGCGCGCTTGTCGTGACTTACCACATCTTCTTCGTGGTATCGCACATCAACCATCGGCTTGAAAATCTTGATTTTCTGCTTGGCAATTCGCGCGCGATTAATCCGCCTGAGTAGCTCTTCTGTTTTACCTGAAAACATGGATCCGCATATCACTTCAATCCACCCTTCGCCACTTTGATTCTTTCTACTTGTTTGTTCTAAAAACATAAGATTTACTGGTCTCAGAATTCTGGTAAATACCCGCAAGGTACAATTCGTGCAGTGGCTAAATTAAGTATATTTCCAGCCTTGAAAATACGTTTTAACCGGTTTTGGCGTATTTGTATCAGAATTAAGAGGTCATGACTTTTGAAGGACTTTTAGAAGAAGTAAATCAAATCTTGGCAGGAAGGGCATTTTCTGAACTTGATTTGCATGAAGTGGAGCGCGTTAGAATGGCGTTGTCGAGAATTTATGACCTCTCGGTAGAACGGAGGTATGCCTTGCTTCACCCCCCGTCAGCAAACATAGGCAAGCCCGACCCGAAAGTGGATGAGCCAGTGGAAGAAACCGATCTGACGGAGATTTCTCCGAATCAAATATCCCTGATCGATTCCATCGAGGAAATCAAACTCGAGCAGAGTATCAATGAGACTTTCTCAGAATACAAGAAGCCAACCCTATCTCAACAAATGGCGGGTAGAGGGTTTCAGGATTTGACATCAGTCATTTCAATCAATCAAAAGTTTAAGTTCATCTCGGAGTTATTTGGTGGAGATACGGATGCCTATCAGCAAACCATTGATCGCATTAATCGCTTTTCGTCTTATCTGGAAGCCGACGATTACTTGCAAAACACCCTGAAAAATCAGCACGAATGGGAGATGCAAAACCCAATTGTGATCGAGTTTATAGAGCTGATAGAAAGGAGATTTCTATGAGAGTGATATTCGTCTTGTGCGCTCACCTCTTGATCTGGTTTTCTGCTTTTGGACAGGATTTGGAGTCTGTGAAAAGCATGGTCTCGGACCTTACCGATTCTACGATGGCGGGCCGTGGTTATGTCCAAAGCGGTGGAGACGTTGCGTCCACATATATTGCGGCGAAGTTTGATTCCTTGAGTGTGGAGACGATTCAAGGTAAGCGCTTTCAGCCATTTAGTTTTAATGTCAATACTTTTCCAACTTCCATCACCTGCATCACACAGACGGATACCCTTGTGCAAGGAAGAGATTTTATTGTGCAGGCTGGTTCGGGTACCACCAAAGGATATTACCGAGCCGTAAATCTCGATTCTACCCACTTCCAAATGGCACTAGACACAGTGCTTGGTGGAAGGGATGTAGCAGTGATCAAAATGGAAGGCATAAACTCGGCTGATGAAGTAGCTCATCTCTTCGATTTTCAGAATCACCAACTCCATATTCGGCCTGTGGTATTGGTTCAACCGGGAAAAACCACGTGGTCGGTAAGCCCACGAACTTCGCAATATGCCACCGTAGAGATCGATGGACGAAGTCTCACAGATACCATCGCCGATATTCTCATCGACGTAGTAAGCGAAGAGATTACCTACGAAGCCAGAAATGTGCTTGGAAAAATTGCTGGAGAGTCTTCTGATAGCTGTTTTGTTTTTACCGCCCACTATGATCACTTGGGGATGATGGGCGATGCCATTTTTCCCGGTGCTAGCGATAATGCGAGCGGGGTAGCCACCATGCTCGACCTATCTGGGTACTACGCCAAAAACAAGCCTTGCTACGACATCTACTTTATAGCTTTTGCCGGTGAAGAAGCTGGACTTGTGGGTTCGAAGTACTTTGTGGATCATCCGCTAATCGAACTCTCTCAAGTTAGCTTTTTGATCAATGTCGATTTGATGGGCTCTGCAGCGAAGGGTATCACTTTGGTGAACGGAAAACTCTATCCCGATAGGATGAAACGGCTGGCTGAAATCAACGAAGAAATAGAAGGAGTACCCCGTATAAAACTTCGTGGAAAGGCGGCGAACAGCGATCACTACTGGTTTTCGGAGCGCGGCGTGCCCAGCGTTTTTATCTATACCGAAGGAAATGCCAAAGCCTATCACGATGTAAATGATACTCCTGATGGACTCGACTGGGCAAACTACGATGGGATGTTTACCTTAATAACCGAATTCATCAATACCTGGCCATCATGTCAAAACTGATTCTCGTTCCCACGCCTATTGGAAACCTCGGAGATATGACTTTTCGAGCGGTAGAGGTATTGAAATCGGTTGATTTGATTCTGGCTGAAGACACGCGTAACACGGGAAAGCTACTCAAGCATTTCGAGATCGAATCGACCATGCAGTCTTTCCACGCTCACAATGAGCATCGCGCATTAGACCGGGTTGTGGAGCGATTGAAAAGTGGTGATACCATTGCTCTCGTTTCTGACGCGGGAAGTCCGGGTATTTCAGATCCGGGGTTTCTTCTTGTACGAGCCTGTGTGGAAGCGGATATTCTTGTAGAAGCTCTTCCCGGTCCCACCGCTATCGTTCCTGCATTAACCATATCGGGCTTCCCTACTGATCGGTTTGTATTTGAAGGATTTTTGCCACCAAAAAAGGGACGGCATAAGCGCGTAGAAGCACTCGTTGAAGAAACTCGCACTATGGTGTTTTACGAATCACCACATCGCATTCTCAAGACCTTGGCTTTGTTTGTGGAATACTTTGGCGAAGAGCGAAGTGTGGCTGTAGTGAGAGAAATCACGAAGATTCATGAAGAAGCCATTCGAGGAACGCTGGCAGAAGTCATAGCTCACTTTGAAGCGACCCCACCCAAAGGGGAAATTGTTGTGGTATTAAAAGGAAAAGAATGAAAGCTGTTTACTTAAATAAGTTTGGCTCACCCGACGAAGCTTTCGAGATGAAGGAAGTGGAATCGCCAAAACCAAGCTCCAATCAAGTGTTGATCGAAGTAGAAGGATTTGGGCTCAATTTCGCTGATGTTTTGGCCAGAAAAGGACTCTATCCCGAAGTACCAGATAGACCCTGCGTTCTCGGCTACGAGGTGGTAGGGAAGGTAAAAGAAGTAGGTAGCGAAGCCCCTGATCATTTGGTGGGAAAGCGCGTGGTTGGACTAACGCGTTTCGGTGGCTACGCCCAAGAAGCGGTGACCGATTACCGCGCAGTTGGCGTGGTGCCAGAATCTATGGAGCTCGGCAGCGCTTTGGCTTTAGCTACGCAGTACACCACGGCTTACATCTCGGCTGTAGAGAGCTTAAATCTCTATGAAGGCGATCGAGTTTTAGTACACGCCGGCGCTGGTGGGGTGGGAATTGCCCTTTGTCAAATTGCATTGAGCAAGGGCTGTGAAGTGTTTGCGACGGCGGGCTCTGATGAGAAATTGCACTTTCTCAAATCGCTTGGTGTTCAACATCCCATTAATTATCGAAAAACGGACTACGCTCAGGCGGTTAAGTCCATACTAAAGGATAAGAGACTCGATGTGAGCTTCAATTCACTCGCGGGAAAATCGGTGAAGAAAGATCTCAAGCTTCTCGGCTCCGGTGGAAAGTTTGTGATTTACGGAGCTGCTTCAAGAGTAGGTAAGTCTGGTGGTTTTTTTGCCGGTCTGCGTCTTCTTTGGGACACGGGTTTTATCACACCGTTGGCGATGATCATGCGATCAAAATCCATTATTGGCATCAACGTACTCAAGCTCGGCGACTACAAACCACAGCTCATCGCCAAATGCATGCAGGAAGTCATCACAATGGCCGATAGTGGAAAGCTAAGTCCTGTAGCCAAGGTTTATTCCATTGACGAGCTTAACAAAGCCCATGCAGAACTAGAAGGCCGCAGAACCATAGGAAAGCTCGGCATTCGCTGGTAGAAACATCAAAACTTATTGAATAAAAAAGCCCCCCGAAAATCTTCGGGGGGCTTTTTCAATTTTCTAGTGTTATTAATACTTAGGAATATTCGCTTTAAACGATACATCGTCGTATACACCAAATTCTGGTGTTCCAATTCCTCCGAATGGAGTGTATAGCAAATTACCATTAGTCGTTTCACCTTTCGCGTAGATGACAGGTGATGTTACAGCTCCAGGCTCTGAGTAGTAGTAGTTAAACTCACCAGCAGGGGCCGTAAGGGCCTCAGTGAAGAAGCACTTGTCTGGTGGAATATTTGGTGTTGTCGCATTGATAATGCGCTCACGATATGTCAAGTAAGGAATAATTGGTTGAATAATGTCACAACCAAATGGGTTTACTTGATCTACTAATTCAATAAGGTCAGAAGGGACATCGGCCTGATCGGTTGGCGGCATAGGAACGGCAAGAGTCACAGTTCTAATCAGTATACCAACTCCTTGGATTTCGATACCCTGATTCCCCGTGATTTTCACATACGAAAGTCCACTAAAGACATCGGTAATTTTTTCTGCCATGAATCCTACTATTCCGAATTGGTCTAGACCTAGCGTGTCAGTCATACCACTTGCTGCAAGAATTCTATTGTAAGAATATTGATCTCTAAATGGGTTTCCATTTCCAGAGCCAATTAGGAAGGCTACGAGCTCTTGTTCACAAGCTGGGCAATCGATTCCACCACAATCCACATCCAACTCAAACACGTTATCATCTGGGTGGGTAATCGGTGTGTTTTGGATTAGGTCGTGACAAGAAGGGCAAATCTCACATGTTTCAAATCCTGGGATTGGGTAGTCGAGACAGTCAACATCAAACTCAGGGCCGTTCTTGATATCATCTGCACAGGTTGGACAAGGTGGGCAGTTTGGTCCACCACAGTCTATTCCTTCTTCAGCACCATCTTGGATGCCGTTGTTACAAGATTCTGTCAAGTCACAAAGCGTTATACAGTTTCCACCGCAGTCGATTCCCGTTTCAGCGCCGTTTTGAATGCCATCAAAACAAGTAGGAATCGGGCAATCAGGACACATGGTAAATGGGTTGTCGTCACAGTCAATTCCCGTTTCAATAACCACCAAGTAACCATCCACAAAATCATCGCTTACTTCAATATGAATGTTCTGAATTCCATCAGTACAAGTTGGGTCTGGACATGGACCACAAACAGATGGCTCTGGAGAGTCACCACAATCAATTCCCGTTTCAGTTCCGTTTTGGATTCCATCCAAACAGTTGGCTGGTGGACAAGGGTCCGTACAAGATCCACCGCAGTCTACTCCTGTCTCATCTCCATTTTGGATACCGTCTTCACATGTTGGCAAACAAACTTGTGGACATGGAAAACCGCAGTCAATACCTGTTTCCATCACCAATGAGTACAAATTTCCTGCTAGATCCTGACCTACTGTATCGTATTGAAGGTCTTCGGGTGTCAGGTTCAGATTGCGAACCCAGTGCGCATTTTGAACACCATCGTCACAAGTGGCACAAGGCTGCTCCGCCCCACATGCATCGCCACCACAGTCAATACCTATTACATTCTGGTTGGTAGCTGTAACTGGGCTTTGCTCTCCTTGGTTTTGAATTCGGTCGTCGCAACTTGGCGGACATTCCGGGCAGTTTGGCCCTCCGCAGTCTACTCTTAATTCGCCTTGATTCTTCGTTTCGTCGAAACAAGTTGGATTAATCTTATTGTCTTCGTTTCTACAAGCCGTGATAGCTAGTAATACGAAGAGGGCGAGCCCTAAATGTTTGAGGATATTATCTTTCATCCGTATCGATTATTTGCGCAATTCTTTCAAAATAGGTCATCATTGACCTATACTCTTGGGCCAAGATACTATTCAGACGACCAAAAATAACAAAAGTTGTTTGTGAGCCAAGTTCTATTATCTGCCTATCTTGTGGTGCAAGAAGAAGATCAGGAGTGATTCTCAAGAATGTTGGTGTAAAATGGAGTTGATACAAGACAATATAGATTGGCTTTTGCCCAATTTGAGTGGAGAGGAAAAGAGTAAAAGGCTGCTAGCCGAAGTGCCACAGCTTCATCCTGTTATAGCGGAAATTCTTTCGCGCCGGGGGATCTTAGATTATGATGGGATGCGCGATTTTTTCAATCCAGACCTTTCAACCATCGATGATTTTGGCAAAATGCTGAACATCGAGCGTGCCGCAGATCGGGTGGTAAAAGCCATCGAGTCGAATGATCATATTCTACTCTACGGCGATTACGATGTGGATGGGACCTGTGCAGTTTCCATTTTCTACCAATTTCTAGAGTCGCTCAGCGCTGATGTTTCCTTCTACATTCCCGATCGCTACTCCGAAGGCTATGGTGTGAGTGAGCAAGGGGTAGAAGCTGCCATAGAACGCAAGGCTTCGCTAATGATCACCCTCGACTGCGGCATTACAGCCAACGACACGTTGAAGCTGGCACAAGATGCTGGAATCGATGTGATCATTTGCGATCACCACTTACCGGGCCCGGTTCTTCCGCCCGTTTTTGCCGTTTTGAATCCCCATCAGCACGACTGCGATTTTGATGGCTTGGAGCTCTGTGGATGCGGTGTGGGCTTGATGCTCATCAGAGAGATAAGTCAAAAACTGGACATGCCCGATGCCTGGGAAGCCTATCTTTCTTTCACGGCCATTGCTACGGCTTGCGATATCGTTCCGATGAGAGGGATAAATCGAATTTTGGTGGCTCAGGGTATGAAACAACTCGTGGAGAGACCACCGAAAGGCGTGAGAGCGCTGGTTTGTCTGGAAGAAAACGATCCTTTTACCATTAAGTCCGTCAGTGATGTAGTCTTTGGAATTGGCCCAAAAATTAACGCAGCAGGGAGATTGGAGCACGCTTCGCTCGCGGTCGATCTCTTCACCAAGTACGATGATGATGTGATTGCTGAGCTAGCAGCCAAGATCAATGAACTCAACACCAAGCGCAAGGATTTGGATGCTGGTGCCACCCAGGAAGCTCTCAGGCAGATTGAAGCCTGGCCCGACGCCAAGATGAGAAATACCACCGTGGTATACGGTCAAAACTGGAACAAGGGAATAATCGGCATTGTGGCTTCGCGCTTGATTGAAGTCTACTACCGCCCCACCATTGTTTTCACCGAATCAAATGGTATGTTGACGGGTTCTGTACGCAGTGTGGATGGATTCGACGTGCACAAGTCGCTCCTATCTTGTAGCGCCTACTTCGAAAAGTTTGGTGGGCACGCCGCGGCAGCTGGTATCACCATGAAAAAGGAGAAACTCGATGGGTTTGTCGAGGCTTTTGAACGGGTGGTTTCATCTGAATTGAAACTAGAACAGAAAAAGCCGACTATTTCGGTTGATGCCTTGGTCAATTTTAAGGATTGGAACAATGGCGACCTGAACAAATTCATGGCTCAGATGAATCGGATGAGACCATTTGGACCGGGAAATCTGCCCATCGTTTTCGCCACTGATCACTGTCTGGCCAAAGACGTTCGAGTGCTAAAAGGTGAGCATTTGAAGTTTATGGCTTTTCAACCGGGCGACGAAGAAAGAACCCTTCCCGTTATTGCTTTTAAAATGGCCGAGTACGCCGATGCCCTTCGATCAGGTGCTCAGTTTCGCTTAGGCTACAGCGTGGAAGTGAATACGTGGAAGGGAAGATCGACCATTCAGGGACAAGCCAAGGCTATTCTTCTTCAGGCTGAGTCTTATACCGATTAAAGGACTGCCCGTCTTTTTGTTTCGAGATGTGAATCACGCGTTGTGGGAATGGAACGTGGATGTCATTCTGGATAAACTCGCGCTCTATTTCAAATCGAATTTCACTTTGAAGCGTTTCCGCCACCCAGGTTTTCTTCGCCCAGAAGTAGAGTCGGAAGTCTAATCCATTTTCGCCAAAGTGCTCGAAAAGTACAATGATTTGTTTGTTTTTGCTCACATCGGGGTGACGTAGGGCACAGTTGTAGAGCACTTCTTTGACCAACTTTGTGTCGCTACCATACCGCACACTTACATCGATTCTAAAACGCGTAAGCGCCGAACTGTGGCTCCAGTTTACCACCTGGTCTCCCACCAGCTTTGAGTTGGGGATGATAATGTATTTCCCGTCTCGCGTGATCACTTTTGATGTGCGGATGTCAATTTGCTGCACTTTGGCTACCAGCCCATCTTCGATTTCGATAACATCACCCACTTTTACCGGTCCTTCAAACAAAATGATGAGCCCCGAGATCAAGTCGTAAAACAAGTACTGAAGTCCAAATCCAATACCGACCAAAAGGGCACCAGCACCCGCCAGGATCAGCTTGATATCGAGTCCAATACTCGTCAGTGCTATAAGGGTGGCGAGACCGTAGATAGTGTATTTGGTGAGCTTGTAAATGGTGTACTCCTTTCCTTCGTCTATCCAGTTTTTTCGGGAGAAATTTTGCCGAAGGATCACGCGTACCAGTCTGGAAACAATGCGCGTGAATAGCAGAATGAGTAGGAGAAGCAGAATTTTCCCAGGGGTGATGGACACCTTGTCGATCTTGACCAGCTCATACCCCACTACAAGACTAAGCAGATCGTAGAGCCCCATACTCACAACAGCTACAATGGTGGCGAGACCAATAATGATCCACTTTCCGATCTTGAGGAGAATTTGCTCCCGTTCGTGATCGAACACATCTAGGGCTCTGATTTTCTTATGGACGAAAATCTTGAACACGCGCAATACGAACCGCGTGACAAAAATGATCAGCAGGAGCAGCAGGATATTCCCAATGGTCAAATTGAAGACATCGTTCTGGTATAGACTGAAATTGAAAAAGCCGCTCATAGTTTAAATGATGGTCGAACCGAAGAATTTTGTGACTTCAATCTTCATCAGGTTCAATTTCATTTTTTCTTTTAACAGTTCATTAATCCGCTCTTCATTCTGCTCTTCTTTGAGCTCTACTTCCACATTTTTCATCATGCGCTTTATGCGATTGAGCTTTAAGCGCATTAGTGGGTCAAAAACGGCCCGCTTCAAATTTTGATCTTCCGTATCGGTGTAGATCTTGTGCTGATCGGCCCAGTTTTCGCTCAGCTCGTACGGAGATGTCACCATGCTCGCGATGGCTTCAGAGAATTCTGGGTTCGAATTATTGACAAAATAGGAAGTATCGGGAAATTCACCAGATTCTTCAAAGTTCGTTTTGAAAGAATCTATAATCTGACCGTACAAAGTTGAGTCGAAAACGACCTCGTCTTGAATCAGGTCGTGCAATATATACTCGGCTACCGAAACGGTGATAATCTCTTCTTCGTGCTCTTCATTCTCTACTTCCACTTCCATTTCATGGGTTCCATAGCTGATCAGAATTCGAGCTATTTCTTTCTCGTGAAGCAAAGGGTCGGCTGTGAAAGCAGGTTTTGGCTTGGCTTGCTCTAGCGGAAAAGCGGGCGGAATATCTTCTTCCTTCACCCCCGACTTTTTGTACCGCTTTTTGCGGAGAATCTTATTCAGCTCATTGACCAGGGCCTGCTCGGGCACACCCAGTACTTTACTGCAGCGCTCGATGTAAATACTGCGAGCGATCTGATCTGAGATCAACGACAGACTCTCAACGATGCGTCGGGTTACTTCTGCGCGCTTCACCGGGTCGTCGCTCTGCCCATCTAGAAGGGCTTTCAGCATAAAGTCGGTGAAGTCTACCGCTTCTTCTTTCAAAAACCGCTGAAGCTCAGTAGAAGAGACCGATCGAGCAAAGGAGTCGGGATCGTGGCCATCGGGAAACATGATCACTTTCACGTTCATCCCTTCTTCCAGAAGAAGGTCTATCCCGCGAATGGCTGCTTTGATTCCGGCTTGGTCGCCGTCGTAGAGCAGCGATACATTGTTGGTGTATCGTTTAATGAGTTTTACCTGACCGCTAGTCAGAGACGTTCCCGATGAAGAAACCGCAAACTCGACACCGGCTTGATGAAGCGAGATAACATCGGTATACCCTTCTACCAAAAAGCAGTGATCGGCCTGGAGTATCCCGCGCTTGGCTTCATACATACCGTAGAGCGTGCGACTCTTATCGTAAAGTTCGCTCTCAGGCGAGTTGAGGTATTTGGCTTTTGCTTCGCTCTTGAGCGCTCTAGCTCCAAAGCCCAGACACCTTCCGCTGATATTCCGAATTGGAAAAATGACACGGCCTCTGAAGAAGTCGTATTTGCCATACTGCCCTTCTTTGATAAGCCCCAAACTCAGAAGGTGCTCTTCGTTGTGGCCCGCTTCCTGCGAAGCTTTGTAAAAAGCGTCGTTTTGATCGGGTGAGAAGCCTAGCCCAAATTTCTTGATGGTCTGATCTGAAAAACCCCGCTCGCGGAAATAGCTCAGACCTATTTGCTTTCCTTCATCAGTCTCCCAAAGGGTTTTCTCAAAATAATCGAGAGCAAACTGATTGACCAAGGCCAGGCTTTCTCGAAGGCTCAACTCTTCTTGCTGCTCTGGAGTGGTCTCGGTTTCTTCAATTTCGATTTGGTACTTGTTGGCCAAGTAGCGCAGGGCTTCCGGATAGGTCATGTGCTCGAGCTCCATCAAGAAACTCACAGCATTTCCACCTTTTCCAGAACTAAAATCTTTGAATATTCCTTTGGCCGGCGACACGAAGAAAGAAGGTGTCTTCTCATTAGACCAAGGGCTCAAGCCTTTCATGTTTGAGCCAGCTTTTTTGAGCTGCACAAAATCTGACACCACTTCTTCTATTCGAGTGGCATCAAAAATTCGATCTATGGTATCCCGAGTTATCAAGGCTTAAAGTTCGGGAATGGAATCTGTTTCAATAGAAGCCTTATCCATGTCTACTTTCTTCAATACGATGCCCGTGGTATCGTAGAAAGTCCATAGCCCGGCCCGTTCGTCGTTGTAGTATCGACCTTGATAGCGCATCATGCCGTTTTGATAATAAACTACCACAGGGCCTTTCTTTACACCGTTTACATACTCCACTTCGCTCCACTTGTAGCCATTTTCGAAAAAGGACTCCCAAAGCCCTACGCGTTTTCCATCCACGCTTTTTCCTTTCACTTTTACCACGCCATTCTTGTAGTGTTCTACCACATCCGTTATTTCTTTTGGGCTCTGATTTTGCTCCCCAGCAGGTTCCACTCTCTCTTCGGTGATTGTGGGTTGCGATTGATCACAGGCATAGAAAACGACTCCAAATAGGAGGTAAACGATAAGTATTCGGGTCATAAGTTTGTACTACTTTTTTCTTTCGATAGTATAATTCACCAAGCTTTCAAGGGAGAGCCTGGCTTCATTACTTTCAAAGCTATGAAGAATTTCAATCGCCGCATTTCGATACTCGAGCATTTTCTTATGTGCGTAGTCAATTCCTCCGGACTGGGTCACATACTCAATGACCTTGGCGACTTTTTTCTTATTGGTATTGTGGTTTTTGACCGTGTTGATGATCCACTTTCTGTCTTTATCCGAAGCTTTTTGAAGGCTGTGGATCAGCGGCAGGGTCATCTTCTTTTCTTTGATGTCAATACCAGTGGGCTTACCGATAATGTTCGATGAGTTGTAGTCGAAAAGATCGTCTTTGATTTGGAAGGCGATTCCCACATTTTCGCCAAAGGCGCGCATTTTCTCCTGATCTTCTGCCGATGCATCTACTGAGTGAGCACCACTGCTACAACAGGCGGCTATGAGCGAAGCTGTTTTTTGACGAATGATCTCAAAATAGATCGACTCGGTGATGTTCAACTTGCGCGTTTTTTCCATTTGGAGCAACTCTCCTTCGCTCATTTCCTGAACGGCATTACTCACTATTTTCAAGAGGGTGAACTCGTTTCGCTCCACACTCATCAAAAGGCCACGCGAGAGCAAGAAATCACCTACCAAAACAGCTACTTTATTCTTCCAAAGCGCATTGATGGAGAAAAATCCCCGTCTCAAGTGTGCGTCGTCTACCACATCGTCGTGCACGAGTGTAGCTGTGTGGAGAAGTTCGATGAGCGATGCTGCCGTGTAAGTCGAGTCGTTGACCTGACCACAGAGCTTTGCCGTCAGAAAAACGAACATGGGCCGCATCTGTTTCCCTTTTCGCTTGATGATATAATGAGTGATCTTGTCGAGTAGAGGCGCTTTGCTCTTCATCGATTCTTTGAATCTACCCTCAAATTCAGTCATCTCTGACTGAATCGACGCTTTTATTTCCTTAACACTCATTGTGGCCATAAGCGGGGCAAATATCTTAAATCGTGCGAAACATCCCTGCCATCATTCCAGTCTTATTTTGAAGAACTGGAGGTGATACCCACTTCTCGACAAAAGGATAAGACTATTGCTGGTGGCATAGGCGTAGTTGGGGACAAAGGTGGCACGTTTGTCGGAAGAGAGAAAAAGCGGATACTTTCTGGCTTTGCCGTCGGGTAGTATTTCGAGCATGACGCATTGCGCTGAAGACTCAGAAGTGAGCTGCCGGTAGCCCTTTTCGCTTCCTAGACCCAGATCGGCATTTCGGAAGTGGTCGTTGTAAAAAACGTATGTGCGATCCTTGTGGTCGTGGGCATAGTATGACACGTACGAGCTATTCTCAGAGGAAGAAGATTGAAATTTCGGAATTACCAGGCTATACTTTATTTGCCCGGTCTTACCTAAGGAAGTCATCAGTACTTCGTCGTAGTTGTAAATTTTCACCGTGGTATAGGTCCCCATCGATGGATTGAATGTTTGATTGATCTCTGTGTAAGTCTTCTCGCTTAGGAGTTGAACATTGCCCTTCTTGTTCGCAAAGGTGTAATTGAGCTCGTATGCATCGATTTCGCGACCGCTCTTGCTCTTGGGTCTCAAGTTTGATTTAAAGTCGCGATCAAATGGCCAAAGCCCAGTTTGGAGTACATCGCCTGTGCTCGGTTGTATCTCGACCGAAAACGTTCCCGCTATGATCAGATCTACCATATTGCTGTAGTAGCCGCAGATCTGGATGTTCTTATCAGCGTTTATCATCAATCGGGCATCGTACATCCACTTAGAGCCTAGAGAAAGAGATTTTTCAGTCAAAGATTCGGTGGCCCAGCTGTAGTGCAAGAGCGAAAAGTTCTTGGCCAGGTTCCTGCCTTCCCCATACTCGTGTACTTCGAGATCTCTGATGCTGGCTAGAACATACACGTCGCCGGTGCTATCGATCAGGGCGTCCACATAGTTCAGATCTTCGGCTGAGTGTGGCACTTCGAGATTCTTTGCCCGCATAAGTTGAAACTCGCTGTCAAACAACCGTACTTCAAACTTTTCATTCTTTCCTCCAAAGGGCTCCGTGGGAATGATAGCCGTAATCGTTTGGCCCCGATCACCGACAAAAATTCTAAAATTCCCACCCGCTTCTATGGCCTTCAAGGAACCCGTGGCTACTTTGATAGGAGCCTTTCCGATTGTTTTGTCAGAAGTTATTGGGTAGGCCAGAATGGTGATCCGGTCTTCGTTTACATCTTGGGTGCTGGCAATGATAAAGTGATTTTTCTCTGTACTGATGGGGTATAGCAATCGTGGTACACCTCCATTGGGATCGTCTAGCTGAAAGACCTTCTTGTCTTGAAGGTACATACTGTCGGTATCAAATTTTAAAAGTTGATATCCGTCTCTTTTCTTCCTGCTGCGAAACAAGGCATAAAACTCATCACTGTTTTCATTCCCAAACACTTCAATGAGAGCCGTGCCTTTTTGATCATCTATTTCCTGACCCCATTTCAGCTGCAGGGTTTGAGCCTGAGCCGTTCCAAAAATCAAAACAAAGACTGTGAATAAGGAGAACTTGGAATAGAGATTAACGATCATATTTCTGTTTAACTTCGTCGCAAATAGCCGAAAAGGACTTTGTTTTGCGAAAGCGATTACACAAATATATTCTCTTCTTCACACTTTGTTTTGGTTCAGCGAGTGGATTTTCCCAAACTGGGGGCATAGATTTCGAAGATGCTTATGAAGCTGATTCGCTTTACGCGGTGCGAAATGCTGTCAAGTTTGATGTGGCACACATCGTTTTTGGCGATCTCCAACTGTACTATGAGCGAATTCTAAAATCGGGGTGGAGCGTGGAGTTGGGTGCGGGCATTACCCGACGAAATTATGCGGTAGGTGCCAACAGTTACTCCCTCGATAACTTGGGGCGCAATGTTGATATCCAAACGGGTTACGCCGCGTCGCTATCCATCCGCAAGTATCTGATTCCAACCGACGAATTGAGTGGCCTTTACATATCGCTGACTGGTTCCATCAAAGATTACAAAACAGATTATCAAGTTATAGATTCGGCTGGAAGCCTAACTGATTTCACATACAGAGATCAACGAAAGTACATTTCGGGAAGTTTGAACCTGGGCTATCAGCTCCTTCCGGTCAATAGCAACTTTTTTCTAGATGGATACCTCGGGCTGGCCTACCGACGCGAAGATTTTGACGTGGTGCGTACGGAAGATGAAGAAGACCCGAATGCTTATTTCATCACCCACGATGTAGATAATGTCTTCGCCTTGAGTTTTGGGCTGCGGATCGGTTACGGATTCTAAGCCTTGGTAACCGCTTCGTTTTTATTGGCTAGCTGACCGCAAGCTGCATCTATATCTTTCCCCCTGCTTCTTCTGATATTCACAATGATATTCCGGTCTTCCAAATACTTGGCAAAGGCATCTACTTTCTCGGGATCAGCTTGCTGAAACTCACCATCGTCTATCGGGTTATATTCGATAATGTTGACCTTGCAGGGAATGTTTCGGCAAAAATCGGCCAACTCCTGTGCATCTTCCAGCTCGTCATTGAAATTCTTGAAAATGATGTACTCAAAGGTCACCCTCGTCTTGGTCTGTGCGTAGAAATACTTGAGCGCATCGGCGAGTGCGTCGAGCGAGTTGCTTTCGTTGATCGGCATGATCTTGTTTCGCTTCTCGTCGTTGGCAGCGTGCAGCGAAAGAGCCAGATTAAACTTCACCTCGTCGTCGCCAAGCTTCTTGATCATCTTGGCGATTCCAGCAGTAGAGATGGTAATGCGCTTTGGCGACATTCCCAAGCCCACATCTGCTGAAATATGCCCCGTAGAACTGAGAACGTTTTTGTAGTTGAGCAATGGTTCACCCATACCCATGTACACAATGTTCGAAAGGGGCTTTTGCTTGAGAATCTCGGCGTCTTTGTAAATCTCAGAAACTTGGTCGTATATCTCATACGGTTCCAGGTTTTTCATCAGCTTCAACCTTCCAGTAGCACAAAACTTACATGCCAGACTACAGCCTACCTGCGATGAGATACAAGCCGTCGTTCTGTTTTCTGTGGGAATCAAAACCCCTTCAACCACATGTCCTTCGTGAAGCTTAAACGCATACTTGATTGTGCCATCGCTACTGATCTGCTTATCGGCTATGGTGATGGATCTGATCTCAAACTTCTCGTCGAGCTTTTCTCTCAAACCAGTCGATAAGTTCGTCATCGCATCAAAGCTCCGTGCGCGTTTTGCCCACAGCCACTCGTAGACTTGCTTCCCGCGAAACTTCTTTTCACCCATCGATTCGAGGGTTTCAATCAGCTCGGCTTCTGACAGTTTGCGAATGTCGATCTTCTTGGAAGTCATAGGTGCAAAGGTAAGAGATTCAGTTGGCTCGAATTAAGCTTTCAAGGCTCCTGAGAAAAACGCTTCGGCGATGTAGAGGTCTTCTGGCGTTGTAATTTTGATATTCGTTCGGTTTCCTTGAGCGAGTATCACCTCGTGACCCATGTGTTCAACCACTGATGCGTCATCGGTAAAACCGGGTTCGAAAGGAGTTTCATAGGCTTTCTTCAGCAAGTCCAGGGCAAAACATTGGGGAGTCTGAACAGCACGGAGTTGAGATCGAAGCAAAGTTTTGCTTCCACTTCCTTCCAATTGGCGGATAGTATCGGTAACAGGTGTAACGGGAATAGCCGCTCCATGCTCCGCCGCTTTTGAAAAGCATCGCTCTATTGTCTCTCGACTAACCAACGGACGAACGGCATCGTGTACACCTACGATCGAAACATCGGAGTCTAATGCGTCAAGGCCATTTTTTACGGAGTGAAACCGCTCGGCACCACCTTCTACCAATTGGTGTGGGACATCTATCTGGTACTCTTGGCAGATAGCCTTCCAGGTATCGAATAGCGAATGGTGAAGCACCACAACAATCTGAGCTTCGCGGTCAAAGTCGCGGAACACTTCGAGTGTATGGGCCATAATGGGCTTTCCGGCCACGAGCATAAACTGCTTGGCCAGTGAAGAATTCATTCGCGTACCTGTACCACCAGCTACGACAACGACACCTCTACGCGACATTTAGATGATGAGCATCGCATCACCATAAGCGAGGAAGCGATACTTTTCTTTGATGGCTTCTTTGTAGGCAGCCATTACGTTTTCGTACCCGCCAAAAGCAGCTACCTGCATAAGCAATGTACTCTCAGGGCTGTGCAAGTTGGTGATCATCGCATTGGCGATTTGAAACTCGTAAGGAGGGAAGATAAACTTGTTGGTCCACCCGTCGAATGGCTTCAAAAGACCTTCTGTCGAAACAGAAGTTTCTGCGGCGCGCATGGCTGTTGTACCTACCACACACACTTTACCTTTGGCTTGCTTTGTAGCATTCACAATGTCAGCGGCTTTCTGAGAGATCATCATCTGCTCGCTGTCCATTTTGTGCTTTGTCAAATCTTCTACTTCTACCGGGCGGAAAGTCCCAAGACCAACATGAAGCGTGATATCGGCGAAGTTGATCCCCTTCAACTCGAGTCTTTTCAATAGCTCACGGCTAAAGTGAAGACCCGCTGTAGGAACCGCTACGGCACCTTCTTCTTTCGCGAAGATGGTTTGGAATCGCTCGTTGTCAAGCTCTTCTACCGGACGGTCGATGTATTTTGGGATCGGAGTCTCTCCGAGTTTAGTGATGGTATCCTTAAACTCTTCATAAGTCCCGTCAAACAAGAATCTCAGGGTTCTACCGCGAGATGTTGTATTGTCGATTACTTCAGCTACGAGCTCGTCGTTTTCGCCAAAGTATAGTTTGTTTCCGATTCGAATCTTACGCGCTGGATCTACCAAAACATCCCAGAGAAGACTCTCTCTGTTGAGTTCGCGTAGCAAGAACACCTCTATCTGCGCCCCAGTTTTTTCCTTGTTTCCATAGAGTCTAGCTGGGAAAACCTTGGTGTTGTTCATGATGAACGTGTCCTGGTCTTCGAAGTAGTCAATAACGTCCTTAAACGTTTTGTGCTCGATGGAACCATCTTGGCGATTTAGTACGAGAAGTCGGCTCTCGTCTCTGTTTTCTGCTGGGTATTGAGCGATTAGCTCAGAAGGGAGGTTGAACTTGAACTTTGAAAGTTTCATTCAGGGCGTAATTTTTAAGACAAAAAATGCGGGTGCAAATGTAAAGAAAAGGAATGAGAATATCTTTTGACCGTTCTGATTTCAGAACAAGGAACACCGATTGGCGATTTTAGAAGTGATCACCAAGTTAAAAACTTCGCAAATCGCAAATCGATGTTCGATATTCAATTATCCTAAACGACGACTTCAAGGAGAGAAGCAGACCTATATCATCACCCAGCGCGGCCCATAATTTAGGTGAATCGACAGCTTTAGGCTACTCAAATCAACTCACGGTCTCCAGACGGTCTAGTTACGGTCTTCGGACGGTCATAATACGGTCATAATACGGTCTGAATACGGTGAAATTGCGGTCATATTACGGTTTGACTTCATAGAAAGAATAGAAATGAGCTGTGTGTTCCAGGGAGATACTATTTCCTTGACTTTGTCACTCAACCAAAAGCCGGTATAGCTCGAACCCAAAATTGAAAACTACCCACTACACAGGACTCAATACTCAATACCAGTATTTCCCAACCGATCAACAAACTCTAGCGGCTCAATGGCATTTTCAACGCGGTGATCGCCGATAGCTGTGCGGCGAAGGGATGAAAGGTAGGCTCCAACCCCAAGGCTTTGGCCAAAATCGTGAGCGATAGAGCGAATATAAGTCCCCTTCGAGCAGGTAATTTCAAATCCCACTTCGGGGAGATCGATCGAGGTAACCTTAAACTCAATAATCTCGATGGTTTGCTTCTTCATCTCCACTTCGATTCCCTTTCGCGCCGACTCGTAGGCGCGCTTTCCATCCACCCATTTAGCCGAAAATACGGGTGGAGTTTGGAGTTGCTCTCCCGTCATCGCTTCGGCCGTTTTCTCAATATCTTCTCTGGTTATTGCCGAATAGTCCTTTTGGTTTTCGGGTTCTGTTTCCAGATCAAAAGATGGGGTGGTAGCTCCTAGAGTGAAAGTCCCGGTATAGGTTTTCGCCTGCCCGGTGAGCTCCTGGATTTTCTTAGTGAATTTGCCCGTGCAGATCAGAAGCAAACCCGTAGCGAGTGGATCGAGCGTTCCTGCGTGGCCAACCTTTAGCTTCTTAAATCCAAACTTCTTGCGAAGGTTGTAGCGGAGCTTTTTAACTACATCAAATGATGTCCATTCGAGTGGTTTGTCTATATACAGGAGCTGACCGTTGAGAACGTCTTCGGCGGTAAAATCTTTTGGATCCTTCATCTTAAACAAGTCCGGCAATTATGGCAATCAGACCAACCGCTGCGCAGTAATAGGCGAAGTAATCGAGCTTGCTATTCTTCACAATACGAATCATCCACCGACAAGCCAAAACGCCTGCCACAAAGGCGGCAAGTACGCCAAGGCTCATGGCGAGCACGTCTATTTTCAGCTCATCTCCATGCTCGAGGTATTCTTTTCCTTCGAGTAGCATGGCTCCGATAATGACTGGAAGAACCATTAAGAATGAAAAACGCGCGGCACGCTCACGACTTACACCAGTCAGAAGTGCAACTGATATGGTAGACCCAGACCGAGAAACTCCTGGTAGGACTGCTACCGCTTGAGCTATCCCAACGATGAGTGCTCGCTTGAAGGTCAACTTTCCATCATGCTCTTTGATACGCGTGGTGGCGTAGAGCAAAATGGCCGTAAAAATGAGCGAACATCCAACGAGAACGATCTGCCCATCGAAAAGGGCTTCGATTTCATCTTTCAGCAGAACTCCAACAAAGAAAACGGGTATCATGCTGACTACGATCAAGCTAGAAAACTTGGTGGCTTCATTCCACTTGAATTCCAAGAGACCTTTGAAGATTTCGACAATTTCCTTGCGAAAGACCACTATGGTGCTGAGGGCAGTAGCTCCGTGGAGCAGGAGTGTAAATAGCAGGCTTTCTTCTCCAGCCAGCGATTTTCCAAAGAGTACTTTGGCGATTTCGAGATGGCCACTGCTACTAACGGGCAAAAACTCGGTGAGTCCCTGGATGATTCCTAAGACAATGGCTTCAATAATTCCCATGGAGCGCGAAGCGGTTTACTTCTTCTTTTTCAGAATGGCGTAGAAAATCACTGCGTATCCAGCCAACACCGTGATGGGTGCCAGGGTAATTCTCCTAAAGCTGAAAACTTCTTCGTTGAAGACGTTGGGGTCTTCGCTTCCACCACCGATCATCAGTAGAAATCCGACTACGACAACACCAATACCAATTAGCATCAACTTGTAGTTGTGGCTCTGTAGGGCAAAGACTTGCTCGGTGTTTTGCTCTGGGCTGTGTTCCTTTTGAGTGGACATAATGGGCGGTTAATAAATTTTATTCGGATCGGCCCTAAGGTACCGTCTTACTGCAAATAACGTAGAAAAACCTGAAATAATCACCCCCAAGAGCGAAACGAGCCCAAAGAGTTTAACAAACATTATCAGGTCATTAAACTCAAAAAAGTCTGGAATTTCCTGGCGTACAGTATAAAGAATACCCAAAATTAGCAGGATGGCGATAAAGCTGGCGAGCAGTCCTTGCATGATTCCTGTCATGATAAATGGGCGCTGTATAAAGCCCGAGGTAGCCCCAACCAACTGCATGGTTTTAATGATAAATCGCTTGGAGTAAATGGTTAGCCTGATGGTGTTATTGATCAAAGCAATGGCTACCAGCAGAAGCAACGCACTAAACCCGAGGAGCACCACCCCAATTTTATTGACGTTTTCATTTATCTGGCGCACCAGATTTGGGCTGTAGGCCACTTCTGAGACTTGTGATCGGTCTTCCAAATTGGCAGCGATTTGCTCAAGGCTATCGGGGTGAGTATAGGCCGGAGCGATTCTTAAGTCGATCGATGCTTCGAGCGGATTGAAGCCCAAAAAATCAACAAAATCTTCACCTAAATCTTCAGAGAGTTGCTTGGCACTTTCTTCTTTGCTCACAAAGTTTGTGCTCAAGGTGAAAGGCTCGGCATCTATTTCCTTTCGCAAACGCTGTAGATCGGCATCTTTCAGGTCGGCTTTTAAGAAGACTTGTACATGGATGTTTTCCATCACATACCGCGAAAGTTTTTGGGCGTTGAGCACCAAAACACTAAAGATTCCGAGCATAAACAGCACCAAGGCCATCCCGATTACGGTAGTGATAGCGCTCGACCGCGCCCGCTTCTTTGCGTACTTTTCTGGATTTGCCGCCATAAGGAGGTGCTAAAGTAGAAATATTTCACGATCAGAAATCCCTATTTTTCTTTGATTTCAACAGATCAATTCTTGATTAAATACCCCAATGAAATCAATAACTTTGGCCCCCAAATAACCCAAGATGAATTACGATTTTAAATCCATCGAAGCCAAGTGGCAAAAAAACTGGCAAGAGAATAAGACTTACCAGGTAACAGAAGACCCATCGAAGGAAAAGTTCTACGTGCTCGACATGTTTCCTTACCCATCAGGTGCCGGCCTACACGTGGGGCACCCTCTGGGCTACATCGCTTCGGATGTGATAGCGCGTTACAAAAAGCATCAGGGTTATAATGTGCTTCACCCCATGGGATACGACTCTTTCGGATTGCCGGCCGAGCAGTACGCCATCCAAACGGGGCAGCACCCAGCCATCACGACTGAAAACAACATCAATAGATACCGCGGGCAGCTTGAGCGCATTGGTTTCAACTACGACTGGTCGCGCGAAGTGCGCACTTCCGATCCGAGCTATTACCGCTGGACTCAGTGGATATTCAAAGAGATCTACAAGAGTTGGTATAACAAAGACACCGACAAGGCTGAGCCAATTCAAACGCTCATAGCCAAGTTTGAAGAGAACGGTACATACGGGGTCAATGCGGCCGTAGAAGAAGACTGGTACAAAGAGTTAAAAGAAGAGGGCTATCCGTTTGGACAACATTTTGCTGGAGACTTTACCGCTACCGATTGGGGTGTTCTCAATGATGACCAAAAAAGCGAAGTGCTGAGCCATTTTAGACTGGCTTTTATCTCAGATACTTGGGTGAACTGGTGTGCTGCACTAGGAACCGTTTTGGCCAACGACGAGATTAAAGATGGATTGAGCGAGCGCGGTGGACATCCCGTTGAGCAGCGCCTGATGAAGCAGTGGAGTCTGCGCATTTCGGCCTATGCCGATCGTTTGCTCTCTGACCTAGACCAATTGGACTGGAGCGATTCCATCAAGGAAATACAACGCAACTGGATTGGAAAATCTCAGGGAGCTTCTGTAAGCTTTCAATTAGTTGGGTCGGCTGAAAAAATTGATGTTTTCACCACCCGTCCCGATACCATTTTTGGGGTGAGCTTTATGGTGATTGCGCCAGAACACAGCTTGGTAGACAAGATTACAACACCAGATCGGAAGGAGGCTATTGACATCTATGTCAAACACGCCAAGTCGCGGTCTGAGAGAGATAGACAAAGTGATGTGAAGCACGTTACCGGTGAGTTTACGGGAGCCTATGCCATCCACCCATTCACCGGAGAAGAGATTCCCGTGTGGATCGCCGACTACGTATTAGCTGGCTATGGTACCGGGGCCATCATGGCTGTTCCCGCTGGAGATCAGCGCGATTTGGACTTTGCCAAGCACTTTGAGATCAAAGTCCCACAGATTTTTAATGGTGTCGAGATCGAAGATGAAGCTTTTGCTGAAAAGACAGCTACCCTTCAGAACTCGGACTTTCTCGATGGATTGACTTATGCAGAAGCGGTGCCAAAGATCATCACAGAGATGGAGGCCAAAGGAATTGGAACGGGTAAGACCAACTACCGCCTACGCGATGCGATCTTTTCGCGTCAGCGCTACTGGGGTGAACCATTTCCAGTGTTCTACAAAGACGGAAAGCCGGGCTTGGTCGAAGATGAAAAGCTACCGGTCACGCTTCCAAAAGTTGACAAATACCTGCCAACCGAATCGGGTGAGCCGCCATTGGCGCGATCAAAAGCCGAAGACTGGAATGTATTTGAAGGCGATGAGATGGAATACAACACCATGCCCGGTTGGGCCGGGTCTTCTTGGTACTTTATCCGGTACATGGATCCGAAGAATGCTGAAGCAATTGCATCTCCAGAGAAACTAAAATACTGGGGCGCAGTAGATCTCTACATGGGTGGTGCCGAGCACGCAACAGGGCACTTGCTCTACGCACGTTTCTGGACCAAAATACTTTTTGATTTGGGTCACATTCCTTTCAATGAGCCATTCAAGAAAATGGTGAACCAGGGAATGATATTGGGGAGATCGAGTCTCGTGTATCGATTAGAGCTGAGTAGCTACTTTATCCCAGAAGTGGATCCAGGCCAGCTTCCTTCACCGAGAAAATTCCCAGAGATATTTGTAACCAAAGAGATCTTCGACGATTGGGAAGACAACCAAAAATTGAACAAGCACGCTTTTGAAGTAGATCACAAGCTCAATACCCTACTTCAAGAATTGATGGGTAAAGATCACGGAATGGATCTATCGAACGTTCAGTGGGAATACGATTTTACGACGCTTCACGTGGATGTGAATATTGTACACAACGATGAGCTTGATCTCGATGCTTTCAGAAAATGGCGGAGAGATTATGCCGATGCCGTTTTTGTACTCAACCCACAAGACAAGTATGTCTGTGGTCACGAAGTGGAGAAAATGTCGAAGCGATGGTACAATGTGGTGACGCCAGATGACCTTTGCGAACAGTATGGTGCCGACACCTTGCGACTCTATGAGATGTTCCTAGGTCCTGTGGAGCAGTCAAAACCTTGGGATACGCAGGGAATTAGCGGGGTGCACAATTTCCTACGCAAGTTTTGGAGACTCTTCCACGATAGTGATGGAAACTTCAATGTGAGTAAAGAAGCCCCATCTAAAGCCGAGTTAAAAATTCTTCACAAGACCATTAAGAAGGTCACTGAAGAATTAGATCGACTCTCGTGGAATACGGTGGTGAGCACCATGATGATTGCGGTGAATGAGCTACAGGCTGAGAAATCAAACAATGCGGAAGTCTTGTCAAAGCTCCTCGTTTTGATTTCTCCTTACGCTCCACACTTTGCGGAAGAACTGTGGGAGAAATTAGGCAACACGGGAACAATTACCGCCGAACCTTGGCCTGCCTTCGACGAAAAGCACATGGTTGATGATTCGGTTTCGTATCCTGTTTCATTCAATGGAAAAATGCGTTTCAAAATCGATTTGCCTACTGGTATGTCGAAAGAAGACATCGAAGCGGCCGTTTTGGCAGCTGAAGAAGCGCAGAAGTACTTAGATGGTGGTGCACCAAAGAAAGTAATCGTTGTACCTGGACGTATTGTAAACATTGTGATTTAGTACATCTCGCGCAGAGAATCCTTAAATTTGGAATAGTTCTT
The DNA here is from genome assembly GCA_030427905.1 of Bacteroidia bacterium. Classification (GTDB taxonomy): domain Bacteria; phylum Bacteroidota; class Bacteroidia; order Flavobacteriales_D; family Cryomorphaceae; genus CBDDKU01. The sequence goes on from JAUICL010000001.1 coordinate 576,171, forward strand.
GAACTTGCACTGAACATGAAGGCATTCAAACTATTCTTTTTGGCTATGATCTGCGGATTGACGGCGATTGGACAAACCAAACCACCCAAGGCGAGTCTCGATACTTTGCCCGAAGTGGAAATGCCACCGATCAACCATTCCGTATTTTCTGAGGGAGAATACCTCAAGTTCGTGCTCCATTATGGGATCATTGATGCCGGTGAAGCGGAACTGGTCGTAAAGAAATCTCCGAAGAAATTTGAAGGTAGAGAAGCTTACCACATTGTTGGTACAGGGCGATCTGTTGGCGCGTTCAATTGGTTTTTTAAGGTGAGAGACCGCTATGAGACTTACCTCGATAAGGATGGCGTATTTCCGTGGGAATTCGTTCGCGATATCAGAGAAGGTGGCTATGAGAAAAAGGAGAACTACCAGTTTTTTCAGCACAAGGCAGCTGTAAAAACGCACAAGGGCGATACTTTCGCCATCCCGAAGTATTCGCAAGACATGCTGTCTTCCTTTTACTATGCGCGAACGCTTGATTTTACCGGGATCCAGAAGGATCAGATTTTCACTATCCCCACTTTTGTGGATGAAGAAGTGTACCCGCTCAAAATCAGATATCTCGGAAAAGAGACCATTGAGCTAAGAAATGGAACTTACCGATGCTTGAAGTTTGTACCCGTAGTTCAAGAGGGTAGGATTTTTGAAGACGACGAGGACATGACGGTTTGGATTACTGATGACGGAAACCGAATCCCAGTCTTAGCGAAGGCTAAAGTGCTGGTGGGGTCGATCAAAATGGAACTTGTGGAATACGACAATTTGGCGAATCCGATTGCCAAAGTGGATTAAAGAAGCCGCCGTTTTTCTATATTCGCCAACCATGCGATTCCCCTTTTTTCTCGACCGAAAGTTCATCTTTCTTATTCCCCTCATGATATGGAGTTGTGGGCAGAACCAAGATACTGTAATTCCCGATGCGCCAGATGAAACGACGCTCGAAGAAATCATCATAGAAGAGCGGTACGGCATTGAGATCGACAATTACGACATTCACGAAGGGATTATTCACAAGAATGAATTCTTGGCTGATATTCTCTTAAAGTACGGCGTGTCATACGCTACCATCGCCGAGCTCGAAAAAGCCAGCAAGGACGTTTTTGATGTGCGACGGCTCAAGGCCGAAGACGAGTACGCCGTTTTCACCCAAAAGGACTCAGCTGCAACCGCGACCTACTTTGTAGTTGAAACCAATTCGGTCGATTACGTGATTTATCACCTGGCCGATTCTGTTTTTGCTACCAAGGGACAAAAGCCCGTGGAGTACCGAATCAGAGAAGCAGGTGGGGTGATTCAAAGTTCGCTTTACCAGACCATAGCCGATCAAGATCTACGCACGGAGCTTGCTCACCGCCTGAGCGACATTTACGCCTGGACAGTCGATTTCTACCGCATCCAAAAGGGCGACTATTTTCGGGTTGTTTTCGAAGAAAAATACGTCGATGATCAACTAGTTGGTGTGGGCCACATTTACGCCGCTGAGTTCAAACACCGCGATGTGTCATTTTTCAGCTATCGGTTTGAGCAGGATAGCGTGGCCAACTACTACGATGAGAAAGGAGAGAGTCTTAGAAAAGCATTTCTTCAAGCGCCACTTCAATTCTCCAGAATATCTTCAAAATACTCGCTCAAGCGCTACCACCCCGTACAAAAGCGTTGGAAGGCCCACCTTGGTACCGACTACGCAGCACCGACAGGAACGCCGATTATGGCAACAGGAGACGGGACGGTCATCGCTTCGGCATACGGAAAATACAACGGGCACTACGTGAAGATCAAGCACAATTCTACCTATACAACCCAATACCTTCACATGAGCAAGCGCGCAGCCAAGCAAGGCGACTTTGTTCGTCAGGGTGAAGTCATTGGCTATGTCGGTTCCACAGGTCTAGCCACTGGTCCGCATGTGTGCTACCGGTTTTGGAAAAACGGAAAGCAGGTAGACCCTTACAAACAAGACTTGCCACCGAGCGAGCCAGTCGATCCGAAATACCTAGACGCCTACAATGCCGTGAAGGACAGCCTCCAGCCTATTTTGATGGACATCCACCTCGACATAGAAGAGATTTAACGGACTTTGGAATCCGTACACCCCCTGATTCGAGCCGAATACGCGGGAAAATGTTTTCTTTGGGGGTTCGATTTTCCTTAACACCACCACTATGATGATTCGAAAAAGCCTTTTGGTCCTTTTTGTTCTGGGCTCGCTAACCAGCTTTGCGCAGAAAGACAAGAAACTCGTTGAAGAGACGGTAACCAAAGAAAGCATTCAGGCCAAGATTGAATTTCTTGCATCAGACGAGATGCGTGGACGCAATACGCCATCGCCAGAGCTAGACCTGGCAGCCCGTTATTTGGCTTCGCACTTGAAAGAAAATGGTGTTCAGATCATTCCCGGGATGGATACGTACTACCAACCCGTTCAGATGGTTGAGTCCTTTCCCCCGTCGGACGGTGGGTTGACGGTGGGCGATACAATCTATGGATTTGATACTGCTTTGCTGATGATGTCTGGAGAATCGGCTGATTTAGAAGGAGAAATAATCTATCTGAATTACGGCTCAGAAGCCGACTTTGCAGGAGCTGATGTGGAAGGGAAAATCGTTGTTGTGCGCACGGGATCTTCTGCCAAGTCAACGGCCTACGAAGCGTTCGAAGAAGGTAGAAAAAAGAAAGAACGAGCCATGAAAGCGGGAGCAGTTTCACTTGTAGAGCTCTACGGTTCGCCACAGCCTACCTGGAAAATATTGCGATATTACATGGGCTCTGCCAAGGTAGGACTCGCCGAAGAAATGCCTGAAGAAAAGAGCATGCCGCACGTATGGCTCGACGATGCATCAGGAGAAAGCCGAAGCTTTTTTGAAGAATTCGAAGGGACTGGCTCGCTGAGCGTGAAGGGTGCACGCGAAGACTACTTCACCACCTACAATGTGATGGGCGTGGTAGAGGGAACGGACAAAGAGCTCAAAGACGAGTACGTCATTTTCTCCGCTCACTACGACCACGTTGGAGTGGGTGAGCTGAACGCCGAAGGAGACAGTATTTTCAATGGAACACGCGATAATGCTGTAGGTACGGTAACGGTGATGGAGGCAGTCAAAAACATCGGGAAGTACCCCTTGAAGCGCAGTTCGGTTTTTATCTTCTTCACGGGAGAAGAGAAGGGATTGTTAGGAAGCGAGTGGTATGTAAACCATCCGGTGGTTCCGCTTAAGGAGACCAAGCTTTGCTACAACGCCGATAACGGGGGCTACAACGACACGACATTCGCGATGATCGTCGGGCTAGAGCGTGTTACATCTGCCGATGATATGGTTAGCGCCTGTGAAGCTTTTGGCCTTGAAGGAAAACCTGATCAGGTTTTAGATCAGAATCTCTACATGCGCTCAGATCACTACAGCTTCGCCGACAAAGGCGTGCCGGGAGTAATGTTCGGCATGGCAGCTACAGCATTTGATGAAGGCATTTTTAAGTACCTACATCAACAAACCGACAACCCAGATTCCATCGACTTCGATTATATGCTCAAGTACTCGCGAGCCTACGTCCTAGGTGGTCGTTTGATCGGAAACGGAAAGGAAACCCCAGCCTGGAACAAAAAAGATGAATTCTACAAGAAGGGAGAGGAGTTGTATAATTGATGTTGCTGCAGGTAGTTAACATTTCAGCTAAGCTTTCGTGCTTTGCTGTTTTTCGAGAATGCGCATTAATTTCGGGTTCAGATATAACTTTTCTTTTCCGACTCTTACCGATTTAAGAATTCCTTCTCCTTCTAGTGCCATAAGATAGTTTCCTACAGTTTTTGCAGTACCTAGCTCAATATCAATCAGATTTTGTCTTTTAGTGTACGGAAGTTTAAAGATTACTTCGACTAAGTCCTTAGAATAAATCTTTGGAAGCCTTTCTTTTATTTCTTGTCCAGTAGCTTCCATGAGCTGAATGATTGACTCTAATCTGTCTAATCCTTTGATGGCGGTTGTTTCAACCATATCAAGCATAAAAAGTATGAATTTAGACCAATCGTTTTTTTCCGTAATCTGCCTAAACCCTTTGTAATATTTGGCTTTATGATGAATAATGTATTCACTTAAGTATAGGGCTGGTAGGTCAAGAAGTTTTTCAAGTTTCAATTGGAGTAATAAAAGAATACGACCAGTTCTGCCATTACCATCTGAAAAAGGGTGTATTGCCTCAAATTGGTAATGAGAAATTGCCATTTTTATTAAAGGATCTAACGAGTCATTTTTATTGATGAATGTTTCAAGATTAGCCATTTTCTCTCGAATAATTTGTTCACCTGAAGGTGGAGTGTAGATTACTTCACCTTTTGTGTTCGACAAGGTAGTACCCGGAGTTGCTCTAATTCCAGCAGTATTCTGTTTTATGCATTGAACAAGTTCAATACATAGGTTAGTTGTTATCAATGGCTTTTTCTCAAGATGCTTAAAACCAAGCCATATAGCTTTTTTGTAGCTAATGACTTCTTTTGTAGCCGAATTGTCGAGTTTTTTATCAGCAACAACAGCTTGGTATAAGTCGTCATTGGTTGTTATAATATTCTCAATTTCAGAACTCGCCTTTGCTTCTTGTAGATGAATTGTGTCAAGAAATAGTCCTGGGTTTGGAAGGTTTCTGATGGCTCCATTGAGTTGAGCCAGGGCTCTACTTGCTGCAATGGTCCTATTTAGAATTTCTTTCGTTTCCAATTCTGCTTTAGGTGGAAGTAGAGGTAAGTCATTATATGGTTTGGTTTTATCGAAGAAGCTCATAACGAGAGTAAATTCTACACTTGGCTGTAATACAAGAGTAAAAACAACAATTATTTACTCTTGTTCAATGCGGAAAGGTAGTTATTACTCTAGTTTCTTTAATTCTAAAGTCTTTTTTCCTGTTCCAAGAAATACATTCCGTAACTCCAATCAAGGCATCCTGCGACAACCGCCAACATTTCAGTATATTAGGAGAGATTAATCTTTTAAATCAATGAAGAGACTTTACTTTCTGGTAGGTGCATTGCTTGCATTTACCGCGGGCTATGCCCAAACTGCTCGTCAAATTGGAGCTCGTGTAATCGACGCACCAAAACAAGGCGATGTAATCCGCAAACCATCTGCTCGAGACAGAGCAAAAGGCGGCGATGAAGAACTGACCGTTTTCTGGTCTGAAGACTTCTCCAATGGACTGGATGGACAAGCTGGCAACGGCGCTTGGACCGTTGGTGGAGATCAGGGGGATCTCTGGTTTCATACCTATCCTGCTGGACTTGAAGATGGCTATGACCCCTATGTTGCACTGCCTGAAGAGTATCAAGACGTTTATGGCCTTCACATCCCCAACTGGGCTTTTGGGTACGAAATCACCCTGGATTCTGAAACGGCAGATAATGGCTATATGATGATAGACGTAGACAGGTGGAACTCTACTGCTGTAGAAGGTGATGAACCCGGAAACCCAACAACCTTATCTAATGCGGCTCATGCAAGTTTAACTTCTCCTTCATTTAGTCTTGAAGGGGTTGAATACGCTAACTTATCTTTCTATCAGGATTGGCGTATGTGCTGTAATAACTACAACCTTACAGCCGAGCTTTCGGTCGATGGTGGTGATACTTGGGTTATATACGACCTTTTTGAGTACTTCGAAGCCGAAGGAAATTTGCGGATTACTGGAAATGCGGCTATCGATATTTCAGATGTTCTGGCCGGGGCTGCCACCCTCGATGATTGTCGGGTTCGGTTTCAGTGGGATCCAGGACTATTGGGCTCCATGTCGCACTACTATCTCATCCTCGATGATATTTCGATTGTAGAGATTCCAGAGAATGACCTCGTGATCGGAAAAACGTGGTACAACGAGTGGTTTGAGCAAGTAGATGATGTGGATTTAGTCGATGCTGACTACCTCGGTGACTTACAGTATTCTGATCATCCTTACTACGTGAAGGAGCCATTCAACTTTGCTTGCGAGGTGACCAATATGGGTACAGAGATCCAAACCGACGTGCGGCTTGTGGTCACCATCAACGGTCCGTCAGAAGAAGGGCTATCAGAAACCTATTACAGTGAAGCTATTACTCTGGAGTCGGGGGCCAGTGACACCATTAGGATATACGGAATAGAGCCAGAAATGTGGGTGATGCCAGAAGTAGGAGAGTATTCAATTGACTACGAAGTGACACAAGCCGAAACGGAGCAAAGACCTTCAGATAACATCGGAGCGAGCTCATTCTTTGAAGTCAATGGAGATGAAGGTTTTGGAATTATGGGTAATGACCGAAACAATATTTCACACTACCCCTTTGCTGGAGATGACTTTATTTGGGCAAACCGATTCGTATTTGAAGACATAACGGGGATTACCAATTTGGCAATCACCCATGTCGAATTTGTTTTGCAAACCGGTGGAAGTGTTGATACCGAAGTGGGTGAAATTTGCTTTCCTAACGTACGCCGAGGGTCTGTGCTTGAAGAAGAATCCGTCGACAATGAGCTCTTTCGGTATTTTGGGGACGATGAATTAGAATTTACCATTGAAGAAGAGAGCCTCACTCAATCAGGTGGTGATCTGAATTGGGTTTCTTACCTACTTCCTGAGCCGATTCTCGTCGAGCCGAACACTATTTACCAAGCCGAGCTAGAGCTTCCTGCTATTGGCGATGATGTGGTGTTTATTGGACTTTCAGATAGACAAGAAACGTATGCCGGGGTATTCTATGACTTCAGTAATGTCTCATCCGGACCAAATGGTTGGTGGTACGATGGCGGAAACCTCGTTCCACTGCTCCGTTTTAGGCTTAGTCTGATTAGCTCGGTTGACAAAATCACCTACGAGTCTGGGATAAAGCTCACGCAGAATTACCCGAACCCATTCGCAGAAACCACTTCGATTCAATTCCAGCTAGATGCTACCAGTGAAGTATTCCTTGAAGTTTATGACATGAATGGAAAGCTTGTACGCGACGAAAGGTTGGGTATGATTCCAGCAAATTCGGCACAGGTATACGAGTTCGATGCTCAAGGGTTGGCCCCTGGTACTTATACGTATTCAATCAGATCGAACGACCACCGCGTCACAAGAAAAATGACAATTGAATAAAAGTTTAACAAGAGATTGAGAAAGGGCCTTCGGGCCCTTTTTTTACTCCACTTCCACCCAATCGCCATGCGACTTGATCAGCTCAATAAGCTCGTCAACGGCGTTTTCAGAAGGAACATTTCGCTTCACCACTTCTTTCTCCTTGTAGAGGGTGATTTTGCCCACACCCGTTCCTACGTAGCCGTAGTCGGCGTCGGCCATTTCGCCCGGGCCATTTACGATGCAGCCCATAATCCCAATTTTTACCCCTTTCAGGTGATTGGTTCGCGAGCGTATTTTGGCGGTGGTTTCCTGAAGGTCAAATAGTGTTCTTCCGCAAGAAGGACATGAGATATACTCCGTTTTGCTGATCCGCGTTCTGGTGGCTTGGAGAATACCAAATACCAGAGCGTTCAGGCTCTTGTCGCCCGTCTTTTCTGATGTCAACCACACCCCATCACCCAGACCGTCGAGCATCAGGGCTCCAACGTCTGTGGAAGCATAAAGCTGCACTTCTTCGGTCGATTCGGTAGGGTAATCGCGCTTGATCACCACGGGTAGCTTGATGCCTCTATTGATGATTTCGACAAACCCACGGCGCAGCATCGGTACGGCATTCGGGTGATTGGTTTCCAGAATTAAAATTGTTCTGGACGCATCTGCAAGTTTCGCTTGAATGCTAGCTTCGAATAGCTCCTGCGCATCAAGTTTCAGAAAATTGAGTTCAGACGAAACTTCACCATCCGCTAAAAAGGACTTGGAATCGAGTAGGGGATAAGTCCGCGGTTGGTCAGATACTTCTTTCCAAGCATCCAAATCGGCAATGACTCCAAGTGTCCCCGGCGTCTCAAAGTCGATCGATTTCTCACCGACATAGACGTAGTCAACGGCCTGATCGCTCAGATTCCACTTGTCGAGGGGCACGCTGTAGTTGTAGCCAAAGGCGAAAAGCGATGCTGGCGTAATCTCATTCCGATTCGATAAATCGGCGATGACCCGAGGGACTTCGCCATGACCAAAATTGCCTATGTGGGCGCTATCGCGTTTGGTGTAAGAAAATGGGTCGATGGGGTAGTCAAGAATCGGTGGAATGTCTTCACCCGTTTTTCGAGTACCGTAGCGATCCACCAACATTCGCGCTACCGGTATTTCCGCTTCGGGCTCTTCGGTGAGCGATACCCGCACGGTATCACCCAGTCCATCTTCCAGCAGCGTTCCTATTCCCACCGCCGATTTAATTCGGCCATCTTCTCCTTCGCCTGCTTCCGTCACACCGAGGTGAAGCGGATAGTTCATCCCTTCTTCCATCATGTGATTCACAAGCAAGCGATAGGCCTGCACCATCACCTGCGGGTTAGAAGCTTTCATGCTCAGCACTATCTCGTGATAGTCGTGGTCTCGGCAAATGCGAAGAAATTCCATAGCCGATTCAACCATCCCGAGTGGCGTATCTCCGTAGCGGCTCAAAATCCGGTCGGAGAGCGATCCGTGATTAGTACCAATCCGCATGGCGGTACCTTCTTCCTTGCAGATCTCAACGAGTGGCGCAAATCGCTCTCGAATCCGATCTAGCTCAGCTTGGTAGCTCTTGTCGGTATAATCATGTTCTTCAAATTTTTTCTTGTCGGCGTAATTGCCCGGGTTCACGCGTACTTTCTCGACAATTCGTGCGGCTATCTCAGCGGCATTTGGGGTGAAGTGGATATCGGCAACCAAGGGAGCTTCGTGTCCTTTGCTTCGAATACCTTCGCGGATTGGGCCAAGATTCAGAGCGTCTTTTTTGGAAGGGGCAGTCAAGCGAACTAGCTCACATCCCGCTTCAATCATTCGGATACTCTGGGAGATTGACCCTTCGGTGTCCATTGTGTCGGTGGTGGTCATCGACTGTACCCGGATCGGATTATCTCCACCAATTCCGATCGAACCCACCTTAACGGCTCGGGTTTTAAATCGATGAAACTCCGTGAGACTTTCTGAGTATGCTATTGTCTTCGTATCCATTTTCTTGATTTAGCCGAGAGTGGAACGCTTTCGTAGTGGGTTAAGTTTTTGCAATCGCCCTTTTTTGTGCAATGCATTGAGAAACAGCGCTCCGAGAATGAGCACAGTCCCGCCATAAAAGCCGGGAGTCATTTTTTCGCTTGCGCCAAAGATCAGAAATGCGAGAATGATTCCATAAACGGGTTCCAGGTTGATCGTTAGCGATACGGTAAAAGGGGTGAGCTCCTTCATCACATTCACACTAGCCACAAAGGCAAAGGCGGTACAAATCACCCCCAGAACGATTAGCCACATCCAATCGGAAGTAGGCAGGTAGATCATTTCAGGGCCTATTTTCCCGTTGATTCCCACCCATATCAACATCCCCACAGCTCCAGCCATCATTTCGACCAGACTGATTCGATAAGGGTTGTCATTTTTGATAAAGCGGCCATTGATTGTAGTGAAAAGTGATGCCAAGAAGGCCGAAACAATCGCCAGCATGATTCCGAGTTTGTAGTCAGATTCGAAACTGAATATGAGTAGAAGCCCGACTACCACGAGCGAACCAGCAAATAGCTCGAATTTGTCAATCTTCCTTTTGAAAATCAATGGCTCGAGAATGGCTGTAAACAATGCCGACGAGCTAAAGCAGGCCAATGCCACCGAGACATTCGACACTTTGATGGCTTCGAAGAAGGTGACCCAATGCAATGCGATAATCAATCCCGTCAAAGCATAGGGAACAAAATTCACCAGCAGCGACTTGTTGATCTTTCGCGTGGCGTAGGAAAAGATACCTATTGTGACCGCTGCGATGATCATCCGCCACACGACCAAAATATCGGAGCTCGACTCAATCAAGCGACCCAGAACACCTGTAAAACCGAAGATAAAGACGATAAGGTGTAGTAAGAGAAGGGAACCCGTTCGACTATTTTTCATTGCTTTTCTTTCCGAGATCAGTTACACCACCCGAAACGATAAACTTCATGACTTCCGGGGTCGGTGCGTCAATCGGAGTCACGTTTTCGCGTGGCACAATAAATAGATTTCCCGAAAAATTGTAGCTATGCGGCAAGTACACAGCTATTTTTTCGCTCTTAATATTCAGGCTGGTCAGGTCTTCATTGGTGATAAAGCCGAGTTTTTCAATATCACTTTCCTTGCTTAGCTTGACCAATACGGGTTTCGAAAAACTTTTCTTTTGCCCCACAAATGCCGAGAGTAAATCGCTGATGGCGGTGTAGATCGTCTTGACGAGGGGTATGCGATCGAGTAGGCGGTTGGCCCAGTTTACGATGGGCTGGGTGATAAACAGCGAACCGAGAAAGCCCAGTGCCGTAATGCCCAAAAACAAAACGAGCACACCCAAGCCCGGAATATCCATCGGGATGAGATCGTCGAGAAAAACAAAAAGACGATATACCGTGTAGCCGATCACGGTGATTGGCACCACCAGGAGCAAGCCTTGGAAAAAGGCCCCGAGAACGCGTTTGGATAAACTCTTTTTATTCATTTCCAATCGTTGAAGTACGCGAAATTACTTCATTTCATTGAGTTCCGCCTTCTGCTTCTTCGTCAACTTTGAAACCACCAAATCGTAAGAGTGCTGGATCATTTTATCCATCAAGTCTTCTGGCACATTCATGTCGATTCGGATGGTGTTCCAATGCTTTTTGTTGAGGTGGTATCCGCCGTAGATTCCCTCGGGATATTCTTCCCGCAATTCGATGGCCCACTCGGGGTCGCACTTCAGTGAAAACGATTGGAAATTATCGACAGAACAAATGGCGAACATCTTGTCCATGACTTTAAAGACAAGGGCAGTTTCATCAAAGGGAAAGGATTCGGTTACTGCTTTTTTTGATAGGCAGATTTCTCTAAAGCGTTCGATGTTCATATTGATAAGGCATAAAGCACCGGCTTACTCGGGCTGGCGTCATTTTCAAATGGTGCGATCTGAAGATTGAGTAGGTAATCGCCGTCGGATACTTCGTTTTTGATGTAAACCATTTCGGTGATGGTCGACTCTCCGTCGCCTGAGCGGCCGCCATGCCAAAAGGCGCGGTGAGCGAGCAGTTTTCCGCCGTCGTTTTCCCGATCTACCGAAGGCAGGTCAGTGAGCAAGTGCTTGATTCCCAGGTCTCGCATCCAGGCTAAGGCTTCGGGTTCGAAATAGGCCGGATTGGTATTGGAATAATTCTGTGAGAGCTTTGAGTCGGAGTTAGGCATAGTGCGAATCACCAAGGCTTCGATATCGGCACTTTTCACCTGTGCTTCAATCGCCTCTCGCGTGATGATTAAATCGCCGTGCTTTACGAATTCTGACTCCTTGCCAGCAAATGGCTTTGGCTCAATTGTGATCAACTCAGCTTTGAAGAAGAACCGGGTCAGTGTTTTGTTAATCGATAGAACCTCCTCATCGATATGCCCCACCGTTTCGGTGTGGGTACCGTGCCCATGCGGATTGAAATGAATATGCCGAAAGTTGACACTGCCACCAAGGGCTACACTTCCCGTAAATTGGTCGTTTACCACTGGCTCGATGCTGATTGGATCAACATACCAAGCTCGCGGGCCATTTGGGGAGAGCGGTATCGAGATGTCGATTCCTTTCGAAAGGTCTGCCTTGTAGGTCTGACCAGCGATTTTTAATTCAATCTTCATGGTTCAAAATAAAGAAATCAGACGCGATTCCGTCAGCTCGAAATAGGCCTTTTCGCGTTAGCACCAGATTTCCATCGGTCAGGCTCGCCCAGCCTTTCTCGATAATGCGGTCAATCACGTCGCGATACTGGTCTTCAAAATCAAAGTCAAACCTTTCCCGCATCACCTGAAAATCGATACCCCATTTGGTTCGCAGTCCTGTCATGATGTACTCATTCAACCTGTCGGTCGTGCTGAGTGTTTCTGTAGTGAAGGGCGTTTCTCCAGCTTCGATGGCTTTGATATAGGCTGGGTTGTTTGCTAAATTCCACCCGCGGTTTTTTCCATCGAAACTATGCGCCGAAGGGCCCAAGCCGAGGTAGGGCACACCTTTCCAGTAAGACGTATTGTGTTGGGAATAGAATTCAGTCCTTCCAAAATTACTGACTTCGTATTGCTCGAGACCGTTTTGGCTGAACACATCTACCATGTTCAAGAACTGGGCATTGGCAGCGTCTTCGTCTATGGGCTTTTCCTTGCCCTTGGCTACCCAGTGGCCCAGTGCAGTGCCCGATTCTACCGTCAGGCAATATGCCGAGACGTGTGGGACGTTCATTTCCAAAACCCGAGCCAGCTCATTTTCCCATTCATCTATGCTCAAGCCGGGTAGTCCGTAGATCAGGTCAATGGTGATGTTGCTGATCCCCGCTTCCTGTGCCGATTTTACCGAACTCAGGGCTTCTTCGGCGTTGTGCGCCCGATTCATCCACTTGAGCTGCTCATCGAGAAAACTTTGTATCCCGATGCTCAGGCGGTTTATTCCGAGAGACTTCCACTCCCGAAGTACATCGGCTGTAATATCGTCTGGGTTAGCTTCTAGGGTGATTTCGGCATCGTCATCCACATCGAAATGGGAGCGCAGAGCATCCAAAATTTTTGAGATTTCATCCTTTGAGAGCAAACTGGGCGTTCCACCACCGAAGTATATCGTTGAGATGGATTTTGTCGGCAGGTAATTGCGGCGTTGAGCGATCTCTTTTACGATGGCATCTACGAGCTGAGCTTTCAGCTTTGTATTGGTCGAAAAGTGAAAGTCGCAATAGTGGCAAGCCTGCCTGCAAAAAGGAACGTGGATGTAGATTCCAGCCATGCCGCCAAGGTAGTTAAATCGGGATTAGACTTAAGCTTTGGTGCGCAGGACTATCCTGAAAGTAGTCCCAACGCCCGGTTCACTGCGCTTCACGAAAATCTTTCCGCTGTGGTAGTTTTCGATGATGCGCTTCGTCAGAGAAAGGCCCAATCCCCAGCCGCGCTTCTTGGTGGTGTAGCCCGGTTGGAAAACGGCTTTGTGATTCTTCCCCGTTATACCTTTCCCCGTGTCGGTGATATCGATATAGACATTTTGGATTTCGTGGCTAACCACAATGGTGATATCGCCTTTTCCTTCCATAGCGTCCACGGCGTTCTTGAGGATGTTTTCGATCACCCAGCTAAATAGCGGACGGTTGATCATAGCCTTGATATGGCTCTCTCCATCTACTTGTATCGAGAATTTCACGCGTGTGGAAAGACGCGGGCGGAGGTACGACATGGTTTTGTCGATCACTTCTACCACCGACTCCAATTTGAGTTCTGGGTTAGATCCAATTTTCGAGAATCGATCGGTGATCATTTCCAATCGCTCGATGTCTTTGTTTAGCTCGGTGATCACTTCCTCTTCGGTGCCTTTGCTCTCCAAGAGCTGTATCCAGGCCATCAGGCTTGAAAGCGGAGTACCGAGCTGGTGAGCGGTTTCTTTCGCCATACCGATCCACACTTGGTTTTGCTCTGCTCGTCGGAAAGTGCTGAAAATCAGGTAGGAGATAAGTAGGAATAAACCGATGATAATAAACTGGACAATCGGGAAATACTGGAGTTGGGTGATGATGACCGAATCGGTGTAGAACACGTAGGCCACAACCTTTTGGCCGAATTTCACTTGGATCGGGTCATTTGCGGCACCCATTACCGCCAGTTGTTTTGAGAGACTGGTGGAATCTGCCACGAGGGTGGAATCGACATTTCCAAAATTGATGACCTCGGTTTGAGTTGAATCCATTACCAGAACCGGAACCGATCCCGAGTTCATCACCGTTTCGCTGATAAAGGAATTGATCAGGTCGTCGAGGGTTTTTTCCAGCTCAGTAATGATTCTGGAATCCTGGTAGTACACGCGTTGATCGATACCCGAAATGCTCAGTCTGATCGGATCGTATTTAGACGCCATGGCATTGAGCAAACTATCAGTGCGGGCCTTGGTGGCCAGGTATTTCTTGTCGATGTTTCGGTCGAAGACCACTTGGTTTGACTTATCGACCACGAGGACGGGAATGGTCTTGTTGGCGGCCAGAATGTCCTGAAGAAATTTGAGTTCTCGATCACTTGCCGTCGTAACTCGACCCGTTGCTTGCGACCAGATATTGATCTTGCTCCGCTCTTCTCTTCTCATTTCAGAGAAAAGCTCCTGGGTATAGTTGATCAGGGTAAGTCTTTTCTTAACGGCTTCAGACCAGAGCTGTACTTTCTGCCGCTCTTCCGACCTTATTTTATTGACGATGTGGTTGGAGTACCAAAGCGATAGACCCACAATAACCGTAGCAAGCACCAGCAGCACGGCCTTCCATTGCTGCTTTCTGGAGTATAAATTCATTCAGCTAATTACGTTTCTGAGTAGAGCTTTCGTCTATAAAGTAGAATTTGACTTAAAAGTAAAAATCTTTTGGGCCAGATTCCAATTATAAGTCATCATCTCCGCGAAATAAATCTTCATCGTCTTCATCATCTGATTTTGCTGGGGCTGGCTTCTTCTTTTTATCCTTTTGCCCCGACTGACTCGTGTCGGACTTGGTGCTTCCATCCCAGGTCACTTCAAATTGAGTTTCTCCTTTCGGCTTAGGCTCTGGCGGAGCTTGAAGGGTGGTATCTTTTTTAAAGAGTCCGAACTCTTCTTTGAGTATGGATTTAAACGTTTGCTTTTCTTCCTGAAACTGGTTGTTGCGCTTAGCCCGAGCGGCGTCTTTGTCCATGCTAAACTGTGGGTTGGACGTGGTGCCGTACATTTTTAAGAAAATGTTTAATCCGGTTCCGTCATCGACTACATGGCCAAACTCATCGCTATTTCCCTTGCCTTTTCTCAGCACTTCACTTAGCTTAAAATTGAAGGCGTAGTCTATTTCATTGTTGAACGAATGTGTCCCAGAACCTTGAAGATTCATCGCCGAAGATGAGATATCCATTCGCGGTATGGTCACCATTTGATTCTTGATTTTAATCTGATTGGCCAACGTATCAAACTCGATGTGCTTCAATTCTCTCTCGAGTTCATCAATTCGCAAGAACGACTTGTAGATCCCCGATTGACGCAGGTAGGCACCTATTTCCTGAAAGGCTTCCAGTTCGAGAAGCTTCCCATCCATCACCACCAAATCTACTTCCGAAATGATGGATGCTGGGTCGACTTTTAAGTCGGATGAAATCTGACACTCAAACCGAATGTCGGCATTGGTTCTCCCTTCGATGTTTTCTGATCGGATCAAGCTTTGTCCAAAGTTTTCGAAGGAATAGAAGACCTCGTTCAGCCGCATGTCCTTTAAGATGGAGTTGGACTGAATCGCAAAGGCATCGCCTTCTTCGGTAATCGCGATGTTGGTTTTGACCAAACCATTGCAAGACTTAAACTCAAAAGGATTTAGTGTGAGCACTCCATTCGAAAGTCTGGCTCTTCCAGACACATCCTTGGCTTCGAATCGGCGGAAGTTCAGTTCTTGAACGAGTATGTCGAGATCGAAATCGAGGTCTCGGGGCAATTCGAGTTTATAGGTAGTATCTGCCTTGGACTCTTCCTGGGTAAGAATGGAATTAAAATCAAGTGCATCAGCTCTAAATTCGGCATCCACTTTCAAAGTCTGCCCTCGTTGGGTGAGATAGGGAAGGGCGTTTACAATCTCGCCCGACAGGGTGAAAGGGCTTTCATTGACTCTAGCCGATAAGGATTTTGTCGTGATCGCGTTGTTCTCGAGACTCAGGTTTCCGTTGATTTCATCGTAGAGCTGCGACTGGTTTTTCATGCGTATCAACCCGTCGCTTAGGGTGATCACCCCGTTGAAGTCAATACCACGCAGCATATCGAGTTTGGCTTCCGTGCTCTGTGCAGCGAGCTTTCCGCTGAGCGTTCCGTTTAGCGCTATACTTCCATCCAGTTCATCAGCCAGTGAGATGTTGATCAGGTTTTTGAGTTCTGAGAGATCTATTTTCCCCTTTAGCTCCAGATCGAAAGCGGGGCTTTTGAAGTCGACGATTTTTCCCTTGGCTTCCAGTTTTCCACCACCAATAGATGCTTGAAGCTCATCAAGCGATAGGGTCGATACGTCGTTTTTTAGCGAGTAAATCCCTTTTGCATCGGCAATATTGGCCTTTCCAAGTGCCGTGTGGTGCTGGAAAGTTCCATCTACTTCATCAAATCCGACCAGGATATCAAGCGTCTTCCCGTATTTGAGCTTTAGATCGACATCTGCTTCTCCCTTGGCCTGATACTTTTGGAAAGTCCAGCGATTGGTGCGCGGAATCAGCCGAACCATTTTCTCTAAATCCCCACCGGTGGTTTTGATATCCACCACCCATTGATCGGCTTCTTTGGGGGCGTAGGCTCCTTCTACGTGGTATTGCTGATCGGAAATATTTAGCCCCTTACTGCTGAATTTGTACAGGCTGTTTTGGTGGTCGATCTCACAAACAAAATCGCCAGAGAGTTCTTGATCCAAATAGAGAATGTCTGCACCTTGACCAATGCTGTGCACCAGCAAATCGCAATCGGCATCGATGGTGTAAGCCTGCTTTCCAAAATCGCCATTGGCTCTTCCGTTAACAATCTCGACATCCAAGTTCAGCTTACCGGCATTCTCCAGGCTGTATCGAAAATCTTGGATGTCGACATTGGTGAGTGAAATGGCTGCTTTGCCAGAACTGTCAGAACGGGATTTCCAGAAACGAAAATTATCCGTTCCATCCGGGTACATGGCCATTTTGAAGAATCCGCCATTGATCTCTGCTTCGGTGATGGTGTAGTTTTGTTTGAAGAAATCAATCAGCGCAATCTGGAGGTAGAGGTCATCAGCATATAGCAAAGTGTCAGATTCGGTTTTGCCAGGACCAACTTCGGGGATAACGACGTGGCTAAAGCGCAGGCTCGCGTAGGGAAATCGCTGGATCAGGCTCAGGTTGATATCGTCCACATCTACCGGTACCAGAAGGTGGTTGTTTAGCTCGGCCACGACAATCTCCTTGACTTCAGGCTCAAACTTTTTGGCGAGAAAATAGGCCGCTACAAGTCCGATGCAAGCAAGGGAGACTAAGACAAAAAGGTATTTGAGAAGGCGCTTCAATGAATATCAAATCTCTTGACAATATCCATTCAAACGTAGGTAAGGCCTCGTTTATTTCAACATCTTGAGTGTCGTAAGTTCGGCTGGAGTAATGTGTCGCCACTTGCCACGAGGCAAGTCTTTCTTGGTCAAGCCTGCATAGACTACACGGTCGAGTCGCAGAATCTTATAGCCAAAGTGGCCCACCACATCGCGCACGAGCTGATTCTTTCCGCCCCTTATTTCGATTCCAAGCTGCTTTCGATCTTTTCCATCGCCTACATAGCTGGCTTCCGTGATATTGATTTCCTTACCATCTATTTCAAAGCCTTCGTTCATGGCTTTGATATGCTCCGCCTTCACGGGCTTATCGGTATGGATGTGGTAAATCTTTTGGGTGCTTGACTTCGAAAGGCTGAGTCGTTTTGCCAACTCCCCGTCGTTGGTGAAAATCACCAATCCAGAAGTGTCTCGGTTCATTCTTCCCACAGGACCGATACGATTCGTGCCAACCCCTTTGAGAAGACCAAAAGCCGTCCTTCGGGTAGGAGTTTCCACACCAGTCAGAGCAAAATCTTTGGGTTTGTTCAGCAGGACGTAAATCGGCTTTTCACGTGAGATCCGCTCTCCAGCGTATTTGACTTCATCGGTGGGCTGCACGCGGTAACCCATTTCGGTGATGGTTTTTCCGTTAACTTCTACGAGGCCACTTTTTATAAACTCATCAGCTTCTCTTCTGGAGCAAATACCCGAGTTGGCAATAAACTTGTTGAGACGTAAGGTGCCATCATCTGGGCGTTGCTTCGAGTAGGACTTGTTTCGAAATTTAGGTGCAGGGCGCCATTTTTTATCGCCGTCTTTTTTTTCCCGATTCTCTGATCTTTGCTCTGGCCCTTTTTCCGGTCCTTTCTTTTGGCTGAATCGGCCTGAAAGACCCTTGCCTTTCTTCTCTCCTTTATTTCTGTCCTGTCTTCTTCGATCTGCCATAAGTCTTGTATTTGCTAGAGGGTGGGATAAAACGCGTCTGGGATGTGGTCGATTTTTAGCGGACCTTCGCCATACACTATAGAAACGAGGTCAAATCTAGCCTCTTTCTCCAGATTATTGCTCACCAAATATTCATTGGCAGCCAAAATAATTCGCTTTTGTTTCTTTCGAGTTACAGCCTGTTCCGGATTTCCCATCACCGTATCCTTTCTCATTTTTACTTCCACGAAAACGATAAATTGCTCATTTTCAGCAATTATATCTATTTCTGCACGTCGAAAACGCCAGTTTCTTTCAAGAATTTTGAAACCTAAGCCAACCAAATGCGTAATAGCATGTGACTCGCCCGATTTTCCTAGAGAGTTGGTCGAAACAGACATGTTAATTTAAACTGCGAATCATACTGGTTCCTTAAACTGTTACATTCTTATGAAACAAATGATGAAAAAAGTTGCTGCCCTCATGCTTGGTATTACCTTGAGCGCCGGGGCCTTTGCATCTGGACCTTTTCAAGGTACAATCAAATTTACCAAAACGATTGGTCCTGTGACTGCTAACTACACTTACTTTGTAAAAGGTGACAAAATTCGTGTAGAGGAAATGAGCGAAAATGGTGAAATCCAGGGTATCATGATCATTGATACAAAGGCCAACACTGTTAAAGCCCTAAGCCCTGAGCGTAAAATGTATATCGATGTGCCAAACAAGCGCCCAGCGAGAGATACAGAAGTGTACGTTCAGAAAACGAACAACACCAAAGAAATCAACGGTTACAATTGTACGGAAGTAAAGGTAACAGGAAAGACTGATGGTCGTGAAGTAACTTTTTGGGTTGCAAATGACGATTTCGACTTCATGATGCCGATGCTCGAAACATTGAATCGTAAAGATAAACTAGCCGTGTACTTTATGAACGTACCAAACCTGGATGGATTCTTCCCAATGGTTGGTGTGGAGCGTAAAACAGATGGTGTGGAATTGACTAAGCTACATGTTAACACAGTAGATAAGTCGGAGTTGAGCGCTGAGCTTTTCGAAATTCCAGCTGACTACACGAAGTTTGAGAGAGATTAATTTTCGGTAAACTCTACAAGACAAGGCTGGCCGTCATTGACGGTCAGCCTTATTTTTTTGCCGTGCACCCAAGCGCGGTTGTCGTCGATATGGCCAGAAGGAAATCCAAAGGCTACCGGAACTCCCAAATCTCGCACATGAGAGTCGATGATCTCGTAAGCATCCTTGCCAAAAGGAACGGTGTTGTCGTTCATTTCCGACATGCTTCCAATTACCACCCCTTGTAATTTCGCAAGCATCCCCGATCGCTTGAGAGCGAGCATCATCCGATCGATGTGGTAGAGGTATTCATCCAGGTCTTCCAAGAACAAAATTTGATCGTTCCCATCAAGTGCTGAATTGGAACCGAGCTGGCTGTAGATCACGCTTAGGTTTCCACCTACCAGTTGCCCTTCCGCTATCCCTGCGCGATTGAATGGATGTTCGTCAAACCGGTATTCAACCGATTCACCAAAGAGCAAACGCTTCATTGTGTCGAGTGCTTCGGGCGTATTGGTGCTGAAATTGACTGGCATAGTAGCGTGCAAACTCACAAGCCCAACTGTATTGAAAACGGCATTGTGCAATGCCGTGACATCGCTATAGCCCACGATCCATTTCGGTTCATCTTGCAAACTTTTGTAGTCAAGACTTTCGAGTAGACGGGCGGTGCCATATCCACCTCTGGCACAGAATATAGCCCGACAGTCTTTATTGCGAATGGCGCTGTTCAAATCTGAAGCGCGTTCCTGGTCGTTGCCAGCAAACTGATTGTCAACGGCCCAAAGATTTTCACCCAACTCCACCCGAAGCCCCCAGGACTGAAGTACTTCCACAGCATGATCGATAAAATCGCGATCTACCTTGCGTGCTGTGGAGATAATTTGAACGAGATCACCCTGCTTTAAAGCTCGTGGTTTAAGGGACTTCATAAGATTGATTTTGGTTTGATGAAGTAACTATCTTTGCGCAGCACAAACAAGCACATTCCCTTTGAATAATCCAAAGCGATATACCATCACGGCGGCCCTTCCATACGCTAACGGCCCCCTTCACATCGGCCACATGGCCGGCGTATATATTCCCGCAGATATCTATGTCAGGTATTTGAGACTAAGAAATAGAGATGTAGCTTTTGTATGTGGAAGCGACGAGCATGGGGCGGCGATTACGCTGAAAGCGAAGAGAGAGGGGATAAGTCCGCAGGAAATTGTCGATGAGTTTCACAGCATAAACAAGGATGCGTTTAATGCATTCGGGATAGACTTCGATATCTATCATAGAACATCTGACCCGAGACATCACGAAACGGCTCAAGACTACTTCAGAACCCTTCTTGAAAAAGGGGCTTTTGACGTTCATTCTGCTGAGCAGTACTTCGATGAAGAAGCGCAGCAGTTTTTAGCGGACCGATACATCATGGGTACTTGTCCGAAATGCGGACATGACAATGCCTACGGAGATCAATGCGAGAATTGTGGAAGCACCTTGAGCCCGCAAGAATTGATCAATCCACGCTCTACCTTGAGCGGGACCAAACCGGTATTGAAGGAAACATCCCATTGGTACCTTCCACTTGATAAGCACGAAGATTGGCTTCGAACTTGGCTCGAATCTGGTGAAATAGATGGGGTGCAATTGCATGATCCAAGCAAGTGGAAAAAGCAAGTGTTGGGACAGTGTAAGTCGTGGATAGACGGTGGACTTCAACCACGTGCTATGACACGTGATCTGGATTGGGGAGTTCCTGTGCCAGTAGCAGGTGCAGATGGAAAAGTGCTCTACGTTTGGCTCGATGCCCCTATTGGTTACATCACAGCTACCAAGGTGTGGGCTGAGCAAAATGGGAAGGACTGGAAAGACTACTGGCAATCAGATGATACCAAATTGGTGCACTTCCTAGCAAAGGATAATATCGTATTTCACTGCATTATTTTCCCAGTGCTTCTCAAGACGCACGGGGACTACATTCTTCCGAAGAATGTTCCGGCCAATGAGTTCTTGAACTTGGAAGGAAAGAAAATTAGCACCTCGCGAAACTGGGCCGTTTGGCTTCACGAGTATCTTGAAGATTTCCCTGGAAAGCAAGATGAACTGCGGTATGTGCTCAACGCCATTGCCCCAGAGTTTAGAGATAGCGAATTTACCTGGGCCGATTACCAGGCTCGCGTAAACAATGAACTTGTGGCGGTGCTCGGAAACTTCGTAAACAGAACCTTGGTTCTGACGCACAAGTTTTTCGATGGAAAAGTTCCCGATACGACTGATGCAGGGCATGAGCTTACGAAGAGTTTTGGAGTGGATGAAGCCATAGCTTCGGCCAGAAGGGAAATCGAAGAGAGTATTGAAGCATACCGTTTTCGCGATGGTCAAAATGCCATGATGGGTCTTGCCAGGTTGGGCAACAAGCTCTTGACCGAAACCGAGCCGTGGAAGCACGCCAAAACCGATCTAGAGCTAGCGGGGCACATTCTCAATGTTTGTCTTCAGATTTCAGCTAATCTCGCCATTCTAGCAAAGCCATTCTTGCCAAATACCGCTGCCAAGCTTGCTGCAATGCTCCAATTGGAAGAGCAAAGCTGGGATATGGCTGGTAGCGCTGATGTCATTGCGTCGGGTCACCAAATCGAAAAGGCTGAGTTGCTCTTCTCGCGAATTGAAGACGAGGCTATGGATGCTCAAGTTGAGAAACTTCACCAGACTATTGAAGACACGCCAAAATCAAGCCACCCACCTATGAAAGATCTTATTGCATTCGAAGACTTCACAAAAGTCGATATCCGAACAGCCACAATTATTGAAGCCGAGAGAGTTCCTAAAACAGATAAGCTACTCAAAATACAGCTAGATACAGGTCTCGATAAGCGAACGGTGGTTTCTGGAATCGCGGAGTTTTACAAGCCTGAAGATCTGCCAGGTATCAAAGTTTCTGTTTTGTTAAATCTTGCGCCTAGAAAAATTCGAGGGGTTGAGTCTCAAGGGATGATTTTGATGGCCGAAGATGCTGATGGAAAACTCGCCTTTGTGAGTCCTTCAGAAGAAGTCGGAAACGGCTCTACCGTAAGATAAGTCTGCAAGGCGGTGCTATGGCCCCGTAGTTCAATGGATAGAATAGAAGTTTCCTAAACTTTAGATCTAGGTTCGATTCCTAGCGGGGCTACTTTCAATCTTTATCACCTGATAATTCGTGTTTTAAATGTCGTTTAGACCGCTTATTTTAGCGGCGAACTTCAAGGTTCTATGGAGCAGATGACGGCTGAAGAATTATATAGTCTTTTTCAACTGAGTGTATTGTTCGTGCTTGTAGTTGTTTTGGTAGGCCTTTCGCAATTTGCCATACGTAGGCATATTGTAGAATACCAAATCGGTAGAAAGGCCCTCCATATCGGGGCAATTGGAATTTCGGCTTGTACACTACTACTCGATATCCCATATCAGTGGATTCTCTTGCTCGTAGGAGCATGTATACCCATACTTTGGATTGCTGTATCAAAAGGCTTTTTTCAGAATCCTGAATCAGGAAAAAAGGGCTGGGGAATACCCTATTTCGCGGTTTCCTTTTGGGTGTTGCTCTTGTTTTATCACGAACAGCCTATTCTCGTTTTTTATCCCATGATCACGATGGCTCTGGCTGATGGTTGTGCATCTATTGTTGGTCATTTATGGGGTAGAACAAAATATCATTCTGATTATGGAGCAAAATCGTGGGAAGGAAGCCTAGCCTTCTTCTTAGTTGCTGTTTTCTGCCTGGGGATCCTTCCGGTATTCATCCCCCAGTGGCCACTGCCATTTGAGAAGATTTACGTCGTTATCGCAGTTTCGCTTGTACTCGCTCTAATCGAAGCTGTTTTTGAAGATGGCTTTGACAATATTACGGTTCCTTTTGGCTTGCTTTATTGGGTTTTGTTGAATCCGAGTTTTGAGACTGGGGGAATTCTCTTTGCTATACTAGGTTTGGTACTCGGGGGTATTTTAGCATGGCGCATCGGTTGGTTGACAAGTTCTGGCGCCATGGCTGCTATAGCGGTTGGTGTGTATTTGGTGGTTTCGCCAGAGCCAAAGTGGGTGGCTGTATTTGCTTGTTTTTTTGTCTTTGGAAGCATCTTGTCCAAATTGCCATCTCAAAGAATTACGAAAGAGCCGGGTGGTAGAAATATGGTTCAGGTTATGGCTAACGGTGGCATTCCGCTAGCATTTGTTTGCACCTATTTTGTGAATGGTAATGTGGCTGCGCTCATGGCTGGTGTGACCGGTATAGCCTGTGCTATGAGCGATACCGCCTCGGCTGAATTGGGTACCCGACTTTCCAGAACAGCACGGTATCTGACGAGTGGTCGCAATGTTCTTCCTGGCTTGAGCGGAGGGATTTCCGTCGTGGGCACTTTTGCCGGAGTCATCTTCTCATTCGTTATTTCGGGACTAGCTTATTTTTTAACGGATGAGATTGGCATTCTTGAGTTCATCGCGATTGGTCTTATTGGGATGTTGGGCAATCTGATAGATAGTCTCGTAGGGGCCTTATGGCAAGTGAAATTCAAACCGGCCCAGAGTCGAGAGTGGCGTGATACAAAACCTCCCGAAGGGGAGTATGAAATGGCGGGAGTAGCCTGGCTTACAAACGACTACGTCAACTTAATTGCCGTAGGAATTTCTTGTATTGCTGCGATGGTTTGGTTCTCAGTGTACTAAGGCTTCAAGATCGAAGCATTCTACACACCTACCTGTGAATAACTGTGAGTCTGTGAAACCCTAGGGGGCGCGTATTCCGTATCTTTATGTATTAAACAGAATTTCCCCTTATGACTAGACTATCGCCCCTCGAGGTGGTTGTTTTGCTTTGTTTGATTTTGAGTCAAAGTGCCTTTGGCCAAAACTGTGACGACCCACAAGGACTCTGTTCTGGGTCTGGAGCGGAGACCCTTTCTACCGCCAACGGGTTGCCAGCTGGAATCCCGTCGAACTTTTGCTTTGACACAGCTGACAACGCTGTTTTTTTCGAGTTTACAACCATAGATGTCTCGGCCTTTCCGAATCAAACCTATGAAGGAGATGCGACTGTATCGGTAACGGGTATTTCATGCGATCCTGATGCCGATTTAGGGCAATCCGTCAACATGGCGATTTTTACTGCCACGGATCCCTGCGATCCATCCACGTTTGGTACTCCGCTTGAGTGTCAGACTGAAATTAGCGGGAATGCGAATGTGGACTTATCTGGTCTTGCTGAAGGAACTACGTATTACATCTTAATTTCAGGCGCTGAAGATGGTGGAGCCATTAACCCAGGTGAATGTGAATTATCTGTGGGTGTGGATGGACCTGCCGTGTCATTCGATTTGAATGCTGACTTCCAACTTGAAGGTAGTCAAGGTGACCAGATTATACTTGAAGGTCAGACTGTTGAGCTTTTTGCCGATGATGCTTTTCCAAACCTTACCTGGTCGGGTGAAGGTCTGAATCAAACCGAAGGAACTCCCGTTACGGCCTTGCCGCCAGGGCCTGCACCGCAAGAGTATACCTACACGGTTACTTCCGAAATAGATGGCTGCTTATATGTTGATCAAGTGACATTTACACTTCGAAGAGCTATCCAGCCCTATTCTGGATTCACACCAAATGGCGATGGAATCAACGATACCTGGGAGATCAGCAGAATCGAAGAATGGGAGAACGCCCAGATTATTGTCTATTCGCGTTGGGGAACTAAGGTGTTTCAAGCCACCCGCTACAACAATGATTGGGATGGGGACGACCTACCCGCCGCGACATACTACTACGTGATCGAATTGAATGATCTCCAGTTTAACCTCGAGCCTATCACTGGCTCAGTAACCATTATGCGATGAGGAAATTCGGATGGATCATCGTGCTCGTCTTGATTGCGCATACTGTATCTGCGCAGCAGTCTGGCCAGTACACCAACTTCATGTTTAATGCATTCGCTATAAATCCGGCAAATGCTGGGCTTAAAGAGTGTTTTGAGTCGAGAATTGGATATCGTCATCAGTGGGTTGGCTTCGAAAACAATCCGCAAAGCCTTGTAGCCACAGGGCACTGGAGACTTAAGAAAATTAGCAGTGAAAGAGGCGCCATTCACGGAATGGGAGCAATCGTGGAAGCTGATAATACCGGCCCTTCGAGCCGCACGACTATCCATGCCGCGTACGCCATTCACTTGCGTATGAATCGTAATACTCGTCTTTCATTTGGTGTTGGACTTGGTATGATGCAGTACAGGTTTGATGCAGCCTTAATTCGGGTTCCCGACCCAACTGATCCAGTGGTGGCTCAATCAAAATCTGAAATTGTGTTTCCGGATATAAAAGCCGGAGTTTGGCTCTATGGAAAGGGCTGGTTTGCGGGTTTGAGTGCCGATCACCTGACAAACCCCACTCTACAAGATATTGGTGAAGACGT
Organism: Bacteroidia bacterium; assembly: GCA_030427905.1. Taxonomy (GTDB): domain Bacteria; phylum Bacteroidota; class Bacteroidia; order Flavobacteriales_D; family Cryomorphaceae; genus CBDDKU01. The sequence goes on from JAUICL010000001.1 coordinate 601,772, forward strand.
CAACATACAACCTCATTTTAGTATGATGGCTGGAAAGGTATTTCCAACAGGAGAAAAAATGAGTGTGATTCCTGCGGGGCTTCTAAAATTTACGGCAAACACGAAGCCTTCTTTTGACGCAAATGTGTGGTTGGATTACGATGAAAGAGTGGCGGTTGGACTTGGGTTTCGATCAGAAGATGCTGTGTCCGGAATGTTAAAGTTTAACTTTTTGGACTATTTCACCGTAGCATATGCTTACGACTATACTTATTCGAAAATAAGATTGGGTTCGTCCAATTCTCACGAGATCATCCTGGGAATAGCGGCTTGCCCGAGAAATAAAAAAGCAGGGTTCGTTCCCTGTCACGCATATGATTGATTGTAAGGCATTTGGGAAATTTGCGCTACTCTTGGCCGCCTTCCTGGTTATGGTTGGCGAAGTCGAGGCGGATGTTTTTAGGTGGAAGTCCGGATCGGGTGATTGGTCTGCAGCACATCACTGGATGAATGTAGATGGCTCTGCAAGGAGTATGCCTGGAGCTGGAGATGATGTTTGGATTGAAACAAACACTGATATTCAAATCGAGCTGGAAGGAACGATCGACATTCGATCTTTAACTATCTCAGGAGAAGGCGATGTTGTATTTTCTTCTTCGGCAGATGCAGTGATTAATATTAGCCGAAGCTTTATTGCCTCCCAGAAAACATTTGCCGAGAATGGTGTGTCCTTCAATCTACTCAATACAAACGGACAAGCTTTTAAACAGCTTTCGAATGGAGTTTCGAGTAAAGTTGTTGATAATGGAGCGCAACCGGTTGCTGCGGCTGCGGGTTCTTGCCCATTCTTCACCATTGTGGCTGATCCAACAGCTCCTACGTGTAATGGTTCTGATGACGGAATAGCCGCGGTGCTAGAACCAACCGATGGAGTAGGGCCTTACACCTATCAGTGGATTGGTGGACCTAATACACCATCGTGGTCTAATCTTGGCGCTGGAACATACACAGTCATTGTCATCGACATAGGTCAAGGTGGACTTCCTTGTAACGTAGACGTATTCGTGAATGAGCCTGGACCGCTAACAGTGTTTTCGATGAATGCTTCTGCTCCACTCTGCGCCGATGTTTGTAATGGTACAGCAACTCCTATTGTTATAGGTGGAAATGGTGGGTACAGTTACGATTGGTCAAGTGGTGAAAGCGGCATTTCTGCATCACAACTCTGCCCTGTCTTTACGCTCGAAGTAACAGACCAGCTAGGCTGTCAGTTTGATACGACTTACATCTTTCCAAATACGCCGGATACCATTCAGTTTAATGCCATTCTGACTCCAGTCGATTGTTTTGGCGATGATGATGGAGCCATTGATATGACTGTAACAGGCGGAGTTTCGCCTTTTGCCTTTTCATGGACGGGACCTAATGGATTCACATCGAGCTCGGAATCGATCGGGCCGTTGGAGCCAGGAACGTACACCCTGAGCGTCGAAGACTCAAACAACTGTTTGGCTGATTCTTCATTCATTATTACCGAAAATCCACTTCTCGAAGTTTCTGAAACCCATGTCGACAATCTCTGTGGCGGTGGGTTTGAAGGAGAGATTGACCTGACCCCAACCGGGGGGCTTCCTCCTTACACATATGCTTGGAATGGCCCAAATGGCTTTACATCGACCGATGAAGATTTGATCGGCTTAGAATCGGGATTGTACCAAGTGACCGTTACGGATGCCGTGCTCTGTACTGCCGTAATGGATGTGACGATAGCAGAACCATCCGAGTTAGATATCGATTTTACACCAACCCATGTGCTTTGTTTTGGAACAAACACAGGTTCCATTGACGCCATTGGCTCTGGTGGATTGCCAGGGTATGCTTATGATTGGACGGGCCCCGATGGATTTGTTGGGACGGGCACAACCATTTCCGACCTCTTGGCGGGGATGTACTACCTCACGCTGACTGACCAAAATAGCTGTCAGCTTTTAGATTCAGTAGAGGTAACTGAACCCGCATTACTTGAGATTACCCTAGATCAAACACCGCTCACTTGTAATAACGGTGATGATGGGTCTATTGACCTGACTATCACAGGTGGTACTCCCGGGTATATCATTTCCTGGACTGGGCCGAATGGCTTCACTTCTTCAGGCGAGGACATTTCAAATCTCGAAGCTGGGGTGTATGATGTGGAAGTTGAAGATAATCTTGGCTGCATCGTGACGGGTTCTTTAGAATTGCTCAATCCCGATGTTATTGTTCTGAGTGCAGACGTGAGCCAAACGCTTTGTCCGAATTCTACTGACGGAGCCATTGATTTGACCATTACGGGTGGTACCGCACCTTTCGCTTTTGACTGGACTGGACCAAATGGTTTTGTCTCTTCGGATGAAGATATTTCGAATCTCGAGCCAGGTGACTATACCATCGTGCTGATCGACGCTACCAATTGTTCTGTAACCGATACCTACACCATTACTTCCCCCGATGAAATAGGAGTCGTATCTACAGTTGGTGAAGTGCTTTGCTTTGGAGAGGCCACAGGTACAATTACTACGGCCGTTACTGGTGGAACCGCTCCTTATAGTTTCAGTTGGACAGGTCCTGACGGATTTACTTCTTCTGATCCAAATCCAGCCGGGCTGGCTGCAGGTATCTACGATTTGACCATTACTGATTTCAACAATTGTCAAGGAAACTTCAGTGTTGAAGTAACTCAACTTGACGAAATCACGTGGACTGAAACAATTGTGGACGCATCTTGTTTCGGATTTTCAGATGGATCCATTTCTCTCGAAATTCAAGGGGGAACACCTACCTATACTTTCGGTTGGGTAGGTCCAAACGGCTTTACGAGTACTGATGAAGATATCGCCAACCTAGAAGCGGGAACCTATGATTTGACGATTACAGACAGCAATGATTGCGTGGTTTCAACTAGTTTTGAAGTTGGAGAGCCAAGCGTACTTTCAATTGACGCTACCGTGTCTGACGCGCTTTGTGCCGGAGATTCGAATGGAGCTATTTCTATTATCCCGTCTGGTGGGACGGCAAACTATAGTTTCGATTGGGCTGGTCCCAATGGGTTTACATCTACTGATCAAGACATTTCAGGGTTGGAAGCCGGTGACTATACGTTGACACTCACTGATGCCCAAAGCTGTGTTCTAGTCGAAACGTATACGATCTCAGAAACTTTCTTACTCACAGGTACACCCACCACTCAAGACGTGTCGTGTTTTGGTTCAGCTGATGGTAGTATTGACCTTGCTGTCAGTGGAGGGCAAGAGCCGTATGATATCGCGTGGACGGGCCCTAATGGGTTTGCTGGAGCTGGAGCAAATATTTCAGCTTTGGAATCGGGAGATTACGATGTAACAGTAACTGACGATAATGGCTGTGTGTTACAGGCGACCTACAGTGTTGGTTCCCCAACTGAAGTTCTTGGAAATCTGGATATCACCCACATTTCATGCTTTGGAAATACAGATGGCGGTATCGCTGCCAACCCTGCTGGAGGTACTGGCCCTTACGCGATCTCTTGGACAGGTCCCAATGGCTTTACATCGAACTCTTTTGTGATAAATGGACTTGAAGCGGGAGTTTATTCAGCTACCATTGAAGACTCGCAAAATTGTACTGTGGTGGTTGACGGTGAAGTGCTTGAGCCTTCTGAGATCACGGTTAATGTCTTGATTACTGAACCGAGCTGTACCGCCGATGATGGCATTTTGAATGCTCAGCCAACAGGTGGAACGATCGTATCGAACTACACCTACAGTTGGGAAGATGAAACGGGAACAGAAATTAGCACAGATGCCGAAATAACAAACTTGGCACCCGGTGAGTACACGATAACTGTTACCGACGACAATGGTTGTGTTGGGTCAGAAACCGTCGAATTGACAAGAGATTCTTTTGAAGTTTTGGTTTCAGTTTTTGATGTATCCTGTAGTGGTGAGACTAATGGAGCCATCGAAATAGAAATTGTTGGTGGAACGGCACCATTTGCTCTCGGATGGACCGGCCCCAACGGCTTTACATCTTTGGATGAAGACATTTACAACCTCGAAGGAGGGGACTATGAGCTGTCTATTCTCGACAATACGGGATGTCAGTACTTTGAAGTGTTTACGGTGGGGTCACCTGCCCCAATTTCTTTTGTGGCTGATGTGACTCATGAATCTTGCCCCGGAAATCATGACGGAGCCATTACCCTCACAGTGGCTGGAGGAAGTCCTGGGTTCTTGTACCAATGGAGCGGGCCGAACAGCTTCTTCAGTAATGGAAATCAAATTGATAACCTGGAACCTGGAACTTATGGGGTTCACGTAGTGGATATTCAGGGCTGTAACGCCAGTAGTGTAATTGAGATAAATCCAGGAGCTGAATTTGAGATATCTGGCATTCTTGCTGATCCACTCTGTGTAGGTTCGGCTGATGGGAGCATAGATATTTCGATTACAGAAACTGTTGGTTCATCAGCGCCATTTACCTATAGCTGGATTGGTCCTGATGGTTTTGTGTCTGACATTGAAGACATAACTGGACTTGTTTCAGGAGATTATGAAGTTTTGGTGACCGGAGCCAATACATGCACGAGTTCGGCCACATTCACTTTAAGCAATCCAGATTCAATTTTTATTGATGTTGTGGTGCAGAACGCAAACTGTCAACAAAGTGATGGAAGTGCTGAAGCTAATGCTAATGGTGGTACGGGAACTTTTACCTATGAATGGTTTGATAGCGATGGGGCAAGTATAGGAAACCAAGCTTTGTTGCCCAACATTGCTTCTGGTCAGTACACGGTCGTCGCCACAGATGTTAACGGGTGTACAATTACAGAGCTTGTGGTCGTTTCTGATCTCAATGGAGATATTCAAGGTGTGGTGGTTCACCCTACATGTTTTGGTGGAGATGATGGAAGCATAGATATTTCAATCGACGGAGCTACAGATCCATTGACATACAATTGGACCAATGGAAGTGGAAGTTTTGTTTCTGACGAAGAAGACTTGATAAACATCTCTTCGGGATCATACACCATTCAGGTGACCGACTCGAACGGTTGTCTTTACCTAGCTACATTTGAAGTAACAGACCCAGACCAGATTGTTGTTTCACCAATTCTAGTGCCTGTGAGTTGTGCTGGAAATGATGGAAGTATCTCGTTGAACCCAAGTTTGGGAATGGCGCCATACATTATCGTCTGGAGTGGGCCTGATGGTTTTTCTGGAACAGGTAATTTTATTCAAAACCTTGTACCAGGAGATTATACCTATAGCGCGGTGGACATGAACAACTGCGATGCAACAGGAACCATCTCACTGCCGTTGGTGCCGGATATTGTCGCTACAGAAACAATTTCAAATGTGACTTGTGGGGGAATACCAACAGGGGCGATCGACCTTGAAGTGAGTGGAGGACAAGCTCCTTACACGTTCACATGGACTGGTCCCGATGGGTTTACAGCAGACACTGAAGACATCGAGAACCTGTCAGGTGGAACTTATGATGTTTCCATTACTGATGTTTCAGGATGTCAAATTGCCGTCCAGTACACTGTGCTTGAAAATCCACCAATTGAATTGACTGTCAATGCCGTTAACCCTGATTGTTTGTCGAATAATGGTAGCATATCAGTGACTGTTAGTGGTGGTGTCGTAACAAATGAGTACTACATCAATTGGACTAGCGATACAGGATCTCCCCTCCCGCAGGACTTAAACCTTGTAAATCTTGGTGTGGGATCATACAATCTTTTTGTCGCTGACGACAACACTTGTTTTATCGATACGACAATAATACTGACCAATCCGGGAGGCGATATCCAAGCTACCGCTTCAGAGCTAGCTTGTTCTTACGGATCGGATGGAACCATAGGGCTTACTATTGCTGATGTAACTGCTCCGTATACGGTAAGTTGGACTGGACCTAATGGATATGTGGGTGCAGGTGAGCTGATTGCGGGTCTCGAAGCTGGCGTGTACACATACGAAGTAGAAGGAGCTGATGGATGTATTTACATTGGTACTTCAACCATCAATGCACCTGATATGATTATCGTGACATCCGACCATTTGGCATCCTGTTTCGGGGAGAATTCTGGTTGGATAAGCATTGAAGTATTTGGCGGAGTAGGACCTTACCTGATTTCTTGGACTGGGCCGAATGGGTTTACTTCAGATCAGCTTGATCTTGTAGACCTCGAGCCGGGCACATATACTTTGACGGTTGAAGATGACAACGCTTGTATTTACACCGAAGACTTCGAAATTCTTGAAAACACGGAAATGGTGTTGACAGAGTCGATCACGCAAGTGCTTTGTTACGGCGATTTGACGGGAGCTATTGATATTCAGTTGGCAGGCGGTACCCAGCCGTACAATATCACCTGGTCTGGGCCAGATAACTTCCATAGCGACCTACTTTCTATATCTGGAGTTGGCGCTGGTTTATACCAGATTGAAATAGTTGATGCCATCGGCTGTGCAGTTTCGGCAAGTTTTGAAATCACCGAACCTGACCCACTTCTAGTGTCAAGTTCTTTTGAGAATCCGGGTTGTTCGGGTGTCAATGATCTAGGGTCAATAGATTTGGAGCCTAGTGGAGGTGTACCAGACTATACCGTGACTTGGACAGGCCCAAATGGATTTACTTCTAGCGATTTCAATTTGATCGATCTGGAAGCGGGTACTTATGTGTACACGGTCGAAGATTTGAACGGCTGTACGGTAGATGATGCCATAGAGCTTATCGAAGCAACTCCCCTTGATTTGACCTTGGATGTCACTGAGATTTCTTGCTTTGGAGAAGTGGATGGGTCTATTGAGACGATAGTGACTGGTGGTCAGCCAGAGTATGTCTATTCTTGGACGGGTCCAAATGGATTCACATCCGATCAGGCTGAAATTGCCGGGTTGGGAGCAGGAGAATACATTATTGAAGTAACCGATGAGAATGGGTGTTTTGCCACCGATTCTTACATCTTGGTTGAGCCTTCAGAATTAATAGTGGATATCACAGCCGTTGTAGATGCATCTTGCAACACTGCAAATGATGGGAGCATGGAGTCTACCGTTTCTGGTGGAACATCGCCCTATGTCTATGAGTGGTCGGGTCCTGATGGGTTTACTAGTGACATGCCGGAGGTTGAGAACCTCGCTCTAGGTGAGTACACACTTTTGGTAACTGACAGTCGCGGATGCGCTGGCGACGATACAGCCATTATAGACTCACCGATCGAAGTCTTAGCTTTTGCAGGGCCTGATACAGCATTCTGTGTGGAGACTTTGCCGCAGATCCTTATTGGGTCGGGTCAAGACGCGACAGGTTTTGCCTGGACCACCATCGATCTAGATACGTTGAGCAATGATGCGCTGCTTGAAGTAGATGAAGAGCCTGGCGTGTACGAGTACATTCTTCACGCCGACAACGGGATTTGCAGTCACATGGATACCGTGCAAGTAACCATAAACGATCAGCCAGAAGCAGATGCTGGTCCCAGTCAAGATGTTTTTGCTGAAGAAGTATTCACTTTGGGAGGAAACCCAACATCGCCTACGGGTGTAATATTTGAATGGTATCCGAACCCTACGGGGAGTCTCGATACAACACTAGCTAATCCAACCGGCTTTATCACAGAAACCACTGAGTTTTTCGTGATTGTGACAGATGGAAATGGATGTACCCAAACCGATAGTGTGCTAATCAATCTCATCCCCGATGTATCGGTGAGCTCGGGATTCACACCAAACAGTGACGGAATAAACGATACGTGGATTATTGATAATATGGAACTATTCCCAAACAACGTCGTAAACGTTTTCGATCGTTGGGGAATATCCGTATTCGAGGCCAAGGGCTACAATAGCGGATCGGCCTGGGACGGTACCTACGAAGGAAAACCGCTTCCAATAGGAACGTATTACTTCAGTATCGAGCTGAATGATGCGCGATTCCCAGATCCAATTACAGGACCAATAACGATCTACAGATAATGAAAGTCAGAACAAACATATTGCTTGTACTTTTCCTTTCGTGTATGGGGACTACCGTCTTTGGTCAACAAATTCAACAGTTTACCCAGTACCAATGGTCTGGGATAAGCTTCAATCCGGCATTTACGGGAAAGGATAATTACTTCAATGCACTCGCCGTTCACCGAACGCAATGGACGGGCATTCAAGATGCGCCGCGCACTTACTTTATGAGCCTCGATGCGCCGAGCCGTTCCAAGAAAATGGGATTTGGTGGAATGCTCTATACCGATGTTGCTGGGCCTACGCGTCGTTTTGGAGTGCAAGGAGCCTATGCGTATCATATCCAAACGAGCGAGAAGACTAAGCTTTCTCTTGGACTAACTTTTGGAATTACGCAGTTGACCATTGATGGTTCTCAGATTACGCTTAGAGAAGATGGCGATCAAACACTGACTGATCAAGTGGCCTCGGAGACTACGCCTGATGCCAATTTTGGAGCCTTGTGGTACAGTGATAAGTTTTATGTTGGTGTATCGGCAAATCAAATTTTGAACAACCAACTAGATATGTTTCCGGGCGATGGCGATGGAAATCTAGCCGTACACTATTTCCTAACTGGGGCCTATCGCTTCGACTTGGGTGAAAAATTCCAAGTAGAACCATCAACCTTAGTAAAGTACGTAGATCCACTCCCTGTTCAAGTCGATCTTTCGGCCCGATTTATTTACGATGGTAACCTTTGGCTTGGAGGTACGTATCGGAGTGATGATGCAGCAGCCGTTTTTGCTGGATATCAGATTATGAATTACTTAACCATAGGCTACTCTTATGACATTACGACGTCTAAATTGAAGAAGTACGCTGATGGCACACATGAAATTTTTATACAGTTCAAGTTTGGCAAAGCGCAAATGTTGGACAGAAATGAAAACTAAAACCAAAACGATGACTCCCCTAAAGAAAACAAAAAGTATTCTGCTGTTTGGACTCTTCACAATGCTCTTCACCGGAGCATTTGCCCAGCTCGATACCAAACACTGGATTCCCCCATTCTACGCAAAACCTGGACCTGGGTCAGGAACATCAAATTTGAGAGATCACTTTGTCAGCTTATCTACTCCTACCGAAGACACCATTCCTGTTGTGATTCGAGACGGCTTTGAAAACCTGATCGATACCGTATGGATATCGCGTGATACGCCGCAGGAATACTATTTTTCACCAACGGGGAATGCAAACACAGATACCTATCCATTAAATGTTATTCCCACAGATAGTCTTAATATGAAGATTCGCTCTCAAGGACTTTACTTTAGTAGTTATCAGCCATTCTTCGTGAATATGAGACACAAAGCGGGATCTCAAGGATTTTCACTTACTTCCAAAGGGCAAGTTGCTCTTGGTGACAGGTTTTATTCTGGACACATTCATACTATTTACAATAATTCGGATGTGTGGAACAATGAACGTAGATCACACTTCATATCTGTCATGGCAACAGAAGATAATACGGTGATTACATTTGATATGATCAAAGATCCAATAAATTATATTGGACACACCCAGGGTGAAGATATCGTAGTTACTCTCGATGCCTTTGAGTCATATACCATAGGTGTTGATCATTCATTGTATGACAATGCGACTATCAATAACGCCAACGGTACTAGAATTACTTCAACAAAACCAATAGTATGTAATAGTGGATCATGGCTTTCGGGTAATGAAAGTGGTCAATGTATTGGTGCAGACCAGTTGGTTCCTGCAGAAGTTACTGGACAGGAATATATACTGGTACGTGGTTTAGGGGATGAAACCACAGAACGGCCAATGGTTGTAGCGACTGAAGATAATACGGATGTATTTATCAACGGTAGTGCCACGCCTGCGGTAACACTTGATGAAGGAGAGTTTTACTTTATCCCAACGGCAGATTTCTCTACCGACGACAATATGTACGTGCTGGCAACCGAAAAAGTGTTTATGTTTCAGACTCTTTCTGGTTCAGCTACGGAAATTGGGCCAACAGTTGGGTTAAACTTTATCCCCCCATTAAATTGTATTGGCGCAAAAGAAGTTGTTCTTCCCTTTGTTAACAGCCTTGCCGCTAATGATGGAGAAGGTCGGATTAACATTGTAACAAAAGCCGGGACTACCATTTACGTCAATGAGTCAGGAGCTCCACTGACGGGTGAATCTCCTGTGCCTGGAAATCCGGATTGGGTGACCTATTCGTTCAACCCACCTTCCGACAATGTTATTCTGGAGAGTGATTCAGTAATGAATGTTGCACTGCTAACACGTGATGGAGTTGTAGGTTCCGCAGGATACTTTAGTGGATTTACCCTTGAGCCAGTTGTTGGTTTGAGTACAGGTGTTACGGGAACCCTTCCTTGTATTCCAGGTAATGCGGTAATGCAGGTATTCGGGTTTGACGCCTACCAATGGTATTTTAACGGAGAAGAAATTGAAGGAGCAACGGGAAGCACGCTCTTCCCGGAATTCGCCGGAGACTATATGGTGGAAGGTCTTGATCTGGCCTGTGGTTTCCGATTCCCTTCAAATAGTTTTACGATTCCTTATTGTCCTTCTACACTCGGTTCGGCTAAGGCTGCACAAAGTGTTGTTGAGACTGCACCTGGGTCGAGAATATTTGATATCACTTACCAAATATTTGTTGAGAACCTCGCAGAGAGTGCTTCCCAAAACATACAGGTAATTGAGAGTATTAATGGTGGACTCCCAGCTGGAGCTACTGCTGAACTTATTGGATCTCCTACACTTACATTCGGTATTTTGACTGGTGGTGTAAACCCTGATTTTGATGGGGTTACCGACAGGCGTTTATTACCTGGTAATGGATCGCTTCCTGGCGGTGCAGCTGATGCCATCAACCTTGTAATCCGAATTGATATGAACGGAGCGGAGCAAGATGGCTATTTTGACCAAGTTACCGTGACGAGTAAAGATGGTGTGGTAAACAATGGTATCGATGGGCCATTTAATGGTCAAGACTTTTCGCATGCAGGAACCAACCCAGATCCAAATGGAAATGGAGAGCCAAATGAAGATGGAGAGAACGATCCGACTTTGACATGTTTCTTCACACATGATATTACTTACGATGCTGAGTCTTTTTGTACGGCTGACGCACCGAAAGTTGTAGAAATCGATGGGGTGAATAGTGGTGTGTTTACGGTAGATGTGGAAGGATTAAATATCGACCCGATCACTGGTACTATAGACCCTTCACTCAGTGATCCGGGAACATATATTGTGACTTTCAACACAGATGGAAGATGCCCGACGGAAACCACAACAGAAGTAACGATCGTTCAGCTTCCAGATCCAGGAACAGAAGCATCTGTCCTCGAACTCTGTGTGACGGATGACGCCGTAAATCTTAGCGATTTCATTGAAGGTGAAGACGAAGGTGGTTCATGGACTGATAGCGATGGAACGCCAATTCCAGATGGAACATTTGATCCATTCGCACCAGGAACCTTCGGTTTTATATACACTGTTGAAGCAGCGCCTTGCGACCCGCAGTCAATTGCTATTGACTTGACTGTTGTTCCAGAACCAAACCCTGGAATGTCTATTGAAAATCCGCTTGTTTGTGCGGGAGATGGTCAAGCAGACCTGGATGATTTCCTAGAAGGACAAGATGCTGGTGGAGAATGGACAGATGAAGACGGAACGGTATTACCTGATGGAATTATCACCTTGTCGGATGCAGGAATCGAGACTTACTTTTACACGGTGTCAAACGCGGCGTGTGGTGAGCGCAGTTCACAACTCGACTTAAATGTGATCGCCGTACCAGATGCTGGTGTACCTCTTGGTGATCCGATAATGATCTGTGCTGGTGAAGACCTGAACTTGTTCGACTTCTTAGTAGGAGCTGATGACGATGGCGTCTGGACTGATTCGGAAGGAGAAGACGTTGATCCAACCGAGCCGATTTATGAAATTGGAACGCAGACATATACTTACACGATTGATAGAACGGTATGTGAAGTGGCTACAACTTCTATAAATGTGGAAGTGGTAGAAGGACCTAGTGCTGGAGAGCCATTAGATCCGACCCCATTGTGTTCAGAAAGTGAAGCCGTTAACTTGATCAACTTTATGCCTGGAGCTGATGCCGGTGGTATCTGGACAGATGAAGACGACAATGAAGTACCTGGGTTCTTCAAGCCAGAAGGAGAAGGAACTTATATGTTTACCTATACCGTCACGAGTCCTGAGTGTGGGAATATCCGAAAAGACCTGAATCTAGATGTCTCAGAAGAGAACTGTTTTGATGACGGGATAGTGATACCCGAAGGTTTCTCGCCAAATGGTGATGGATATGGAGATTTCTGGATAATTGGTGGACTGGAGTATCACCCTGACCACACTGTTACCATATTTAACCGATGGGGAAGTGTAGTATTCTCTGCCAGTCCCTACAACAATAACTGGGATGGGAAGTCTGATTCTGGATTGAATTCAGGAGAACCACTTCCAGTAGGGACTTACTTCTACACCATTGAATTTGGTGGAAGTGATGAAACGAAATCAATGAGTGGGTATATATACCTCAATAGATAGAACCAAAACCTCTAATTGATACGATTATGCGACAATCAATCATATTAAAACTGGGTGTCTTGGCCATGCTCGCTTTGACGGCATTGCCTTCCCAAGCCCAACAGCAGCCACTCTACACCATGTATATGTGGAACCAATTGATCATCAACCCAGCCTATGCCGGAAGTAGAGAAGCACTCTCTTTTACAGGTGTTTTGCGAGAGCAATGGGTTGGCCTTGATGGAGCCCCATCTACCCAAGTGTTGAGTGTACATTCACCACTTCCCAACGATAATGTTGGACTTGGATTAACCATCCAAAACGACAATATCGGCCCGACCAATACTACTGGAGTTTGGGGTGATTTTGCCTACCGGATCAAAGTGACTGAGAAGTCTAAATTGTCACTCGGACTTCGAGCAGGGTTTGGCATTCACCAAGCCGATTTCTCGAAATTGGATAATGTCGATCCAGATGACCCAGTCTTCAATTCGAACGTAGAAAATAACTTCATGCCTAATTTCGGATTTGGAGCCTATTACTACGGTGCGCGCGGATACGCTGGGATTAGTGTCCCGACGATTCTCGAGAATGAATTGAATAGTGGAAGTAACGTCGGCGATGCACAAGACGTGAATCAACCACACTTTTACCTACTTGGTGGATACGTTTTCAGCTTGAGTAAGGACAGCACAGGTGTGATGTTTAAACCATCTACTGTGGTACGTGTGATCAATGGCGGGCCTGTAAGTGTCGATGTGTCGGCCAACTTCCTGATCAAACAAAAACTATGGCTCGGTGCGGCGTATAGAACGGAAGATTCTTTCGCAGCGATTATCTCCTTCAACTTCACTCCGAAGTTCCAAGCGGGATACTCGTATGACTTTGGTACCAGTGACCTGAATAGTTATCACAACGGTAGCCATGAAGTGATGCTTCGGTATGACTTGTTCAACGACGATGTCAAAACGAAGAGTCCGCGATATTTTTAGAGTTAAAAAATATTTAAAAGAAGAATCTCCCAGTTTCATGGGAGATTTTTTTTTGCCGAACTTTGTGGAAAATCGAGAATCATGCGAAATTTTGGACTAGCGATTATTAGCCTTTGCCTCATGTCATGTGGAGCTGCTTCAACAGAGCAAAATGACATTTCATCTCAAGAAGAGATCATACAAGAAAGCGGGAAAATAACTGTTGTGGGAGTTGATGAGTTTGAAAGTATGATCGCTAAGGGCAATGTTCAGGTTGTCGATGTAAGAACGCCTGGGGAAGTCCAACAAGGCGTTGTATCGAAAGGTGTTATTCACGCTGATATGATGAATGACAATGCCTTTGCTCAAGGAATCACATCGCTCGAGAAATCAAAGCCCGTGCTCGTATACTGCAAGAAAGGCGGACGTAGTGCCAGCGCCGCAGATATTTTGAAAGCAAAAGGATACACTGTTTATGACCTAGATGGGGGAATGGATGCTTGGATGGACGCAGGCAAAGAAACAGTAGAGCTCTGATGGCGAACTTCAAAGAAATAGTGAACGGCGATACACCCGTTCTTGTCGATTTCCATGCCGATTGGTGTGGGCCTTGTCAAACGATGAATCCAATTATTGACCAGTTGGCCAAAGATGAGAAAGGGAAGATTCGAATCTTGAAAGTCAACATCGATAAGAATCCCCAAGCTGCCAATGCCTTCCAAGTTAGGGGAGTGCCTACCTTTTTGCTTTTCAAGGCAGGAAAAGTGGTTTGGCGAGCATCTGGTGCTATGCCCTTAAGCGATTTAAAAGGTCAATTAGCCTATCACCTAGGGTAAAGCTGCACATTCCCAACCTTTGCCCCGAAAGTGCTCTAAAGTAGCTGGCAATGCGCCCAAGACGTTTTCTTTTGCTTTGATACTGTCGTGAAAGACAATAATAGAGCCTGGTTTGGTGTGCCGTTTGACGGTCGCTAAGCAATCTTCGGGACGCTTACTCGCAATCCAGTCACCGGGCAAGACATCCCACATGATGATTTTAAACCGCGCTTTTAAACTCTTTACCTGACTACGCTTAATACGGCCATACGGTGGACGAAAGAGGTCTGAATCGACCACTTCTGCACATTCCAGTGTATTTCTCAAATAAGAAAAGTCACTAAACTGCCACCCATTCATGTGGTTCCAGGTATGGTTTCCCACGCGATGGCCACGGGCTAGAATGTCTTGGTAGAGTTTTGGATTTGATGACACATTTCCCCCGATACAAAAGAAGGTAGCCTTGGCTCCATACTCATCGAGAATGTCGAGTACCTTATCGGTTACCCCAGGCGTAGGTCCATCATCAAATGTTAGGTAAACCTTGTTGGATACGCCGCCAAGACTCCAAATCAGATCTCCCGCCAAAGGCTTGAGAATATCTGGAGTCTTGGCGAGGTAAACCATGACTAGAAGCTTACTCTCGGTTGAGTACGGTAGGCTTCAATTTCTTGAATCTTCAAGTCAAACGCTGCATCTAGCTCGTCGAAACGACTTTTAATCTTACTCTTCATCTCTTCGTCTTGTGGGTACATTTGATTCACAAAAAGATTCAGTCGCTGCACCACAGCAAAACTCATTTGAATGTCTTGTTGAAGTTGAATAGCATCTTCAACATCCACAGACATGTAGTATTCAAAGTCTTCAGCGTATCGCTCAAACACTTCTTCTAAGATTTCATTAGCTTTTTCGTCATCACCAATGCGGTAGTAGTTTTGGATAATCGGAACCATCAAGCGATCATAAGGCACGTTGTGGTTTGGCATTACCTCCACGCACTTGTCCAGCACATTTTTAGCCTTATCGGTTTTCTCTTCAGCGATAAGCTGTTCAGCCAGATTCGCAAATTGTAGACGGATATTATTCGTCATGCGCAGGTTGTTCTCATCCATGTAGATCTGGTCGTCGCCTTCCATTCCACCCCATTTGAACTTCTCCATCACGTTGGTGTACATGGCCTCGGTGTTTACCGATCCGTACATATTCGGATTAGGATTGTTCTCGCTCTTCACTGGTGTGAGCTGATATGCCAACCCAACGAGCTTGAAGTACTCATCCAAATTGATGTAACTGTCAGGACCAGTTGTAACGGCAAAGTAAATCGGACGTTCCCATTTATTAGTCGCAAATAGGTCGAGCTGCATCAAGTTATTTTTCAGTAAGTAGCTTCGGTCGATTCTCCATTCTACACGGTCGGAAATATTCGCTGTATCCTCTACGCTAACAAGTCCGTTTCGAAGTACTTTTTCCTTATCTACAGGGATGTAGAAGTTCTTCGTCGGCATCAAGGCGATTTTTTCACCACCACGACCTGCTCTCAGGTTTTTGTCATCGCCTATGAACGCAATAGCCTGCTCCACGTTGACGTGAATTCGATTTGGGTTGTTGGTTTCATCCAAGAATACCACATCTCTCGTTCCCTGACGGTACTTCGTTTCCTCAAGAGAAAAAGGAACCGGATCAGAGTCATAAACTTTGCGCTTCATCTGGTTGATATACCAATCGGTGTTCAAGAGACTCAGGTTTACAACGCGCACATCCGTACGGATGCCTTCCACTTCCTGAGCATACCACAGTGGGAATGTGTCGTTGTCACCGTTGGTAAACAAGATGGCATTTGGCTCACAGCTTTCCAGATAATTGGAAGCAAAATCGCGAGCGGTATATCTACCCGAACGGTTGTGATCGTCCCATCCTTCAGCGGCCATCAAAAGGGGCACAGGAAGTGTAATGACCGTAACGATGATTCCCAAAAGCTTCGGATTCTTCGTTTGCTTATTCAAGAATATCATCAACGCCGTAAGCCCTAAACCGATAACGCCAAGGTATGCCACGCTGTAAGAGAAGAAATGGCTCGATTCTCCTGCACCCATCATCTCCAAAAGGTAGATAGCGCCCGCAGATCCAAGCACGTACATTCCAACCTTTTGCAATTGCTTCATGCTAATCGTAAATGCCGCTTCAAACAAGGCGTAAACCCCCAGCCCAATCCAGATGGCATAGGCATAGAAGGAGCCTGCGTACGCGTAATCGCGCTCCCGCGGTTGATATGGTGTCTGGTTTAGGTAAACCACAATGGCCAGACCTGTAAACAAGAAGAGTAAGAGCGTTACGAACCAATCGTCAGGACGTCGGTAAAGCTGGTAGAGCAAACCGATAAGACCCAGCAAAAGCGGAAGCATAAAGAACTTGTTGTAGGCAAAGTTGTCCTTCAAACTACTTGGCAAATTATCTTGTGACGCCAATCGCTCATTGTCTATAAAGTTTACACCCGATAGCCAGTTACCGTTGAGTAGGTCACCGTGTCCTTGAATGTCGTTTTGTCTTCCGGCAAAATTCCACATAAAGTATCGCCAGTACATCCAATTCACCTGGTATCGGAAGAAGAAGCGAAGGTTTTCGGAGAATGTTGGCTTGTTTATCGTGGTTGGGGCACCATCTGGGCCTGTAGCACGAATGGGAGTTCCCTTGTACTCCGACCATACCTTGTAGGCTCTGATGTGGTTGTCTTGAGCACTGTACATTCGCGGAAATGGATCGGTAAACTTCTTGTCGTATTTGATGATGGACTGTTTCCGATCATCTGATACCACATACTCTTGATCAATTTCATAGGGCTGGCCCGAAGCGCTAACAAAGGCTTCGGCATCGAATTTTTCTGTAAACCAATCGATGGTTCTACCAGCTGAGTTTTTAACAACCCAAGCCTTGGCGTAAACTGGTTTTCCATCTGCTCTTCCTTCCTGACCGGGAGCCTGAGGCGAATTCCAGTACTGGCCATGAGCCAATGGACGGTCTCCATACTGCTCACGGTTGAGGTAAGAAAGGAGTGTAATTACGTTTTCGGGATTGTTTTCATCCAAGGGTGGATTGGCTGAAGAACGGATAAGAATAACCGCAAAGGTGGAATAACCGAGGATGATTACGACAATCGAAAGAATGGCCGTGTTGAAACTTGGCATGTTTTTCTTGTGGGTGAAAATGAGCCCATAAGTGAGTACGGCGATGGTGAGAATCGCATAGACGATTACCCCTGAATTAAATCCAAATCCGAGATCATTAACGAAGAATCGCTCGAAGCTTCCGGCCAATGAAACGACACCTGGGATAATGATACCCTGCACGGCTCCAAGTACCACCAAGGATAGGATGAATGTAATGGCGAGACCTTTCGGGCTCGGCTTATAGCGCTTGAAGTAGAATACAAAGCACATGGCTGGGATGGCGAGAAGGTTCAAAAGGTGAACCCCGATCGACAGTCCAATCAAGTAGGCGATTAAGACAATCCAGCGCATTTCCGTTTTACCGTCCGAGAGGCTTTCCCAACGGAGAATGGCCCAGAATACAGCGGCGGTAAACAGCGATGACATGGCGTATACTTCACCTTCTACAGCAGAGAACCAGAACGAATCTGAAAAGGTAAATGCCAATCCACCTACGGCTCCACTAGCCATGATAGCGATCAATTTACCCTGGTTCATTTCAGCGCCATCTTTTAGCGCCATTTTGCGGCCAAAGTGCGTGATGGTCCAGAATAGAAAGAGTATCGTAAAACTACTGCAGAGTGCAGAGAGTACGTTGATGGTGACCGGTACTATTTCCACAGGAACAAAAGCCGAAAATAGGCGGCCTAAAAGCATAAAGAGCGGTGCTCCAGGTGGGTGACCAACTTCCAACTTATAGGCAGTGGTGATAAACTCACCACAATCCCAAAAACTGGTTGTTGGCTCAATGGTAAGAAGATAAACGATGGTAGAGATAAGGAATACACTCCACCCAGTCATCAAATTTGCTTTTCTGAAATTCATCCGTACGTGGTTATGCGTGCGAATTTAACAAAATAACCACCCGCGTAGTGCCTTGGTACATGAGAGTTGGTATAAGTTCGGGAGAATTGTGATTTTTTTGAGATTTCTTGAAGAGAATAAAAAAATATTTACTTTTGCACTCCGATTTATCGGACACTGTCCCATGGTGTAACTGGCAACACGTCTGATTTTGGTTCAGAAGAGTCTAGGTTCGAGCCCTAGTGGGACAACAAGAAGAATCACTAAACCCCTTAGAAGACAATCTTTTAAGGGGTTTGTTTTTTGGTGTTGTCAGGGCTTTTGTCGGGGAATGGGTGTTGAAACGTGTCTTTTTGGCTTCTTTTTCCACCGGTTGAGGTTTGGCCGGAACGTCTTCTTGACGGAATTTGAAATACTCAGAATTGATACGGGCAAGAATCCTTTGTTTCAATACCTCAACCGTAGCACAACCGAATTTAGGTATTTTTTCCAAAGCTTCCCGTCTTCGGTTTGATCTTCCTTCAAATCCTTGGTAAAAGTCTCTATTTTCTAATTGCTCCCTTTGTAAGTCCGCCTTCGGTGTTAAGGGTCCGGTCGAAGCCTTATAGAAGACCAATTTCGAGAAATACTCTACGAACTGATTGTGCAAGTTCTCCTGTACTTCTGGTTTGTGAAGGTCAGACAAGAAAACAACTCCAAGCTTTTTCAATATACGTGGGTCTTCAAACCGAGCTTCGAACCTAATCAGGTCGGATGGCGTGTTGAACTGGTTCTTGTATTGACACCCTTTTGCGTACACCTTAAAACTTACCTGTGAACGGTTAAAAAGGACTTGTTTCCCCCCGTTCGAATAGGATTGAAGGCTGAAGGTCCTGCTTCTGCCAAACTCGAAGGACTTTATTAGGTCGATGATTGTATTAGCATTTTGACCAACTCGAATGTTATAGCCAATTTCTAGCTTCTTAATCTCGATTTCCGAAGCCGGTAGTCCTAACCACGTTTCAGAACTGTTTACGACCTTTTCAAAGCGGTCTTTGGTGAATGTGTCGTAATTGTGAAGATCGTTGTTACTTGCCTTATGAAAGCTCCCAAATAGCGTGTTATACGTTTGAAATGATTGGGCGGACTCTGTACTGATTTCGACCCTCCGATATGTTAAGCCGAGATGCTTGGCAAAGGCCGTTCTTTTAATTCGGCCGTCGTCAAGCTGCTTTTGGCTTACTTCACCAAGACGATTAACCCCGAACTGAAGATTATCTTCGAGTTCGGGGCTATTCACCTTTTTAATATTTGCTTTGAATCCGTCGAACAAGGCTATTCAACGACCTTTACGTTTACGTTAATGTCCGTAAGTTGAACTTCTTGCTTTTCAGTATAGCCTCGGTGTTTTCCTTTCGTCTTCAGGTAGAATATGATAGCCGAAACGTCCGGGGGCTTAACGTAAACCTTCTGGCCGTTTATTGGTGAGTTTTCAGATTCGACTCCGTCGATTAGCTCCATAAGCTTTGATTCGACACGGTCAGTTCTGAAGTCTAAAACTTCCGAAATTCTTCGTTTGAATTCGGGGTCTTTCTTCAGCCAATCGTAGTACGTTGTTCGTGAAATGTCGAGAAGATCACAAGTCATTGAGACATTGCCGTAATTCTTCCTTATTTCTTCAATGAGTTCAGGTTTTAGTTTGTCCTGATCTTTTGCTTGGGCCATTTTCTTTTTTTAAGTGTCCAATTGTTAGGATGATAACCGGCTTCTAAGGTTCGGGCCATCTAGTAGCCTATGGTAATGTTTAGCCATTCTAGCTTCATCGGTTGCCGATCTAGGTCGGTAATGGGGGAAATGAACTATTTGCAGGGCTTCACCGTTCTTTGATACCCGTAAAAGGAAGAAGGTCCCTTTTTCTTTGGCTCCCGGTTTAGTGGTTCCGTGAAAACGTCGATTCCCATCACGCCATAAGGCGGAATAGTGACCCACCCACTTTTCATTGATTCGGGCATTTAGTACCCATTTGGTTTGAATTCTTCCCTTCCTTCGATTTTCATCTACCCTAAGTACTTCTGGAAGCTTGCTTATTTCAGGCCCATTACCCAAAATGAAGCACTTGGTAATACTTTTCCTGATTTCCTTTTCACCTAGCTTGTAGGTGTAGAATTCAGCTTTTAATTCGTGTTCCTTACCTCTCATTAAGCTTGACCAATGAATTTGTTTACGTCGTCCATACGGTAGCCTACACGACGGCCAATTCTAACGGCCGGAAGTCTTCCGTCCTTATCAAACCTGATCAAAGTACATTTTGAAAGGTTTGTGATTTTTACAACTTCATCTCGGGTTAACAGGGGTTGGATTCCTTTTATCTTGTCCATTTATAAAAATTTTATTTGGGCAATTTTACCGAGTTCAATCTGTTGAAGTTCTATCCTCTTTGATGAAATCTTTAACGGATTTCCGAGTGTTAAAGCAAGCTGCTGATTGACAGCTTGTCGTGAAAAGGCATGAAGGAGGTAGTTGATAGGGTAGAGTCACCCCCCAAATCAAATTTTGGCCTTTGAAACTAGCTTCAGGGCCCAATAATCGACTCCCTTCTTGGTGTCGTAATCTTTGGAAATGATTTTGTGAGTTCTTAGGGCTTCCCGGATAGTTGAAAGGGACTTTTCGTGGCTGAAATGACTAAGCACCTCATCAGCCATTAAAGCCGCCTTTATACCGTGTCTAATCCGGTATTGGGTAAGATGTTTTTCAATTGTCATTCTCAGGTTGTTTACTGTCATTCTCAGACGGTGTGCGGACGTTATGAATGTCTATACTAGGTTCGATAACGTCCGAAATTTAACTATCTTGTGAGAACGTGAGAACGATTTCTTACGCTAATTGCGGTATCACAACCATTATTTGTTTGCGGTGTAGTGTTGCGTTCATTTTTTGGTTGTCCATTTCATGCGGATTCCGTGGTTTTGAATTCTTTATACTGAATGAAAGGACACGACAAGAAAAGGCGGCTGAAGCTATGGTTTAGGTACTATGTTCGGCTGTTAGGACTTTTTGCGTTTACACATCCTTATCATTTTCAGGAAGAAAAGGAGAGGTTGAAAAAGGAACTTGGACTTTAAAGGATTGATTTTCTTGTTGGTGAAGTGCCTCCGGTTCTATAAAATCTCGATGTTAGAACGTAAATAGGTTACGAAGTAAGATTATTGATTGCTTGAAACAAAGAAATTATGGAAGAAAAAAGAAAAGCCCGGACCGAGGCAAAAAGTGAAAAGCTTGGTAAAACTGTTAGTGCATCTGATGTTAGGAAAGCGGACGGGCCGTTTTTTGACTTGATAACCGGTGAGGAAGTAGTAGTTAGAAAGTGTACGGATAAACGAGATCATTTTGCCCTTTTGGGGAGGTATTCACCGGTTGCATCTCGTGAAAGTCGAATACACAAAGAATGTAAGAAACAACTACTTCAGGAGCTTCAACGCTTATGCCCTGATGGTAATTGGATAGACGAACGCAAGGGCTTTAAGAAGGACAAGGATAAAGGGTACAACCGTGTAGTTCCTGATCTAAGCGGTAGAATACATGGGAAAGGTGTTATTGTTGAGGTCCAGATTAGCACCCTTTCGATTGAAACAATTTTAAAACGGACCGAGACATACAGTAAAAGGGGAGCCTATATAATTTGGGTCTTGCCATTGAAAGAAGCTCTTGGCCATGAAAAATTTAGACCAAGGCTATTTGAAAAATTTCTTCACTCGATGTACTATGGTAGAGTTTATTACTGGAATGAAGGAGATGGGTTGTTTTTAACACCGGTCCACTATGATGAAGCTACTTGTTATATTGAACCGAAGGAATATCCTGATAGTAACGGGCAAATGCAATCAGGTGGAGGCTACGAAAAACGGTACAAGTCTTTTAGAACACCTAATTATGGGAGGAACGTTCATCTTGTGAATGACTTTAAACCTGAACACAATACAGGTTGGGAAATGAAGAATGAGAAGAAGTCAGTTCCGCCTTGCAATATTTACGTTGACAAGGAGAGGGCATGGTGGAAGGACAGCCCGACGAAGTAAAGGGTTGAATCAGGCAAGAAAGACGGTTTACCACTTTAGATTTTCCCAGTCGATTAGATCGTCGTTTATTTCAAGGTCTTCAATCTTACATTTGAATTCTTCTGAAGCAGCTTCCAATTCCTTCAAATACCTATTGTATCGGTGACTATTATAAACTGATCGTTGGAGCAGGTCGGGAAGGCTTCGGAAAGCCCTTTTACCCCCGCCTAGCTGAATGAATTCGTTATCTATACTTCTCATGAATTGATATAAGTAGTCGTTCGACTCGTGTATTATACCTCCATCAATGAATTTTGAAAGCTTCTCGGCTCCAACAAGATCGAACGCCCTCATTGCTTGTTCAAGCCAATATTCAACATGAAGTAGCAAGGCTAGGTCTTGCTTATTCATTTCGTGTAGTCGTGTATTATATCGGATTGCCGTCAAAGAAAATAATACATGAACCCATGTAAGCCGAACACCGCAACAATCAATTTTTACCCCTGAATAGTGGCTTGTGGTGCTTGTAAGTTCACTCCCTTGTGTTGCCTTTCTTATAGCATAAGAAAAGCCGCTAATTAAATTGTCCCTACTCCTATAAGCTTTGTTCTTTTCGAACCCCGGACGGCTCCAAAATTTCGAAAGCATTCCGTAGAAATTGTCGAGATCGTCAAAAGTACCCCACAATTCAACCCCTAGTCCACGTTTTGTAGGTATTAAATAAATCATCCCTTATCTTAATTCGAGTCATCTGTATGTCGATCATCCTTATTGTTTGCACCTTTATGAAATAGGTGACGAACTACGACCATGTAATAAGTCAAGATCGTAACACTCAAAGTGGTTATAGTTGCTATATACTCCGTTTCATTCAAACAAGCTTCACTCCACACCAACTTAATGAGAACAACAAATGCTATGAAAATGGCCCAACCAACCGAGAACCAAAATGCTTTTTTTGCATTATCTTCTCTTAAAGCTCGTTCAGATTCTTCATTTCTCTTTTTTAGCCTAAAATGCTCGTGATCAAGCCAGTCCTTAATGTTTTCGATTTGAATCTTCGGAAATAGGAAAAGTTCTTTTTCCTCCGCTTCTTTGATTTGCTCAATAACGTCCGAGTCTTCCGATTCTCCATCACCGTCGATTGAGTGAATGCCTTCGGTTGAAGTCTCTACTGCTTCCTGAAATTTACTTTCAAGATTTTCCGGTGCTTCTTGGTCGTCATTCGTCTCACTCATCTGTCAAACATTAAGTAGCATCAGTTGTCTGATGTTCCTTGCTTGGGCTTAAATACTTCTCGTAGTAGGACTTTATGGTATCATTTTCGATAGGAACGTAAAGAACACCTCTCCTAAAGGACTTCTCCCAAGGGGAGCCCGGTTCATGGGTCTTAACGGACAATTCAGGCCCGCTGAAAGACTTGTAGCCATTCCATACGATTTCAATTATGTTCCTATCAGCGTCAGAAACTTCCTTTTCAGAATACAATTCAATTGTGTCCAACTTTACAGGAGAAACCCCAAATCTTTTGATTACATGATAAAGATCAGGAATGACAGGGCCATATTTCCAAGCTTCAATAGTAGAAGAAATCAGCGGTTTTTGTTTGAACGCAAGATAAAACCCATGCGTTATGTACACGAGCTTCAACAATTTCATAGGGCGTAGGGTGTACCCATCCCTTTCAGCAAGTTGAAGGATAACTTTTGCTACATCAAATGACGAATACATGTTTTTGCTCTACGGTTAGGGTTCAAAGGGGGATGAACAATTGTGTCACGAACTCATCCGGGTTCAAGTAACTCACATTAAAGATACAAATAAGGCACAAAATTCCCTAAATGTAAATACACTACTGTTAATAACGTGTTAAACACGATGTTGTTGCTTCTTTTATGAAGAAGAAGCCACATTGGGTAATGATGCACTTACCCCGGCATTAGCCGCTTTCTTATTCATAATAAGGGAAACGGAAGTAAAGATGTCGTAATAGCTCTTTAATTCCTTGATCAATTCCTTGGCTATTTGGATTTCGTGAACCGGGTTGTCAGCCATTGCAATTGATTTGTTAAAAGGGAAATCAGCAATGGGAATTTTAAGGTAGTAGTGAGATATAAAAAGACTAATCAATTGGGCCTTTTGGTCTGTTTTTCTTGTTTCTAAGGTGTTTAGTACTAGGTTGTTGAGGTGGTCTAGTTTTTCGTTTTGTTTCATCTTATTTACTTATTTGATTTGATTCTAATACCCTTCTGAACTCGTCTAAGTGGTCTTTGGGTGTGCTTTTTAGATACTTCAGAAAGGCCGCCTCTGTCTTGTGGCCGGTTATTCTCATAAGGGTGTTTGAAGACACCCCTTTTTGATACATGTTTGTAGCAAAAGAACGCCTTGCTGTATGGCTACTGATAAGCTCCCATTTAGGAAAGATGCCTTCTTTTAAACGCCATTCACCTTTAGTCTCGATTTTCTTTGAACCTTTCGTAGGCTGAATGATTCCGGCCAAACGGCATACTTCCTTTATGTAGTCGTTATACTTTTGATCTGAAATGAAGGTGGGTAGATTGCCACCGTGTTTTAGCAATGTTTGCTGAACTTCTTGGATTACCGGTACGCTAACCAATTCCTTTGTTTTGAATTGCTCAATTGCAATTACCTTTGTTTTTAGGTCTATGTTTTCGGATTTGAGCCTTTTCAAATCACTAATTCGAAAGCCCGTCCAAAGGCCAATAATGAAAATGTCCCTTGCATTATCCAAGCGTTTGTTAGACGAAAGGTCTAGTTCATAGATTGATCTAATTTCATCTTCATTCAAATAGGTGTGAGTCGTTTTATAGCTTGGTTTCGGAAAACGTCTTGTGAAGACCAGCTTGTTTACCTGAAGGCCAAGGTTTTCAGCTTCCCTAGCTAGGGTTTTGATATTCTTTATTCTCGTTGATGCGGTACTAGTTCCATACCCCCTAAGATTGACAAACCAAGCCATGAAGCTCTTATGGTATTGGTCGTCAAGGTCCTGAAATAAGGTAGGGGACCCCTTGTAAGAATCGAATTCACGTAATTTGTTTTGCGTGTTCCGATACTGCTTAATCGTGCTTTCAGCTATCGGTTCAGTCCTTCCATTTCCTTTGGAAACAAACCTTTTGTCGGCATCTAACAACCAAAAGTCTATAAAGGAAACTAGGTCATTTGGAACGATTCGTTTAGGTTCATTTTCCCCTTTTAGGTATTTCCGAAGCGTGATATTGTCAATTGTCTGGTCCGATCTAAGAAGGTGTTCGTAAGCATCCAACAACTCCTTTTCCTTTCGTCGAAGAAATCGGTTCATTTCATCGAACTGAAGGTGTGAGCGTTTTCGGACTTCGTTCTTTGAGTCGTTCCAGTCCTCCAACTTAACCCTTTGCTTCGTGGATTGAGTGTATTCAAAATCCCCGTAGTATAGTACCATGTGAATGGTCTTCAATTCGCTTTTACCTCTTAACCTGTAACCGATTCTTGCCATACCGCAATAATAGATATTGTCGGGGAAACTGTCGGGGTAAAAGTGAATTTTATTTAAACTTCATGAAACTTCAAGAATCAATGGAATTACGAAATATATCGTAAACTAGGGCGGTATAGCGGTAATTCGGCTTGTTTTCCAGTAGTTTGCAAATGTCGGGGCAGTTGCCCTAGTGGGACAACAAGATCCTCAAGCGAAAGCTTGGGGATTTTTTTTGTTTCTAGGGCGAGAAGTTTATCCCGATAGATGTATCGGGAAGCCCCTAGTGGATACAACAAGAAACCCCAGCATTCGCTGGGGTTTTTTATTTCTGAAAATTGAAAGAAAATTTATGGAGTGTCTCCAACCAGGCCAAAGGTTCCATTGAGGATGGAGACATCGATGATATTCACAGATGCATCGCAATTAAAGTCACAGAGGGTATTAAAGCTTGGGTCTCCTTCAATGCTACCAAAAGATGCGTTGACGAATGAGACATCCACAATACTCACAACATTGTCATTGCTGACATCTCCTGCAATGAAGCTACCAAAGGCTTGATCATTTATGCCGTCAACCAATTCAACTCCCCAAAAGCCTTTTATTAAATAACCATTTGGTTTCAAGAATATATCATATGTGCCCGGCGGCAAGTTCACAATTTGGAATTCTCCATTTTCATTGAATGTTGCATCTATGTCAAACAATAAGTTTGTTGTACCGGGTTCAAAGAGTCTGACAGCAATGTCATCTCCACCACAGGATTCGTTCCAAGAGATTGAACCACTCAACGAAGCAATGGATGGTTCACCTTCGCATTCGCAGTCTGAATTCACGACATCATTGATTGTACCCGGATTTCCATCATCGCAAGCATCACCGATGTTTGCGTTGAGATCAGGACAATCGTAGACACCCTCTACACACAGGAGAAAGGTTCCTGTTAATCCGAATGAGGAGTTAGGAGCAATGCGAATGATGTAATCTGTGTTTGGTGCAACGGCAAGTTCATAGTTGTTCGTTCCTATTTCACACAAAATATTTGAGCCGCCACAAGACTCAGAAACACTCATGACCATGTCAACTTGGGAGAGGTTTCCATTCGTGATGACTACTGAGCTGTATGGCCCTGAATTGAACGTGTAGAATACGTCAGGCCAATCACCACCTGTTAAATCACAGGAAAAAGCTCCTTGGTTGTCAGTTGCGCCATGAGTAGTTCCAGTCGTAGCTGAAGATATGGTGCACTCTCCGGGTGCCAATACAGAAATCGATTCTGCATTCTCACAAAGGTCGTTTGCTGGCACTGGATATACCCCTTCGCAACCACAATCAGACGTCACAGTATCATTAATGGTTTCATCATCCCCATCATCACAGGGATCACCAACGGTCAAGCCGAGGTCTTCGCAGAATTCTGGACATGAAATACACTGAACGGTCGATACCAAACATCCTAGGTCTGGAAAATCATCACAATATTCATCAGCTGTGTAAGATGAAAATAATGAACCATCGATATCACTTGTGACGGTGAGCGGGCTGTAGCCTTGTCCAATAACGGTGCCATCAAAACTTCCGCTGCGCACAGTTATAAAAGCCACTGCTTCTGAATCGCTGTCGTCAGCAGTGAAGGTGTATTGTTGGCCAGAGATAGCATTCTCCAATTCATTATAGTCATCAAATAAATTACAAGACGTGAATTCTTGAACCAAATCATTTCCTTGCGAAACTATCGATGTCCAAAAATAATCTCCCATACAAGGCAAGGCACCTGCACACTCACAATCTTCAGTAATTCTATCAAAATTTGTATTAGGGTCACCATCGTCGCAAGGAGTGCCTTCAACAAGGTCTAATATCTCGCAATAAACTGGACATGAGCTACAATATGCCGCTGTGCTAACACAGGATCCGGCTGCTGTTTCGCAAACACCATTTACCGTATAATGTGCAAATAGTGAGCCGTTTATGTTTGAAGTAACTGTGAGTGGACTGAATCCAAAGCCTAGAACTGCTCCATCAGGGGTTGAAGCTCGCACAGTGATGAAACCAGGGGTTCCTTCGGTGTCTTCTGAAGTGAAAGTATATTGATTTCCAGAGATAGCGTTTGTCCATTCGTTATATTCTGATTCGTAATTACAGCCTGATCCAGTTACTAATTCAGTCGTTTCTAATAGGGTCCGTATTGCATAGTCACTTCCTGTACTACAGGCTTGCTCACCCAAGCATTCACATTCACTTGTGACAGCGTCGTTTATGGTATTTGAGTCACCATCATCACAAGGTGATCCAACAGCTAAATCCAGATCTTCACAATATTCAGGACAAGTAATGCATTGGCCAGAATTTGCCGTACAATTTCCGCTCTCGGTGTTACATGCACCATCTACCGTGTAGTGGACATAAAGTGTTCCGTTTATATCTGATACAACTGTGACTGGACTGTAGCCAAACCCGAGTACCGGACCGTCCGCAGCACCACTGGTGATTGTAATAAATCCAGGTTCGAGATCTTGACTGGAAGTGAACTCGTAGGTTTCGCCGGAAATTACATTTGCGTACGTATTGTATTCACTTTCGTAAACGCATGTACCACTTACCATCAAATCAGATCCATTGAACGAGTATGTAGCAAATAAAACATCATTCTGGCAGGGTTGAGTGCCCTGACATTCGCAATTGGAAGTCACCACATCATTCACGGTGTTCGAGTCTCCATCATCACAAGGAGCACCCACGTCTTCTCCCAAGTCAGGACAGTCGATGCAAAGGCTTTCATCACCAGATGTGAGACTTAAGGCAATATCGCCAGAACTTCCATTGTAGCCATCGACTTGAAGATAATATTGACGATTCGGGATTACACAAGCATCCAAACTAGATGCATACGTTTGGGTGCAACCATCGAGGTCGTCGTTTGCTCCAATTAAGATGAAGCTGGTGAAGTTTCCACAACCTTCTGCCAGATAGATGGCTATTTGCGTATCTGCTGTTGTGCCGTCATTGCACGTTAGTACGCTAACATTTCCTGATGCAGGAGCTAAGAATTTGAACCAAACAGAATTTTCTACCGCAGCATTACTTCCACACCAACTAGATTGAGATGCACATAAGCCACCGGGAGGTGCTACTTCATCGGGTTGAGACGTAGCGTCTACATTCGAATACATGTTAATACTTCCATCAACTGGGACGGTAATAGCTCCACAAACATTGTCATTTACAGGTTGTGCATGACTGTTTAGAAACGAGAAGAAAAATAGAACGATAGTAACGGCTGCGAGTCGAATATGCCCGCATGCGGTGGGCGCAAATACACGAATGCATTCTACAGCCACAGAAAGCTTAGATTTCATAGATAGAAAGGTTGTTCAACTTTCAAAATTCAACTGCAATTGGTTAGGTGCAGAAGACTGGAGAAAGTGGATTGGTTAAAACTGGTTATGCTCGGGAAGTTACAAATAATTTATAAATGA
Organism: Bacteroidia bacterium; assembly: GCA_030427905.1. Taxonomy (GTDB): domain Bacteria; phylum Bacteroidota; class Bacteroidia; order Flavobacteriales_D; family Cryomorphaceae; genus CBDDKU01. The sequence continues at coordinate 631,089 of JAUICL010000001.1, forward strand.
GCATGTTACAATTGGTGGTGGAAATATGGTCGTACCCATCCAATTAAAACGGAAGTACTTATCCGACTACATCTAACTACCTTGAAACACGATAATTTCAGTCACTTCAAATTGCCCTTATTTCAAGTCTCAGCATATCAGCAGCTCTCTTTAATACCCAAAATTTGAAGGTGCCAAAAAAGAAAAGGCGGCCCGTCGGCCGCCTTGAGTAAACTGATCACCGTTGCGAAAAGTATATCAGTCGTCTTTTTTGATTTGTCTGATTTGAGCAGTAAAAACAGCTTGCTCAACAGTAGTATAAACGGGTTTAATCACCTTTTGGTCTAAACTACCTTCAAAAAATAATTTGTCTTCTTCAGCTGTGAGCAATGCTGTTGATTGCTTTGCGCTTTGCTTTTCTTCCACTTTCGTGGTGTCTACGCCAGTCGATGCTTGGCTATACATGATGGCGCAACATGCTACGAGGGTTAAGATCGATTTCATGATGCTATATGTTTTGTTTGTTTAATGTTTACGAAACAAACATACAGCAGGGTTTCGTTCTTGTCGTTTGAATTGGGATAAACCCCGATTTTTGATTTATGAGCGGTAGAAAATCAGCTTTTCCATGATGTAATCGTCATAGATATAGCCATTTGGCCCATCAAAATCAATGGATTCCACGATTTGAAATTCTTGCTTATCGTAGAATCCGATAGCACCTTTGTTGCGACGGTTTACGCGGAGCTTAATAGAACGGCAGTTTTTCGACCTTGCACGACCTTCTACCCATTCCAGACATTTCTTACCAAACCCCTTCCCCTGGTTCTCTGGGTCGATGTAGATTTTGTCCAGCCACATCACATCACTTTCCTGCTGAATGGCACCATAACCAATGCGCTGATCACTATCTATGAAGAACATGTAGTAGGTTGGGTCTAAAATAGACGCTTCAACCTTCTCACGCTTGTACATGTCGCCGTATATGGATCCTAACTCTTCTTGGGTGAAGAATGGTGCGAAGGTTGGTAGCCAAATCTTTTGGGAAAGGGCTAGGAGCTCATCGGTATCCGTTGGACTGATCGGAACGAAATTCAATTTACCATTCATCGAATTGGTTTAAATCCCTTCGCTCCTTTTTGGTTGGCCTACCGAGCCCCTTTTTGCGGTCGTAGCCGGGCATGAGTTTGATCATCTCTAGTTTCTCAATCTCTTCCTGAGGCGTCACTTCTACGATGTAATTTTCAACCAGCTTGGCACCAACGCGGTTTTTGAGAAGCTCTTTGATTTGGTACGATCTCCAAATTGGGTTTCGTTTCACGCGTACTACATCACCCACTTTTACAGTCTGTGCCGGTTTGACCAAATTCTCATTTAAAAATACCTGATCATCTTTGATGGCATTTGCCGATACAGAGCGTGTCTTGTACAGGCGTACAGCCCACAAAAACTTGTCAATGCGAATCTCATCCATAGAGATTCCAAAGTTAGAAATTACTCGGCGAAGCTTTTACCATGAGCATTTGCTTCTCCAATTTATTGAGGGCGATCAGTGTTTTCAGGTAAGCCTGAACTTGTCCTTGCTTCATCAAATTTCTGGCTTGCTGAGAGAGTTGCTTGTAGGTGTTGTCTAGTTTCATCTTAATAAAGTTTAGGTTCGATGAGTCCAAGACAATTCCTGTGCCAAATTACTTCTCGTAAAAGTGCATTTCCTTAACGTATTGATGCACAGGTTCGGTGAGTAGGTAGCGTACGTTATTCTTTTCCTTGATGGCCTTTCGAATAAAACTCGAAGAGAGTTTCATAACAGGGGCATCTACCCGAATTACTCTTGGGTGATTGGCAAGGGCCGCTTTAGTGCGGTAAAGTTTAAGATCTTCTTTTTCTTGCTCGGTTAGGACCCGGGGATACACGTATATATTGTGCTTAGCCAAGATCACTTCGTGGTTTTTCCACTTGTGGAGGGTTCTCAGATTATCTTCTCCCATGATCAGGGCGAACTCGATATCGGGATGTTTTTCCTGGAGATGGATCAGGGTGTGGACGGTATAGGAAGGCTTGTCTAGATGAAACTCAATATCCGAAACCTTTACTTTTGGATTGTCTTCAACGCCGATTCTTGCGAGTTGGAGCCGATGGTAGTCGGCGAGTAAACTGCTCTTTTGTTTGAACGGGTTTTGGGGCGATACGACAAGCCATACTTCATCGAGCTCAGTGAAATCGGCCATGTAATTGGCTATAATCAGGTGGCCAACATGGATGGGGTTGAAGGTTCCGAAGTAGAGTCCTACTTTTTTCATGCGCTTAAAAATTCTCGAACCCAATCCCTGGCTTCATGGCAAGCCGTTTTCAAATTGTCGTTGACCAACACTTTGTCAAACTCACCGGCATAGGTCAGCTCTTCAGCGGCTTTGCCAACGCGTTGTCGGAGGCTATGTTCACTTTCCGTGGATCTTTTTCGGAGTCTGTTCTCGAGCTCTTTAATGCTCGGTGGTTGCACAAAAATGGCCAGCGCTTGATCACCAAAATAGGTTTTCAACTTAGCTCCGCCTACTACATCTACATCGAATATTACCGTTTGGCCTTGGCTCCAAATCCGTTCTAGCTCAGATTTTAGGGTTCCATAAAACCGACCAGGATACACTTCCTCCCATTCAAGCAGTTCATCCTTCTTGATCTTTTCTTCAAATTGTGCCGCTGTGAGAAAGTAGTAGTCTTTTCCTTCTTCTTCTTTTCCTCTGATAGGTCGGGAAGTGGCTGAGATGGAAAAAGACAATTCGGGAAACTCACCGAGTAAGTATCTGACGATAGTAGTTTTGCCAGCCCCTGAAGGAGCAGAAAAAATGATACATTTCCCAGCTTTCTTCATCAGCAGATATTGAGCATTTGCTCTTTAATTTTTTCGAGCTCGTCCTTCATCTGCACCACTTTCTTTTGGATAGCTACGTGATTGGCCTTCGCTCCCATCGTGTTTATCTCCCGGCCTATTTCCTGCGAAATAAATCCAAGTTTCTTACCGACGTATCCAGCTCCCTTCATGGTTTCTAGGAAGTATTTGCAATGTCCTTCCAGACGAATATGCTCTTCGGTAATGTCTAATTTTTCCAGGTAGTAGATGATCTCCTGCTCAAGTCGGTTCTTGTCGCTCTGGTCTTCTTTTATGAAGTCTTGAATATTTTTCTCAATTCGCTCTCTCACTTGTGCCAGACGCTCCGGAAGGAGAGCCGATACATCTTTTCGCAAGGACTCAATCAAGCCGATACGCTTTTCAATGTCTGCGGCAAGTCTTGCGCCTTCATTGTCTCTAAACTGGTTGAGCTGAGTCGTTGCTTCTTTGATCAAGCTCATCACAGCTTCCCATTCACTGGCGTCGAGTTCTTGTCTCTCCGACTTGAGTACTTCGGGCATGTTTAGCACTGTGTTAAGCGTATCCCCTGTCAACCGGTCGTTCGAAGCTGTCTTTAGGGCATCAATTTCATTCAAATAGGCAAGTGCCAAACCTTGATTGATCGAAACTTTCTTATCGCCTTCTGAGGCATCGACATGAATGTTGGCATCGATCTTACCCCGGTTTAACTCATCTGATAGAAAGCTACGCACTTCGAGTTCTTTCTCGCGGTAAAGGCTTGGCGATTTTACCGTAAGGTCAAATTGCTTACTGTTGAGCGTTTTGATTTCTACGGTAATTTTTTTGCCGGCAAAATTTCCAGTGGCTTTGCCAAAGCCAGTCATTGATTTCAACATAGTCGAGTTTTCGAATGGCAAAAATAGCCAAATCAGATGGCATCTTTCATTTGCTCTACAACAGTCTTTTGGTTGCCGATAAAGACGGCATCACTCAGCTCGAGCACAGGGCGCTTAAGAAATGAGTAATGCTCGAGCAAATAGTGGCGATAATCCGCTTCGGTTAGCGCTTTGTCTTTTAGGCCTAAGGCCTTGTACTGCTGTGATCGCCTGCTAAATAGGGCTTCGTAGCTGCCTGCTTTTTTTGCTAGCTGGTCTACTTCGTTTGCGGAGAGTGGAGTGGATTTTATCTCACGAAGGGTAACATCTTTTCCGATGTTTAGTTCCTTCATGATTCGAGAACAGGTACTACATGTTTTTAGGTAGTAGAATGTCTTCATCTCGTCGATGTTTAACTACTTTTGAGATTTATAGCTCACAATTTTACAGAATTAATTGAACTGATTGGCTGAAGAAAAAGACATCACCAGGAAACTAAGCCCTCGGAGAATGGCTCTTCCGATAGGCCTTGGGCTCTTGGTAGCCGGTTTGATGCTATATTTCAATCTCAACGAAACGCGGTACGATGAAGTAGACGCCGGAGATTGTGGAAACTACACCTGGATAGACGGAAACGAGAATGGTGTGGTAGATTCTAATGATCCCGACGATTTCGCTCTGATCAGTGATTGCGAAGGCGAGTACAAAGAAATCACCTACAAAGATACCCTTGCTAAGATAGACTGGACATGGATGACTACGTTTTGGCTATTTATGGCTTTAGTGGGAATGGCCCTCAGAGATTTAGCTTACATGTATCGCATCAGGGTACTCACCGATAAAGAGCTTTCCTGGCGTCAGAGCTTCAATGTGATTTTGCTCTGGGAGTTTGCTTCGGCCTTGTCTCCGAGTGTAGTAGGTGGTTCAGGAGTGGCCATGTTTATCTTGAATAGAGAAGGGATAAAACTAGGTAAGAGTACCGCTATTGTCATGGTTTCGGCACTGCTCGATGAGCTGTTTTACATCACGATGGTATTGCTCGTTTTGTTTCTCATCGGTACTTCAGATCTTTTTCCGGTAAACATGCAAAAGTCCATTTTCGGTATCGAACTTGGAACCCAAGGAATCTTTTGGGTAGGATACTTTTTCATTTGTTTACTTACCACGAGCATTCTACTTGGAATTTTCTTCTTTCCAAGAGCATTTAAGTATTTGCTTTTACAGATTTTCAGATTACCATTTTTAAGAAGGTGGAGATATAATGTGATCGAAACGGGCGACGATATTATCACGACGAGTAAGGAGCTGAAAGGCAAGAAGCTGGCCTATTGGGTGAAGTCGATAGGAGCGACCTATGTGTCGTGGTTTGCCCGCTATGCCGTGGTCAACTTGCTGATGCTGGCTTTTATCTCACCAGAGCTCGGGTTGATTGATGGGTTTAGAGACCATGTCTTAATCTATGCCCGTCAGTTGGTGATGTGGGTTATCATGTTGATTAGCCCAACTCCGGGCAGTGCAGGTGTGGCGGAATTCGCCTTTTCAGGATTTCTTCAAGAGTTTATTCCCCTCGGCCTAGCAGGGGCTCTAGCTTTGCTGTGGCGTTTAGTATCCTACTACCCCTACCTTTTTATTGGCGCCTTTATTCTGCCGCGATGGCTGCGGTCTACAGCAATTCGCAATAAGCAGCGCAAAGAAGAACAGGGTAAGCCCATTTCATCCGAATCAAACCCATAAACATGAAGTTTGCAACCAAAGCCATTCACGCTGGTGTGAAACCAGATCCCAGTACTGGTGCGATTATGACACCAATCTATCAGACTTCGACCTATGTGCAAGAAAGGGTGGGGGTGAACAAGGGGTATGAATATTCCCGAACGTCTAACCCCACGCGATCGGCATTAGAGTCTAGTCTGGCGGCACTAGAAGGTGGGAAATCCGGAGCTTGTTTTGGGAGTGGTTTGGCAGCTATCGACTGCTTGATGAAAATGCTAAATCCAGGTGATGAAGTCATTTCAACAAGTGATCTTTATGGTGGGTCGTACCGGTTGTTTAACACCATTTTTGCAAAGTATGGAATCGTGATTCACTACACATCGATGCAAGATCTCTCGAACGTGGAACAACTCCTAAATGAGCGAACCAAAATGGTTTGGGTGGAAACTCCCACGAATCCCACAATGAGTATCATAGATATTGCTGGGCTGGCCAAATTGGTCAAAAATTCAAATGCGATTCTAGCCGTAGACAATACCTTCGCAACACCTTTTGTCCAAAGACCGCTTGAGCTAGGAGCCGATGTAGTGATGCACTCAGTAACGAAATACCTCGGTGGTCATAGCGATGTAGTGATGGGAGCTTTGGTAACATCCAATGATGAAATCGCCTCAGAGATTTATCGAATACAAAATGCCTCTGGAGCCATTTGTGGACCACAAGATGCTTTTCTGGTGCTTCGCGGTGTCAAAACCCTTCATTTGCGTATGGAACGTCATTGTGCAAATGGATTGAAAGTAGCTGAGTTTCTGTCATCTCACCCGGCCGTTGCAGAAGTGTGTTATCCTGGGCTACCGACACACCCAGGACATGATATTGCCAAAAGCCAGATGAATGGATACACCGGGATGGTTTCATTCTCGCTGTTGGACGATACCACCGAGGCCGCACACAGCCTTCTGTCTCGCTGTAGGTTGTTTGCGCTTGCAGAATCTTTAGGAGGGGTGGAATCTTTGATCGGGCATCCCGCTTCCATGACGCATGCTTCTATTCCGAAAGAAGAAAGACTTAAAGCGGGAATACGCGATAGTTTGATTCGGCTTAGCGTAGGAATTGAAGATATCGACGACATATTAATCGATCTGGAGCATGCGCTAAACTAGTTTGGGTTTCCAATATTGAAGTCAGGTTATTCAAAACGAGATAGGGTATTCAGAAGCTGACCTGTAATAGATGCGTCCAAGTCGCAATTCGTTTAGGATTGGCATGTGCGACTCTGTTTTAGTATTTTAGCGCGCCCTGCGAAAAGTTTATAGAACCTTATGATCAAATTGACCACCACACTAGTTGCCGCAGCCCTTGTTGCGAGCACAGGATTCTCTCAATCACATGACCACTCACATGACCATCCAGGAGATCACTGGTGTGGAAAGAACGAGTTTAAAGAACGATATTTTGAAGCCCATCCTGAGGCAAGAATTCAAGAAGCGTTTGATAGAGCAGAGTTGGATGAGTTTACCAGAAACTTTACCAATGACCAAAAAGATGGTGATCCAATCATTATTCCTGTGGTTTTTCACGTAGTGCATGCCAATGGGGTAGAGAATATTTCTGATGAGCAGATTCACGACGCGATCGATATGCTTAACCTAGATTACAGCGAGTCCAATGCGGATATAGGGAATACGACATCGGCATTTGAAGATTTGATTGCTGATGTGGGATTGGAGTTCCGATTGGCACGAAAAGACCCAAGTGGAAATTGTACCAATGGAATCAATCGGGTTTATGATATCAATACCGTAGATGCGGACGACAATGTAAAAGATGGCGACGCTTCAATTTGGAACCGAGCTCGCTATTTGAACGTGTGGGTAGTGAATAGCATTGAAGGTGGAACAGCGGCCTATGCATACTTACCTGCTAATTGGTCTTCCCAAGTGGATGGTATATTGATCGAGCATAACCATGTAGGTAGCATTGGGACATCAGAACCCTACCACCGACACACCTTGTCGCACGAAGTGGGTCATTACTTGAATTTGGAGCACCCATGGGGTGGAAGTAATACACCTGGTGTATCGAGCAATTGCAATATTGATGATGGAGTTTCTGACACTCCAAATACCATTGGTTATCAGTGGTATGGGCAGAATTGTGATGTGACGGCTTCGAGCTGTGGGTCACTTGACAATGTCCAAAATTTCATGGACTACTCATGGTGCTCAACCATGTTTACAGAGGGACAATCCACTAGAATGATTGCTGCCTTGAATTCGAGTATTGGAAGTAGAAGTAGCCTTTGGACAGAAAGCAACTTGGCATTTACAGGAGTGCTCGACCCAGAAGTAGTTTGCCAAGTCGATTTTTCAACCACTAACGAACCTATAATCTGTGAAGGACAATCGTTAGAGTTTGTAGATGAATCATTTAATGGTATTACCGAATGGACTTGGACCTTCGAAGGTGGATCTCCCGCAACAAGCTCGGCAGCTGATCCAGAAGTAACATATGATACACCAGGTACTTACGAAGTCGTCCTTACTGCTGGAAATGCAAATGGAAGTTTAACTCATACCAAATCCAATTTTGTAACTGTTCTTCCTTTAGGGGAAAATGATCTTCCATTCTCAGAAGGATTTGAAACCATTGCTGATTTGGAAGACAATGATGACAATTGGTATATCAACAACCCTGATGGAAATAGCATCATGTGGGAAATCACAGACGACGCGGCCTACACAGGTTCGAAGAGTGCCTACGTTCGCGGAAGAAGTAATACGCTCGCTTCGTACTCTTATGAGTACTTGATGAGTCCAACTTACGACTTGACTGAGATAGAAGAGAACGCTGTGTTGACGTTCAAGTATGCGCATGCTCGAAGACTTGGTTCTTCTGATGACCAATTGCGCGTTTGGATATCGCGAAACTGTGGAGAGCAGTGGAGCGTGAGAAGAACCCTTGATATGGATGACCTACCTACAGTTGGTAGCAATGTTTCAGGTCAGTTTGTGCCAGAGAGTCAGGATGATTGGACTGAAGTTGAGATAGATAACATTGTGTCTGTTTTCTTGAATGATGAGTTTAGAGTTCGGTTTGAATTCAGAAGCTATAGAGGGAATAACTTGTACCTCGATGATATTAATTTGGTTGATGGCGCTACCCTCGGGCTGGACGGTGTGACCTTCCTTGAGCGATTGACGCTATTCCCAAACCCTGCTCAAGATCACGCGAGTTTGGATTATACGCTTCATGAATCTGGCGCGGTTGCCATTGACGTGCTCGACTTGTCAGGCCGCGTAGTGAAACAAGTGTTTAGCGGTTTTCAACCAACAGGACAACAGTTGATTCAAATTCCATTGAACGACCTTTCAAAGGGAGTTTACATGGTACGCATGCAGTCGGCAGGCGAACAAATCGTTCGCAAGCTTGTTCGGGAGTAGTATTGTATTAAAGCCTATATGCCTATGAGAAGCTCAGTATTAGCTGTTGCTTTTGTGTTCTCTTGCCTTCTTAGTTTTGGTCAAGAAGTAGATACTGATGGAAAAGTATTGCACGTAAAGTGTCACACCGAGGAGATGGAACGCGCTTTTCGCGAAGCTCACCCAGAGCACATCCACGAAATGGATCAGAGTGCTTTGGAGCTCGAACTCTTCACCCGTGAATTTATTAGCTCGAACGAAGCAAAGGATGATGAGATTTATACGATCCCTGTCGTTTTCCACATCGTTCACAACAATGGGCCTGAGAATATTACGCCAGAACAAGTCCAAGATGCTATCCGAGTTTTGAATGAAGACTTTTCAGCTGAAAACATTGGAGCTGGAGCCGTTCGACCTGAGTTTACAGATCTTGTGGCCAATGTAGGGATAAGATTTGCTCTGGCTCAGCGCGACCCCGATGGCAATTGCACCAACGGTATTATCAGAACTCAAAGCACCTTGACCTACGAAGGCGGTGAAAATCTGAAAGACGATGCCATTTCTCCTATATGGGATCGCAGTAGCTACCTAAATATCTGGGTGTGCGAAACAATCGGTAGTGGCGCGGCCGGATACACGCGCTACCCTAGCTCTGTAGCTGGAGGCTTTGGATCGCAAATCGATGGTATAGTTGTTCGGTCAGACTATGTTGGAGCTATAGGAACATCTTCTCCAAATCGCTCACACACCTTGACACACGAAGTGGGGCACTGGATCAACCTTCCGCACACATGGGGAAGCACAAACGAACCAGAGCTTGAATCAAATTGCAGTTCAGATGATGGAGTTGCTGATACACCTCAAACCATCGGTTGGACTTCTTGTGTGTTGAGTGGAGAATCTTGTGGTTCGCTCGACAACGTAGAAAACTACATGGAGTACTCATACTGCTCTAAGATGTTTACTTTGGGGCAGGCTGATAGAATGATTGCAGCATTAAACAGTAGCACTGCTTCGCGTAGTAGTTTGTGGACGGAAGAAAACTTAATGGAAACTGGAGTTGATCTCCAACCTGAGGTTTGTGCCGCTGAGATTGCTGTCGATCGCAAAACAGTGTGTGTGGGAGAAACCGTCAATTTCCAAGATTATTCCTACAATGGAGTCGTATCTAGAACATGGTCTTTTAGTGGGGGAGAGCCCGCTACTTCTACAGAAGAAATGCAATCAGTGGTTTATACTCAGCCGGGTGTCTATGCCGTAAGCCTTACTGCTAGTGATGGAAACGATGAAGTTTCTGTTATCGAAGAAGGGTTTATTACAGTGCTCGACACGGCTCAAACAGCCTTGCCATTTTTCGAAGGGTTTGAAGGTGATAACGTGCTGAATGAAGAAGAGTCCATATGGTATACTGAAAATGCTACCGGAAATATTGACTGGGAAGTGACAGACGCAGCGGCTTATACTGGCGATCGCTCGGTATATGTACACGGACGTCAGAATGGAGAAGGAGAAGTAGAGTATATGCTAAGTAAAACCTTTGAGCTTGAAGGGATTGAAGAAAATGCAGCTTTGAGCTTTAAGTATGCTTGTCAGCGTCGAAATTGGCAGAGCAACGATGTGCTCAAAGTATGGATATCGAAGAACTGCGGAGAATTCTGGAGTTTGAGAAAGACCATCGACGAAGATGAGCTTTACTCTGTTCCGGGAAATAATTCGGGTGAATTTGTTCCGACTGGCCAGGATCAATGGGCAGAAGTGAGCATTGAGAATATTGTTTCAGTTTTCTTGAACAACAACTTCAGAGTGCGCTTTGAGTTTATCTCTGAGAATGGAAACAATATATATATCGACGACATTAATCTTGAAGATATTTCTACCCCTACTTCTACCTATGATGCCCAGTTTGAAGAGGGTGTTTCTATCTTCCCAAACCCTGCCACTGATGTGGTGCAGATTGCCATAGACGGTTTTGGAGAAACAGATCAGATGGATATCGTGTTGAGAGATATTGCTGGAAGGGAAATTGAAAAGCTCTATTCGGGATTTGTTGGGTCTTCAAAGACCATCTACACGGACATATCGAATCTGGCAAAGGGAATGTACTTTGTTGAATTCAATCTAGGAGATAGACGTCATACTAAGAAAGTAATGATCCAGCCTTAGGCTAGGTCAACCCATATGAAAAGCAAAAGCCCCTCGTATCTTTCGAGGGGCTTTTTTAGTATTAAAGTCGTCAGTTTACTCGGCTAGTTTGCGCCCAACCATAATGGCTACACATCCTTGTGGGTTCAGGCTGGTGTCTTTCGAATCTGGGGCTTTCAAACGAATAATGAATTCCTGCGTACCGGCCACTCTGAAGTCAAAGTGATCAGAGTTATCGTTTTCGACATTGTCGAATATCATATTCTCTTCAGTGTCCAAAACTTGAAATTCAACTTGGCCGAGAATCGGGTGGTTGCAGATGAGTAGTCGATAGTCTTCACCACTGTGAAATGTCATTCTTACTTCGGCCTGATCACCAGCCAGAAGCTTGGCAGCACTGAAGTTTTCTCCAGGTACATATTCACCCATCGCTTCGCGACAGTTGTTTTTAACAAATGTTCGGCACTGCCCAAAGGCTGTTTGAATAGAGCAAACGGCAGCAACAATAAAAAGTATTTTAAGGGTCTTCATGATTCAAGGGGAATTTAGCTAACGTAGCTGTTGCGAATTTCTGAAACTACGGTAGTGATCTCTTGTAACTGCTCAGGGCTCAAGGACACTTTCTTCACACCACCGCCAATCACCGTAACGCCATCTTCATCTTGCGATGTGGTGGCTTTTTCAGATTCGATATTGACGCCTCCGTAAGCTGCTTCGATACGGCTCAAGTCATCCATAATTCCGTCAAGCGAGTTGTCAGAGTTGTATGCTTCAACAAGCTTCTGAAGATTTCCGAGAGATAGTTTCTGCTCGGCAAGTCTCTGGATCAATTGCTCGTTTGGCTCTTCTGTATCGGCTGCGGCTATGGTGGCAGCAAGGTAAAGTCCTTCTACCCATCCTGCAGCAATTACCATTGCCGAGATATTGTCTCTTCCATTTTCTTTGAGGTAAGCGTCTAGGATGTAGTACGTCTCTGAAACGATGCTCAGAAGCGAATCGCGATTCTCAACATTGGCTTCCATGCGCTCAATCGTGCTGTCGTCAAAGGCCTTTGTAACACCGAGTTTGTCGGCAAGCTTCTTTGTACAAGAAAGGTAGATGATTGACTCTTGGTTTTGATTGAATATACTCGCATAGCTCAAATCAGCACCATATACACCTAGGTTTAGCGCTTGTTTTGCCGCGCTCGAGTAATCATTGACTCTTTTCACATCATTCAAAAGTGACATGTCATAAGTCGCACCGGTTTTTTTCAGGATTGAAGCCATCTCCATGGTCGATGGTACGGCGTAAAAAATGTCTTTTACTTTCGAGACATTTTCTTCTGTTTCCTGCGGAACTTCCGCTACTTCAACTTCACTTTGAGTAATGGCTTCGTCGGCTTGCGGGGCATCCCCACAACTCCAGAGCATCAGCGCACTGCTCATTACTAACACTCCCGCAAGGTTTCGTTTCTTAAGATTCATCCTAGTTTCTATGGTTTCTAAACAAATTTAAAAGCACATTCCTTCTACCAACTGATCACTTTAGGTATCAATCAACAGGTGAATGTTTACACATATACTTCGTTCTAGGCGAAAAGGTTGCGCTATTCTCTCAGTATTTAATGGGCTTCCAACCAATTTACACCCTGATCCATGTCCACCTTGATCGGAACCTTTAAGTCTGAAATGGCATTTTTCATCTCATTTTCGATAATTGGCTTAATATCATCGAGTTCGGAGTTGAGAGCGTCGAATACGAGTTCATCATGTACTTGAAGGATCATTTTTGACTTAAATCCTCTCTTCTGAAACTCTTCATCAACCCGAATCATGGCCAGCTTTATCATATCAGCTGCACTTCCTTGGATAGGGGCGTTGATAGCGTTTCGCTCTGCAAACCCGCGTACAGTACCGTTGCCGCTATTAATATCTTTCAGGTATCTACGCCTCTTGAGAATGGTTTCAACATAGCCTTTTTCACGAGCAAACTCGATACTTCCATCCATATAAGCTTTGATGCCGGGGTACTTTGAGAAATAGTTTTCAATCAGTTCGGCTGCCTCGGTACGCGATGTCTGGATGCGCTGAGATAATCCGAATGCCGAGATGCCGTAAATGATTCCGAAGTTGACCACCTTCGCTTTTGAACGCATTTCTCGGGTTACTTCATCCAAAGGTACATCGAACACTTTGGCGGCCGTTGCTGCGTGAATGTCTTCACCCTTGTTAAAGGCTTCGAGCATGGCTTCATCACCGCTCATATTGGCAATAAGGCGGAGCTCAATCTGGGAGTAGTCAGCTGCCAGAATCGTGTGGTCGGCATCTGATGCGATAAAGGCCATTCTTACCTTTTTTCCACGTTCAGTTCTGATCGGGATATTTTGAAGATTCGGGTTTTGTGAACTCAATCGGCCTGTGGCCGCTACAGCCTGCATATAGGTGGTGTGAATGCGGTTGTCGCGAGGGTTGATTAGTTCGGGAAGCGCATCCACATAGGTGCTTTTCAACTTGTTGACTTGTCTGTACTCTAGTATTTTCCCTACGATGGGGTGATCATTTTCCAACCGAAGCAAGGTTTCTTCGTTTGTGGCGTACTGACCCGATTTCGTCTTTTTGGGTTTGTCAGAAATCTTGAGCTCATCAAAAAGAACGACTCCAAGCTGCTTCGGACTGGCAATATTGAACTCATGACCTGCTAGCTCAAAAATGTCCTTCATTTCTTGTTCAGAAGCTTCACCTAATTCTTTAGAAATCAGTTCAAGCGCTGATCGATCGATGTTTACTCCAGCATATTCCATCCTAGCCAAAACCGGCATCAGTGGCATTTCTACATCGTAAAAAAGCTTTTTGAGACCTTCATCTTTCTCAATCTCTTTCTTGAAAATATGGTAGAGTTGAAGCGTGATATCGGCATCTTCAGATGCGTAGTTTACCACTTCTTCAACAGGCACGTCACGCATGCTTTTTTGGTTCTTTCCCTTTTTGCCTATCAGCGTTTCGATGCTAATAGGCTGGTAGCCGAGATAGATGCCCGCCAAGTCATCCATTCCGTGTTTTAAATCGGGTTGGATGAGGTAGTGGGCTAACATGGTGTCGAACATCGGGCCTTTCACATCGATGCCGCTCCAATGCAACACAGTGACATCGTACTTCAGGTTATGCCCAATTTTCTCGATAGATTCTGATTCAAAAAACGGTTTGAATTCGTTCAGTATAAATGAAACGGCGTTTTGATTCTCGGGAAGCGGGATGTAGTAGGCTTCTCCGGCCTTCCACGAAAAAGACATGCCTACAAGCTCAGCGCTATGCGCATCTACAGAAGTGGTTTCTGTATCAAAGCAAACGGATTTTTGCTTTAGCATATCTCTGATCAAGGTGGCTCGCTTGTCTTTTGTTTCGATGAGTTTGTAATTCGCCTTGGATGGGTCGAAAACGAGCTGTGAAGGCTCACTTTCTGAAGATGCAGCAGATTCAGCACCGGCAGAGAATAGATCCATCTGTTCGCCACTACTCACTGTTATCTGCTCACCAAGTACCCTAGACGCTAACGTTTTAAATTCGAGTTCCGTAAAGAGCTCCTTGAGCATTTCCTTATTGGGTTCTTCAATTTGATACACTTCAGCATCAAATTCTACAGGTACGTCGGTAATGATAGTGGCAAGTTTCTTCGAGAGAATTCCTTGATCAGCAAATTCAATAACCTTCTCCTTCATTTTTCCCTTCAGTTCATCGGCATGCGCGATGAGACCTTCCACAGAATCGTACTGGGCTAGGAGTTTTTGGGCTGTTTTCTCACCAATTCCAGGTATTCCCGGGATATTATCGACCGAATCACCCCAGAGTCCAAGCATGTCGATAACTTGATCTACGCGCTGGATACCGAACTTTTCGCAGACTTCTTTTGGCCCCATCAATTCAGCAGAGCCACCACTCCGAGCTGGCTTCAACATCTTGATATGTTCGGATACAAGCTGGCCGTAATCCTTATCTGGTGTCACCATAAACACATCGAATCCCTCTTTCTCCGCTTTCTTTGCGATCGTTCCGATCACATCATCGGCTTCGTATCCTTCCATCTCCACGATCGGAATATTGAAAGCTTCAATGATCTGTCGGATAAACGGCACGGCGATTCGGATGTCGTCGGGAGTTTCATCTCGGTTTGCTTTGTACTCGGGAAAGACTTCATTTCGCACGTTTCCCCCAGGCAGATCAAATCCAACCGCAATGTGCGAAGGGTTGTGTTTGTTGATTACATCAGTTAGTGCCAGGGTAAATCCAAAAATGGCAGAAGTATTCATGCCTTTTGAATTAACTCTTGGATTACGGATAAATGCGTAGTACGCTCTGAAAATCAGGGCGTATGCATCGAGTAAGTATAGGGTTGGACGTTCTTGTGCCATTGACTTCGGTTTGGCTACCGAATATAGTCAATGCCTAGAGCAATCTGGTACGTGAATCAACCTATTTCGAAAGAAGTTCCTTCGGGACTGTCTTTGAGTACAATTCCCATAGCCGAAAGTTCATTTCGAATTTGGTCTGCCGTCGAGAAGTCTTTACTCAGCTTCGCACCTTTGCGAAGATTGATAGCCAATTCAATCAAACTCTCTGTCAAGTTTCCGCCTTCGCTACTTCCTTCTTCTTCCATTTTAAATCCGAGTACATCGAAGGTGAAATCGTGCATGGTGCGCTTGAGTTTTTCGAGGTCATCCGCGCTAATTTTTTCCGTGCCAGCTTTGATCAGATTGATCATTTTGACCCCATCAAAGAGTTTCGAAATCAAGATGGGTGTGTTGAAGTCATCATTCATCGATTCAACGCAAGATTTCTTCAAGGCGTCCACATCTACTGATGAAGTTTCAGCGGGTTGGAGCGATTCCAACGTCTTGATTCCATCAGAAAGACGCTTGTATCCTTTTTCGGCAGCGCGCAGTGCATCGTTCGAAAAGTCGAGCGTGCTAGCATAGTGACACTGCAGCATAAAGAAGCGCACAGTCATCGGGCTATATCCCTGCTCCAAGAGTTTGTGATTTCCAGTGATTAGCTCTTCTGGAGTAAAACCATTTCCTTCTGATTTGGCCATTTTGCGACCTTCTACTGTGAGCATGTTTCCATGCATCCAGTAACGCGGGCCACCTTTTTCATTAGCTCCTTGGTTTTGGGCTATTTCACATTCGTGGTGTGGGAACTTCAAATCCATTCCACCTCCATGAATATCAAATTCCTTTCCGAGGTATTTTGTGCTCATGGCTGAGCATTCAAGGTGCCACCCTGGAAACCCTTGACCCCACGGCGATGGCCAGTGCATGATGTGTCCACCTTCAGCCTTTTTCCAAATGGCAAAGTCTAGCGGGTCTCTCTTCTGGTCTTGCCCATCAAGGGTTCTTGTGTTGGATCTCAAGTCATCAATATTCCTACCCGACAGGCTACCGTAATTGTGTTTTTCGGCGTACTTCCGCACATCGAAATAAACAGATCCATCTACTTCATAAGCCAAACCGTTGTCGATGATTTTTTTAACCATCTCGATCTGTTCGATGATATGACCCGTTGCAGTGGGCTCAATAGAAGGTGGTAGAATGTTGAAAATGCGCATCACATCGTGAAACCCATTGGTGTACTTTTGAACCACTTCCATTGGCTCCAAAGCTTCTAGACGGGCTTTCTTTGCAATTTTATCTTCTCCCTCGTCGGCATCATCTACCAAGTGACCTACATCAGTGATGTTTCGGACATACCGCACCTTGTAATCTAGGTAGGTAAGGTAGCGGAATACGATGTCGAAACTTAGAAATGAGCGCACGTTTCCGAGATGCACATCGCTATATACGGTCGGGCCACAAACGTATAAACCCACGTGTGGTGGGTTCAACGGTTGGAAAATTTCCTTTTCTCTGGTAAGAGTATTGTAGAGTTTAAGTTGACTGCTCATTAGGGGAGATTAAAGTAGTTGCAACAGTGGTTCAAATGTATGTTTAATTGTTTGAATCTTCAATGATTCCATAGCCGATGAAACGACCGTTCTTGTAAACTTCAACACGCTTAAGAATTCCGTTCTCATTGTATCGGTACCATTTTCCATTCCAGAGACGGCCATCTTGAAATTCACCTACCTGAGTCACTTGTTTATCGCGGTTGTAAAGCGTGTTGAAACCGCTTTCCTTGAATGCGGCAAGGTTAGGCTTGTCCGTTGTATTAGGCTTAGTCTCAGTTCGTGGAAGGGTGGGCATTTCTACCTCCGACTTGATTTTCCTTTTGGGTTTATAGGCCACCAGGCTTCCTTCTTCAATCACGCCATTTGTCATTCTCATTTCTTCCATCGGAGAACCATCTGGATAGAATGTTTTGTATAAACCGTGAACTACGCCGTTGTCTAGTTCCACTTTCATTTGGCATACTCCGTTTGGGTAGTAGTAGGTCTGTTCACCTTCTCGTTTACCAGCCGTATTGAAATTAAATTCTTGAGCGACTTTTCCATTGTCGTGGTATCGCTTAAAAGTTCCAATATTCCGGTTCGAAAGCCAGGTTCCTTCTTCTTCTACATTCCCTTCTGGGTAGTAGGTTTTGTATTCTCCGTAGGGGTGATTGTCTGCGTAGTTGATCTCACTTCTCAACGACCCCGTTGGATAGTATTTTTTCCAAAGTCCTTCACGTTTGTTATTGATGTACTCGCCTTCTTCGATCACTTGGTTTTTTCGATATCCTTCTTCAATAGAAATATCGCCAGTAATCTGCCAGTAGCCCTGTCTCAGGCCACTCGAGTCGGTAAAGTTGATCTTGCTTCCCGCCATGTGAATGTCGGGACCACTTGCTTGAAGTTCTACCCCAAATAGGGCGATGAACAATACGGATATGTGAATAAGGAGCTTCATCGGTATGAGTTTTAGCTCCCTTAACTACGAAAGTGTTTTGAGAAGGTTACAGTTTTTTAGACTGTTGGTTCTCGAAGGTTCACCAACATGTCTTCAACCATGCGCTCTAAGTTGAAATCTGGTTGCCATCCCCAATCGCTGCGAGCCATAGAGTCGTCGATGCTACTTGGCCATGAAGCGGCAATAGAATCGCGGTAGTCGGGTTTGTAAGTGATTTTAAAATCAGGGATATGCTTGCGGATTTCTTCCGCGAGAATGGCCGGGGTGAATGATGCTCCGGCAATGTTGTAGCTCGTTCGCACCTTCACTTGATCTGCTGGGGCGTGCATCAAATTGAGCGTTGCCTTGATGGCATCTGGCATGTACATCATTGGCAATTCGGCGTTTTCATTGAGAAAACACTCGTATTTTCCATGTGCAATGGCTTCGTGAAAGATATGAACTGCGTAATCGGTCGTACCACCACCTGGAGCACTCTTGTACCCAATGATTCCAGGAAAGCGCACACTTCTTACATCTACGTTGTACCGACGGTTGTAGTACTCACACCAACTTTCACCCGCCACCTTGGTGATACCGTACACCGTGGTAGGCTCCATAACGGTGCGCTGCGGGGTCATGTCTTTGGGAGTATGTGGTCCGAATACGGCGATAGAACTCGGCCAAAATATTTTTCTGATATGACCGTCGCGAGCTAGCTCGATCACATTCGAAAGACCATTCATGTTCAGGTTCCAACCCAAGGCTGGTTTCATTTCGGCAGTGGCAGATAGTAGAGCCGCTAAATGATACACTTCATCGATCGCATACTTTTTGACAATGTCGAATAGTCCTTTGGCATCGAGCACATCAATTTGTTCGTATGGGCCATCCGCCAATGCATTTGTCGGCCTTTCGGCCAAATCAGATGCGACAACCTTGTCGGTGCCATACATTTTTCGAAGTTCCTGTACGAGCTCAGTTCCTATTTGTCCTGCAGCGCCAATCACCAATATATTCTGAGACATAATCTTAAAGAATTAGGGATGGCAAATTTACGAATAGATTGAGATTTGATTTAGAAAAATCGACGAAGTTCAGCAGGGGTAGAGGCCTTTGATTTAATATCTTTGCTTTCCAACAAAAAGATAAGTCGTTATGCCCATTTATCATCAATTAGGAAATATTCCACACAAGCGTCACACCATTCCAGAAAAGCCGGGTGGCGGAATGTATTACGAACAGCTATTTGGAACGATTGGTTTTGATGGGATGTCGTCGCTACTGTATCACATTCACCGCCCAACGATGGTGAAGGCCATGGGCGAGCCCGTAGATGTGAGCCCGCAAATCGCAGTAGAAAAGAATTTGAAATCCCTTCGATTGAAAGGGTTTCAGGTGAAACCGACAGATGACTTTTTGGAAAGCCGTGTGCCGATTCTGGTCAACTCCGACTGCTACATCGAGTTGGCAGCGCCGAAAAAATCCATGACAGATTATTTCTACAAAAACGCCGATGCAGATGAAGTGATCTTCGTACACAAGGGAAAGGGAACGTTTAAATCCTTTCTCGGAAACTTGGATTTTTCTTATGGCGATTACCTTGTTATTCCACGTGGAATGATCTATCAAATGGAGTTTGAAACAGAAGAAAACCGCCTATTTGTTGTTCAATCCTTCAGTCCAGTTTATACGCCCAAGCGATACCGCAATTATTTTGGGCAATTGCTCGAGCACTCACCTTATTGCGAGCGAGATATCCGTCGTCCCAAAGATTTGTCGCCGGTAGATGAGAAAGGAGATTTCTTAATCAAAATCAGAAAGGAGAACCTTCTCCACCAGTTTACCTATGCTTCTCATCCATTCGACGTAGTAGGATGGGATGGGTACAACTATCCATACGCTTTTTCTATTCACGATTTCGAGCCGATTACAGGGCGGGTGCACATGCCACCGCCTATTCACCAGACATTTGAAACTGCTGGATTCGTGATCTGTTCGTTCTGTCCTAGACTCTACGATTACCACCCGAAATCGGTACCGGCGCCTTATAACCACAGCAATATTGACTCAGACGAAGTGCTTTACTACGTAGACGGTGATTTTATGAGCCGAAACGATATTGAAGCTGGGCATATCTCACTTCACCCAGCGGGTATTCCACATGGGCCACACCCGGGGGCTGCAGAGCGCAGCATTGGAGAGACAGAGACTGAAGAGTTAGCAGTTATGGTCGATACATTCAAGCCACTAAAAGTGACGCAGCAAGCCCTCGATATTGCCGATGATACGTATTGGAAGTCTTGGTTGGAGTAGGTTTGGCCATTAGAGCATTAAAAAAAGGCTTGTCAGTAGAGACAAGCCTTTTTTATACGATGAGTTTTTTTTAAGACTACTCCTTCACAAACTTAAATGTGCGGTTGATTCCATCAAGTTGGATCATATACACGCCACTGTTTAGGTCTTGTACATCCAGCTGTTGGTTTGGTGATATTTGCCCTTCAGCCACCACCTTCCCGGTGATATCGAAAACGTGGTAATTGGTTTGAGCGAGATCAAAATCGACACGGATAAAATCGCGCGTAATAGTTGGGTATAACAGTGCTGTTGACTCAGGCATTTCATCTACGCTACTCGTGCTTGGAGCTATGCGGTATACCTGTCCATCGGCCGGATCGCCTGATATAACATTTGGCTGGGTGTTTTCATCCAAAACGGTGAAATCTGGTGCCGCCGGATCCCCACTCAGGTATCGACCGTACTCGAATGAATCATCGATAATGTTGATTCCAGTCACGAACAAAATAAACGGTCCTAGGCTGCCATCGTGAAGTACTTGGGGTGTAGTGATTGAGTTTGATCCAAATCGAAACTCCATAGCACCGTCGGACTCATAAAGCCAAATTTGGAAGTTGATGCGCTGGTCAGCGCTTCCATCTCCTCCGTCGAAAGAAAACACTTCGTTGTAGAAGGCGGCATTCTCGTATTGAATTTTAAAAATTCGATTTCCAACATCTCCTTCTGTTTTGTAACGGATGATAGATGGATCGCCACCATCAAGGGCTTCTCCGTCAATCAAATCGCTTCCGTAACCAAAACCAGCATTCGTGTTGGAGTTGAAAAGAACAAATTCGGCACCTAGACCAATTTGAAACATGCTCGAATAGGCTTCTTCACCAAGCATATAATCAAAGCCAAGATCCACCTGAAACTCGGGATCATCCCAAATTCCATCATCAAAATCATCCCCTTCAATAATCGTTCCATCGCCAAATTGGGCGTAGGCTTCGTTGAAGTAAGTAAGCTCGTACTGAGCTGTTGCAGACATGCAGAGTGCAATGGCTGCCAAAAAAAGTAAAGGTTGTTTCATACTGTTTAGATTTTAAGCGAAAATATGATTTTCCTTCCTTCGGTAATTCACTCTAGGGTCAAATCATTCTCCAATTAGTGTTAAAGCCATGATGCAGGAACGCAGAGGGAAGTAAGAATGCCCGCAAATCCTAGCTCATTTTTGTATCTTTACGGAAAGATTTATGACTATGACTGCAAGCACTTCTGATACTTTAAATTTGGAAAAAATTGTTCCCGAAGCCCAGGATTTTCTCCCGCTTTTAGGAACCGATTACGTTGAGCTATACGTAGGTAATGCAAAGCAAGCTGCTCACTTCTACAAAACGGCATTTGGATTTCAATCAGTAGCTTATTCTGGTCTGGAAACTGGTAACAAAGACAAAGTGAGTTACGTCTTGCAACAAGATAAAATTAGATTGGTCTTATCGAGCCCGTTGAGAGCAGAGAGCCCTATTAATGAGCATATTGTAAAGCACGGAGATGGTGTGAAAGTAGTTGCACTTTGGGTAGATGATGCCACGAAAGCCTGGGAAGAAACCACCAAGCGCGGGGCAGAGTCTTTTATGGAGCCAACTAAATCGGAAGATGAAAATGGTCACGTGATTCAGTCAGGAATTCACACCTATGGTGAAACGATTCACATTTTTGTCGAGCGCAAAAACTACAATGGAACATTCCTCCCAGGATTTAAAGAATGGAAGAGCGATTACAACCCAGAGCCAGTAGGTCTGAAGTATATCGACCACATGGTAGGAAATGTTGGATGGGGTGAAATGAACAAATGGGTTGATTTTTACGCCAAAGTGATGGGCTTTGCTCAGATTATTTCCTTCGACGATAAAGATATTTCGACCGAGTACACAGCTCTTATGAGTAAGGTTATGAGCAATGGAAACGGACGAATCAAATTTCCAATCAACGAGCCAGCCGAGGGGCGCAAGAAATCTCAGATCGAAGAATACATCGACTTTTATGAAGGGGCTGGGGTTCAGCACATCGCTGTGGCTACCGACAATATTATCGAAACGGTAACCGCGCTGCAAAGTCGTGGTGTCGAGTTCCTTTACGTGCCAAGTACATATTACGAAACCGTTTTGGATAGAGTTGGTGAAATAGATGAAGACCTTGAGCCGTTAAAGGAACTCGGAATCTTAATTGATCGCGATGATGAAGGCTACTTGCTTCAAATATTTACCAAACCCGTGCTCGACCGCCCGACGATGTTCTTTGAGATTATTCAAAGAAAAGGCGCTCAAAGCTTCGGAAAAGGTAACTTCAAAGCCCTATTTGAATCTATTGAAAGAGAACAAGAACTTAGAGGGACACTCTAATAAAGCCTATTTGATAAAAGCCATGGCCATCTTGGTCATGGCTTTCTTTTTTGGCTCAAATTTGTGCGCCCAAGCATATAAATCCGCAGTTGGTGGCCGCTTGTCGTACGGTGGTCTTTTAAACTATCGGCATCAGCTGAAGGAAGGCCTTTACGGAGAAGGGATCTTTGCCGTCAGATGGGGTGGCGCGTCAGTAACCGGGCTGCTGGAGCAGGAAGTGGATATAAACCTCGGTGAGAATTTTAACGCTTATGCCGGCGGGGGAATTCACCTTGGACTCCACGGGAGAAACAACGTAATCAACCCGGCTGAAGGAACCAATGAGTCAATCCAAATAAACCTGGGCATCGATATAATAGGCGGACTTGAGTATCGATTTTCGAATATTCCATTTGCCGCATCGGTTGATTATATCCCATCGTTTGAGTTTGTAGGTGAGCGCTGGTTTATCCCTGAAGGGTTTGGGCTAAATATCCGTTATATCCTTTATTAGCTAATGGTTGAGCCATTTTTTTTCGATTTTTCCAAAAATTAATCCTTGCTCAAAAAATCACCCGATGCGCTCGTCATCATCTGGGTAGTTCTCGTTGTGTTCGCCATGATCCTATTGGTAGAGTCATCTTATGTTGATGTATGGCCTTAGCTGGTTTTCGGCCTGATTTTGCGCTCGATCACTCGAATTCCCAAATCCGCGAAAATGGCAAGCAAGGCGGCGGGAATGGCGCCTTGTAGAATCATCTCGTGGTTGTTGAGTGTAATACCAGTGATAATTGATTCACCCAATCCGCCAGCTCCGATAAAAGCAGCCAAAGTGGCCGTGCCTATGTTGATGGTCAGGGAAGTCCGTATACCCGAGATGATATGTGGATAGGCTAAGGGCAACCTGAGTTGATTTATAATCTGCGCTCGGCTCATTCCCATTGCGGTGGCCGCTTCCACCAAAATGGGATCAGTTTCGATCAAGCCGGTATAGGTGTTCCTGACAATCGGAAGCAGTCCGTAGAGAAAGAGGGCAATCAGTGCAGGCCAGAAGCCTATTCCAAAGAGTGGTATCATAAACCCGAGCAGAGCTAGGCTGGGAATAGTCTGAATAGTGGAAACCGCGGCCATTACCGCTCCAGCTATATTTGGTTTGAAGTTTATCCAAAGACCCAAAGGAACGCTGACAAAAATGGCCATCAGGGTAGCGAGTAGGGTGAGTTGAAGATGCTCTCTTGTTTGTCTCAGTATAGGATTGACATTTGATTCGATTTTCAGATTTTGGGCGAACCCAAGGTCCGAAAGGAACTGACTTGCAATCAAAGCAGGCTCTACCCCATCTACTTCGTATTGATAGTTCAATGCCCTCATGGCTTCATCGGTCAGTACACCGTCTAGTTTCATCAGCACACTTTCTACTTCTGCACTTTTTCTGAGTAAGTCACGTCTGTAGAAAGGAACCGCTTGATATTCGGGGAAAAAGTGCAGATCATCTTCCAGCAATTGGAAGTCGGATTTAGCCAATTTTCCGTCGGTGCTGTAGGCATCTGTAATATCAATCTCTCCAAGCTCGAGTGCACGGTAGGCTAAGCCGTGTTCAATCCCTTTTGGTTCTTCAAATCGGAATTTATAGTACTCGGCCAGCTGCCGATATCCATCCTGACGGTTGATGAATTCATTTGAGAACCCTAGCTTCAAGTCGATGCGCTCAGTGAGATCTGAGATGCGTTTCAGATTGAGTTCTTGGCGAGCTGCTATAACGTATGTGTTGTTGAACCCGAGTTTGGGGCCTATTTCCAATTCTTGCTTATCTAAAGCCTGAGTAAGCTCGGAGATACTCATGTGAGTCTTATCAGATTTCAATATTGCCTGCGAAATGGTACCCGTATATTCTGGATACATATCTATCTCTCCTGTGCGGAGTGCTTCATAGCAAATTAACGTGCCACCAAGGCCAAATCTTCTTTCTACTGTTTGGCCGGTTTCCGACTCAATGGCTTGAGCGAGTATCTCGGCCAGGATATGCGATTCTGGAAAGTTTTTTGCACCGATTCTTACCTGAGCTTGACCTAGCCCAAATGCCATGAATAGCAGGATGAAACTAAGAGTGCGCTTCATAAATCAGGCTTTTGACATACTCGTTGGCCGGGCTCTTCTTTATTTCTTGTGGACTACCTTTTTGGATGATGGATCCACCTTGCATCACGGCTATTTCGTCTCCCAGCATAAAAGCTTCGCCAATGTCATGCGTCACAAAAACAAAGGTTTTGTTCAACTCTTTTTTGAGCGCTAGCACTTCCTCTTGAAGCGACTTTCTAGTGATGGGGTCAAGTGCGCTAAATGGTTCATCAAACAGAACCACAGCAGGATCGGCTGCCAATGCGCGACCGATACTAACGCGCTGCTGTTGGCCACCACTCAATTGGCTCGGCAATCTCCTTGCAAAATCGCGATAGGGTAGGCGTACTAGGTCTAGAACTTCCTCAACCCGAAAAGAAATATCTTTTTTGGACCACTTCTTTAATCTTGGCACAAGGCTTATGTTTCGCTCCACGGTCCAGTGCGGAAACAAGGCTGAATGCTGTAGTACAAAGCCCATGTCCCTTCGCCATTCTTCGCCAGAAACATCGCTAAGCCTACGGTCATTTATGAGAAGCTCTCCTTCAAATGGGTAGAGCCCGTTGATGGTTTTCAGAAGGGATGATTTTCCACTCCCGCTGCTGCCCACTACGCACAAGGTTTTGCCCTCAGCAAGATCGAACGAAACATTCTTCAGGATTGCGTTCCCACCTAAATGCAGAAATATGTGCTTCGCAGAAATGATATTTAAATGTAAGAGGATTTAACCAACCGAGTAGTAGAATACGACAATCGACTATTTTTGCGGGGAAATCAGCAAGGAATGGAAAAAGCAGTATACATGCCCGCAACGCATGACCAATGGGTGGGTCGGCCTTCAAATCCCGACAAGGGAAACCAGTACTGGCATCAAGAGATTAAAATAGTCAATTTGGAGTCGGAAACTTTGGATGCAGATATGGCCTTGTTAGGCTACGCCTGCGATGAAGGTGTGCGCAGAAACTTAGGACGGATAGGTGCAGCCCAAGGGCCTACTTCTATTCGCGAAAGGCTCGCAAAACACCCAATTCATTTTGATGGTAGAAGGATAGTTGATACAGGCGATGTGGTTTGTCTTAGACATGCCATGGAATTGGCTCAGGAAATGCTGGCAGATAAAGTATGTCGGCTCCTCGATGCTGGGGTTTTTCCAATCGTACTTGGCGGTGGGCACGACATGGCTTATGGGCATTTTAACGGCATCAAGAGATTCGCGAAAGGAGAAGCAAAGCGAGTGGGAATCATCAATTTTGATGCGCACTTCGACCTGCGCCCAGTTGAAGAGAATACGAATTCAGGCACCCCATTTTCGCAAATTTTTGCTGAAAATCAGGATGGGAATATCGATGTTTCGTATTTCGCGGTTGGCATTCAAAGGCAGGCTAATACCAAAGAGCTTTTTCAAATAGCAGAGTCACCTGATATCGACTATGCCGTAAATTTTGAATGCGAGTCGTCCAATCCCGAGTTTGGTGTCTTGAAAGCAAAACTTGATGCCTTTATCGATAAACAAGACTGGGTATATATCACCATCGATATGGACGGTTTTTCTTCAGCATACGCGCCGGGGGTTAGCGCACCTTCACCGCTCGGGTTCACACCTTACTTCGTGTTCAAAATGTTGCGAGCTATTCTCAGTAGCAAGAAGGTAGTTTCCTGCGATCTAGCAGAGCTAAATCCCACTCTTGACCGCGATTCGATTACGGCGAATTTAGCTGCCAAACTCGTTGATTTTATTGTCATGGAACACCCAGTATCGCCAATAAAATGACGCATTAACATTACAAAATGTAAAGTAAACATTACACAAAGTAAAAAATATCATACCTTTGACTAAAATGTTTAGGTATGAAAAGCAGTTATTTATTCCCCGCAGGATTCAAAAAAATAGGCTGGGCCATATTTATTCCAACCTTTATTATGGGTTTGTTCGAAATCGTTTTCGAGTGGAACCTAGAGTTCTTGACGGTACAAGTACCGGCAATTTTCGTCAATGAGATATTGGGAGAAAGCAAGTTCCTTGGTTTTATTGAGAACAATATTTTCGATGAAATACTTGGGGCAGCCATGATCGTAGGCTCATTGCTCGTAGCGTTTTCAAAGGAAAAGGATGAAGATGAGTTCATTTCCAAACTCCGCCTTGACTCTTTGGTTTGGGCCATTTATTGGAATTATGGAATTCTTCTTTTCGCCATGCTATTTGTCTACGATATTTCCTTCTACTTCGTGATGCTGTTTAATATGTTTACCGTTCTGGTCTTTTTCATAGGCCGTTTTAATTACCAGCTCTGGAAGCTGCGCAAAGCGATAGGCCGTGAAGAATAACATCAAAGTAGAACGCGCTCGAAAGAATCTCACTCAAGGAAAGTTGGCCGAACTGGCGCAGGTGAGTAGGCAAACTATTAATGCGATGGAACTTGGAAAGTACGTGCCTTCCACGGTTCTGGCGCTTAAGTTGGCTAAGATTTTTGAAGTGGAAGTAGGTGAGCTATTTGAGCTCGAAGAGGGCGACTGGAAGTAGCGCCCGTAAGAAGAAATAAAAATCGAAGACCTTGCTCTAGTCAAGGTCTTCGATTTAAAAAGGTCAATTATTGTCCTGAAGCTTGTTGGGCTTTCTGGGCGATCTTCTGCCCAATCTGCATCCCCCATGCCTGACCTACAGTCATCGATTCACTTGTGATAGCAGGTGTTTCAGCGGCCAGTTTTTGACCGACTTCAGATCCGTAGAATTCAATGATTTGCTTCAATTCTTTCTCAGAAAGGTGCTTCTTGTAAACGTCGGCGAGCATTACGCTCAATTCGTCCATCGAAGACCCTTTGAATTCATCTGCCATCATATCCCAGCTAGCCGCATCTACATTTGGCATTTGCTGTTTGTACATGCCAATTACTTGGTCTATCACACTATTAAAAGTTTCTTGCTGACCAGATGCTTTGAAATATTCCTTCAATGTTTTTGCATAAGAATCTTGGCCCATGCTCGACAAGGAGATTACAACTGCTGCAGCGAGTAATACGAGTTTTTTCATTTCAATTTTTTTAATTCACCTCGAAGATAGGCATTGAATAAAGCTTCTCTTAGGATTTTGGCGATAAATCAACAAGTAGGACATGCGTCCAGAACCACATTTGGATAGCGAGAGTGATACTTCATCAACAGCTCATCAGGAATTGACGTGCCTTCAATTAGAATGTAGCGAAGTCTTGGTCGGCTCAATAGGGTTCTGGGGATAGCAGCCACTGGATTAAAATCTAGATAGACAGTGGTGAGTCGGCGACATCTCTGAAAGGCGTCCGGAAACTCTTTAAATCGATTAGATCGCAATGATAGGATTTCTATTTTTCGGAGGTAGTTCAGACCTTCAATATGATCGAAATTATTGTGGCCAATATTGAGGTAGGTCATTTCGGTCCATTTTGGACTGCAAACAAACTCCCCGCCAATTGCGTTCCCCTGTATTTGTAAGGATGTCAACTCAGATTTAAGCAGGACTTCAGGAATACTTTGTAGCTGATTCGAATATAGCCCTACTTCTGAAAGTTGAGTTAGACGGTTGAAGGATGGAGGAAGCTCTTTGAGCTGATTCTTTCCGGCATCAAACCAAGTCAGTTTGGGAATGCTGTCGAAGAAATCAGGAATGGAGTCGAGCCCTAGTCCCCACAAATTAAGCCACTCAAGGTTGCGCAATCTCGGGATGAGTGTAAGCAGGCTATCAATTTTGTCGGCTCGTCGGCAATCCAGTTTTGTAATCTGACTCGGGTTTTCCATTTCTCTGGAGAAATGATCCCAAAATTCTTGAGCTTCTCGTTTTTTTCTCAATTCCAAATCAGTTTGCGCCCAAGAAACAGGAGAAACGAAGAGTATAGCGACAAGGATAGCCAGTTTCATCAGGGTTGAATTTACAAGAATTGAGCCAGCTCTTTGTCCTGGTGCAAAAATGATGTTGTTTAGTAAGGTGCACAACGTCAATATTATACGTATATTGAAAGTCAACCAAAACCTTAACCAAATGAAAAGAATAATGATTTCCATCATTGGAATGCTCATTCCAATGGTCATGCTTTGCCAAGAAGACAGTTCAAAATATGTCATGGTAGAGCTTTCTTACATGCAGCCTAAAATAGGTATGGAGCATGAGTTTGTAAAAGCAGTTCATGCCCATAATAAAAAGTTCCACGCCGAAGCGCCGTATAACTCTTCGCTTTGGCGTATCGCGGCTGGAGCCGATGCAGGGTGGTTTGTTTGGACAATGGGGCCGCTTACTTTTTCCGATATAGATAACTCTCCAGGCTTAGGAGATCATGCAAAGGACTGGAGCGAGAACGTAGCAAAGTATATAGAAGAATACGGGGTTACGGAGTACTGGACTTTAAATGAGAAAATGTCGGTTCCAGGTGAACCCACTGACATGTTTATGTCCTGGGGAATGGGGATTGAAGAAGGTCAGTACTACCGATTTAAAGCCTTTATGGAGAAAATTCTCGAAATCTATAAAACCAATCATCCGGATGAAGATATTGAGTTGTGGAACAATAATTTCGCATCATCTGATGAACCGCGTCAAGTAGCTCTTAATTGGAACATGGACAACTGGGCTGAGTTTGACAAAGAAGATTGGGATATGGGAGAAGAATACGACGAAATGTTCGGCCCTGGATCATGGGCAAATGCCTTAAACGAATGGCGAGATATCACTTTTGGAATATCCAGAGATGTATGGATCCGCGTCAAACCAGAAGAGAAGAAATAAAACAAAAAGCTCCGCCGACTGGCGGAGTTTTTGCTTTACAAGGCTATATGTCGCGCTTGAAAATAAACCGGGTGATGTAGATTCCTTGACCATCTCCATTTCCACCGTCTGATTCAACCCCGCTCACTACAAACTCGAGTTCCCAACCTGCGGCTACCATTTTATTGAGTTTGTCAGAAATCATGGCATCATTCGAAGCTATGTTTTGGAAGTTGATTCCCGTCACACTAAAAAAGTTTAGAAGCTTGGTTTCTTCGAAGCTGTCGATTTTCGCATCTTTTCGACGTACATTCCCTTGTTCAGATGTTGTCCCATCTATCCGTGACGTGGTAAAATCTTCGTGGTTCAATTGATCATCTTCGCTGATTATTCTCGAACGCCCAATCCCAGCCGGAACAATAGACTCCACTGTAGTCACTATTTTGTACTCCACTTGAGCCTGGCCGAGCGTGGCTGCACATAAAAAAGCCAATACGATAAGTTGTTTCATGATGTAATTTTTTGGCAAAAGAAATCACATCGACCGCATAGTCACGTCAAATTATGATGAACGGCAGCATAGAAACAATTCAGAAGAGCTTCTGATTTCTAGACTCTTATTCGCTTTTTGGGATTTCCCTTAGTGCGATCGCTAGTTCTTCAAGCTGCTCTTCGTCAATTGGAGCTGGGGCATCGATCATCACATCACGTCCCGCATTGTTTTTCGGGAATGCGATATAGTCTCTGATGGAATCAGATCCACCCAGTAGTGAGCAAAGTCTGTCGAATCCAAAAGCGATTCCTCCGTGCGGTGGCGCTCCGTATTCAAAAGCATTCATCAAGAATCCAAACTGCGCCTGTGCTTCTTCGGGTGTAAACTTCAGCAAGTCAAACACCTTTGCTTGAAGCGCCTTGTCGTGGATACGAATGGATCCACCACCGATCTCCACACCATTTATGACCAAATCGTAAGCGTTTGCTCGAACAGATGCTGTATCAGTCATCAGCTTTGCTTCATCTTCTGGTTTTGGCGAAGTAAAGGGGTGGTGCATGGCGTGAAAACGCTCAGAGTCTTCATCCCATTCCATCATTGGGAAGTCAACCACCCAAAGTGGTGAGTATACATTCGGGTCTCTCAGTTCTAGCTGATCTCCCATGTGAAGTCTCAATTCTCCAATCTGCTTGCGTGTAGCGTTCAAATCTCCACTCAAAACCAAAGCCAAATCACCTGGTTTGGCACCCATGTGCTTACACCAACCTTCCAGATCTTCTGTATCGAAGAACTTATCGACAGAAGACTTTAAAATATGTTCATCCTGGTACTTTACATAGACCAGTCCTTTCGCACCGATTTGCGGTCTTTTAACCCAATCTGTCAGCGCATCGAGTTGCTTGCGACTGTATTCTGCGGCACCTTTCACCACGATTCCAAGAACCGCTTCAGCGCTGTCAAACACCTTGAATCCCTTACCTTGAGCAAGTGCAGTCAAGTCCTGGATTTCCATTCCAAATCGGGTGTCTGGCTTGTCCGATCCGTAGAGACGCATCGCATCAGCGTAGTCCATTCGCGGGAACTCCGGCAGTTCAACTCCACGTAGTTCTTTCACAAGGTATCGCGTCAATCCTTCAAATGTGTTGAGAATGTCTTCCTGCTCCACAAAGGCCATTTCGCAGTCTATCTGCGTAAACTCCGGCTGCCGATCAGCGCGCAAATCTTCATCGCGGAAGCAACGCACAATCTGAAAGTAGCGGTCGTATCCAGCTACCATCAGCAATTGCTTAAAGGTTTGTGGCGACTGGGGGAGCGCATAAAACTCTCCTGGATTCATTCGGCTAGGCACCACAAAGTCACGGGCTCCTTCAGGAGTCGATTTGATAAGGTAAGGCGTTTCAACTTCCAAAAAGCCTTGACCATCTAAGTAGTCTCTTGTGGCTTTTGCGAGCTTGTGACGCAAGATAAGTTTGTCTTGTACTACCGGGCGACGAAGATCGAGGTAGCGGTATTGCATGCGCAGCTCTTCACCACCATCCGTTTCGTTTTCGATGGTAAACGGTGGAGTAATACTCCCGTTGAGCACTTCAAGTTTGGTAGCCGAAATCTCAATATCACCGGTTGCCATCTTTGGGTTCTTGCTCTGACGCTCATTGACTTTACCCGTTATTTTCACAACGAACTCACGTCCAAGTTTTCGCGCTTTTCCGCAAAGCTCGGCATCGTCTTCCATATTGAATACGATCTGCGTAATTCCGTATCGATCGCGAAGATCGACAAATGTCATTCCCCCTAGGTCTCTTGAACGTTGTACCCAGCCAGAAAGGATTACTTCTTGTCCGGCATTTTCAATGCGAAGCTCTCCGCAATGATGTGATCTGTGCATGCTTGTAAAATTGAGCGCCAAAGTTAGGATTTTGACTTTCCAATTCCACCCTTTTCTTCGATTTCATCTCCATATATTTGGCCCATGGAAATAGCCCCGCCCGCAGATGAGTTTTTTATGAAAC
Source organism: Bacteroidia bacterium (assembly GCA_030427905.1). Lineage (GTDB taxonomy): Bacteria > Bacteroidota > Bacteroidia > Flavobacteriales_D > Cryomorphaceae > CBDDKU01. The sequence goes on from JAUICL010000001.1 coordinate 662,914, forward strand.
AGGCACTTCGCGAAGCCCAATTGGCTTATGACGCCGATGAAGTGCCCGTGGGGTGTGTGGTCGTTTATAATGGTGTGATCATTGCGCGTGCGCACAATTACACCGAGCGTCTCAACGACGTGACCGCCCACGCCGAGATGCAGGCCATCACGGCAGCGGCAAACCACATCGGGGGCAAATACCTGAACCAATGCACGCTTTACGTCACACTCGAGCCTTGCTTGATGTGTGCCGGAGCCTTGGCTTGGTCGCAAGTCAAGCGGCTCGTTTTTGGCGCCTACGATGCTCGCAAAGGTTTTTCGACACTCGACGCCAAAGTACTTCACCCCAAGACAGAAGTGCTCGGCGGAATCATGGAAGCGGAGTCTGCCACTATGCTTCAAAGCTTCTTTCGCGAAAAGCGGAAAAACGGATAGATGTTGTTTATACGGCACATGTGCATTTCGATATGTGAGATTACACCGACTTCGTAACTTTACCGAAAATTTGACAAGAATATGTATCCTCCAGAACTAGTAGCTCCCATGAAGGAAGATTTGACTTCAGTGGGATTCAACGAACTACATACACCAGAACAAGTAGACGAATTGCTCAACAAAGAAGAAGGAACCACGCTAGTGGTTGTGAATTCTGTTTGTGGTTGTGCAGCCGGTGCACTTCGCCCGGGTGTTAAGCTCTCACTCGACTCAGCTGTGAAGCCAGACAATCTGACAACGGTTTTTGCCGGTGTTGACCGTGAAGCGACTGACCGTGCGCGTCAGTACTTTTTGCCTTACCCACCTTCATCTCCTTCAGTAGCTTTGTTTAAAGATGGTAAGCTCGTGCACTTTGTAGAGCGCCACCACATCGAAGGTCGCCCAGCCGAAATGATCGCTGAAAACCTGAAGATGGCCTACGAAGAGTATTGTTCATAGCGATTTAACATTCTTTGGAACCTTCCAGATGTTCTGGGTGTTAACTTTATTCCCAAGAAAAAACGTGTTATGAAAAAATGGATTTTGGGCCTTGGTGCCCTGGCTCTTTTAGGTGGAATGGTGGCCTTTACGGCAGTTTCTCCTGAGCCATTAGAAATAGGAAAGTCAGCGCCGAAAGCTGATTTGAAAATGATGGATGTTTCCAAAAAGGAAATCAGCCTAAATGATGCAGCCAAAGAAAACGGTTTGATCGTCATTTTTAGCTGCAATACCTGTCCATTTGTAGTTGGTAACGGTACGAAGTCTGAAGGATGGGAAGGCCGCTACCCGAGCATTGCCGATATGGCTGCCAAAGCCGATATGGGTATGGTGCTCGTAAACTCAAATGAAGCGAAACGCACAAAAGGCGATGGCCTTGAAGACATGCAAGCGCGTTACAAAGAACAAGGTCTAAAAGGATACTACGTACTCGATGAGAAACACGTGCTAGCTGATGCCTTCGGTGCTTTGACTACGCCTCACGTGTTTATGTTCGATGCCGACATGAAGCTTATTTACAAAGGTGCAATCGACGATAGCGTTGATTCTGCTGACTCGGTAAAAGAGCCTTACCTTCAGAATGCGATCGATGCGCATGTGAATGGTAAGAAGCCAAAGCCAAATAGTACGCGTCAGCTTGGATGCAGCATTAAGCGTGTAAGCTAAACCGTTTGTGAAACGCATTTCAAGGGGAATCTTTCGGGATTCCCCTTTTTTTGTCTTCAATTCATTTTCTTTGCATCCGCAAATCACAGTCCCATGAATGTATTGGTATTAGGCTCCGGTGGAAGAGAGCACGCACTTAGTTGGAAAATCGCGCAAGACCCTTCTTGTGGCAATTTGTATATCGCTCCCGGAAACCCTGGAACGGCCCAAGTTGGAAGCAATCTGGCTTTGAATCCAGAAGACTTCGACGCGGTGGCAGCAAAAGTGGCTGAACTATCCATCGACCTGATCGTTGTTGGCCCTGAAGCACCCCTTGTTGCAGGAATAACCGATTACTTTGCCAATCACTCAACGCTTTCTAGCGTGGGAGTCATCGGTCCTGGAAAAGAAGGAGCGGAGCTGGAAGGAAGTAAGGATTACGCCAAGGCTTTTATGGCGCGTCACGACATTCCTACAGCGGCTTACAAGACATTCACGAAGGAGACACTCGCCGAAGCGAAAGCGTATTTGCGTTCGATTGATGCACCTTACGTGCTGAAGGCCGATGGGTTGGCTGCAGGTAAGGGCGTGCTCATTCTCGACAATCTGGAAGAAGCCGAAAAGGAGATTGAAGACATGTTGGCAAACGCCAAATTTGGTGAAGCTTCTCAGCGCGTCGTGATCGAAGCTTTTCTCGATGGGATTGAACTTTCGGTTTTTGCACTTACGGATGGAAAAAACTACGTACTTCTTCCGAATGCTAAGGATTACAAACGCATTGGCGAAGGCGATACGGGATTGAACACGGGTGGAATGGGAGCCGTGAGCCCTGTGCCATTTGCGGACGATGCCTTTATGGCCAAAATCGAAGACAAGGTAGTTCGCCCTACGGTTGAAGGCTTAAAGAAAGATGGTATCCCTTACACCGGGTTTATCTTTTTTGGATTGATCAAAGTAGGCGATGAGCCTTTTGTGATCGAGTACAATGTGCGCATGGGAGACCCAGAAACCGAAGTGGTGATGCCGCGCATCGAAGGGAATTTTCTCGAAACGCTCGCTGCTGCAGCAAAAGGCGAACTGGCAGGAAAGTCAGTGAATTTCAAGTCGGATTTTGCTACAACTGTGATGATGGTTTCTGGTGGATATCCAGGCTCATACCAAAAAGGAAAGATCATAACAGGTGCGGAAGGAATAGCTGAAGCTACCGTATTCCACGCAGGTACAAAAATGGATGGCGCTGAATTGATGACTTCCGGTGGGCGCGTGATTGCCTGTACCGGTATGGGTGGATCAATCCATGAAGCCCTGAACAACTCGTACAAGGCTGTAGATCAGATCAACTTCGAAGGAAGTTATGTAAGAAGAGATATTGGGAAGGACTTGATGTAGTTGCTATAGAAAAGTAAATCCCACTTTGCGATTTAGGCCCTGTTCAAAGATTCGAATCAGGGTAGCGAGTTGAATGTTTCCCTTTCCGTTTTCGATTTTTGAAATGTAACTTTTTTTGGTTCCCGCTTTCTCAGCTAGTTCAGCCTGAGTCATTTTCGCATCTTTCCGAGCTTGCTTGAGCATTTCGCTGATGATAAACATCTGCGCTCCTTCTTCATATTTGTTTCTGCTTTCAGTACCAATCTTTCCGTGCTCGTGCTCAATGAGTTGGTCAAAATCCTTTATCTCTTCAAAAGCTTTCATTTCCTTCAATTTTTTGACTTAAAATATTGATCCATCAGGTGCAGTGCCTTTTCTATTAAGGTTCCCCTGCTTTTTACGAGCTCATAACAAGTAGGGGTTTCATGCTTCGAAGCTGCCCGAAAGTGGTCAGTTCGAGTGATTTACGACCTTGGGAGTGAATCGTATCGAGAACAATTAAGGTGCTTAAAGTTGCATATGACTTCTCGATACATTTTATCTTCGTTCCTCATATAAAACACTCGAAGTGACAGAAATATAGTGTTTTAAACGAGATGTCAGGTAGTCAGGTTCGCACTTCTTTTTTTTAATTAAATGGGTAAGCTTCAGGGGTATTGTGTTTTCTCCTTACTTCTTTGGAGCCTTGTGTGACTTTTTCTGAAACCCGTTGAACAGGTCCACTAACCTGCCACATCCAGTAAAAAGATGGAATACACATTGTGTTATCTCAAAAGATAACAATTTGCAATAGATAAAAGGAATCTGTCCAGCACTATTTCTGCCAAACAAAAGGCTGCTAAAGAGCCAAACGACTTAAGAATTAAGGATGATAGAGTCTTACTTGATACCTTCAGACTTGGCTTTCTTGTTGTATTTGCCTTGCAAATTAAGCCAGTAGAAGAGACCAACGAAACCGAGAACAATAAAAATATTGTTTGGGTTCATAAAAGCAGGAAGCTCCCCGATTGGAACGAGAATATTGTCAAATGTCCACTTGATCAATGCTGCGATAGGTCCTACGATGTACTCCATAATTGAAATTTTCCACGCCAAAAGTACTGATAAATTCAAGATCACAAAAGCCTTATCTTAGCCAGCTATGATCTTTGGACTTTACGGATCTAATCGCTCGTTTGTTTTGGGCTTCTTGGCCCTGCCAGTGCTGGCTTTCGCCATCTTGGCCTTCTTCTTTTCGGCGCCCGTGCACGATGTGGTCGGCGGGCCTGTGTATCAATGGGTTTATGGACTCTTAGCACCTTCCAAAATCGGACTTTTGGCCATTGGAGCACTGGTTCATTTCGGCTCGGCTGTCCTGGTCAACGCCATTTCAAATGGGCATAATTTCAACTCGAAAGAGAACTATTTTCCGGCGCTTCTCTACATCCTTTTGGTAGGATTTGATCTGGGCGGCTGGTATTTTAGCCCCTTTTCTATTGGGCTGCTCTTTCTCTTACTCGCCTTACGCCGCCTTCTGACTTTGTTTCGAGCTCAGCGCGCTATTTCACCACTTTATGATGCGGGATTGTTCATAGCCTTGGCAGTCCTTTTCTATCCGCCAATCCTATTGCTTGCGCCAGTTCTTTGGATCGCTCCAGCCCTGCTGCGCAGCTTCGAACTGCGCGAATGGATGGTGCCGCTCGCCGGTTTGATTACCCCATGTATCTATCTCTTCGCGGTCATTTTTCTATTCGACTATCAAATTCCGTGGGACGATTACATTACTCGCGGTTCTGAAGTATGGAGCGTGGAGGTAGCCACTTGGAAGTTTTGGGAATGGACGCTTACGGTTTTAACAGTGCTCATGTTTTTTCTAGGCGTGTTTAAGATCTTATCGGTGATGAGCACTTCGACGGTTCATCTCAAGAACTCAAAGAAAATTTTCATTTGGACGGCTGTACTCCTAATCGCAACGTTCTTCTACGCGATTGGACTAGAAGCTGAAAAACTTTTTCCCGTAGCCCTTCTTGCCCTGCCATTCTCGGTGGCCATGGGTGAGTTTTTTGTCGTGAACTCCAAGCGATTTTGGGCATCCATACTCTTCTACGTTTGGTTGGTGGCTGCACTCGCCAGTCCCGTTTTTGGTTCTCTTTTCTGATCTCGTTTTTCCGGCCAAAAAGGGTATCTTTGCAGCGCAATAAATCCATTTAAAAATGAAGTTTGGCGTTGTAATATTTCCAGGTTCTAACTGTGATGAAGATTTGATCTACACGTTTGAGACTATTCTCGGACAGGAAGTAGTGAGATTGTGGCACAAGGACACCGATCTACAAGGGGTAGATTTTGTGCTTGTTCCCGGTGGATTTTCTTACGGTGACTACCTCCGTTCAGGAGCTATCGCACGTTTCTCTCCAATTATGGAAAGCGTGATTGAGCACTGCAACAACGGCGGGTATGCTATGGGGATTTGCAATGGATTCCAGATTCTTTGCGAAGCGGGATTGCTTCCTGGAACACTCCTTCATAACACCAACCACAAGTTTATTTGCAAAAACGTTTACCTCAAGCCAGCTACGCGCAGTACCATTTGTACTGCAGCCCTCGATTCTGATGAGGTATTGAATATTCCAATTGCACACGGTGAAGGACGCTACTACGCCAGCCAAGAAGTGCTAAAGCAGCTCAACGAAAACCAACAGGTTATTTTCAGATACTGCGATAAGGATGGGGTTTTCAATAAAGAGAGCAATCCAAATGGCTCTTTGGAGAATATCGCCGGAGTTTGCAACGAAGGCAAAAACGTATTTGGAATGATGCCACACCCTGAGCGTGCGGCTGATGAGTGGCTACGCAATACCGATGGACGAAAAATCTTCGATTCCATTCTGGCTTCTGTGGCTGTAGCCAAGTAAGCACTAGCTTTTCAAGAATTTCACGAAGTATTGTGAACAAGATCGAATTCGGGGTATAGCAATTCAACCATTTTATGCGTTACTTGTTATACAGAAACCCGACAGAGAGTCGGTGGGCTTTGGCAAGTGCCATAATTTGCTTGGATGACTACCAAAGGTCTTGTTTAACTAATTAAAAGGAGGTGTGTAATGTCTGACCATTCCAACTCGGTCATGTCTTACGTTTCACCGACCTCCAATGGAGGTCGCTTCTGAAGCGAAGCCCTTTCCAAGGGTTTTTGGTAAGACCAAGGACCGCAGGAATACATAATTGAAGGAGCCCGGATACGTTCGGGCTCTTTTTTTGTTTGCTGGTTGTGAGTAGTTAGTAGTGGGTCGTTAGTAGTGAGTCAGTTCTGTCAATGTGGTGTGCAAAGTGTTAAGTATCAAGTATAAAGAAAGCGGTCAACGTATGTCGAATGCATATGGCTCATTCCTAATACTGACGCTTCCTGCGGTCGGTCACCACTGCTTCACAGTTCTTAATTCACACATTTTTAATTATTTATGTGCCTAGTACTTAATACAACTAATTTCGTTGAACCCAGATACTACTTCCTCACCACAAACTTCCCAACACCGACACCACTTTCCGATTCTACCCGCATCAAAAACATACCCGATGGAAGCGATGAGACATTAAGAGGCTTTGAACTTGGTTGGTTTTGTTTTTGGATCACCACCCGACCCTGGATATCGTGTATGGTCAAAGATTGAATAACCTGACCATGAAAATCACCACCAATTTGAATTTGATCTGAAGCAGGGTTGGGATAGATATGAAGCTCTTGAAGACCATTGGTTTCATCAACCCCAACGGTCATCATGTTGAGCTTGGCTAAGTTGGATGTAGGGTGCCCATCCCAACTGGAGAAATGTCCATCGAATATGATATCGCCATCGTCCAGCATGATCATATTACCAACCCAGGGATCTTTGTCCCAACCACCCCACACGGCTTCATCGGGGCCCGTCAGACGCCAAAAGTCATCAATCACGTCGCCATTATCGGCTATATGGACAATGCCCTTGCAAGAAAGTCCATCTGCTTCTACTATACCACCAGTAAATAAAAATGTGCCGTCAGGTAATTCATGAATCTTTCTGGGCCATCCTTGTGTTGGAGCTGAAAACTCCTCATCCGTGATGATTTCTGGCTCTACAAAACTTTGGTCAACTTCACCATTGGAAAGTAAGCGAAGTACAAATTGGTTCTCTGGCATATCTGGAGCCTCAGCATAGCCAAGGTAGATCCAAATGCGGTCCTGACTATCTATGAGTTCGAGTACTATCTCACCATCCGATGAAAGCGGGTTTTGAAAAGACTCTATGACATCGAAATTTTGATTCAGCTTAGCAATATGGTGATAGGTATGTCCATTGATTGTACCGAATCTCCCGGCGACAACAAGGTCACCATTAGACAGGGTATCCATAGTTAATATGTACTTATTATTCCACGCCTGACCCACAGGCGGCTGGAGAAAAATAGGTTCAAATGTTTCGTCCGGACTTCCGTCTGGATTGATTTTTATCAAGCCTGCTAATCCATCGGGAAGAGAAGCTAGCGTATCAACCGAAAACCGCCCGGCCCCAAGAAAATCACCATCTGGCCACTCCAAGAAGTCGTTCGCTAAATTCCAGCCTTGATCATACGGATCAAAAGAATAGTCAAAATAGTAGCCACTAACATCTTCAAAATCCTGATTTCTATATCTATATCCTCCTCCTAAATGCGATGTGATATAACCAGCTAAATATTTATGAAGAACAAGGCCAATAGACTCTCCCGGAGCCACAACTTCGAACCAATTGCCATCTAAATTAATCCTATTCGCAGCACCTCCAGGCACGCCCAGATTCTGCATAGGTCCCCAAATAAAGAGTGTGTTCTCCCCTTCAAGGAACATTCCATTGATCGACCCTCGATTGAGCTTCCCATCTGTCGAAAAAGACTCGTCGATCTCATAGTAGGTTTGGGCAGAAAGGCCAGATGCCACGCAGAGGGTAATGGCAGTCAGGCATTTTAAGAATATGTAGTGGAGTAGTCTCATCTCGTGCTATGCTTTTCTAAAGATAGGGATTTTCCGGGTCTCGGTTCGCATTGGATTGACTGTATCAAGTATTCATTGACTGTACCAAGTATTAAGTATCAGGTACAAAGATGGCGGTCAATATTAACTGGGAGGATACAGAATGCTACCAACTCATTTAGATTTCTTTGATTTCAGAACAAGGAACATCGATTTGCGATTTTAGAAGTAATCACCAAAATCAAAACTTCGCAAATCGAGGTTCGTTAATCGGTGTTCGATATTCAAATGAACTAAATTAATCCGTTTGATTTAGGGAAGGAAAAATGTACCAAGTATTAAGTATCAGGTACAAAGATGGCGGTCAATATTAATCAGTGAAACACGCAATATCTTAATACTTTGTACTTAATACATAATACAACACAAACCCATTTATGGAATTCCCCTCATCATCGCATCCTATGGTAAAAAATGATGAGAAATCTAATCCTTACCTGCCTGCTCGCAACTATTTACTTCATTTCATATGGACAGCAATTCGGAGAGATCCACGGTCAGCTTATCGACCACGATACCGGTGAGCCACTGCCATATGCTACGGTCTCGACCGAATACGGTGGGCAAACATTTGGAGATGTAACCAACGAAGACGGACGATTTAAGTTGAAACCGCTTCGTCCCGGAAAGTATGATTTGAAATTTCGATATGTTGGTTACAACGAAAGAACCATTCAGGGCATTGAAGTGACACCGAATAAAATCTACATGCTCGGAAAAGTCGAATTGGCCATGGACAATACCCTTCCACCTGTAGTCATTGAAGGGGTCACGCTTTTCGACAAAGACCGCCCCAACGCCATGGTGGTAAAAGCCGCCGATTTGAAATTCAATCCGCTGATTAAGACTCCGGCGCGGCTGATTGGGAGCTTGACGCCTGAGCTGCGAACCGATGAGAGTGGCCAGTTTATCGTGCGTTCATCACGGCCGGGAACGTCTATCACATTAATAGATGGCATCAAGGTTACGGGTGGCATGGGAAACATTCCCGGGTCGGCGATCAAGACAATTACCGTTCATACAGGAGGCATTCCCGCTCAATACGGAGACCTGACCGGAGGTGTAGTGGTGATCGAAACTAAGGGATATTTTGATTATTTCTATGAACACAACAGTCACATCAGTAGAAGATAATTGCTACGCAAATGGACATATCGGCATAAAAGCGATGAAGAATTAGTCGGTTTATTTCTTTCTGATCGCAGACGCATACTGGCGGAAATTTACCGCCGGTATGCCCATTTGTGCTACGGTGTTGCCCTAAAGTACCTTCAGGACCCCGTGGCAGCTCAGGATGCCGTAGCCGATATTTTTCTCAAGCTCGATCGAGACCTAGACAGGCACGAGATTCAAACGTTTAGAACCTGGTTTTACGTCCTTTCAAAGAATCATTGTCTGGGGGTAATCAGGAAGGAAAAGACCATCAAGAAGCACGAATCGAAGTGGGAGACCGAAAGGGATAGATCGCCATACGAAAGCGACATCATAGACGGACGGATGTCCGCAATGGATGTGGCGCTGCAAGAGTTGAAACAGGCCCAGCGCGAGTGCATCAAGGCCTTTTACTTCGAGAAGCGGTCATATACGGAAATTGCCGATAACCTGAACTTGTCTGTCAAGCAGGTGAAATCTCACCTTCAAAATGGAAAGCGCAATCTCCGCATGTCCATCGAATCAAAGCAAAGCTCAAAGCCATGATTAGTTCAAAAACCAATATAGAGAAGTATATCGCCGGAAAAATGTCGCGCACAGAGCGGGCCATTTTTGAGAAGGAGATGTCTTCAGACCCCTTTCTCAAAGATGCTGTAGATGGTTATCAAATTTTTCCCAAGCAAATTCACGCAGTGCCACAGTTTAAGGCTGGGAATGGAGTAGCTTGGGTAATTGGGATTGCGACTGTTTCAATTGCGCTTCTGTTTTCTTTTTGGCCAGAAGGGGACAGCCATTATGATGAAATAGCTGAGCCGATTGACAATCGTACCATGATGATTCCAGCCAAAACTGAAGCACCGAATGATCTACAATCAATCGAGCTCATTACGAGCATCGAACTAAACCGGGAAGTCAAGCCAGAGCCCATCCTGACTCAACGCAATGTGGAAGTGCTGTCTAACAGAACAGAATTAACTGCGACAACGCTGCCTCGGATAGAAGTAAAAGAGATATCGTTTCAACGGGTGGGGCAGATTCGTTCGAATATCAGAGTGGTTTACCTGCATAATTTGAAGCTGGCTTTGGCTCCTTCATTTGAAATTGATATTAAAGATCCCATTGCTGTGGGACAGGGATTGCCGGCTAGCCAGGAAAAGGTGTATCGGTCGCCTTCCAAACTATTTAAAAAGTACCAGAATCTGGAAAATGACGAACTGACTTATTTAGAACGGATGGAGCCGGTGTTGAAGGATGTTGAAAGTGGGCGATATGTTGCCGGCCTTACTCAAATTTCGCAATTGGACCACGAAAACGATGTAAACATTTTATTCTACTCCGGGTTATGTCACTTTCATATGGCGGAGTACGAAACTTCAATCGAATTATTTGAACGAAGTCGCGATCACCTGGTACAGTCTTTTTACGAAGAGGCTACTTGGTATCTAGCAGCTTCCTTGCTTAAAGTGGGTCGACAGGAAGAAGCCATTGATCTCTACAATGAGATACTGTTGCGAAATGGGCACTATAGCCCGATGGCTGCTTCGCGCCTAGCGCGGTTGACCCCATAGGAAAAGGCCAGTGACGACTGGCCTTTTTTTAGTTTTGGGTAGTGGGTCTACTCACTACTGAATAGAGTTGGTTGTGCTCTAGCAGTTGCCAAGTTCTTGTGATAGCTGAGACACAGACACTTTATCAAATGAACGGAAAAGCAAACTTTGCGTTCTTCCTTTTGCATTGATGCAAAAGGAACAAAAGATCAGAGCTGTAATTTTATTTCTTGAAACTCTTGAAAACACTTCAGCGCCTTACCCAAACTCGGAAACGGCATTAGCGAAAGCATAGCTTTCGATGCCTGACCTCTGCAAGGGTGCGGCGGACTTCCGTTTATTTCTGAGTTTCTAAGAGAATAAAATTAAGGCCGAGAGTTGGCTCAGTACCTACATGTCGAATTTTAGATTTTATCTATGCACACTCTGAGCCAATAAGTTTGATAGCGAAGAAAAGCACTGATTCAGGTACAGCTCAATTTCAGTTGATGGTCGCAGGACTTGAAAGAACGATTCTATCGGGAAATTTTTGGCGCAAAAAAGAAGGCCGGACAATTGTATCCAGCCTTTTCTAATTCTATCGAAATTTCAGCTACTAAAGCCCAAGCAAAATTTCTGCAGGATCTTTAGCTCCGAAAATCATTTTCTCTGGATGCTCGAGCATTTCCTTCACTTTCACAAGGAATCCTACCGAGTCTTTTCCATCGATAATACGGTGGTCGTAAGAAAGCGCAACGTACATCATCGGAAGGATCACAACTTCTCCGTTTACCGCCATCGGGCGCTCCACGATGTTGTGCATTCCCAGAATAGCCGACTGCGGTGGGTTGATGATTGGTGTACTCATCATCGAACCAAATACCCCTCCGTTGGTGATGGTAAAGGTTCCACCCTGCATATCTTCAATGGCAATTTTTCCATCGCGCGCCTTGATGGCAAGTCGCTTTATTTCGGCTTCAATCTCGGCAAGGCTCATTTGCTCAGCGTTGCGCACTACAGGTACCATCAATCCTTTTGGTGAACTTACCGCGATTCCGATATCGGCGTAGTTGTGCGATATCATCTCATCGCCGTCGATCATGGCATTGACGTGTGGAAAGAGATTCAGCGCTTCAGTAACCGCCTTTGTGAAGAAGGACATAAACCCAAGATTCACGCCGTGGTGTTCTTTGAAAAGCTCTTTGTACTTCTTTCTGATATCCATAATCGGCTTCATGTTCACCTCGTTGAATGTGGTGAGCATAGCCGTTTCGTTCTTAACACCAACCAAACGCTCAGCAGTCTTACGACGAATCATCGACATACGCTTGCGCTCCATATCGCGTGTTCCGCCCCATCCGGCCGCAGAGCTCGTATTGAACCCAGCTGCCATGGCCGCTACCACATCTTGTTTCGTGATGCGTCCGTCGGGGCCAGTTCCGTTCACTTGATTTGCCGAAACGCCATTCTCGTCCATCAGCTTCTTAGCAGCTACGGATGGATGACCAGTCGCATAAGATTTCTCAGCCGCTGGTTTAGGCTCCGCCTTTGGTTCAGCTTTAGGCGCTGGAGCAGATTCTGAAGATACTTGAGAATCGGAAGCATCACCTTCCTTGGAGGCCGGAGCTTCAGCGGAGGCCTCAGGCTTTGGTGCTTCTGTGTCGATCAAACAAACCACGTCGCCAACAGCAACAGCATCGCCTTCTTCGGCTTTGAGTGTAATGACACCAGCTACTTCAGCAGGTAGCTCAAGGGTAGCTTTGTCGGAGTCAACTTCGGCAATGGCCTGATCTTTTTCGACGTAGTCTCCGTCGCTGACAAGCCATTGAGCGATCTCAACTTCAGATATAGATTCGCCCGGACTGGGCACTTTCATTTCAAACATGGAGTTAGTTATTTAACGGTTTGTTTGGCGTAGCTAAAAAGCTGTGTTAAAATTTCTTTTTGACGTGCAGCAGAAGTTACTCCCGAACCTGATGCGGGGCTAGCTGATGCTCGACGCGAAATGCATTCGAGTTTCACGTTTTGGTAACCCAAAGCCATGTGGCTCCAAGCACCCATATTCTTTGGCTCTTCTTGTACCCAGATGTGGTTTTTCGCATTTGGATATCGCTCTAGCGCTTTATCTATCTGCTTTTCTGGCAATGGGTAGAGCTGCTCTACGCGCACCACGGCAATGTTTTCTCCCGAATCGGAATTCTCTTTTTCTTCGAGAATCTCGTAGTAGATTTTTCCAGAGCAGAGCACCACGGTATCTACGGCACTCGGGTCGATATTCGGATCGTCGATTACTTCCTGGAACTTACCGTTTGCGAGCTCATCCATTGTAGAAACAGCTGCAGGGTAGCGGAGGAGTTTCTTTGGTGTGAACACAACCAATGGTTTACGGAAATTACGGTGCAATTGCCTTCTCAACAGGTGAAAGTAGTTGGCAGGAGTGGTCGCGTTACAGATCTGCATATTGTATTCAGCGCAGAGTTGTAGGAATCGCTCCATGCGTCCGCTTGAGTGTTCAGACCCCATTCCTTCGTATCCGTGTGGAAGAAGCATCACAAGTCCATTCATCGTACGCCACTTATCTTCACCAGAGCTTATAAACTGATCGATCATGATCTGGGCTCCATTGAAAAAGTCTCCAAACTGCGCTTCCCAGATGGTCAATCCATGTGGGTTGGCGAAGGCATAGCCATAATCAAATCCAAGGACTCCGTATTCTGAGAGCAGTGAATTGTAAATCTTAAACTCTTCCTGAGTTTCACTCAAGTGGTTGAGTGGGATGTACTCTTCTTCGTTGTCTTCCGTCTTGAGTACGGCATGACGGTGGGAGAATGTTCCGCGCTCTACATCTTGCCCAGAAACGCGCACATTGTGGCCTTCTTCGAGCAGGGTAGCGTAGGCGAGTAATTCACCCATGGCCCAATCCAAACGATCTTCTTCGATCATTTTGATTCGGTCTTTCATAAGCTTCACCACTTTTCTGAAGAACTTCTTGTCGGGCAAGGTGTTCATCTTGTGGGCGAGCTCTACTAATTTCTTTTTATCGTATCCGGTATCTGGAGAAAGGTCAAAGTCAGCGGGAACTGCCGGCTCTAGGCCTTCCCATGTTTGCTCAAGGAATTTCTTAACGTACACGTTAGCCATTTCCTTCGATGCTTCAAACTCTCTGTCTAGAACGCCGTTGAACTTTTCGATGTATTGATCGGCGATTTCTTGCGTGATCACTTTCTCTTCAAGCAATTGCTTGAGGTAGATTTCTCTTGGGTTTGGATGCTTCGCAATGAGGTCGTAGAGCTTCGGCTGTGTGAATTTCGGCTCATCACCTTCGTTGTGACCGTATTTTCGGTAGCACAACAAATCGATGACTACATCGCGTCCGAATTCTTGACGATACTGGAAAGCGATTAAGATGGTTTGGACAACGGCTTCGATATCGTCTCCATTTACGTGGAAAACAGGACAAAGCGTGGTCTTAGCCACATCGGTACAGTAAGTCGACGAACGTCCGTCGAGGTAGTTCGTCGTAAACCCAACTTGGTTGTTGATGACGATGTGGATAGTTCCACCAGTGCGGTAACCTTCGAGCTGTGCCATTTGGAATACTTCGTACACCACTCCTTGAGCTGCGATAGCCGCGTCACCATGAATCAAAATCGGAAGAACCGATTTTTCGTCCTTCAGGTACAAGTCTAATTTGGCACGAGTCAATCCCTCTACTACCGGGTCTACCGCTTCGAGGTGCGAAGGGTTTGGCGCCAGAGTCAAGTGAACGGGCTCACCATTTTCAGCGATGATTTCTGTGGAGTAGCCCAAGTGGTACTTCACATCACCGTCAAACTCTTCATTGTCCAGGTATTCTTTCCCGGCAAATTCTGAGAAGATCTCTTTGAAGTGCTTCTTGAAAACATTGGCCAATACGTTGAGACGGCCTCGGTGTGCCATTCCAAACACCATTTCTTTCACGCCGAACTTAGATCCGCGTTGGACCAGTGCGTGCAGTGCCGGCATAAGCGATTCGGCACCTTCGATGCTAAAGCGCTTCTGACCAACAAATTTCTTTTGAACGTATTGCTCGAACGAAGTGGCTCGGTTTAGAAAGTCGAAAATGATGAGCTTTTCTTCGTCTGTAAATTTCGGTCTGTTTCTCAGATCGATCTTTTCCCGAATCCATTTTTTGCGCTCTGGGTGGCGGATATAGTTGTACTCCAACCCGATGCTCTCACAGTAGGTTTTCTTGAGGGTATCGACGATTTCTCTCAGAGAAGCTGGTCCAATTCCAATTTCTTCTCCTGCTTGGAATACGATATCGAGGTCTTTTTCACTCAGGTCAAAGTTTTCCAAGTCGAGCGTTGGGCTGTACTTGCGTCTTTCTCTAACGGGATTGGTGTGAGTGAACAGGTGGCCTCTAGAGCGATATCCTTCGATCAGGTTTAGCACCTTAAACTCCTTCTGAACGTTCTCTGGAACTTCGGAGTCGGTATCGTAGTTTTTTCTTGCAAACTCAAAGCCCTCAAAGAAATGGGCCCAGTCTGAAGCAATTGATTGTGGATCTTTTAAGTATTGCTCGTATTGTTCCTCAACCCACTCGATCGAAGTGTTGCCGAGGAAAGAAAATTTGTCCATAAGGTATTTGCACCGTAATTAGTCATGCAAAAATACCATTTTTTACCATCAGCCCATGAGAAATACTGACAGGTTTATGTTGGCATTCTACAAGTTGGAGTCCGACTTGAAGTGATTTCGCCACCACACCTTTTCAAAGCATCGTTTGATAATTTCATGTGCCACCGTTTGGTAAATGTTCTCTGGACTTGATCGATGTAGTTTAGAGATCATTTTCTTTTCAGAAAGGTCGAGTTGGTATAGGAGACCTGCAAATTTGTCGTGGTTTATCAAGTCAACGCTTCGCATGACTTCCACTACTTCCTGAACCAAAATGGCGTAATCGCGCTTACCCTTAGTCAGCGATATATTTATACCCTGCAGCCGAAAATCCTTTTCTACTTGTTCGAGTGTTGCGTTAATCCACCCTTCCTGGTCTACCCAATTTTCTGGGCTCCCAAGTGGAGCGAGTTGGCTCATTTTTATTTGTTGATCCAGGCTTTTCGAAAAGCCTTTTGTTCGGGTGTAAGTTCCGAAATATCTGCTGCAACTAAAACATCGGTTGATGTTCGGGTGGTCATGATGGCTTTGCCTTTGAGCTTCACCGTTTTTTCTTTGCCGTTTTTTTCTCTCATCACTTTCACCATTACCTTATCACCCACTTCGGTTTCAGATCGATAAGTGTCTAGGACATCTCTGAGGTTTTCGATGGTTACTTTGGTGCCATTCCACTCTACGATTTGATCGCCATCTTTGAAGCCGAGATCTTGGCCGAAGGAGTCGAGTCCCTTGGTGTCCATTACAATGAGTTTTTCGGTGTCCGGATTGTACCCGATAGCAATATTTCCACCTGAAATCAATTCCTTGGTTTCTTGCTCGGCATAGTAGATTCCCGCTGGTGCAAGGAGTTCTGCAAAAGGTATGGGTTCCGTACCCGCAACATGTGCTTCCAGGAATGCTTCTATCTCCGGCTGCCCCGAAATTCGCGCTATTTCCGAAAAGAGCTCTTCGTCTTTAAATGGCTTTTCCACACCGTATTCAGCCGACAAATCTCTCATCAATTCCTGCGTGCCGTAATTCCCACCAGAAAGGGCTCTTAGCTTAAGGTCCAGCGCCATGCCAATCAAAGCACCTTGTTCATATACATTTCCATATTGACTAGCGTGCTCACCGAGTGCTTTTTTACTCATTTCAGTAAAGGCGATACCACTGTCGTATTGAGATGCCGTGGCCATTTTCTGCTTCATAACAGACAGAAACGTATCGAGATCCATATCGCCATTTTTCACCTGAACGTGCTGTGCGGCGTACTCTGTGCATCCTTCGTACAGCCATAGATGTTGGCTCATCTGCGGGTTCATAAAGTCGTAGTCGTGAATCTGTTCAGAGTGAATGTTGAGCGGCGTGACGATGTGAAAAAACTCGTGAGCAGTGACGTCCTTAAAAGTCTGTCCCAACGCCGACATAGGTGCTTCGGGAAGAACGAATACGGTTGATGTCATGTGCTCAAGGGCGCCGAATGCTCCTGAGCCCGATGCCCCTTCAGTTAGGTAGACTAGAATGGAATACCGGTCTACCGGAAGGGTTCCGCCCAGGTACTCAGCTGCTGCAGGGAAAATGCCTTCTACTTCATTCATGATCTCAGCAGCGGTTACTACGCCATTTGGAGAGTATACGGCAACGGCTATACGCGCACCCGCCACGGTCACGCTAGCTGTATCGGCTGCGGCATAGAGTATGGGCGCGTCGTGGTAGGCGTAGTAGTTATGGGCATAAAACACATCGAGTGAATCAGTTTTTGACACTGGTTGCATCGAAGTCTCGCCGTAGAAGTTTGCTGGTTTGGTAACATGCAATTCTTGGGGCAGGTGTTTGGTTCCTTCAAAATATCCTGAAAAACCGAATGGATTGAAAACGATATTAACGTTTGCTTCAATATTGGTTCCAGCGGGCTCGAAAATTCCAGCTCCTCGTGGTTCGTCGTAGCTATCATTTACCAGGTAGGTGATGTGGCTAAGGGCCGGGGCATTGTCTATTTCCCAGCGGTTAACATCGAGTTTTTCTACGCTCATTTCATTCCCGCTTGTATCGATGGCAATAAGCGATTGGACAAACTGTCCGAAGTCACTCACATCATAGGTGCCAGGAACGATTTTAGGCATATTGTACACAGCTTTCTCTCCTTCTAGCGTTGGCGGGAAAACGCGCACCTTAACCTGATCATCTACAATGTGGTTGATGTCAATTTCAACTTTGTATTGATCATTCTGTCCAAACGACCACGTCGCTGCCAACGCACATAAGATAGATACCCAAGATTTCATAATGTTCTCCTTCGAGGTTAAAAGGCGAAATTACGGGCATTGACCTTACGATGCACGCGGTTTATGCTTTTTTAAAACTTGTCCGTAATTGATACAGTTTGGTCTATTTCGGTGATTGGCTTTCGAAATCATGCGTACATTCTCCATTCCAGTATTTTTCTTATTTTTCGGTTGAAACAAAGACGAAAAATGAGACACTTACCTATCCTTCTGGCCCTTTTTATTTCTGTTAATGTAGCTAAAGCTCAAGCTCAAGATTCCAAATTTTCGATTGGGTTTGGTGGAAGCTATGATGTGAGCAATAACGAATACACTGCCCTATATTCTATCGGTTTTTCTTCGAGACTAGAGTACCAAGACATAAACCAGTATAGCTACGGGCTACAGTTTAACTACTTAGCGACAGAAAAACTAGGTGTTCGAGTCGGGATGTATTATGCGCGTAAAGGGTATAATTTGAAATATAATTGGGCAACTTATTATCCCGGATACGGTGGAAGTGTAGATCCCATAGTCCCTATCGAAACCGAGTTTCAACTAGACTACTTGGACCTTTCGGTGTCGGCGTATTATCGTGTTGTTGATGCTAAGTTTTATCACCTTGCGCCTTCGGTAGGGATAATGAACAATATACTCCTAGACAATAGAGAAATATCTACCATGAGCGACGGGGATACCGAAGAGAATGAGTCTGATTCGAATCCATCAACATATATCCCAGGTTTTAGATTGGGGTTGATCAATGACTTTGATATCGGTGAGCACTTTTTTGTCTCGCTTGAGCCATACATTTATTTTCAGAGTAAAACGATCGATGAGTCGGTGGTGGTGAGCACAGATTACACCTATGGGGCATATGTCTCGCTCAACTATAAGTTTTGAGTGGCTTTGGTTAGTCATCGATTTCACCACTCATCAATCAGGTGGTGTGCTGAAAATCCAAATTGACCATCGATCAAACCGGCTTTCGACTGAATCATTTTTACCTTATATTCAATCAACTAAACATTAAATCATATGAAGAAATGCTACTTTTTTTGCCTTGCCATGGGGCTTTTAGGAACTGTGCAAGCACAGACCCCTCTTACATTGGCTGATATGGATTTTACACTTGGGTCGCAGTTTGAACTAGCTGTATCAGAAGGTGAAGATCCGGGAATGGGCGGGATAGGTCAAACCTGGACTTTCGCCGAAATGACCCCCCAGAATGTGATGAATGTTGAGATCGCCACACCTGAGGCACTCGATGTCGAGGAGATATTTCCACTCGCTAATTATAGTTTTAGTATCAACGATGCCGTAGCTGCAGAAGGTTATTTTGTAGATGAGAATTCGTATCAATACTACGGTCAGTACGAGCCTGGTTTTGAATTGATTTACGAAGATCCCAACACCTTTGTCGAGTTTCCCATTGAGATGGAAGCGAGCTTTGTCGACACCTATGCTTCCAATTACGATTTGAATGGAACTGTCGGATCAATCACAGGAACCACCACAGCGGTAGTGGATGGGTATGGAACTCTTGTCATGTCGTGGGGAACCCTCGAAGGAGTGTACCGCATGCAGTCGGTGATAGACCAAGAAGAATATTTCAGCATAGAAGGTGAAGCCTACGAAGCGACTTATACAGCGACCAGCTACTCTTACTATGCTCCTGGGTTTCCGATACCCGTCGTGGTAGTTACCGATGGCCTTATCGAAATTCCTGCTTTGAATGTTTCGCAAAACCAAAACTTCACGCGCTATATCCGCGAGTACGAATTGGTTGGCACACAAGATCTTGACGTTTTCGCTGATGTGCGCATTTACCCAAACCCAGCTAATGACATCGTGCAGCTCAGTTTCACCAATTTGACTCAAAACGAAGCCGAAGTACGCGTGCTCAACACAGCTGGAAAAGTTGTGAAAGCTATTGGCCAATTTAATGTTGGGGTAGGTCCACAGACCACTCAGTTTGATATCTCAGACTTGCCTGCTGGTTACTACTTGCTCGAATTGCGAAATGAAGCAGGTGTGTATGGCACCAAGCTGGTGAAAACCAAATAGAGAATCCAAATATTTTAGAGAAAGCGGCCATTTCATCCATGGTCGCTTTTTCCTTTTATTACCTTTGATGACAAATTATTCTCAATGGAAACTGGCCTTTTGCACTTACACTCTTTTATTCGTTGGATCGCTCTGATTTCACTCATCGTTATGGTTGTCAGATCATACTCGGGAATGAGTCAGGGACGCGTATTTTCAAAAGCAGACAATATGTGGTCACTGCTTACTGTGATCAGTTTTCACCTGCAGCTACTGATCGGGTTTAGCATCTACTTCATCAATGGCTGGCACACCCAAATGGGTAATATGGGAAATAGCGTGATTCGGTTCTTTGCCATTGAGCACATGTTTGGAATGCTTGTGGCTATCGCATTGGTAACTGTGGGAAGATCGCGGGCCAAAAAGTCGAACGCCGATGGGCGCAAATTTAAAAGACACTTATGGCCTTACGCCATAGCCTTGTTGATCGTTTTGATTACCATTCCGTGGCCATTTTTGGAAGTCGGCGCTGGCAAATCGTGGTTTCCAGGCTTATGATAAAAAGCCGATACATCATCATAGCCTTACTCGCACTAGTATGGGCGTGTGGCGGAGGTGAAACCCAAACTGAAACTGATCCAACAGCACTTGGGAAGAAACTTTACAAAACCCAATGTTCTATTTGTCATGGTGACGATGGAAGAAAAGGGCTGAGTGGAGCCAAACTTATTCCCGAGTCGGCGCTGGATGTGAAGCAGCGCATCACGCTCATTACCAAGGGGAAAGGCAATATGATGCCCTACGCTGGGATTTTGAGCGAAGAAGAGATTGAAGCCGTCGCGGCTTATACCATGACATTGAAGTAAGAATTAATGGGAACGAAGCACATATCTACTGATGTGAAGGAGGAGTCTGCTGTGTTGATCGGGCTGATAACCCGACAGCAAGATGAAGAGCGTGTGGCCGATTACCTCGATGAGCTGGATTTTCTCGCTCGTACAGCTGGCGTTAACACAGTAAAGCATTTTACCCAAAAGCTCGACATGCCCGATAAGCGCACCTTTATCGGAAGCGGGAAGGTGGAAGAAATCAAGGAGTATGTCAAGGAAAACGAGATCGATGTCATCGTATTCGACGACGATCTCAGCCCTTCGCAGATGCGAAACTTAGAGAAGATTTTTGAGAAGAAAATTTACGATCGAAGCTTATTGATCCTAGACATCTTTATGCTTCGGGCGCGTACCGCTCAGGCCAAAACACAAGTGGAGTTGGCTCGTTCGCAATACCTACTCCCGAGACTGACCCGAATGTGGACTCACCTCGAAAGACAGCGTGGTGGAACGGGTACCCGTGGTGGAGCAGGAGAGAAGGAGATCGAGACGGATAGACGTATGATCCGAAACAAGATCACCAAGCTCAAAGAGCGACTCGCTCAGATCGATAAACAAATGCGCACCCAGCGTTCCAACCGTGGAGCCATGGTGCGTGTAGCTCTAGTTGGATACACCAATGCTGGTAAGTCTACCTTGATGAATCTCTTGAGCAAGTCTGAAGTATTTGCCGAAGACAAGCTATTTGCTACCCTCGATACTACGGTGCGTAAAGTGGTACTCGGTAATTTGCCTTTTTTGCTTTCAGACACGGTTGGGTTTATCCGAAAGCTTCCTACCCAATTGGTGGAGTCCTTTAAAAGCACGCTCGATGAGGTGAGAGAAGCAGATTTGCTCATGCACGTGATCGATGTTTCTCACCCGAGTTTTGAAGATCATTTCAATACGGTGAATCAAACGCTATCGGAGATCGGGTGTGAAGAAAAGCCAACCATTGTGGTCTTCAACAAGCTCGATGCCTACAAGCCAGAGCCTGTAGATCCACAAGATGTGGACCCCGATGTGATGACAGATCCACTAGAATTGCTTCAACGCACCTGGATGTCGAAGCTCAAAGCCAACAAAGTGGTCTTCATTTCGGCAGCCGAAAAGATCAATATTGAAACGCTTCGCGAAATGATGTACGAAGAAGTAAAATCCATCCACGCTGAGCGTTACCCTTACAATAACTACCTTTATTAACTATGGCATCAATTCGTCAAGAAAAAGTAGCGAAGGTGGTACAGCAGGAGCTGGCCATCATTTTCCAACAGAATGCGAAAACCCTTTTCGGTGGTGCTTTCATTACGGTGACAGTCGTGAGAATGACGGTAGACATGCAAATGGCCAAAGTTTACTTGAGCGTTTTTACCAAAACCAAAGAAGAAAAACAGGTCATCTTGGACCACGTCCGGTCTAAAACTAGTCAGATACGCGGCATGCTCGGAAACAAGGTTGGTAAGCAAATGAGAGCTGTTCCCGAGCTGACCTTCTATATCGACGATAGTTTGGACTACCTCGACGAGATCGATAACCTCCTGAAGAAATAAATTGCGATCGGTTAGCTTCTTCATAGCACGTCGCTACCTTCTGTCGAAAAACACCCTTTCGATCATCACCATTATGAGCATGATCTGTATGGTCGTGGTGGCTTTTGTCACGATGGCTATGGTGGTGGTATTGTCGGCTTTCAATGGTATTGAGTCATTGATCGACGATCGGTATAGCTACTTTGATGCCGATTTGACGGTAAGGCCCATTCACGATAAGGTTATTCTTGAAAATGCGCTACCAATTGCGGCTATCAAAGAGCTGGAAAGTGTAAAGTCGGCTAACCGTGTGATCGAAGAGCGGGTCTTTGCCCGATACGAATCCAACCAGCGTATCGCTATCGTAAAGGGTGTGGAGCCCGAGTTTCTTGACGTTGTGGGGATGGATACCGTGATGATTGATGGAATGGCAGCTTTCGATATCGAAGGTGCTCCCGCAGCATTGCTTGGCATAGGTGTGAAGTACGATCTCGATTTGCGGATGTTCGAACAGGTCTTCAATCCGTTGAGACTCTCTGCGGTTTTGCGGGGGAAAAATCTCCGAAAGAATATGGATCAGGCTCTGAATACAAGGCCTATTCCCGTGGCAGGGATCTTTTCCATCAATATCGATTTCGATTCCGATTACGTTTTGGTTCCCTTGTCCTTTGCCGGGGATTTACTCGGATACAGTGATGAGTTCTCGGGATTGGAGATACGTACGCATGACAAAGAATCGATCGAAGAAACGGCCGAAGCGGTACAAGCTCTGGTGGGGGATGACTATCGCGTAGAAACCCGATTTGAGAAGAATGCGCTCATTTTCAAAACGAACAAAACCGAGAAGTGGGCCACGTTTATGATCATGGGCTTCATCATGCTTATCGCCACGTTCAATATTATCGCAGCGCTCACCCTACTGATCAATGAGAAAAAGCAAGACATTAAGGTGCTCACTACCATGGGAGCAACTCCAGCCATGATCAAGCGAATTTTCTTGATTGAAGGGGCCTTGATCAATTTTCTTGGGGCAGCAATCGGAATCGGTTTGGGCTTCCTTTTCGTTTATTTTCAGGATACCTACGGCCTAATTAAGTTGGAAGGTGGGCTTGTTGACTACTATCCTGTGGCTATTGATGGAACCGATCTCATCGCCATTTTCGGACTTGTAGTGGTTTGTGGAATAATCTCGTCCATAGCGCCCGTTCAGATTTTCACCCGAAAGTACGCAAGCAATTAGCGAAAGACGTAGTCGCCGAAATTCTCCTTAATCTCCAGGAGTACCTTTCTCACTTCATCGGGATCTTCTTCGGTAACCAATCTGATGCGATAGTCTTTGAATCCGTGGATACCTCGGAAGTAATTGGCGTAGTGGCGACGCATTTCAACCACACCTAGGCGCTGGCCTTTCCACTCCAAGCCAGTCTCAAGGTGTTCTAGTGCCGCGTCAACCCGCTCAATCATAGTGGGTGGCGGTAGGTGTTCTCCGGTCTTGGCAAAGTGCTTAATCTCGCGGAAAATCCACGGGTAACCGATGGCAGCACGACCGATCATCACGCCGTCTACATTAAACTGCTCCTTGTATTCTACAGCCTTTTCGGGGCTATCGATATCACCGTTTCCAAATACGGGAATTTGGATTCGCGGATTGTTTTTCACTTCGCGAATCAGTGTCCAGTCGGCTACACCTTTGTACATCTGTTGGCGTGTACGTCCGTGAATCGAGATGGCTTGAATGCCGACATCTTGAAGGCGCTCAGCCACTTCTACGATGTACTTAGTGTCTTCATTCCATCCCAGACGGGTTTTGACCGTAACGGGGAGTTTGGTGCTCTTGACAACGGCCTCGGTGAGCTTCACCATTTTGGGGATGTCTTGAAGGATACCCGCTCCGGCACCTTTGCACGCCACCTTTTTCACGGGGCAGCCATAGTTTATGTCGAGTATATCGGGGTTGGTGGCTTCTACGATCTCTGCCGAGCGCATCATGGGCTCCAAGTCGCTTCCAAAAATCTGGATGCCAATAGGTCGCTCGTACTCGTATATGTCGAGTTTTTGAACGCTTTTGGCTGCATCGCGTATCAGGCCCTCCGACGAAATAAACTCGGTGTACATCAGGTCAGCGCCGTGCTTTTTGCATAAAGCGCGAAAAGGCGGATCGCTCACATCCTCCATCGGAGCGAGCAACAAGGGAAAGTCTCCCAATTCTATATTGCCTATTTTTGCCATTTTTGGAGCCGCAAAAATACAAATTCGCCGGGCATGAGCGCTAGACCATTTTCAAACGCCGATCCTTTTCTTCAAATCATCGTTCTTTTTCTAGTCTGCTTTGTATGTCTGGCCGTGTTTATGCTGGCTGGAAGCGGTTTGGCAAATGCGCTTTGGGGAGTCAATTTCTTGTTGGATCCCAATGCAGCTAAGGATTTTTCGAATCCGCATATTGTTAATTTGAATAGACTTCTTCTCGTTTTTCAGCATTTAGGGCTCTTTATTGTTCCTGCTTTTGTCTTTGCCAAGTTGGTGTCTACCAGGTCGAATTGGTATTTGGGTTTCAGGCCAGTTGCAATGAAGTCGGTGCTGATAGCTGGCGTGACCATGATTTTGGCACTCCCTTTCATCAATCTCCTGGGCTACATAAACGAGCAAATGGTTTTGCCTGAATGGCTCTCAGGTTTGGAAGCGCTTTTCCAACAAATGGAAGAAAGTGGAGCTGAATTGACAGCCGCACTTACATCCACTGAGAACATCGGGATGCTAATCGTGAATATTGTGATTGTAGCTGTACTTCCAGCCATCGGCGAAGAGCTAATCTTCCGCGGTATTCTCCTACCTATTTTGCACAAATGGACGGGAAAGGTACATGCGGCTGTTTGGATTTCAGCTGTGCTTTTCAGCGCCATGCATCTTCAGTTTTACGGGTTCTTACCGCGAATGGTACTAGGTGCTGTCTTGGGCTATATGTTTGTTTATTCGGGAAGTATTTGGGCACCAATCATCGCGCATTTTGCTAATAACGCGATTGCTCTTGTTTTGATGTTTTTGATCAATAATGGAACGCTCCCCGAGTCTATTGATTCTTTTGACGGGGGATGGAGTAGCGTTGCGTTGGGATTGGTTTCAGCAGGAATCGTTTTCTTCGGGGTAAAGCTTTTGAAGAAGGGGCAGCCTCTGACTTCAGACACCATCCAGACGTAAGGTGATTAAAGAGCGTAGCATCGCAATCTAATTATTGTTGCCTCGCCTTGCGCCTACACGGTTTACGGCATAATTTATCTTCAGAGCATACGCTTCGCGAAGCTCTTGCTTCACATCTGTTACCAGGCCCATTTCAGTATCGCCATCTATTTGGAGGGTAATGATGCTCGCTGATTGCAAGTCTTCGTCCATTTCGTTGATTACACGTTTAGCCCAGTCTTTAACATCGGCTATGTCGGCGTATGAATCATCGAGCATAATGCGGGTCTCCTTATTCTCAGATGATTTAACAGAACCAATATAGATTTGACCCGCGTCTAAATCCTTCGGTATTTCTGATATTTCACTTCCGTACGGTTTCACAATTTCTAGGTCATGGTCTGTTTTGCGCATTACAGTAACCACCATGAAGAAGAATAGGAGAATGAATATGATGTCAGGTAGGGAAGCAGTCGATATGCCTGTGTTTTTTCGTTTTTTACTTTTTGTGAATCGTGCCATTGTTCTTGGATTAAGTTATTGTCTTACTGATTCAGATATGCGTTGTGGAATCACCGTGCGTATCGCTCGTATTCTTTCTCTATCTTCTTTGATAGATTGATCTAAGTCTTTGAATGGAATGCCAAAAGAGTTCATAGAGACTTCGTCCCTCAACTGATTGACAGCTGCGCTTAGTTCGTTTTGGACGGCCAGATATGCCTTGTAAGATGTGCTGCGGTCATTGGTCAATGAGATTACCGCGTTTGAAGGAATCTCGTGATATACCCCAATCAAGTTTAGGGCGTGTTGCTTCTTCTCCAGAACCTTTTTCTTTTGGAGTAGCCTTGAATTACTTGAATTCATCGAGAGTAAATCATTGACATTGGCCATTTCTAAAAGCACCGATTCTTTGGTGACAAGGTTGAGTCGCGGTAAGTCGGGATCATCGGTTGTATTTGTGTAGAACAAGATTGCAGCCGACCTGAGTTCGGATATGTCCATTGGTTCACCTTCCACTAAGAGTTGGTCATTTGCGTTGACTAGTACTTCGTAGACATTTCGTTCAGGTATTGGAGCGGGTTCTTCGATATCGCCCGGTGGAGGAAGTATTCTGAGAATTCCGACTTCCTGATCCATGGTGGTGGTCACCAAAAAGAAGATGAGTAGAAGGAATGCAATGTCGGCCATGGAGCCTGCATTGACTTCTTGAATGTTTTGTCTTGCCATGATTCTTTGTTTTGGGTTGTAATCATGTGAAGACAAGAAATTTGCCATGAAGTGTTAATGGCAACTTCGGTTCACGAAAGGTGTGAATCGGAAATAATGGGAATAAAAAAACCGCCCCGATGGATATCGGAGCGGCTCTTAAAATTCAGTAAGAATTACTCTTAGTTCTCTATAGAAGAACCTTTGTTTACAGAGTAATTAATTTTCAAAGCATTGGCTTCGCGAAGCTCTTGCTTAATATCGGTAACGATACCCATTTTGGTTTCTCGGTCTACTTTAAGCGACGTAGTGATGGCTGGTTGTTCAGCTTCATCACGACGCTCTCTGTTGTCTTTAATCCATTGACGGATTTCTGAGAGTTCTGCAAATGAGTCGTCGAGCTGGATAAGTGGCTCAGTACCGTAACGTTTGTCGTTAGGTGGTCCTACATTGATGTAGTCTACGAGCGATTTCTTCTCCAACTTAGCAGTTTCAGTAGCGTTTGGCTTTCTCACTTTTACTTTGGGGTCGTCTTCCCGCATAACGGTAACAACCATAAAGAAAAAGAGAAGCATAAAGATGATATCTGGAAGAGACGCCGTTGAAATCCCCGGTGTACCTTTCTTTCCTTTTTTTACAAACTTACTCATCTAATTAAACGCTTTAATTATTGTCGAAATTCTTGGGTTCAGCTTCAGAGATACGCTGTGGGTACACGGCGCGTATCGCTTTAATCTTGGGCTTGTCTTCTTCCTTAGCCGAGTTGAGCTCAGAGTAAGCTACTCCAAACTTCTCGTAAGATAGATCATCTCTTAATTGATTTACAGCAGAGCTCAATTCGTTTTGAACGGCGATGTAAGTCTCATAAGATGTACCTCTATCGTTTTGGAGAGAGATAAGTGCAGAAGCAGGTAGCTCGTCGTAGTCTCCTACAAGTTCGATTGCTATTTCCTTTTGCTCCCAGATTTTAAGCTTTTTCTTCAAGTCGCTGCTACGCGGATTGTCGGCAAGTGCTTGTTTAATCAAGGCCAGATTTTCCTGCACTTTGGCTCGTGTAACACGAGTGAGTTCAGGTAGATCAGGGCTGTTTGTAGGGTTTGTATAGAACTCAATCGCACCAGCTTTCAAGTTTCTAATATCCATACGTTCACCTTCAACCAATAGTTGATTGTTACTGTTTACAAGTACTTCATAGACATTCCGCTGCTTTACCTCCGGTGGCTTCGGCTGATCCTCAGGCACAGGTGGTGGCAACTGACGAAGAATCCCAATGTCCTGGTCCATGGTTGTGGTAACCAGGAAGAAAATAAGGAGCAAGAAGGCGATGTCGGCCATCGATCCTGCGTTTATTTCTTGTAATGGTCTTCTTGGCATTGTGTTGTCTTATTTAAAGATTCGCGACACCTCACCGATCAGTGCAGCACCGATTGCAATTACTACCAGGATGTACATGAAAATTAGTCCACCTTCACTCCACTTTGAAGTCTCAGCAGTGATCCCTTCAGGATACGTTGAGAGTACAGTGTCAGAAGCAAGGGAGTATCCAATCAATCCCAGAACTACAAATACTACAATTCCGATCAAGGTAGGGATTCGGT
The DNA here is from genome assembly GCA_030427905.1 of Bacteroidia bacterium. Classification (GTDB taxonomy): domain Bacteria; phylum Bacteroidota; class Bacteroidia; order Flavobacteriales_D; family Cryomorphaceae; genus CBDDKU01. Next base: position 690,905 of record JAUICL010000001.1, read on the forward strand.
TTTTGATATCAGTAATGAAATACCACAAGCCAAATCCAACGGCAGCAACAGCTCCAATGATCAAAAGCACGTTAGTGAATTGAAGCGTTCCTGTAACAAGGCTCTGGAAGCCTTCTGTATAGTGTTCAGATTCGTCGGCTACAAGCATACGGATGCAGAGGACGAACCCAACGATGCATACAACCGCTGCGAGGACTGTAAGAACCGTATCGAGTTTCTTGCTCTTATCCATATTATTATGCCTTAGCTGATTTTTCTTTAAGAAGCATGTCGATCAATGTGATTGACGCATCTTCCATATTGTTTACAATTCCGTCTACTTTAGACACGATGTAGTTGTAGAATACTTGAAGTACGATAGCAACAACAAGACCAGATACCGTAGTAATCAAGGCTACTTTAATACCCCCTGCTACTACACCTGGAGAGATGTTGTTTTCTGCTTCGATTGCGTCGAATGCACCGATCATACCGATTACCGTTCCCATGAACCCAAGCATAGGTGCTAGAGCGATGAAGAGTGAAATCCAAGAAAGACCTTTTTCCAAAAGACCCATTTGAACACCTCCGTAGGCAACAACTGATTTTTCAACCATTTCGATCCCTTCGTCGTAACGCTCCAAACCTTGGTAGAAAATAGAAGCGATAGGCCCTTTTGTATTTCTACATACTTCTTTAGCAGCTTCGATTCCACCGCTAGCCAATGCATCTTCTACGTTCTTAAGTAGTTTATTCTTATTAGTCGTGGCCATGTTGAGGTAGATGATACGCTCAATACATAGTGCTAGACCAAGGATAAAACAGATCAAAACCATGGCCATGAACTCGGGGCCACCATCGATGAATGTATCTTTTACATTCTGAGTAAAGCTTTTTTCCGGAGCATCTTCTTCCATTGTGTCGGAAGATGAATCCATTTCAACTGGATCTTCATCCATTGTTGCCGTTGCTGGCTCATCAGCCTCCATGTCGGATTCTTCAACGTCAGTTGTCATTTCTGCGTTTTCCATATCCTCACCATCTTGGGCAAGAAGTGGCTGATTAATACCTGTGCTCATGATTCCGCAAAAGGCCAGGACAGTCAGTAGTTTTTTCATGGTTTTGAAATTGTGTTTTACTGAATTTTAAACAGTTCTAATTTTTAAATTGGTGACAAATTTAAGCTAAATCTTATCTTTTAAAAGCATCGCGGAGAGGAAGGGATTCGAACCCCCGATCCCCTCTCGGGGAAACACGCTTTCCAGGCGTGCGCCTTAAACCACTCGGCCACCTCTCCTAAATCACCCAAATGGTTATTCCCCTAGGCGAACAGGGCGGCAAAATACGAAAAATCCCATTAGCCATAAAAATTAAACATTACCAAATCGTTAATCGGTTTGGTTCACTTGTTAAACGGTAATTTCACCGCAGGTATTGCTCCTAAAGGCTTGAGCAAAGTCTTTTCCCCTGATCCCCTTACCGAGTAGGTGCATGGTCTTGGCCAATGCGGCTTCTATGACCATGTCGCCACCGCTTATAACGCCCGCTTTGCTTAGGGAAGTGCTGGTGGCATACCTTCCTTGGGTCACGCCTCCCGCTCGGCATTGGGTCACGTTTATGATCAACAATCCGCCTTCTATTTTCTCATGAACCATCTCTGTAAACCACGAGTCGGTCATCGCATTTCCGCTACCGTAGGTTCGCATGATCACCACTTGAACGTCATTAAAATTTAATGCTGCTTCTACAATGTGCTGAGAAATTCCCGGGAACAAGGTGAGCACTACAACGGAATTGTCCATCGCTAAGCTCACATCCAAATCGCCTTGTGATGGCGGGAGAATATAGTCGCGGTTGTACTTAATCTGCACACCGGCTTCAGCCAGCGGCGGGTAGTTAGGAGATCGGAATGCCTCGAAGTGCTCAGCGTTGAATTTATATGTGCGATTGGCGCGATAGAGATGATATTCAAAGTAAATGGCGACTTCGGGCACTACAGGTTTGCCATCGTCATAATCGCTGGCTATCTCCAAAGCGGTGATGATGTTTTCCTTCCCATCTGTGCGCACTACACCTATGGGGAGTTGCGAGCCTGTGAGGATAACCGGCTTAGCCAGATTTTGGAGCATGAAGCTCAGCGCAGCACCCGTAAAAGCCATGGTATCGCTTCCGTGAAGGATTACAAATCCATCGTAATCATCATAACTGTCCTTTATAATTGTGGCTATTTCCTTCCACTCGGCAATATTCATATTACTCGAATCGATGGGGTGGGCTATCGAAGTGGCATCAACCTGGCAAGCGAGCAAACCAATTTCCGGGATATGCTTCTCCAGTTGGGCAAAGTCAAAGGGTTTCAAAGCTCCCGACTCTGAATCCTTGATCATTCCAATGGTTCCGCCGGTATATATAATGAGTACTTTGCTTTGTTCTTTGGTCATAGCTGGAATAGTTTTCGAGCGTTTTCAGAAGTGATGTGATCAATCTTCGAAAGTGGCTGATCGAATACTTCGGCTAATTTTTTGGCGACGAGAGCCGTATAGGCCGTTTCATTTCGCTTTCCCCGATAAGGTGCTGGGGTGAGATAGGGCGCATCCGTTTCGAGGATAACCCGATTCAAATCGACACCTTCCAAAACCTTGTCGAGCCCACTGTTTTTAAATGTGACCACCCCACCAATTCCGATGTAGAAGTTGGGGTAGGAAAGGGCTTTTTCGAGCTGAGCTTTATTTCCAGTAAAGCAATGGAATACGCCGCTCAATCGCTCGTCGTAGTGAGCATCGAGCACTTCGAAAATCTCATCGAAAGAGTCGCGTGCGTGGATCACGATAGGTAGCTGGCGTTCTTTGGCCCAGTTGATCTGAATGGCAAAAGCTTCTTTTTGCTCTGCCACAAAAGTTTTGTCCCAGTAAAGATCTATTCCGATTTCACCCACAGCACAATATTCACCAGAGTCTAGCTCCTTGCGAATGGTATCGAGCTGAGCACCATAGTCGGCATCCACATTGCAAGGGTGAAGCCCCATCATTCCTTTCACCTGATTAGGCCACTTTTCCATCATTGACTTTACAGCCGCTATGGTCGATACATCGATGTTGGGAAGCAATGTGAGCTCAACACCTTCTTCAAGTGCTCTAGCCATACAAGCGTCTCGGTCTTCATCAAAAGCATCGAGGTACATATGTGAATGGGTGTCGATCATGATTCTGTCAAAAATTTATGCAAATGACGTAAATCGGTTACATTTGAAAAAATGCTTTTTCACCTTGACAAAGGTCCTTGTAATCCGCTTTAGTTCCATCGGCGATATCGTCTTGACCACACCAGTGGTTCGCAATCTCAAAGAACAGATGTACGGTGGAGTCGAAATCCATTATTTAACGAAGTCAGCCTACCGCTCTATCGTGGAGCCAAACCCGTATGTTGAGTACGTGCACACCATTGAAAAGAGTACCCGCGAAGTGATCGATGAGCTAAAGGCACTCGATTTTGACTACATCATAGACTTACACCGAAACATCCGCACGGCTCAGGTGAAGCGGAAGTTGAAGATTCTAGACTTTTCTTTCGATAAACTGAATTGGAAAAAGTGGCTCTGGGTGAACTTGGGGATCAATAGGATGCCGGACATTCACATTGTGGATCGATACATGGAAACCCTCAAGGCCTTTGGAATCGAAAACGACAATCGGGGTCTTGACTTTTTTTGGAAGGAAGATGAGAAAGATATGAAGCTCACCATTCCAGAATCGCACCAGAATGGATTTGTGGCGGTGAGCATAGGTGCTGCTCATTGGCGAAAAAGGCCCAAGCAAGAGCAATACGTCAAAATAATCCAGGCTTTGGACTACCCAGTCGTGCTTTTGGGAGGGCCTAGTGAAGCTGAATTGGGTGAAGAAATTGCCCGAGAATGTGGAGACCTAGCCTTGAATATGGCGGGGAAGTCGAGTTTGGGAGAGACAGCTCATTGGCTTAAAGAGAGCAATCTCGTGATCACTCCAGATACGGGAGTCATGCATATCGCCGCCGCTCTCAAAAAACCGATTATTTCACTCTGGGCCGCTACGGTGCCAGAATTTGGGATGTATCCGTACCAAAACGACGCCCTGAACAAAATGGTTGGAGCCACGCATCTTTCAAAACGGCCTTGCTCAAAATTGGGAACGAAGTGTAAGTACAAACCCTGCAAGTGTATTGATGAAATACCCGTGCAAGAAGCAATCGACTCAGCGCTTACTCAAATAAAGCCTTAAGTTCTGTCGCATCTTCAGGCTTCATGCGTTTGGCTAGGATCAAGCCGAGTTGTCTACGGCGCAATGCCCCAGCAAATCGCTCTTTTTCGAGATCGGTCTCAGGTACCAGTTCCGGAACATTGATTGGGTGACCAACTTGGTCTACCGCCACAAAACTGTAAATGGCTTCGTTGCACTTGGTGCGCTTCCCCGTCCGATGATTCTCAACATACACATCCAGAAAGGTCTCCATAGAAGAAGAAAAGGAACGCGTCACTTTTGACTCGATGGTAACGATGTCTCCAAGCTTAATTGGTCGATCGAATGAAACGTGATTTACCGCTGCCGTAACAACTACGCGGCGACAGTGGCGCTGAGCCGAGATAGCCGCATTGATGTCCATCCAATTTAGGAGTTGTCCTCCCATCAGATTTCCCAGTGTGTTGGTGTCGTTGGGAAGTACAATTTTTGAAGTGGAAGCAAAAGTGTCCTTGGCAAATTTTTGTTCTCTCATGGTTTCCGGTTTGCGAGACAAAGATACATGCAATACATTCAGAACCCTGCCAATCAATCGCACTCTTTTATACATTTGTTGCAATGGACAACCTTTTGCTTACAGCCAAAGCGCTTCACATCATATTTGTCGTTTCCTGGTTCGCGGGCTTGTTTTACATCCCGCGGCTTTACATATATATAGTGGAAGCAAAATCGCTAGCGCCTGAAGCACGATTGGCAGTAACCAATCAACTAAAGCTAATGGCAAAGCGGTTGTGGTTTATCATCACCTGGCCGGCGGCAATCATCGCGGTACTGTCAGCATTGATTATGCTTTGGGTTTACCCGCCTTACCTTCAGGCGCCGTGGATGCACGTTAAGCTCGGATTTGTGGTTTTGCTTATCGTTTACCACATTTCACTTCACGTGATGTACAAGAAAATTCAAGCCGACACATTCAACTGGACGAGCACAAGGCTGCGTTTTTACAACGAGCTAGCCACCATCTTGCTTTTCGCCATTGTATTTACCGTGGTATTCAAAAACACCATGTCGTGGGCATACGGGGCGGGTGGGATTATAGTGCTCGGTGTTGTTTTGAGCTTGGCTATTATGGCCTACAAAAAATATCGTAAAAAGAAGGCTAGTTAATAAACCCCATCAACCATTCTCTGGCTTCTTCTTCGGTTTTGAAGAGTTGAGTTGGTCGCTGCGGCTGATTGAACCGAACGAAAAAATTGGCTGTCATCTGATGGGAATAGTGCTTGGTGACAATCGCATCAGCTACAATCTGATCTGTGATACTGCCTTGGGATACCAAGTCTCTCGCTTCTTGATTTAAAGTCGCTTTTTCATCAGCTGTTACCAGAAGGCATCTACCTTCAGGCATTTCCATATGTATGGTGTCGAAAATAGCTTTGATCTGATCTGGGTCAATCGTTTGATCTTTGTACAGATGTAGATTGACAATTCCTCCCTCGTCCAAGGTCAGTGAACAAGTTTTGAGGTCTATTTTTTTTGCAGGCATGGTGTGGTCAGGATACGGGTTTCTTCAACAACCAGGCATTCGGGAAGGTCCCAGTCGTTCTCATATCATCTAGTGAATTCAAGGCTTGGTCGTAATCGCCGAAGCTTTCAATTTTAACGCGGTAAAGTCCCTTGTGGAGATCGAGTATAGCGGCACTGTATCCGCGCATTTCCAATCGCGATACAAATTTTTCGGCATTGGTGCGCTCACCAAAACACCCACCAATAATATGGTAGAGCCCAGAAGGTTTTGCTGCCAAAGCCGGGCTTGCTACACCTTTTTCTCTTAAATCAACCCAAACGCCAGTGCTGTCTATTTTTCCAGTCTCAAAGGAGTAAGGAAATACGGCTACATTCTCTGGGAATGCGACTTCAGTGGTTTCTACCGACACTTTATTGGTGTTGGTTTCCCGCTCAGCGTAGGCAGGTATGGCGTGGCTCGCTGACTTAAATGGGTTTAAGTCGGCTACCGTTACTTCAGTAGGGCTCTTAAAATCAGTGCTGATGCCGATGTACGCACTCATCGCGATGAATGGTAGCATGGTGGCAGCGGCTACCCAGTAGATGCTACTGGTTCTGGAGCGACCCAATTCAATCACTGGTGTTTCCGCGGGTACTTCTTCCGTTTGAACGGCTGGTATCGGGGTTTCTCGAGTGGCTGGCGCAGGAAGCTTAAATGAGTCAAATCCAAAGGAAGACTTGAGGAAATTGACATCGCCCGATGGTTCAAAACGCAGGTTTTTATTCCCGTCTATATATAGGACACCCACTTTCTTAAACTGGACTTTCCGCCCTTCGTGAAGTTTTTGCCAACACATTTCAACGGCATCTTTAAGAGAAGCGCTAGCTTCTTCAAAAGAGATGTTTCGGTCTTGCGAAAGCGTTGTTTCTAGCAGGCCATCACTTTTAGTCAGGTTTTTATTGAAGCTCACATCCTTTTGTGGGGGATGAGCAACACCCGATTTTTGGTCGATTTGCGCTGGCTTGTAGTTGGTTATAAAACCACCAAGCTGCGGCACCACGACACAATCGTAGTCTACGAGTAGGTTTTCTAAATATGGATCCAGCAGGTTTTCCGCGTTCATCTTAATTCAAAATTAAGCATATCTCCTTGGCTGATCAAAGAAAATATTTCTTTTCGATCATCATCAAATCTTCAGGCGTGTCTACCGATTCTGCTTGTGAGTCAGTTAGGCCCGCAAAAATGCTAAAATCATTTTCGAGCCAGCGCAGTTGTTCCAGCGATTCCATGGTTTCGAGGTGGCTTGGCTCTAGGGTTGTAATTTCTTTGAGAACCGCGTTCCGGTACCCATAAATTCCAAGGTGGATGTAATGCGGTAATTTCGGTTCATTGTCGCTGCGTTGGAAAGGGATTCCGTGACGTGAAAAATAGAGCACCCGACCAGTTTTCGAAAGAACGGCCTTGACGCGGTTGGGATTGGTTATGTCTGAAGAATCGCTTGCTGGTGTGACCAAGGTGGCTATTTCTACTCCATCTTTTTCGAGCACACCCAATACCTGATTGATTTGAACGGGGTCGATAAAGGGCTCATCGCCTTGAATATTCACGATGAAATCGGGATCGAAATCCAGATTGAGTAAAGCCGCACGACACCGGTCAGTGCCTGAAGGTAAGCTGGGGGCTGTCATCACGGCACGGCCACCAAATCCTTCCACGGTTTTCGCAATACTCTCGTGGTCGGTGGCTACTACTACAGCATCCAAATCTGATTTAAGCGCCTGCTCATAAACGCGCTGTATCATCGGCTTCCCACCAATACTGGCAAGTGGCTTTCCGGGAAATCTGGTAGACCCAAAACGAGCGGGAATAACACCCAGCTTTTTCACATTTTTCATAATTGATTCCAAGTTTAGCTATTTTCGGTACATCGATGCAAGCTATTCCATTAAATAAGGACGATGTATTCTATCAAATGGCCTTAAGCCGGGTTGAGAGTATCGGTTCGCGCAGCGCCCGCAAACTTCTGGATTTTTTTGGGTCGGCCGAAGAGATTTTCAAAATGCCCACCCGAGATTTGATGCAAGTGAGTGGGATGAGCATTGTTCGCGCTAAATCCATCACGAGTTTTACCGAATTTGATCGGGTTGAAGAAGAGTGGAAGTTTATCGAGAAAAAGGGAATTGATGTTCTCTCGATCCAGGATGAGAAGTATCCCAACCGGTTAAAGCACTGTTCAGATGCGCCCCTGGTTTTGTTTTACAAAGGGCAGGCCGATCTCTGTGCACCGCGGATGATCAGCGTGGTGGGGACTCGAAAGGTAAGCGCTTATGGACGCGAAAAAGTTAGAGAGCTCATCGAAGGTCTCAAGGCCGAAGGCTTGTTGGTAGTGAGTGGATTAGCCTATGGTGTAGACATCGAAGCGCATCGGGCGTGTTTAGATCTCGACATACCTACTGTAGGAGTTATGGGGCATGGTCTCGATCGCATATACCCGCGCGATCACTTTAAGACTGTGGAAGAGATGGTGCATTATGGTGGCGTCTTAACCGAGTTTTGGACAAAGACAAAACCCGATAGAGAGAATTTCCCCATGCGAAACCGCATCGTTGCCGGCATGTGCGACGCCACAGTGGTGATCGAGTCGGGAGTAACAGGCGGGTCAATGATCACGGCCAACCTGGCCCTGGGCTACCACCGCGATGTGTTTGCCCTTCCCGGAAGAGTGGGAGAAAGCCAGGCAGCGGGCTGTCATTCTTTGATCAAGACCAATAGAGCGGCTCTATTCGAATCGGCTGCAGATATCAAGACGGTAATGGGCTGGAAAGATGTAGCGGAAAAGCCAGTGCAGAAAAAGCTGTTTGTGGACTTAAACCCCGAAGAAGAAGCCGTTCTAAGCTACATTCGGGAAAAGGGAGCCGTCCAGATCGACGATCTTTGTTTAGATACTTCCATGCCGGTTTCCAAAGCCATGGTTTGCTTGCTCAATTTGGAGCTTCAAGGCATGGTCAGATCCCTTCCAGGCAAGAAGTACGAAACCTGCTAATCACTAAGTGTAATAAGGACACTAAAAATACTTGCTGTCAAACCTTCTGGAATACCTTTGTTTATTGGCTTTTCAGTGTGATTCTCAGGGGCGTTCGGCGGGGGCTTCTATGTTCATATTTTATCTACATTTGCCCCCTATCAATTAACAAAATCAAATCATGGGAGCAGCAACGCATCAATCACAAATAGATGCCTTTATGGACCAGGTCAAAGCTAAGGATGGCCATGAGCCTGAATTTCTTCAGGCTGTTGAAGAAGTAGCTGAAGCGATTATTCCATTTATTGAAGAAAACCCAAAGTACAAGAAGGCCAACATTCTTGAGAGAATTGTAGAGCCTGAGCGCGTTATTATGTTTCGCGTACCTTGGTTGGACGACGAAGGAAATGCACAAGTAAACCGCGGATTCCGTATTGAGTTTAACTCAGCTATCGGGCCGTACAAAGGTGGATTGAGATTTCACCCATCGGTAAACTTGAGTATTCTGAAATTCCTCGGGTTCGAACAAGTGTTTAAGAATAGCCTGACTACGCTACCTATGGGTGGTGGAAAAGGTGGATCTGACTTTGATCCAAAAGGAAAGTCTGACAACGAAGTGATGCGATTTTGCCAAAGCTTTATGACAGAGCTTTCACGCCACATTGGCCCTGATACAGATGTTCCAGCCGGAGATATCGGAGTAGGTGGACGCGAAATCGGGTACATGTTTGGCCAGTACAAGCGCATTAGAAATGAATTTACCGGAGTTCTTACCGGAAAAGGAAGAAACTGGGGTGGATCATTGATCAGACCTGAAGCTACAGGTTACGGATGCGTATACTTTGCACAAGAAATGCTTTCTTTAAAAGGAGATGACTTTAAGGGTAAAACCGTTGCCATCTCTGGATCTGGAAACGTAGCCCAGTACGCTTGCGAAAAAGTGACTGAACTAGGTGGTAAAGTGGTAACCATGAGTGATTCTAGCGGATACATTTATGCTGCAAACGGAATTGACGAAGCTCTCCTTGCCAAAGTGATGGAGCTAAAAAATGTGAAGCGCGGCCGAATTTCTGAACTGGCTTCTGAAGCGGGTGTAGACTTTGTTGCTGGTGAGCGATCTTGGCATGTAGATACCAATATTGACATTGCCTTGCCATGCGCTACTCAAAACGAGTTGAATGGTGATGACGCAGCTAACCTAAAAGGAAAGGGACTGATGCTTGTGGCTGAAGGTGCCAATATGCCTTGTACGCCAGAAGCAATTGAGCTTTTCCACAGCAGCGATATTCCATTTGCCCCAGGTAAAGCGAGTAATGCAGGTGGAGTTGCTACTTCAGGACTAGAGATGAGTCAAAACTCACTTCGACTTTCTTGGACACGCGAAGAAGTAGATGCAAAGCTTCACCAGATTATGAAGAGCATCCACGCGGCCTGTGTTGAGTATGGAAGCGAAAATGGAAAGGTTGATTACGTAAAAGGAGCCAATATTGCTGGTTTTGTCAAAGTAGCTGATGCTATGATAGACCAAGGCGTTGTGTAATTTCCACTGATCTAGATAATTTAACCCCAGGCACTTGTGTCTGGGGTTTTTTGTATCGCTATATTCGTAGTCCAAAACCTAAAAAACATGAAACTTACGATCAGCCTAGCGGCAATGGCGATTTCGCTCTTTTCATTTGCTCAAACTACCCATGTCATGCAATTCAAGCCCAAAGATGGAAAGCATTGGGGGTATATGAATCAGAATGGTGAAGAATTGCTACCTGCCAAATACAGCCAATGCTTCGCTTTTTCGACCGATGGGTATGGGGTGGCTCTTATCGACAAGGAGCTAAAAATTCTTACGCTAGATGGAAAAGAAATCTCAACAGAAGGTAGCCGATTGCGACCGGTAGCGACCAAGGTTTTTCATGACGGGCTCTTGGCAGTCAGTGCCAAGTCGGGCAAAGGATTTATTAATACAGAAGGTAAAGTTGTCATTCCATTGGAATACGACAAAGTCACTAAGTTTTCAGGTGGATTGGCTGTTGCCAGTAAGGACGATGTATGGAGTATATTAAAAAGTAATGGCGAGGCTACTACGATCACCAATGTATTAGTCTTAAATGCCAAGGACCCATCAGAAGGTTTGATACCTTTTCAAGGATCGAATAAAAAGTGGGGATTTCTAGATGGAGAAGGAAAAGTAGCCATCGATCCCCAATACTCTAAAATTTCTGGATTTAAGAATGGATTAGCTGCTGTGCGCGGAACAGATGATAAGATGGGCTTCATCAACCAATCAGGCGAATGGGTGATTCCTACAAAGTTTTTATCAGCATCTGACTTTGACGAAGAATCAGACTTAGCGCGTGTGAAAGATGAAGTGGGTTGGGGTTATGTAGATCGCGAAGGAACTGTACATCGAATGAATGATACAGACATCTGGAAAGATTTTTTCAGTGGTCGTTCCAAAGGCCGAAAAGCCGATATGTTTGGTTTTTATGGCGCAGATATGCAATGGGTAATTCAGCCAAAATACGAAGCCGTTCAAGACTTTTCGAATGGCTACGCTGCAGTGCGTGTCAATGGACTCTGGGGCTTAGTTGACCGCGATGGAAACGAAGTTCTCCCGGCTACATACGGCGGTTTGAAAGATGCTGTAAAGCTCGAAGACTAGACCTAACTTAGGATAATTGACAAGAGCCCTGACTTCTATGAAAGTCAGGGCTCTTTTTAGTTTTTGGGATTCGTTGACTGATTATAAGCACAGCCACTGCAATCCGGCCGGCATCGTTCCGTTGGCACAATGCATGGCAATCCATGCGCCTACTGTCATGCCCGCAGCGGCTGCGAGCATAATGACGATCAAGGGGATGGCAAAAAAGGTGATCCGCACCAAGGGCCAGCGCTGGTACCATTTGGTAGCAGCCAGATATTTGTCCAGCGACAACCTTAAATCTTCAGGTAACTGCATAATAAGGGGAATTGGTTAGCCTAATAAATATAAGAAAATAGTGTTAAATAGCTGATAATCAAATGTGAAAAGGCGGTGTGGCCTATAGCGAGAGAACTGATTGTTGACGCGTAGTTGACATTGAATCTATGGCCAATTCTGTACTCTTGTACCCTAAACAGACACCTGATGAAGTACATTCTAACCACACTAGCCCTGAGTATTGCCTTGAGTGGCTGCACTGACAACAAGCCTAAGCCGAAACCTGACGAAGTACCCGTAGAAGTAGAAGCCAAATGGATCAATAATGTTGAAGAAGCGCACAAGAAGAGGCAGTTTCTAGAACATGATGCCATTCAGATGGATCTGGAATTATATTTTGGAGGAAACCTACGCTTAGATGGAAAAATGACCCTGGCTACGAATTCATCAGCTGGGCGTATTGATATGAAATCTGGCGATGCGGTTCTTTTTCTAGACGACAAAGTTTATGTGAATCCAGGGTACCCAAATCCAGAATCAGTTCGGTTTACGGCCTATACATGGAGTTATTTCTTCATGTTTCCATATAAGTTGAGCGACCCTGGTACCCAATGGACCGAACCGTATTTGGATGAGTTGAATGGCGAAGAATACAATAGAGCCAAACTCACTTTTTCGGCAGGAACAGGAGATGCGCCCGATGATTGGTATGAGATGTATTCCGATCCGGAAACTAATTTAGTTTCTACCGCTGCATACATTGTTACAGTCAACAAAACGATCGAAGAAGCCGAAGAAGATCCGCACGCTATTTCTTATTCAAATTATTCGGATGTAGATGGCGTCCCAATTGCTCATGATTGGGGCTTTTGGGCCTGGCGGCCTGATTCGGGTCTCACAGATCAGTTGGGAAGAGCCACCTTGTCGAACTTGAAGTTTGTAGATGGTGAAGACCATTTCTTCGAATTGCCAGACGATTTTGTCGAGCCGTAAACTTTTATCCACCATACTTTAACGCGAATTACTTTCTTTGCCTTTTGCTAGTTGTGGGCGAATAGGACATAATTGATTTAAGGACCCACGAACGAGCCTTTATTCGTTGAGAGCGAAATGGTATTTAGTTCGATCATCTTCTTGTTTTTCTTCTTGCCATTGGTGCTTGGGGTCTATTTTATCGCCCCAGGTATCAAGCTGAAGAACATTGTTCTTCTCATTCTCAGTCTATTGTTTTACGCATGGGGAGAAGGAGAACTAGTCTTGTTAATGATCTTGTCGTCCATCTTCAATTACCTCATAGGGTTGTGGATAGATAGGCATAGATCGAGTTCACTACCAGTATTTATTGGGGTGCTGGGAAATTTGCTCGCTCTTATTTACTTCAAGTACGTCGGGCTAATTGCTTCGGCTATAGACGCCATTATCGGGACCAACATCAACAACGGGATTGACATTCACCTGCCCATTGGGATTTCTTTTTTTACATTTCAATCTATCTCTTACATTGTTGATCTAAAGCGCGGCCACGCTCCGGTGCAGAAGAACCCGATCAGGCTAATGCTTTACATCTCTTTGTTTCCGCAATTGCTTGCAGGGCCAATTGTGAGGTACACCCAGATTGCAGCAGAACTCGAATACCGAAAGCATTCCCTCTCGGAGTTTATTGCAGGGGCAAAGCGGTTTTGTCTTGGGCTTGCTAAGAAGGTTTTGATCGCCAATGTAGTTGGCGACATTGCGAATACCATTTTTGAAATGCCTGCTGGAGAGTGGTATTACGCTACCACTTGGTTTGCTGTTCTCGCCTACACAATCCATATGTACTTCGACTTTTCGGGATATTCAGATATGGCCATCGGTTTGGGGCGGATGTTTGGGTTTAAATTTCCCGAGAACTTCAACTACCCGTATATCGCCAGAAGTATCAAGGAGTTCTGGCAGCGATGGCACATTACATTGTCATCTTGGTTTAAGGACTATCTCTATATTCCGCTTGGAGGAAACAGGAAGGGCAAGTTGCGCACCTATATCAATCTATGCATAGTCTTTTTTACAACGGGAATGTGGCATGGTGGTACATGGAACTTCGTAATCTGGGGTCTGGTATATGGATTCTTTCTTATTGTAGAAAGAATTGGTTTTGATAGAGTATTAGCCCGATTCCGCATTTTTAGTCATGTCTATGTTCTACTCATTGTTAGTTTGAACATGGTGTTTTTTGTACTCACCGACTTCTCTTTAGCTATGGAGTTTTTCAGATCAATGATTCTCCCTGCGTCACGAGAAGGTGGGTTCTTGCTTTCCGATATTCTCACAAGAGAGTATCTATCCATTTTCATTGTTGGTGCTATCTTGAGTGTTCCTATTCGCCCAACTATTCTTAGTTGGAAAGCAAAACTCAGCTCGAAGGCAATCCTGGTTTCCTGGGATTATGCCACTTCTGTGTTCTATATGGCTCTTCTGGTACTCAGCGCTCTTTCCATCGCATCATCTACTTACAATCCCTTTATTTATTTTAGGTTTTGATGAAGAAGGATAATCAGAAATACGTTGTTGTGTTACTCTCTGTGATTGCAGGGTTATTCTTCGCTTTTTTCATAGGAAGAAACAAGGTTAAACCCAATACATCTCGGGTTTTTGTCAATACATCGTTCGAATCAGCAGGCGAATACCGAATTATTGGTTTCGACTTTGAGAGTGATTCAGCGAACATCCACCAAGATGCTCAACTTCCTGCTGATCACGTTCTCTTCACATCAGTAAACTTTCCTCCTTCTAATGAAGTGAGAAACTTGGCGATAACCTATCCCATTAAAGATGAGCTACGGGTCTATGGATTGACCGTTTCTTGCGGTGCATTTACAAAAGTATTTGGCCCGCAGGATTTGCTTGAGAAATTCGTATTGGATGTTGGCCAAGCTTCTGTGGTGGACGATTATTTGCTCGTTCAAATCGGTGGTGGCGCTCCCTTGGCCCACTTGAAGATGAAGGAGAAGTTTCAAATCAAGGTCTCGCGATTCAATTGGATGCTTGGCTTGAAGTATTTTCTTCTGACATGTTTGGTATCTCTCATCATTCTTAGCCGGTTTAAATCAGGAACAGTTGGATTAGTTCTAGCTTGGTTTTTCGGAATAGCCGTATCAATTTGTTTTGTCTATCTCATTACCCGTATTAATGTCGATGAAGAGAATTTTGTCATAGAAATCGGTGCAAAAGAGACTGCCTATGAAAACCAAGTGTTCGAGATTTTTAGATCGAGCGAAGCTACTTTCTCAGTTAATGAAATGGTCCGTGCCCAGGTCGATTCATTGAAAGAAGGAGTGGTGTTTCATTTGCCCCCAGGTAAGCAGCGCCATTATCGCATTGATTTTCCGCCTAACGAGCGCGTTGTTGTGGATTATTTAAAAATAGACAAAGGACTGTTCACCAGTACGTACTCGGGAGAGGAAATCTGTAGCTACTTCAAGCTCCGTAACAATCTTAAGATGCACGTAGATGAGCTTGGCAGGCTCGTAATTGATAGCGGCGCTGATCCCTATATTGTCTCGGCAGACGAAGGTTTTCAGCATGACTTAGAGTGGAGTCTAAAAAATAAAAGAAACCACTATGTTTTCTTTAGTCTGGGATTCTACGTATTAAGCATCTTCATTTTTAGTTTGAATGGTTTTGGACCTGGATCACTCTTTGCAATTGCTTTTATCGGATTCTTATCTGTACCTGGTTTTCTTCTTTCGATACGTGAAGAAGCAGCAAGGTTAGAGTCGGAAAAGCGCAGCGCATACAGCTTCCCTTCTGATGTACAAGGTTTCGCCGATTTAATAAATCAGACACAACTCTACTTAAATGACCAATTTGGCGGGCGCGAATATTTCATCACCAAGTGGAATATTCTACAGTTGCGGGTTTTTAACCAAACTGGAGCAAAAAGCCCAATATTAGTGGGGAGAGATGGTTGGTTCTTTTATACCGCCGACGGCACCAAGGAGCTATACGAACAAAAAGAGAAGTACACCCCCGAGCAATTGGATAAAATGGGTCGTGTTTTGCAAGAACGCAAAGATTGGCTAGAACTCTATGGAATTAAGTACTATTTGGTAATACCTCCCCTCAAGCACACTGTGTACCCTGATAAGTATGCAACCAATGTTCGGAAGTATCCGGGGCCTTCTAAAATGGAACAAATTATCAATCACGTAGAAACAAATACGGACGTGCCCGTTTTGGATCTGACACCGGTATTGATTGAAGCGCGCGAAAAGGACTCTCTGGAAGTATATTACAAAGTCGATTCACATTGGAATCTGCTCGGAGGGTTTTATGGTTATCAGGAGATAATGAAAATGCTCCGAAACGATTACCCAGATATTGGTGAATCGTTGGAGTTTGATGATATTCAGTGGGTAAGATCAGAGTCCTATGAAGGTGATCTGGCGATGCTTTCGGCAATCGGAGATGAATACCCACGTCAGGAAATCATTCCAAGCTTAGACGGCGGCTTTAAGGCTGAGTATGTCACTTCGGTACATTACCCCACTTATTCTTCACCTCACGATGCCATCACCAAGGTCACTTCAGATTCAACTCGATTAAAAGTTGTTGTGATTCGTGACTCATTCTCGAACTACATTATGCCCTACTTTTCCGAACATTTTTCGAGAAGTGTATATCTCTGGACTCCCTTATTTGATGCAGGTTCTGTCAAGCAAGAGCAACCAAATATTGTAATCTCGGAAATGATGGAGCGAATGCTCGTTGACTTGCAATTCGACAATCCAGAGCTAGTGACTCGCGAACTTGAAGAAGCGCGAAAAGCTAGTATCGCAAACTAAAATCGTGTGCTCCCAAGGTGAGATTAGGGCTGTAGCACGGATCATTCTCGATGTAATTCTCCCACCTGTTCTTGAGATAGCCTATTTCTTTCAAGTGTCTGTCGTACGACTCCTTTGTGGCGTGCGGATGCCCTCTTGAGATGGATTCGTGGTGATAGAGCTCGACGTGCGGAAGGTAAATATTGTTTCGCCCAGTTTCTTTTACGCGAAGACAGAAATCAATGTCGTTGTACTCAACGGTGAATTTCTCGTCAAATCCATCTACTTCGTCGTAAACCGACTTCTTGATCATGACACAGGCGGCGGTTACGGCAGAGTAGTTGCTGATCAGGTTCACATAGTTGAAATATCCCGGACCATCGCGGTCTTCACCAACCAATACATGGCCAGCTGCTCCACCTAACCCCATAACAACACCCGCATGCTGAATAGTATCGTTCGGATAGAGAAGCTTGACACCAACCACTCCGATTGAAGGTCGCTGGGCTTGCTCCATCATCCCTTCCATCCAGTCTGGACTTATCACCTCGGTATCGTTGTTCAGCAATACCAGGTAATCTCCCGTGCTTTCAGCTGCCCCAATATTCATCAGCTTCGAGAAATTGAATGGGATAGCTGCTGTGATACATTTGAAGCGATCACCAAGTTTGGTTTTGCAAGACTCCATATATTCAAAAAACTCTTTCTCGGAGCTGTTGTTGTCGATAACCAAAATCTCGTAATTCTGGTGGCTGGATCGGTCTACGATCGAATCGATACAAACCCGCAAGAGTTCAGTCTTGTCCTTCGTTGGGATGATGATCGATACTTTTTCACCTTTTTTCTTCAACTCGTATCGGATAGCATAGCCGCGAAACCCAGGTAAGAAATCGACCGTTCCTGGCTCGTTTCGCCGTTTCATGGCTTCTTCCAAAGCGCGTTTTGCGGCAATGTAGGCGTAGGGTTTTGCTTCTTCTCCTCCCGCTGCAGATGTTTCGTGTATTCGCCAGTGGTAGAGAATGCGCGGAATATGGAAGATCGCATCTGTTTCTTCGGTGAATCGAAGCACCAAGTCATAGTCTTGCGAGCCTTCAAACTTTAGGCGCCAGCCTCCAATGCGCTTCAATATCTCAGCTTTGAACACGGTGAGGTGACCGAGATAGTTTCTTGACATTAAGTTGTCTGGACTCCAGTCGGGTTTGCAATGTGGCTCAGAATGGGCGCCAGCATCGTTTACTTTGTCTTCATCTGAATAGATTAAGTCTACAATTGGATGCTTGTTTATCACCCTCGCATTCTGGAAAAGAGCATCTGGGGTGATCAAGTCATCTTGATCCATCAAAACGACATAGTCGCCGGTAGCCAGCTCCAGGGCAGAATTGGATGCGGCAGAAATGTGACCATTTTCTTTTCTGTACACTACTTTGATGCGCTTGTCTTTCGATCGATATCGCTCTATGCACTTCTTTACATCCGGATCAGTTGAACAGTCGTCGGCAAGGCAGACTTCCCAATGCGGATAAGTTTGCGCCAAGATGCTGTTCAAAGCTGCTTCAAAATGGCTGATCTTCGGGTTGTAAACCGGGATCACGATGCTGAAAATAGGTCTGTTCACCAAAGCAGCACCTTGCTGTCGGTAGTTCTTTAGATCAGTCTCGCTCGGAAGATGACGAGAGAGCCAATAATCAAAATTGCTATGCACCACTTGAGCCGATTGACTGCTTGCGCTGATGATAATCACCTTTTCTATCTCGCTAATGAGGTAGAGATTTTTCAAGATTATTGCGACCGTTCTTCTTGTGATTTCTATACCCTTTTTGGTGAAGGCAAAAGCAATCTTCTTTAAAAAATTTCCATTGGAGTGACTCGAATAGTTTGACCGTAGTAGCACCTTTAGCGCACGTACTTTCATAAACAGCTTGTGGTAGGCTGACCCTTCGAGCTCTCGTATACGCTCTTGAAGCATCCTGATGGCAGATATCGCAGCTTCGTTCTGATGTTCCAGAGCCTCGATATTTCGCATCAGCTCATCCTTCTCTTCGTCAGGTTCCGCCTTCACTATGTTCAAATCTTCATTCATTGCCATCCAATGCTCAAAATTGTTTCCTGTAAACTTCTAACCCTGCTTCTACATCACCATCAAAAACGATACGACCCCGGTCGATGCAGATCGTACGAGTGCAGATATTTCGCACATCATCAGGGCTATGTGACACAAATAGGATGGTACTTCCCGCTTCCTTAATGTCGTTTATCCGCTTCATACATTTCTCTTGAAATCCAGAGTCGCCAACCGCCAAGACTTCATCTACTAACAAGATATCTGGATTTTCGCTTACCGCTATGCTAAACGAGAGCCTGGATATCATCCCGGTTGAATACGTTTTTACCTGTCTTTTCAAATCTTCAATACTCAACTCCGAAAAGGCGATTATCTCGTCGATCTTTTCGCGACTAGCGGGAACACCCATCAAACTGGTGATCAGCTTAATGTTCTCAAGCCCCGTCAGCTCCATTTCTATACCGGCCCCGATCGCGAGCATAGGTGCAATTCTACCTTCAACTTCTACTTTGCCATGGTACGATTTCAAAATTCCAGCAACACACTTCAGCAGACTACTCTTACCAGTCCCGTTTTTTCCCAGAATTCCAACCACTTCGCCTGGCTTTACTTCAAAACTCACTTGCTCGAGCACCTTCCTTTTGACAAATGGCTTGACAAACCCAAGTTTGAGCACATAGTCCTTCACGGAGTTTATTCCCTGATCGAAGGTGTAGTAATAAAGACTCACATTCTCAAAAACGATATGTGCTTTGTCGCTCATTAGATATTTGAGATGATTCCTTTTTCGAGTTTTACAAAAGTCCATTTCCCCAATACCCAAGCTACCAGGGAAGTGAGGGAAATATAAATCCAGGTGTTCAGTTCAGGAATACTATTGCTGTATAGAACATCTCTGAAGGCCTGAAAATAATGATAGAGTGGGTTCAGCTTGATATAAACCCGATACTCTGGCGGTATGATGGCAATGCTATATGCAATCGGCGAGAGATAAAAGAGCGCGGGATTTACAGTATTCCAAAGAATCGAAATATCTCGTAGGTATACATTCAGCATCCCCAAAAAGACGCTCAGACCATAGCACATCACCGAAAACAA
The DNA here is from genome assembly GCA_030427905.1 of Bacteroidia bacterium. Lineage (GTDB taxonomy): Bacteria > Bacteroidota > Bacteroidia > Flavobacteriales_D > Cryomorphaceae > CBDDKU01. The sequence continues at coordinate 710,500 of JAUICL010000001.1, forward strand.
GGCGAGTATTGGAATAAGCAGAATGAAGTGCCATGAGAATTCCAAGCCAAAAAACATCATCAATATCATAAATGGTACAAAGGAGATCAGAAGACCTACCAATTCAGTAATTACTGAAGCCAACGGAAAGAAGTGTATGGGAATTTGGATGGTTTTGATGATGGCCCCATTGCGGATAAAGCTCTGCATGGTTTGATTGGTGGTATTCGAAAAGAGCTGCCAGAAAATGAGTCCAGTCAAGACAAAGAGTGAGTAGTTTTCAATATCCATGAAAGCCAGACTAAACACAAAGTTGAATATAGCCATGAAGACAAGGGGGGTAATCATACTCCATAGAAAGCCCAACATACTCTGCTTGTACTTGAGCTTGAGCTCTTTTACTACAAGGTTTTTTATGATGGATCTGTTTCTGCTCATTATCGCTCTCTTGCCGCAAAAGTAAACTTACCTGTGAATATTACCAATCGCACCGAGATGTTGGGTTTAGCACATATTGACTACATTCGCCTTTGCTTGATTCAGAAGGAGATTGGGGAGTATGGATAATGCTTTTTTTGTCAATGGTAGGTTTTTTGGCCAGCGAATAACTGGAGTGCAGCGTCATGCCTATGAGTTAACCAAAGTGCTCGCATCAAAAGGACTCCGTTTCAAGATTCTTACCCCACAAAATTTAGAATTGCCCGAAGAGTTCGGACATCTTCAATGTGCTGTTGGAAAAAGAGAAGGAACGATCTGGGAGCAAACCGACCTTTACAGTTTTGTCCAAGACAAAGGTGTGCCATTATTAAATTTTTGCAATACGGCCCCTATTCGATACCACCGAAACTGGGTAACGATACACGATTTAGGCGTGTTTGTTAATTCAGCTTGGTTTAGCAGAAAGTTTAGCGCGTGGTATAAATACTTGATGCCTCGTATTATCAAAAAGGCCGAGTGCATTCTGACTGTCAGTCAAACGATAGGAGGGGATATCAGTGAGCGTTTTGGAAGGGAAGCCGATGCTGTTTTGTACAATGGCGTGCCATCTAATTGGGCGCAGGTCGAAGGCACGATAAAGGAAAACGTGGTTCTCATGGTCGGAACACCGTCGAGTCGCAAGCGGTTTGAATTAGTCACAGTGCTTGCCGATGAATTTGCAGCCGCAGGATTTCGGCTCGTGGTTGTAGGTGAAAGGGATAGGAACTTGAAGGCTAGCTCATCAAATGAGCAGGAAGTATTCAAAGTAGATGATGAAGGATTGAGATCATGGTACGCTCGATCGAAATTCGTAATTTCTGCTTCTGATTTTGAGGGATTTAATCTCCCAATTTTGGAAGGGATGTACTTTGGTTGCCAACCTTTATTGAGTGATATTCCAGTGCACAGAGAAATCTATGGAGACTTCGCTTTGTATTTTTCAAATGCCGAGAGCCTTCGAAATATAATTGAAAAACTAGGTGAAAAATTCGCCGATATCAAACATCCACCCGAAACTTGGTGGAAGGAAAGGAGCTATGAAGAATCTGGTAATAAACTAATTGGCCTATTGAATAAAACTTGACGTGAAAGTAGCTGTAGTTCATGATTGGTTAATTACCATCGGGGGTGCTGAAAAGGTTTTGAAAGAAATCCTCACCATTTACCCCGATGCAGATGTGTATTGCCTTCTTGACTATTTTGATGATCACAATAGAGGTCGTATTCTCAATGGAAAACCTACTCATGTATCCTATTTGCAAAACATTCCGTTTGCAAGAAAGCGTTACCGCCTGCTAGTACCGTTTCTGTACAAAGCTGTCCAGCGATTTGATCTCAGCGAATACGATCTCGTCATTTCATCTTCTCACGCAGTTGCAAAAGGTGTAAAGACCAGGGAAGATCAACCACATTTTTCATATTGCCATACACCTGTCAGGTATGTCTGGAATATGAAAAAGACTTATATGAAGCAGATTCCCAAGCAAGCGAGAAGGCTCGCAGGTCGCCAATTAAACAAGATGCAGAAATGGGATTTAGAGACGGCAAAACAGGTAGATTACTTCATAGCTAACTCAAAGTTTGTTGCAAATCGGATTGAGAAAAACTACTCAAGAGAATCGCGTGTTATCAACCCACCGGTGGATGTCGACTTTTACAGGCTACCTGATGCGCAGGATGATGCACCAACCGAAAAGCCCTACTTTCTAGTTGTCTCGCGTTTAGTGCACTACAAGCGGGTGGAGCTTATCATAAACGCCTTCAATAGCATGCCGAATCACAAGTTGGTGGTAGTGGGTGAAGGGCCTCAGGATGAAATGCTCAAGGAGCTAGCTGGCTCCAACATAGAATTTACGGGATTTTTACGGTCGAAGGAGATGAGACACTTCATGCAGCACGCCGAAGCGATGGTTCTAGCGGCTATTGAAGATTTTGGAATTACATCCCTAGAAGCACAAGCTTGTGGTACTCCGGTTATTGCTTTCGATTTTGGTGGCTACCGCGAAACGGTGGTTCACATGAAATCTGGAGTGCTATACCCAGCTCAAACGATGGACTCCATTGTTTGGGGAGTAAATGAGTATTTGAGAAATCGCGATAAATTCATTCCTGAAGATGTACGTAAAAATGCACTGCGATTCGGGCCAGAGCGGTTTCGAGATGAGTTGACTAACTTCATCCGCGAAAAACTGGAAACACCTTGTCTGACAGAATAGATTTTAACTCCCTACTGAATCCGAAATGGCCACTTTTTGGATTGGCGTTGTTTCCACTGCTTCCGCTCAAAATCTCTGGTTTGTTCGCAGGGCTGGCTTTGATTTTTTCGATTGTCACTTTCGTTATATCAAAAAAGCGTCAGACCCCTAGCAAAGAGATGAATGTATTTTTCGCTCTTTTTCTGGCCCTGCCCTCATTCTATTTGCTAGAGCTTCTTTGGGCAGGCGATACGGCCTACGTCTGGTCAGTACTCCAGCGCAAAATGGGGTTGATCATTATCCCACTTGCTTGGTATCTGGCTCTAGTAGGTGGTGTGAGATTGGATCTTAAGCGATTTTTACAAGTTTATGTTCTCGGTGTAGTTGGGATCGTTCTTTTTACGCTCTTGGTTTTGGTGATAGGTGGCGTAGATCCTGTGATGTACAAGAGTGGTGGCCTGGCCTTTTCCGTTCGAACCCAAATAGAAGTGATCAGTGGGCTTCACCCTACATACTTTGGTGTTGCGGTGGGAATGGCGATTTTGATCTGCTTAGATGCACTTTATACTAATCGTTGGAAGATCAAACCAATTTTAGTCGTAAGTGCGGCAACTTTGCTCTTCACTTTCCTTTTCGTTCTTGCGGCGCGGATGGCTATTGGGGCAACCTTTATCGGACTCATCATGCTCACGTTGGTGAGTCAGGTCCATACCGCCTGGAAATGGTCCATAGGGTTAGGCTCGGTTTTGTTGGGCATCACATTAGTGGCTGTCGTTCCTTCTATGCAAGAACGTATTTTTGAAATGGTTGAGCCTGGGGTGAATGCCACATCCATTCGGCATGGGATTTATGGCTGTGCTATTTCCGAAGCAAGATTGTATTGGCTTTGGGGATGCGGTGTTGAGTTTCTTCAGACCAGGTTGAATGGTTGCTATTTCTTTATGTTCAATGGTTTGGTCGATCCCTTCAAAAATCTGAACACCCACAACGAGTATCTCAATATCCTTCTGGGGCGCGGCATTTTCGCTTTGCTACTTTTTCTTGCTCCAATTGTGCTTATGCTTAAAAAGGCAAATAAAAAGCCTTTGCTTCTCGGGTTCTTGGCCGTGTTTGCTTTGGTTTGTTTGACTGAAAACCTACTCGAACGGCAAATCGGCGTCTTCTTCTACGCGTACTTTAGTGCTGCATTGGTTTTTCTCAACTTTCAACCAACCCAACAAATCACTTTATCAGATGAATAGGTTTGCCTACTTTCGCAGGACTAATTCATCGCGATATGTACGGTAAAATCAAAGATCATCTTCAAAAGGAATTGGCAGATATCGAGTCTGCAGGATTGTTTAAAAAGGAGCGCGTTATTGCATCAGTTCAAGACGCTGAAATCACGCTGACTTCTGGCGAAAAGGTGCTCAACTTTTGCGCGAACAATTACCTGGGTCTCTCTTCTCACCCCGATGTGGTTGAAGCCGCCAAGAAAACCTTGGATGAACGAGGTTATGGAATGTCGTCGGTGCGCTTTATTTGCGGTACGCAAGACATCCACAAAGAACTCGAAGCGAAGATTGCTGATTTTCACGGTACGGAAGACACCATTTTATACGCTGCTTGTTTTGATGCGAATGGTGGGGTTTTTGAACCGCTTTTGACAAAAGACGATGCGATCATCTCAGACTCTTTGAATCACGCTTCTATAATAGATGGTGTGCGTTTGTGCAAGGCGGCTCGATACCGGTATGCCAACAACGATATGGAAGATCTTGAAAAGCAGCTTATCGCGGCCAATGAGTCGGGAGCGCGTTTTAAGATCATCGTTACCGATGGAGTCTTTAGTATGGATGGAATTGTTGCGAATCTCAAAGGAGTTTGCGACTTGGCCGACAAATACGATGCGCTTGTGATGGTGGATGAATGTCATAGTGCAGGATTTATCGGAAAGACTGGTCGGGGAGCTACGGAAGCCAATGATGTGATGGGCCGTGTCGATATCATAACTGGAACTCTCGGTAAAGCTCTCGGTGGTGCCATGGGTGGATATACCACAGGACGAAAGGAGATTATCGAAATGCTTCGTCAGCGTTCGAGACCATATCTTTTTAGTAATAGTCTGGCACCTTCTATTGTTGGAGCTTCCATCGCCGTATTTGATGTGCTTTCTAAATCGACCAATCTTCGCGATACACTCGAATCGAATGTGAACTACTTCAAAGAAGGAATGAGCAAACTCGGATTCGATATTATAGAAGGAGACTCGGCAATTGTTCCAGTCATGCTTTACGACGCGAAGCTCTCGCAGGTCATGGCCGATAAATTGCTCGAAGAAGGTATTTATGTGATCGGATTCTACTACCCAGTGGTACCAAAAGAGCAGGCGCGTATTCGCGTACAGATTTCAGCGGGTCACTCCAAAGAGAATCTTGATAAAGCCATCGCTGCATTCGAGAAAGTAGGGAAGGAACTAGGGGTATTGGCCTCTGCCTAAACTCACTAAGCCATCGAGAAAAAGAAAGATTCTCTAACAAGTCTTGGTGCAAAAGAAAATAAGTTTTAACTTCGCAGCCCCATTTTGGGGAAGTAATACAGCTAAATAGCTTAAAGACAGTGGATACCTTAAGTTACAAAACAGTATCGGCCAACAGTGAAACAGTAAACAAGGAGTGGCTCCTTGTTGATGCTGACGGTCAGACGCTCGGAAGATTGGCTAGTGAAGTAGCGAAACTCATCCGTGGAAAGCACAAAACGAATTACACACCGCACGTAGATTGTGGTGATAACGTAATCGTAATCAACGCAGAGAAAGTAAAGCTTTCAGGAAATAAAATGGAGGATAAAGTGTACATCCGCCACACAGGTTACCCTGGTGGTCAGCGTTCACTTACAGCTCAGGAGTTGTTGGATAGAAGACCAATCAGACTCGTAGAGAATGCTGTAAAAGGAATGCTTCCAAAAAACAAACTTGGATCAAAGCTTTATACGAACCTATACGTAGTTGAGGGAACGGAGCACAAACACGAAGCTCAGAAACCAACTAAAATCGACATTAACACTATTAAGTAATGGAAGTCATCAATACACTTGGTCGCCGTAAGACATCTGTAGCACGCGTGTACATGAAAAATGGTACAGGAGCCGTGACTGTTAACGGACGCGATTACAAAGAGTACTTTCCAACTATGCCGTTGCAGTACCGTGTTCACCAGGCATTCATGATTACAGAGACTGAAGGTCAGTACGATGTAAACGTAAATGTAAACGGTGGTGGAATGACCGGTCAAATCGAAGCAATTCGATTGGGAATCTCAAGAGCACTTGTAGAAGTTAACCCAGAGTGGAAAGCTCAACTTCGCGCAGAAGGTTTGATGACCCGTGACCCGAGAATGGTTGAACGTAAGAAATTTGGTCAGCCGAAAGCTCGTAAGAAATTTCAATTTAGTAAGCGTTAATTCTATCTACGCTTGTTTAGTATCTAAATTGACGGGATCTCATCTGAGCTACCCGTCAATTGTTTTTTAATCAGAATGTAAACCAAATTAGATGGCAAATTCAAACAACGAAGCTCGCTTCAAAGAAATGCTAGATGCAGGTGTTCACTTCGGACACTTGACAAGAAAGTGGAACCCAAACATGGCTCCTTACATCTTCGATGAGAAGAAAGGAATCCACATTATTGACCTTAACAAAACAGCTGCTAAACTCGATGAAGCATGTAGCGCTATCGGGCAGATCGCTAAGTCTGGAAAGAAAATCCTTTTCGTAGCGACTAAGAAGCAAGCTAAAGCTATTCTCGAAGAGAAAATCAAACCGACGGGAATGCCGTTCATTACTGAGCGTTGGTCGGGTGGAATGTTGACAAACTTTGCAACAATCCGTAAGGCAATCCGCAAAATGTCTTCTATCGATAAGATGGAAGCAGACGGAACGCTTAAAACACTTTCAAAGAGAGAGCGTCTTCAAATTTCACGTCAACGTGCTAAACTCGAGAAGACTCTTGGGTCTATCGCTGACTTGACACGTGTACCATCAGCGATCTTCATCGTTGATATCAACAAAGAAAACATTGCCTTGGCTGAAGCTAAGAAGTTGAACATTAAAACTTTTGCAATGGTTGACACGAACTCTGACCCTACTACGGTTGATTTCCCGATCCCATCAAACGATGATGCATCAAAGTCGATCGCTGTAGTTCTTGATAAAATCGCTGATGCGATTAACGCTGGTCTTTCAGATCGCAAAGCTTCTAAAGACAAGCAGGCTGCTGAAAAAGCTGAAAAGAAACAAACAGAGGCTGAAAAAGCCTAAGTCAATAATATCACATTTTAAGATCTAAGGTCATGAAAATTACTGCTGCTGAAGTAAACAAGCTTAGAAAGCAAACAGGTGCAGGTATGATGGACTGTAAGAAAGCCTTGGTAGAAGCCGAGGGTGATTTCGATCAGGCTGTCGACATCCTTCGTAAGAAGGGACAAAAAGTAGCTGCGAAGCGTTCAGATCGCGAAGCTGCTGAAGGTGTTGTTCTTGCGAAGAGCGCTGCAGATGGAAAGTACGGTGCAATCATCACCCTTAACTGCGAAACTGATTTCGTAGCTAAGAACGAAGATTTCACAAACTTCGCTACGAACATCTTGGAAATCGCTCTAGAGTCTAAGCCAGCTGATTTGGCTGCCTTGAAAGCTCTTCCTTACGGCGATAGCGGGATGTCAATCGATGAGAAAATCACTGAGCAGACAGGTGTAATCGGAGAGAAAATTGATCTTTCTGGATACGCTACTGTTGATGCTGGAAGTGTAATCTCTTACATCCACCCAGGAAATAAACTTGCTTCGCTAGTAGGTTTGAACAAAGAAGGAAACTTTAGCGAAGTAGGACGCGACGTGGCTATGCAAGTTGCCGCTATGGCTCCTGTAGCACTTGACGAAAGCAGTGTTCCTGCTGATGTTGTAGCTAAAGAATTGGAAGTAGGTAAAGATCTAGCGATCCAGGAAGGTAAGCCAGCAGAGATGGCTGAAAACATCGCGAAAGGTCGTCTGAAGAAGTTCTTCAAAGAGAACACGCTTCTAAACCAAGCTTTCATCAAAGACAATAAAAAGTCTATCCAGCAATACCTTGGTGAGCAAGAAAACGGATTGAGCGTCACTCAATTCGAGCGTTTCTCACTGAGCTAAGCAAATCAATATTTCAAGAAAGGAGTTCGAATGCATTCGGACTCCTTTTTTTTTGATAATTTTCGGCGATTTTCACGTTCACAAGCTGCAAGATGAAGTACAAACGCATACTCCTGAAACTGAGTGGAGAAGCCCTGATGGGAGACAAGCAATTCGGGATTGACAACGATCGACTAGCGCAATATGCTAGAGAAATCAAGGCGATTCACGATCGGGGAGTAGAAATTGCAATTGTAATCGGTGGCGGAAATATCTTCCGCGGACTTCAGGCAGCCGAAGGCGGAATGGAGCGAACCCAAGGCGATTACATGGGCATGCTCGCTACCGTGATCAACGGAATGGCGCTTCAATCGGCGCTGGAGCTGCTCGACATGAAAACCCGATTGATGTCGGCCATCAAGATGGAGCAAATCGCCGAGTCGTTTATCAGACGTCGGGCGGTGCGTCACCTCGAGAAGGGTCGAATCGTGATCTTTGGTGCTGGGACCGGAAACCCGTATTTCACTACCGATTCGGCAGCGGCACTTCGGGCCATCGAAATCGAGGCCGATGTGATCTTAAAGGGAACTCGAGTGGATGGTATCTACTCAGCCGACCCAGAGAAAGACGCAAGCGCTACCAAGTACAGCACCATTACTTTCGAAGAAGTTTATGAGAAAGGGTTGAACATTATGGACCTGACGGCCTTCACCCTTTGCAATGAAAATAAGCTACCGATTATCGTTTTCGATATGAACGCCGCAGGAAACCTGCAAAAGGTGATCGCCGGAGAAGAAGTCGGTACCCTGGTTAACTTTTAATACCCTACTTATGCAAGAAGAGATTCAACTTATACTGGAAGACGCGAAGGATAATATGAAGAAATCGATCACTCACCTCGAGGATGGATTGCTTAAAATTCGCGCTGGAAAAGCGAGCCCATCTATGCTCGACGGTATCATGGTAGAGTATTACGGTAGCCAAACGCCACTTAGCCAGGTGGCCAATGTGAACACCCCTGACGCGAAGACCATCAAGGTGCAGCCTTGGGAGAAAAACATGCTCGAGCCGATCGAGACGGCTATCCAGTACGCCAACTTGGGCTTGAACCCGCAAAACAACGGTGAGGTAATCATCATTGCTGTACCGCCACTTACCGAAGAGCGTCGCCGCGACTTGGTAAAGAAGGCCCGATCGGAAGCAGAGAATGCAAAAGTGTCTATCCGAAACGCTCGAAAGGAAGCTAACGACGAGATTAAAAAGCTTCAGAAGGATGGTTTGAGCGAAGACATGGCGAAGGATGCCGAAGGCGAAGTGCAGAAATTGACCGACTCATATAATGTGAAGGTCGATGCGGAAGTAGATCGCAAGGAGAAAGACATTATGACCATCTGATGTCTCGCTGAGATGTCAACTCTAGTCATAGATTGCTACGACTCTTTTACGTATAACCTCGTTCACTATATCGAGGAAATTGTCGATGCCCCTGTTGAGGTCATGCGGGTGGATGACGCGCGTACTACCGACATCGCAGAGCACAGCCATATCGTTTTTTCACCCGGGCCTGGGCTCCCCGATTCTTTTCCCAATTTGCTTTCCTTATTGGCCGAAGCGCAGAAACTGAACAAGGCTATTTTAGGCGTTTGTTTGGGAATGCAGGCGCTCGGTGTGGCGGCTGGAGCCGAGCTGATCAATATGACCCGCGTACACCACGGAGTGGCGCATCCGCTTTACGATGTCAGACCAGAATCCTTACTTTTTCGTGGCCTCGAGATGCCTATCATTGTGGGGCGCTATCACTCATGGGCCATCGATGAAAAGACACTGACAAGTGATTGGCTGATCACAGCCCGCGACGCCGACGGATTTCCCATGGGCCTTCAGCACACCACATCTCACTGGTATGGCATCCAATTCCACCCAGAATCTGTCTTAACCCCGCAGGGCAAAGAGATGATTAGGAATTTTTATCTTGTAGCCCAGAGCTCAAGATAAAATGAAAGGAAGGAGACGAAATATTGCTTGCATTTTAATTTACCTGATTTCATCTGCATTTACATATGCACAGGTGATTTCGTATGAAATTGATCCAAGTTTTAATACCGGAGAGTATTTTCAGAGAGGGAGCGTTACAAATATTGAGCAGTATCAAAATGAAATTATTGTCACAGGAAACTTCACAAGTGTGCCCAATACAGCTAACTGGTGGACTAACCTTACTTCCAATGGAGTCGTGTTAAATACGTCCCAGTTTGGATCATCTGGTCAGCAGAAGGTAAAACAATATTTATCTGGCTTCGTTGCTGGCAGTCCACTTTTGGGCGTTGTGAATGAACAAGGTCAAACATCTTATCCTTTTCAGTTCGAATTTCTCAAAGGAGCCTATTTTGCTGGTGGCATTCCTATTCAAGTAACGAATTTCCTAGTTTATCAAGACTCACTTCTTCTTGTAACGGGGAGCTACTATACCGATAGTTTGAATTTAGGCCCAGGAAGTGCCCGTCAACTTTGTTTAGTCGATAGTACAGGAGCTCCAATTCCTGATTTTCCGATGGTAAATTGCGAACCATTTGGTTCAAATGTTTTAACTATCGATACCCTAAGCAATGGTGACTTTATTATTGCTGGTAAATTTTCGCATGTAAACGGTCACCCCACGCGAAATGTCGCTCGCCTTAACGCCGATTTTTCAGTTGATACCAGTTTTCAAAGTCCCCTGATCGGATCAACAACAGGTTTTGTAAAATATATCGATTCACAAGACCGAATTTGGATGACCAATGGCAGCAATGGAGCATTAATAGGATTGCCCGATGTCCACCTTAGTATCTTTCGATTGTTACCCAATGGCGAGCAAGATGAAAGTTTTGCAATTCCAGATGTCGTTCGGCATTTTGAGGGTAACGCAGTAAGCACTCATATTGCTGATGTATTAGAATATGAAGGGGGGTATTTTTTACTGAATGGGTATTTCAACGAATACAATGGAGAAGATCATTTTGGACTTTTAATGATCAATGACGATGGTTCGGCTATTGAAGGGGCCTTTGAAGGTCTTGGAGCTTTGGAAGCGACTTGGGCAGGTTACACATTTTACCCAGGCGTCACTGAAATACAACCCCTCCCAGACGGTAAGCTCCTGCTGGGTGGTCGCTTTTCTAATTTTGGCGGTGAGCCCTATAGTTGCTTGGTCAGGCTTCAGCCCAATGGTATCGTCGGTGTAAAAGAGCGAGAAGTAGGTAAACTCAAACTTTATCCCAACCCAGCTCAAAATACGCTGAGCGTCGTTACCCCCGATCAACAGCCCCTAAACCGTATAGAAGTCTATGAGCTCAGTGGGCGTTTGGTTTTGACCCTGGCCAAGCCATCCAAAAGCTTCGATATTTCCGAACTTCCTTCGGGGATTTACGAAGTAAAAGGCTCTACCGCATCAGGCATCTTCGCAGAGAAATTGGTCGTGGTGAGATAGCCGGACCCAGACAAAGTAGCTGTTGTCCTTAATCCTTGGTTTCATCAATTTTGCCGCCTACTGACGAACTCCTGCGTCGTTGTCAGAACTTCAGCTTTCAGCTTCAGCTCACTCCACCCTCTTGCTCTTGCTCAACCCTGTTGCTCCATCCTGTTGCTCCATCCTGTTGCTCTCACTCTTCGCTCTCACACTATTTCTCACTCTGTTTCCCGCTTTGCGCCTTTCAGCGCACTTCACGCCCAGACTTTCGTCCCTTCCGAACAATTACGGCAGATATCTATTTCACTGCGCGATCGCAAAAGCTGTGATCGGAAGTGATTATACGAAGCACCATGCCAGATTTCATCAAACGAACTTAGTTTGACCGAGCCCATCTGATGAGTCGCATCCTTGTCGAAACAGCAGGGCACCACGCGCCCATCCCAGGTGATCACGCACGACTGCCACATCTTCCAGCACTGATTCAACAGTTTGTTCTTGATCTCCCACTTCCCGTCTTTTCGCTTTCGGTAGCGCGCGTACTTGGCATTGGTGGGTATCAGCGGATTCCCGTTTTCGTACTCATAGACCTGAGCGGTTTTGAGATAGACGCCATCCACGCCCATTTCTTTGGCAAGGCGATGCACATCATCTATTTGATGCTCGTTGGGTTTTACAACCAAAAACTGAAAGTAAACCAATGGAAAAGTCGAATTGCGTTCTCGCTTGGCATCCATCATAGCACGTGTTCCTTCCAACACCTTATCTAGTTTTCCATGTACCCGATACTGCTCATAGACTTCCTGGGTTGTTCCATCTATCGAAATGATCAACTTATTCAAGCCCGAATCAATGATGTCGTTGGCCACTTTTGGTGTGATGAAATGCGCATTGGTAGAAGTCACCGAAAAGATTTTCCGATCGGCAGCTTCGCGAAAAAGCTGGGTGATTTTCGGATGAATAAAAGGCTCGCCCTGGAAGTAAAACGTCGCGTACTGCAAATGATCCTTCGTTTCGTCAAAGAGCTTCGACACCAATTCGGCCGATAGATTACCGGTGGGGCGGGTAAATTTTTTGAGCCCACTCGGACATTCCGGACAGCCCAAATTGCAGGCTGTGGTAGGCTCAATCGAAATGGAAGCCGGTTTTCCCCAAACCACAGGCTTCTTCCTAATCCGCGAGATATGGTAGCTCAGCCAGAGTTTGAGCACATTGACTCCACGACTCAAGCGGAAGTTTTTGAGATAGAAAAGACCTTGATGGAAATCGCCTTTTTGCACCCCGTGAAGGTAGTGCAGAATTCTGAAACCGAGCATCCCATATTCTGGGCTTTAGGTCTAATAATCTATACTATATTTGTGCAATTTACCAGCAGTATAGCGCATGTGGGAAAGAACGGCCAGTATTATTCTTAGAAATCGGATTCCCCTGTTGGCCGTCATCTTGGTCATCACCGTTTTTATGGGTTATCAGTCCAAAAATGTAACCATGAGTTACAAGTTTGGCGGAATTCTACCTAAGGATGATAGCACCCAGATTGAATACGACAGATTTACAGAACGATTTGCCGAAGATGGGAACATCATTGTAATCGGCGTTGGAGACTCCAAAGTACACACCTATCCCACCTTTGCCGACTGGTACGATTTAGGCAACGAGCTCCGCACCGTAGATGGGGTAGATAGCGTTTTCTCCGAAACCCATCTCTACACCTTAGTCAAGAACGCGGAAGAGAAGAAGTTCGATTTTGAAAAGATCATTCAATCTCGGCCAGGCGATCAGGTGGAAGTAGATAGCCTCAAGAAAAAGATCAACAGCCTACCTTTTTATCGTGGTCTGCTATACAACGATACTACCAATGCCAGCCTGATGATGCTCTCGGTGAGCCGAGCCAAATTCGCGTCTGAAGATCGGGTGCAGACTGTCGAAGAGATTGAAGCCATTCTTGACAAGTTCGAATCAAAGACTGGTCTGGAAGTCCACGTTTCAGGACTGCCCTATATCCGTACGGTTCAGACAGCAAAGATCAAGCAGGAGCTGGGCATGTTTGTTGGTTTGGCGGCCGCAATCACAGCCCTTTTGATGCTCTTGTTCTTCAAGAGCTGGCGGGTCATGTTTATTAGCCTCACCGTAGTAATCGTTGGGGTAATTTGGTCGCTCGGAACCATCAGTCTTTTTGGTTTCAAGCTGACCGCCTTGATGGGGCTTATCCCACCGCTCATTATCGTGATCGGGGTACCCAACTGCGTATTCCTGCTGAATAAATACCACAAGGAGTACCGCCACCACGGAAATAAAATTAAAGCCCTGAATCGGGTGATTCAGAAGATTGGGAACGCCACCTTTATGACCAATGCCACTACGGCAATGGGATTTGCGACCTTTATTTTCACCCAAAGTGCCATGCTCAAAGAGTTTGGTATAATCGCTTCGATCAACATTCTCAGCGTTTTCGTTTTATCACTTATCATCATTCCATGTGTCTTTAGCTTTATACCGCCACCACGCGAGAAGCACGTAGAGCACCTCGATAGAACGTGGCTGGAGAAAGTGGTAGGTGTGCTGATTAGCTTGGTTAGCCATAACCGCAGAGCGACCTATATCGCTACGGTATTTGTGGTTGGGGCTAGTATTTATGGGCTCACCAAAATAGAAGCCACGGGAAATATAGTCGATGACCTTCCAAAGGATGACCAGATTATTACAGACTTAAACTTCTTCGAAAAGAATTTTGCCGGGGTTATGCCGCTTGAGATTTTGGTGAATACCAAGGACAGCTCTCGAGTGACCAAGGACAAGACCCTTCGAAAAATCGAAAAGCTTCAAGCCGTCCTTGAATCTTATCCCGAAATTTCGAAATCACTGGCTATCACCGATGCTGTGAAATTTGCGAAGCAGGCTTACTACAATGGGCTTCCGTCGAAGTACGCTCTGATTTCGGGTTATGAGAAGTCCTTTATCGGTCCTTACATCCGCGGAAACGAGGGGGAAGCAAATGGAGTGTCTAAACTCTTTTTGGACTCCACTCAGCAAATTACGCGTATCACGGCGCAGATCGCTGACATCGGAACTACCGAACTCGACAGCTTGATGAGTGATCTCAAACCGAAGGTTTACGAGATTTTTCCGAAGGACGAATACAAAGTAACGCTCACGGGAACCAGTATCGTCTTCTTGAATGGAACCGACTACTTGGTGAAGAACCTGTTTATCAGTTTGGCGATTGCCATTTTTGTCATTGCTATCCTCATGGCTCTGCTTTTCAATTCGGCTCGGATGGTACTCATTTCACTTTTACCGAACTTAATTCCCTTGCTTTTTACGGGTGGATTGATGGGATTCTTTGGTATTCCAATCAAGCCTTCTACCATACTCGTGTTTAGTATCGCCTTTGGAATTTCGGTCGATGATACCATCCACTTCTTATCGAAGTACCGTCAGGAGCTCAAGGCCAAATCTTGGGATATCAAGACTTGTGTGCTTAACGCCGTTCACGAAACGGGGATCAGTATGATATATACATCGATCATCTTGTTTTTTGGATTTCTCGTGTTTACAGCGTCCAATTTTGGTGGAACGGTGGCGCTAGGTTTCCTCGTGTCGGTTACGCTTTTGGTTGCCATGATTTCCAATCTGGTCTTGTTGCCGAGCATGCTCATGTCATTTCAGGAAAGCATTGTTACCAAGTCATTTCAAGAGCCACTACTCGAAATTGTAAACGAGGAAGAAGATATTGAGCTCGACGATTTAGAGATTAGAAAATAACCCAAACAATAGACCAAGGATGAAAGGAATCATACTAGCCGGTGGATCAGGAACGAGACTTTACCCGCTGACCATAGCCGTGAGTAAGCAGCTCATGCCGGTCTATGATAAACCAATGATCTATTACCCGCTATCCACCTTGATGAGCGCCGGAATCAACGATATTCTGATCATTTCTACACCCGATGACCTGCCAAATTTTGAGCGATTGCTTGGCGATGGGAGTCGTATCGGTTGCAAGTTTACCTACGCCGTCCAAGAAGAGCCAAACGGACTTGCTCAGGCATTCGTGATTGGAGAAGAATTTATCGGCGATGACAAAGTAGCCTTGGTTTTGGGTGACAATATTTTCTACGGAATGGGCCTCGGTAGGCTGCTGCAACAAAACAATGATCCAGAAGGTGGGATAGTCTATGCCTACCACGTTTCAGATCCAGAGCGCTATGGTGTTGTGGAATTTGACAAGGACTTGAAGGCGCTTTCCATCGAAGAGAAGCCGAAGAACCCGAAATCTAACTACGCGGTTCCGGGACTATATTTTTACGACAATGATGTGGTGCGCATCGCCAAAGAACTCAAGCCGAGCGCGCGAGGTGAATACGAAATTACCGATGTCAACAAGGCATATCTGGAAGCGGGAAAACTTCAAGTATCTATTCTGGACCGAGGCACGGCTTGGCTAGATACCGGTACCTTTCCATCGCTTATGCAAGCGGGTCAGTTTGTGGAAGTAATCGAAGGTCGGCAGGGATTAAAAATTGGCTGCATTGAGGAAATTGCCTTTAAAATGGGTTATATCGATGCAAACCAGTTAAACAACATTGCTCAGCCCTTGGTGAAAAGCGGTTACGGGCAATATCTATTGAACCTGCTTAAATGATTGAATCACTTGCGCCGTTTCGCGAAACGTTCGAAAAAGAGCTAGACGCCTATCGAGCGAATCTTCCGAAAACCAATTTATACCAACCTATAGATTACATTCTTTCCCTGGGAGGGAAGCGTATTCGTCCGCTGCTGGTACTCTTAGCCGGAAAGGCATATCGAGGAGATGATTTGTCGCTTTACCCCGCAGCTATCGCCATCGAAGTCTTTCATAACTTCTCGCTCGTCCACGATGATATTATGGATGAAGCCCCGCTCCGAAGGGGAAAGCCTACCGTTCACGCCAAGTGGAATGACAACGCAGCCATTCTCTCTGGGGATGCTATGCTGATCGAAGCGTATAAGCTTTTGGCGAAGTCATCTCGGGAGAAGCTTCCGGAGATTATCGACTTGTTCAATACCACATCCGTGGAAGTCTGCGAAGGACAGCAGAGCGATATGGATTTCGAAACACGAGAAGATGTTTCGCTCGAAGAATACATCCAAATGATCAAGCACAAGACGGCTGTTTTGCTTGGATGTGCTTTGAAAATGGGTGGAATTTTGGGAGGTGCTTCCGAAGAAGATCAGCAGAATCTCTACGATTTTGGAGTGAAGGCGGGAATTGGTTTTCAGATTCAGGACGATTACCTCGATGCCTTTGGTGATCCTGAAACTTTTGGAAAGCAGGTGGGCGGAGATATCCTATCCAACAAAAAAACATTCCTGACCATTGCAGCGCTCAAAGAAGCCAACGGCTCAGTCAGATCGGAACTGGAAGGAATATTCTTCCAAGAGCGTATCCAAGAACCACAGCAAAAAGTATCGCGCGTACTCGAGATATACAAAGAGTTGGGAATCGATCGCCTTTCGCGCAATGAGTCGGACAGCTATTTCCAATCAGCACACGATTTGTTGAAAAAACTAGACATCGATGATGCGGCAAGGCGCGGTTTTTTCGCTTTTTTGGAAGCACTTCAGGTGCGAAAAAGCTGATCCTGACGTTCTAAGCATTATCATGATGAAATTTCTCTCCCAGATAGGATTATCTGCCATTCTTTCTTTCGCCTTCATTTCAATTTCACTGGCTCAAAGTGTGCCCTATGTTGAGTATTGGGACAAGGACCAAACCAAGGTGAGAGCCAAAGGAGCTTACTCGGCTGGATTGGAGCAAGGCGAATGGACCTACTATTACGCTGATGGAACGCTTAAGGAAAAATCGCATTACCACCTAGGCAGGCTACATGGGTCGGTGGAGTATTACTTCACCAATGGCAAACTAAAAGAGTCTGGTTTTTTTTACTGGGATAAAATCGATAGCACCTTTTCTACCTATTACTACAACGGAAATAAGGCACTCGAAGGCACTTACGACGAAGGAGAGAAAGTAGGAATATGGTCGGAGTGGTATCCCGATGGAAAGAAAAAATCGGAAGAGAAAGTAATAGGACTGGATTCTTTGGCTATTGTGAATTTCTGGGATTCGACAGGTGTGCAGACGGTAGTGGACGGGTCGGGACATTTGACCGATTACTACGACAACGGCAATAAGAAGGAAGAAGAGTCTTACCGAGATGGGCTTCCCAATGGGGCTTCAAAAACGTGGTATGTTGACGGTAAACTTCGTACGGAAGGAAATTACCTGAACGGAAAGAAAGATTCTACTTGGACTTATTACTTCCAAACAGGTGGGGTATTCAAGGTTTCGACTTTTCGAAACGACACGCTTAACGGGCCATTCAAGGAGTATTTTGAAGTAGGAGTGCCATCGATGGAAGGTCGCTTTGTGGATGGAGAAGAAGATGGCGAGTGGATGTTTTACCGACGCGAAGGTCACGCCGAAATGGGCGGGGAATTTTCTGCGGGTAAGCGCCACGGCGAATGGAAGTACTGGTATGAAAACGGACAGGTTCAGACCGAAGGAAAGTGGGAAGATGACAAGCGTCAAGGCACCTGGAAGAGTTACTACGAAGACGGTAGCTTGTGGCGATCGGGCGATTACGTAGATGATAAAAAGCATGGCGTATGGACCACGTGGTTTGAGTCTGGCAAAAAGCTACAGGAAGGGCCTTACGTAGATGGGTTAGAACACGGGCTGTGGAAGTCGTGGTACGAAAGCGGTAATCCGAGAGATGAAGGATCATTCAACCAAGGGAAAATAGATGGACTGTGGAAAGGGTGGTATGACAACGGTAAGATGAGCTATCAGGGAACCTGGACCAGCGATATCAAAAATGGCAAGTGGGAGTACTGGTATGAGAATGGTAACCAAGACGAAGTGGCTTGGTACAAAGACGGCAATCTGAATGGAGCTTACAAGAAATTCACCCCGCAAGGAGTAGTGGAATCTGAAGGCTTTTATGCCGAAGGCCGTCCGAGCGGTAAGTGGGTGTACTACTATCCCGAAGGTGGAAAAATGCGCGAAATGACCTACAAAGACGGAAAAGTGGAAGGACTCTCAGTGATCTATCATCGAATGGGTGGAAATCCATCAACCAAGGAGTATTACAAAGAAGGAAAGCGCCATGGTGTAAGTTCGACATATACGCCCAGCGGTACGCTTATCCGCGAAGTGGAATACGAGAATGGAAGGCAAAAAAGAATTATTAAAGACAACAGAGAAAACGCCTATTAGAGGCGATAGTTTATCTGAAAATATTAATTATCTTTGCGCCAGCATAAGATAAAATCGTGGAGGGGCCGGAGCCCCTCTTTTTATTGGCATACTTTGATTACTGAAAACCAAATAAGAGCTCTTATCGGAGAGAAGATTAAGGATACGGACTACTATATCCTCGATTTGCAGATCAAGCCTGGCAACAATATCGTTGTTGAGCTTGAAGGAATGGGGCCGGTTTCCATATCAGATTGTGTAGACATCAGTCGCCAAATCGAACATAATCTCGATCGGGAGGCCGAAGATTTCTCTTTGCAAGTTAGTTCACCAGGACTCGATAAGCCATTGAGGGATCACAGACAATACATTAAAAATATTGGAAGAAGCTTGAAGGTGAAAATCGCCGATGGCAAAGAGCTTGAAGGAAAGCTTACCGCTGCCGACGAAGAAAAAATCACCCTACAGACTTCAAGAAAAGAACGCGTCGAAGGGAAAAAGAAAAAGGTGGTGATCGAAGAAGATCACGTTTTGACCTACCCGGAGATTAAGCAAGCCAAGATCAAAATAAATTTCAATTAAAAAGTCATGAGCAATATCAATTTGTTCGATTCATTCGCGGAGTTTAAGGAGTTCAAAAACATTGACCGCGAGACCATGATGCGAATCCTTGAAGACGTATTTCGCAATATGTTGATCAAGAAGCACGGAACAGATGAGAATTTCGATATCATCATTAACCCTGACGAAGGTGACCTTGAGATTTGGAGAAACAGGGAGATCGTTCCAGATGGAGAAGTAGAAGATGACAATAGTCAGATTGCGTACTCTGATGCGATCAAGATCGAGCCTGACTTTGAGATTGGAGAAGAAGCTACGGAAGAGATCAGACTCGAGCACTTTGGACGCCGATCTATTTTGTCGATGAGACAAAACTTGGTGTCGAAGATCATCGAATTGGAAAAAGACAGCTTGTACAAGAAGTACAGCGAGCGTGTTGGAGATATTATCACTGGTGAAGTTTACCAGGTTTGGAAACGCGAAATCTTGCTTTTGGACGACGAAGGAAACGAGTTGATCCTGCCAAAGACTGAGCAAATCCCAACAGATTACTTCAAAAAAGGAGATGCGATTAGAGCGGTTGTTTCGAAAGTAGAAATGAGAAACAACAACCCAGTTGTAATCGTTTCGCGTACCGCCCCAGAATTCTTGGAGCGCCTATTCGAAATGGAAGTTCCAGAAGTATTCGATGGATTGATCACGATCAAGAAAATTGTACGTGTACCGGGCGAAAGAGCGAAAGTTGCTGTAGAATCATACGACGACCGTATCGATCCGGTAGGAGCATGTGTTGGTATGAAAGGATCTCGTATCCACAGTATTGTGCGCGAGTTGAAAAACGAAAATATCGACGTAATCAACTTCACCAACAACATGCAATTGCTTATCCAGCGTGCCTTGAGCCCAGCTAAGATTAGCAATATCAAAATTGACGAAGAAGGAAAGAAGGCAGAGGTATTCCTCAAGCCTGATCAAGTTTCTTTGGCCATCGGAAAAGGTGGTCACAACATAAAATTGG
Source organism: Bacteroidia bacterium (assembly GCA_030427905.1). Lineage (GTDB taxonomy): Bacteria > Bacteroidota > Bacteroidia > Flavobacteriales_D > Cryomorphaceae > CBDDKU01. The sequence goes on from JAUICL010000001.1 coordinate 730,556, forward strand.
CTAGTAAACTAACAGGTCACGAACTCGATGTATATCGCGAAACCGATGAAGACGAAGAAGATGTGGATCTGGATGAATTTATCGATGAAATTGATGGCTGGATCATCGATGAGCTCAAAGCTGCAGGACTCGACTCGGCGAGAAGTGTTCTGGAGTTGACCAAAGATGACCTAGTCAAACGAACAGACCTCGAAGAAGAAACCATCGAGGAAATTTTCAAAATACTCCGCGAAGAACTAGAATAAGCGATAGAACTCCTTATTTTAATAAATTCGCAGTAACAGCTTAAGAACTATATGCCAGGTAGAACAAGAACAGTAAGATTAAGTAAGGCCGCCAAAGAATTCAATGTGGGGACTACGACTATCGTGGAATTCCTCGGTACCAAAGGGTTTGATATTGAAAATAAGCCCAATACCAAGATTGAAGAGTCTGCCTACGAGATCTTAATGGATGAGTTTGCAGACTCCAAACAACTCAAGGAGAAATCGAAGTCTGCCGGTGTTTCTAGTGTGAAGCGCGAAACCGTTTCGCTCACAAAAGAAACGCCCCAAGAACCAAAAGAAGAAGCTCCAGCCGAGCCAGCCAAGCCTGTGGCTGAAGCTGAGAAGCCTGCTGAAGCTCCTGCTGAGCCTGCTAAAGCTGAAACTAAAGAGCCAGTTGAACCAGAAGCCGAAACAAAACCTGGCATTTCGGTAGTTGGGAAGATTGATCTCTCTAAGACACAGCCTAAGAAAAAAGCTCCAGCTAAGAAGGAAGCCGAACCGGCCAAGGAGAAAGAAGAAGTGAAGGCTGAAAAGCCCGAGCCGAAAGCCGAAGAGCCCAAAGTGGAGAAGGCTGCTGAGCCCGAGAAGAAGGAAGAGCCGAAGAAGGAAGAAAAGACTGAGGAAAAGGAAAAGCCAAAGGAGATCGAAACTATTCGTTCGAATGTTGGCAAGCTGAATGCACCTACCGTAGTTGGGAAAATTGAACTTCCGGAGCGAAGAAAGAAGAAGCCTGTGATGAGTACCAATCCAGGTACTGAAACGCAGCAGGGAAGAAGAAAGCGTAAACGCATCCAAAACAAGGTGGATGTGCAAAAGGCCGGAAAAAAAGGGCCAAAAAGACCGCAGCAAAAAGCAGGTGGACCTATCCGTAAGGAAGTAAGCCAAGAAGATATCGATCGCGAGTTGAAAGAAACGCTGGCTAAGCTCCAGGGTGGATCGAAATCGAAAGCTGCTAAGAATAGAAGACTTAAGCGTGAAGAGCACAGTAAGCGTGCTGAAGAGCGTTTAGCTCAAGCCGAAGAAGAATCGAAAGTACTACAGCTCACCGAGTTCGTAACGGTTTCTGACCTTGCGAGTTTGATGGGAGTTACTGTTCCGGAGATTATTTCTGCCTGTATGTCTTTGGGTATTATGGTATCGATTAACCAACGTCTCGATGCGGAGACCATCAGCATCGTTGTTGAAGAGTTTGGTTACACGGTAGAGTTCACCACGGCTGATGTACAAGAGTCCATCATCGTAGAAGAAGATAAGCCAGAAGATCTTAAAGGCCGTGCGCCAATCGTTACCGTTATGGGACACGTTGACCACGGTAAAACATCGCTTCTTGACTACATCCGTAAGGAAAACGTAATTGCCGGTGAAGCAGGGGGTATTACCCAGCACATCGGTGCATACAGCGTAGAAGTTGAAGACGGTCGCCGAATCACATTCCTCGATACACCAGGTCACGAAGCCTTTACCGCTATGCGTGCACGTGGTGCTCAGGTTACCGACTTGGCTATTATTGTGGTAGCTGCAGACGACGACGTAATGCCTCAAACAAAAGAGGCAATCAATCACGCGCAGGCTGCTGGAATTCCAATGATATTTGCGATCAATAAGATCGATAAGCCTGGAGCAAATCCAGACAAAATAAAAGAGCAGCTTTCACAAATGAACATCCTTGTTGAAGACTGGGGTGGGAAGTTCCAAAGCCAGGATATTTCGGCTAAGCAGGGTACCAATGTGGATGAGCTACTCGAAAAAGTACTCCTAGAATCAGAACTACTTGACCTAAAAGCGAACCCAGATAAGAACGCGATAGGGACAGTTATCGAATCATCGCTAGATAAAGGGCGTGGATACGTTACAACTCTCCTTGTTGAAGCTGGATCGCTAAGCGTTGGTGATGTCGTTCTAGCAGGAAATCACTCAGGACGTGTGAAGGCCATGTTCAACGAACGTGGTCAGGCTATCAAGGTAGCTGGGCCGTCTATTCCGGTTTCGATGTTAGGATTGAATGGAGCGCCAAATGCAGGTGACAAGTTTAATGTTCTCGATGACGAGCGCGAAGCGCGTTCGATTGCTGCCAAGCGTGAGCAATTGCAGCGTGAGCAAGGTGTAAGAACTCAGAAGCACATTACGCTTGATGAGATCGGACGTCGTATTGCAATCGGAGACTTTAAGGAATTGAACATCATCTTGAAAGGTGACGTGGATGGATCGGTTGAAGCATTGGCCGACTCACTACAGAAGCTTTCTACCGATAAGATTCAGGTGAACGTAATTCACAAAGCTGTTGGACAGATTACCGAGAGTGATGTACTCTTAGCGACGGCTTCTGATGCGATCATCGTCGGATTCCAGGTAAGACCTTCTGCCGGTGCACGTCGATTGGCTGAGAAAGAAGAGATTCAAATCAAGCTTTACTCGATTATCTACGCTGCGATCGAAGAGATCAAAGATGCGATGGAAGGTATGCTTTCAGCGAAAATCGAAGAGAAAGTTACTGGTAACGCTGAGATTAGAGAGACCTTCAAAATCTCTAAAGTTGGTACCATTGCCGGTTGTTTCGTTATCGATGGAAAAATCAACAGAAACTCCAAAGTGCGAGTTATTCGCGATGGAATCGTTGTGTACCAGGGCGAGCTTGGTAGCTTGAAGCGCTTCAAAGACGATGTGAAGGAAGTAGCAAAAGGCTACGAGTGTGGTCTCAACGTCGAGAAATTCAACGACATCAAAGTTGGTGACGTGATCGAAGCATTCGAAGAAGTAGAAGTTAAACAGACACTAGAAGATTAATTCGAGTCGCGCTCTGCATCTGAGTAGAGCGGTGGCAATTCGATTTTGTCTTTTACGAGATAAGAGCCCGGGAATTCCCGGGCTATTTTTTGCTTGAAACTTTCGCATTCAATTCGGGACCTAAAGTCTCCAACACGTAGCCTAAAGTTAGGCGCTAGGTAGCTGATATAGGCTCCAGTTTCTGGGTGCTCTTGGATGAATTTGGTTCTCATTTCTTGAGCGTCTTCACGCGATCCAAAATAGATCTGTACGCGGTACCCCGTGTTTTTAGTCGGGTGCTCGCGGCGTAGTGAGTCCAAGGCTTCGATGTCCTGGCTAACATGATAGGTTATCACACCCTCCTGTCCTCCGTTCTCAGAAACATTAATGCGCTGAGTGGTTAGCGTATCTTTTTTTTGCTCACTTGGCTGATACAGACGCCAGTCCTTTTCCTGTCCGTTACAGGTAGTAGAGTAAAGTGTTCCGAGAAATAAAACAGGTAAAATGAGCCTTTTCAAAGTTTGTGTATTTTGGTGCCGACAAATCTATGAGAATATTGTGCTACACGGTTGATTGTAGGGGAAATCATTGGTTAATTAACGCATTGAAGGGCTGATGTATTATGCGAAAATACAGGCCGTTCACATTTATTTAGATTCATTATAAATTATTTGAAACCGTGACAATTTCATGACAATTCACGGGCATCAAATGATGTTTCTGTTAAATTTGCGGCAAAATTTTAGCGGCCATTTATCTGAACACAAGGTTAGATATGAAGGATATTTTAAGAGGACCGAATCTGGTACTTAGATCGTTATGGGCAGTAATAGTGATGGTGGTTCTCATCAGTTCAGGCAATTTGTCTGCGCAAGATGGTGAAGCACTTTTCCGAGCAAACTGTTCTTCTTGTCACAAAATTGATGAAAACATGACTGGGCCTGCCCTTCAAGGCGCTACTTCGCGCTGGAAAGGGAAGGAAGAGTTGCTTTACAAGTGGGTGAAAGATCCTGCTGCCGTAAAGGAAATGGGAGATCCATATGTGACTAAACTTTTGGCAGAATGGGAGTCGAAAGCAGGTTTGATGACAGCTCAGGCAGTTTCTGACGAAGAAATTGCAGCGATTTTTGAGTATGTGGATACTTGGACTCCGCCTGTGCCTGATGTGCCGTTGGCGGCTGGGCCTGTTGAAGTTGCTGAGAAAGGTCTTTCGACTACTTGGTTGCTGATCATCTTTTTCATTCTGCTTATTCTCGTTTTCTCACTTCTCGGAGTTCGATCTTCGCTTTCTCGTCTGAATGCGTCGGTAGCTGAAGCAGAAGGTGGTGAGCATGTTGAAGAGCCTTCTTTCAATGAGCGCGCTAAGCAGTGGGTATGGGAAAACAAAGTTTTCGTTTCGATTACTAGCATCCTTGTCGTGGTTTATTTGGCCGTTGTTGGTTATGGAGCCTTGATGGAAGTCGGAGTTTACCAAGGATATACACCTGAGCAGCCGATTAAATTTAATCACACGCTTCACGCTGGTGATAACGGGATTGCCTGTGTTTACTGTCACAGCAGTGCGCTGAAAAGTAAGCATGCTGGTATTCCATCTGCAAATATCTGTATGAACTGTCACAAGTCGGTTTCTAAAGGACGTACTGATGACGGAACTGCTGAGATTGCGAAAATCTACGCTGCCGTGGGTTGGGATAAGGAAAATCAGGAATACACAGGTGAAGAGCAACCGATCAAATGGGTGAAAGTTCACAACTTACCTGATCACGCATACTTCAATCACCAACAGCACTACGTAGTAGGGCAGATTGAGTGCCAAGAGTGTCACGGTGAAGTTCAGGAAGATTACACAGTTGCTGGTCAACATGCTCCGCTTACAATGGGGTGGTGTATCGATTGTCACAACCGTACTCAAGTTGCAATGGATGGAAACGCATACTACGACGAAATCCATGAACGACTTGTGGAGAACGGTAAAGAAGAATTGAAGAAGTATCTTGAAGACGGATCTATCACAGCTCGTGAGCTAGGTGGATGGGAATGTTCAAAATGTCATTATTAAACTCAAGAGTAGACGGATAGTATGGCAAATAATAAAAAATACTGGGTAGGTCTTGAAGAGCTTCATCAAACAGAAGCCTTCAAAGAAGCTAGTGAAAATGAGTTTACAGAGAGTTCACTTTCAGTAGATGAATTTCTTGGAGAAACTGAGCTTAGTAAGACTACCACGAATCGAAGAGATTTCTTGAAGTTTCTAGGGTTTAGTGTTACAGCTGCAACTGTTGCGGCTTGTGAAACGCCCGTGATTAACTCAATCCCTTACGTTAATAAGCCTGAGGAGATTACTCCTGGGGTTCCTACATATTACGCATCCACTTATTATGATGGAATGGATTTCGCTAGCGTTGTTGTTAAAACGCGTGAAGGACGTCCGATCTTCATAAAAGGAAACCGCAAGCACGGTATCAATCAAGGTACGGTGAATGCTCGTATCAATGCTTCAGTTCTAGGTCTTTATGACGGAACTCGTTTGAACGGTCCTAAAGTGAAAGGAGCTTCAGCGAAGTGGGCAGATGTAGATGCTGACATTAAGAAAAGACTTCAGGCTGCTGCCGATGGTGGTAAAAAGATTGCATTGATGACAGGTTCTGTTATCAGCCCTTCTACAAACCAGGCCATTACAGAGTTTAAAGCAAAGTACGGTGAAGAAAACGTGGTTCACGTTTCTTACGATCCAGTTTCTTTCAAAGGTATTCGCAAGGCAAATGAGCTTTCATTTGGTAAGGCGATGATTCCTGATTACGACTTTTCGAAGGCTAAAGTGATCGTGAGCGTTGGAGCGGACTTTATGAACAACTGGTTGCTTCACACGCAATACGTTGCTCAGTACTCTAAGAACCGTAACCCACAAGCCGACTGGATGAGTAAGCACTACCAGTTTGAAGGTGGATTGAGTCTGACTGGTTCGAATGCTGATGTACGTGTTCCGATTCTTCCATCGCAAGAGGGGAAAGCTCTTGTAGCACTTCACAATGAAGTAGCGAAGCTAGCTGGTGGAAGCTCTATCTCTGGAAGCACAGAAGGAGTTCCGATGGATATGGTAGCCAAGGCTGCTGCAGACCTTTTCCAAAACCGTGGAAAGTCGCTGGTAATAGCTGGAAGCAATGACGCCAATGTGCAAGTAGTGGTAAATGCGATCAACGTATTGTTGGGTAGCTACGGTAGCACAATTTCTACGCAAGTCGAGACTTATGTAATGCAAGGTGAAGACGCCGATGTGGCAAACCTTGTAAAAGATATGAATGCTGGATCAGTTGGTGCTCTCATCATCGGATCTGACATTAACCCAGCCTACTCGTTGCCAAATGTAGCTGAGTTCAAAGCTGGATTGAAGAAAGTAGGATTGACAGTGTCTTTCTCATCGCATGCCGATGAGACGGCTAGTCTTTGTGAAGTGATTTGTCCAGACAACCACTACTTGGAGTCTTGGAACGACTTCTACCCAAAGACTGGACACTACGCATTAGCGCAGCCTACAATCAACAAATTGTACGATACACGTCAAATGCAAGAGTCTGTTTTGCGTTGGACGGGTAACGACATGGCCTACCATGACTACATTCGTCAGGTGTGGCAAGGGTATACCGCTTCGATGGGCAATCAAGAAGCATTCTTGTTTGACGACTTCTGGTTTAATGCCTTGAGAAATGGATCGGTGAACATTACTGTTCCAGCTTCAGACTGGACTCCAGCACTTGATGCCGCAGCTGTTTCTTCAGCTGGACGTGCGATCACATCGGCTAAGGCGAGTTCTGGAATCGAAGTTAGTCTCTACACCAAAGTTGGTATCGGAACAGGAGCTCAAAGCCCGAACCCATGGCTGCAAGAGCTACCAGACCCAATTTCGAAGGTAACTTGGGATAACTACATTGCCATGAACCCGGCTGATGTTGAAGCCAATGGTTTCAATATGCACTTAGGACAAGAGTGGCCTGCATCGCTTGCTAAACTTACAGTTAACGGTCAAGAGTTGACTTTGCCTGTAGTTCCGCAACCAGGTCAAAAGCGCGGATCGGTTTCTGTAGCACTCGGATACGGTCGTGGGGCAGGTCAAGAGAATATTGGAAAGGCAGCTTTCCGAACAGAGCAGTACGGTGGATACGCAAAAGATGCGGATGGAAACAAAATTCCAATCGGTAAGAATGTGTATTCATTGGTTGGGATGAACAATGGTCAGTTTGCTTACCACATCACAGGTGCTTCTATTGAAGGTACGGGTGAAACTTTCCCAATTGCCAGTACGCAGATCCAACACACCTTGATGGGTCGTGACTCTGTAGTAAAAGAAACAACTTTTGACTTCTTCAAGTCAGCTCCTAAAGAAGCGTACAACGCGCCTCATGAGCTTGCTGTACACGAAGGAGGTGAAACGATCAAGAAAAATGTAGATGATATCGATTTGTGGGCCGCGCACCCTGTAAAAGGAGTTGGCCACAGATGGGGAATGTCTATCGATCTTTCGACATGTATTGGATGTAGCGCTTGTGTTACGGCATGTCATTCAGAAAATAATGTGCCAGTAGTTGGTAAAGACGAAGTACGCCGTGGACGCGATATGCACTGGATGCGTATTGACCGATACTACTCTTCTGATATGGACCTTGAAAAGGGAGCTGAAGAAGGAAAGGGTGTTATCGAATCTTACCGTGAGATGGAAGTTCCAACTTACGACAATCCAACGACTGTCTTCATGCCGATGATGTGTCAGCACTGTAACCACGCTCCATGTGAGACGGTTTGTCCAGTAGCTGCTACAACTCACAGCAATGAAGGTCTCAACCAAATGACATACAATAGATGTATTGGTACGAGATACTGTGCAAACAACTGCCCATTCAAGGTTCGTCGATTCAACTGGTTTAACTACAAAGCTTACGATAAGTTTGCCGACGTGAACCCAGCTCAAGATGCGATGGCTCGAATGGTATTGAACCCAGATGTAACTGTTCGTTCTCGTGGAGTAATGGAGAAGTGTAGCATGTGTGTTCAGCGTATTCAGGCTGGAAAGCTCGATGCGAAAATGAAAGGGCAGCCAGTTGAAGATGGAAGTGTTGAGACAGCATGTGCTGAAGCATGTCCTACCAATGCCATCACATTTGGTGACTTGAATGATACAGATAGTGCGGTATACGCCGGCGAAAACGACAAGCGGGCTTATCACGCGCTTGCTGAAGTTGGTGTGAAGCCGAACATTAGTTATAAAGTTAAAGTGCGTAACGCCTAATCGAAATACTGAAAATTAGCCGAGCATGCATAAAGAAGCTGCAATTAGAGAACCACTGATCTTAGGTGATAAATCGTATCACGACATCACCGTAGATGTAGTTGGTCCAATCGAGAACAAAGCGCCAAAGGCGTGGTATCTCTTGATTACCATTTCGAGCATTATCGCCGTTTGGGGATTGGGATGTGTCGTTTACTTGATCTCGACAGGTATTGGAACCTGGGGATTGAACAAAACGGTAGGTTGGGCCTGGGATATCACCAACTTTGTATGGTGGGTAGGTATCGGTCACGCCGGAACATTGATTTCTGCCGTACTTCTTCTCTTCCGTCAGAAGTGGAGAATGGCCATTAACCGTTCGGCAGAGGCGATGACAATCTTTGCCGTAATGATGGCAGCCCTATTCCCAGGAATTCACATGGGAAGAATTTGGTTGGCATACTGGGTACTTCCACTTCCAAACCAATTCGGATCACTTTGGGTTAACTTCAACTCACCACTTCTTTGGGACGTATTCGCGATTAGTACATACTTCAGCGTATCGCTCGTATTCTGGTACATCGGTCTGATTCCTGACTTTGCTACCATTCGCGATAGAATGACGAACCCAACAGCGAAAAAGATCTACGGAATTTTGAGCTTTGGATGGTCTGGAAAAGCAAAGAACTGGACGCGATTTGAAGAAGTGTCACTTGTACTTGCCGGACTAGCTACACCGCTTGTATTCTCCGTTCACTCTATTGTATCTATGGACTTTGCTACTTCGGTTATTCCGGGATGGCACACCACCATTTTCCCTCCTTACTTCGTATCTGGGGCGGTATTCTCTGGGTTTGCGATGGTATTGACACTCTTGCTTATCATGCGTAAAGTCATGAAGCTCGAGAACTACATTACCATCAAGCACGTGGAATACATGAACATCGTAATCATCGTTACCGGTTCTATCGTTGGTGTGGCTTACTTGACTGAGCTCTTCATCTCTTGGTACTCGGGAGTTGAATACGAATCTTACGCTTTCATCAACCGTTTTAGCGGGCCATACGCATGGTCGTACTGGTGTATGATGACCTGTAACGTAATTAGCCCACAGCTATTTTGGTTTAAGAAAATCAGAACCAACCTTACTGCTACATTCATCCTTTCGATTGTCGTGAACATCGGAATGTGGTTTGAGCGATTTGTAATTATTGTAACATCACTTCACCGTGACTACGTTCCTTCAAGTTGGTCGATGTTCTACCCAACTTGGGTTGATATCGGAGTATTTGTCGGAACGATTGGAATCTTCTTTACACTATTCCTATTGTTTGCGAGATTCTTCCCGGTGTTGGCTTTGAACGAGCTCAAGACTATTTTGAAGAGCTCTGGTGAGAAATACAAAAACGAAGATCATTAATGGCTGCACAGAATAATATGACCAAAGTCATTCATGCGATGTTCGATGACGATCATCGCCTACTAGACGCTGCTGGAGATTTGGTGGCAAAAGGGGTGAAGATTAGAGATGTTTACTCTCCATTCCCAATTCATGGACTAGACCCTGTGATCGGTGTTAAGCGCACGCGAATTGCTATCGTATCGTTCATGTTCGGTTTGACTGGACTATCGCTTGCCTTGTTGGGTATGTGGTATTTCATGATCGGCGACTGGCCGATGAACATTGGTGGTAAGCCGAGTTTCTCGCTCCTTGAGAACTTGCCTTCTTTCATTCCAGTTTCTTTCGAGTTTACCGTATTGTGTGCTGCACACGGTATGGCTATCACATACATGATTAGAAACAAGACACTTCCTGGTATGCCAGCAGTGAATCCAGATCCAAGAACGACAGATGATAAGTTTGTCATGGAGATCGCAGACGTTGAGAATCCTGGGATGTCTACAGCGGAGATCGGCGAGATGCTAAAATCAGCAGGCGCTATTGAAATTAACGAAAAGCAATTAGCCTAAGAGATTATGAAATTGCAATTGAATATAGTTGGGAATTTGTTGGCAGGGATGCTCGTTATTGCTGCACTTACTGGTTGTATCAGAGATGAGCAGAGCCCAGGATACGAATACATGCCCGACATGTACCGTAGTCCTGCTGTAGAAGCTTACGTAGACTATGCTGAAGTAAGAGATACCATTCGTCCAGAGCTGCACACCGTTATGTCGGCGAGAAAGCCAGTAGTAGGTACTGTACCAATGACTGACAATGCCATTGACGATATGCCTTACACGCTTCCAAATACCACAGCGGGGTACGAAAAGGCTGGTGAAGTATTGAAAACACCGTTTACAGAGACGGAAGAGTTTATAGCTGAAGGGCAGGAGATTTACAACAATTTCTGTCTTCACTGTCATGGTGAGACTGGAGCTGGCGATGGATTGGTTATTACCAACGGTGGTCACCCGGCACCGCAAGCTTACGATGGCCCCCTAAAGAATCTTCCAGAAGGTAAAATGTTCCATACCCTTACTTATGGTAAAGGAGCAATGGGATCTCACGCATCTCAGCTTACGAAGACGGAGCGATGGAAGGTAATTGCCTATGTGAAGACATTGCAAGGCAATGGCGAGCCAGTAGCGGCCGAAGTAGAAGAAACTGAAATGGCAGAAACTGCCGAATGATAATTTGAAAAAGACTCGGAAATGAATTTCGTTTTCTCAAATAAGGCAAAAGTACTTTCGTACGTGTTGATCGCGATAGGAGTGATCACTATTATTGCGGGATACTTCCTTGAATCGCACGAAACACATCATACAAGATGGTGGACAAACTTGATGATTAATGGTTTCTATTTCCTAGCCATTTCTCTCGGAGCTTTGTTCTTCTACGCACTTCACTTTGCTACAGAAACGGCTTGGGCAGTAATGCTCCGTCGAGTTATTGAAGCAGTGTACTCGTTTATTCCAATTGCATCTGTTGTTTTGGTCATAGTGTTTATCGGGGCTACCATGCACTGGAATCACATCTACCACTGGATGGATAATACGATTCTACACGAGTTTGTTGTTGAATCTACCATGGATTCAGATCACCCAGTGTACTTTGACTCAGTAGAAGACGCTGAAGCAGCTGGACAAGCTGTTATGGCTAACCCTGATTACGACCACATCATTGCGAATAAAACGGCTTACTTAAATGTTCCGTTTTTCTGGATCCGTACCTTGATTTACCTAGGAGCATTTATCTGGTTTGCGCGATGGTTTAGAAAAAGATCTCTTCGTGAAGACGAAGAAGGTGGTACAGCTCTTCACTTCAAAGGATACAAGAGAGCTGCGGTATATTTGGTGATTTTTGCTGTATTCTCGTCTACACTTTCTTGGGACTGGATCATGTCTATCGATACACACTGGTTTAGTACGCTATTCGGATGGTACGTATTCTCAGGAATGTGGGTGTCGGCCATGAACATCATTACCATTTTGACACTTTACCTTATTTCTAAAGGGTACTTGAAAGACATCAACAGCAGTCACTTGCACGATATGGGTAAATGGGTGTTTGCACTGAGCTTTCTTTGGAGCTACCTGTGGTTCTCTCAATTCCTATTGATTTGGTACTCTGATATTCCAGAAGAAGTAACGTATTTCATTACGCGGATTGAACACTACAAAGTACCGTTCTTTGGAATGTTCATCATCAACTTTGCCATCCCAATGGTGATGTTTATGTCGCGTGACGCAAAGAGAAACCCAGGGTTCCTTATTGCGATTGGAACAATCATTTTCATCGGACACTTCATCGATACCTATATGTTGATTACACCAGGTACCATGTTTGAACACTGGCACTTTGGATGGATGGAGATTGGATTCTTTGTAGGATTCACAGGTTTATTTATTAATCGAGTGTTGACCGCGCTTACTAAGGCTCCATTGCAGCCACAGAAATCGCCTTACCTCGACGAAAGTTTACATCATAGCATTTAAGGAAGTAAAAGAACTAGATAGATATCATGGAGAAGTTGCTTTTGGTACTGGTAGTCGTTTTAGCTGTAATTGGGATTGCCCAACTAGCTAAGGTTTACCAGCTCTCTTCAGAGTTAGGAAAGAAAAGGGAAGAAGATATTTCCCCGACATCCAACAAGGTTAACGGTAATTTGTTGGTCTTGTTTATGGTAGGACTTTTTGCCTTCTTTATCTGGCACTTAGTTAAGTACAACGGTGAAATGCTTCCGGTTGCTGCATCGGAGCATGGGGTTAAAATTGATAGACTTCTCAACTTTAACTGGGCCATCATCTTTACGGTGTTCTTCATCGTAAACTTCCTTCTGTTTTACTTCGCAAGAAAGTACCAGTATAACCCGAATAGAAAGGCATATTACCTAGCTCACAATAATACGCTTGAGCTTATTTGGACGGTTATTCCATCTATTGTACTTGCCGTAATTATCATCTGGGGATTGAGAACTTGGAATCAGATTACTGAAGAACCTGGAGATGATGCTATTGTCATAGAGCTTTATTCAAAGCAATTTGACTGGACAGCTCGCTATGCTGGAGAAGATAACAAACTTGGTTATGCCAATTTCACCATGATCACTGGTCAAAACCCACTTGGGGTTATTACCAATGAAGGGATCGATGCCAAAATCGAAGAATTGTCTGATGAAATCACAAAAACGCGAGCGCGTTTGGCAAATGAAATCCTTCCAGATTCAAAAGTGGAAGAACTTGAAGACCGCATAGGAATGAGAGGCCGTCAGAAAGCTCGTGTGATGAATTTCAAGAAAAGTGACAAGGACTTTGACGTTGCGAATGATGATAAGATCGTGAAAGGAGAATTTCATATTCCAGTTAACAAGCCTGTAAACTTCCAAATTCGTTCGCGCGATGTAATACACAGTGCCTACATGCCGCACTTTAGAGCGCAGATGAACGCTGTGCCTGGAATGAATACGCAGTTTACCTTCACTCCAACTATTACTACCGATAGTATGCGGATGGTGTTGGATGATCCGAACTTCAATTACATCTTGTTGTGTAACAAGGTTTGTGGATCTGCTCACTTCAATATGCAAATGAATATTGTTGTTGAAAGCGAAGAAGATTACAAGAAATGGTTATCTGAGCAAAAGACATTCGTTGCTCCTGAAGAAGAAACTGAAGAAGTTGAAGAGTCGGAACCAGAGGCTATGGCCACTGATGACGAAACGAACTAATTGCTGAACAATAGTTGAAAGAAAAAATTATGTCTGCTACAGCTGAATCACACGAACACGCGCACGCACACCACCACGAGAAAGAGAGTTTCGTGTCGAAATATATCTTTTCGCAAGATCACAAGATGATCAGTAAGCAATTCTTGGTGACTGCGGTATTCATGGGGATTATCGCCATGATGCTTTCAATCTTCTTTAGATTGCAACTCGCTTGGCCGGGAGAGAGCTTCGAAATTTTGAACTTTTTCCTAGGTGATAAGTGGGCTCCAGACGGAGTTCTAGATCGAAACATGTATCTCTCATTGGTTACCCTACACGGTACCATTATGGTATTCTTCGTGTTGACAGGGGGACTGTCTGGTACGTTTAGTAACCTTTTGATTCCATTGCAGATTGGAGCGCGTGATATGGCTTCAGGAATGCTGAACATGCTATCATACTGGTTCTTCTTTGTTTCGAGTGTCATTATGGTGGCATCTCTATTTGTAGAAACTGGTGCTGCTGGTGGTGGATGGACTATTTACCCGCCTTTGAGCGCCTTGCCACAAGCTATGCCATCTTCGGGATTGGGTATGACTCTTTGGTTGATTAGTATGGCAATCTTTATTGCTTCATCGCTTCTAGGATCGCTAAACTACATTGTTACCATTCTAAACCTTCGTACGAAAGGAATGAAAATGACACGTCTTCCATTGACCATCTGGGCTTTCTTTATCACCGCAATTCTTGGTGTATTGTCGTTCCCAGTTTTGTTCGCAGCCGTGTTGTTGTTGATCATGGACCGATCGATGGGTACCAGCTTTTACCTGAGCGATATCTACATCGGAAGTGAAGCTCTAGATCCTGTTGGTGGTAGCCCAATTCTCTATGAGCACCTTTTCTGGTTCCTCGGTCACCCTGAAGTATATATTGTACTTCTTCCAGCCCTTGGTATTACTTCTGAAATCATTGCTACGAATGCACGTAAGCCTATCTTTGGATACCGTGCGATGATTGGTTCTATTCTGGCAATCGGATTCCTTTCGTTCATTGTTTGGGGTCACCACATGTTCCTTTCGGGAATGAATCCATTCCTCGGGTCTGTGTTTGTATTTACAACCTTGTTGATCGCCATTCCATCAGCTGTAAAGGCGTTTAACTACATCACTACCATTTGGAAGGGTAATGTGATCTTTACACCGGGGATGCTATTCTCAATTGGTCTCGTATCTACATTCGTAACGGGTGGATTGACTGGTATCATCCTTGCTGATTCAGCATTGGACATCACCATTCACGATACCTACTTCGTAGTAGCTCACTTCCACATTGTAATGGGTCTGTCGGCTATATTCGGGATGTTTGCTGGTGTTTACCACTGGTTCCCTAAGATGTTTGGTCGAATGATGAACACCAAGCTTGGGTACGCGCACTTCTGGCTTACAATTATCGGTGGATACGGAGTATTCTTCCCGATGCACTTTGTTGGGATGGCTGGAGCGCCAAGACGTTACTATCAATACACCGACTACGCTATGTTTGACGGAGTGGCAGATTTGAACGTACTGATCACTGGTTTTGCTATAATGGCTGCCGCAGCACAAGGTATTTTCTTGTTCAACTTCTTCTACTCGGCGTTCAAAGGACAGAGAGCAGTTCAGAACCCTTGGAAATCGAATACGCTTGAGTGGACTACACCTGTTGAGCATATCCACGGAAACTGGGAAGGAGCTCTTCCTGAAGTTCACAGATGGCCTTACGACTACTCTAAGGATGGATGGGATGAAGACTTCGTTCCACAAACAGTTCCACTGAGAAGCGACGAAGAAGAGCATTAAGCTTTTTTGAAAATAATTCTAAAGCCCTCCGAATCTTCGGGGGGCTTTTTTATGGATGTAAGTGTATCTTTGAGCACATGGATGAAGAATTTGATCTAAGAGAATCAGCAGCTTTTTCAGACACTGAATTTGAACGCGCTTTGCGTCCCAAGAAGTTTGCGGACTTTTCGGGGCAAGAGAAAGTGTTGGACAACCTTCAAGTGTTCGTAGCAGCTGCCAAAAACCGTCAGGAAGCCCTTGATCACGTCTTACTTCATGGCCCCCCTGGTTTGGGAAAAACCACACTGGCCAATATTATTAGTCAAGAATTGGGAGTGGGATTTCGCGTTACATCTGGGCCAGTGCTCGACAAGCCAGGTGACTTGGCCGGCTTATTGACCAATCTCGAAGAGAATGACGTTCTTTTCATTGATGAGATCCATCGACTCTCGCCGATTATCGAAGAGTATTTGTACTCGGCGATGGAAGATTACAAAATAGACTTGGTCATCGACACAGGACCCAATGCAAGGACTGTGGAGATCAGTTTGAACCCATTTACGCTAATTGGTGCCACCACGCGCTCTGGATTGCTCACATCGCCTCTGAGAGCACGATTTGGAATCAATTCAAGGCTCTCGTACTATACATCTGATGTACTTGCGCAAATTGTAATGCGCAGTGCCCATATTCTCAATGTCCCGATTGAAAAGAATGCCGCTTTGGAGATTTCGCGTAGATCGAGGGGAACACCGCGTATTGCAAACGCCTTGCTCAAGCGGGTAAGAGATTTTGCCCAAATAAAGGGAAATGGTACAATAGATCTGGAAATTGCCAACCACAGCCTTGAAGCGCTCGATGTAGATACCCACGGCCTCGATGAGATGGACAATAAAATCTTGGCTACTATCATCGATAAGTTCAAAGGTGGGCCAGTAGGACTCGGCACCATTGCAACGGCCGTTGGTGAAGACGCCGGAACCATTGAAGAAGTATATGAACCCTTTTTGATCCAAGAGGGCTTTTTGATGCGAACTCAGCGCGGTAGACAGGTCACCGAAGAGGCGTACCGACATCTAGGCAGGTCACCACGAGCATCTCAAGACACATTGTTTTAAACAAAAAAAAGCGCTTCTAAAAAGAAGCGCCTATGTTTGATTCAAATACTTCGATGATTAAATCTCTATAAACAGTGCCAAATGTAGCTAGGCACCAAAGCTTTAACTGTACGTGTTCATGAGGTTTAATCCATCTGAGTGATTTCTTGAGTTCCTTCTTAAACAGCTTCCTATCGAAGCTGACCTTTTGAAGGATCTGCTTGCTCATTTCCAACATAACTTGCGGTTTCTATAGTTTAGGTTTCGTTCCTTGAATATACTAGATAAACGCCTATGAAATTAAAATGTTATTAACCGTTTCGATCTATTAACATTTTTTCTCGTCGAATCGAATAACCCCTAGCGAGCCGCCTATTTGATGGTGTAGATCAGGTAGGCACCGAGACTCGTATTATACTGCTTGCCTATCAACCAATTGACATCGCTATCGCCTTTGGTTCGGATGGGAAGAAGAGATTGATCCAACCGAACTTCGGCCGAAAAAGATTTCGATAAGTGATATTTCGCACCCAAAATGCCCGAAAACTCTAATGAATTAAAAGCGGGGTCACTGTCGTATTTGCCGTAGAGATCTTCTTCTTGGCTACTCACTAATACGCCAATAGCAGGACCAACCAAGGCACTAAATTTATCGGAAATGCGGTAGTTGAAGTACAAGGGTATTTGAATGTAGTTTAAGCTCATTTTGTACTTCTCACGATCGCCTGCTTCTGGATTCGGGTTTCTCTTACTCCCTTTCTGAACGAAGTTCATCTCAAATCCCAGGCGATGTTTTCCAGCGTCCATTTCCACTCCAATTCCGGCCATAAGTCCGAGTTTATCAAAGCCTCCAAGCCCATCGCCTTGAACCTGGGTTCCGGACAGACCGAGGTGTCCGAAAAAAGAAAAAGTTCCATCATCCTGTGCTTGCGCTACAGAACGGATGGAACTCATTGTCAATAATAGAAGGAGTATGCTACTCCAATAAGTGTGTTTCTTCAACTTGAACAACATTAAGTGACTGCTCGTCGCTTGCATAAACGATGACCTCACAATTCTCACGAACCCAATCATCATTTATTTCAACCAAAAGTTCAAACGCGAGAGCCTGATTTGTTGCTAAAGATACATCTCCTGTGAATGCCGGAATACCAAAAGGGCCATATCCTGAGTATCGAAGTACGTGGTTGTGCACGTAGTCTAAGATTTCACCCCCTGGAGAGTCCGAATTCTTTTGGGCTTCTTGAATACCGTCTTCGGTAATGGCTACGTTGAGCAAATAGCTCTTTGTAGAACTGATCAAAGGTTTTGCAATCAAGTGTACAGAGGCTTCGGTAGAATCTTCGTTTAAGACCACATCCTGGATATCGATGTACACTTCCGGATTGTTTGTGGAAAGTAAGCTTTCTACTCTTCCTTCCCATTGAGAAAAAGGAATGGTGCTCGTAGACTCGGTTCCCTGCCTGTTGATAACACCTGTAGGAAGACCTGCGATTTGATAGTGATTCACATACTCTTCACCTTCTGGGGTCCTAAAGTCGAGGTAGTACGGCTCATCTGGATTGTCGGTGAGTGGAGCTGCAAAAAAAGATGTGCAATGCACCCCCATAATAGTGAGCCTGTCCGGATAAAATTCCTTCAAGTTTTGAGCTGTCACTGTCGCGGGAAGGCAATTTGTGCATCTAAACCCCGTGAAATCTTCGAGCATTACCTTCGAATCGTAATTACTTACATTTCCTGAGAATTCAACGATACCTCTACCGATATCTCCACCGTTAAAATCTGGATCACAGAAGCGTTCATCCTGATATATGCAATCAGTTTCTTTGGGATCATTGCATCCCGCTATACCAACTGCCAATCCAATAATTACTAGTCCAAATATTCTTTTCATTACCACTGAAATTAAAAGCTACTTGTGATACTTACAGTAAGACCATTAGATGCAGGAACTACCCTACACACACCACCAACACAGAATACTCCGGCACGCTGTCTTCCATAGGTTACACTTATACGACTAGAGTTCTTAATATATCCTAAGCTAGCAGAGGGGAAGTGAAACTTGTCGCCATCTGCATTACCGTAGTTCCATTGGTCAATTACAGTAAAGAACCAATGCGGAGAAACGGTATACTCAATTACACCAGCCACCCAGTCTTGTAGGTGTTGGTCGGTAAACAAGGCCTGTGCTTCAAAGCGGACATTGTTCTTTTTGTTGAATTTAATATTTCCTTCAAAAACGAATAGATCGGCGTAAACCGTGCCCTTTGTCGGAATGTTTTGGTAATCGTAGGCACCAAGTATCACGTCGTTGTTGTACACAATGTGTTGGTAGAATAGCGATCCCTTAAATTTCTTATTGAACTTACGGGTTAGTCGAGCATTAAAGTCGGCGAAGTAGAGCTCATCGCCGGGTTTGAAGAGCGACATTTCCACACCATTTCGGCTCGTGTTCAAATCATTTACCTCAGTTATTTCTGGCGAATTGATGTGAGTATAACTCACTTCGAGCTTCATTCCGTACTTTCCACCAAGAGCAGTATTTCGCTTAAAGTTATAGAACAAATCAGCGCGATAGGCCACTTCTCCATTCGGTTGGGTAGCATACGGGTACAATTGTGAAAGCAGGTAGGTCTGCAGTACGCTCGTAGCTGGGAGGTAGTTAATCCAAGAATCAAAGGCTCCCGCTTCTCTCTGGCTTTGAAACGACATATTGGCGAGCGAAGAAGCTGTAAGAGAGAGTCCAAATCCTCTGACCGAATAGGTGGCGTTCAAATTGATTCCTTCGCCCGTTGCCCAGAGTCCAACGCTTGGGTCGAGGGAATCGGGAATGTTCACAATCTGCGAGTTCATCGAAGAAGGATTCTCACCGATCCAGGTGTACTCTCCTGAGAATTGGAATCCTCCAATGTTGTACTTAGCTCTGGCCGATCCAGCCCCAACATTTTCAGGGAAGGCATAGCGCGAACTGAAATTGTCCTGAAATTTACTCACGAAGCTACCACCAATGCTCAACTGGCCGGGAATATTGACCACCGAGTCGAGAAGGCTCGTGACATCAAAGTCACCGTTGATTCCTCGAACAATTCCTTGCCCCAAGTCTTCAGACACGAATTGAGTCCCGTTGTTGAAGTTATATCGTTGTTTACCGTAAATAGCGGTCATTTCCGCCCATTTGAACGGGCGTGCTTTAACGCGAATTCCATCGAGCATATAATCTACTCCGAGCCCACGGTCTTCCCATGTTCTCATGATCTGGCCGTTACCAAATTGTTCGTAGAAGTTACCGACAGTAATATCGAAAAGCTCATCGGAGTATTGCGCGAATCGGTAACCAATTCCTGTCCCACTCCAGCTCGCTCCAGCCGGATAACCTACAGGAGCAGGTAGGTAAGTTTCAAAACGCATTCCAGCGGTGAATTTCCCTTTTCTGTAAAGAATATTCCCAAAGCCACTCAAGGCCATGTTTTGGTCGGGAACCACTGCGCTGATGGCGGTGTCTTCAACGTAATACTGCCCGTCGAGTTGGAAGTTTCCGGTGATGATGGCCTTATTGTCATCATCTTGGGCAAAACCAGTGGTTGAAACGAAGGTGGTGCCAAGAAAGAGCACCAACAGTCTTAATACTTTAAAATTCATCTATGATTTATTCGATCAATGAGAGTATTTGCTCATATAGCTCATCTTCATCGCCTGGGCTATAATTGTTGTGTTGCCAAACGATTTTGCCGTTTCCATCCACCAAGAACGTGTGAGGTACGTTGTTTACACCCATCGCTCGCTTAAGATCCTGGTTAGTATCCACATAAACCTCGTAGTCCCAAGAAGATCCGTTTACGTAAGGTAGTACTCTTGCTTGGCTACGTGCGTCATCGATTGAGATAGCAATAAGCTTCACACCTGTTTCATCTTGCCAATCTGGATATACTTCAGCAATGGTGTTGAGCTCGCGCTTACACGGCGAACACCAAGTAGCCCAAAAGTTGATGATCATTGGCTTTCCGTCATTCGAAAACTCAGAAGTGTTAACAGACTTTCCAGTCAAGTCTTTGACCACAACGCTGGGAACAGGGTCTTGGGCAAAGGATTGAGTGGTTGCGATTAAAAACAGGGCGAATAGAATTGAAATTGGTTTCATAGTAACAGGATTTAGAAAAAAATAACGTCCGAGGCTGAGCCCCGAACGTTATTTGAAAATTGTAAGTCAAATTAGTTCTTAAGAACCAATTTAGTAGTGATAGCTTCATCACCTACGTTAACTGTAATCAAGTAGATTCCGCTATTCAAGTGTCCAACGTTAAGCTCTTGGATAGTCTGACCAGCAGACATTGTACCAAAGTCTAGCGCTTCCACTCTTTTACCTACCATATCGTAGATATCGATAGAAACTTTCTGAGCAGTCAACAAACCAAGTTGAACGTTAACCGATCCAGTTGCAGAAGGGTTAGGGAACAAGTTGAATGTGCTAACTAGTTTAGAGTCTTCGATGCTAAGAACATCATTTGTTTTCATGGCGTTCTCTTCAGTTTCAGAACCGAAAGGAAGCGGAGCATTACCAGTTTCACCGAGGTAATCAATAACTGGGTTTCCAAAACCATCAAGGACTTCATAACCCATTGCTAAACCTGCTGAAGGTCCATACTGCATTCCATCACCAAAAGAGTCATACAATACAAAAGTATGGCAGTCAAACTCGTCTTCTAACTGAACTACATGTGTTTTAGTTGTGTTGGCGTCAGGGCCACCACCACCCCATTGGTCTTCAGTACCAGCTTCGTAAGGACCACCGCTAGCAACTACTTGACCGGCTTCATTTCTGATTTGCCATGAAGTTTCGCTTGGGTAGAAGTCTGTATAGATATTTACAGTGATACCTAGAGTCGTTTCTGGAGCAACAGGAACTGGAATTTCCAATTCATCATTTTCGATGTTCTCATCAGAAGCACCATTTGGGTTTTCCAATGTAACAGTCATGATGTTCTCATCTTCTGAAGTAAACGTAATTTCACCTAGATCTACCATTTCAGTTTCGTAGAAATCTAGAGAACCAGTCCAAGCAATAGTACCTGTAGTACCATTGATGTCGTAGTTGATGTCAACTGAAGTCAAAGTCTCAGATCCATTGTTTCTAATTTCAACGGTTGGGCTTACTACACTTTCGCAGCTAATTCCTAGTGGGCTTGATGCAATTGGTGCAGCATCTACATTGTATACAGCTTCAAAAACGCCATCATCAGCCATAGCGGCCTGTAGGATTTCTTTCGTGTCGTTATTTTGAACAAAAGCAACAACAGCAACTTCGTTCATGTCGTAAACAGTTGAAAGATCCCAAGACTGAGTTGAAGTAGCAGATTCTCCTACTGTGTACTCACTTGCCATGGCCATTCCTGTTGGAGATGGGAGCATTTTTTTCATTACGTGGTAGAAAGAAGTCTCGCCATTAGTTCCAGGAGAAGAATCCCAGTTGATGTGCTTCTCGATAACTACAACATGTAGAGCCAGGTTACCAGAAACATCTTGAGTACAAGTAGCCGTTGCTTCGATATTGATTCCGTCAGGGTTGTAATCGTAATCGATTTCAATGTCAAAAGACGCAGGTACAGCATAGGCATCATCAATTACAGTTTGTGAATACCCACCCGGAGCTCCGTTGTACCATGCTGGATCAAATCCATTCGTTGCGCCTGTAGGAGCTACTCCATCTATGATAGCTGTTGGAGCTCCTTCAATTGCTGGATAATAAGGAATACGAGCGTCAACATCTGCAGTGTTATCTTCATACATCGGGTCAAATCCTGGCCACCAAACCTGATACATAATTGATACTACCTTATCAGAGTTATCTTCCAATAGAGCGTGGAAGTCCGGGTTTTGTGCGGCACATGGACCACAAGAAGCGTTCGTAGCTTCTTCTATAAGGACCATTCTTTGTGATTGTCCAAAGCTTAAGGATGCAAATCCTACAGCTGCCAAAAGAGTAAAAATTCTTTTCATATTTAAGATTTAGTTAAGATTTACTGAAAGAAACTCCAGCGTGATGACTTCAAAAATAATCAGTTCAAGATATTCTTCGACGTTTTGATCAAGAAGAATTAATCTAATATTAAGTCTCAAGTTGGAGTTTCATAAAACAATTGAGTTCAAAACTTCTTCAAAGAAATTTCAACTTGCTTGAAATTGGCAGGAGTGATTGCCTGAAAAACATGTTGATTCAACTTCGTGAGTCGCAAGGTTGTTCATCATTGAAGCTGTTGTTTAACTGGAATCCATGAATTCTGAACTACTTATGATGGTGATTGTAAATCTACTTGTTCAAGTTGGCAATGTCCTAGTAAGCATATGGGATATACCACGGAAATGAGAATTGGAATCCTAATCATCAAGTGATTTTTATTCAACCGGTTTTTATCTCTTGAAGCTATTATCTTTGTTAGGCAAGAAAAATAATTGATATGAAGAAAATTTACTTAGTTCTATTGCTGTTTGTGAGTCATTTTAGTTTTGCTCAAATAGCAATCAACCCTGATGCAGTATACGTGGATGGAGTGACAGCAGATATGTTTGAAGGAGTAGGATATGCTGATGTTACAAATGGATATGGCGAAGAGCTTAATCTTACATGGCAAAGAACAATAATTGAAATGACTGAAGGTTGGACCGTTGCTGTATGTGATTTGGTACAGTGCTACTTAACGCACGTTTCAACTCAGAGTTTCGATATTCCAGCTGGCGGTTCAGGTGATATGGATGTACACGCTTACCCTAATGATGTAGATGGAAGTGCCATCATACAAGTAGACGTGTTTAAAACAGATGACCCGGATAATACTGATTACCACGCATCAGCTATATATTACTTCAATCAACTATCGGGCGTTGCTGAAAGACTCAATGAAGCAATTACCGTTTTCCCGAACCCTACGGTTAACTTTTTTGAAATTGGTGCTCCTGAAAAAGTGGCGCTTGTTGATATCTATTCTGTAGATGGAAAACTAGTGCGACGAGTTAAAACTGCAGGAAACAGCCGTGTAGATGTTTCCGATCTTAACTCAGGTAATTACATTCTTAGATTGATGGATGCTGAAGAAAACATCGTTTCTTCAAATATTCTTTCCAAGAACTAAGAGCGCGATTCTCAAAATATTTAAGGCCAGTCATTGACTGGCCTTTTTTATTTGAAGGTGTTCGATAGTATCGAGTCCAGTTCTTCTATGGCTTCTGTTGCCGGTTTTTGAATATGATGGAAGGGTTTGGTGGATGCAAAAGAAATAGGGCTTGGATCTACCAGTACTATCGGACAGTTTTCGCGTGTGATGTAAGCCAAACCTGCTGCAGGGTATACATTAAGTGACGTGCCTATAACAATGAGCATATCAGCATTTCTGACAATTGGTTCGGCATCTGCAATAGCTGGAACCATTTCACCAAACCATACAATGTTAGGGCGTAGTTGGTATTTTTTTGGACTCAATTGCCCTAGCTCCAATCCATTTTCAGGCATGGGGGCTATATAGCTTGCATCATACTCGCATCGGCAAGTGGTCAAGCTGCCGTGTAGGTGAAGGATGTTGGAAGATCCACCGCGTTCATGGAGATCGTCCACATTTTGTGTGATGATTTGAACATCATACCGGTCTTCTAAGGCTGCTAGAAATAGATGAGCACGGTTGGGCTCTACTTCTCGAAGCTGAGCAAAGCGCGCGTTATAAAAATCGAGAACCATCTGCGGATTCTGCCTCCAAGCTTCGGGTGTCGCAACTTCTTCAATTCTGTATTTTTCCCACAGACCGTCGTTGTCGCGAAAAGTGCTCAAACCACTCTCAGCGCTGATTCCCGATCCGGTCAGAATGGCAATCCTTTTTTTAGCCATAATTCATTTGATTTTAAGGATGCTATCCAAAAGTAGATTTTTACATTTAGGCCCCCTTAAAAAAAGCAAATTTAGGCTGAGAGCACATTTAACTTTTCTAAATGTGGCAAATACGATTTCATGATTGAATATATAAAAGGGCAGCTCGTGAGCAGAACGCCCACATCTGGTGTGGTAGAAGTGCAAGGAATAGGATATACGTTTCAAAATAGCTTGCACACATTCGAAGAACTATCCCAGCAAAAGACGGTACAGGTTTTTATCCATACCGTTATTCGCGAAGACGCGCATACGTTGTTTGGATTTGCCAATGAAGTAGAGCGAACGATGTTTCGTCACTTGATATCGGTTTCGGGTATTGGACCTTCGTCGGCTATGGCAGCTCTTTCGAGTTTTAGGCCTTCCGAACTACAAGATGCTATCGTTCAGGGCGATGTAGGTAGTTTGAAGAAGATCAAAGGAATAGGCGCAAAGTCTGCCGAGCGAATAATCGTGGATCTCCGAGATAAAATTGGTGTCGGGGAAATGAATTTTGATATTTTTGGCGGCCAAAGCAATACCTTGAGGGCCGAAGCGTTAAAGGCACTGGGAAATTTAGGTTTCGATCAGCGCAAAGCGCAAAAAGTGGTTGATAATATACTCGCCGAATCGGATGATTCTCTGAGTATTGAAGAATTAATTAAGCAAAGTTTAAAGAGCTTATAGCTCATTAGCTGGGATTTGAGTTTACGGTTTCGAAATAGCTGGCGGCTGGTCGCTGTTGCTGCCTTGGTGTTTTTGGTGTGGTCTAGTGATGCGGGTAAACCTGCGCTCAACCCCAATGTGGTCAACCTGCCAGAATTTGTCGTGCTTCCGGTGGATTCACCCGAAGTAGATCTTCCTTTTCCAATCGAAGATGGTGTGAACCCCTACGCTTCAGGTAGTGGAAGAATCAATCTCACCGATCCTAATAATGTTGAGAATGTGATAGAGTACGATCCCGAAACGGGGAAGTACTACTTCTATCAGCGCATTGGTAATTCGATCGATTATCGTAACCCGACGGTTATGAACTTCGATGAATACATGGCTTATGTCAACCAAAAATCGGTTAAGGAGTATTGGGATCAAATGCGGGTTGATGATCAAGTTGCAAATGACGAATCTTCGGGACCTGATCCATTTCGTCCGAGTATCCAAATAAACAACAAGGCTTTCGACCGAATATTTGGTGGAAATACTGTTGACATCCGTCCGCAGGGTACAGCCGAACTTACTTTTGGTGCAAACATCAATAAGAACGAGAATCCACAGATACCGGTTAATCAGCGAACGATTACCACCTTCAACTTCGATCAAAGGATTCAGTTGAATGTAGTTGGGCATATTGGTGATAAGCTCAAGTTGAGTACCAATTACAACACAGAAGCGACCTTCGACTTTGAAAACCAAACCAAAATTGAATACACCGGTTACGAAGACGAGATCATCCAAAAGATAGAAGCCGGTAACGTGAGCATGCCTTTGAACAACTCTCTGATCTCAGGATCGCAGAGTTTGTTTGGTATTAAGACAGAGCTCAAATTCGGTCGATTGACGGCAACTACCTTGTTCTCACAAGAAAGAGGTCAGAAAAAGGAAATCAACGTTCAAGGTGGAGCGCAAACCCAGGATTTTGAAATATCGGTAGACAACTACGAAGCCAACAGGCACTACTTCCTGAGTGGGTACTTTAGAGCAAACTACGATCGCGCCATGCGTAATTTGCCCGTAGTAAACTCGGGAGTTCAGATTACGCGTATTGAAGTATGGGTCGTTAACCAGACGGCAAATGTCGAAGAGACCAGAAACGTAATTGGTTTTACGGACCTTGGGGAAGACGAAGACTATCAGAATCCAGCTAACAACCTGCCCATAGGTGATAATCCGCTTAACGATTATCCTAACAACGCTCAAAACCAGTTGTACTCGATCATGAATGGCGACCCGCAGATTCGTGGGTTTTCGCAATCATCCCAAGCATTGGCCAATTTGGGTTTGATTAACGGGCGAGACTTCGAGCGTTTGAGCAATGCCCGTCAGCTTAGCCCAAATGAGTATACCTTCAACGAAAGACTCGGTTTTATCTCCCTAAATCAGGCGCTGAACAATGCTGAGGTTCTAGCGGTTTCATACCAATATACCTTGAATGGCGCCACTTACCAAGTTGGAGACCTTTCTAATGATGGATTTACATCGCCAGATGCGCTTTACTTGAAACTCTTGAAATCTACGGTAGTTGACGTGAAAAACCCCATGTGGGATTTGATGATGAAAAACGTCTACTCATTGGGTGCGTACCAGGTAAATAGCCAGGAGTTTAGATTGAATGTATGGTACAACGACCCTCAAGAAGGGGTGGAAGTGCCGGTGATTCCAGAACCAGAAATTCAAGACACACCTTTGCTACAAGTGTTTGAGCTTGATAAGTTGGATCAGAACGGAAACTCACAAGCAGATGGGCGTTTTGACTTTGTAGATCAAGCTGCAACCGAAGGGGGTACCATCAATTCCCAAAATGGTAGGGTGTACTTCCCTGTCATAGAACCGTTCGGTTCCCACCTTGAAGAAGTGCTTTCGGATGCAGGCGTATCCGATAGCCGTATTGAATCAATAGCCTATCCACAGCTTTATGACTCTACGAAAGTTGTGGCCCAGCAAAACTTTCTATACCTCAATCGGTTCTCGCTGAAAGGAAGTTACCGATCGGCATCGTCAGATGAGATTGCCTTGAATGCCCTGAACATTCCACAAGGAGCTGTACAAGTAACCGCTGGTGGTGTGGCTTTGGTGGAAAACCAAGACTTTACAGTAGATTACAACTTGGGGCGTGTGAAAATCTTGAATACGGGGCTCCTGGAGTCGCAAACACCAATCAAGATTACTGTAGAATCCAACACCTTATTTAGTATCCAGACAAGGAGGTTGATGGGAGCCCGCTTTGATTATCGATTCAACGATGATTTTGTGATTGGGGGTACCATTATGAACTTAAATGAGCGGCCTCTGACCCAAAAAGTAAATATTGGTGACGAGCCAATGAACAACACTCTTTGGGGTCTTGATGCACATTACCAAGATGAGTCTCGCTTTTTGACCGATGTGGTAGACGCCTTACCATTCATAAGCACAAAGGAAAAGTCTACCATTGACGCCAGCGTTGAATTTGCCCACCTTATACCGGGCCACAACAAAGCCGTAGGTAGAGAAGGTAATGCCTATATCGACGACTTTGAAGGAACTGTAAGTTTGATCGACCTGAGAAACTTTGCTTCATGGGGACTCGCTTCTATTCCACAATTCCAACCCGACTTATTTCCAGAAGCGTCGCTTACGAATGATCGAGTGCAAGGCTACAACAGAGCAAAAATGGCTTGGTACGTGCTCGACCCGCTCTTCTTTAGAAACGACAACATCACCCCTGACAATATCAACCCCGACAGGCACTACCAAAGGGAAGTAACCGAAAATGAAGTCTTCCCAGACAGGGAGCTGCCAGCGGGCACACCAGCCAACATCGCAACCCTTGATTTGAGCTTCTTCCCGAACGAGAGGGGGCCGTATAACTACGACGCCGAGGGATCAGCTTTTTCGGATGGTATCGATCCAGGTACAGGAGAATTAAACTCGCCTGAGTCAAGGTGGGGTGGTGTGCAAAGAGCCATCAACACCACTGATTTTGAGCAGACCAACGTTGAGTTTATCCAGTTTTGGATCATGGACCCGTACAACACCGACAACAGAAACTTTCTGGGTACATCGGGTAACAATGATGGGAAGTTGATTGTAAATATTGGTAATGTTTCGGAAGATGTGCTCCGAGATGGACAGATGTCCTTTGAGAATGGACTGCCTATTGATCCAGCTAATCCAAATGGGCTACTCACTGATACAACCAATTGGGCTCGAGTACCGATCACACAGAGCATTGTAAATGCCTTTGACAATACCACAAATTCCAACGCTACTCAAGATGTTGGTTTTGATGGATTTGACGATCCAGGTGAGCGTGCCTACTTCGATGAATTCCTTCAGCGAATGGCGGCTCTGCCGGGTATCGATCCAGCCGTATTGAGCGCTGCTACCAGTGACCCATCAACCGATAACTTCCACTACTACCGTGGATCAGATTACGACAATCAAGGACTTGATATCCTTGAGCGATACAAGCGGTTTAATGGATTTGAAGGAAACTCGATCACCACGCAAGATAGTCCGGAAGATTACCCTACTCAGGCTACCACACTTCCTACTACCGAAGATGTAAACCAAGACTTGACACTGGGTGAAGCAGAATCGTATTTCCAATATGAGATTGACATGCCTGATCCGCAAGGAGATCCAGGAAGCTGGCAAGTTGGAAATAACTATATCACCGATGTAGTCGATGGAATTGCTTCGGATGGAAGACAGGTAAAGTGGTATCAGTTTAAGATTCCCGTGCGAGAAGGGAAATCTGTAAACAACATCCAAGACTTACGATCTATTCGTTTTATGCGTCTGGTTACCACTGGATTTGAAACCCCAGTAGTTCTGCGTTTTGCGCGTCTTGAATTGATTAGAGGGGAGTGGAGACGCTACTCTGAATCACTGCGCGAAGGAGAGTTTATTCCGGGTGGGCCTGGAGAAACAGAGTTTGACATTTTAGCTGTTAACATTGAAGAGAACAGCCAACGGGTACCGCTTAACTATGTAACTCCTCCTGGAATATCTCGAGAAATAGATGCGGGTACGGCTAACTTGAGAAGTTTGAATGAGCAGTCGCTGGTATTGCGTGTTCGTAACCTAGGAGATGGTGATGCGCGTGCAGCCTTCAGGGCCTTGAATATTGACATGCGACAGTACGGAAATCTCGAAATGTTTATTCACGGCGAATCCCTTGATTTAGACAATTTGATATCCTTCGCAGACGTGACAGTTTTCGTCCGTCTAGGATCGGATTTTGATCAGAACTTCTACGAATACGAGATTCCAGTTATTCCAACTGACCTGAATGCTTCGAGCACCCCAGATAATATCTGGCCCGAAGGCAATAACATGAAGATAGAGTTCGATAAGTTGCAGAGCGCCAAAAACAGAAGAAACCAAAATGGATTTCCCGATAATCAGATTTATCACGAAGCTGATGGCGATAGAAGAATCCGAATAAAAGGTAACCCCGTACTGAGCTCAGTTCGAACCATCATGATCGGAGTCAGAAACCCGAACTCAAATGGTAATCCAACAAGTGGAAATATATGGGTACCAGACGATGGGTTGGCTGAAAGTGCCGAGATTTGGGTTAATGAGCTTCGGTTGACTGACTTTAATAAAGAAGGTGGATGGGCTGCCGTGGCAAGAATGAATGCTCAGCTCGCTGACTTTGGTACCCTCTCTCTCGCAGGTAATATCAGCACCCCAAACTTTGGGTCTCTCGAAAGTCGAGTATCAGAACGGCCTCAAGAACAAACTATGGGGTACGATGCCAGCTCGAACTTGAATCTCGGGAAATTTCTTCCTGAAGAAAGTGGCGTAAAGATACCGATGTATATTGGTCAAGCTGAGCAGGTCATTATACCGAAGTTCGATCCGCTCGCGCCAGACCTGGAGCTCGAAGAAGTTTCAGAAGGCATGAGTAAAGACGAGAAGAAAGAGCTTCGCAAGAGATCGCAAACGTACACCAAGCGCCGAAGTATAAACTTTACCAATGTCCGTAAAGAGCGTACCAATCCCGACAAGAAACCTAAGGTTTACGATGTCGAAAACTTGAACGCCACCTTTGCATATAGTGACCGACATTACTACGATGTCAATACGGCATTTGATAATCAACGACAATACCGATTTGGTATCGGGTACAATTTCAACGCCAAGCCGAAGAATTACAAACCATTTGCTACAAGTAAGTTCCTTAGGAAGTCTGATTATTTCGCATTGATCCGAGATTTCAACTTTACCTTACTTCCTAAAAATCTTTCGTTCCGTTCGGAAATAAACCGAATGTATAACGAGCAACAGTTCCAGAACAGCAGCGACGTTTTCGAATTTGAACAACCTGTTCTATTTACCAAAACCTTCAACTGGACGCGTACCTACGACGTTCAGCACGATCTTACCAAGTCTATCCGCTTAACCTATAGTGCAAACAATCTCTCTTTCATTGAAGAAGGTTATGGGCGAGTAGATCGGGATGATAGATCATCCTACCGGGCGCACCGAGATACCATCTGGGAAAGTATTTTGAAGTTCGGTGAGAACGTCAATTTTAATCAAGCTGTATCTGCAAACTACAAAGTTCCAATCGATAAGATTCCGGCACTCGATTGGGTAAGTACCGATTTGAGATATACGGGAAGCTACAATTGGCAGCGCGCACCTTTCAGCCAAGATACCCTTGGAAACACAATTCAGAACGCCCGCACCATGTCTATTAACGGGCAGCTGAATATGATCACGCTGTATAACAAGATAGGTTACTTCAAAGAAGTCAACCAGAAGTTCCAGCGGATGAGCCGGTCGAGTGGACGGAGCCTGACGCAATCGAAATCCGGTAAGAAAGGAGATGATGACGACGATCAGGATGCTGTCAAAAAAGAAGATGACAAGGACCGGATCAATCCAGTAGATTATCTAGCCAAGTTGCTGATGAGTTTTAAAAACTTAAGTGTTGTATATACCCAGAATGAAGGAACCATGCTGCCAGGATACAACCAAGGAAGCAATATTCTAGGGATGAATCCCGGATTTACAGCGCCTGGATTTGGTTTTGTTATGGGGCATCAATACGACAATTTTAATCAACAGGCTGCGCTGAACGGTTGGTTGGTCGATAACCCCTACATCAACCAGCAGTACATGACCACCTATACGGAAGACTTCAATATCCGGTTGAATTTGGAGCCGCTTCCCAACTTTAGGATAGAATTGAATGCCCTTCGAAGCAAGAGTCTAAACGATGGTTCTTTCTTCCGATTCAATGATGATCTCCAACAATATCTCGAAGAAAGCCGATTTGAATCGGGTAGTTTCAGTATTTCGATGCTTGCTTGGAATACGATCTGGGAGAAAGATGTGAACAATATCAGTCCGGTTTTCGAACAGTTTAAGGATTACCGAAGCGAAATCTCGAATAGACTGGCTGAAGAAACGGGCTATAGTGATGTAAACTCAGGTGTGGATGGGGTTTATGCGGATGGTTTTGGACCCAACTCGCAAGCTGTTATTATCCCTGCTTTTGTTGCTGCCTATTCTGGCCAAAGTCCAGATGAAGTACACCTGAATATTGATGATTACACTATTTGGGACGCCATGAAGAACCCAAACTGGTCAGCTAGTTATGATGGGCTCACAAAGTTCAAATTCTTCAGAAAGTTTGCACGAAACATTACGCTCGCCCACGCTTATCGATCTACCTTTAGCGTCAATAACTTTACAACCAACCTAAACGCTGGTACGGACGTAAACGGAACGCCGAACAGAGATAATTCTGAAGAGCAAAACTTCATCGCCGAAAGGCAGATAAACACCATTACCATATCAGAGCAATTGAGTCCGCTTATTCGAGTGGATATAACATGGAACAATGCCCTGATTACCAATTTCGAGATCAACAAGAACAGAACCCTTGCCTTCAGTACCACAAACTTCCAGCTTACAGAAAACCGAAGTGACGAAATAGTCATGGGACTCGGATACCGCTTCCCTAACGTTGGAATCAAGATTGGTGGTAAAACCCGTAAGTCTGATTTGAATGTACGTGCCGACTTGAGTATCAGAGATACCGAAGTTATAGCGCGACGTACGGATGAAGGAACAAACCAGATCACATCAGGTCAAAACCTGATCTCGATCAAGACCGCCATTGACTACGTTATATCAGATCGGTTGAATATTCGGGCGTTCTACGATCACCAGATCAATAAGCCGAAAGTTTCTATATCATTCCCTACGTCCAATATAAATACTGGTATATCTTTGCGCTTTACTCTAACACAATAAAGCTTAAACCTGAACAATTATGAATATCCCAGCAGAGCTTAAGTATACAAAAGACCACGAGTGGGTTAAAATTGAAGGAAACGTTGCAACTGTAGGAATTACAGACTACGCTCAAGGCGAGCTAGGAGACATCGTATTTGTTGAAATCGAAACGGAAGGCGAAGAGCTTGAAAGTGGTGAAGTTTTCGGCACGATCGAAGCTGTAAAAACGGTTTCTGACCTGTTTATGCCAATCAATGGTAAGGTAATCGAGTTTAACGAAGAACTCGAGTCGTCGCCCGAAGGAGTAAACGAAGACCCTTACGGAAAGGGGTGGATGATCAAGATTGAGTTTGGCGACGATGCCGACCTTTCTGAACTACTTGACGCTTCAGCGTACGAATCAGTAATCGGATAATCTACATTTCCGAATGCTACGACAATATTGGGCGGCTCTCTTATGGGCCGCCTTTATTCTTTTTATCTGCGGCATCCCCGTTACCCACATCCCCAAAGTCGATTTTTGGGAGATCAATATCGAAGATAAAATTGCGCACATCGGCGTCTTTTTTGTTCTGGGATTAACCCTGGTTTGGGGCTATTCAAAAGGCTCGCCATCCTATTCTCTCAGGGCAATGTTTTGGATTATGGCCATTGGAATTCTCTACGGGGGCTTAACCGAGTTATTGCAGGGAACCCTTTTCCCTACTCGGTATCCGAGCTTCGGAGACCTTATCGCTGACAGTATTGGGTCCGTTTTCGGCACAGTGTTTGCCTTTTTCTATTTCAAGAAACGAAGCCCTCACTAATCACAAAAGCGCGCATGTGAGAGGGCTAAAAACCCAATTCACATGAAAGCGAAAAAAAGTAAACAAGCAAACTTGGAACGATTGCGCGTTCCCTTTATTCTGATGGGGCTGGCCTGCTCGGCTGCCCTTGTTCTCACAGCATTTGAGTGGAGAACTTTCGAACATGAAGAGTTGAGCCTAGAAGATGGCCTGGTCATAACGCCGCCGTTAGAAGATGAAACCATTTTCACAGCTGAAGTCATGAAACCACCCACCAAGCCCAAACCTCGTGTGATGAGACCCGTGGTAGATGATTATGTCGCGGTCGATGATGATCAACGAATAGATATTCCGCTTGACATACCAATTTTTGATGATGAAGATGAGCCGGTAGTGGAAGAGTTTGATTTTGGAGCAGAAAATGTGGTTGAAGAGAAAATCTTTACCATCGTTGAGGAAATGCCTGAGTTTCCAGGCGGGCAAGTTGAGTTACTAAAGTTCCTTTCGTCAAACACAAAATACCCAGATATGGCGTTGGATGCACGGATAGAAGGGCCTGTTAAGGTGACGTTTTTAATTGATGAAGAAGGGAATATAAGTGATATAAAGGCGGAGTCCAGAATGGGGGGTGGTCTAAAGGAAGAATCGATAAGAGTTGTGAGTATCATGCCTAAGTGGACACCAGGTAAGCAGCGGGGCAAACCAGTTAAGGTGAGATTTACCCTTCCATTCACCTATTCACTTCAATAAGATTTAACACTTTTAGGCACGGAACTTGCCTTTAATGAAATCAAAGGTCGCAATTGACGATCTTCTCATTTAACTTTTATATTTTCGCCGTTACGGTACAAAAAACTGAACCATGGAACCAAAAAAGAGTCCAGAAGCCAACTTAGAAAACAAGCGAATTCCATTAATCATCATGGGGCTTTTGTTTTCGACGGCTTTCGTCTTAGTCGCTTTTGAATGGAAAGCGTATGAAAAAGAAGTACAGAGCTTAGGTTCGTTGTCGCAGGACATGATGGAAGAAGAGATCATTCCGATGTCGCAGCAACAACCACCACCCCCGCCACCCCCACCAGCACCTACTACAGTTATCGAGATTGTAGAAGATGAAAAGGAAATCGAAGAAGAGCTAATCATCGAAGACCTCGAGGTGGATGAAGAAACGGAGATTGAGATCATCGAAGAAGTGGAGGAAGAAGTAGTGGAAGAAGAAATCTTCACGATCGTTGAGCAGATGCCAACTTTTCCCGGTGGTGAAGCGGAGTTGATGAAGTACCTTGGAAAGAACACAAAGTATCCAGCTATCGCAAAAGATGCCGGAATCCAAGGAACCGTATTCGTAACCTTCGTTGTTGATACCGATGGAAAAGTAAAAGACGTCCGAGTACTGAGATCTATCGGTGGTGGATGTGACGAAGAAGCAATTCGAGTTGTAGAGAATATGCCAGACTGGTCTCCAGGCCGTCAGCGTGGTAAAAACGTAAAAGTACAGTACAACTTGCCGATACGCTTTACCCTTCGATAAGAAGATTTTAAGCTAAAACGAAATAGAAGAGACCCCGACGAATTAGATCGTCGGGGTTTTTTTATTCCTCCCGAGGGGTTTGTACTATATTTGAAATCAACTAAACTCGCTCGTATTGTTAGAACATTTTAAGCCAGTAGATCAAACGGCTATCGAAGAAAGGTGTGCTCGAATCCGTACACGGAGCATAAAGAAAGGAGCCAAAATTGAAGGGCTCAAAATGGCTTTGGGTATGATTGACCTGACCACACTCGAAGGGAAAGACACTCCCGGCAAGGTAACTCAGCTTTGTTATAAGGCCACTCATCTTCACGATGAATTACCAAATTTGCCACATGTTGCTGCCGTATGTGTGTACCCAACATTTGTGGAGCAGGCAGTTAGTCTGCTCAAAGGATCGGGGGTGAAAGTGGCATCGGTAGCCACAGGGTTTCCTGCAGGACAAACCAGTCGAGAGGTGAAGCTTGCCGATGTTAAGATGGCCGTTGATGCCGGAGCCGACGAAGTAGATATGGTCATCTCGCGAGGAGAGTTCTTGAAGGGAAATCATCAATTCGTTTTTAATGAAATTGCCGCCGTCAAAGAAACTTGTGGAGATGCCCGTCTCAAGGTGATTCTTGAAACAGGTGAACTCGGGACACTAGATAATGTGGCTAAAGCAAGCCAAATAGCCATTCAGGCCGGAGCCGACTTTATCAAAACATCTACCGGAAAGATTAAGCCAGCTGCTACGATGGAAGTCACCTTAGTGATGCTCGAAGTTATTCGCGATCACTACTTCGAAACGGGTAGAATGGTAGGAATGAAACCCGCGGGAGGTATCTCCAATGCTAAACTAGCACTCCATTATTTGGTCATGGTCAAAGAGATTTTAGGCGAAGCCTGGCTAGACAATCATTGGTTTAGATTCGGCGCTAGTTCATTGGCTAACGATCTTATCCTACAGCTAATGAAACAAGAAACAGGGGTGTATCAATCAGGAAATTATATCGCTTTAGACTAGTTATGGGAAATCAAACGAACTGGAATTGGGATCCGGCACCTGAGAGTACCGATCACGTTAAGATTAAAGAGCAGTATCAGCTATTTATTGGTGGGCGCTTTGTGAAGCCCGCAAATGGCGAATATTTTGAAACGGTAAATCCAGCCAATGAGAAAGTACTTGCAAAGGTAGCGCTTGCAGATGCTGCCGACGTTGATAAAGCGGTGAAGGCAGCTCGAAAGGCATACAGCAATGTTTGGTCCAAGATGTCGGGAGCCGAACGCGGAAAGTACATCTTTAGACTGGCTAGATTGATTCAAGAACGCGCTCGTGAATTCGCTGTAATTGAGTCACTTGATGGGGGAAAGCCGATCAGAGAATCGAGAGATGTTGATATCCCACTGGTTTCGGCGCACTTTTTCTACCACGCGGGGTGGGCTGATAAGCTCGAGTATGCTTTCCCGAATAAAAAGCCTTCGCCGATTGGTGTCGTGGGGCAAATTATACCGTGGAACTTTCCCTTGCTCATGGCAGCGTGGAAAATAGCTCCAGCGCTGGCTTGTGGAAATACGGTGGTTTTGAAACCCGCAGAGTCTACTCCACTTACCGCATTGAAGCTCGCCGAAGTCATAAAGGACGCTGGATTTCCTGATGGCGTAGTCAATATTGTCACAGGTGATGGTGGTACGGGCGAAGCAATAGTCAACCACCCGGGGATCGACAAAATCGCCTTTACTGGAAGCACTGAAGTTGGCAAGAAGATCATACGAGCTACCGCTGGGACCAATAAGAAATTGACGCTCGAACTGGGCGGAAAGGCAGCAAATATCGTTTTCGAAGATGCCGCGCTTGACCAAGCCGTTGATGGAATCGTAGAAGGAATTTACTTCAATCAAGGCCATGTCTGTTGCGCAGGGTCACGGCTCTTCGTTCAGGAAGGGATAGCCGAAAAACTGTTCAGAAGACTCAAGCACCGCATAAACCAACTAATTGTAGGAGACCCTCTCGACAAGAACACAGACATTGGAGCTATCAACTCCAAGGGCCAGTTGAAAACGATACAGGCCTATATCAAGCAAGGAAAGAAGGAAGGACTCGAAATGTTCCAGCCCGAAATTGCCCTTCCTAAAAAAGGGTATTGGTGTGCTCCAACCTTGTTTTTTGATGTAGCCCAGAGCAGTGTCCTCGCCAAAGAAGAAATTTTTGGGCCAGTGCTCGCCATTCAGACTTTTAGAACTGTGGATGAAGTGATCGCAAAGGCCAACAATACGCCTTATGGCCTTTCGGCAGGTGTCTGGACAGACAAAGGGTCTAAAGTGTTTAACCTGACATCGCAACTCAAGGCCGGCGTGGTTTGGGCGAACACCTACAATAAATTCGACCCAACATCTCCATTTGGTGGATACAAAGAATCTGGCTTCGGAAGGGAAGGGGGCGTTCATGGCTTGGAAGCTTATCTAAATTTGAACTGAGAAGATGGAAGTAATGAAGACCTATAAAATGTTCATCGGCGGTGCATTCCCGCGCACGGAGAGTGGTCGGTACTACGAGCTCACTAATCCAAAGGGAGAATTCGTGGCTAATATTTGCCGAGGCTCTCGAAAGGATTTTCGAAATGCCGCAGTAGCCGCTCGGGCTGCTCAGAAGTCTTGGGCTGGAAAGTCTGCCTACAATCGCTCACAGATCATATACCGCATAGCCGAAATCATGCAGCAGCGCAAGAGCCAGTTTGTAGAAGAGCTTACGAAACTCGGATATACAGCTGCCAAGGCTAACAAGGAGTTTGATGCGGCAATTGATCTCCTGGTGTACTATGCCGGATGGTGTGATAAGTACGTTCAGGTGAGCAGTGCTGTCAATCCGGTTGCTAGTTCGCATTTCAATTTTTCCATACCCGAGCCCACTGGACTTGTTTCCGTGATAGCCCATCAAGATGGGCCTTTAGTTGGTTTGTTGCAGGCCTTCGTTCCGGCCATTGTTGGGGGCAACGCGGTAGTTGTTCTCGCTTCTGAGAAGTATGCGATGTCTGCTGTGAGCTTGGCCGAAGTTCTGGCTACATCAGATGTTCCCGGTGGCGTTGTCAATATTCTCACCGGTTTTGCGAGTGAATTGGCACCTATCATGGCTTCTCATATGGATGTGAATGCACTGGTGACTTTCGGATTGGACAGGCCTTTGATTACGTCTATTGCGGAAGCATGTGCCGACAGTGTTAAACGTCTTCGTATTCACCCAGACATTCCCACCAAAGGCAGCCTGGATCTGATCATGGAGCTCCAGGAAATTAAAACAACCTGGCACCCAATCGAAAAAATATCGAGTTCCGGATCGGCTTATTAGTGGAACTCTTCATCTTATCTTATACTTTTGCAAAAACTTCGCTGAATGTCAAAAAAAGTCGCCCTAATAACTGGAATCACAGGACAAGATGGGGCTTACCTATCAGAATTACTACTGAACAAAGGGTATGAAGTACACGGTATTAAGCGCCGTAGCTCCCTCTTCAATACCGACAGAATCGATCACCTTTACCAAGATCAACACGAAGAAAAAGTGAATCTCTTTCTTCATTATGGTGATTTGACTGATTCGACCAATATTATCCGAATCATTCAGGAAGTTAAGCCGGATGAGATCTATAATCTCGCGGCCATGTCTCACGTTCACGTTTCATTCGATACACCAGAGTATACGGCAAATGTAGACGCGATGGGAACGCTCAGAATCCTGGAAGCCATCCGTATCTTGAATATGGAGAAGCAAGTGAAGGTATACCAAGCTTCTACCAGTGAGCTTTACGGAAAAGTGCAGGAAGTGCCTCAAACCGAAACGACTCCGTTTTATCCGAGAAGTCCCTACGGCGTTGCCAAAATCTATGCGTACTGGATTACGCGAAACTATCGCGAAGCATACGGCATTTTTGCCTCAAACGGGATTCTTTTCAACCACGAAAGTCCTTTGCGTGGAGAAACATTCGTAACGCGAAAAATTACCCGCGCTGTAGCCCGGATCAAACTTGGCCTTCAAGACAAGGTGTACATGGGTAACCTCGACGCCAAAAGAGATTGGGGTCACGCCAAAGATTATGTAGAAGGCATGTGGCGCATTTTGCAACACGATGAGCCAGACGATTTTGTTTTGGCAACAGGAGTGACCAACACCGTGCGCTATTTTATCGAAAGAGCCTTCGCAGAAGTAGGAATCGAAATTGAGTGGAAAGGAGAAGCTGAGAACGAAAAAGGTATCAACAAGGAGAACGGAAAAGTGGTAGTGGAAGTAGATCCAAAGTACTACCGTCCTACCGAGGTAGACTTGCTTATCGGCGATCCTTCAAAGGCCAAAGAAAAGCTTGGCTGGGAGCACACCTACAAGCTCGACGAGTTGATAGCCGAAATGGTAGCCGCCGACATGAAATTATTCAAACGCGACAAGTACCTCTTGGAAGGTGGGCACAAAGTCATGAACTACAACGAGTAAGTCTTGGAGAAATCGAGTAGAATATTTGTAGCAGGGCATCGCGGAATGGTGGGTAGCGCCATCGTAAGAGCGCTGAAAGACGCCGGATTTGAGAATATCATTACCCGACGATCATCAGAACTCGACTTGAGAGACCAACGGGCAGTTCGCGAATTTTTTAAGACTGAGAAGCCCACCCATGTATTTCTGGCTGCTGCCAAGGTGGGGGGAATTCACGCCAACAACGTGTACCGTGGTGAGTTTCTTTACGACAATCTGATGATCGAAGCCAACGTGATTCATGCTGCGCACGATTTTGAAGTCGAGAAACTTCTCTTCTTGGGCTCATCTTGCATTTACCCAAAGATGGCTGAGCAACCCCTCCGCGAAGATGCTTTGCTTACTGGCCTGCTCGAACCGACCAATGAGCCCTATGCCATCGCAAAGATTGCGGGAATCAAGCTGTGTGAAGCCTATTGGGATCAATACGGCGACAAGTTTATCTCGGCTATGCCAACCAATCTATACGGGCCCAACGACAATTACGACTTGAATAACTCACACGTCCTGCCCGCATTGCTGCGCAAATTTCACGAAGCGAAGGAGCGCGGTGACGATCAAGTGGAAATCTGGGGTTCTGGAAAACCAATGCGTGAGTTTTTGCATGTGGATGACCTGGCACAGGCCTGTCTGTTCTTGATGAATTCTTACAACGAAAAACAATTCGTCAACATCGGTACAGGTGAAGATGTGACCATCAGTCACTTGGCATCGACCATCAAAGACATTGTGGGCTTTGAAGGTGATTTGGTTTACGATTCATCAAAACCCGACGGTACGCCACGAAAGCTCATGGATGTCTCGAGAATTCATACATTGGGCTGGAAACATACCATTGAACTAGAAGATGGTATTCGTGAAGTTTATAAAGAATATCGAGATCAAGCGCCAAAAGTGGAGTCCTAAAGCGCTGTGCCATGCGCTGGCGCTGGCTTTTCTGCTTTGTCCATTCTGGCTCCTAGCTCAGGACTATTACCTTCCTTTCAATAATCTCTCCGACATTCGCATAGAGCGGAGTGGGGTGTATGAGCAACCAGGGGTTCACGGTGGGATCAAACCCGTGTATCGGGTAGGGACCGACGTCAGCAACGTGAGTGGCCTTGGTCCAGATACAGCAAAGTATTATTACAAGTTTGTAGAAAAGATATTCTCAGAGCACCTTATAGAGCTTGATAAGGGCGGCTTGAAACTCAATGCAGATTTCATTTTCGATTTTGGATATGGTCAGGAAATGGAGACTTTCAATGATGATGGTGACGACCTTTTTGTAAATACCCGTGGTTTTGCCATCTCGGGACAGATCGGAGACAAGGTGTTTTTCTACACTGATTTGAGGGAAAATCAGGCTCGGTTTCCTTCATATCTTGACGCCTTTGTTGATTCACTCGAAGTGGTACCCGGTAATGGACGTATAAAACCCTTTAAGGATACGGGCTACGACTTTAGCATGGCCAACGGTTATGTGGGGATCAACGCGGCCAAGTGGCTTCAGATTCAGTTTGGTCACCACAAGAGTTTCGTTGGACACGGGTATCGCTCAGTTCTCTTGAGCGACAATTCATTCAACATGCCATTCGCGGGCTACACCATCAACCTGTTTGAGAATAAGCTGAAGTACACCTACCAAATCAACTTACTTCAGAACTTAGAAAGACTACCCGTTGGTGAAGCTCCTGAGTCCCTTTTTAAGCGGAAGTATATGAGCTATAGCTACCTGAGCTGGGAGCCTTTTGAGAAGCTTGAGCTGGGCTTGTTTGAGTCAGTAGTTTGGAAACAATTTGACGATAGTACGGGTACAGAGCCATTCCAGGCACAAGCACTCAACCCAATTCCATTGCTAAACTCGGCTGTTTTGGGGCTGGATGATCCGGACAATAATGCACTGGTGGGATTCAACATTGGTTATCGCCCTACCAATTGGCTTAAATTATACGGACAAGCTATGCTCGACGATTTGGATGGTGAGCGCTATGGTTATCAGGTGGGTGCTAAATTTATCGAAGCCCTTCCACGCATTGATATCCAGTTGGAGTACAACGCCGTCTCGGAAGGAGCCTACGCTTCTTCAAATGCTTTACAGGGCTATACCCATTTCAATCAACCTTTGGCACATCCGTTGGGAGCTGGATTTGAAGAAGTGCAAGCGGTGGCAACTTATTTGCACAAACGCTGGTATGCACAGGCTCGCATAGCCTATTCCACCTATAGCGATAGGGGGCGTGATCCCCTTTCTTCTGCCGATCTGGATCAGATGTATGATCTGGAAAATGTCTTTTACCAGGATTACCAATGTGCCTACATTTTTAACCCGACCACCAATATGCAGCTCTACGCTGGAATCACATCCAGAACAGCTGATTACCTGGATTACAATACCGATAACCTGTTTTGGTATTTCGGATTTAGAACCCGTTTGGCGAATGTGTACCGCGATTTTTGATATTTGTAGTCTAAAGCAGATGCTGTGAAGGAGATTATACTCGGTTTTATTACTTCGTTTTTTGTCGTGCTGCTGGCCACACCTTCTCTGATTAAGGTGGCCAAGATGAAGCATTTGGTGGATGAGCCGTCCGAAGAGCGCAAGACGCACAAAACGAGCGTACCTACCATCGGTGGAATCATTCTCTTTGCGGCCAGCGTTTTTGCCTACGCCCTTTGGTTTCCTTCAGATAATATGTCCTACTTCGGGAGTTTAGTGGAGTTCTCGGAATCAGTTAAGGAGTTTAAGTTTCTGATAGCAGCGGCTATTCTCATCTTCTTTATGGGGGTGAAGGACGATATCATAGGCGTGGCACCAGTTAAGAAATTGGTCAGCCACATCATCGTAGGTTTCATCCTTGTGGTTATGTCAGATATCCGCATTACGGGTATGCACGGCGTATTCGATTTGTATGAATTGCCGTACTGGGCTAGCGTTTTGCTCTCGGTGTTTACTTATATCGTTGTCGTGAATGCCTTTAACCTAATCGATGGAAGCGATGGCCTGGCTGCAGGAATAGGCTTGATTACTTCCTGCTTTTTGGGGATTTGGTTTTACACTTCCTATCAATACGATATGAGTTTGCTCGCCTTTGTGCTTGCAGGATCCCTAAGTGCTTTCCTAGTCTTTAATTTTAATCCGGCGCGGATCTTTATGGGCGATTCGGGCTCACTTTTTATTGGAGCTTTCACCTTCGTGATGGCCATAAAATGCATCGAAACAGATACCAAAGTAGTTCCCACCCTGGTAGATGGTATGTCGGCACCAGTATATGCGATGGCCGTTTTAGCATATCCACTTATAGATACGCTTCGCGTATTCTCGATCCGCATTGTGAATGGACTCTCTCCCTTCGCTGCCGATCGGAACCACATCCACCACAAGCTTATCGACAAAGGATATAGCCACGCCCAAACGGCTCTGATTTTATACGCCGTTTCGATCTCATTGCCTCTGATCAGCCTTTGCTTCGCGGGGATATCACCAACCATTACATTCTTTGCGATGTTTGGTTTGAGTTGGTTAGTTGTTCACGTCGTCTTTCTCTTTAGGATGAAAAAACCCAGTCCAATTGCATCGGCTACTGAATAGGCTTTTACTGGTTATTCTCTGGGGTGCTGCGGCATCTTCTTTTGCTCAGTCTGGACATTATTGGGAGAATGATCTCCTCCGCATGGAAATGGAACGCAAAATGGTCGCCGATAACAAGGCCGATCATTTGGCCGTAAGGCCATGGGCCATTCGCGATTTACCCGAGTTAGATCTTGACTCAGCCATAGTATTGCCAGGATGGGGGCAGGATTTTTGGCAGGCCACCGACTCTGATGCGGTTGAGTTAAGCTTTCTTCCCTTGGTCGATTTGGGCGTTGGGTATATGAACGACGGGAATAACTTCTCTTTTCTGTCTGGAATTGGAATGGCTACCAATATTCGCTTCGGAAAGAAACTCAGTCTCTACGCCGACTTTATGGGGGGCGGACTAAACGCACCCGATTATTGGCTCCACATCGAAGATTCAACCGGGGTTATTCCTTCGCTTGGAAAAAACCGCGCTGACCTGGGGAATCCATCTTTCTTCACCCCAACAGCTCGACTTTCCTATGCGCCATCAAAGTATTTTCAATTTGAGTTGGGGTATGGCCGAAATTCCTTTGGCTACGGATACCGTTCGCTAATGTTGAGCGATGGAACCTTTGCCTATCCATATTTGAAAATAGAAACCGACGTTTGGAAGATCAAGTACACCAATCTCTACTCCATGCTTCAGGGCACGCGGCCCGAAGTTGACCCCCGATCCTTTGAGACCAAATATAGCACTACGCACTACTTGAGTTGGGCCGTTTCACCGCGGTTTAATGTGGGGTTTTTTGAAAGTATTTATTGGCAAGCCGAAGACAGCCTTTCAGATCGTGGGTTCGACCCAAATTACCTGAACCCTATCATTTTTTACCGTACAGTCGAGTTCTCGCTCGGTTCACCCGATAATGCGATGCTTGGGATTGATCTCAGTTTTAAGGCATCCAAGAAGCTCATGCTCTACGGCCAGCTACTGCTGGATGAGTTTCTTCTCGAAGAAATCAGAGATCGGTCAAAATGGTGGGCCAACAAGTACGGCGTTCAGCTCGGAGCCAAGTGGTACGATCCCTTCCAGGCCGAAGGGTCGTGGATTCAAATAGAAGGTAATCTAGCGCGACCTTTCACCTATACC
This sequence comes from Bacteroidia bacterium, assembly GCA_030427905.1. Lineage (GTDB taxonomy): Bacteria > Bacteroidota > Bacteroidia > Flavobacteriales_D > Cryomorphaceae > CBDDKU01. The sequence continues at coordinate 774,261 of JAUICL010000001.1, forward strand.
CACGGAAGTGTGCTACAAAATGTAGGGCACTACAATCAGCCACTCGCCCACCAATGGGGTACCAATTTCTTTGAAGGAGTTTTGAGAGGCTATTACGAAAAGGGTGATTGGTTTGGAAAGGCGGAGTTCGTGTACGGGCTGTATGGCCGAGATCCCGACTCGCTCAATATGGGTGGGAACATCTATAAAAGCTATGAGAACCCCGCAATGCAATACGGGAACAAAATAGGGCAGGGTATTGCTACGCATTTGTATTACCAGGAATTGGAAGGCGGGCTGATCTTAAATCGTAAATTGAACCTGAGAGCGAGCCTAACCTATGTTTTTAGGCATGACAATACCCGTGGCGAAGATCCGGAGTCAACACATTGGATTGGTGTACGTTTAGCCACCAGAATATCCAATCTGTACCGCGACTTTTAGAATCATTCCACCCAGTTTCTCATTCTTCTTGAGTGGAGATTGACTATCTTTGCCCCCAAATTTTAGTATGATCGCAGAAGTGGCAGATACCAATTTTATGGGCCGGATTAAAGCCAAGGTTTCGGCATACATTGCCTTTACGAAGCTGAGGTTGACGCTGCTCGTTGTAATCTCTTCAGCCATTGGGTACGCCATTGGGGTGGAGTCTTTTCTTTGGATTGATGTGGCCTGGCTTTCGCTAGCTGGCTATTTCACCACGGGTGCGAGCAACGGGTTCAATCAGATCATAGAGCGCGATATCGATAAGCTGATGAAGCGAACCATGTCTCGCCCTATCCCAACAGGAAAGATGAGTATCGGTGAGGGCATTGTGCTCTCGTCGGTTCTGGGAATCGTAGGACTTGCCATTCTCTACTACCATTTTAATTTGCTCGCAGCTACCCTCGGATTCTTGGCGCTTTTCTCTTATGTGGCGCTTTACACGCCTATGAAGAAGCACAGCTCTTGGGCTGTATTTGTGGGTGCATTTCCCGGAGCCATCCCACCCATGCTAGGCTATGTGGCGGCTACCAATGATTTTGACCTCTACGCCGGACTTTTATTTGCCGTGCAGTTTGTATGGCAGTTTCCACACTTCTGGGCTATCGCCTGGGTAGCCGACGAAGATTACAAGAAAGCTGGATATCACCTTCTCCCGTCCAAAGGGGGCAAGGATGATCGATCTGCATTTTTGATTCTGATCTATACCTTGTTTTTGATTCCAGCGGGTATCCTACCGTGGGTGTTCGATTTAATCGGATTGGTGCCAGCCATTCTCGCAGCCGTAGCAGGAGCCCTATTCTCAATCCCCGCTTGGAAATTTTACATGAGCAAATCCGATAAAGGCGCGAAATCGGTCATGTTTGCTTCATTCTTTTACCTCCCGGTTATATTACTGATTTACCTTTTTAGCGCAGTTTAATCTATGGAAGCACAAGCAACAATCCATACTGACGTTCGGACCGAAAAAGAAAGCTCGTTTCGTACGAGTAAACTGGTGCTTTACGTTGGAATCTTTAGCATTGTCATGCTATTTGCAGGTCTGTCGAGTGCCTATCTCGTCAGTTCGTACGGCGAGCTCTGGGTAAATCTCTCGATGCCGCAAAGCTTTTTTGTGAGCACGGTTATTATTCTTCTCAGCAGTTTGGTGATCAAATTAGCGGTGGGTGCCGCTCAAGCGGGCAACCGCGGGAAAGCAATGGGAATGCTAATTGGAACCATTGTTCTAGGCCTTGCTTTTAGCTATTTCCAGTACCAAGGATGGCAAGAGCTCATCGGTAAGGGTAGCTACCTTTCTGGCCATGTCGACAACTTGAATGGAGTGTACGGTGAAGATTATACCATCACCTACCAAGGTCGAGACTTAGTGATGGAAGACGGTTCCTACTATTTTGACAATGACAATCTCAGGGAAAAGCCACTCAACGACGAAATTGCCATTTACAACAACTCGGCGAGTAGCTACATGTACCTATTGAGCTTTGTTCACTTGCTACACGTTTTGGGTGGGTTGCTCTTTCTTATTGGCTTGTTAATCAGTGCACAATTCAGAAAGGACGGCCTATTGAACGTGAAGCGGTGGCGGCTCGGTTCCATCTACTGGCATTTTGTAGATGGACTATGGGTTTATTTGTTCCTGTTTTTACTATTAATTCACTAAACTTGCACAAAATTTTAAGAAATGGCAGGAGAAGCTACAAAAGCTATTGACAAGTCAGTTCTCTGGGGTGGAGGACGTTCACCATTCAGCGTGAGTTATGGAAAAATGATGATGTGGTTTTTCCTCGTATCTGATGCTTTGACCTTTTCTGGTCTGCTTGTAGCTTACGGATACGCCCGTCACTCATACACTGGCCAATGGCCAATTGGTGAAGAAGTATTCCATTCGCTTCCTTTCCTACACGGAAATTACCCATTGATCTACGTTGCTTTGATGACGTTTATCCTGATCATCTCTTCTGTCACCATGGTACTTGCCGTAGAAGCAGGGCACCGCATGGATAAGAAAGGTGTTACCAAATGGTTGGCTTGGACTATCGTTGGAGGATTTTTCTTCCTTGGTTCTCAAGCTTGGGAATGGAGTCACTTCATTCACGGCTCTGCTGGATATATCGTTACGGAGAGCAATGAAAAGCTTTGGTTGGTAGAAGAGATTCCGCATGGAATGACTGCTGCCGACGTGGAAGGATTCGCTTTGACACCAGAGTACAAAAAAAGCGATGAATCACAGTTTATTAAGGGATCTGAAGCATTGTCTCTTTACGCTTCGCGTCTTGATCACGTGCAAGGAGCTAATATGCAGATTAATGAGTACGGGCCGCCTTCTTACGCCAACTTCTTCTTCTTCATTACAGGATTTCACGGATTCCACGTATTTAGTGGGGTTATAATCAATATTATTGTTTTCCTTGGAGTAATCAAGGGAACTTACCACAAACGTGGACACTACGAAATGGTTGAGAAAACCGGTCTTTACTGGCACTTTGTAGACCTCGTTTGGGTATTCGTATTTACATTTTTCTACCTCGTTTAATCGGAATTAGCATGGAACGCGACGATCTTATAGTTAACGATTCATACTCTGTAATGGCCAACCATGACGAAGCTCATGGAAAGGACATCCGCAAGAAAATCTGGAAAGTAACCGCTATCCTTTCGATTATCACGATTATCGAAGTAGGTTTGGGTATCATGGTAAAGCAAGGAACCGACCTTTGGCCATTTGTCAAGTGGGGATTTATCCTTATGACTTTGGTTAAGGCTGGGTACATCGTTGCCATCTTCATGCACCTTGGCGATGAGCGCAAATCATTCCGCAATGTGATTTTGATCCCTTATGCGATTTTTATCGTGTACCTGATCGCGATCTGCTTGCAGGAGTCTACTGTACTCAACGGTATCTGGGATACTTTCCGACCTTAATTTCTATTAAAATATGAAGCCGGAGACGCGCAAGATACTCATCCTGCTCCTCCTACTTATAGGACCTGGTTTGGTGTTGATTTATCTCTCCAAAGCAGATCATAAGTTTCAGTTGCTGCCTTATTACGGTGAGAGCGATGTGGTTTGGAATGAAGCCACCCAAACTTCCGATACCATCCTTCACACGGTTCCCGATTTTCGCTTTCTGAATCAAGATAGCGTTGAGGTAACTTTTGACGATTTCGAAGGAAAAATTCTGGTAGCTGACTTCTTTTTTACCACTTGCCCGACCATTTGCCCGATCATGACCAAGCAGATGACACGACTGCAGTGGATGCTTGACGACAAGGCTTACCAAGACGTTCACTTTCTCTCGCATACGGTAAACCCATCCAATGACACACCATCGGTATTGAAGCAATACGGTGAAGAGCAAGGAGCCGAATTTGACCGTTGGACTTTCGTGACTGGAGATCAACAAACCATTTTTGATCAGGGTTTCGAAGGATACCTTCTCAGCACACAAGAAGATGCCGGAGCGCCCGGTGGTTTTTTGCATTCGAGCATGTTTGTTCTGGTAGATCGCGACCGTCATATCCGTGGTTTTTACGACGGCACGAGTACATCTGAAGTCGACGATTTAGTCACCGATATCAAAATGCTTCTCAAGGAAGAAGTCATGAAAGAATCTGAGAAAATCCCATCATGAGCGAATTAAATGCTGTAGAGAAGAAGTATAAACCGTGGATCATCGTTTTGTCCATTGTCATTCCCATTGCAGTTGCACTTCTCTTTTCAGTGCGCATCGAAGGGTACAACACTTCTTTTCTCCCGCCTATCTACGCTACCATAAACGGAATCACTGCTATCATACTGGTTCTTGCGGTTATGGCTGTAAAGAATGGTAAGGTTGAGCGACACCGCAAGTTGATGACGACGGCCATCGTTTGCTCGGTGATGTTTTTGCTGCTCTACGTGGCCTATCATGCCACTAGCGATAGCACATCTTACGGCGGCGAAGGCGCTATGCGGTACGTTTACTTTTTCCTGCTGATTTCTCACATCCTGCTTTCAATAGGGATCATCCCACTGGTTTTGATCACCTATGTTCGCGCCCTAGCAGAGCGTTTTGACAAGCACAAGAAAATCGCCAAGATCACCTTCCCACTATGGCTCTACGTAGCCGTTTCTGGAGTGCTGGTTTATGTGATGATTTCGCCTTACTACGCATAAGGATTCTATCAAGTAAAAAGTACTAAGTATTAAGAAGGTGCCCTTCCCGCTATAATAAGGCTTACCGTTTTATTTTCAGAAGTAGGAACATCGATGCTAGTGAATAGTTAGAAACGAAAAACTCTTCTCAATTCGAGTTACTGAACCTGAACAGTCAACGCTAATCAGGGAAGTTCGAGCCCTAAAGGGGTAATGACCCAGATATTGGCATCCCTAGGTTATTTCGAGACCATGTAGTCATATAATATTCAGGTCATGGGTCCTATTGGCTCACAGCTTGCAGAATTGGAGTCTGACAGTTCGCAAAGGGAGTCGTGAGCCAACTCTCGGCCTTAATTTTACTTTCTCAGAAACTCAGAAATAAACGGAAGTCCGCCGCACCCTTGCAGAGGTCAGGCATCGAAAGCTGTGCTTTCGCTAATGCCGTTTCCGAGTTTGGGTAAGGCGCTGAAGTGTTTTCAAGAGTTTCAAGAAATAAAATTACAGCCCTGATCTTTTGTTCCTTTTGCATCAAGGTAAAAGGAAGATGAAAAGTCAAACTTTTACCAATAAGTGAGATCGCTGCCTTCATCTCGGTCATCACCCCTGAAGGATGCGATCTAATGGGAAGCCCTGTAAAGGCGACCAAGCGGATTGATAATGGACAAGTGCTAAGTGATAACGTTTGAGCAGCGGTCAACTGTATTTAGGTCAGTACCCCTATAATAGGTAAACCAACAGTTAAGTGCTACCAAAATAATCTCACGGTCTCCTTACGGTCTTATGACGGTCTAGTGACGGTCTTCAGACGGTCATAATACGGTCTGAAGACGGTGATAATACGGTAAAATGGCGCTCTCACTCTATTATTAGAAAGAATCAGAGCCGTGAATGCATAGGAGACACCTTTCTCTTATCACTTTAAATCTCAATACGAATGTGGTATGGCTCGGATCCAAAGCCTCTTAAATCGCTAAACTCAGGTCCTGAAGTGGAACGGTCAACGCTAATCAGGGAAATAAAGTCTCTGCATCGCTACCGCGCGATTTCAAGGCGAGACAATACAATCGCCAAACATCTTTGTACTTAATTCTTAATACTTGGTACAATCAATGGAAAAAATAGCATTTAACCCCAAATTGAGATAAACCCAATACCCTATTTATCCGCCATAGCTACAGCGAAGGCGGAATACCCTATACCCAATACCCAATACCCACTACCCACACCTCAAGACCAATTTTCATACTATCTTTGTACCATGTCAACAATACGTCGATACGGGCTACTGATTCTAGCCATTTTCTGCCTCGGTTTTCTGCAAGATGTAGATGCGCAATGTGCCATGTGCAAGGCAGTAGCAGAGCAAGGCGTCGACGAGAATGGATACGGCGTAGCTGCTGGTCTCAACAGTGGAATCATCTTCTTGATGGGAATTCCCTACGTGCTACTAGCCATTCTGGTATTGGTGTTTTTCAGAAAGCAGTTTATGGGCTTTTGGAAATCATTCAACAATATCCACTCACATTAAGCTCAACTTCATTTACTTCGCATTATGAGAACGCTAACAGAGCGCGGAAAGCGACTACAGGAAATTTTGAAGGATCGAATCCTTATTCTCGATGGAGCCATGGGAACCATGATCCAGGATCGGAAGCTGGAAGAAACGGATTTTCGCGGAGAGCGATTCGCCGATCATCCCCACGATTTGAAGGGAAATAACGACATTTTGAGCATCACCCGCCCGGATGTGATCACAGATATCCACCGTGCTTATCTCGAAGCGGGAGCCGATATAATCGAGACCAATACGTTTTGTTCGACATCCATTGCCCAAGCAGACTACCACTTAGAGTCAGCTGTTCGAGACCTGAATGTTGATAGCGCCAGGATAGCCCGCGAAGTAGCTGATGAGTTTACCGCCAAGAATCCCGCAAAGCCGCGCTTTGTTGCTGGCTCTATTGGTCCCACGAATCGATCAGCTAGTATTTCACCCGATGTAAACGATCCGGGATTTCGCTCGGTGACATTCGACGAATTAGTGAAAATGTACGGAGAGCAGGTCGAAGCGTTGATAGATGGTGGAGCCGACATCCTTTTAGTCGAGACGGTTTTTGATACGCTCAATGCCAAAGCCGCCCTTTTTGCCATTGACGAACTATTTGATCAGCGAAATATAGAAGTCCCTGTGATGATTTCGGGTACCATAACCGATGCCAGTGGCCGAACCCTTTCAGGACAAACCACCGAAGCATTTTTGATCTCGCTAGAGCATTTTCCATTGCTCAGCATTGGCCTGAATTGTGCGCTGGGAGCCAAGCAGCTTCGCCCTTACATCAAGGTACTTGCCGAGAAGGCACCATTTGCTGTGAGCGCACATCCCAATGCCGGCTTGCCCAACGAGTTTGGAGAATACGATCAAACACCCGAAGAGATGGCCGCCGAAGTCGAAGACTTTGTTTCAAGCGGTTTTCTCAATATAGTTGGTGGATGCTGCGGTACATCTCCAGCGCACATCCGCGCTCTTGCCGAAATGGCTGCCAAATACCAACCGCGAAACGCATTCAATAAGGAAGTACAAGAAAGAGTTTAATTCGATGATGAGACTTAGTGGGCTCGAAAGCCTAACCATATTTCCACACTCCAATTTTATCAATGTCGGTGAGCGAACCAACGTGACCGGGAGTCGGAAGTTCCTGCGATTGATTCAGGAAAATAAGTACGAAGAAGCTGTAGAAGTAGCCTTGGATCAGGTGAACGGTGGGGCTCAGGTGATCGACATCAATATGGATGAAGGGATGCTCGATGGTGAAGAAGCGATGACTCGCTTTCTCAATCTCATTGCTGCCGAGCCCGAGATCGCGCGAGTCCCTATCATGATCGACTCATCTAAGTGGAGCATCATCGAAGCTGGGCTCAAGTGTGTGCAAGGAAAGGCCATCGTAAACAGCATCAGTCTCAAAGGAGGTGAAGCTGAGTTTCTCTGGCAAGCCAAGCGAATAAGGCGTTACGGTGCAGCCACCGTCGTGATGGCTTTTGATGAAACTGGTCAGGCCGACAATTACCAACGCCGCATTGAGATCTGCGAACGGTCTTACAACCTTTTGACACAGAACGGTTTTCCTGCCGAAGACATCATTTTCGATCCGAATATATTTCCAGTGGCTACGGGAATGGAAGAGCACCGGCGAAATGCCCTAGACTTCTTTGAAGCAACGCGCTGGATCAAAGACCACCTGCCAGGAGCGAAGGTGAGCGGGGGAGTGTCCAATGTTTCATTCTCCTTCCGCGGAAACAACGTGGTTCGTGAAGCCATGCACTCAGCATTCCTCTACCACGGCATTAAGGCGGGTATGGAAATGGGTATTGTAAATCCGACCATGCTCACCGTTTACGACGATATCGAACCAGAGCTTCTCGAACGGGTAGAAGATGTACTGCTAGATCGGAGAGATGACGCTACCGAGCGATTGCTCGAGTATGCTGAAGAAGTAAAGGGAACTGGCACAGCTAAAAAAGTTGAAGACGAAGCCTGGCGACAAGAAAATGTGAAGCAGCGGCTCTCACACGCTCTGGTTAAAGGAATTGACAAATACATCGAAGGCGATACCGAAGAGTGTCGCCAGCTCTTTGAGCGTCCGCTCCAAGTGATTGAAGGCCCACTGATGGACGGGATGAATGTGGTAGGAGACCTATTTGGTGCGGGAAAAATGTTCTTGCCCCAAGTGGTCAAAAGTGCCCGGGTTATGAAAAAAGCCGTGGCTTACCTGCTCCCCTACATCGAAGCTGAGAAAGCAAAGAACAACGATACATCCACCGCCGGAAAGATACTTCTCGCAACGGTGAAAGGTGACGTCCACGACATCGGTAAAAACATCGTAGGGGTAGTGCTAGCATGCAACAATTACGAAGTCATCGACCTGGGAGTGATGGTTCCAGCCGATAAAATCATTGACAAAGCCATTGAAGAAAAGGTGGATGTGATTGGGCTGAGTGGACTGATCACGCCAAGCCTGGAAGAGATGGTGAACGTGGCTCGTGAGATGGAACGGCGAGAAATAGATATTCCGCTACTCATTGGTGGTGCTACTACATCTAAGGTACACACGGCGGTGAAAATCGAGCAGAACTTCCGGATGAATCAGACCATTCACGTGGCCGATGCATCGCGGAGTGTTACCGTAGTAGAGCGCCTGCTGAGTACGGAGAAGAATGAGTTTATCGGAGAGATCCAAAAGGACTACGAGAGAATCAGAACCTACCACGAGTCAAAGAAAAAGACGAAATCGTATTTGAGTTTCGAAGAAGCTCAGGCCAATAGGCTAGAGATCGATTGGGAGAATCAGAAGATCGTGAAGCCACAGTATACAGGAGTAAAGGTCTTTGAAGATTACCCACTGCGAGAAATTTCTCAATACATCGACTGGATGCCCTTTTTCCAAACCTGGGGGTTGGCCGGACGATTCCCACAGATTCTCGACGACAAGGTGGTTGGTGCAGAAGCGAAGAAGCTCTATGCCGACGCGGGCGAAATGCTCAAAGAAATTGTGACAAACAAGTGGTTGAAAGCCAAAGCGGTGGTCGGAATATGGCCGGCCAACACATCAGACCCGGATACCATCGAAGTCTATGCCGATGATACGCGCACCGAAGTAATCCATCGGTTTGAATCAATGCGTCAGCAATCCAAGAAGGTAGCTGGCCAGCCTAATTTGAGCCTGGCAGATTTTATCGCGCCTAAAGCTTCTGGTAAAGAAGATTACATCGGTGGGTTTGCCGTCACTTCTGGTCAGGGAATTGAAGCGCATATAGACCGGTTCAAAAGCCAAAACGACGATTACAGCGCCATCATGATCAAGGCGCTCGCCGATAGATTGGCCGAAGCGTTTACCGAATTGATGCACGAAAAGGTCCGTACAGAACTGTGGGGCTACGCCAAGTCCGAAAACTTGACAAACGAAGAGTTGATCAGCGAAGCCTACGTTGGAATCCGTCCGGCGGCTGGATATCCTGCTTGTCCGGACCATACTGAAAAACCCGGCTTGTTTAAATTGCTCGATGCTACCGAACATACCGGTATTTATCTGACGGAGTCGAATGCCATGTATCCGGCTTCATCGGTTTCTGGCCTGTATTTTGCATCCGAACATGCTAAGTATTTTGGAGTTGGCCGCGTAGGCAAGGACCAAGTCGAAGATTTAGCTCGACGTAAGTCTATGGAATTTAGTGAGATGGAAAGATGGTTGGCTTCAAACATAAATTATTAGTCTGAATCCCTATTTTAGTAGCCCTAGACAGGCGCATAACCCTATGGTTAGAAACTTTCTTATCGTCTTACTCTCTATCCTTGTTTTGTTTGCAAAGGCACAAGACAAGCCCGTCCAATTAGGAGCTACTGCTTCTGATTGTCTCGGGGCATTGATGTTGAACGATACGATGATCGGCCCTGTGTATTCACCAAAAGGTTTTGGAAAGAAGCTGGAAATCAATGGGTATGAGCTGGGCGACCCATACTACATTGAGCGAGAGCACAATACGGTTTGGTACAAGTTTGTGGCACCTTACGATGCTATTCTCTCTTTCGACCTAATTCCTAAGGTGGCTGAAGACGACTTTGACTTCTTGCTTTATCAGTACGATGGCCCCAATTTCTGTGCTGATATTTCAGCAGGTAGAAAGATCCCAATCCGAACCAATATCTCCCGAAAGAATATCTACATGGGTGGTATGACCGGACTGTCGGAAGGATCGATTGATGAATACGTACCTTCAGGCCCAGGGAGTTCATACTCCAAGCCCGTAAAGGTCGAGAAAGGAGAGCTCTACTATATTTTGGTCGACAACCCCTTTAAAGAAAATGAAGGACACAGCATTCACCTTCACTTCAGAAGGGTAGGTGAGGAGCGAATGGAAGTAGAGAAGATTTCTCAAGAGCGAAAAATACCGTACCGCAAGCTCGAAGTCATCGTGAAAGATGCGAGCAATGGTGAACGGATTCCTTCGGAGATTCACGTGATGGGCCTACCCGACTCAGTCCAATCTCGTTATCCTGCCGTTTCAAGAGTGGCGCTAGACGTGATTAGCTACCGCACCTATCAGGTAAACGTGGTGAAGAAGGGTTATCTCTTTTCGACGATCCCCTTCATCCCTAAGAATGATTCGCTCTACACCATCAATGTAGATCTGAAACCTATGAAGTTGGGCGATCGGATCAATCTGGAGAATATCAAGTTTGAAGTAGACGATACTCAAATTCTCGAGAAAAGCTTGCCTGCTCTCGATCAACTTGTTGATTTTATGCAAGTAAACCCTACCACTCAGGTCGATATCCAGGGCCATGTGAATGGGGAAGGTGGCAAGAATAAAAAGAGTCATATCAAGCTAAGCGAAGAGCGTGCTAAGGCGATCTATGATGAGCTTGTGAAACGGGGCGTTTCAGGTGCCCGAATGACTTATCAAGGCTTTGGTAGCGCCAACATGAAGTACCCAACCCCGGTGAATAATAGCCAGGCCGAAGCCAATAGAAGGGTTGAGATCGAAATTACAGCGCTCTAACCATTTAGCCAGCTTCCATACCGCTCGTACTTTATTCGGTTACATCACTTTCTTCCTTCCTTACATTTACCCTGGCTAAGTTTTACTAAACATGACTAGAAGATTTTCTTTCCTGGCTTTGATGACGATGATTTCCATCCAGGCCTTCTCTCAAGATCAATGGGATTTGCAGCGGTGTATTGATTATGCCATGAAGAACAATATCACGGTTCAGCAAAGCAAAAACAACATCGTAACTTCTGAAATAAATCATCAAGAGAGCAAGTTGAGTTTGCTCCCAGATTTGAATGCTCAGGCCACATACGGGTACAATTTTGGACAGAGTATTGACCCGTTTACAAACGAGTTTGCAACGACACGGGTAGGAACAAGTAACCTGTCGGTTTTCACGAGTCTAGACCTGTTCAACGGTTTTTCGAAGATGAACAATATGAAAATGAACAAGGCCAACGTACTTGCTTCGAAATACGACCTTGAGAAAATTCAGAACGACATCTCACTTCAGCTATGTCTTGCCTATCTCCAGATTTTGCTCGGTAAAGAGAATGTGTTGATCGCTGAGCAGCAAGTGGCCATTACGCAAGAGCAAGTCAATCGGATGCAAAAACTGGTTGACGCTGGACAGGAGCCGCAGGGAACCCTTTACGACACCGAAGCGCAATTGGCTCAGGAAGAGTTGAATCTTACCACCGCGCAGAACAATGTGGCTATTGCCATGCTTAATCTAACTCAGCTATTGCAGCTTCCACCAGAAGAAGCCGAAAACTTCGATATTGAAAAGCCAATACTCACAGATGAAGGGACTGAACTTTTGGATAATTCGGCTCAAGACATTTACCGTGTGGCTAAATCGACGATGCCCGAGATCATGGCTGCAGACCAAAGACGAATTTCTTCCGAGTACGCCCTTTCTATGTCGCGTGGTAACTTATACCCATCACTCCGATTGAGTGGAACCTTGGGGTCGGGGTATTCTGGTAACAACACAGTGCCTGTAGGCGACCCGATAACAGGCCAAGTGCCCATTGGTGAAGTGCAAGGTAGTGGCGAAACGGTCCTTTCTCTTCAAGAACAATCGTTTTACCCAGACGGGTTTGAGACCAAGAGTTTCGGAGATCAGCTCGAAGACAACTTCTTTCAAAACGTTCAATTGACGCTTTCGGTACCCCTTTTTAATGGGTATACCGCAAAATCGCAGGTGAAGCGAGCTCAGATCAATCAACTTCAATCAAACTTGGAGTATCAACAGATTTCCAATCAGCTGCGCTTTGATATAGAGCAGGCCTACACCGATGCCAAAGCGGCCATGAATAGTTATATCTCAGCAGAAAAAGCCGTGAGATCGCTCGGAGAATCGTTTAAATACGCCGAGGTACGGTACGAGCAAAACGTAATTAACTCAGTTGATTACAACAATATCAAAACGAATTATACCCGAGCCCAAAGCAATCTGGCCACCGCTAAGTACGACTTTGTGTTCAGGACCAAAATACTCGACTTTTACATGGGGAACCCCATTACCCTATAAAAGTCCAAAGCCAAAATCTGATTAACCATGAATAAAAAGACCATTTTTTGGGTGCTTGGGATTGCTATTGTTGCACTAGTGATTGTAGCGATATTCAACAACAAAAGTAAGGATGAGTACCGCGTTTCGGTTGCCAAACCAGAAGTTCGGACACTTGTTGAGACAGTCGTTGCCAACGGTCGCATTCAGCCTGAAACCGAAGTAGTCATTTCGTCGGAAGTATCGGGAAAGATTCTCGAGCTACCGTTTCGCGAAGGGGCAAAGGTGAAAAAAGGTGATTTGCTGGTGAGAATAAATCCCGATTTGTCGCAAGCGGCACTAGACCGTGCTGAAGCAGCCCTGAATAATGCCAAAGCCAACAAGGCCAGTGCCGATGCCCGCGTGCTGCAAGCCGAAGCGCAATTCAAGAATAATAAGCTCAACAAAGACCGTAATGAACGGCTCTATGAGGATGGAGCTATTTCAAAAGCAGACTACGACAATGTGATGGCTCAGTATGAGAATGCTGAAGCCGAAGTAATGGCCGCACAAGAAAGTGTGAAAGCCGCTACTTACTCTATTAGATCGGCTGAAGCGAGTGTGAAAGAAGCCCGTGACTCTTACTCGAGAACCACGATATACGCACCGATGGATGGAACCATTTCTAGCCTAAGCGTTGAAGAAGGAGAGCAAGTAGTAGGTGCAATGCAGATGACTGGGACAGAAATTATGCGAGTGGCTAATCTGGACGTGATGGAAGTGCTGGCCGATGTAAACGAAAGCGATATTGTAAGAGTGGCATACAACGACACAGCATCTATTGAAGTAGATGCCTACATCGATCGCAAGTTTCAGGGACTGGTGACGGAAATTGCCAACTCGGCTACCAGTACTGGGCTCAGCGCTGATCAAGTGACCAATTTTGAAGTGAAAATCAGGATACTGCCATCTTCGTATCAGGACTTGATAGAGAACTCGAGATCAGGCATGGCGCCCTTCCGGCCGGGAATGAATGCCACAGTAGATATCACCACTTCCACCAGAGAAAATACCATTTCGGTACCGCTTGCCAGTGTTACAAGCCGAACTGATACTACATCTGCAGAGCGCTCGAGTGTGGAGCGACTCGTTGGTAAGAAGTCGGAAGGTGAGCAGGAGCCCGTTACTTGCGTTTTTGTAGTGGAGAATGAGAAGGTGCGGTTGGTTCCGGTAGAAACTGGCGTTCAAGATGATCAATTCATTGAGATCAAAAGTGGGTTGGACGAAGATATGGATGTTGTTTCCGGTCCCTTTGATATGGTCACCCAAACGCTAGCGCCCGGCGATAAGGTGAAAGTTGTGTCAAAAGACGATCTTTACAAAAAGGATTAAGTGGCGAAGATTCTCTGTCTCGAAACATCGACAAAAGTTTGCTCTGTTTGCCTGGCCATCGATGGCAGGGCGGAGCATATCTCAGAATTCGATTCTGATGGATACTCCCATGCGGAGAAACTCAGTGTGCTCATAGCCGAATCGATGGAAAAGGCTGGTTTGGCATTCGATGAGCTCGACGCTGTTGCCGTTAGCAAGGGGCCTGGCTCCTATACGGGGTTGCGCATAGGCGTTTCGGCGGCTAAGGGGTTCGCTTTCGCTGGTGGAATTCCATTGATATCAGTCAATTCGCTGAGAGCGTTGGCAGAACAGTTACCCGATGAGCGAGAAGAGCACCTGCTGATGCCGATGATTGATGCGCGGCGCATGGAAGTGTATGTGGCTGGATTTTCGGGTGGTGGGCAGACCATTTTCCCGACTAGAGCCGAAATCGTGGAGCCAGAAAGCTTTCCTGAAATGGATGGATTCGAGCGAATTTCCATTTTTGGCGATGGTGCAGAGAAGTGTTTAGACTCACTTCGTACACGCGGCGCCACATTTGTTGCTATCAAGGCTTCAGCCAGTGGAATGGCAGCTATAGCCGAAAAGAAGTTTCAAGCAAAAGACTTTGAAGACACCGCCTATTTTGAGCCATACTATCTCAAAGATTTCGTGGCGGGCCCCAAGAAAAAATAAACGGCCCAAGTCCAGAGACAAGGGCCGTTTGAATGGAATTAATTCTGAGATTAGTTCATCACTGGAGTTTTCTCCACTTCATCAACTTTCTTCTCAACTTTCTCCGGGTGCTCAGTCATCATATCTGCCTTTTTCATTGGCTTCTCTTTCACCAATGTCATTTCATCGATAAGGTTTGATGCCCCCGCAAATTTGTCAACTACAAAAAGTACGTAGCGAATATCAACTGAGATCGTTCTTTGAACAGAAGGCTCAAAATTGATGTCACCACTCATCGCTTCCCAGTTTCCATCGAAAGCCAGCCCGATCAGCTCACCATTTCCGTTGATAACGGGACTTCCAGAGTTACCACCAGTGATGTCGTTTGTGCTGATAAAGTTTACGTGAAGCGTTCCGTCTTTGTCGGCATACTGCCCGTAGTCTTTTGCTTCGTAGAGCTCTTTCAACTTAGCTGGAACAATAAATTCATCATTGTTTGGATCTTCCTTAGCCATCAATCCTTCCATCGTTGTAAAGTACTTGTACTTCACTCCGTCTTTAGGGAAGTAAGATTTCACGTTTCCGAAAGAAGCTCTCATCGTTGAGTTTGCATCTGGGTAGAAATCTTTGTCAGGGTTCATTTCGATCAGACCAGCTTGGAAAAGGCGGTTTCCTTTGTCCATCATGGCTTCAGCTCCAGCGCTGGCTTGAGCACTTCCTCGGTACACGGTGAATAGGTCGTTTGCAACCTGAATCATCATATCCTTTTCGAGCGTCTTTGCTTTTGGCTTTTCGATAAACGCGATCAATCGCTCTTCGTTTGTGAAAATACTTTGATCGTATACCTTCTCTGCATAGTCATCCCACTTTCCTTCGTACTTATCACCTAAGTCTTGGAGGTATTGTGGTTGCTGATCTGTCTCAACATTTTTGCTGTAAAGTTCATTAGTCACAGCAAACAAGCTCATGTCGGTAGGTACATTCACTTCAGTAAAGTGCTGCTTTGCGGCTTCGATCAACTCGGCCTTTACCGCATCCTTTTCAGCCCCTTCTTCCATTTGCATGTAGGCATCCAACCTTCTGTTGAATCGGAATGTGAAAAGGATAGCATCTGCACCTAGAAGTCCAGCTTCTACTACGTAAGTATTACCAATCACGCGAGCGTCTGTATCAGCGTACCCCTGCTTGATCATAGAAAGCGCTTCGCCGTACTTGGCTTTTCTATTTGGATCGGCATCAGCCCAGGCTTGGAATGCTGCTTCGAGCTCACGCTTCTGATCGGCTACGTTCAGACGTTTTAGCTGCTCCGTTTGTCCGATAAAGTACTTCCAGTAGTTGGCAATTTGAGCGTATTTAGAAGCATACATGATACGCACAGCATCACTTTCTTTCATGTCCTTTCTCAAAGCGGCCAACTTGGCGTCTCTGATCTCAACAATTGTTGGGTTCTTCTTCTCTAGCGCTTGATCTACTCCATAAGAAGTTAGGTAGCGGTCAGTGCTTCCCGGGTATCCAAATGTCATGGTGAAATCACCGTCTTCGATACCAGCGATGTTTACAGGTAGGTGGTGCTTTGGCTTAAGTGGCACGTTGTCTGTGCTGTATTCTGCCGGCTTTCCATCGGGGCCTGTGTACACTCTGAAAAGTGAAAAGTCACCCGTTTGGCGAGGCCACATCCAGTTATCAGTGTCTCCACCGTATTTTCCAATGGAAGATGGAGGAGCTCCTACCAATCTCACATCGGTAAACGTTTCGTAAACAAACATGTAGAACTCATTTCCTTTGTAGAAGCTTTTTACTTGTGCTGTATAATGAGTCCCAGCTTGGGCTTCTTCAGCGATCATAGTTCCTACTTCAGATGCTTTAGCTTGACGTTGAGCTTCGTCTTCGATTCCTTCCAATTCGCTCAATACACGCTCAGTAACATCTTCCATGCGAACGAGGAATGACACGTAGAGACCTTCATTTGGAAGCTCCTGGTCAAGGCTTTTGGCCCAAAATCCATCGGTGAGATAATCGTGTTCTACAGAAGAATTTGTACGAATGGCATCGTATCCGCAGTGGTGGTTTGTGAGCATCAATCCATTCGAAGAAATGATTTCACCTGTACAGAATCCACCCATCGAAACAATAGCGTCTTTCAAACTTGAATTGTTAACGCTGTAAATCTCTTCAGGTGTCAATTGAAGACCCATCTCTTGAAGGTCTCGTTGGTTCAATCTCTTGATGAGCATAGGCAGCCACATTCCCTCATCGGCTTTGAGTGGCAAAGAACTGATCAAAGCTAGCGCCAAGGCCAGAACGGTACACTTTTTTATCATTGTTTTTGAATTTAAATTCAGGAGTCGCGAATTTAATGAGAATAAGCCGTTTTTCGGGTATTATCGCGCTACGTATTCGTAGTTTGTGATGACTATTCTTGAAAGCTCATCTTCGCGTTTTAATTCGGCTCTCACGCGCATGGTGTCTTGATTGTACACGTATTCTACTCGGTGCTTTTTTTTACCCTCTACCCAGTAGCCTTCTTCAAGCATGTTCCCGATGCTGTCGTATTCATAAGTGCGTTGTGTTTTTCTCGCACCATCGTCTAGTTCCAACTTCACGAGCCAGCCGCCTTCATTGTATTCATAGGTCTCAAAATGGCGGGCGCTACTCATAACATAGTTTTGCCTGAATGACACGAGGTAGCCGTTCTCATCAAAATACCGGATCTCTTTGATATAGGGTCTTCCGGCTGAATTGAACAAGGTGGAGTGGAGTTGGTTTTCAAGACGGACGTGCTTGTATGTCTCGGTGTTCACTTCTTTGATTCGGTCCGGGCTCACGGATGCTGTGATCGAAGCAAAGCGTGGCGCACGGCCGTACTTTCGCTCGGTTGGAAGCCCATTTTCGCCGTAAACATAGCAGTAACTGTACATCCCAGCGGCATCGTTCTTGACTTCACAACCCATGCGTTCGCCCACATACTCAAAGAATGTAATGGATGTGTCTCTTCGTTTCAAGTTGAT
Source organism: Bacteroidia bacterium (assembly GCA_030427905.1). Classification (GTDB taxonomy): domain Bacteria; phylum Bacteroidota; class Bacteroidia; order Flavobacteriales_D; family Cryomorphaceae; genus CBDDKU01. The sequence continues at coordinate 791,952 of JAUICL010000001.1, forward strand.
CAAGGAGTGCATCTGTAGCCTTCCGTCAGGATAGAATCGGTACACTTCTTTTTCTTGTGTTTTTCTGATTCGGTCGCCATCGCGCTTAATCTCTTTAATACAGTGAATCTCTAAAATCTCTTGTGCAGCAATAAAAGATGGATTGAACTTTTGGTTCACTTTAAACTCTCGTCCAGCTGGCGGCATCATCATCTGCCCGTATGCGAGGGTGTTCAGGCACAGGTAGATGAGAGTCGCTAAGAAGGGTTTTAAACTAATTTGGAGAAAGTGTACGGATAGCTTCAATGGCCTGTTTCAGATTATGGATAGGTGCGAGGCAGGTTTTATTTTGGCAAATATATACTTGGGTTTGATCTCTTGAAAACCGATTTCGAAAAATTGGGAGATTCGAAGGGCTCTCTGTTGCCGCAACGAGAAAACTTGGGTGAATGTGTAGGCTTATTTGGCGATGCCAGTCTATGGCTTCTGGTCCTGTGACTGCAATTTCGACATGGCCCAGTACTCTACTCAAAATTTGGGAGCCTATCATAGCGAAGGAGTCGGGGTGTTGTATCCACTGCTCCTTCATGCCGAGAACAATGCGGTCAGCCATTTCGGCAAACCGGGGTATTTCAAAGATCTGCGAAAGCGTACTCAGGTTCTGAACCATACCCGAGTTTGGCGATGGCATCACAGAATCGTGTATGTCAATGGGGCGGCTTATCAAGCCACTTTGATCGGAAGTGGAGTAAAACAAGCCTACGGACGGGTCATAGAATCGGTCGATCGCTACCAGCGCTAGTGATTTAGCTAAGCTCAATCTGCTGGGATCTAGATACACTGAATACGATTTCAGAAGTGCTGCGATTACCCATGTGTAGTCTTCCAGAAAGCTTTCGGTTCTGGTTTCTACACCATAGGCTACATGGCTCAGGTGATAGTTTTCAGGGTCGAGAAAAACACCGATTAAGGTGTCGAGCAGACCTTCGGCCTTTTTCTTCAGAATCTCATCTTTGAGCGCAAGTCCAGCATCAAAGTAACCAATCACAGCCAATGCATTCCACGAGAGTATATGCTTCTCGTCGGTGGCCGGTTTAGTACGGCGTTCTCGAAGGCGAAGTAAGGCCTGATTGATCTCACCAGCTCCACGGCTAGCCTTGTCTTTGCGAATGGGAATAATTCGACCTTCCCATATAGCTTCATCTCCAGAATAGTAGACCGCATTGAAAGGATCAAAGAGTTTAGCGTCTTGCAATTCAGTCTCTGTCCAAGTGTAGTAAAGTCCTTCTTTCCCTTCCGAATCGGCGTCTTGCGCAGCGTACAGCAGCCCTGTTTCTGCCTTCATTTCTCGCGAAAGCCAAGCGTCAATTCCTCTTATTATTTCTTCGTGAAAATCATTTGGCGAGCCTTTGTAAGATTGAGCATAGAGACTCATCAGCTGAGCATTGTCGTAGAGCATTTTCTCAAAATGCGGCACTTTCCATTGGGAGTCTGTGGAATAGCGAGCAAAGCCTCCGCCAACTTGATCGTAAATGCCGCCCATAGCCATTTTGTCGAGGGTCAACTGGATAAAGTCTTCAACCTTGGGCGAAGGTTTAACCTGAATGAATTCCAATAGGAATTGGTAGAGTACCGGTACGGGAAACTTTGGGGCTCGTTCCAATCCACCATCTACCAAATCGGCTTGCTTCATGACTTTTTGAAGCGCTAGGTCCAGATCGTCCATAGTCCAGGGAGAATCAGTGGTGATCAATGGCAAGGAAGCTTTATGGTTGAGCGCAGTTTTCATCTGGTCACCATACTTCAAAATTTCATCTGGCTTATTGGCCCATAGATCCTGGATCTGCGTCAGCACATTGATCCACTGCTGCTTTGGGAAGTACGTTCCAGCAAATACAGGCGTACCATCGGGAAGAGCGATACAGTTCAATGGCCATCCACCCTGCTTATTCATCATGTGGGTGGCATCCATATACACCTGGTCTATATCAGGTCTTTCTTCGCGATCTACCTTGATGCTGACGTAAAAGTCGTTCATAATGGCGGCAACTTCGATGTCTTCGAAGCACTCTTTCTCCATCACATGGCACCAATGGCAGGCTGCGTATCCGATGCTTACAATAATGAGTTTTTGTCCTTTCTCGGCTCTTTCCAGAGCGGGTTTCCCCCAAGGCATCCACTTCACGGGATTGTGGGCGTGTTGGCGCAGGTAAAGGCTATTTTCTTTTCCTAAGTCATTTTGAAAGGACGGCGATGTCATTTCTTGAAGGCTTTATCTTCAAACTCAAAATCTACCTTTTTAGAAATAAGACCAGACCGAGCTTTGATGGTTCCTTTCACTTTTATTTCAATGGGTTTTCCCATCGACACTTGAAGGGCAATGGGCAGCATCATCACGCTGCCTCCTGAGAATTTCGCTTCAATTTCAGTTTCAAGGTAGTCGTTAAAATTGGCTGGAATAACGATTTCGCGAACCAGATCGGCTTCTCCAGCCATCGTGCCGTTGATAAAGATCTCTGCATCGGTAGACTTGACCTTGATCTTATAGTCATTGGGGTTGTGAACGCGGAGTGATGCCTTGAGTGTGGCACCACTTCCGCTAATCTCTTGAAGATTAAATTCACCAACATCCACAATTTCCACGTCGCTATAATCGCACGAAGTGAGTACAGCTAGGGAGATGACGATCAGAAAAAAACTATTTAGAAAGCTCCGCAAAGTTCTTGTAGAATAATGGAATCGTTTCGATTCCCTTGTAGTAGTTGAATAGGCCAAAATTTTCATTCGGCGAATGGATTTTATTCGAATCCAGACCGAAGCCCATCAAGATGGTTTTTAGTCCGAGCAATTCTTCAAAAAGTGCTACGATTGGAATAGACCCCCCGCCGCGCATTGGAATGGGTTTCTTTCCAAAAGCTTCTTCCATAGCCTGACTAGCCGCCTGATAAGCTATAGAGTCTGTAGGAGTTACAGCTGGCTCTCCGCCGTGATGTGGCTTTACCTTTACCTTCACATACGGAGGGGCAATTCGCTCGAAGTGCTTGACAAACTTTTCAGTGATCTCCTCCGAGCTTTGATTTGGTACCAAGCGCATGCTGATTTTTGCGTATGCTTTTGACGGGAGAACCGTTTTGGCTCCAGGTGCGGTGTATCCACCCCAAATTCCATTCACATCGAGTGTGGGTCTGATGCTGGCTCGCTCAAGAGTGGTGTATCCTTTCTCGCCATGTACCGCGTCGATACCCAGATCTGATTTGTACTTCTCTTCATCAAGCGGAGCCTTGTTCATCTCTGTGCGCTCAGCATCCGAAATGGTCGCCACATTGTCGTAAAATCCTTCAACGGTAATTCGATTGTCTTCATCCGTAAGGGATGCAATCATTTTTGAAAGCACGTTGATAGGATTGGCTACGGCACCACCGTAAATTCCGCTGTGCAAATCTCTATTGGGTCCCGTTACTTCCACTTCTACGTAGCTCAATCCACGCAGACCCATTGTTATACTCGGGTTTTCATTTGAAAGCATAGCTGTATCCGAAACCAAAACCACATCGGCAGCAAGCTTTTCTTTGTTAGCAGCGATAAACGGGCCGAGATTATCCGATCCGATTTCTTCTTCACCTTCGATCATAAACTTGACATTGCATGCCAGTGTATCAGTTTTCATCATGGATTCAAAAGCCTTGATATGCATGTACATTTGGCCTTTATCGTCTGAAGCGCCACGAGCTATGATCAAATCATCCTTTACTTGGGGCTCGAATGGTGGTGAATCCCAAAGCTCAAGCGGATCGGCCGGCTGTACATCGTAGTGGCCGTACACCAAGACGGTAGGCAATGCGGGGTCAATAATTTTTTCACCGTAAACAATCGGGAGTCCGCCTGTCTCGCAGATTTCGAGATTATCTGCTCCAGCTTCTTCCAGTTTTGATTTGATGAACTCCGCTGCTCTTCGCACATCCCCTTCAAATGACTTATCGGTACTGACCGATGGGATTCGAAGCAAATCGACTAGCTCGTTTAGAAATCGGTCTTTATTCTGATTTAGATAGTTTGTAGTAACTGACATTCGTTCAATGTTATTTTGGCCCACAAATATAAGGAATTGCCTTCCCCATAAAACCCCACAAAATCTGGCATAGGAAAACTATTTTTTTACTTTTATGATTGGGCAACTTTGTAAGTGCCTATGCGTCAAACCAACATAACCACTCAGAAATAGTTCTCGAATGTTGCGAAGAATACTCCCTATAGTGCTCATTATGATGATGGTGAGCACCTTCAACGTTTCTGCTCAGATTGCAGTAGACAATACAACCATGACGGTTGAAGAACTGGTTCAAAATGTCTTGCTAGGAAATGGAGTCAGTATCTCGAATGTGACTTTCAATGGCGCCCCAGCTAATGAAGTGAATATCCAGGCTGGAAGGTATACGGGTGGAAGTAATGTGATCGAGTTTCCTGAAGCGTTGGTGCTTGGTACGGCAGATGTAAACAACCTTGTAACGGGTGAAATGGGTGGTTTTATTACCGATTCTTATCAGAATGATCCGGATCTGATGCAAATTTCAGGCTTCAACATTAATGATGGGGCCGTGCTCGAGTTTGATTTCATTCCGAATGGTGATTCGTTGATATTTCGATATGTCTTTGCGTCTTATGAGTATCCAAGCTTTACCTGCAGTAACTACAACGATGCATTTGGATTTTTTATTAGTGGTCCTGGGATTAATGGACCATTTTCTAATGATGCCATCAATATCGCACTAGTTCCTGATACGGATATCCCGGTTGCCATCAATTCGATCAATTCAGGTAGCCCACCAAACGACCCAGACTGTCTTGCAGTAAACCCGAACTACATGGACGATTCGATTTACTTTGTTGATAATCAGGGTGCGCCGGAAGAAGAAACAAATTTTCCTGGAATGACGGTCACCTTAACTGCCTATGCAGAAGTGATTTGCGGTGAATTGTACCACATGAAGCTGGGGATAGGCGATGCGGTAGATTCATCTCTAGACAGTGGAGTTTTTCTTGAGGCGGGTTCTTTCCAATCCAATAGTGTTGTAGAGGTGAGCCTTGATGTTCCGGTCGGAGTGAACGACTCGACCCTTTACGAAGGCTGTGGCGAAGCTTATCTGCAGTTTATCCGTCCAAATGATACGCAGGGTATCCAAGAAGTGGCTTACATAGAAGTAACAGGAACAGCGACTAATGGTGTTGACTTCATTCCTGAATTACCTGATAGTATTGTTTTCGCTCCTGGAGTTGATACGGTGTTTTTCGCACTTAGTGGTGTGCCTGATAATGAAGTAGAAGGACAGGAGTTTGTCAATGTAGAGATTACCAATATCGCATCCAATTGTAGTGGGGCTGTTTTAACATCCGATTTTCAGTTTTATCTGAATGAAGCTGATCCGCTGGAAGTTTCTGGTTTTGATGGCGCTTTAGCTGATTGCCACGATGAGATACAGCTCTACCCTACGATAACAGGGGGGTATGGCGAGTATAGTTACCAATGGTCGACGGGTGAACAGACCGATACCATTTATGCATCACCTGGTTTCACTTCAACGATTTTTGTAACTGTCTCGGATACTTGTAGTGTCCCTGATGAACAGGCTGCATTTGAAGTTGAAGTACCAGTGTACCCACCTGTATTAGTCGATTTAGGAGAAGATTTTGTTATTGAAGAATGCGATGTCACTGTTGATATCGTGCCGACGGTGAGTGGCGGTTTTGGCGCTTATGCCTATAACTGGCGTGAAGAAGGTGAAACTATTTCTACGGATCCTGCACTTGTCTATTTCGTTGAAAACTCAACCAGTATAGACCTTGTGGTGACCGACGACTGTGGAGCGACTGGAATGGATGAAGTGATGATTACAGTGCCGCCAATTGAAGTGACTGCTTTGCTGCCCGATGTGTTTAGCGCGGAAACATGTCTCGATGATGTGATGCTCCCCGTTATTTCGGAAGGAGGGATTGGTCAAAAGTCATACCGATGGTACGTAGATGGTGAGCTCCAGTCTGAAAGCTATAGCTTGTTTTTTATGTACAACCCTGCAATGGGGCAGAACGTTGTGATAGAAGCTGAAGATGAATGCGAAAACATCGGAACCGACAGTACGGTTGTAGAATTTAATTTCCCGGAAGTGAGTTTGGAGTTGAGTCCAGACACAGCGATTTGTGAGAATACACCGGTAATGATGCGGGCATATGCCAGCGGTGGTTCAGGTGGGTTTAACTACGCATGGGATGGGATTCCTTCGCCAAGTGGCGTGAATGTGGATCTTCCCCGTGGGAGTCGATCCTATGTTGCTACTGTAGTAGATACTTGTGGTATGGTGGCCCAAGAGAATTTCAACGTTGAGATCAGAGATGTTCGCGCCGATTTTGATTACCAATACCAAGATTATTACGCCATCCAATTTACGGAGTATGCTAGAGCTGAGAACCCGACGTTCTTCTGGGATTTTGGGGATGGTGAAACCAGCGACAAGCCCAATCCACTTCACTACTTTGATGGATTTGATCCCTATCAGGTAGTGCTTACCGTTACCGACGATATAGGCTGTACCGATACAGCGCACTACAATACCATTCCGCCACTCGAGATTTACATTCCAAATTCATTTACACCAAATGGAGATGGAATCAATGATCTCTTTGGTGTCGTGGCTGTAGATGTTTACGAGTTTGAAATGTGGATTATGGACCGCTGGGGTAAGCAGGTGTTCCACTCTACAGATATAGGTGATAAATGGAATGGCTCGAACGCAGGAAATGAGTATTTCTCGGGTACGGCAGTCTACCACTATTTAATAAAGTACAAGGGCAAGAAGGAAGAAGATGCGCATGAAATAACCGGCTTTGTGACGGTTACGCGATAAAAACTATATTTAGCCCTCCGATTAAACCAAGATTATGAAATTAAAATCAATTTGCTTTGCAGCCCTAGGAGTAATAGCTATGGGTAGTTTAAGTGCTCAAGTTACTGTTGACAATACGATCACAGCTGAAGATCTGGTAAACAATTATTTATTGGGTGAAGGAGTTGTTGCTTCCAATATTACTTTCAACGGTCAACCCGCGAGTGAACTGAACGTGCAAATTGGTCTCTATGATGGGCCGAGCAACTACGTTAGTTTTGATCAGGGAATTGTCATGGCAACATATGATGTTGTGAATGTTGCTGGAGGTTTTGGAGGAGGTCTCACCAACTCTATAACGAATGATCAAGATCTACTGGATTTATCAGGACAACCCAATATGAATGACTGTGCTATTTTGGAATTTGACTTTATAGCAACGAGCGATTCTATTCGGTTTAATTATGTTTTTGCGTCTAACGAGTACCCAAACTATACTTGTACCCAATTTAATGACGCATTTGGTTTCTTCTTGAGCGGTCCTGGGATTTCTGGCCCTTATTCAAACGGCTCTATCAATATGGCACTTGTGCCTAATTCTGATATTCCAGTAGCAATTAACACTATCAATGGCGGAGTTCCTACAGGTTCAGGAACTGTTGAAAATTGTGAGAACGCTAACCCAAACTGGGTAGAGGACAGTCAGTATTTTGTAGATAACAATCCAACTGAAGTAGGTGATGTACAATTCCCTGGTATGACAGTTACTTTGGTCGCAGAAGCTGAAGTTCAGTGTGGAGGTGAATACCACATTAAAATGGCAATTGGCGATGCGATCGACGGTGGCTTGGATTCCGGAGTGTTTATAGAAGCCGGCTCTTTTGCGGCCTTTGGTGATGTGCTTGTTAATGTCTCTCCTGATATCGGAGGGGTAACAGTAACTGATCCGCAATATTCGGATGTTGTAGTAGCGGGATGTAGCAATTTTGGAATTGAGATTGTACGACCTGAAGGAACGACAGTTGACTCGGTATATGTAGATTTTGGAGGAACTGCACAAGAAGGACAAGACTATATTCTAACAGGTAACGATAGCCTCTTTGTCTTTTCAGATGGAATTGATACCCTTAATTACTCAATTGAGACACTATATGATGGAACTCCAGATGAAGATGAATATTTGACAATCGAGATCTTTTGGTACAATGGCTGTGGAGACCTTCAGTCGTCGTCTGATTCGATATTTATGGTAGATCCTTACGTGCTCGATCTTGCGGTATCGGATGATGAAGTGCTTTATTGCCCAACGTCTACAGCGCTTTTGGAAGCAGAAGGTTCAAATGGAATAGAACCATACACCTATACGTGGTCTTGGATAGACAACGATGGAAATGTTCAGACGGCAACAGGTTCGAACTATACTGTTGTCATTCCACCCGATGACGAAACGTACTACACCGTTTCGGTAACAGATCCATGTGGATTTGAACCCTACACCATGGACAGCATACTGGTGACCAATTCAATTCCAGAACCATTGGAGGGAATAATTGCTGATTTCGCCCAGCCTACATGTCCTAATGAACCTATCACCTTTGTTGCTGACGCGGCAAATGGAACCCCACCATATAGCTATGTCTGGGAAAAGAACTTTGCAGTAGAAGGCAATGATCAGACTTTTGAAGATGTCGATTTCTTTGATCACTCTATAAATCTGAGAGTGACTGATGAATGTGGCGAGACCGTTCGCGATACCGTGCAGGTAGTCTACCCAGCCTATGAGCCAATGGTAGCTTGGATGGAACCATTAGAAGACAACTGTCCGGAAGGGCCAATTCCACTTCAGGCGTTCTCTTCAGGAGGAGCTGGAGAAACGGAATACACGTGGTCTCAGACACTAGGTGAAGGTGAATTTGTACTTCCTCCTGTGTCAGCATCGTCTTCGATCGCATTGAGTGGTGGAGTGAATGTCGTGCAGATTCAAGCAACAGACCGATGTCATAGACTCGGGTTGATCAACCCATTGGTTCCTGGTCAGGCCACAGGTACAGATACCCTTCTGGTTATCAATATCGATAAACTTCAAAACATCTTAACACCAAATGGAGATGGAAAGAACGATGTATTCGTAATAGAAGGAGCTCACGCCTTTGACGCAGCTCAGCTTATTGTGTACGACAGATGGGGTACCATCGTCTACGAAACCGATAATTATGAAGTTGGATTACCCGATGCTTCATTGACATACGACAATCCATTTGATGGAAAGGATTTAGAAGATGGAACTTACTTCTACGTGATCTCGATCGATAATGGAGATTGTACAGAGTCGGGATCGCTTGAAATAATTAGTGCCGACAATTAGTAGAACTGAACTTTATGTGAAAGCCTCTCGATTTTTCGGGAGGCTTTTTTTGTGTTCAGATACGCAACGCTTTCTGATAACTTGTTACTGGAAGATGTGTTTTTTAGAGGGATTGTATTTCGAAAAGCCGATGGACATGACAAGTACTCACCTTGAAATAAGGATAGCGAACTTCAAAATCTGATTTCAAACCGAGTTCCGGTCGGCTGGTTGTCAGTGATACGAATAGTACCGTTGTACATGGATACCAATTTTGAGACAATATACAGACCGAGACCAGTACCCTTCTGCGTACGGGTATCTTCGTTGCCAATTCGGTAGAACTTTTGAAAAACGCGTTTTCTGTATTCCGAAGCTATTCCAGAACCATTGTCTGATACGCACAGGACTAGTCCGTTTCTTGATTTGCTCAGATTAATTTCCACTTCGCCATCACCATACTTTATAGCATTCTCAATCAGGTTTCCGATGATGCTCTCAAAATGCACTGCATCGATACTCAATTGTAAATCGGGCTCGATGTTCGAAGTAATTTGAATGTTGGGGTAGGTGATTTTGAACTGTTCGATAACTTCTTCTGAAATCTGTGAAAGGATAATGGGAGTCCGAATTTCTTCGCTTTCAAGACTACTGTTTTCAATACGAGTAGCGAGCAAAACCTTATCGATTAGGTTGTGGAGTCTCTCGGTGCTTTGCAGCGCATTGCGTTCAAGCGGTTCTCGTTGATCTGAACTGAGATCTTTTCGCTTTGACAGCGTTTCAATGCAAAGTTTTATCGCTGCTAAGGGGGTCTTAAGTTCGTGGGTAATCGAAAGAAGAAAATTTCGTTGTTGTCGCACCAGGGTCATTTCCTTTCGAATAGCGCGCTGCATGATATAAGCTCCAGCTAATAAAAACGCGATAAAAACGGCTCCTTCGCCAAGAACCATCCAAACTTTTGTAGAGAATACTTCACTGTCGCCATAGAGCTCTTTCATTAAGCGCAAGAGGCTATAAGCCCACCAGACAAACTGAAGTGTGATGTAAAAAATAAGCAGATAGAAGAGAATCAATACCCTTCTATCTACTCTATTTAAATCCATTCTGGAGTAAAATTAGTTTTCTTTTCGCTTTCTCAAGTAATACTTGGCAGCTGTGTTTTTTCCTTCAGTAACGGGTACGACTGAGATAAGTTCAAAATCCAGATCAGCTAAAAAATGGATGAAGTCAAGCTCAGTTTGGAAGCTCAAACCACCGGTATCTGCCTTTTTCATTGCCCCCACTAATTGCACATCTGATGATAAAAACCCAGAATTATCACTCGAGCGTTCGAAAGTAGGAACGTACCCCGTTCCTTTACTCTGGAGCATTACGATTGCATAATCCCATTTGATAATTTCAACTTCATCTTCACTTTCGTCGTCTGTGTTTTCAGAAGCCTTATCGTCATCAGTCGATTTGCTTGCCATTTTAGCAGTTTTCTGACTCTTCTTTTTACCAGTTGAAATGGTTGTTTGGGCATCGGCTTGTGAGAAACAGAATACGAGTCCAAAAAGGAGTAAAAACGATTTAAATAAAGTTGACTTTGTCATAATGGTATTTGAGTTTTTGTAAAGATAGTCAAATGGGAATGTACCCAAAAGTTTACTCTGTACGCAAAATACCTACATTTGGTTTAAGTTTAAAGTAATGAGTTTATACCGATTTGCCCTTCACAATTTGCCCAGGCCTTTGCTTATAAAGGCGAGTTATGTCTTTAGAAAGATTGCGCCGCTTATGTATAAGGGTGATCAAGTAAAATGCCCAGTCTGCGATAGGTCATTCAGCAAGTTTTTATCCTACGGTTCTAACGTGGCTTTGCGCGATAATGTCCTCTGCCCGCATTGTCTATCGCTTGAGCGGCATCGGTTGTTGTGGCTGTTTTTAAAAGAGCGCACAGATTTTTTCACAGCAAATCATAAGTTGTTACACATTGCGCCCGAGCAGTGTTTTCACGAGCGGTTTTTAAAGCTTGAGAATATTACCTACGACACGGGAGATCTGGAATCGCCGTTGGCCAAATATCATTTTGACCTACACCAAGTTCCCTTTGAAGATAATTCATACGATATCGTGATTTGCAACCACGTCATGGAGCACGTAGCCGACGATCATCAATGTATGAAAGAACTATATCGGGTATTGAAGCCTGGTGGATGGGCTATTATGCAAGTCCCAATTGACTATACCCGTACCGAAACGTATGAAGACTCATCCATTACATCGCCCGAAGAAAGAGAGCGAGAGTTTTGGCAGAAAGATCACGTCAGACTCTACGGTAAAAACTATCCCGAAGTATTGGCTGAAGCGGGCTTTAAAGTGGAGTCGGTTGATTTTGTGAATTCAATACCTGAGGACTTAAGAGCTAAGTACAGGCTACAAGATGAAGAAATAATATACCTGTGCAGAAAATAAAAAAACCCAACGCAAATACGCTGGGTTTCTTCTGTGGTGATGGACGGAATCGAACCGCCGACACAAGGATTTTCAGTCCTTTGCTCTACCGACTGAGCTACATCACCGCCTTAGCAGGGCGCAAATATAAATATATTTTCCATATGCAATCAAACTCTTCTCGCGGGAATGAAAAATATTGACATGGCCATAGATATTGGCAATACGCGCATGAAGGTTGCGCTATTTGTCGGAGGAGAGTTAGATGGGGTTCTCACGTTTTCTAATCGCGCCCATCGTCAGGTGGCCCAACTCATTGATAAGGCTGGTGTTAAGCGTGGTGTTATTAGCAATGTATCCAAGCTTAATCAGCCCTTGGCCGATGTCTTTGAAGAGCATTTGGAGCTCGTTCATGTCAATTCAGACACCATCCTTCCGATCGAAATTGATTATAAAACGCCGAAAACTTTAGGAGCCGATCGGGTTGCAAATGCCATCGCTGCAAAAAAATTCTACCCAAATAAGAATGTTTTAGTCATTGATTTTGGAACGTGCATCAAATACGATGTGGTGCGTTCAGATGGTAGATATATTGGTGGAGGTATTGCACCGGGCTTGCAAATGCGATTTAAAAGTATGCACCTAATGACCGGGAAACTGCCGTTAATAAAGGAGTGGGAAGAAGATGAAGAGAACTGGCCAGGCTACGATACGCGATCGAGTATGATAAGTGGAGTCATTCAGGGAATACATGCTGAAATACTCCGTTATATCGATATTGGACAAGAACATTACAAAAATTTAACGGTCATTGCTACAGGAGGAGACTACGGCTTTTTTGATAAAGCGTTTAAAAATATCATCTTTGCACACCCTTATCTTACCTTATGGGGATTGCATGAAATTCTTCAATCAAATCTCAAGCAATAAAGCGCTTGTTCTTATTGCTTTAATTACTTCTATGTCAGCTGTCTATGGTCAGGCTGATTTGACATCCCCATATTCACTTTTTGGGCCTGGTCTTCCTTTTCAAAGACAAACCGTAAGTCAGGCCGGTGTAGGAGGTAGTGGTATTGCCCTTTTTGATTCCTACAAAATGAACTTGGGTAACCCCGCTACGGTTGCCCTTCATTACGAGCCCATTTTTGAAACTTCTGGAAAGTCTACTATCTCGACGTACAATACCAATGCAGGTAGTTTTGATAATAAGAGTTTTATTCTGAATAACTTATCCTTGAGCTTTCCAATCAAGCGTGGTATTTGGGGTCTATCTATCGGGTTGGTGCCATACTCAGTGGTTGGATATTCGGTGCAGTCAAATATCACGGACGAAGAAGTTTCGTCTGGATACAATCTAGAATACAGCGGAGACGGTGGGATCTCTCAAGGGTATCTGGGAATGGGTTACCGAATTTGGAGCCATACCGATACACTAGGCAATTTATCAGCTCTATCACTTGGGGGAACGTTGAATTTCAATTTTGGAACCATTGATAGCAACCGGAAAGTAGACTTCCCAGATGATATTAACGCCCTAGGTATTAATATTCAAGAGACTGTCCTAGTTCGGGATGTGAGTTTTGATTTAGGGGTGCATTTTCAGAAGAACATTTTACGTCATACCCACCAGAGCGGGCGCTACATGAAACTAATGCTTGGTGCAGTCTATACCATGGGTAATGATTTAAAAGCAGATCGAAGCGAGTTTGCTTATTCTTTTCGAGACGACTTTGGCCTAGTACCGCGAGATACTATAATAAACACTGAAGCTGAGCGTGGAAGAATCCATATGCCTCAGCGTCTATCATTTGGAGTTGGCCTTGATTACGTCACAGCGCAGAAGGCCCGTTACCGATTCTCGGCTGATTATGCGCAAGAAGCGTGGTCTGATTATACTGTGTCTTATCAGGATGATGCCCTCGACTTTGATTTCAACGATGCCAGTAGGCTGAGCGCTGGGATAGAGTACACACCTATGATGGGTTCAAGAAAATACTTTAAGGTAGTGGAATACCGTGCTGGGGTCTATTACGATAAGTCAAATCTGAACTTGGAAGGAGAAGATATTGTGGATCGTGGCATGAGTTTTGGTTTAACTATGCCGATTAATCACAGAAGAGCCATTTCGCGCTCTTCGGTTAGTATCAGTACCCAGTATGGACAGTCGGGTACAACGAATAAAGGATTAATTGAAGAAGATTATTGGAGAATTTACATCGGTTTTAGCTTTACACCACATGTTAGAAACCGATGGTTTATCAAGCCTAAATATGATTAAACAAGTTAGATCAATGAAAAAGTTAGTTTTCGCATTGGTAGGAGTCTTGCTGATGACAGCAAATGGATTTTCACAAGATAAGTACGGTGATACACCGGAACAACAGCAAACATGTAAAGAAAATCTCTCGCTCTACAGAGAGTACAGAGATCAAAAACTCTACGACGATGCGCTTCCATTCTGGAGAGTGGCATTTCAGACATGTCCTAAGAGTAGTAAGACCCTTTACATCGATGGAGCTAAGTTTTACGGCGATATCCTAGATGAGATTTACGAAGATTCAACCAAAATTGATGTGCGCAACGCATATATCGATACTTTGATGATGGTGTACGATAAGCGTATTGAAAATTTTGGAGAAGAAGGAAAAGTGCTTGGGTACAAAGGGGCTGATTTGTTTCAATACGACCGCTCTAGATCTTCTGAAGCCAACGCTATCTTAAAGCGTTCGATGGAGTTACAGGGTAATGATACGGATGCTAAGGTGGCTTCAAAATACTATCAGTCACTATATGAGATGTACAAGATGGATGAAGCTACAAAGTCTGATTTGCTTGTAGAATACATGCCTGTACTAGAAATTTTGGATTACAATATCCTTAATACGGAAGATGAGAAACAAAGAAGCCGTTTCGAAAAAGCCAAAGGCAACCTCGACGCATTCTTCATCAAAATCGCTGAATGTGATGACATCTACCGCATCCTTGGTGAGCGAATTGCCGAGTCGCCCAACGATATTGAATTAAACAAGAAGGCACTCGCCGTAATGAATAAGCGTGACTGCTCAGACAATGAGCTTTATCTACAAGTAGCTGAACGCGTTTATGCAGATGAGCCTACTCAAGTGGCTGCCTACTCTATTGGGATTCAGAAATTGAAAGTAAAGGAGTATGCCGATGCTCTGAAGTACTTCGAAGAAGCTGTTGAACTCTGTGGAGATTGTGCGTACAGCAGTCAAATCCACCTGCGAGCAGGTCAAGCTGCTACGATTCTTGGAAGAGTGAGTACGGCAAAGTCTCACGCCAATAGCATCCTAGCAAAAGAGCCCAAAAACGGAGAAGCCTATATTCTGATTGGTGATGCTATCGTAGGATCAGCTGCATCATGTGGAGATAAGCTTGGTTCTGGGGCTGTTTATTGGGTCGCAACCGACTACTACAACAAAGCAAAATCTGTTGATTCATCAGTAGCCGACAAAGCAAATCAGAAGATTGCTGGTTACAAAAAATACTTCCCAGACAAGCAAGCCATCTTTTTTAATAACTTAGAGATAGGCGGAAAGTACACAGTAAGCTGCCTTGGTGAAACAACGACGATACGATCAAGTGACTAAATTCTCTAAGAGATATCGATTCTTATTCAAACTAACACCGGTTGCACTTGTGGCCGGTGTTTTGTTTTCGTGCTCGTCTAACGACTTGGAAGAAGTGCTCGAGTTTTCGGAAGGGCAGCTACTTCCGGTGCAAACCACCCGAAATGTGACCTACACCTACACCGATTCGGGACGAGTCAAAAATACCTTGGAAGCTGCTTTGATGGAGAGATTCCAACAAGGCGATTCTACATACAGCAATCTTTCTGGTGGGTTTGCCCTAACTTTTTATACTGCCAATGGCAATTTTGATGGCAGATTGACGGCTAAGAATGGAATGATCTCCAACAACAACGGCTTGATGGTGGCGCGAGATTCAGTGGTGTTTGTCAATCGAGATGGCGAAACCCTGCATACCGAAGAGCTGACTTGGTACCAGGATAGCGCTAAGGTATTTACAGATAAATTTGTGACCATAGAGCGAAAGGAAGCCGTGATATACGGAAAAGGCTTGGAGTCAAATCAGAATTTTACGAACTATGTGATTAATGAAGTCACAGGATTAATTAATATTGACGAAGATGAGTAAGGAAAAAGATCAAAAGCGATTTCAAACGGTGAGCAAAGTGATGGAGAAGTTTTGGCTCGCAACGGCTATCGTTTCCTTTGTCTTTGTACTGTACGTGTTCTACCAGAGTGGTGGAATTAATGGACAGAACGTTCAATATTTGGTTTTTCCGTTGCTCGCAGGTGTCATGTATGCATTTAGGAAGACCTTTCGAACCCGAATGGAAAAACAGCAAAAATCTGATTCAGAATAATCGTGATGGAAATCGTCATAATTGTTGCAGTCTCCCTGCTATTCTCGGCTTTCTTTTCGGGAATGGAGATCGCTTTTTTGACATCAAACAAGCTCAAGATTGAGCTCGACAATAAACAGGGCGTTCTCTCGGCAAAGATTATTTCAAGATTCATAAAGCAGCCATCCAAGTTTATTGGAAGCATGCTGGTAGGAAACAATGTGGCCTTGGTTCTCTATGGGATTTTTATGGCAGAACTCTTAGATCCCGTTTTTAGAGACTGGGGTCTCACGGGTGTTTGGGCGCTTTTGGCTCAAACCTTGGTGTCGACGATTGTCATACTTTTTGGAGGCGAATTTGTGCCCAAAACCCTATTTCGGATTAATTCGAATTTTATCCTCGGCATTTTCGCTATTCCACTTCAGATTCTATACTACATTCTCTGGATACCGATGTTCCTGATGGTTGGGCTATCTGAACTCATTTTAAAGTATTTGTTTAGAGTGGATACTTCAGACCAAGATGTAGCTCTGACGCGGGTAGACTTGAATAACTATGTCAGAGAAATCAGCAGTTCCGCAGAAAGTAAGGAAGATGAGATAGATCACGAGCTTCAACTCTTTCAGAATGCACTCGAGTTCTCGAAAGTGAAAGCCCGAGATTGTATGGTGCCCCGTACAGAAATCTGTGCTGTTTCTTTGGAAGAATCAGTTGAGAATCTCCGCGAGCAATTCGTAGAATCGGGGTACTCCAAAATCTTGGTTTATCGCGATAATATTGACAATATAATCGGGTACGTTAATTCTTCTCAACTTTTTGAGCTCCCCGAATCGGTTAAGCATATGCTGGTTCCAGTCATCTTTGTACCCGAGACTATTTCGGCTCAGGAAGTACTCGAAATGCTGATTCACAAAAACAAGAACCTGGCTGTTGTTCTCGATGAATTTGGCGGAACGAGTGGAATACTTACAATCGAAGACATTATTGAAGAGATTTTTGGTGATATCGAAGATGAGCACGATAATGAAGAGTTGCTAGAAGAGGAAATCAATGAGCACAAATACCATTTCGCAGGACGTCTTGAAATAGACTACATCAACGACAAGTATAAAATTGGTCTACCAGAAGGCGAAGAGTACGAGACTTTAGCCGGACTGATCCTCCATGAATCTGAGCAAATTCCAGAGCTCAATACCATCATTCGTATTGATCAATTTCAATTAAAAGTAACAGGTGTGACTAACGTGCGTATAGAAAGTGTTTTGGTCGAGATAATGCCCGTCGAATAGTTTATTTCGATCAATGATATTTGTATATTCGCAACCTTCTTAAAAAGCAGAATTAATGGCAGCTATAGGAAAAATCCGTGAGCAATCGACCCTTCTATTAATTATTATCGGTGGGGCCATGGTAGCATTCGTTCTTGGCGACCTCATGTCCAATAATGGTGGAGGCGTTCAGGATCAGTATGTTGGTGAAGTATTTGGTGAAGAGATCAATATGATCGATTACGAACGTCGCGTTGAAGCTGAAAAGCAGAGCTTGGCTAGTATTGGTCAGTCTGTTTCAAGTGCACAAGAGCAACAAATTCGAAACCAAGTGTGGAACGCAATGATTCAAGAGCGAATCATGTACACCGAGATGAACAAAATCGGAATGCGGATCGGACAAGAAGAGTTCGATGATGTGCGTTTTGGAGAGAATATTCGATCTGATTTTAGAACGAATCAGACTTTCCTCAATGAGAATGGACAGTTTGACCCACAATTGGTTCAAAACTACTTTGCGTTCTTAAAGACTGATTACCCACTTTACTACGAAACTCAAGTTAATCGTATTGTAAACGAAAGACTTTATCAGAAGTATAATAACTTGGTGAAAGATGGTGTTTACAGCAACTCTATAGATGCGAAAGACGAGTACTTCCGCCAGGAGCGAAAAGTAAACTTCAACTATGTAGTAAAGGAGTTTAGCAGCCTTGAAGATAGTTTGGTGGATGTGAGTGAAGCAGACTTGAAAGCTTTCTACAACAAGCACAAGGATGATGGCAGATTTGATAAAGATGCCTACACATCGGTTGAGTTCGTTGTTTTCGATGTAGCGCCTACAGCCGAAGATGAAGAAGAGATCAAAGAAGAGCTAAGCTCGTACATGACCGAGTTTAAGAATGCTGACAATGACTCTATTTTCGTATTGAGAAATAGCGATACGCGAAATGCAGCACTTCGTGAACTCAATGCCAATGGCGATGAAGAGCTTCAAGCCATGATGGATGCAGCTCAAGAAGGCGATGTGATTGGACCTTATAAAAAGGGGAATAGCTACGCCATCGCTAAAGTGATTGAAGTAGGAACGGAAGAGCAAGCTACAGCTAGACACATTTTGTTGTCTAACCAGACTGAGCCAGACATGGAAGTGCTTAAGACACGTGCCGACAGCATTAAGCGAGTGATCCAGAAGAATGACAATTTCGAAGAAATGGTCGTTGAGTTCAGCGAAGATCCAGGATCTAAAGATAAAGGTGGGGTTTACGAGTGGTTTGATCGCCAGACAATGGTTGAGCCTTTCACTGAAGCTTCATTTGATAAGCCAATTGGATCAATCAATATTGTTGAGACCACTTATGGAATTCACATTGTTGAGCCACTGGAAAGACGCGAAGCGAATGTGATCAAAGGGCGTGAAGTAGATGCGCGTATTGAGCCGTCAAACAATACTTTCAATGCCGTTTACGACGAAGCGAATGAGTTTTCAATCGCTGCTGAGAATATTGACGGTATGATGGAACTTGCCAATGAGCGCGGGTATGAGCTTAAGGAAGGTAAAGAGATTACGGGCCAGGCGAGAAACCTACCAGGTGTAGCTAATTCAGCTGAAGCCGTGCGTTGGACACACAAGAGAGAAACTGAAGTTGGAGCGGTTAGCCAGCCATTTGAGTTCGATCGTAAGATTGTGGTTGTAGGCTTGAAGAGCCGTTTCAAAGGTGGTTTAGCTGATTTTGAATCGGTAAAAGAAGACATTAAACCAGAAGTGATTCGCGAGAAGAAAGTAGCGATGTTTAAAGCAGATATGGACGGAAAAGGTGTAGATGCATTGCAATCTGAGCTTGGACTTCCTCTGAAGAACGCTGTGAACGCTACAGGAAGCCGTCCAACACTAGCTGGTGGTGCCAATGAGCCTTACATTGTTGGATATGCACTTACCTTGAACGCAGGCGACGAGAGCCCAGCTCTTGAAGGAGTGAAAGGAGTTTATGTAATCCGAGTAAACTCGAAAGACGAAATTGAACCGAGAGAAGAATACGTGACTTACCAAGACGAACTAGCAGAACGCAAGTCAAATAGCATGAGTACATACAACAATGGTGTGTACAGAGCGCTAAGAGACTTTGCTGATGTGAAAGACGAAAGGTCAAGCGTGTATTAATCATCAAGTGATTATTTGATAAGAAGGCCTGTCGATTGTTCGACAGGCCTTTTTTTTGTGCTGGGTTTTACTTCCCTGATTAGAGTTGACTGTTTATCATCTGCCAATTTTCAATTATTCATTGTCCATTCGTTTGGTCTCGTCCTTACAGGACTTTTTCTAATTCGTGTTTCATCGCAACCGGTTTCACCGAATGCTCGAGTTTTTTCGCCCCTTCAGGGCTCACCAGGAAAATCAGCGCTTTGGACATGTACTTCCCTGATTAGCATTGACCCATTGTCAATTATCACATGTTCATTGTCAATTCGTTTCTGCCCTAAGAAGCATACTGCTCCATTTGTTTCTAGCATCTCATCATAACCAGAACGATGCGAATAGACTAACGCAGTATAACCAATCGCTCAGTATCGAGCTTAAGAAGGATAAAAAGGAGAATAGTGAACCCCCAGAGCGATGACCCACCATAACTAAAGAAGGGTAACGGAATTCCGATTACGGGAGCCAAACCGATGGCCATACCCACATTGATCAGCAAGTGCATAAACAGAATGCAGGCTACACAGTATCCATAAATTCGGGTGAATTTAGATCGCTGTCTCTCCGCGATAAAAATGAGCCGCAGCATCAGGATTACAAACATCAAAACAACAAAGGTACTTCCCGCAAAACCCCATTCTTCACCAATGGTACAGAAGATAAAGTCGGTGCTTTGCATGGGGACATACTTGTACTTTGTTAGCGTTCCGTCAAGATAACCCTTGCCGAGTAAGCCACCGGAACCAATTGCCGTTTTCGACTGCTTTACATTGTAGCCAGCTCCCTGCGGGTCTTCTTCAAGCCCAAGGAGAATGTTGATCCGAATCTTTTGGTGTGGTTCAAGTACATTTTCGAAAATTTGATCGAGCGTACCGATAAAGAGCAAGCTTCCAAGCGCTGTACCTACTAGGAGAACCTGATTTCGCTTTCTGAATCGCGGTCTCACAAATCGTCTAATTCCGAAGAAAACCGCAACGGTTATCACCGCGATCAAAATCATCAGGAAGTAATGTCCGGGCATCGAAAAGGAGCCAAATTCAACATCAGTAGCTTTGAGCAAAAGCGAAAGAACCGATAAAGTCATGGCTAAGAGCCCGAGGAGCAAGATGTTCCCAGAAAGCCCCTCTCGGTAGAGAACGAGTACATAGGCTGTAAAAACCAGAACTGTACCCGTATCGGGCTGAAGAAGAATAAGCAAGGCTGGTAGCGCAAGTATTCCTACAGATGTTGCTTTGGTTCTGAAATTCTCAATACGCACATTTGCTTGGTTGAGGTAATAGGCTAGCATCAGACTGGTCCCCAACTTAGCGAATTCCGAAGGCTGAATTCCAAAGCTTCCAAAGCCAAACCAAGCCTTAGCTCCGTTTACTTCCTTACCAAAGATCAATACCAGTATCAAGAGAAAGGTGGTGACGCCATAGATCGCCGGAGCAGATCTCCGAATAAAGTCGCCATCGAAAAGCATAATCACTGAAGCGAGCACTCCCGCGGTAATAATCCAGATAAACTGCTTTCCGTACTCCTGTGTATTGTCAAAGATGGATGGATGATCAACGTTGTAGCTAGCAGAGTATATATTCAGCCAACCCATGAGAAGTAGCAGGGCGAAAAGTCCAACGGTGAACCAATCCAAATTTTTAATTATGCTACTCTGTCTTCCCATTCAATCAGTCATTGTGGAGTAAGTCGGCTTCCGTCATGCGAGTTTCAACCCAGGGTCTCGTGATGGTGTCGGTTAGGTACTTTTCAATCATCAAGCTCGTAATTGGTGCTGCCCACGTCGATCCAAATCCAACATTTTCAACATACACAGCTACAGCAATCTTTGGATCATCTTTCGGTGCAAAAGCAATGAAAATGGAGTGGTCTTTTCCGTGTGGGTTTTGAGCAGTACCTGTCTTCCCACAGATTTCGATGTCTTTTGAAAAGCGCACTCCGCGCCCAGTACCCGATTCAATTACGCGATACATTCCATCGATCACGCTCTCGTAGTGCTCAGGAGAAATACCCGTATGGTGCTTTTCGGTATAAGTGGAATCGGAAATTCCTTGGCCGTCTATTTTACGAATGATGTGCGGAGTGTAGTACCATCCACGATTGGCAATGGTTGCACAAAAGTTGGCCATTTGGATCGGAGTCACACCCAACTCACCCTGACCGATGGCTAGGGAAATGATGGTGTGCGCATTCCAATGGTGACGACCATAAAACTTATCGTAGTACGTAGATTCAGGTACGAAGCCACTGATCTCACTCGTCATATCTACCATTAGCCTGCTTCCCAATCCAAATTTTTCGAGATAATTTCTCCAAACGATATAGCCTTCTTCGCTGTTTTCGTACTTGTCTAGAACCCGCTTAAAGACATTGCAGTAATAGGCATTACAGCTGGTCTGAACGCTAAACTTCAGATCTACCGGTGAGCTGTGAGCATGACAGCCCAAGCGCCGACCTGAGTAATAATAACCACCATTGCAAGAGAAACGCGTATGCTCATCGATTACACCTTCTTCCAAACCAATAAGCCCCTGTATAAGCTTGAATGTCGAACCCGGAGGGTAGCGTGCCATGAGCGCCCGGTTAAAAAGCGGCTTCAAAGTATCGCGGCTCAGTTTTCCGTAATTCTCTCCACGTACACGCCCAACCAAAAGGTTTGGGTCGTAATTGGGATTTGTCACCAAAGTCAAGATTTCTCCCGTCTTTGGCTCTATGGCTACGATACTTCCTCGCTTATTTTGCATAAGCAGCTCGCCGTATTCTTGAAGATCCAGATCAAGACTTGACTCGAGATTTTTACCCGATTGGGCGGCTGTATCGATAGCTCCACCAGCGAAGGGTCCTTGCTCATTGTTGTGCACATCTACCAGAACATATCTCTTTCCTCGCTGGCCACGGAGGGCTTCTTCATAAATGCTCTCGACACCATTGGCCCCGATGTAGTCACCCCGCTCGTAGTAGCTGTTCTTCTCGATAATGCTTGGCGTTACTTCACTTACATAGCCCATACTGTGGGCAGCCACTGGCTTGGGGTAGAAACGCAGTGTTCTAGGAACCCCGTAAAAACCATTGAAACGGTGCAAATTCTCCGCAATATTTACATAGTCGCTAGCTGGTATCTGCTTTTGAAAAATAGAAGGCTTGTAACGGCTGTAGGCTTTGGCTTCATTGATTTGCGATCGAAAAAGAGCCGTGTCTATCTCAAGAAGTTCGCATAAGGCCAAAGTATCCAAGTCTTTTACTTCCTTGGGAATAACCATGAGATCGTAAACGGCCGTATTGGCCACCACCAACTTTCCATTTCGGTCGTAAATCAAGCCACGAGCTGGGTATTCCGTAATGGTTCTCTCCGATGCCCTTGCGGCCATTTGTTTCCACTTGTCATCTACCACCTGGAGAATAAACAAACGGATAGAAAAGATGACACCGACGGTGATGAAAATGAAAATGATAACGAATTTTCGTTCACTCAAATTCATATGATGGTACTTGATCTACGTGTTGAAACAAGGTACTGGGCAAGTATGGCCAGAACGAGTGTGAAGGCAGCACTTATCAAAGCGCGAACGAGGGTGTGGAAGAAGCCTGTAAACGAGTAGACTTCAATAAAGAACAGCCACACGTGATGGATCAATATCAGTACGCCGGCATATTTCAGATACCAGGACAACCCTAGGTCAGCTATGGTTGGTTTTACGCCAAACTCGTACCCATCTCTAGGTGCAATCCACTTGAGCAATACAGGGCGCATAAAGGCGAGCAAGACGGTAGCCGATGCGTGAATACCCAAGGTATTGGTAAACATATCGATTGATAGACCCACAACCAATCCGATGATCAGCTCAAGCCAACGCGGCGTTTCAAGCGGAAGAAGCAGGATAATAATCACGTAGAGATAGGGGATAGCCATGCCATCCATCAGCGAAGCATCGTTTAAGATGATTCCTTGAAAAAGAACCATGATCACGAAGCGACCTATATTTCTAACGACTTCATTGAGCATCTTCGGCAGTTTCAGTTTCCAAATCCTTTTGCTCTTTCTTCAGTAGGTTCTCCACAACGTACACGTAACGCAGTTTGCTGAAGTCATTGTTTAAGGCTACACGAATTTTTTGAAAATTCGACCCTTCAATCTCCGACACCTGATCTACTACTCCGATTGGAATACCCTTCGGGTAAATAGCCGATGCGCCACGAGTTACCACGGTATCGCCTTCTTGCACGTTGGCATATCGCGGTATGTCTTGCACATAAGAGTAGCGGAAATCTTCACCATCCCACTTGAGCAATCCAAAATTTCCGATCCGCGCTATCTCAGCACTTGCGGTGTACTTCAAGTTGATGATTGGGATGACCGTGCTGAAATGCTCCGATACATCCTTTACAACTCCCACCAATCCATTGGTGTTGATCACCCCCATTTCTGGTTTGATGCCTTCGCTACGCCCTTTGTTGATGGTGATGTAGTTGAGCTGCTTAGTGATAGAGCTATTGATAACTTCGGCCGTTTTGTACCAATATTTCCTACGTCGAAGGGTGTCGTTGATCATGACAAAATGATCGTTGACGTTCACAAAAGTACCTTGAAGACGATTTCGGAGTTCTTCGTTTTCAGCAGCTAGTTCATCATTGACGCGCTGCAGCTCGATGTATTGGGTCACGTTGCTTTTCCACCTATAAATAGTTCCAACAACGGTGTTGGAAGAGTTTACAAAGCTGGCTTCGTGAAAGGAATTGTTCTGATAAATCAGCGTGAAGCAAAGTACTTGAAGCCCCAAGAAAAATATGAAGATGTGATATTTTACGAGGAATTGGATGAAATTCCGCATGGGGCTCTATCGGTTTTAGTCGCGCATAAGGAATTGGAAGCGATCAATATTCTTCAATGCTATCCCCGTACCACGAGCTACTGCTCTTAGTGGATCTTCTGCAATGTGAACCGGAAGTTTAGTCTTCATGGAAATTCTGCGATCCAATCCGCGAAGCATCGATCCACCACCGGCAAGGTAAATACCCGTGCGGTAAATGTCGGCAGAAAGCTCAGGTGGAGTTTGCTCAAGCGCACTCAATATAGCTTCTTCAATCTTGGAGATAGATTTATCTAGTGCATGCGCGATTTCGACATACGAGACGTGGATTTCCTTCGGAATACCCGTCATTAGGTCACGCCCACGAACGGCAAAGTCTTCTGGTGGATCGCTCAATTCTGGTAGTGCAGCTCCAACTTCGATTTTAATTTGCTCAGCAGTGCGCTCTCCAACCAAAATGTTGTGCTGGCGGCGCATGTATTCTTCGATATCGCTGGTGAATTCATCTCCTGCTACGCGAATATTCTTATCACAAACAATTCCTCCAAGAGCGATAACGGCGATTTCACTCGTACCCCCTCCGATATCGATAATCATGTTACCCATCGGCTCTTCCACGTCTATTCCAATACCGATTGCGGCGGCCATCGGCTCGTGGATTAGGTAAACGTCTTTAGCTCCGGCGTGCTCAGCAGAATCTCTAACAGCCCGCTTTTCTACTTCCGTGATTCCCGAAGGGATACAGATTACCATACGGAGTGAAGGAGTAAAGAAAGATTTTCCGGGTTTGATCATTTTGATCATACCACGTATCATGGCTTCGGCTGCCTGGAAATCGGCAATTACTCCGTCTTTCAGTGGCCTAATGGTCTTGATGTTTTCATGGGTCTTTCCGTGCATCTGTTGCGCCATTCGACCTATGGCGATAACCTTATCGGTCATGCGGTCTTTGGCTACGATTGACGGCTCGTCAACGACTACCTTGTCGTTGTAGATGATTAGCGTATTGGCCGTTCCAAGGTCAATGGCTATTTCTTGAGTAAAAAAGCTAAATAAGCCCATGAATTTCTTACCTCTTAATTAGTGCTTAAAATGTCTTGTTCCAGTAAATACCATCGATACGCCGTTTTCGTTACAATAATCGATAGAAAGTTGGTCTTTAATTGACCCACCTGGTTGTATCACTGCGGTAATCCCGGCTTCTTTGGCGATCTCCACACAATCGGGGAAAGGGAAGAAGGCATCAGATGCCATTGAAGCGCCGTTCAAATCAAAACCAAAATGCTTGGCTTTAGCGATGGCCTGCTGCAGTGCATCTACACGTGATGTTTGCCCAGTTCCGCTGGCCAATAGCTGATTTCCTTTCGCCAAGACTATCGTGTTTGACTTGGTGTGCTTGCAAATGCGCGACGCGAAAAGCAAATCGTTTACTTCGCTATCGCTCGGCTTTTCATTGGTCACAAAATCAAAATCTTCGGCCTTGTCCGAAACTTCATCACGGTCTTGCCACAGCACGCCATTCAAGGCAGAGCGAAGCACCACTGAAGGGAAATCAGCAGACTTCTGGACTAGAATAATTCTGTTTTTGCGCGAACAAAGAATGTCCAATGCTTTGTCGGAATAGCCCGGTGCAATGACCACTTCACAAAACAGTTTATTGATTTCTTCAGCCGTAGCCGTGTCAATTTCCTTGTTTGAAATCAAGACTCCACCAAACGCCGACGTAGGGTCGCCAGCTAGGGCGTCCGTATAGGCATCTTTTAGTTTTATTCGAGTTGCAAGACCACAGGCATTATTGTGCTTGAGAATGGCAAATGTTGGCTTATCGTCTAGAAATTCGCTCATGAGTTGAACGGCCGCATCTACATCCAGCAAGTTGTTATAGGAAAGATCTTTTCCGTTGAGCTGATCGAATATCTCATTCAAGTCACCGTAGAATCTTCCTTTCTGGTGCGGATTTTCTCCGTAACGTAGTGGAAGGAAAGACGATTCGCTCACTTTGAGCGAAGCCACGTCTCGATCGTCGGTGAAGTATCCGTAGATGGCAGAATCGTAATGCGAGCTGATATCGAATGCAGCTCCTGCAAACATTTTGCGTTCTTCGATTGTCGTTGCTCCATTGTTAGACTCTAGGATGCGAAGTAGCTCAGGGTAGAGCTCCATGCTCGGCACAATCATCACATCTTTGAAGTTCTTAGCCGCAGCGCGAATCAAAGAAATTCCTCCAATGTCAATTTTCTCGATGATGTCGGCTTCAGAAGCTCCTGAAGCTACCGTTTCTTCGAATGGGTATAGATCTACGATTACCAAATCAATGTTTGGAATCTCGTACTTTGCCATCTCTTCTTTATCCCCATCTAAATCTCTTCTTCCGAGAATACCACCGAAAATTTTTGGGTGAAGTGTCTTCACGCGACCGCCCATGATGCTCGGGTATGCAGTCAAATCTTCAACGGGAACAACCGGAACATCCAATCCGCGAATGAAGGCTTCTGTACCACCCGTCGAATAAATTGTGACGTTCAACGCGTGTAATTTCTTGATGATCGGTTCCAGATTCTCTTTGTGGTAAACCGAGATAAGGGCAGATTTAATCTGTGTCAATGGGATAAATTTAGGGGGCATTAAACCACACAATGTTAACAAGAATAATTGTTTCAAAGCCCTATCAAACATGGGTTTTCGCGGTAATGTTGATAAAAATAGACGAGTGTTGATAACACGTCGATTTAACGAATTACACAAGCGGTAAACCAGCCGCTTAAATTGATCTTAAATTTGGCTTCGATCTGATTCTGAAATTGGCCAATGAGCAAGCTCAAAATATACAACCGACTACTGAAAGAAGGTAGTGCATTTGCCGTGCAGGCTCTCGTTGTAAATAAGCTTCGAACCTTGCTTTCTCTACTAGGGGTCACGATCGGAATATTCTTGATTATTTCCGTTTTCACACTTGTAGATAGTCTCGAATCGAGTTTGCGCGGTGCCTTTTCGAGTTTGGGTGATGATGCTTTGTTTATTGAGAAAATGCCCTGGGGACCCGAGCCTGGCGATGAAGCTTATGCCTGGTGGAAGTACATGCAGCGCCCGAATGTAAACTACGACGAACTCAAAAGTTTGAAAGGGCGTATGACCACGGCCAAATCGGTGAGTTTGTTGGCTGGAGCGCGCCGGTTGGCAGAGAATGGAAATAGCTCAGCATCAATTACTGTTGTCTCCGTTTCAGAGGGTTACGACGATTTTATTTCAGTCGAAATTGAAAAAGGCAGAGGGTTTACATCCCAAGATCTCAAGTCAAATAATCGGTATTGTCTTATAGGCCACGATGTGGCAAATCAACTTTTTGGAGCTATGGAACCGGTAGGGCGTCAGTTGAAAGTGGCTGGATACAAAGCCACAGTAATTGGCGTGATGGAGAAGGAAGGAACGAGCATCTTCGGCGATAGCAACGATGAACGGATTCTGATTCCAACTCAATTTGGTCGGTTGATCATGAACATGCGTAACTCCAATGTTCAAATAGCTCTGAAACCTAAGGATGGGATCGAGAAAGAAGTGATGGAAAGCGAGGCCTTAATGCACATGCGAAACATAAGGCGACTCCGACCAAATGAGAGTAAGAATTTTGCCTTAAATAAGTCTTCCATGCTCAACAAGGGTTTGGATGAGGTGTTTGGGGTGCTCAAAATGGTCGGTGCCTTTATCGGAGGCTTTTCTATTTTGGTCGGCGGCTTTAGCATTGCCAACATCATGTTTGTCTCCGTGCGTGAACGCACATCGATCATCGGTATTCAAAAAGCCTTAGGTGCCAAGCGAAGTTTTATACTCTTCCAGTTCCTGTTCGAATCAGTTTTTCTCTGTTTTATTGGTGGGAGCATTGGCTTGCTCGTGATATGGCTAGGGACTTATCTTGCCAGCCTTGCCACCGGATTTGACCTCACACTAACATTGGAGAATATCCTAATTGGCGTCGGTTTTTCGGTGTCAATTGGATTAATCGCCGGAATTATTCCAGCCAGTATCGCGGCGAGAATGGAGCCTGTTGAAGCTATTCGATCGACGGGGTGATGACTGCACTTTTAGTTTCAATTGCGATTATAGCTGTTTTTCGAGCCGAGGCCAAAGATTACGGAAAGGGTGTTTTTAAATGGGTAGTATTCGGTTTGCTCTCTTTTTGGGTGTCGTTTGGGCTGCCATTGTTTATTATTGTTGAGTTGGTTCCAAACCCTAATGAAACTATGGGGATTGCTATAATTTCGATAGGAGGGTTGATCTTTTTTGGAATCGGCCTGTGGGTGTGCAAAAAAGTATTTGATCAAATAAAATTGAAATAGAAAAACTTAAGAGTTACTTCAAATGCAACTATTTCAAAATACCCAGAGAAGCGAGTGTCGGTATAACTTCAAACAAGTTTTAAGTCTCTAGAATCGGAGAAAGCGCGTTAATCGCGCTGCGCACGTTGGTCACATCTACCTTGGCCAATCTCAAATTGTCGCCTTTCTCGTACATCTTGTAGCCAATCGGATTTCCTTTTATGAAGTTCAGAACCCTTGTAAATGCTGAGCTTTGATAGTATGCGCTGTTTTGATTCGAAACGAAGAACCCGATCAGTTTTCCGCCTTTCAGCGTGAGTTTTTCAAACCCAATTTCCTTGGCCATCCATCTCAGGCGCATGGTGTCTATCAGGTCTTCCGTCTCGCGCGGAATATCGCCGAAACGATCTTTGAGTTGAAGTCGATACTCTTCCAATTCCGTCTCGCTGCCAAGTGAGTCAAGGTCGCGATAAACCTGAAGTCGTTCCTTGATGTCGGTGATGTATCCATCTGGAATCAGAATCTCAAAATCGGTTTCCAGCACACAATCCTTCACGTATTCGCCGAGTTTTTCGCTCTCTTCGTGATAGAGCTCTTTAAACTCATTTTCCTTGAGTTCCTGTATGGTCTCATCCAGGATTTTCTGATAGGTCTCAATCCCCAAATCGTTGATAAACCCACTTTGCTCTCCACCGAGCAAGTTTCCAGCACCACGGATATCCAGATCGCGCATGGCGATATTGAGTCCGCTTCCGAGGTCGCTAAACTGGGTGATGGCTTGCAATCGCTTTCGCGCTTCAGACGAAACTGCCGAAAGCGGTGGTGCAATCAAATAGCAAAAGGCTTTTTTATTGCTTCGCCCTACACGACCACGTAGCTGGTGAAGGTCACTCAGGCCGAAGTCTTGTGCTTGGTTGATGATAATCGTATTGGCATTTGGAATGTCAATCCCCGATTCAATGATGGTGGTGGCCAGAAGCACGTCGTAAACCCCTTCAATAAAGTCGGTCATGACATTCTCGAGCTCTTTTCCGTCCATTTGTCCATGGCCGATCACCACTTTCACATCTGGGCACAGCCGCTGGATCATCCCAGCCACTTCCTTGATGTTTTGGATTTTGTTGTGAACGAAAAACACCTGTCCACCCCGGCTTACTTCGTATTGAATGGCATCTCTGATCACTTCTTCATTGAAGCTGAAAAGCTCGGTTTGGACTGGAAATCTATTGGGTGGTGGGGTGCTGATGATGCTCAAATCTCGAGCGCCCATCATCGAAAATTGCAGGGTTCGCGGAATTGGGGTGGCTGTAAGCGTAAGGGTATCAATATTGGCTTTGAGCGTTTTTAACTTGTCTTTTACGCCAACGCCAAACTTCTGCTCTTCATCGATGATCATCAAGCCGAGATCGTGAAATTTCACCTGTTTCCCAACGAGTTTGTGCGTCCCGATAATGATGTCAATTTCGCCGTTAGCCAAGGCTTTGAGTGTCTCGGTTTGCTTTTTGCCTGAGACGAAGCGGTTGAGGAAACCAACTTTTGCCGGAAACTCTTCCAGACGCTTTGAAAAGTTCTTGTAGTGCTGAAGGGATAGGACGGTAGTCGGCACGAGCACAGCCACTTGCTTATTGTCGCAAACAGCCTTGAAGGCAGCGCGAATCGCAATTTCCGTCTTTCCGAAACCAACATCACCGCAAACCAACCTGTCCATCGGCGACTCAGACTCCATGTCTTCTTTTACGGCCTGAATGGATGTCTCCTGATCGGGGGTGTCTTCGTAAATAAACGAAGCTTCGAGCTCCGTCTGTAGGTAGTTGTCCTTCGAATAGGCGAATCCCTTTTTGGCCTTTCGTTCGGCGTAGAGCTTGATCAAATCGTAGGCGAGCTCCTTGACTCGTTTCTTGGTCTTCGCCTTGGCTTTTTGCCAGGCCCCACTACCGAGTTTGTTTACCGATGGAACCGATCCATCCTTGCCGCTGTATTTGCTGATGCGGTGCAAGGAGTGGATGCTCACGTAGAGAATGTCGTTGTCGCGATACACCAAGCGGATCGCTTCTTGCTCCTTTCCGTTTACGTCGATCTTTTCGAGACCCGAAAACTTCCCGACCCCGTGGTCGATGTGGGTTACATAATCGCCCGGCACCAGGCTACTGAGTTCTTTCAGCGTAAGGGCTTCCTTGTTTTTCTTGAAGCCTTCTTTGAGGTAAAACCGGTGGTGACGCTCAAATATCTGGTGATCGGTGTAGCAGCAGATTTGCAGTTGGTGATCGATAAACCCTTCTGTCAGCTCTTCGATAACGGGCTCAAACTTCACCTTGGCGTTGAGATCGTGGAAAATGCGTTCCAGTCGCTCAATTTGCTTTTCATTTCCAGAGAAAATGAAATTGGCATAACCCTTATCGGCGTTTTTTGATAAATCGCCGATAAGCATGTCAAAGTTCTTGTGGAAAATGGGCTGTGGGCCTTGGTGGAACTCCACTTTCAGCGCTTCATCTCCTTCGCTTTGGCCGGAAAAGTTTACTGATCTGAGTTCCGAAAACTCAGACAGAAAGGTGTCACCTTGGGTAAACCCATCCTCAGGAGCAATGTGCTTCAAAGGCGAATTGATCTTGGCGTATTGCTTCTCGGCCTGTTCGAACTTTTGATCGAGCCTATCGCTTACATACCCTTCGTCTCTCAGCCAGACGACTACATCTTGCCCAAGGAATTTCAAAAAGGTTTCCTGCTTCTCAAGGAGAGACTTCTGCTGGACATTCGGAATGATGGTGAAAGCTGGTACATCTCCCGTCGAGAGCTGATTGGATGGGTTGAATTTTCTCAGCGATTCAACTTCATCCCCAAAGAATTCGATTCGGTAAGGATGATCATCTCCGAATGAAAAAACGTCAACGATACCCCCACGAATGGAAAACTGTCCCGGTTCATAAACAAAGTCAACGCGCTCGAATTCGTACTCTGTCAGCAATTCATTGAGAAAGGAAATGCTAAATGACTCGCCCATTTTTACTTTAAAGCTATTCGATTCGAGCTGAGCTTTGGTAACGACGGTCTCGCTCAGCGCGTCGGGGTAAGTAACGATGGCTAGCGGATTCGTTCCACGTTCGGCCACCGTTTTTAGTACTTCTGCACGGAGTACAATATTGGAGTTGTCGGTATTCTCTACCTGATAGGGTACACGGTAAGATGCCGGGTAAAAAAGCGTTTGGTAAGTATTGTTCTCAAACCGCTGCAGATCATTGTAAAAATAGGCGGCTTCTTCTTTGTCTTCGAAGATAAAGATGTGGTCGCGGTCGTCTTTTTTGACAACGGCTTGAGCCACCAGAGCTAGACCAGATCCCGAAGTGCCACGCAGGCCTACTTTGTTGCCTTTTTGCGAAAGGCTATTGGAGATGACATTTGTTTTATTGTCACGCTCGTAAAATTCGGCAATCTCGGCAATGGTCATGATTTTGCTGCAACGGGGTCCGCTTCCGCTAGGAACGCCTCCGCTTTTTCTACCATTTCTTTTGACCCAATAAATAGGGGAGTTCGCTGGTGAAGATCTTCGGGTTGAATTTCGAGAATTCGCTGTTTCCCATTCGTAGCTTTACCACCTGCTTGTTCGGCGATAAAGGCTAGCGGTATGTTTTCGTACATCAGGCGCAGCTTACCATTTGGGTTCGTACCGGTAGATGGGTACATGTAGATCCCACCTTTGATCATATTTCGGTGGAAATCGGCTACCAAACTACCGATATAGCGGCTGGTGTACGGTCTATCTGTCTCGGCGTCTTCTTCCTGGCAGTACTTGATGTAGCGCTTCACACCTTCGGGAAACTGCTTGTAATTTCCTTCGTTGATGCTGTAGATACGCCCCGTTTTTGGGATGCGCATATTGGGGTGGGATAGGCAGAAAACCCCTATCGACGTGTCGAGTGTAAATCCATTTACGCCATTACCCGTACTGAACACGAGCATGGTCGATGAACCGTAGATGATGTAGCCTGCAGCAACCAAATCCAAGCCTGGTTGAAGAAAGTCTTTTAACTCTGCTTTAGTCCCGGGTTTGGTTTTTCTTCGGTAAATGGAGAAAATCGTTCCGATGGAGACATTCACATCGATGTTTGACGATCCATCAAGAGGATCCATCAGCACCACATATTTTCCCCAGATTGCTTCACCCTGATCAAAAGCGATAAAGTCTTCATTTTCTTCCGAGCCAATTCCACAAACTTCTTGCTGGGCTTTCAAGGCGTTTATCATCTGGTTGTTTGCGTAAACATCCAGTTTTTGCTGGGCTTCCCCTTGAACGTTTTCGTTTCCAGCGGCACCCAAAATATCGTCTACAAGTCCCGCTTTGTTTACTTCACGGTTTACGACTTTGGCAGCGAGTCTGATGGCACTTAATAATCTTGAAAGTTCTCCCTTGGCAAATGGGAAATCGGCTTGGCGCTCAACGATAAACTCGCTCAGCGTGGTTACTTTGGTCATAGTCATCTTCAGTAGTAGCGCAAATATCGTTAATTTCTCTTTTTACCTCCACCCAGCCGCCCTTCGTTTGATTATTTATTTCTTTTGTGGTGTGAAGAATTCCATCCATATCCGCCCAGGGCAAGTCTCAGATTTGCAAGATGTACACGATTTGATCAGGGAGCTGGCCCGCTATGAGCGCGCGGAGAAGGAAGTAGAGATCACGCAAGATCAGTTGGCCGAAGATGCCTTCGGAGAAAATCCGATTGTAGAAATCTGGGTGGCCGAAATGGAGCGTGAAGTGGTGGGCGCTGCACTCATTTACGAAAAGTACAGCACGTGGAAAGGCCGATCCGTTCATCTCGAAGACCTGATTGTAGCTGAAGAGCACCGCGGTCAAGGGATTGGGAAAATGTTGTTTGAGAAAATTATTGGCCTGGCCAAAGAGCGCAACTATGCTCGAATGGAATGGCAGGTACTGGATTGGAACAAACCGGCCATCGAGTTTTATCAAAGTTATGGAGCTGAATTCTTAAACGAGTGGCTCGACTGTAGATTGAGCAAGAACGAATTAGATAAATTTTAAGAGCCTTGAAGGTATTTAAGTTTGGAGGTGCATCGCTAAAAGATGCTGAGTCAGTAAAAAACGTGGTGCGGATTGTTGAGAAGCACAAGAAGCAAGATCTCATCATTATTGCTTCGGCAATGGGGAAGATGACCAATGCCTTCGAAAAGCTCATCGCTGAGTTTCGCGGTCAGACTAGTGGTGTGGCCAAGGAGCTGGAATCTATCCGCAAGTACCACACCGATATCATCTCAAAGCTCGAGTTCAGTTCGGATGATGTTCATCAGCATTTTGAAAGTCACTTTCGGAAACTGGAGCTATACCTGGAAGGGATGCCAGCCGACGACTACGACTTCGATTATGACCAGCTTGTCGTTTTTGGTGAGCTGTTCTCCACCACCATTCTTTCGGCTTACCTCAATTCGAAAGGGCATGCTAATCAATGGACAGATGCGCGGACATTAATTCGCACCAACAATGTGTACCGTGAAGCGAATGTGCAGTGGGAAAAGACCGAAGAGCTTTGCCAGCGCGCTTGGAATTCCTGCAAGGAAAATGGTATGAAAATTCTTTTGACTCAGGGGTTTATGGGGCATACCCGCGAGCGAAATACCACCACCTTGGGCAGGGAAGGATCCGACTTTTCTGCAGCTATCCTGGCTTATTCCTTGAATGCTGACTCAGTGACCATCTGGAAAGATGTGCCTGGGGTGCTCAATGCCGATCCAAAGTATTTTTCAGAAGCCGTACGCTTGCCACGAATCAGCTACAAAGAAGCCATCGAGTTGGCCTACTACGGCGCTTCGGTTATCCACCCGAAAACCATCAAACCCCTTCAAAACAAGAAGATTGATCTTTTCGTGAAGTCATTTCTCGACATGGATGCACCCGGTACGCAGATCGACTCGAGCACGTTTAGCGATTCGCTGGTGCCATCTTACATTTTTAAGGTCGATCAGATTCTGGTATCCTTCACTCCCCGCGATTTTTCATTTATCGCTGAAGACAATCTAAGCGAGCTTTTTGGACTCTTTGCCGCTCACCGATTGAAGATTCACCTGATGCAAAATTCGGCTATCAACTTTTCGATTTGTGCAGACTACGACAAGCAAAAGCTCGATGCCATTCTTCAAAGCTGTAAGGAGAACTACGAAGTGCTATACAACACCGGCTGCGAACTCGTGACTATTCGCCATTACGATCAAGAGACCATCAGCCGCTTGTTAATAGGCAAGAAGGTGCTCGTAGAGCAAAAAAGCCGAAGTACCGTTAGGATGGTGTTGCAGGATGCGTAAAAAGTAGCAACTAATAAGGAGTCAGTTTCTCGTGTATTGATACTGCATAAGTTTCAGGCTGAATGGATCGGAGTCGTCATCTTTGTTCCAACGCATAAAATACCAACCCATCTCAGAAACAGCGAAGAAGTAAGGGAAAATTTGATTCCGCTTATCAAGAGATACTTCTCCAACGTACGCGAATTCATCGTCCCAAATTCTTAAAGTCCAATCCAATTCTTGCTGATCTGGAAGAATGATAGAATCTGATAAGTCGATGTACTTCTTGTATGCTCTGATGTAAAGATCGTTGTAGGGATCGTTTACGAGGTTGAGATACGCTGCGGATGACAGCTCAGTAGTCTGCTTCAGTTTTATATTGCCCAATTCTGAAGCCTTCACGAGTTTGAATTCGGGCTTGCTATTACTCAGAAGCGTTCTAGATTCAAACCTTCCATCTCCATGAAGGTGGTGGATACCCACATCCTCGCAATACTTATACCCGTTCAATACAACGGTTGAGTCTGAATTGAAACAGATTTGAGTATATACATCGCCAATCCGATCATCTGAAAAATCAAAACAGGATTGAAAGTCCCCAACCGATTCGACTAGCCCTGTATTTACATCAATCGATGAATAGGGTGCCGACTCATAGTAATCCAATCTGCCTTTCTCTTCCCTTCGATCAAAATTTCGATACGCTCTTAATGCGAATAGCTGGTTTTTCGAGTATATACTGGGAGTCTGCGCAAAACTATAATGCTCAAAATTAGTTACATCAGTCTTTAAAGCAATCGATTCAGAAGCATCGGAAACCGTGGAGAAGCGAAACAAGAAGTTATCGGGATTTGTGATCAATAGGTCGTTTCTCGATTGGAGCGTAAAACTGTGCCGGTGTGCAGCGTCCAGAGTTTGGGGAAACAATTCACTTATATTGAACACCCTGCATTCCCTTGACTGAATGTTAATGCTGTAGTAGCTCGTATCGGAATGGTTGAAGATGTTGACATAGACACTGTCACTCACGGTACGCAAACTTAG
The DNA here is from genome assembly GCA_030427905.1 of Bacteroidia bacterium. Classification (GTDB taxonomy): domain Bacteria; phylum Bacteroidota; class Bacteroidia; order Flavobacteriales_D; family Cryomorphaceae; genus CBDDKU01. Next base: position 827,882 of record JAUICL010000001.1, read on the forward strand.
TTTTGAGACGCGCTCGTAGTTTTCGGGAAGGAAATCTCTCAGGTCAATGCTCACCGAGTCCACAAGTGCTATACTCCCCAGTCTATTTGATTCGGATTGTACGGCGCAACTGTTAAGAAACGCGGTGATAAGAGCTCCGAAAAGAATGCTTGAGATCAGTTTGATGTTTTCAGAAAAAGTGGAGTTCATCGGCGGATGCAAATTTAATAGGCCGCTTGAGCTGACAAAATGCAGTCACTCGTTTTACTGAATGGCTTGTGTTTTGCATTAGTGGTTTCGCAAAAAAACTCGGCGAATGTGTAAAGCAATTTATTCTAAGACAGTTCGTTTCTCCCATATGCGATTCGCGATTTTACTCTTATTTACCTTAGTTTTCGGTGGATGGTCGTCTCTTCCAAAGGAATCAATGATTGATTGGAATCATAACCGTCCCTTGCGTTGGTCAGACTTCAAGGCTAAAGCGCCGGCGGCTACGAAGCACGCGGCCCTTTCACATACGGGCATTGACTTGGCGCTGAGCTACGAGAATGGCGAGTTTCATATCGAAATCGTCGCTCAGTTTGATCAAGCCAAGTCGTGGAAGATTGAAAAAGCGCAGTCCGATCACCTACTTAAACACGAGCAAGTGCATTTTGATATCACCGAGCTCTACGCGCGAAAATTGAGAAAGACTATCCTAACGACTCGATGGAAATCTTCAGATGAATTGAAAGAAGAACTTACGGGAATTTACCAAGCTAACGCCGCAGCACTTTCAAACGCTCAAAAACTCTACGACCGCGAAACAGAGCACTCGCTTGTCAAAGAAGAACAAGCGCGATGGAATTCGAGTATGGAAGACTCCTTGAAGGCATATTCGAAATATGCTGGTCAGGAGATCCATCTCAAGCTGAGATAAGAGTCTAGAGATTTTTGATCTTCTCGGCGAGAACCTTCGACAGCTTGATATAGCTCTCCACGGTCCATCCCGCCACATGCGGACTCAATACTACATTCTTCATTTTGACCAATTCTTGGAGCGGCTCAGGGAAATCGGCCGACTCCAAACCTTGAAGTGATTTCTTCTCGTATTCCAGTACGTCCAGACAAGCACCACGTATTTTTCCCGATTTCAAACCATCAACCAGGTCAGCCGTGTTCACGTGCTTTCCGCGAGCTGTATTGATGAGAAAAAAGGGATTTGCAATTTCTTCTACAATTGCTCGATCTACATAGTGCTCGGTCTCTTTGCTTAGCGGAAGGTGAATAGAGATAACTTCAGCGCGGGCTTTTAAGCTCTCCAGCTCTACTTCTTCGACATAGCTGGGGCTGTAACCGGGTTCGAGGTACTTGTCGTAGGATAGAATCGTGCAATCAAATCCACGAAGGCGCTGGGCAAAGGCTCTTCCCATTCTTCCAAACCCAATGATTCCAACGGTTTTGCCTTCGAGCTCCAGGCCGCGATTCTCTTCTCTCTGCCAGACTCCAGCTCTTACTTCGCCATCTGCAGTGATCATCTTATTGAATAGCGCTAGCAACATCCCAACGCAGTGCTCTGCAACAGCACCCATATTCCCCTCCGCAGCGCTGATCACTTCAATGTTGTGATCTACGGCGGCTTCCAAATCGATGTTTTCCAGCCCGGCACCCGATCTGGCAATGAACTTTAAATTGCTTCCTGCTTCCATAAAAGCCCGATCGACAGGGATTCTACTCCGAATTACAATTCCGGAGTATTCAGGAAGCTTGTTGAGAATGGTTGAATAATCTGATTGGTAATCATGATCGCAGGTGTAGCCGATTTTGATCAGCTCATCTTCGAGCAGCGGGTGTACCGAATCGAGAAACAAAACCTTGCTCATATTCCGAAGAAGTACTTGGCGTAGATGAAGTAAACGCTCAGACCAATAATGTCGTTCATAGTGGTGATAAACGGGCCTGTCGCTAGCGCGGGATCAATCTTAACACGATCTAGCATGAGTGGTACAATGGTACCGAAAAGAGCTGCGATGATTATCACGGTGAAAAGCGATATGCCGACAGTATAGCTCAATGCAAGGCTATCCATAAACAAAATGCTGTATACGAGAATGGCGGCACCGCAAATAGATCCATTCACCAGTGCAACAGCTAGCTCTTTGACCAGTTTTGGAAAAATAGCCTTCGTGCTGAGACTGTTGTTGGCCAAACCTTGTACCACGATGGCCGACGATTGTACTCCCACATTTCCAGCCATAGCGGCTATGAGCGGAACAAAGACCATCAATGTAGCCACTTGTGCAAGTTGTTCTTCAAAAATGCCGATCACTTGAGCCACCAGTACACCGCCCATCAAGCCGATCAAGAGCCACGGGAGACGCGCGCGGGTGAGAAGCCAGATGGTGTCATCAGATTCTACTGACTCAGAGATACCGGAAGCGAGTTGGTAATCGCGTTCGGCTTCTTCCTTGATCACATCCACCACGTCATCGATCGTGATTCGTCCGAGAAGTTTTTCATTCTCGTCAACTACCGGCAAGGCTATCAAGTCGTACTTCTCCATAATGTTAGCGCAATTCTCGGCCGTTTCATCGGGCGTTACGTAGCGCATGGATTCCTGATTGTAAATGTCAGAAATCAACGTTTTGATGGATGAAGATGAAAAGAGGAGACGCTTAAGTGAAAGGCTACCAACTAAGCGGTCATTGTCGTCGGTGACGTATATGGTATAAACCTGATCGATATTTTCGGCTTGCTTTCGCATTTCGCGGATCCCGCGTGCTATGCTCCAAGAGCGGCGCACTTTCACAAGCTCTTTCCCCATGATACCCCCAGCCGTATCTTCATCGTATTGGAGTAGGGCGTTTATTACCTTCTTCTGCTCTTCATCGGTGATGAGAGAGATGACTTCGTCTTTTTTCTCTTCCGGAAGTTCACCCAATACATCGGCTGCATCATCAGAGTCAATGTTGTCGATGACCTGCTCGGCAATCTCTTTAGATGTAAGTGTGGCCAGAAGTTTTTCTCGATCGTCTTCATCGAGCTCTACCAGTACATCGGCAGCTCTTTCTTCTTCGAGAAGTCGGTAGATGTAATTGGCTTCAGCCGCTTTTACTTCGTCAAAAATCTCGGCAATATCGGCAGGGTGAAGCCCCTTTAAAGACTCTTCGAGCTCATGATCTTTTCCGCTCGAAATGTTCTTGCGGAGTTGGTCGAGAAATTCCTTTGTGAGCTCGAACTGCATGAGGGCCAATTAGGGTTTGTGCAAAGCTAAAAATATAAAAGAAACCCTTCTGAAACGCGGAGGCGAGACTATTGTTCTAGTTGGTAGATAGCGACGGCTAATTCCAAGAAACCTTCGGGTGATACTTGCTCTGGTCTGAGCTTCATGAAGGCATCGAGGCTCGAAACGTCTTTCCCAGCTATCAAGCTCGAAAGGCTATTCTTCAGAGTTTTTCTCCGCTGATTGAAGGCGAGCTTGACGACCGTTTTGAAAAACTTGTCGGTGACGGGGAGCTCCTTCCGTTCGTTTCGGGTTAGCCTGATTACGCCGCTTTTTACCTTTGGTGGTGGATTAAAAGCCTGTTCGTCAATCGTAAATAGGTATTCACCTTTGTAGTAGATCCCAAGTAGTACACTCAGAATCCCGTAGATTTTTGATCCAGGGCCGGCAATAGCTCGCTCGGCCACTTCCTTCTGAAACATACCCACCATTTCGGGGATCAAATCTTTGTTCTCGAAGATTCGGAACAAGATCTGAGATGAAATATTGTAGGGAAAGTTTCCAGCCAAGACAAAGGGAGAACCGTTGAAAAGCACTTCGAGATCCATTTTTAGAAAATCTCCATCAATCACTTTTCCCTGAAGCTGTGGAAAGTGTTGGTTGAGGTAGTCTATCGACTCCTTATCGATTTCAACTACCTTAAAATCTTCAAACCCGAGAGCCAGAATCTCTTGAGTGAGCACACCTGTTCCTGGTCCAATCTCTAAGACTGGCGTACCTTCCTTCGGCGATTGAATGGCCTGCGCTATCGAGGCTGCTACTCCATCTTGAACGAGAAAATGCTGACCGAGGTGTTTTTTTGGTTTTACCATAATTACTTGTGGTCAATCACGTCGAGTAAGGTGCGAAAGGCTGCGGTATATCTTCCGTAACGATCGGTGTGATCTTTTTGGAGCCTTGGTGCATCTTCTTTCTGGTAAGTCTCAAGCGCATCCATCGATTTGGCTCGGTATTGAATGCTGTAGGCAAACCCACCGGCTTCTTCCGCCAAAATTTTAGAAAATGTGGAGCCATGGAAGTGTCCAGTTGCCAGTACATCTGGAATGTGCTCATCCTTCATCCATTTCACCCACTCCTCGTGGACTGACTCGTCTACGTTTACCGTTACATTGTATATGACCATGTCCGAATTGTCGATTTTCAGCAAAGGTAGTTTATTTCAATGGCGGAGACTTGAGACCTATTCATCGAATTGCTTAATTTGGTGCTTATGGATCCCGTAATCTTATCGATTCCAATATTCTTTATCCTTATAGGGATGGAAGTGGCCTATGGCTACTTCAAAAACAGAAAGCTCTACAGGCTAAACGACGCTGTGGCAAATATCAGCTGTGGTATAGTGGAACAGTTGACGGGTGTTTTTGCTAAGGTTTTCACCGTGGCAGCTTACGACTTTATCTTTCGACACTACGCCATTTTTGAACTTGAGAATACCTGGTATTGGATTGTTTTGTGCTTTATCGGAGTTGACTTTTTCTACTATTGGGCACATAGGATGAGTCACGAAGTAAATCTGTTTTGGCTTGGCCACGTGGTACATCACCAAAGCGAAGATTACAATCTTTCGGTGGCATTGCGTCAGAGTACCTTCCAGAAAATGTTCACTTTCTACTTCTATTTTCCTTTGGCGTTCTTGGGATTTAAAACTGAGTGGTTCCTCCTGATGGGTGCATTTAATCTGCTTTATCAGTTTTGGATCCACACCGAAGTGGTCAAGAAGATGCCTCGGTGGTATGAGTACTTGTTTAATACCCCTTCGCACCACCGCGTTCACCACGGAAGAAACCCGATTTACATAGACCGAAACCACGCCGCTACCCTCATGATTTGGGATCGCATGTTTGGTACTTTTCAAGAAGAGAAGGAAGCACCGATATACGGTATCACCTCGCCGACTAATTCATGGAATCCGGTTACGGCCAATGTCCAACCCTTCGTACGCTTGTGGCATGAGCTGAAGACAATTCCTGGTTGGTGGAACAAGTTCAAGTTTGTGTGGGCTCCTCCGGGTTGGTATCCGGCAGAAATGGGCGGGTTTCGAGCCGCTCCAGAAGTAGACCGAAGTACCTACCATAAGTACGAGGTAACTCTGAGCCCCAAGCTCAATTTTTACTTGTTCTTCCAATATCTGATTTTATTGGTTGGGACTGCTTTGTTTCTCTTCACTTTGGGCAACTATACCACCATTCAGCAAATCGTTATTGCTGGGCTTCTTATCGGATCGGTAGGTGTGCTCGGTTCTATTTTTGACAACAAGCAAAAGGCGATTCGAATAGAGCTTATCCGAGTTTTTGCTTCGATTTTGGTTTTGTCATTTTTAGTGATTCAGGGCTTAATGCCCCTGGGCATAGCTATCGGTTTTGGTCTATTCGGCTTCGTTTCGGTTGGCGTTTTGAGTCGAATCGATGTTCATCAAATCTCATTGCGACCTTGAGTAAAATTTCTGCTGGATTATTCATCCTCGCTTTGGCTGTTCACATCGTTTCTGGAGAACTAGGTCAAGCCATGATTGCCCTCGGCTCAAAAATCCTTTTGATGCCTATCCTTTTTGGGGTGTGGTTACGAAAGATTGGTTTGAACTCCATCTTTAAGAAGTCGATTTTTTTAGGGATGATCATGTGTTGGCTCGGGGATATACTCTTGATTTATCAGCGCGTAGACGGGGTTTACTTCATACTGGGTCTGAGTGCTTTTTTGCTGGGGCACATCGGTTACATCGTAGCTTTTACCCGCACCGGTGATGAAGGTCATAACATTGCTCTGATAAAAAGACAGGGGTGGGTGATGGTCCTTGTTTTTGCTTACGGCTACTTCTTTTTTAAACGTCTTGAGCCACATCTGGGAGAAATGATTTTCCCAGTAATTCTCTACACCATCGTAATCTGCTTGATGCTACTGATGGCTGTAAATCGATATGAACGAGTTGAGCGAAAGAGCTTTCAGCTAGTAGTGATTGGGGCCATTCTCTTTGTCGCTTCAGATAGCATTTTGGCCTGGAACAAGTTTGTTGACCCACTTGTATTCAGCCATACGCTCATCATGAGTACCTATGGATTGGCTCAACTTTTCATCGCATCAGGAGCGATGATTCAAGGAAATAACGAATCTGTAATTACGGATTCTTCTCGATCGGTGTGATCTCGGCTGGCCCAGATTCCCCATCTCCACGCAAGGCTCTGAACCGCTTTCGGGCGTCAACTACGAAAAGACTACCCGGAAAATCTACAAGGAGCTGCTTGTAAAGTTCTTTTGCTTTTTCTTCATCACCCAATTTCTCTTCGTAGATCAAAGCCATCTCATAAAGGGCATTGTCGGCCGTGATATCAAAATAGTGATTAGCGACCACTGATTGGTAATAAGAAATAGCCTGTTCGAAATCGTATTGCTCTTCGGCTATTTGGGCTTTTCGCATCAAGATTTCATCGCTCAGTGCGTGGCCAGGGTACTCGGTGAGTATGCTGTCCATTGCCGAAATGGCCGTCTCGTATTGTCTTTGGACGATCATCAGATCTGCTCGGGCAAACATGAGCATAGGCTCCATGATGGTGTCGAGGTTCATATTGTCGGTGATCAGTAGGGAAAGCTCCATGGCATCGTTGCTGATCAGTTTCGAAGTACTCCCTTTAAGTACATCCAGCTGAGCTTGAGCCCATGAAAAGTCTCCTGCATAGTAGCTAATTTCCGCATTCAGAAACTTAGCTCGGTAACCAAGAATATCATTCTTATAGTCCTTGTCGACTTGGGAGCAGAGTAAGCTAGCATCCCAGATATAGTCGCGAGCGATGAGAATTTCTGCGAGATCTAGCTTAATCTCGCTGCGTGTGTCTGGGTGAATACCTGGTAAATCCAGCGCATCATTCAGGGTCACGTTGGCTGCTTCGAAATCACTGAGATAATAGGCTTCTAGCACGGCTTTTTGACGCATCATTCCCACCACTTCACTCTGACCTTGCAGATCGGCTATATTCTGCTCATAATCTTGCTTGAGCAAAATGAGCTGAGTACTATCGGGTGGAAAATTCGATCTGATGGTTTCAAAACGCGCCTTGAGAATTCCCGCTTTAGCAAAAGGGTAGTATGGATTGTCGGGCCCTTTCTCGACGATGTATTCATAAGACTTTTCAGCAACATCATAGGCCTGATTATTCATACACAGGCTAGCTAAATTCAGTAGTCTATGCCCGTCTTCTCCAAGTCGCTTATCGATTGCTTTGAGCTGCACATAGGCCGAGTTAAACTCTTTTTGCTGCAAAAACAACCAGATGAGCATCTGTGAATAAACCGTGTTTTGGGGTGACTTTTGAACGCGTCTTAGTAGTTCAGTTCTGAGGAGCTCAACTTTTTCAAAGTCGTTTTCAAAGTTGATACTCCGATTTAGGGCATTCTGAACGGTTTGAAGGTAGGCGTCGTTGAACTCGATCAGATCCAAATAGGATGTAATCATAAGTTCTGTGTCGCCCATGGTTCCGTAGAGGCTAGCCAACTCGTAGCTAAACGGGTAGGCCCCGTCCAGGAGTTTTTTGCCATAATTGTACGTGTCCAGCGCCAAGTTGAGTTTATTCATTCTGATAAACTCATTGGCCGTGCGGATCACCGTTCCTTGGCTCTTAGGCATTTTTTGAATGGCATCGCGGTACGCATCGTCTGCATCCTTCGTTTCATCCTGCGCTTCGTAGACTTTACCCAAATCGATGTAGAGCAGATTCGAACCAAATCGCTTCATCTGCCTTTTGATCAACTTCTCTGATTCTTTGTACATCTGAAGCTCCATCTGGCATTTCAGCAGGCCCCGGTAGTGCGCATTCGATGGCTTTTCAGTGTATATCTTCTCGTAGTAGAGTAGGGCTTTATCGAATTCTCCCGTGTCGAAGTAGTAATTAGCTAACTCCTCATCACTCGACTGACCATACGCATGGTTGACTTCCACTGAAAACAGGGATATAAACAAACAGACGATGGCAGTTCTTAAAATCATTCCAGACTTTTTAGGACGACGATGACGCTATCCATTTTTGGTTCGAGGGTTGAAGCCAACTCACGGGTGTAATCATCTCCAAAATCGATTCGCTTCACAAGGTCTACAATCGCATTGGTTTCTTCTACTTCTCGATCAAACATTTTTCTAACGACTATGCTGTCGAGGAGATTGTGCTCGAGATCGTGTTTTAGTGTGAGAAGTTGTTTCTCGGTAAATTCTAAATCTCGTGCAGCTTGATCGTAGGTGCTGTGAAAATTGAGATATGGCTTCTTTAGACTTCTGTAATCGGCCATGAACAATGCCAGATCGCGATCTATCGTGTCTTTTGAATTTCGAAAGTGGTTAGTCACAAAATTCAGATTGCTTTGAAAGCGTTTGGCATAATCGCGGTACCCATTCGTATCAACATTCTGAAGAATGTTTTTGGCAGAATCGAGTTTAACGATAAGTCTATCCAGCTCGGCTATCTCAGCTTTGTAAGGAGTCTGATTGCAACTTGCAAAAAGGGCTGCAAGCGATAGAAGTAGAATAGTCTTTCTCATATCAGTTGATCATTTCAAATCCAGTAAATCGTTGAAGTGCCTTTGGAATTCGAATTCCTTCTGGCTCTTGATGATTTTCAAGTAGGGCTGCAACTATACGAGGCAAAGCCAGAGCGCTACCATTGAGCGTGTGTGCTAAATGCGTCTTTTTATCATCGCCTCGGTAGCGGCACATGAGTCTAGTAGACTGGTAGGTCTCGAAGTTTGAAACAGAGCTCACTTCCAGCCATTTGTTTTGAGCTGCAGAGTACACTTCAAAATCGTAGGTGATCGCTGCGGCAAAACCTAAGTCACCGCCGCACAATCTCAAAATGCGATATGGAAGCTCAAGCTTCTCTAGGATTCCTTTCACGTGGTTCACCATATCACCCAAGCGTGTGTAGCTTTCGTTGGGGTGAACGATCTGTACAATCTCCACCTTGTCGAATTGGTGCAGTCTGTTCAATCCTCGGACATCTTTTCCATAAGAACCCGCTTCTCGGCGAAAGCAAGGAGTAAACCCTGTTACCTTCACGGGTAGCTGGTCTTGAGATAGGATCACATCGCGAAACATGTTCGTGATCGGTACTTCGGCAGTTGGAATAAGGTATAGGTCATCTTCTGTGATGTGGTACATCTGCCCTTCCTTGTCGGGGAGCTGGCCTGTACCGTACCCTGATGCTTCATTTACCACAAGAGGTGGAATCACTTCGGCATATCCAGCAGCGATAGCTTCATCCAGAAAAAAGTTGATCAAAGCGCGCTGTAATTGAGCACCTTTACCAAGGTATAGGGGAAACCCCGCACCAGTAATTTTCACGCCCAATTCAAAGTCGATCAAATTGTACTTGGCAGCTAGGTCCCAGTGTGGCTGAGCTCCATCGTGAAGTTGCGGGATTTCTCCGCTGCGCTCCACTTCTTCGTTATCGGTTTCGCTTTTCCCTTCCTTAACGTCAAGGTTTGGGGCGTTTGGTATTTGATAGAGCAATTGCTTGAGTTCTTCTTCGGCTTTAGCTAAGTCTTGCTTCAATTCCTGAGAGCGCGATTTGATCTCAGCAACTTTGGCTTTGGCTTCTTCAGCGGCATCTTTCATACCCTTCTTCATGAGCGCACCAATCTCTTTGGAATGTGCATTCATTTCAGCCAATAAGCCTTCCACTTCGTGTTGGATCTTTCTCTTCTTAACGTCCACAGCGAGCACTTCATCTACCAGTGCTTCGTATGTGTCGTTTACTCTTCTTTTAAGCCGCTCTACGGCTTCATCTCTTTTCTCTCTGAGATAGTTAAGTTCAAGCATTTGTGTTTCAAAATTTCGATTCGAAATTAGCAATAATTGCTGCCAAATGGGCATAAAAAAACTCCTGCGCTAACAGGAGTTTTTCATTGAATAGGGTTGTATCAATTACTTTCCTGCTTATTCAGGAACAACGGATACGAACGACTTATTTCCTTGTCTTTTGTTGAACTCAACAACACCATCTTTCAATGCGAAAAGTGTGTGGTCTTTACCAATACCTACATTGAGACCAGCGTGATGCTTTGTTCCACGTTGACGAACCAGGATGTTTCCTGCAATAGCCTTTTGGCCACCAAAAATCTTAATCCCGAGACGTTTACTTTCTGACTCCCGTCCGTTCTTCGAACTACCGACTCCTTTCTTATGTGCCATTGTCTATAGGGTTTTAGTCTTTTTTAGGTTCTTCTTTTTTAGCTTTTGGAGCTGCTGCCTTTTTAGGAGCTTCCTTTTTTGCTGCTGCTTCTTTCTTAGGAGCTGCTGCTTTTTTAGGAGCTTCTTTCTTTGCTTCAGTCTTCTTAGCGTCAGCTTTTGGAGCTTCTTCTTTCGAAGCTGCTTTCTTAGCGCCACCTACAGTGATACCATCAATAGCAACTTTTGTTAAATACTGACGGTGACCATTTCTCGTTTGGTAACCTTTACGTCTTTTCTTCTTGAAGACAATCACTTTGTCTCCTTTCAAGTGCTCGACAATCTTACCTGTCACTTTAGCACCTGATACAGCTGGGGCGCCAACTTCTACTTTACCGTTGTTGTCAACGAGTAAAACCTGATCGAAAGTCACTTTATCTCCTTCTTTGTTAGGAAGACGGTGAACAAAGATCTGTTGGTCTTTTTCTACTTTAAACTGCTGCCCCGCGATGTTTACAATTGCGTACATAGCTTTATGTGGCGTTAATTAAATGATTTAAAAAGGGCGGCAAATATACGTATTAATTCTTGCTTCACAAACTATTCTTACTTCCTGTTGATCAATATAATTCCACCCAGCATGCAGAGTGCGCAAATGATCTGAAGTAAATTGAGCATTTCTCCGTCCATAACACCCCACACAATGGCTACAAGTGGGATGAGGTATGTGACCGACGATGCGAAAATAGTATTGGTGTCTTGAACCAACTTATTAAAGAGCATCAAGGCTAGAGCTGTTCCAAAAATGGCTAGTGTTGATACGGCAGCAAATCCAGACAAACTTCCCGGGGTATCTGAAACGGTGCCTACAAAGTCGGTGGCTAAAAGTACGGCAATACCAATGGGGCTGACTAGTATCAAGGCTAAACCCGTGATGGCAATTGCCGATACATTTTGGAGATACTGCTTAATGGTGTTTAGGCTTATGGCATAGCAGATGGTAGCTAAAACGACCAAAAAGGCGTATCCGATCTCAAAGCTTCCACCGAAATTGCTGCCCGATGCTAAAAGTAGTCCCGCTGATGCAATTAAGCCTAGAAAGAGCCCTGCGACCTGCCAAGACTTTACCTTCACTTTGAAAATGAAGAATGCAATAATCAAGCTGAATAGAGGGACCATGGAGTTGATCATTCCGGCAAGCGCAGAAGGAATTTTGGTCTGAGCTGTGGCAAAAAGAAAGGCGGGAATTGCATTTCCACACAGGCCAACCACGAGGATAGGAATGAAATTGGCATTTTTTAACAAAGTGAACTTTTTCCATACAAATGGAAGCATGAAAACCGCGGCAACCACTATTCTAAGCGCACCTACCTGCACGCCCGAAAAGAGCGGTAACCCTTCATTTGTGAATAGTCCACGCTTAATCAATATGAAAGAGCTTCCCCAAATCAGAGCGAGTAGGGCCAACTGGAACCAATGCTTTGTCTGTGCCAATCTTCAAAATTGAAGCGCGAAACTACTCAATTTAATTGCTGGAAATCTGGCTTATATGTATTTTTGACCCTCCAAATTCTTAAAACTTGGATCCCAAATAGAATTAGCATGAAAAAGGCTCAATTATTCAAGGCATCTCTTGCGTTTTGTGCAGTATTGTTTTTCGCTGCATGTAGCTCTTCAACTCAGAAAGAAGAAGCTAAGGCCGACGTGAACATTACTTACAAAGATGCGGTGTCAGCTGAAGGCGAAAAATACGTGGCAAGTCTTGCAATAGACGGTATGGCTTGTGAGATGATGTGTGGCAATAAAATTTCATCGACTCTTGCGGCTATCAATGGTGTAAAGCATACGGAGATTGAGTTTAACGGGGCTGAAGAAGATAATTTTGCCATTGTTGAATATGACGTTGAAGTTGTTTCTGAAGGTGAAATGGTTAAAGCAGTTGAAGCGCTAGCCAATGGTCATTACAAAGTGAAATCGGTAGAAGTAGTACACTACAAGAAAGGCGACGCCACAGAAGAAGTTGAAGAAGAGCTGTCTTATTCACCACATTTCGATTACGAGTTACCGAATATTTTTAGCGCTTTTGCGCGATTGTTCTAAAAGAAATTTATCTGTAAAATTAGCCCCGCTGGGGCTTTTTTTATACCCTGTGTTTTCATTTGAATTATGACAAGATTACTTTATCGCCTATCCCTTACATCCCTGGTCTGTATCTACCTGGTGGTACTGGCTGGTAGTGTAGTTCGCATGACGGGCTCCGGCATGGGTTGCCCCGATTGGCCCAAGTGTTTTGGGTATTATATCCCACCAACTGATATTGAAACGTTGACTTGGAAATCAGGACGCGAATTTGAAAAGGGGAATGTGATTATTCGGGATGAAGCCCTATACGTGGCGGAGATTGATTTTGTAGCTGGCGATCGATTCGAATCATCCAACTGGGCTCCTTATACCAAACACGACTATGCTCTGTTTAACCCAACGCATACTTGGATCGAGTTCATCAACCGCTTGGTCGGTGCCTTCACAGGGCTTCCTGTTTTGCTCTTGTTTTTGTTTTCACTGAGAAGACTTAAAAAAGATCCGATAATTTCTGTGATAGCCTTTGCTGGATTATTGCTTTTAGGTTTTGAAGCTTGGCTGGGAAAAGAAGTGGTAGATGGGAATTTGATACCGCATCAAATTACGTATCACATGTTTGGCGCCATCGCCCTCGTGGCAGTTTACACCTACTTAACAGTGCGGCTTAAGCCCATTTCCCTGACGTTCAAATCGAAGCGCGATACAAGGCTGATCTGGATCGGTATCATGGGGTTTCTCCTACTTTTGGTTCAAGTTTATCTGGGTACATCAGTGCGAGAAACTGTTGATGCAATTGGTAAAGCGGAACTTCTCAGCACACCGTCCTGGATCGATGAGTTAGGTGTTTCATTCAAGATCCATCGAACTTTTAGTTTGATCGTCCTCGGGATTGTAGGATGGTTTGGTGTTCGCGTTCTGCGCACCCAGCATATTTCAGTATGGCCAAGGGTCTTGCTAGCGATTATTGTTCTCGAAACATTGGTGGGAGTGGGCTTGGCTTATTTGGGTATGCCAGCTATCCTTCAGCCATTACACCTCTTGATGGCTATTTTTGAATTGGGAACAATTCTTTTGATTCTCTTTACCTACATGAAGCAAACCACCAGGTCTTAAATAAAGACCTACTTCCATTCAAAAGTCTCGACCAAGTGCTCCAAGTCTTTTTTTACAAAGTTGAAGGAAGGTTTTAGCGAATCGGGGTTGGGCTTGGCATTGAAGTATAGCGCACCTCGTAGAAAATGATTAGCGCTGTCGGTCACAAAAAACTGATAAGGCGACGCTACCGTACCACCTAGCTCGTAAGTCAGACCGTAAACATGGGCGTTAGGGGTATTTATGCGTTTTGAATCAATCCGGTTGGCTTTTACCTGATGCTCGTAGGTCATGCTTCGGGACTCCTCCAAAAGCTCTCTCAAATTGCCTTGCACCGGTTTGTAGGTGATATGCACGGTGGCTCCTAGGTTGGGATATTCAATGTTGAACCAGCATTGCTCTTTGGTGTCTTCAAAAAACAGCAGTCTACTTTCTTTTGAAATCTCGAAACTAAAAGGACAGTCCAATTCCTTGGGTTGGTAATCGTTTTCTGGAAGATCAATCCTGAAATACCCAACGGGTTTGGGTGTTGGTGGGTCGCTTTTACAACCTACTATCACTCCAGCTCCGAGCAGAGCCAAACACCAGACTATAAAATTCCTACTCTCCATCAGTCTCAGCAATTTCGTTTATCGAAAGTTTGATTCGCTTCAATCTTCGCTTATCGGCTGATTCGATTGTGAAGGTGTAGTTTTCGAAGGAAACTTTTTCTCCTCGTGTCGGAAACTTCCCCGTAATCTCCAAGATAAAACCAGCTAGCGTATCACTTTCACCCTTCTCAGACTCAAAGTTTGCCCCATCTATTTCTAGAATTTTGTAGAGGTCTACCAGTTGGGTTTTTCCTTCGAAAATAAAGTTCTGATCATCCAGCTTTGAATAGAAGATGTCTTCGTCGTCGAACTCGTCTGTGATCTCTCCAACGATTTCTTCCAGTATATCCTCAAGGGACACAATTCCTGAAGTTCCGCCATACTCATCAACTACAATGGCCATGTGCATTTTTCTCTCCTGAAATTCCTTCAAGAGATCATCCAACTTTTTGTTTTCTGGTACAAAGTAAGGCGAGCGCACGAGCGATTGCCAGTTCATATCGGTTCGCTCGGCATACGGAAGTAAATCTTTAAGGTAGAGTATCCCAATGACCTGGTCTAAGGAGTCTTTATATATAGGTACTCTAGAGTAGCCTGACTCCAGTAAGTCTTTCAACAGCTCAGGATACTCTGTTTTAAGATCGAACGACAAGACCTCTGTGCGCGGAGTCATAATCTGCTTTACATCCGTATTTCCAAAGCGTACAATGCCTTTGAGTATTTTCTCGTCATCGGGCGAAGTCTGCTCATCGATAGTCAGATCAATGGCTTGCTCAAGCTCATTAGAAGAGAATTCGGTTTCCCTTTTCTTTACCCTTTTGTTTATGAAACTCGTACTCGACATTAAGATGGAACTCAATGGATAGAAAAGCTTCATCAGAAACTCGAGCGGAATAGCCATGATTTTGCACAGCGCCGTCGCTTTTTTTGTGGCGTATACCTTTGGGATTACTTCTCCAAGAAGGAGTAGCAAGAAGGTAACAACCCCAACTTGAATGAGCAACATCAGCCAAGTAGGAGCTTCATCGAAATTGAAAACTCCGGCAATGATGTATGAGGACAAGATAACGATCCCAATATTCACAAAGTTGTTGGTAATCAATATCGTCGCGAGAAGGCGGTGGGGCTTTTGGTAGAGTCTTACCACTCGGCTACTTGAGCCCGTTTTATCACTTTCAAATTCTTCTTTCTCCACGGGGCCTAAAGAAAAGAAAGCCACTTCTGATCCGCTGATGAGCGCTGACATGCCCAACAATACGCAGGCTACAGCAATAGATATGATAACATCAAGGCCTGGAGCCTTGAGAATTGAGATGAGTTCTATGCTTAGGTATAAACTGGGAGGTTCCAATGAGGGGGTGTTGGTTAACAATAACGAGTGTTAGAATGGAAGGTCATCACTTTCATCACCCGTGTTTGAAGGTGCCTGGGAAGGGCTGGCTTGTGGCTGGCTGGCTGCTTGTGGTCTCGATTGGTCTCCACTTTCATTCCCTCTACCCAACATCTGCATGGTGTTTCCGACTACTTCTGTCGCGTATCGATCGTTGCCGTCTTCACCTTTCCAAGATCTCGTTTGGAGCTTGCCTTCTATATATACCTGTCTACCTTTTGCCAGGTACTTCTCTGCGATTTCGGCTAACTGTCTCCAGAGGGTCACTGTGTGCCATTCTACTTGGTCCACTTTTACCCCTTCGCGGTTTGTGTACGATTCCGAAGTTGCAACGCGAAGACGCGCAACTTTCACACCGCTCTCAAGCGTTCTCACTTCTGGGTCGGCGCCCAAATTTCCTACTAGTATCACTTTGTTTACTCCAGCCATAATCTCTGTCGAAAAAGGTGCAAATATAGTTTAAAGGGTGGGCTATATCAATGATGAATCCGTTAAATACTGTTGGATCAATCGCGGAACTGGCACTTCACCCAATTGGGTTTTATTCTTCCTTAAATATATAGAATTCTCTTGGAACGGTTCTTCGACTTTGAAATGCCAGAATCGAGCTTTGAGTTTTTGGTGAGAAAGCACGTGTTGATAGGTTTTAACGGGAGCTTTTTGAATCTTAATCTTGGCCGAATCATGCTCCGATAGAGCTTCTTTGACGTATTTGTAAATCTCATCGGGTTTAGCCGGTCGGCCAAGTTCAATGCTGGGAAAATCGAAGAGTCCCTGCCAAATATCTTTGTCTGTTCTCTTTCGCATCAAGATTCGATTATCGTTTTGTAGAATGATGTAGTCAATCTGCCTTTCTTTTGCCTTCTTACTCTTTATTTTCTGAGGCCTGTCCTGGATGGTTTCACGCGCCATGCTCAAACAATGCGATGCTAGAGGACAGGTATTACATGATGGGTTTCGGGGTGAGCATACGAGAGCTCCCAATTCCATCATGGCTTGGTTGTGCAAGTCGGGCCGTTTTGTGCTTAAGCATTTGTCGGCCAGATCTTGAAAGAGTTTTTTACCCGCAGAGCTATTAATAGGTGTAGATTCATCAAAAAGTCGTGATAGTACCCGACTCACGTTGCCATCTACCACGGCGTAAGGCAACCGAAACGCAAAGCTGGCAATGGCGGCTGCCGTGTATGGGCCAACCCCAGGAAGTGACAGTATATCTGTATAAGTCTTCGGAAAAACCCCGTTAAAGTCGTCGGCCACTTTCTGTGCGGCTTTCAATAGATTTCTTCCTCTCGAATAGTATCCAAGGCCCTGCCAGAGTTTTAGTACTTCTTCTTCATCAGCCTTGGCTAATGAATTTAATGTTGGGTAAGTCTCTGAAAATCTGTGGTAATACGCCATTCCTTGGTCTACCCGAGTTTGTTGAAGGATAATCTCGGAAAGCCATATCAAGTAAGGATTTGTGGTATTTCTCCAGGGAAGATCTCGCTTGTTGACTAAATACCAAGAAATCAGGTCGTCATGAATATCCATCGGGAAAGTACTAAGGACTCGTAGAGTAAAAAGCCGAATTTAGCGAAAATGCCTTTTATACAATCTTAATATCCAATATCTTTGCGCCCGTCAATTCTCATTTTTAAAAAATCACGACTAAGTACAATATACTATGACTAAAGCAGATGTAGTTGCCGAAATTGCAGACCAAACAGGTATTGAGAAAGTTGCAGTGCAGACGACAGTTGAGGCATTTATGAATTCAGTAAAAAAGTCCCTTTCTACAGGCGAGAATGTATACCTTAGAGGTTTTGGTAGCTTTATCGTTAAGGAAAGAGCTGAAAAAATTGGACGAAACATTTCAGCCAAAGAGCCGATTGTTATTCCAGCACACAATATTCCAGCTTTCAAACCTTCTAAGACTTTTGTTGACAAGGTTAAGACAAGCGTTAAGGTGAAGTAATTTTTTCGATATGAAAACTAGTGTCCGAGTTACGCAAATACTATTGATCTCGGGTGCTTTACTTCTAATTTTCGGGTTGGTTTTTGCGCCACGGCTGTCTTCTGAAGATCGCCAGG
This sequence comes from Bacteroidia bacterium, assembly GCA_030427905.1. GTDB lineage: Bacteria > Bacteroidota > Bacteroidia > Flavobacteriales_D > Cryomorphaceae > CBDDKU01. The sequence continues at coordinate 845,491 of JAUICL010000001.1, forward strand.
ATGCAGAATCCAACCCGACTGATTTAAAGCTCTCTCAAGCGATCAGCATGGTTGAAAATGGGGAAAACCCTATGCAAGGAATCATGATGATGAGAGAAATTTTGGAGGAAGATTCGACAAATGTCGATGTTCATTGGCAACTTGCACAATTTTCCATAACTTCGCGGCAAATTGAGAACGCTGCTTTTCGATTTGAAAAAGTGCTGCAATTTGATGAAAGTCAGAAATATCCAGAAGCATACTTCTGGTTGGCTCAGACAAAAATTGCACTAGAACAGAAAAAAGAAGCTATTCCGCTTCTTGAAAAATATTTAACCCTTGAAACGGATACGATCATTCTCAACGGTGTTGAAGATATGATTGTTGAGTTAAAAAAGGAATTGTAAAACGGTTTTAAACTAACGAATTATGCCAAGCGGTAAAAAACGTAAGCGTCATAAGATGGCCACGCATAAGCGTAAAAAGCGTCTTCGTAAGAATCGACACAAGAAGAAGAAGTAATTACTCTTTGACGTAATCATTTCCAATTTTGTTGAAACAGTCGCAAGGCTGTTTCGCGGTTTTTATATAATCTTTTTTTCGTGAATCTTGAGCTAGTAATAAATGCCAAGGCCAACGAAGTAGATATTGCTTATCTGAATGATAAGGTTCTAACAGAGCTGCATAAGGAAAAAGGGAAGCAGGACTTTGCTGTAGGTGATATATACCTTGGTAAGGTACACCGAGTAATCCCTAGTCTTAATGCGGCATTTGTTGATGTAGGTTATGAGAAAGATGCCTTTCTTCATTACCTGGATTTAGGCCCCCAGTTTAAGTCGCTTAACAAGTTTGTGAAGCGCACGATGACGGGCAAGCAACATACAGCTGACCTGACAAAGTTTCGTGGGGAAGCTGATATTGACAAGAACGGCAAGATCAACGATGTGGTTTCAGGTAGCCAGCACATTCTCGTGCAGGTGGCCAAAGAACCCATTTCTTCGAAGGGCCCAAGGCTAACTTCAGAAATTACGCTTGCAGGACGGTACCTCGTACTTGTTCCTTTTGGAGAAAAAATATCCCTTTCTCAAAGGATTAAGAACCAAGAAGAGCGCACCCGATTGAGGCGTCTCATGCAGTCTATCAAACCCAAAAACTTTGGTGTGATAGTGCGAACAGTTGCCGAAAACAAAAAGGTAGCTGAACTTGATGCGGATCTTAAGGATCTGCACAATAGGTGGATAAAAATCCACGAGAATCTTAAAACGGCAAAGCCACCCAAAAGAGTACTTGGTGAGCTAAACCGAACATCCACTATTCTTCGTGATCTCTTGAGTGAAAACTTCAAGAACATCCATGTCAACAGCGAGAAAATTGCTGAAGACATTCGAGAGTACTTGAGAAAAGTTGCGCCTGATCACGAGAAAATTGTCAAATTTCATCAAAAGGAAGACCTATTTGAGTCATTTGGTGTCAATAGACAAATCAAAGCGTCATTTGGACGCCAGGTCAATCTGAAAAGTGGAGCTTACCTTATTATAGAGCACACCGAAGCCATGCACGTTATAGACGTGAACAGTGGTAGTAGGAAAGGAGGCGATCGCGGGCAAGAGCAAAATGCCCTTGAGACAAACCTTGAGTGTGCCGAAGAAATTGCCCGTATTTTGCGATTGCGAGATATGGGGGGAATCATTGCCATCGACTTCATTGACATGGGGCAACGAGCACATCAGAAAATGCTCTACGAGAAGCTGCGTGAATATCTGAAGCTCGATAAGGCGAAACACAACGTGCTTCCACCAAGCCGCTTTGGAGTAGTCGAAATTACCCGACAGCGCGTGCGCGAGGTGACCGATATTACAACCGAAGAAAAATGTCCGTGTTGTGAAGGATCGGGTAATGTGGAAGCCACCGTGTTGATTACCGACCAAATTGAGAACAATTTGCGCTATGTGGTTGAAGAGTTTAAGCCGAAAAAGGTGATTTTGAAAACGCACCCTTTCTTAGCGGCTTACTTAAACCACGCCGAAGGTTTCTTTGGAACATCTGAAAGAAAACGGTGGAGCAAAAAGTATCAAACGGTATTGAGAGTTGATGGAGATACCAACTACTCCTATCTCAAATATCGTTTTCAAAATGAAAAAGGTGAAGGGCTTGATGATTAATCGAGCCTTTCGTTTTTTATCTTGCAAGGGTGAGTTACATGCCCAAATACCCACCTTTTGAAACCCGTGCCAGAATTAAGAAGTGGTGCGACCTTCAGGAGAGAGCACAAATAGAAGTTAAGGAGAAGCTTCGCACCTGGAATGTGGCTTCAGATGATATAGACCAGATTATCGCTGAGCTTATTGAAGGAAATTATCTCAATGAAATCAGGTTTGCCAAAGCGTTTACCACTGGCAAGTACCGCATAAAGCGGTGGGGTTGGAAGAAAATCGAGATGAGCCTGAAGGCCAAGCGAATATCACCCTACTGTATTGCTGAAGCCAAGAAAGAAATAGATGATGCAGAGTACAGTGAAAACCTCAGAAAGGTGATCGAATCTAAGCTCAAGTTGGTTTCGGGGAAATCGGAGTGGGAGAAAAAACAAAAGGTCCTGAAGTACGCCGTAAGTAGGGGATATTCTTTTGATGATGCGAAAGAATTTTTAGATCTATAATTCGGAAATTCTATTCGGCGAACTGTCAATAGTTCTTACTTTTGCGGCTATGATTACAACAGAAGTTATTGCTGATTTTGCTGGGCGCCTGGAAGCGTTAAGGGGGTATCTTTGACATACCCGGCAAATTAATGGAGATCGCTGAAGACGAGAAGCATACACTCGATCCGGATTTTTGGAATGACCCCAAAAAAGCCGAAGCGATCGTAAAGCAAATCCGAAATAAGAAAGTTTGGACCGAGTCCTACGCCGATGTTTCTTCTAAAATTGAAGACCTTTCTGCTATCTACGAATTCTATAAGGAAGGAGAGGCAGAAGAGTCGGATGTAGAAGAGCAATATGAGCTGGCTAAGATAGCCCTTGAAGAACTCGAATTCAAGAATATGCTCTCAGCTGAAGAGGATAGCTTGAGTGCGGTCATGCAGATTACTGCCGGCGCTGGTGGTACCGAAAGCTGCGATTGGGCTTCCATGCTCATGCGGATGTACATCATGTGGGGCGAAAAGTCGGGTATGAAGATCAAGGAGCTCGATATGCAGGAGGGCGATGTGGCTGGAATCAAATCTGTCACCTTGGAGTTTGAAGGTGAGTTTGCCTTTGGCTATCTCAAAGGAGAAAATGGGGTTCACAGACTTGTTCGAATAAGCCCATTTGACTCCAACGCTAAGCGTCACACTTCTTTCGTTTCGGTCTATGTTTATCCGTTGGTCGACGATACGATCGAAATAGCGGTGAACCCTGCAGATATTTCTTGGGATACCTTCCGATCGGGTGGAGCTGGTGGACAAAACGTAAACAAAGTAGAGACTGGGGTTCGACTTCGCCATAAGCCAACAGGAATCGTAATCGACAATACCGAAACGAGATCTCAGCTAGGAAATAAGGAGAAGGCGATGCAACTTCTCAAGTCGCAACTTTACGAGATCGAAATGCAAAAACGCCTCGAAGCTCGAAACGAAATTGAAGCTGGGAAGAAGAAAATTGAATGGGGCTCCCAAATCCGAAACTATGTCATGCAACCATATCAGTTGGTAAAAGACGTTCGAACTGGAGTCGAAACATCTGCGGTTGATGACGTTTTAAATGGTGGGCTCGACGAGTTCATCAAAGGGTATCTAATGGAATACGGAAAAGCAAAAGCGTAATGGCAGAAGAAACGGTGATATACCACAATCCACGCTGCAGAAAGAGTAGAGAGACTTTGGCTCTAATTAGAGAAAATGGAGTGGAGCCAAAAATCGTAGAATACCTGAAAGAAATGCCTTCGAGCTCGGAATTGAAGCTGATTCTCGCAAAACTCAATCTCTCAGTACAAGATGTTTTGCGAAAAGGTGAAGCTGAATACAAAGAGAAATTTAAGGGGAAGTCATTCACGGATGATGAGTGGCTCGAAATTATTCAGGAGTACCCTAAATTATTGGAGCGACCTATTGTAGTCAAAGGCTCAAAAGCCGCTATGGGGCGTCCACCAGAAAACGTAAATAAACTGTTTTAACATCGCATAAGATGGAGTATAGAATAGAAAAAGATACCATGGGCGAGGTAAAAGTGCCCGCCGACAAGTATTGGGGGGCACAAACGGAGCGCTCCAGAGAAAACTTCAAAATAGGGCCTGCGGCGAGTATGCCCCATGAAGTGATTGAAGGGTTTGCTTACTTGAAGAAAGCGGCTGCGATTACCAATAACGCCCTGGGCGTATTGGCTGATGATAAGGCTAAAGCCATTGGTGAAGTATGTGATGAGATCCTTGCCGGTAAGCTTGACGACCAGTTTCCACTGGTAATTTGGCAAACGGGTTCGGGTACTCAAAGCAACATGAACGTGAATGAAGTTGTGGCCAATAAGGCACATGTCAATCGCGGGGGTAAGTTGACCGATTCTGAGAAATTTATCCATCCGAACGATGATGTAAATAAGTCGCAGTCAAGCAATGACACTTATCCAACTGGAATGCACATTGCGATCTACAAGAAAGTTGTAGAGCACACGATTCCGTCGGTAATTAAACTCAAAGAGAGTTTGAAGGCCAAGTCGGAAGCCTTTATGGACGTCGTGAAGATTGGGCGAACGCACTTGATGGATGCAACACCGCTTACGCTTGGACAAGAATTTTCGGGTTACGTATCTCAGCTGGATCACGGATTGAGAGCACTCAACAATTCGCTTGACCATATGAGCGAATTAGCTTTGGGGGGAACTGCCGTAGGTACTGGGATTAATACGCCCAAGGGTTATGCTGAGAAGGTAGCAGAAACAATAGCTGACCTAACTGGACTCCCATTTAAATCAGCTGAGAACAAATTTGAAGCCCTTGCCGCTCATGACGCGCTTGTGGAAACACACGGTGCTCTAAAGCAACTGGCGGTTTCTTTAAATAAAATTGCCAACGATATCCGAATGCTGGCATCTGGGCCGCGTAGTGGTATTGGTGAGATCATCATTCCAGCCAATGAGCCTGGATCATCAATTATGCCTGGAAAGGTAAACCCAACTCAATGCGAAGCCATGACGATGGTTTGTGCTCAAGTAATGGGTAATGATGCGACAATAACATTTGCTGGTTCACAAGGACAATACGAGCTGAATGTGTTCAAGCCGGTGATGGCTTACAATGTGCTTCAGTCGGCTACCTTGTTGGCTGATGCATGTGTTTCTTTTGATGATCACTGTGTTTCGGGTATTGAGCCAAATCATAGCCAAATAAAGCAGCATCTTGATAACTCGTTGATGCTGGTCACAGCTTTGAATACGCACATCGGATACGAGAAGGCAGCACTAATTGCCAAAACAGCTCATAAAAATGGTACAACGCTTAAAGAGGAAGCGATCAACCTTGGCTTGCTGACTGCAGAGCAGTTTGATGAGTGGGTAGTACCTATGAAAATGACTGGCCTAGAACTTTAGGCAATCGAAATAAAGCTAAAAGCCCCCTGATTTTTGTCAGGGGGCTTTTTCTTATACGAATTTCTCTTTTTTCTTATTGACCTTCAGGTCATTGACGATCTGTTTGATCTTCTGCTCATCTTCTTTTGGGCAAAGCATCAATACGTCAGGTGTGTCTACAAGTATGAAGTTTTCAAGCCCTTGAATCACCATGAGCTTGTCTTCTTGGGCGCTGATCATATTGCCTTCACTTTTTGTGAGCATTACATTTTTCCCAACTACCGCGTTTCCTTGCTCGTCCTTCTTGATTTGAGCGTATAGAGATCCCCATGTTCCAAGGTCACTCCATCCAAAATCACTCAAAACCACATTTACATTTTTCGCTTTTTCAAGGACGCCATAGTCAATTGAGATGCTCTCTGAAACAGAATAGACAGAAGCTATTTTAGCTCCTTCTTCTTCCGTTTTAAAGCTATCAGCTATACCAACGAAAAGGTCATTAATCTCAGGAAGAAACGATTCAAAAGCTGATAGAATAGCATCAACGGTCCAGATGAAAATTCCGGAGTTCCAATAGAAATCGCCGCTCTTGATAAACTCCCTTGCGAGTTCTATGTCGGGTTTTTCCGTAAAGGTTTTCACCTTTTTCACCCCTTCAAGTTTTATGTCTTTATCATCCATAAACTGGATGTACCCATACCCTGTGTCGGGGCGGCTAGGCTTTATGCCTAGGGTTACCAGGTTGTTTGAAGTCTCGGCCTGCTCGATGGCACATTCAACCGTTTTTTGAAAGGCGTTTTCCTTCAATACTAGGTGGTCTGAAGGCGCAACGATCATAACCGCATCTGGATTCTCCTGCTTGATACGATGACTCGCGTAGGCAATGCACGGAGCGGTATTTCTACGATTGGGCTCCAAGAGAATGTTCTCTTCCAAAATGTCGGGAAGCTGCTCTTGAACGAGACTTTTATAGATGTCGCTCGTTACCACGAGAATGTTCTCGGCTGGACAGATGGACAAAAACCGTTCAAACGTCTGTTGGATCAGGGTAGAGCCGGTTCCCAAAACATCGTGAAACTGCTTGGGAAAGGAAGTTCTACTCATCGGCCAGAATCGACTTCCGATTCCACCAGCCATGATCACGCAATATGTATTCTGTTTCATGCTAATTCAATCTTATGATAGAAGATCTCAAGTTATCTAAGACGGCATTGATTTCTTCCATTTTACTTGTTCCCACACTAAGTCTGAACCATTTATCATCGCCTTCAGCTCCAAAAGCCGAGAAAGGAACGATGGCTAATTGTGCTTCGTTCAGGATGTACTGGGTTACGTCTCCAATATTTTCTAATGTCCTTCCTTCAGGGGGCGTTCGGCCTATTAGATCGATTTGAATAGTTAGGTATATAGCAGCTTGCGGGCTAATGACATCCACTGGCAAGCCTTCTGCTTTTAGTGCTTTAAATCCGTTGTAAAAAGCATTCAGCCTTTCAAGTATTTCCGACTTGAACCCTTTCATAAAACGATCAGGGTCGGCTGTGCTCAGGTATTGTGCCGATGCAACTTGTTCGGGTTTAGGGGCCCAGGCACCTATATGGCCTAAAATAGACTTCATTTTACCCATAATTCGCGCAGGCCCAAAGGCCCATCCAACTCTGACACCAGTGGCGGCAAAGGCTTTACTCAGTCCATCAATATACACGGTATAAGGGCGAATTTCAGGCACGAGCGACACAGGATCGTGGTGCTTTGACTCACCGTGACACAGTTGCCAGTATATTTGATCGTAAATCAAGTAGACTGGTTTGCGAACCCCTTCGCGTTTCTTGTTCTCTTCGACGATTAATTCAGAGATTTCTCTGAGATCGTTTTCCGAGAACACAGTCCCCGTTGGGTTCAAGGGCGAGCACAATGCAATGAGTCCTGCCTCGTTCATATGCGGTCTCAAATCATCGGCCGTTGGCATAAAATTGTTCTCCGCCGTGGTCTGTAGGGCTACCTGGTTCCCTCTTGTTAAGGTAGTATAGTGGTTGTTATTCCAGCTTGGCACTGGAAATACGGCCTTCTCGCCTGGGTCGAGCATGGCTTGGTAGGCTGCATAAATCAATGGGCGTGCGCCACCCGAAACCAAAATCTCTTCGCTCGAATACGAAAGTCCGAGCTTGTTTTTTAGGTATGTAGAAAGCGTTTCGCGAAGCGGTGCTATTCCATTCGACGGTGGGTAGTTTGTTTCGCCTTCTTGATAGGCAGAGACTATACCATCACGTAAGGTAGTTGGAATTGGAAAAATCTTTGGATCAAAATCCCCAATGGTATAGTTGTATATTTTAGCACCAAGAGCGAGCTTCGATTTAATTTCACCCGCCAGTTTAATGATTTCTGAACCCTTCAGCTCTTCTGCCAATTCACTTAATTGTCCCTCCGAATTCAAGACTACTTCCTTCTCCATTCCCTTCTATTTTTAGGCCATGCAAATGTAGTAAATCAACGGGCTTTTAGCGGCTTATAATGGCTTCACTTTTGCGGATCCCGAGATGAGGTATTTCCGACTGTTTGCAAGGTTCCTGCAAAGGAAACGAGTTCTTCTTTTTTCTATTATTTCGAAAGCGATGTTTCTAAACTCAAATTGACCGCCATTTTGTAGCTCGAGCAACAAGGTGGCTGGATTCTCATCGAATTTACTCATTGCCAGATTGAGTTTCAGACTGGAGCAGCTCGATGCCTTCGGATTTCTGAGATAGGATTGAAGAGCCACTAGAATCTCTTCGGGAAATACCTGAGAAACGACAAACGGCTTGAGCAATTTTTGAAATTCTTTCTTCCATTCAGCTCCGTGTGGCTTTACACTGTTGCCGTGTAAAAGGTAGCACCCAAGATGAGCAAATTCGTGAATGGTGGTCAGTAAAAACTGGAATGGGTTTAGATCGGAGTTCACTGAGATCCTGGCTGGCTTCCCTTTAAATGGTGGCCTGAAGTCGCCTAACTTGGTGGTGCGTGGTTTCGAAATAACGAATACAACTCCCAATTCGACAATCCAATTTGCAATAATGCTGGATGTATTCCGCGGAATGTGACTATCGAGCTTAGTAGTCCACCTCGCTTTTAGCGCTTCTTTACTCACGCTTTATTGGAAAGGTCGGTGGTATGAATTTCATACGTCCATTTAGGACAGGTATTACACTTCTTCTTTTTGTTGGTAGTACAGGCTGAAAGTAAAACTACTCCAAACAACATGACACCGATGTAGGCCGTTCTTTTCATAGCATGTAAAATTACGAATACACTCAACTGTGAAAAAATAAATTTTTGATGAATTGTATCTTTCTCGAAGTACCATACTTTTACAAAAAACCCAGAGTTTGAACCTCGCCTATCACATCGGAAGATACTTTATGTTGTTGGGACGCGTCTTTCGACGCCCTGAGAAGATGGCTATTTACAGACGCCAGTTTGTTCAGGAAGTAGACAAGATCGGTATCAGTTCTCTCGGAATCGTGGCTTTGATGTCGGTTTTTATGGGTGCTGTAATTACCTTGCAGACGGCTTCTAATATGGAGAGTCCCTTACTGCCTTCATACACGGTTGGGTTTATTACGCGTCAGTCTATTATCCTGGAGTTTTCCCCGACTATGATTGCGCTAATTTTAGCAGGTAAAGTAGGGTCTAATATTGCATCAGAACTTGGTACCATGAGGGTAACAGAGCAAATAGATGCACTTGATATCATGGGAGTAAATTCAGCGGGTTTTTTAATTCTGCCTAAAGTGCTTGCTGGAGTTTTTATAATTCCATTTTTGATTGTCATCAGCATGTTTCTCGGTGTTTTCGGTGGATGGTTTATTTGTATTGTAACAGGTATTGTCACATCCAATGAGTACATCCATGGTATTCAGTACGATTTCAGACAATTTCACGTATACTACGGTCTAATCAAGACACTCGTTTTCGCCTTTATTATCACTTCTGTTTCTTCGTATCAGGGATATTACGCCAAGGGAAGTGCTCTGGAAGTTGGAAAGAGCAGTACCCAAGCTGTCGTGTACAGTAGTATTCTCATTCTGGTGTTGAACTATATCATTACCCAATTGGTCTTGATATGATTTCAATTGAGCACATATCGAAATCCTTTGGTGAAACGAAGGTTCTGAAGGATATTTCATTTGATTTTCAGCAGGGTAAAGTCAATATGATTATTGGCCAGAGTGGAAGTGGAAAGTCGGTCCTTGCCAAGTGCATCGTAGGTTTACACACCCCCGAGAAGGGTCGAATTCTTTATGATGGGCAGGATTTTATTCCAATGAATTCGAGAGAACGAATCGAGATACGAAAGCATATCGGAATGCTGTTTCAAGCCAGTGCTTTGTTCGACTCTATGACTGTGGAAGAGAATGTCATGTTTCCGCTCACAATGTTTTCGGACATGAAGAAGGAGGAGATGCTCAAACGAGCTAATGAGTGTTTGGAACGGGTAAACTTATCTGGAAAGAACAAGCTGTACCCAGCAGAGACTAGTGGTGGAATGCAGAAGCGAATCGCCATAGCCAGAGCCATTGCCATGAAGCCAAAGTACTTGTTTTGCGATGAGCCAAACTCAGGCCTAGATCCACAAACATCTATTGTGATCGACAATTTGATCAAAGATTTGACCACAGAGATGAATATCACCACCATCGTCATCTCACACGACATGAATTCGGTGATCGAAATCGGAGATCATATTATGTTTCTCTACGGTGGAGAAAAGTGGTGGGAAGGCGATAAAAAGGACATACTCAGAGCTGAAAACAAAGAGCTCACCGATTTCGTCTACGCATCCAAGTTTATGCGAAATCTTAAGGAAAAACTAGCATAGCCTTTTAAAACTAGAAAGCCCCCCAAATTGCTTCAGGGGGCTCGAAAATCTAAAATCAGTTGGTTTATTCAACCATCATTTTTCTCGTAACTCGATCGTTTGCCGTTACAATGCTGTAGGTGTATACACCTGGAGCAAGATGGGTGGCGTCAAAGTCTAAGCGGTTTGCCAATCCGGCAGGAACCATTCCCAGATCTTGTGAGTGAACCAGTTTTCCAGTCATGTCTAGCACCTCGAATTTTGCTTGGCTTGTCTCATCAAGTTGGTATTGAATGAGTGTGTTGCCTACTACGGGGTTCGGGTAGTTTTGAATAAGCTTAATCCCCGATTCGTAAGTAACAGACTCTACAGACAAGGCTTGAGTCACTCTGAATCTGATAAGTGGAGCCGCATCACCGGTGGTCCACCAACCTTGCGGGCCTCCCGAGGGGTCTGCAAACTCATATAGTACTCCGGCCGCAGGTTCTTGAAGATTTGAGTGGGCTATAATAGCCACGTTGTCTCCTGCAGCGGGAACTTGCATCTCTGCTTGGTAGATTTTGTTCGCTTCTACAGGCACAGGAACAGGGAGTTCCAATGAGATCCAGTTGGTCGTATTGGTAGTGAGATCACTTTCTTCAATTATATACTCTACTTCTTCATCACCGAAGTAGCGAAACATTTCGTTATCGGCTCCTTCTTCTGTGAGTACTGACCCTGTACGAACATTGACATACACAGGCTCACCCGGAAAAGATGGGGCTGCACTAGCACCTGAAAGTACGATCTCAACATGAGTGATTACCGCGTCTTGATCCATTTCAGTAAACTTCATTCTATTCCCCCAGATCACATCTTGACCGAGTGTAGCATAAAAGTTTGTATAAGCATTTCGATCATTCTCCATGATAGATCCAGTTGAAGAAGATGCATCAGAAGATACGCGGGTCGTTTTGGAAGTTCCAATATTATCATTTGGACGCGCGTCGTTTTCATTTTGGATCACTCTAAAGTCGATGGTGTAAACTCCGTCGACTGGGTCAGCCCAGGCTGTGGGGATTTCATCATAAATCCTCAGGGTATCACTCGCTCCGCTTTCCAACTCTATTGGGGCTGATAGTATGATCTGCGGCTCCACATCTCCAGGAGGTTGAAATGTTACTTCAAGCTGAACACCAGTCTGAACATTTGTTCCGTTGTTCACAACTTCCGCGGCGAAGTTGAACGGACGTGTATTGTAGTTTGGTTGATTCCAAAATTCGAATTTTCCCACATAGTCCACGTCTGCTTCTTCTTCAGGTGATTCAAAATAGTTGTTGTACCAAGTTCCGCCGATAGCAACATCGTTTTCAGGAATCGATACAATGGCGATATCATCGAGTTGAAGAAAGTACTGTGTCATAGCTCCTTCTAGGTTTGGATCCCAGACGAACCTGATTTTACATTCAGTTAAGTCGGCTGCACCCTGAAGCACATCAGAAATGTTGATTCCAGCTTCTCCAGTGATTTGTACGTTCCCTTCTCCTCCGTAGAGATCAAAAACATCGTACATAATCCACGTATCACCATCATCTACAGAAAACTCGACATTCCATGCGTAGTTGTTGCAACAAAAACGCCAGTCTTGAAAGAACGACAGCAATGCAAAGTCGACGCCGGTTAGGTCAAACGCCGGTGACTCAAGCACCGCGTGAATCGGATTGGAAGTTGATGCTGCTACTCCTGTTTCGCTTGGAATAGTGGCTGTAGAGTTCCATCTATCGGCATCCAGCATCATAAACCCATTGTCTTGGGTGGTAGAAGGGATAGTGGGCCCGCCATAAAAGTTTGGGATTGAATCACCATAGACTGCGGCCGCGTCGCCGGTCAATGGTGCATCGGGGTCATAGCCATTTGCAGACCCAAGGGGAAAAGCGTGAAACCACAAGTTCCCCTGGTCGCCACTCACTGTCCAAGGGCCGTTGTCGCCTTGACCGTCAAATCCGTTCGAAAAATCTTCAGACCAGTAGACAGTTGTTGGATCATCTCCCTTGGCGTTGGCGGATTTTGAGTGGTTTCTTACTGTGTTTTTTGAAAGCAGACTCGCTGCTTGGGCCTCGTGTTGGACGTGAGATTGGGCACTAAGAAGTGACGCCACGCCCAAGAACGACCCAACTAGGTAGATCTTAGTCATAGTAATGTTTAGTTTAGTTTAGTGCCGTCAAAGTAGTGATTCTTGAAAAGATCACAAGTCCGAAAAAATTACATTTTCTTACATCCTTAGTTCCCTATTTGATGGGAGAATATTAAGAATCTCAGCAGTGAAGGGGGGTTGAGAATTGAGATTCTTTGAATTGCTTTCTAGGCATTTGAAAAATTTTAACAAAAAAAAGCCTCCCGACAGTTAAGTCGGGAGGCTCCTATTAGTTTTTGGACTTCGAATTACTCGACAGTCAACTTTCTTGTTACTACGTAGTCTGGAGTAACGATGCTGTAAGTGTAAACACCAGCAGAAAGAGAGCCTTTGTTAAGCTCGATGAAGTTTACAACTCCTGGAGCAACAGTTCCAAGGTTTTCGTTGTAAACAACTTTTCCTGTAATGTCACGCACTTCGAAGTTTGCTGTAGAAGCTTCGTCTAGCATGTACTGAATACGAGTAGAAGTGTTGAATGGGTTAGGGAAGTTTTGCATCAATGTGATTCCATCTTGCACTGTTGCAAAATCTTCAACTCCATCAGGACCACTAGCAGTTCTAAAGCGAATAGGCATTGCATTTGTTCCTAGGAAGAACCATGCACCATCAGCGAAGTCGTAAAGTACAGAAGCGTACTTCTCTTGTGGACCTGTTACTGGTGGGAAAACAATTCCACCACCAGCAGCTGGGATACGATACTCAGCTTGGTAGATCTTATTTTCTTCGATCATGATTGGCTCTGGAAGTTCAAAAGAAGCCCAAACAAATGGGAAACCATCGGCAGAACTCCAAATATCTTCTTCTTCGATAGTGTACTCCAACTCGCTATCTTCATATGTAAGCGGGTTTTCAGAATCAAAGAATACAGTCGTAATCGTTTCTGGGTCTGTGTCGTCTTCCTCCAGTACAGAACCTTCACGTACGTTGAAGTAGATTACTTCACCCGCAAGAGTTTCGGCAAAATCTGCACTAAATAAGAAAACAGTTTCAATGTGAGTGATGAATTTTTGTTCTTCTGTAGATGTGAAAACATATGGAGTACCCCAAATTACGTCTTGACCATTGTCAACATAGGCTCCTTCATAGTTGTTACCATCATTTCTGAAGTATGCTGGTACATCACCATTCTCCATAGAAACGTTAGTTGCACGAGTAGCTCCCATGTTGTCATCTGGTCTTGAGTCTGTCTCATCTTGTGAAACATTGTACTCAATTAGGTATTCACCTTCTTCGATTGGCGCACCATCAAGAATGTCAGCGTAAGTAACATTTTCGATCATCAAAGTATCTGTCACTGTAGTTTCGATTGAAACTCCTGGCTCGCTAGATGCAGTGTAAACAACTCCACTAGGACTAGTAACAGTTACATTCAATTGAACGTTAGTCTGTGTCAAAGCACCCGCATTCGTAACTTCCATTGCGAAGTCGAATGGACGTGTAAAGTAGTCTGGTGTGTTCAAGTATTCGAACTCACGGTAGTAATCTACAGCTGGGAGTGCATTCTCAGCTAATTCGAAATCGTCGATAAGATCGAAGTAGTTATTGTACCAAGTTTCTCCAGCAACCATGTCGTTGTCAGGAAGAGATTGAATTTGGATGTCATCAATACTCCAGAAATAGTGAGATTGAGAACCATTCCAGAAGAAACGAAGACGAACGTCAGTAAGGTCAGTAGCACCCTGTAGTACTTCTGAGATGTTCAAACTTACTTGAATATCCACATCATCATTTCCATCACCGTAGGGAGTGAAAACATCGTAAGGGATCCAAGTGTCACCACCATCAACTGAGATGTCTGTTGAAAGGGCGTAACCACTACAGCAAACTCGTGAGTAGTGATAAAATGTAAGAAGTGCATTGTCTACCCCTGAAAGGTCGATCGATGGTGAAATCAAAGCGGCCAAGAATGGGTTCTGCGTAAGCGTACCATCTGGAGCTTCTTCAGTTGACGTTGAGTTCCAACGGTCTCCATCCACCATAACTACACCGTTGTCGCGAGTAGGAGAGTTTACAACATCACGCGTTCCAAAGTAGTTTGGAATATTCGTTCCGTAGGCATCACTAGCTCCAACCAAAGCAGCAGCTGGATCATATGCTTCAGGTTCAGATGAACCAACTGGGAATGTATAAAACCAAAGATCTCCTTGATCTTCTTCAGTGTCCCAAGCTCCGTTTGAGCCCATTCCATCAAATCCGTTGCTAAAGTCTTCTTGCCAGTAAATGATTGTTTCATCATCTCCCTTCGCAGTAGAAAATGTAGTCTTTACTTTGTCTTTCTTAATAGACGTAAGCGGATGAGTCAATTCCGCGTCGAGTTGTTGAACCTGAGCAAATGATTGCGTCGAAAACGCACCAACAGCTAGGGCCATACCGATAGTGTACAGTCTTTTCATATGGTTTAATTTAGTTTTAAGAAGCCTAAATGTAGGGAATCTCTTTTTCAATTTGACTATTGGATGGTCACGAATTTTACGCATCCTTTAGAAGCTAAAATGAAAAAACCTCGCCGAAGCGAGGTTTCACACTTTAGAAATGTTGTTAGCGTGACTTACTTAGTTACGATCATCTTTCTTACAAGGCGCTGGTTACCAATCTGTAGTGCGTATTGATAGGTGCCTGCAGGTAGGTCAAGACTCAAATTCATTTGTTCTTGTACACCTGCTGGACGGCTTCCAAAACTCTTGCTGTAAACGATTTTACCGGTTACATCTGTAATGAAGAAGTCTACATTGTTAGCGGGCTCAAGAAGCTCCCATTTAACAGATGTAGTTCCATTAGACGGATTCGGGAAGTTCTGATCCATTTTAAAGTTTAAGTCTGATCTTTCATCAGTTCCAACAGATCCACTGAATCCTAGGCGAAGGTGTGGGTTGTTTTGTCCTAAAGTCCACCATCCTTGTGGTCCACCTGATTGCTCGTAGTAGTCGAATAAAAGTCCAGTGTATTCTGATTGACCGTTTGAGAAAGGAATCCACAGGTAGCTTTCACCCAAAGCTGGGATTTCAAGCTCTGCTTGGTAAACTACACCTGGCTCTACATCAACACCATCGTTATCGATAATCATCGTGATCCATGTTGTTACTTCGCTTGTAGTGAAGTCAGCTTCGGTAAGCACGTATTCTACTTCTTCTTCGTCGAAGTATCGGAACATTTCGTTGTCTTCTCCTTCCGCTTCCAACACTGATCCACGACGCATATTTAAGTAGCATACATCACCTGGTGAAGATGGTGCATCATCGGTATTCAAAATACCAAATTGAATTGCGTTTACCTGATCTTCATTTTCGAACATCACACGACTTGCCCAAATCGCATTTTCTCCAAGAGTTGGGTAGTAAGTCGTCCAATCTGTATCAAGGTCAGAAGCCATGAAATCTTCATCAACTTTAAATGATTTGGTGATGGGCATGTTGTTGTCTGGAATTTCATCTTCCTGATCTTGTGAAATAGAGATCTCAACACTGTAGTCTCCGATAGATCCTGTTCCTCCATCAAATGCATCAAGCATCACATCTGGAATCATAACGTAAGAGCGCTCTCCAGCAGCAATACTAGTAGCGTCGGAAGTATAAGTCTCAGTGCCATCGGGTGTTGAGACAACAGCAGTTACTGTAACCCCAGTTTGTTCGTTAACCCCTGTGTTTTCGATGTCGGCAATGAATGTCAAAGGTCTAACTTGGTTTGCCTTATACTGTGAATGCTCTAGATGCTGAACGTAGTCTACATCAAGAAATTCATCTAAATCAAGGAATGTGACATACTCGTCGTAGTAAGCACCTTTAAGCGACAAGTCATTTGCAGGCGGAGCTGCTAATTTAATATCGTCGATCATCCAAGCATAGTCACACCCACCTTCGTAACGGAAACGGATGTATGCAGTAGAGCTTCCAGCGATTCCATCAAGAGTAAGTGTGAAAAGAGTAGGGTTGTCAGTCGAGTTGTTTACACCGACATTCAGAATTTCAACAGAATTACCCCAGGTTTCACCATCTACAGAAGTCTCGATATAACAAGTTCCTTGGTATTGACGATAATACGTCTCCATCTGAATCGCAATCAATGATTCGTTAGAAAGATCGATTGGGTCTGTGTTTCTGATCCAAGCATCTTGATTTCCGCTACACAGTAAATCCGAGTCAAACAGTGCAAATCCATTGGCTGCTGTGGTTGATGCAATCCCGTCGATAGCAAAGGCACCTGAAGGAACGTCAGTTCCGATCACCCAGTTGTCTTCATTACCAGCATTGTTGTCAATGGTCCAAACGGATGGGTCAGAAAAATCGTCTTCCCATACTGGATCATTAAAGTCTTTAGCAGTTGAAACGCTTGTTTTATCGGTGTGTCGATCAACCCCTTTTTTCTCGATTGTGTGTGTCTTTGACACCTGTCCAATTGCGAGAGTAGAAGTCAACAAACCACCTACTAATAGGTAAAATGTTCTTTTCATAAGCTTTAGTTTAATTTTTAGACGCTCAAATATAACTAAAGCTTAACGCTACTTCCCACCAGAAAACGAATTCTATTGGAATTTTAGCGCAACTGGCTTGTAATTTCAGGTTATGATGCCACGGGCTCATAAGAATCTACAGGTGGACAAGAACACATGAGATTTCGATCTCCATATGCGTTATCCACTCTTCCTACAGAAGACCAGAACTTGGCTTGAGCGATGTAGGGCAGTGGGTATGCTGCTTTTTGGCGCGCATAGCTGTGTTCCCATTCATCACCAGTTACCTCTAGTGCCGTATGTGGAGCATTAACGAGTACGTTGTCGTCTTTTGGATAAATTTCTTGAGCTACTTCTTTGATCTCTTGTCTAATTTGAAGCATGGCATCACAAAAGCGATCCAACTCTTCTTTCGACTCACTTTCAGTAGGCTCTACCATCATGGTTCCCGGTACTGGGAATGAAACGGTTGGTGCGTGGAAACCGTAATCGATCAGGCGCTTAGCGATATCCATTACTTCGATTCCATCCTTTTTAAAAGGTCTGCAATCTAAAATCATTTCGTGAGCTACGGTACCGTGCTTTCCAGAATAGAGAATGCTGTACTCGCCTTCGAGCTTCTTTTTAATGTAGTTGGCGTTTAGAATGGCAAATCTTGTTGCATTGGTGATTCCATCATTCCCGAGCATTTTGATGTAGCCGTAGGAAATTAGCAGGATCAAAGCGCTACCCCATGGCGCAGCTGAAACGGCGCTGGTATGACCCATTCCACCTGTTTCTACCACGCTGTGGCCAGGAAGGAACGGTACCAAGTGCTCAGCTACTCCGATAGGACCCATTCCAGGTCCGCCACCTCCGTGAGGAATGGCAAAAGTCTTGTGCAAGTTGAGGTGACAAACGTCGGCACCAATCAATCCAGGATTGGTCAATCCTACCTGGGCATTCATGTTAGCCCCATCCATATACACTTGACCGCCATTATCGTGAATGATCTTGGTGATATCCATTACCGATTCTTCAAATACGCCATGTGTAGACGGATAAGTGATCATCAAAGCGGATAAGTGATCGGCGTTTGCTTCGGCTTTTTCCTTGAGATCTTCTACGTCGATATTTCCTTTGTCGTCGCACTTTACTACAACCACCTTCATGCCAGCCATAACAGCACTAGCAGGGTTGGTACCGTGCGCACTGCTTGGAATTAAGGCAATGTTTCGGTGTCCTTCTCCGCGACTAATATGATAATTTCTGATCACCATCAGTCCGGCGTACTCTCCTTGTGCACCACTGTTGGGCTGTAGGGAAACGCCTGCAAATCCGGTAACTTCGCAGAGCATGTGTTTCAGCTCTTCGAACATCTCTCGATAACCAGCCGTCTGGTCCTGTGGAGCAAACGGGTGAATGTTTGCCCATTCTGGCCAGGTAATTGGCATAAGCTCACTGGCGGCATTGAGTTTCATGGTACAAGATCCCAGAGAGATCATGCTGTGCGTCAATGAAAGGTCTTTGTTTTCGAGGCGCTTGATGTAGCGCATCATCTCGGTTTCACTGTGGAATGAGCTGAAAATAGGGTGAGTCAAATATTCAGAAGTACGCTTAAAAACGCCTTTTATTGGAGTCTCATGATTGCCGTTTAATTCTGGTTTTTCATCCACTTGTGCAGAAAAGACTTCTACAATGTCTTGGAAATCTTGTCGGCTAATGGTCTCATCCAGGCTAATTCCAACGTGATTTGACGTAAAATATCTCAAGTTGATATCCTTTTCTGCCGCGGCTTCTTCGATACCGACCTTAGTCACGCGTTCGGGCAATTCGATCAACAACGTATCGAAATAAACATCATTGACAATTGTGTACCCAAGTTGACTTAAGATGCCAGCTAAAGAATAAGTTCGTTCGTGGATAAACTCACCGATTTCCTTCAAGCCTTTTGGTCCGTGGTAAACGGCATACATCGAAGCCATGATGGCTAGCAAGGCCTGGGCTGTGCAGATGTTTGAAGTGGCTTTATCTCTTTTGATGTGTTGCTCTCGCGTTTGCAAGGCCAAGCGGTAGGCCGGTTTGCCATGAGAATCGGTTGAGACACCAACTATACGGCCAGGTATATTCCGTTTGAACTCTTCACGCGTTGCAAAAAATGCAGCGTGTGGTCCACCAAATCCCATCGGCACTCCAAAACGCTGAGTTGTTCCTACTACCACATCGGCGCCCCATTCGCCAGGGGGTGTCAATAAGGTGAGCGACATAAGGTCTGCTGCTACACCAACGTAAGTACCATTTTCATGAGCTTCGTTCACAAATGCGCGCATGTCTTCGGCATTTCCGGTATTGTCTGGGTATTGAAGAAGACTTCCGAAAACCTGCTCGTTGAATACGAAGTTGTTATGATCCCCAATAATCAATTCAATACCCATTGGGACAGCTCGTGTCTTGAGTACTTCAATTGTTTGCGGAAAACACTGTTTTGAGATGAAAAATTTATTCGCTCCGCGCTTTACCGCATCTCTCTTGCGCATGGCAAAGAACATGGACATACACTCTGCAGCTGCAGTAGCTTCATCGAGCAAGGAAGCGTTTGCGATTTCCATTTTTGTCAAGTCCATGACCATGGTTTGGAAATTGACTAGCGCTTCCAATCTTCCCTGAGAGATCTCACTTTGATAAGGCGTGTAGGCCGTGTACCATCCTGGATTTTCAAGGATGTTTCTCTGGATAACCGGTGGTACAATCGTGTTGTAGTACCCCATACCGATGTAGGTGCGGTTCACCTTGTTTTTGTTGGCCAATTTTTCCAGTTCTCGCAAATACCAATGCTCACTTCGCGAGCCATGCATTTCAAGCTTTTTCTTGAGCCTGATCTGCTGTGGGATGGTCTTGTCGATAAGCTCATCAATCGAGTTTAGGCCTATTGTTTTCAACATCTCGTTTGCGTCGTTCTCACGAGGGCCAATATGTCTTTCTGGAAAATTTCTTAGTGGCATAAGTATGGGGTTTTACCATCAAAATTTTGGAGGTGCAAATATACAGACAAAACTCATTTTAAAAGCTATTAAATACATGCTGAGTTTGGTGATGAAAAATGATTTTTGAGAAGGGGATAAGACGATTATCTTTGATCGCTAGATATGCATCAAAAAACCGTTTTTCTTCTAGGGTTGATGGCTCTCTGCTCATCTCTTCTTTTTGGACAGGATACGTCTAGAATCTATTTCATGAACGGACGGGTTCTAGACGTGATTAATTTAGATGATTCGTCTAGAACCAATTTGGTTTACGATTTCGACAAAAATTACTTCAAGCGTGAGCGCCAGCGTATGAAGGAGTGCCGAAAAATGGAACTCGCGTACGACCCTGACTATAAATTGGGATTGCCACCGCGAGATCCGGAGTGGAAGTCTGGAAGTAGTGACCGGGAAGAAGTTTTCTCCATTGTGAAAAACGGAGAAGAGCACTTCATTTACACCCAAGATGAAGGGTTGGGAAATGTCATGACTCAACCAGAGATGAAAGCCTATGTGACGGGAAGAAGAGATGCTCGTTTTGGGGTGACCGGTAGGCAATGGTTTTACTCAGGCTTAGCGCTTGGAGCCATTACGGGATATGCAGCCAAGGGGAGTATGTATTCACTTGCGGTTCCCCCAATCTTCGCATTGTCGAGCCAGATTCCGACCGTCAAGATTCGAAAACATCACATGTCTGATCCGGCATACTATCAGAACAATGATTACGCACTGGGCTACGGATCGCAAGCCAGAAGTAAGCATGCGCTTGAAGCCCTGAAGGGAAGCTTGCTCGGATCACTCGTCGGAATTGCGCTATACAGTATTGTTGGGGAAGATTGATCCAGATAACGACCAGTTGAAAGCGCAAGGCATAGGCGCTCTCTTTCTCCAAGGAAATCTCTTCATCGGAATATGCGCTTTCACTTTGACAGCGGGCCTTTATCAAAAGCTTTATTCATTTATCGACTGGCCTGTTTCTATGGCTATCGGTTTAGGCACGGTGTTTTTATATCACCTTCAGCGGGCTTTGTCAAAATCTGACTTGAGTGGAATCAGAGATGTGTCCTGGGCGGTGTGGCTCATCGGGGTGATCAGTAGTTTGCTCTGTGTGTTTTATCTTAATTTCGCGGCGCTAGTCTTGATGGCGATTTGTGGTGTGGTTGGTGTAATCTATGCTTATCCAGTCTTCAAAAGTAGGGGGCGTAGAGCGGCTTTGAGAGATCTCCCGTACTTGAAAATTTGGACGATCGCTTTTGTGTGGTTGGCGGTTTGCTTATGGGTTCCGCGCTTAGATGTGGGTCAGCCTATTCTCGAAAGTCGTTTCCTGCTCCATAGTTTCGGACTAGTCACCTTTATTATAGCATTGACTATTCCGTTTGATATCCGCGACTCGAAGTCAGATAACCCCAACCTACGAACCTTACCCATGCTTCTAGGGCACCAGAGAGCAATGTTGCTGGCCAGGAGCTTGATTCTCGTTTCGCTTGGAACCTGGATGTTTCTTACACCAAGTGATACACCTAAACTTGGACTAATTTTAGAGCTTCTAGCCTTTGTGTATGCCTACGTTATATTGCGCGTAGATGAAAAAAGGCTCAAGCATTATCACCTTCTTTATGTCGACGGGGCACTCTTAGTGCTTGGCCTTTCGATGGTTCTTACGCCGTAAAGGTTTTGTCCAAGGCGTTTTTAAATGCCTCGATAGCTTTGTTTAGCTGATCTTCGGTGTGGGCTCTAGAAATGAATCCAACTTCGTACCCCGATGGTCCGAGGTAAATTCCTTGATCCAATAACTCGTGATGCAGAGTTTTGAAGAGGTCCATTCCT
Organism: Bacteroidia bacterium; assembly: GCA_030427905.1. Taxonomy (GTDB): domain Bacteria; phylum Bacteroidota; class Bacteroidia; order Flavobacteriales_D; family Cryomorphaceae; genus CBDDKU01. Next base: position 867,289 of record JAUICL010000001.1, read on the forward strand.
TCAGGTGAAATGTCAGTGCTTCTATTTACAATAGCTTTGTCAGAGAAAGAAAGCCAGAAAATGGAGCCAACTGAGAAAACCTTAAAGGCATATCCTTTTGAGCTAGAGTAATGGTTGATAGCATCGACAAAGTAGGTCGTTTTTTTAGCTAACTCTTCGTAGAACCCATCTTTAAGGCATGCTTTGATTTGAGCAATTCCAGCGGCCATGGCTACTGGGTTTCCACTCAGTGTTCCTGCCTGATAAACAGGGCCATCAGGGGCAATGTGCCCCATTATTTTAGCACTTGCTCCGTATGCACCTACAGGTAATCCACCACCGATTATTTTGCCGAAGGCGAGCAAATCAGGTTTCACATCGTAGTATCCAGCCGCTCCTTCAAATCCCACCCGAAATCCAGAAATGACCTCGTCGAAAAACAAAAGGATTCCTTCTTGATCACATACTTCGCGAAGGAAACTCAGATAATCTTTCCCTTGAAGCAATAGACCATTGTTGGCAGGGATAGGCTCGATGATGATACAGGCTATTTCACCTTTGTATTTTTCAACCGCCTTCCGAACGGCATCTTCATCGTGAAGGGGGAGAACGATCGTTTCTTTTGCATAGTTTTCAGGAACTCCAGCCGAAGATGATGTACCTAGCGTAGCCAATCCACTACCCGCTTCTACAAGCAGGCCATCGGCGTGTCCGTGATAGCACCCTTCAAACTTGATGATTTTATCTCTTCCGGTATATCCGCGAGCCAACCTAATTGCCGACATGGTTCCTTCTGTCCCTGAGTTTACAAACCTGATTTTTTCGAGAAAGCGGTGGTTCGAAATAATCAATTCAGCCAGGTCATTTTCGAGTCTGGTTGGCGCACCAAATGTAGTGCCGCGCTCGCAAGCCTCTTGCACTGCTTTTTTGACTTCTTCGGGGGCATGCCCCAAAATAAGTGGACCATACGAGCAGCAGAAATCCAAAAAGGTGTTTCCATCCGCATCGGTAATTTCGGCTCCTTCTCCTTTCTCGATAAACAAGGGGCTACCACCCACAGCTCTAAATGCTCGCACAGGGCTGTTTACACCTCCCGGAAATAGGGATTTTGACTTCTCGAACAATGCTTCTGACGCTTCTCTTCTCATTTCAGGTATTGAATTTCTGATTGGGCATTTATCCCAAATGCCGTACTTTCGGGGGCAAATTTACATTTAATATTCCCTCAATAAAATGGATGATTTTCTTTCTCGTGCCAAAGCCTTGGATGCGGCCGACGAGCTGAGTTCATACCGAGATCAGTTTTATTTTCCCGAAACGCCGGGCGACCATTGTGTGTATTTTACAGGAAACTCCCTTGGACTACAGCCCAAAGCTGTTCGAGATGCCATAGAAGTAGAGCTCGATGATTGGGCCAAATATGGTGTGGAAGGACATTTTGATGCGAGAAATCCCTGGTTTAGCTACCACGAACTCCTTATGAAACCCGCTGCCGATCTGGTTGGGGCAAAACGCGAAGAAGTCGTTCATATGAATGGGTTGACTACAAATATTCATCTGCTTATGGTGAGTTTTTACCGTCCAACTCAAGAGCGTTACAAGATTATCTGTGAAGCCAAGGCTTTTCCGAGTGATCAATATGCGGTAGAGTCCCAAGTGAAATTTCATGGTTTTGACCCGGCTGATGCCATTGTGGAAGTGAAACCACGAGAAGGAGAACACACCATTCGAGAAGAAGATATTGAAGCGGCCATTGCCGAGCATGGCGATAGTGTGGCGCTCGTGTTCTGGGGTGGTGTGAATTACTACACCGGTCAGCTGTTTGACATAGAGCGAATCACTAAAGCTGGTCATGCAGCTGGAGCGATGGTGGGAATTGATTTAGCTCATGGAGCTGGAAATGTTCCACTTCAACTAAACCAATGGGGAGTTGATTTTGCCGCGTGGTGTTCGTATAAGTATTTGAATTCGGGGCCGGGCTCAGTGTCTGGAATTTTCGTTCACGAAAAGCACCATACATCAGATCTACCCAGATTTGCAGGCTGGTGGGGCTACAATAAAGAAAAGCGCTTCCAAATGGAGCAAGGCTTCGATCCGATCCCATCGGCTGAGTCGTGGCAGCTTAGCAATGCCCCGGTATTTGTTATGGCCCCGCATCTCGCTTCGTTGAAAATTTTTGCTGAAGTAGGCATGGAAAAGCTTCGAGCCAAAAGTGTGAAGCTCACGAATTTTCTCGAAGAAGTCATCCTTTCTGTGGCCAAATCGAAAGGAGCTACCATAGAAATCATTACACCTTCGGAAACCGACCGACGAGGGGCCCAATTGAGCTTGCTCACTCATGGCTACGGAAAAGAAGTGTTCAAAAAATTACAAGATGCAGGTGTTGTAGCCGACTGGCGAGAGCCAAATGTCATTCGGATTGCGCCTGTGCCCATGTACAATTCATTCGAAGATTGTTATTTATTCGGAAAGATTCTCTCAGAATCACTTTAAGGAGATAAAATGAAAGCAGCACTGGTAATAGGCGGAGGATTGGTTGGCTCGATGTTGGCCGCAAACTTGTCCCGACGTGGGTATGAAGTAAAAGTATTTGAAAGACGAAGAGATCTGAGATCTGTTGAGCTTGCGGCCGGTAAGTCCATAAATCTGGCCCTGAGCACAAGGGGTTGGAAGGGAATGGATATGCTCGGAATTCGCGAAGATGTCGAGTCCATAGCGATTCCGATGTACGGGAGAATCATACACGATGTAGAAGGAAACACCGCTTTTTATTCCTACGGGAAAGCCGATGAAGCGATTTACTCTATTTCTCGGGGCGATTTGAATGGGAAGCTTCTCGATGCGGCTGAGCACAAGTACAGCGTTGAAACGCATTTTCACTGGAAGTGCAACAAAGTGGATTTCGAAAACAGCAAAGCATATTTCGAGCACACTCAAACGGGTGAAAAGCGCGTCGAATCAGCCGACTTGATCTTCGGTACGGATGGAGCTTTTTCGAATGTGCGTGCCAGCATGCAAAAACAGAGAAGGTTTGACTACCAACAGGAGTACATTCCACACGGCTATCGAGAATTGCTCCTTCCAGCCAACGCCGATGGGTCTTTTAGGCTTGACAAAAACGCGCTTCACATTTGGCCTCGAGGCGAGTTTATGCTCATAGCGCTTCCTAATTTGGACGGGAGTTTTACTTGCACTTTGTTTATGCCCTACGAAGGGCCCAATTCTTTCGAAGCGATGGAAAAGGAAAAAGGTGTAGACCAATTTTTCAAAGAAGTTTTTCCAGACTTTCACGCTATCATGCCTGAACTCACCGCCAATTATGACGAGCATCCCCTTTCTGATTTAGTGATCATTCGTTGCTACCCTTGGGTTCAAAATAAGACGGCTATTCTCGGAGATGCATCGCATGCTATCGTACCCTTTTATGGACAGGGAATGAATTCTGGGTTTGAAGACTGTACCGTGTTGGATAGATTGATGGAGAAGCACGGCCAGAATTGGGATGCGATTTTGGAAGAGTTTCAAGTGGAGCGCAAACCAGATGGAGATGCGATCGCAGAGCTCGCCATGCGCAATTACATCGAAATGCGCGATCTCGTAGCCGATCCAGCCTTTATCTTGAGAAAAAAGATAGAAGGAAGAATATATGAGAAGCACCCCGATAAATGGATGCCCTTGTACAGTCAGGTCACTTTTAGTCACATTCGCTATAGCGAGGCGCTACGCGTTGGGAAATTGCAAGATGCCATTATGGAAGATGTTCTAGAGATGGACGAGATTGCTCAAAAATGGGATAGCCAAGAAGTTGAAGACTATATCTTGAGCCGCATCGGGCAATAGAATTTTAAACTTTTTCGTTTTTTTCTCGTATGCGACTCAAGATGAATACGAACATGGTTAAAACATCTGGTTTAAAATACGTCGCAGTTCTTGGACTGCTCTTGGTTCTGGGATTCCATTCTCATGCTCAAATGCAAAAGAGCAATGGTGATATCTTTCCGCATTACGGAAACTATGAAAAGAAAGGATGGATTGTTCAGCCTGGGTTTTCCTACATGCTAAGACCTCTTAAGCAAACCCAATCGAGATTGTGGGTGGCTTCAGATTCGGTTTACGATGTGAGTTTCAATGCTCAAGGTCGTATCGGACCTATTCTAGAAATAGGACGTTTTTACGCAATCGAATCATCTAAGATTATTTCTTACGTTGACTTTTCGATAGGTGGTAAAATGCTGCGAGGAGAAGAGACTTTCGAAGCTGTATTGGATGATCCTGATCGAGCACAACCCTATGTGGTGAATGGTATTGGGACGTTTTCGCAAACCTATCTAACGGCGAGTTTTAATGCGACCAACACCCTGGCTTTGTCAAAGTCAATGGCTGTTCACAATAGCCTAGGGATTAATGGAGACTATTCTTTTGCTTCGATATACGAATACGATGTTCAAGGAATTCCAGTGGAACAAAATGAGCCGACGAGCTTTATTTTTCAGATGCACTACAAACTTGGTTTCGGATTCAAGGTTTCACAAAGTGTTTTTGTGGTCCCTTCGGTCGAAGTGCCAATTCTGACCATGTACGAGTACGACGACATGAAGTCGAATACCTTGGTTTTCAATTCGCGCTACCGCCCGTTCCTTTTTCGGATCAATGTGATGGTTCTCGACAAGAAGGCAGATCGAAAATGTCCGACAAAGAAGACAAATCGAAAGAAGTCGGAATCCCTATTTGGTTCTAAGCGACCTTGGTAGACTAGTTGAAAAAAGGGTTTTCCCTTTTCTCTTCGCCAATTGTTGTCTCTTCCATGTGCCCAGCATAAACCACCGTTTCATCAGGTAGTTTGAAGAGTACATTTCGCACACTATTGTAGAGGGTGCTCATATCACCACCCGGTAGATCAGTCCGGCCAATACTCCTTTTGAACAGCACATCACCTGACAGGAGTGTAGATGATTCGGGATGGTAGAGCGCAATATGTCCTGGGCTATGTCCGGGCACAAAAAGTATTTTGAATCGCAAATTCCCCAAGTCGAAAAAGTCTTGATCCAAGATCTCTGGATCGGGCGAAGGGGTGAAAGGAATCCCGTACATTTCCGCTACTTTTTCGGCATTTTGAAGCACGATTAGATCATCGCGATGAATCAACGGCTTCAATCCATACTTTTCAAACACAAATCGATTCCCGAAAACGTGATCAATATGACCGTGTGTGTTGATCAACGCCTTCGGCTTTAGCTTTTTGGCTTCGATAAACGAAGTGATCTCAGCTTCTTCTTCTCGGTTAAAACATCCCGGATCTACAATCAAACAATCGCCTTCATCGTTGTATGCGATGTAGGTGTTTTCTTGAAAAGGATTGAATGTGAATTTCTCAATATGCAACATGTCGGTAAATCTTGGTGTCAAAAGTAGGGAATTGCCTTGTCCATCTGTTTTAATTGGAGATGTAAATCTTGTTGTGAAAACCGTTTCTATCCGTGGGAGCAAATGGTTATCTTTACGTTTCGCTCTATGAGTAAGCGCTTGCAAAAAATACTTCTGCTTTTCATCTTGGTCGGCTCCTTGCCTTCGCAAGTATTTGCGCAGTTTTATCAAGGTTCTCAGAACGAATTTGGTAAGAATCGCGTGCAGTACCGAGAGTTTCTCTGGCAGCAATACCGGTTCGAAGAGTATGACACGTATTTCTACGAAGGCGGTCAGCAGCTCGCAACGTTTGTAAGCAAGATCGCACGTCAAAGCATCTTTGAAATCGAAGAGACTTTCGATTATTCCATGTCCGACAAGATTCAATTTATCGTCTACAACACGCATTCCGACTTCAAACAGAGCAATGTAGGTATCAGTGGCGATGATCAGTTCAATATCGGAGGTGTAACGCGCATCGTAGGGTCCAAAGTATTCGTCTACTTCACGGGTGACTATATTGAGTTTGCTCAGCAGGTGAAAGATGGATTGGCCCGCGTTTTGGTTAATCAAATGCTCTATGGCGGGAATTGGCGTCAGGTAATCAAAAACTCAACCCTTCTCAATCTGCCCGAATGGTATATCGAAGGATTGATCATCTACAGCTCAGGAAACTTTCCCAGAAATGTCGATAGCCGAATTCGCCACGGGATCATGAGTGGAAGCTACGATAACTTTAACCGGCTGGAAGGGCAAGACGCACATATAGCTGGGTATGCCTTGTGGAATTACGTAGCCGAAACCTACGGTGAAAACGTTCTTCCAAACATTCTCTACATGTCTAAAGTCAGTAGGAATGTCGAAAGCGGATTTTTGTTCGTTTTAGGGAAGTCGCTGGAGACGATTACAAAGGAATTTGTGGCTTATTATCGGGGAGAATTTGCCGTACGCGACGTTCAGAAAATGCCGATAGAACTCGAGAAACTCCCTATTAAAACCAAGAAGAAGAGAATCTATACCCAGTTTGAAGTGAGTCCAGATGGTATGAATGCTGCCTACGTGAGCAATGTGATGGGCCAGTACCGCATTTACATCTACGACATTGCCACGGGTAAGCGAAAAAAAATCCTGAAGGCCGAGCACAGATTGGAGCGAATTGTAGATTACAGTTTTCCCATTATCAAATGGCATCCTTCGGGTCAGGCCTTGTCGTATGTGCAAGAATGGCGAGGTAAGTTGATGCTGTGTTCGTACAATCTCGAAGACAAGAAGACCACGAAAAGAGAGCTTTTCCAACTCGACAAGATTCTCTCGATGGAGTACAGCCCAAATGGGCAGCAGATCATTTTGTCGGGAGTGGACAATGGTCAGACAGATTTGTATTTATACTACAACATTGGAAATCGCCAGGAAAGGTTGACCAACGATTATTACGGCGATTTTGACCCGACATTTTCGAAAGATGGGAAACGGGTAATCTTCACATCCACCCGCCCCGACGATACGCTTAGAGTGAATCCGGAGCTGAAGGTGTTTCGAGAGAATCGCGATGTGTTTGCGTACAACTTAGAGTCTCGATCTCCATATCTCGAGCGCATTACCGATACGCCAAATATTATTGAATACGAACCATTCCAGTACGACAGTATTCGCTATAGTTTCAGGGGAATGTACGACGACACGTACAACCGCTATGTAGCTACCTACGACAGTGTGATCAGCCGAATTGATACCACCATACACTACCGCTATTTTACAACGGCTAGTCCGGTGACTAACTACAACGTAGATATTCTCAACTACTCATCACAACCCAATGAACGTCGATACGGGTTTATGACTTACACCGAAGACGGGTATGAGTTTTACGTAGGTGATATGGATGATGACGTGATCATTCAAGATGGTAAGGGGATCACAAAACTCACCAGTGATGATGGTGGCGAAAAGATTGATGATGGAATCGAAACCCTTGAAACCATCCGACTCGATGATCCAAAACCGAAACCCGAACAAGGCGATGTGGTCATTTCAGACTATCAATTTGAAGGGGAAAAGGACTTTGAGTATCAAAAGGAGACCATTACCATAGGCGAATCGAAAGTTCAGGAGTCAGATTACAGCATGTTGCAGTCTGATGGGACCATTTTGATGGATACCATTCCGCTGCCTGGGGCGAGGAACTACAACACCAACTTTACGACAGATAAGGTGTTGGCCCAACTCGATAACTCCTTTATGACTGAGTTTTACCAACCCATTTCCGGGTTGGATAATCTCAACCCCGGATTGAGTGGATTGATTCAGTATGCCGCAAGCGATCTGCTCGAAGACTACAAAGTGGTTGGAGGGTTCCGATTGGCCGGAAACCTCGATAACAACACGGTGATGCTTCAGGGGCAAGATTTATCCAAAAGGTTGGATAAACGGCTCCAGCTTTTCAGATTACAGCAACGCGGAACCCAAGGATTCAATACGGTATTTGAAACCGTGACCTACTCAGGAGCCTTGCGCTACAGCTGGCCATTCAACGAAGTGTTGAGCGTGCGTGGATCGTTTATGTATCGTACCGATGAGCTGATTATTCTAGCTACTGATCGCTTGCCTGCCGAAACCCCGAGCACACGAGACCACTACGTGGGCTTGAAAGGAGAGTTTGTATTTGATAATACCCTCCATCTTGGATTGAACCTTCGAAGGGGAATGCGCTGGAAAGTTTGGGGAGAATACTATAAGGACCCGACCAATTTCAGTACCGATTTTATCGTTTTTGGAATGGACTTCCGACACTACACTAAAATTCACCGAAATCTCGTCTGGGCCAATCGCGTAGCGGGTAGCTCTTCTATCGGAAAAGAAAGACTGGTGCATTACCTCGGTGGGGTGGATGACTGGTTGAGTCCAAGAGAAGATAACTCCCTACCGCTCGATCCCGATCAGAATTACAAGTTTCAAACGCGAGGTAGCCCCATGCGTGGTTTCTATGCCAATAGCCGGAATGGGAATAGTTTTGCAGTCATCAATACCGAGATCAGATGGCCAATTTTTAGCTATTTGTACAATAAGCCCATCAAGAGCGATTTGATTGAAAACTTCCAGATCATTGCCTTTGGTGATGTCGGTTCGGCCTGGACAGGCCCACACCCGTATTCTGATGAAAACGAGTTTAATCGTCAGACCATCAATACTGGAAATCTTGAAATTCTCGTTAAGAACAACAAAGATCCCGTGGTCTATGGGTATGGATTCGGGATTCGAAGTAGGTTTCTCGGGTACTTTGTTCGCCTCGATTGGGCATGGGGTGTAGATGATGGTGTAGTCCTTGACCGCGTATTTTATCTATCTTTAGCGATGGACTTTTAATCTCCCTCATGAAAATGGATTTATCTACTGTATTTATCCTGGTTTGTATCGGGATGTTCGCAGGGATTTTATCTGGATTTATTGGTGTCGGTGGTGGCATCATAATCGTTCCCGGACTCATATATTTTCTAGGATTGCCTCAGCATACTGCTCAAGGTACAAGCCTGGCGCTAATGCTCCCACCCATTGGGATTTTGGCCGCCTACAATTATCACAAAGCTGGCCATATGAATCTGTCATATGCAGCTGTAATAGCTGCCGCATTTATACTGGGTGGTTTTTTTGGATCCAAGCTTTCCCTCAGGCTCTCTCCAAATGCGGTCAAATTCTTTTTTGGCATCCTGATGCTTTACGTCTCGGTGCGGATGATCGCAACGTCGTATAAGTCCTTCTTCAACGAACTTTAATTATGGTAGAAACAATTAAGGAAGTAGTTGCCAGCAAGAAAGACTGGCTAGTGGAAGTGCGTAGGTATATTCACGCTAACCCCGAGCTTTCATTTCACGAAGAAAAGACGGCTGCATTTGTATGTGAGAAGCTGGATGAAATGGGGATTTCCTACCGAACGAATATCGGTGGTCACGGCGTGGTGGCTGAGATCGGTTCAGGTGATCGGGTTATTGCTCTTCGTGGTGACATGGATGCATTGCCCATTCAAGAAGAAAATCAAGTGCCTTACGCTTCAAAAAATACCGGGGTGATGCACGCTTGCGGCCACGATGTGCATACCACCTGCATGCTGGGAGCTGCTGGAGTTTTGAAGAAGATGGAAGCCGAGCTCAATGGTGTGGTGAGAATTATCTTTCAACCCGCCGAGGAGAAAATTCCTGGTGGAGCTTCTCTCATGATAGCGGATGGTGTGTTGAAGAATCCCGATGTGGAATTGATTTTTGGTCAGCACGTGTTTCCCGATATGGAAGTTGGTGGAGTAGGATTCAAATCAGGAATGTACATGGCTTCGGCCGATGAATTATACATTCACGTAGAAGGAAAGGGTGGGCACGCTGCCCTGCCAAATAAGGCGATTGATCCAATACTGATCGGTTCTCATCTTGTGGTTGCTTTGCAGCAAATGGTGAGCCGAAAGTCGCGCCCCGATTTCCCAACAGTACTGACTATCGGAAAGTTTGAAGGTTTGGGAGCCACAAATGTGATCCCCAAGTCCGTGAAGATGGAGGGTACCTTGCGGGCAATGAATGAAGAACATCGGGCTGACTTGCACCATCATATCACGAAACTCGTTACAGAACTTTGTAGTTCTATGGGAGCCGTGGGACATGTTGAAATTCGCAAGGGATACCCTTGTCTAGTGAACGATGATTCGCTTACCAACTGGGCCAAAGAGCAAGCTGTAGATTTGCTTGGAGCTGAGAATGTACACGATTTACCACTTCGTATGACGGCTGAAGACTTCGCTTATTTTGCTCAAGAAGTTCCAGCTTGCTTCTACCGGCTAGGAACTTCTAATAAGTCAAAAAACATCGGAGCACCCCTGCACACGAGCACCTTTGATGTGGACGAAGATTCGCTTGTAATCGGGACGAGCTTGATGTCGCTTTTGGCGATCCGGCAGCTGGCCTAGTTTGCTACTTCACTCATGAACTTGATTCGCATCAGCCGCAATTGCTCATGCGTGTAGTCTTCATCAAACTCTTCAAAAGCTTCATCAATGCCATCGGTTTCGGCTTCCATGAAGTACTCGAAAATCTCCTCCTGTTCATCTTCATCGAGCATATCATCGATGTAGTATTTGATGTCGATTTTCGTACCGGAATTTACAATGGCTTCGATTTCTGAGATAATGTCGTCGAGTTCCTTTCCTTTGGCGCTGGCAATATCTTCGAGCGGAAGCTTTCTGTCGACATTCTGAATGATGTGGACTTTCAAGCCCGACTTATTGACTACCGATTTCACTACGAGATCTTGAACACGTTCAATGTCATTTTCATCAACGTATTTCTCGATCAACTCAATAAAAGGTTTTCCAAATTTTCTCGCTTTTCCGGCACCTACTCCTACAATATTGGTCAGCTCATCCATCGTAATTGGATACTGCGTAGCCATTTCTTGCAATGATGGGTCTTGGAAGATGACAAATCCTGGAAGGTTTTTCTTAGAAGCGATCTGCTTTCGAAGACTCTCCAGCATTTTGTAGAGGGTAGCATCTGTTGCCGAACGGGCTCCATCTCGCGCAGCACCGTCGTTTACATCATCTACATCGCTATAGTCGTTTTCCTTCAGAAGCATAAAAGAATGTGGCGACTCGATAAACTTATGCCCTTCTTCGGTTACTTCAAGTGTTCCGTACGTTTCTATGTTCTTTCGGATCAGGCCGCGAATTGTGGCTTGTCGAATTACGGCATTCCAGTGGTTTGCTTCGTGATCTTTACCCGCACCGTACAGGGCTAGTTCATCATCCTTATACGTTTTGATCTCGGCGGTTTCTGTACCAGTCAGTATGTTGATGATATGTTTTCCTTTGTGCCGCTCTTTGGCTTCGATGATGGTTTCCAACAGAAGCTTCACTTCATTTTTTCCTTCGGTTTGCTCCTTGGGATGGCGGCAATTATCGCACATTTCGCCGCACTTATCACTGTCAAAATACTCGCCAAAATAGTGGAGTACAAACTTGCGTCGACACATTGAAGTCTCGGCGTACGAAACGATCTCCTGAAGGAGTTGACGCCCAATTTCCATTTCTGAGACGTGCTTTCCTTGCAAGAATTTTTCGAGCTTCTCTATATCCTTGTAGCTGTAGAAGGAAAGACAATGTCCTTCGCCTCCGTCTCTTCCGGCTCTACCCGTTTCCTGATAGTAGCTTTCGATGCTTTTGGGAATATCGTGGTGGATTACGAATCGCACATCTGGCTTGTCAATCCCCATTCCAAAGGCTATGGTGGCTACAATTACATCTACTTCTTCTTTGAGAAAGGCATCTTGATGACGGCTTCTCATAGCCGCGTCCATTCCCGCGTGGTAGGGTAGAGCTTTTATCCCGTTTACCTGAAGGGCTTCGGCTATTTCTTCTACCTTCTTGCGGCTGAGACAGTACACTACCCCAGACTTGCCGGGTTTGGAGCGAACAAATTTGATGATCTCCTTTGACACATTCTTCTTCGGGCGTACTTCGTAATAGAGATTACTGCGGTTAAAAGAAGCTTTGAAAACCATTGCATCGGTCATCGCAAGGTTCTTTTGAATGTCTTGCTGCACCTTGTCGGTGGCGGTGGCCGTTAACGCGATGATCGGGGCGTATTTAATTTCTTCTATGATGTATCTCAATCGTCGGTATTCCGGCCTGAAGTCGTGGCCCCATTCAGAAATACAGTGGGCTTCATCTATGGCAAAAAACGAAATCTCCGACTGTTTGAGAAAGTCGATATAATCCTGTTTCGTCAGACTTTCAGGCGCCATGTAGAGCAGCTTAGTGACACCATTGGTCACGTCAGTTTTTACACGCTGTATATCGGACTTGTTTAGCGAAGAATTTAGAAAGTGGGCCACACCTTCATTCGAACTTACGGCTCGGATTGCATCTACCTGATTCTTCATCAAGGCGATAAGCGGAGAGACAACAATGGCAGTCCCTGGCATCATCAAGGCTGGCAACTGGTAGCACAGCGACTTTCCACCACCCGTGGGCATGATCACAAAGGTGTGTTTTCCATCGAGTACACTCTGTACAATTTTTTCCTGTTCGCCTTTAAAACTTGAAAATCCGAAATATTTGGAAAGGGCCTCTTTTGGCTTCAATGTATCGGTAATCATTTCTTCTCAGTCATGCCCTCGAAGGGAGAGCTCATTTTCCTTGTATTGTTCAATTAAGATACGACATATATACAGAATTGCAACTCGAAACCCGACCGAATTCTGCACGTGACGCGTTTTTGCGCTATTCCTTACGGAATCGAGCAATTGAAGTTACTAATGAAAGTGTTACCAAACACCTTTTAATTAGATTTGCACTTCATTTTTATTCTGCATTCAGCATGAGTAACCCCAATGAGATGTCATTTCTGGAGCACCTAGAAGAGTTGAGGTGGAAGATAATACGTGCATTTCTTGCCATTATTGTTTGCGCTACCGCTGCTTTTATCTTCAAAGGCATCGTTTTCGATAAGATCATTTTAGCTCCCAAAAGCCCAGATTTTTTCACCTACCGCTTGCTCTGCAAAATATCTCGTGCGCTGGGTATGGATGATAGTTTATGTGTCACCAATACCTTCGACCTTCAAAACATCAGCATGAGTGGCCAGTTCACAAGCCATATCGTGGTGTCTTTGGTGGCGGGAATCGTCGTTTCTTTTCCATTCGTCTTTTATCAGATATGGTCGTTTGTGCAGCCAGGACTCAAGGAGAAAGAAAAGCGTTCGGCTACAGGAGTGGTGTTTGCAACATCCTTCCTTTTTGCATTGGGCATTTTATTTGGTTACTACGCTATCGCTCCACTTTCTGTGCAGTTTTTAGGAAATTACCAGGTTAGCGACTTGGTGGCAAACAGCATTACGCTCAATTCGTTTATTACAACTGTAACCACCACTACGCTTGCCAGTGGGCTAGTCTTTCAGCTACCTATGGCTATCTTCTTTTTGGCCAAAGCCGGTTTGGTTACCCCACAGACGCTCAAGCAATACCGAAAACACGCTATTGTTGGGGTTTTAATACTATCCGCGGTCATCACACCACCTGATATCACAAGTCAAATTTTGGTATCTTTACCTTTACTGATTCTCTACGAAGTCAGCATACACATAGCTCGCATAGTTGTGAAGCGGTCAGAGCGATCTGAAGCTGTTAGGAGAAGGCAATAATGATAAGGGTAAATGCGATTTAAGGTGAGATTGACACAGTGAATTCCAACCGATTTATAAACTATAGTATTTGCCTTCGAGGGCTGTTTCTGCTCTCTCTTTCTCTTTTCTTGGGGGGGAATGCTTTCGCCCAAAAGACTATAGTGGCTGGAGCTGTGTACGATGCGGAGACTAAAGAACCACTGCCTTTTGTAAATGTTGCTTTTCAAAATACCAAGACAGGCACTACGACAGATATCGACGGAAACTATCGGATAGAGACCTACTACGCATCCGATTCGCTCACGGCCACCTTTGTAGGCTACAAGCCCAAAACAGTCAAAGTGAAGCGAGATCAGGCTCAAGATATCGACTTCTTTTTGGAGCCTGGAGCCTTCAGCTTGGGCGAGGTGGTCATCAATGCCCAAGATTTCGAAGATCCCGCCGAAGTTCTTCTTAAGAGAATCATCAACAACAAGCCGATAAATAACCGTGCTAAACTGGACTCGTATGAATACGAGACGTACAACAAGATTCAGTTTGACATGAATAATCTGGGTGAGAAATTCATGGAACGGAAGCTCTGGAAGGACATGGAGTTTATTTTTGACCGGATAGACTCGACCAACGAGAAGGTGTCGCTGCCCTTTTTTCTTACCGAAACCGTCTCGGATTACTACTATCAACGTCAGCCACGCGGCCGAAAAGAGATCATAAAAGCGACCAAGGTGTCGGGTATAAACAATGCCAGTATCCAGCAGTTTCTTGGGCAAATGTATCTGGATGTCAACATCTACGACAATTCAATCGGGATTTTCGGAAAGAATTTTATCAGCCCAATCTCAAACTACGGAGGCGCCTTTTACAAATATTCGCTTGTGGATAGTATGTACATCGATTCGAAATGGTGCTATCGGCTAGATTTTCAACCAAAGAATGAGTCAGACCTGGTGTTCAAAGGTCATATTTGGGTTAATGACACTTCCTACGCAGTCAAAGAAGTGGATGCACAGATATTGGAGTCGGCCAATATCAACTTTATCACCGATCTCAAAGTGCATCACGATTACCAAGAAGTTGAAAAAGAAGTTTGGATGCTCGTGGAAGAAAACATTCTGGCCGACATCAATATAGCTGAGACCACGACGGGATTCTATGCTAAAAAGCTGACTACTTACCAGGACTTTGTCATCAATCAGCCCAAGGAAGATAGCTTCTATGGTGGTGCAGAATATGTGGTGGTCGAATCGGAAGTCAACGAAAAGGATGAGCAGTATTGGGAAGGAGCCAGACACGAGGAGATCACGACGAACCAGCAAGCCATATACGATATGGTAGACAGCCTGAAGACCGTACCCCGATTTCGCACCTATATCGATATTGTAAACTTTCTATTTCAAGGCTACAAGGAAAGTGGGATGGTCGAGTACGGACCTGTGTTCACGTTCTTGAGTTACAATTTTGTTGAGGGCTTGCGTCCAAAATTTGGACTGCGTACGAGCAATGCATTTAGCACCAATCTTCAATTGGAAGGATACGTAGCTTACGGCACCAAAGACAAGCGATTTAAGTACATGCTTGGCGGTCAGTATTTCTTGAGCAAAAAGCCAAGGCACATTGTAGGCGCCTACTATTCCGAAGACCTGGAGCTCATAGGGCAGGTGCCAAACTATTTCGGAAGAGACCACATCGTTACTTTTTTGACGGTTCGAAACCCACAAGACCGATTGATCTTAAACAAGCAATTTAGGGTGTTTACAGAGCGCGAATGGTTTACTGGTTTCTCTACCACACTCGAGTACAGACATCGCGATTTGGCGGCTCGTGGTGCTTGGGAATTTGAGCAGGAAAAGCCCGTGGATGACGGAATAGAGATTGTCGATCTGGGCTATATTACGTCCTCGGAAGTTTCAGTGGGAGTCCGCTTCGCCTATCGCGAAAGTTTTGTACAAGGAGAATTTACCCGCATTAGCCTAGGATCTATTTGGCCTATTATTGATGTGAAAGCCGACTTTGGTATGAAAGGTGTATTTGGTGGCGAATACGGATACCAGAAATTGACGGCAAGTGTAACAGATAAAATACCTCTAGGTCCTTTTGGAACGATGCGCTATGCCCTGCAGGGTGGGAAAACGTGGAATCCGATACCTTACCCATTGCAGTTTGTGCATGCAGGTAATGAAAGTTTTTTTCAGAACAATAGGGCATTTAACACGATGAATTTCTTTGAATTTGTAAGTGATGAATATGTGTCCTTGCGAGCTGAACACCATTTCGAAGGGCTGTTCTTCAACAAAATTCCCCTTTTCAAAAAGCTCAAGTGGCGTGAGCTGGTTGGGGTGAATGCCATCTATGGGAATTTTAATGAAGCCAATCTGGAAGAAATGCTGCTTCCCGAGTTCACCTACTCATTCGATAATCGGCCTTTTGCTGAAGCTTATGTCGGAATCGAGAATATCTTTAAGTTTATGCGGATCGATGCCATCTGGCGTATGACTTACCGAGAGCTTCCGCGAACACAAAATTTCAGTATTCTCCTTGGCTTCGACATTCAATTCTAAATTTGTCTCATGATCCTTCGCACAGAAAATCTAATCAAAAAGTACAAGAGCAGAACCGTTGTAAAGGGAGTCTCCGTTTCAGTAGAGCAGGGTGAGATTGTTGGGCTTCTTGGGCCTAATGGTGCGGGGAAAACCACGACATTTTACATGACCGTCGGTTTGGTGCGGCCTAATTCCGGACGGATCTTTCTAGATGATAAGGACATCACCGAAGCCGCGATGTATGAGCGAGCTCAACTGGGAGTAGGCTACCTTCCACAAGAAGCTAGTGTATTTAGAAAGTTGAGTATCGAAGATAACTTGAAAGCGGTACTCGAAATGACCAAGCTCACCAAGAAGGAGCAAGCCATGAAGCTCGAATCCTTGATCGATGAATTTAGCTTGGGGCACGTTCGTAAAAACCGAGGCGATTTTCTCTCTGGTGGCGAAAGAAGGCGAACTGAGATTGCCCGATCACTGGCGACTGACCCGAAGTTTATCCTGCTAGATGAACCGTTTGCTGGGGTAGATCCCATCGCCGTAGAGGATATTCAGTCTATCGTTGCCCAGCTCAAAAACAAGAATATCGGTATTTTGATTACCGACCACAACGTGCAGGAGACCCTTTCGATTACCGATCGGGCTTACCTTCTGTTTGAAGGAAATATTCTAAAGGCAGGTACGGCCGAAGAGCTTGCTGCAGATGAGCAAGTCCGCAAAGTGTACTTAGGGAAAAACTTCGAGTTAAAGCGAAAGACGTTTTAGGCTTCAGCCAGCGCTTCGATAGTGAAGCTGTACTTCTCCATGATCTGATTGGCGAGCAATTTCTTGCATGCTTCATCTACTTTCTGCTCAGCTTCTGCTTTCGATGCAGCAGTAACTTTCAAGGTGATGTGCTTTCCAATTCTCACGTTTGTGATTTCGCTCAACCCCAGGTTACTCATGCTTGATGTAACGGCTTTTCCTTGTGGGTCTAGCAATGCGTCAAGTGGCATGATGTCAATGGCAGCAGTAAATTCCATGTTATTTCCGAGTAAAGTTTTCTACAATCGATAATACGAGGTACAAAAGTAATATAATCGGGACAGCTTCCACCCATAATATGGCAAGCAAAACGCATGTCACTCCTATCAACAAGTACTTAAACAGGTTTTCTTTTAGTTCGAATGATTTGAACTTGAGCGCCAGCATCGGGATTTCGCTTACCATCATCAAGCTCCAAAATAGAGCTGCTAGCAATATAAATACCGGATTGCTGAGAAACTCTTGATAGAAAAGATAAAGCGCACCTTCGGGATTGCCAAAAGTCATGATCAATGGAAAGGAAAGCCAAAAAATAGCTACGGCTGGGGTGGGTACACCTATGAATCCCAGAGACTGCCTGGTATCAATATTGAACTTTCCGAGCCGGTAGGCGGCAAATGCGGCCATGATCAGCGGGGCGAATGAAAGAAGTGAAAATCCAAGGGACGGCTCAAATGCGCCAGCGTAAAAGATGGCGATAAAGGCCGGCGCTGCACCAAAGGTGATTACATCGGCCAAAGAATCGAGTTGCTTACCTAGCTCGCCCGCTACACCGAGTGCCCTGGCTACCAATCCATCGAGAAAATCAAAACCAGCTCCGAGCAAAATAAGCCAAGCGGCCATAGTCATGTTGCCAGTGGAAGTCAGGTAAATAGAGCCCATCCCACAGAGAAGATTACTCAGGGTGAAAAGATTGGGAATTTGAGATTTAAAATTCATTGTGGCCGAAATTAACCATATCAGGTGCAATTTTTTAAGTGAATTTCAGTTAAAACAAAGATTCGATAACTAATTTCGGCTTTATGTGGAAGATGAATCGCTGTGCGATTGCCTTTTTTGGATTGGCGACATGCTTGCTCTTTGGTACGAGTGGAAACGCCCAGACCAGAAAGTATAGTAATGAATTTCTGAATATTGGGGTTGGTGCCCGAGGGCTTGGTATGTCAGGAGCTAACGTAGCCAGTGTAAATGACGTTACGGCTGGGTATTGGAATCCGGCAAACCTGAATTTTATCGAATCTGATCTTGAAGTAGGATTGATGCACGCTGAATATTTCGCGGGGATAGCCAATTACGACTATGGAGCAATAGCTAAGCCCATCGACTCTACGAGTACCATAGCCCTATCTGTCATTCGGTTTGGGGTAGACGATATTCCCAATACCACCCAGCTGATTGACGCCGAAGGAAATTTAAATTACGATCGGATTACGAGCTTTTCTGCCGTTGATTATGCCTTTTTGATCTCATACGCCAAAGATCTGAAGACTCCAGGCTTATCGGTAGGAGGTAATGTGAAAGTGGTGCACCGAATGATCGGAGATTTCGCCAAGAGTTGGGGATTCGGCATTGATCTAGCAGCGACTTATAAAACAGACCATTGGAAGTTTTCGCTCGTAGGGCGAGACATCACATCCACCTACAACGCTTGGTCTTACACGCTCGACGAAGAAACGAAGAACGTATTTGAAGCCACCGACAACGATATTCCCGAGAACGGACTCGAAATTACCCTTCCAAAATTCATCCTAGGCGCAGCCTATCGCACGGATATCAACAAATTCTCTGTCTTGGGAGAAATCAACGCGATTGTTACAACAGATGGTCAGCGAAATGTACTTGTTAGCGCCGACCCGATCAGTGTGGAGCCCGTTTTAGGTTTGGAGTTCGGCTATGTGAATCGTATCTTTCTTAGAGCTGGTATTGGTAACATGCAGCGGATTACCACCTTTCGGGGTACGGAAGATTTCAGTGTGCAACCCAATATGGGTATTGGTTTGAGATTGGGTAATTTCTTTCTCGACTACGCTATCACCGATATAGGGAATACCAGCGAAGCATTGTATTCAAATATATTTTCCCTGAGATTTCAGGTGTTTAATAAGAACAAATCGTGAAACATTTCTTCCTCGTCTTCTTCGCTTTCATCATTTCGTGGGTAGCAAAGGGGCAGGATTTTGGAAACGAGTGGATCAATTACGACCAGACTTACTACAAGTTTCCGGTTTATGAAGACGGTGTTTACCGCATCACTTACCAGGATTTTACCGCGGCGGGTATTCCCATTTCTCTCGTTTCTCCAGACAATATCCAGATTTTTGCCAATAGCCAGGAAGTACCGCTTTTTATAAGTGGGACCGATGATGGAGTTTTCAATTCAAGCGATTACATCGAACTAGTTGGAAGAAAAAACGATGGGGCTCAAGAAGCTCTACTCTACAACAACCCAGCTCAGCAAGGAAATCCGGATTACAGCCTTTTCAACGATACTATTTTCTACTACATCACCATCTCCCCGGGGGTAAGCGGTCTGCGATACGAAGTGGAAACGGACGCCAATTATGACGACTACCCGGGTAGGGAATTCTTCTGGAAGAAGGACGAGATTGTTTTTAAGGAAGCCTATCACACACAAGCTCAGCTCTTAGAAATTCCTCCGATCAACGATCCAAACTTCAGAGTGGCCATAGCTGAGTACTCTGATGGTGAGTCTTACGCCAGTACAGCTCTCACCCTTTCCAACCCGAACCGGCAAGTCAATCTAAACTCATCAGGAATTTACCGAACAGGTGATGTTTCTGGGCGTCTTACCGCTCGAATGCTCGGTGTGAGTGACCTTTTTGGCGAAGGAGATGACCACCACATTCAAATAAAATACGGTACCCAGGGATATCTCGCCGTCAATGACCGATTCAACGGTTATCGCGCTGCCGATTACACCTTCGATGTTTTAAATCAGTACATCGGCGATACAGAAACGCAAGTCAATTTTTCGGTCATTAGTTCGATGGGCCTTGCGAGAGATGATCAAGCTATTGCCTCCATCCAGTTCACTTACCCCCACGCGATGAGTGTCAATGGAGAATCTGATTTCATCTTCGAGTACAGACAGAATATTTCACAGAACAAAACCCTCTACGCTTTTACCGATGTGGTAGGTGAGATGCCGCGTGTGTTTACCATGGCGAGTACTCCACATCTTGTTTTTCTGGAAGAAGTGGGTGGTGAATTCAAAGGGATTCTGTCCAATGATGTGCTCTCGGATGCCTACGATTGTGCCTTTGTAACCAATGCCGATTTGAAATCGATTGACCCGATAATCCCGGCTGGGCAGTCGGGCACATTTACCGACTTTAGTCAATCGCAGATTGATTCGGCTTTTCTTATCGTGACTCATAGTGCGCTGTGGGAAAGTGCTGAACAATACCGAATATACAAGCAAGGCTCTTTGAATACGGTGATGGTGGATGTGGAAGAGATCTACGATCAATTTGGCTATGGCGTTCGAAAAAGCGGTTTGGCCATCCGCAATTTTGCGGCTCATCTGATGAGCGTTTGGTCAAATCCGCCGCAATACCTTTTCCTTCTGGGCAAAAGTATCTCTCCGACTGGTTCTCGCAATAATGCCGAACGCTATGCACAAAATCTTGTCCCCAGCCTGGGGCATCCAGCCAGCGACAACTTTATAACAGCTCCCATTGGCGGAAACCCGCTGGTGCCCACGCTCAAAACTGGGCGTCTGAGTGCCCGCACCCCCGAAGAAGTGGAGTGGTACCTGAGTAAAGTGATGGAACACGATGCACATGAGCCGGCGATGTGGCAGAAGAATGTACTTCACTTCGGCGGTGGAAATAGCGGTGGGGAGCAAGAGCGGATGGCGAGCTATCTGGCTACTTACGGTTCTATAGCCGCCGACTCGAGCTATGGGGCAGAAGTGCATACGTTTTTGAAAACTTCACTGGCGCCCATTGAGATCAACGCGTCAGAAGAAGTGGCTCACCTGATCGAAAACGAAGGAGTCGGATTGATGACCTTCTTCAGCCACTCGAGTGCCGATGGATTTGATCAATCGATCGACGATCCAGAGAATTACAATTGGAATGGACGTTATCCCTTTTTGCTGGCCAACGGGTGTTATAGTGGAGATATCCATGGTACCAATGTAAGTATCATGGAGCGCTACACCATTCTTCAAGATAAGGGTGTCATGGGTTTTATCTCATCTTCGGTGCAGGGGTATGAAAACGACCTAAAGATTTTTAGTCTCAATTTTTATGAGCAGCTGTCTGTGCTGGGATATGGAAACTCGGTGGGTAGCCATATGCAGGCTTCTTGCTTATCGACCGCTTCCAATACCGTTTTGCGAAAGAACCTTTGCTACGGAATGACCCTTCAGGGCGATCCATCGCTTAAAATTCCATCCTGGTCGCTACCCGATCTGGAGATAAAACCGCAGAATATCTTCTTCACCCCCGAAGTGATTACCAATGAAGTCGATAGCTTCGATGTGAGTGTGATTGTTCAAAACCTGGCTCGGGGCACCAATCAGCCGGTGAGTGTAACCATCGAGCATTCAGCTCCCGAAGGGATCGGAAATGGTGTGTTTACAGGAGAGATTAATGGCTCGCTCCACACCGATACCATAACCTTCAGGGTGGGGCTCAATCCACAGTACGGAGTTGGGCTACACAGTTTTAATGCCTATGTGGATTTACCGCAAAACACCATTCCCGAGTACAATGGTAATGAGACGATCAACAACCAGGTGCTCAACAAAACTCTTTTGGTTTCGAATGGGGGAGTGGTGCCGATCTATCCAGCAAACAACGCCGTGGTAGGATCTCCAAAAGTCACGCTCAAGGCGGCTACTGGAAATCCCTTGGCCGACATGAGTACCTATCGCATTCAAATTGACACGGTCGATACATTCAATAGCCCGTATTTTCAGGAGATCGATGTCACTCAGACTGGTGGCGTGGTGGAATGGACCCCCAGCGTAGTCTATCCCGATAGCATTGTGTATTTCTGGCGCTGTGCCGAAATTGCCGATGAAGACTGGGTTTGGCGAAATAGTAGTTTTCAATACATCCCCGATAGGCAGGGTTGGGGACAGGACCACCTATACCAGTTCGATTACAATACCCTAAGTAGCATCGAAATCGATCGCGAAGAACGGGATTTTGACTTCCAGTCAGGTACGGTAACGCTCCAAAGCAATGTACTGGGAAATAGTGTGAGTAATGAGAATAATGTAGTGCTTGGAACCGACGAAGTGGAGTACGGCGTGTGCTACAGCTTCCCTTCAATTCATGTGGTGGTATTTGATCCTGTGAGTTTTGAAGCTTGGGGTACCAGGTTCGGAAGCGAAAATCCAGACAACGATTTTGGTAACATCAATGACAATGCGGGTGGTGGCTGCCGAGCTCGGGTGGAGTACTTTTTTATCTACCGACAAAATGACCCAACTCAGCTCGAAGCCTTGGCAAACTTTCTCTCATCTTCCGATATTCCGGACGGTCACTTTGTGTTGGTTTATACATCAAGGTATGTCGATTACGAAAACTGGCCAGGAACTGGCCTAAGCGAAGCGTTCGCGCAGAATGGGGCTCAGTTGGTTGGCGCCGAAGGATCGGCAGATCAAGTACCATTTTCCATGGTTTTTCAAAAGGGAAATCTGGATTTCGTTTTTGAAGAATACGCCACTCAGATCGATCAAGTCATCAATCTGCAGGTAGAGTTGCCGCGAAGCGGTTCTTCGGGTTATTTTTCTTCCCGAAAAATTGGTCCGGCTCTCTCGTGGGAAACGGCTTCCTGGAAGATGAGATCGGTAGATGTGGATGAAACGGCAGATGAATCGCGGATTGTAATTTCTGGAGTTGGATCAAACGGTGTAGAAACAGAATTGGGCCAGTACACGCAAAATGACGGTGACTTGGCGCTCGATGATTTGCTAAGCGGTCAAAACTTCCCCTACCTCCTTCTGGAATCGTACCACACTGATGAAGTCTTTCAAACGCCAAAGCAAACCGACCGATGGCATGTGCTATTTCAGCCGGCTCCCGAAGCGGCCATCGACCCAAATTCTCACTACGTTTTTGAAAGTGAAACGCTGCAAGCGGGGGAAGATGGAATGGTTTCTGTCGCTATCCGCAATATTTCTGACGTGGATATGGACTCGCTTCTCGTCCATTATTGGATCGAAGATTCCGAGCGAAATCGGATCGATATTGATTACCCTAGACAAGCTCCACTTTTAGCCGGACAATCCCTGATCGACACCGTTTACTTCGATACTCGCTACCTCTCGGGAGCAAACTCGCTTTGGGTGGAAGTAAACCCAGAAAATCCGGCTACCGGGGAGTACGATCAGCTCGAGCAAGAGCACTTTAACAACTTGATCCAAATTCCGTTTGACGTCACCGTCGATAACCAAAACCCGATTCTAGATGTCACCTTCGACGGGATACATATTATAAATGGTGAGGTGGTTTCGCCTAGCGCTATGATCCGAATTGCACTCAAGGACGAGAATCCGTTTTTGATTATGGATGAACCTTCAGACACGGCTTTGTTTAAGGTGTTTTTAGCTGCCCCGGGTGGAAATTTGGAGCGATACTATTTCGGCAACTCGACACCCGACCAATCTATGACCTTTATCCCAGCCATGGACCAGAACAACCGAGCCAAGATCGACTTCCAGCCAGGGATGAAGCAGGATGGTACCTACAAACTTCTGGTGCAGGCCAATGATAAATCCGGAAATCCATCTGGAAATACCGATTACCAAATCGAATTTGAAGTTATCAATCGATCGACGATTACCGAAGTACTGAATTACCCAAACCCATTCTCAACGAGTACCCAGTTTGTATTTACGCTTACCGGATCTCAGGTACCCGATGAGTTTATGATTCAAATTATGACGATCAGCGGAAAGGTGGTAAAAGAGATCACAGCCGAAGAATTTGGACCAATCCGAATTGGGAGAAATTTCTCAGAATACCGATGGGATGGGCGAGACAACTATGGTGACAGGCTCGCAAATGGCGTTTATCTCTATCGGGTTTTTGCTAGGCTCAATGGAGAAAACATCGATTTGAATGAAACCGAAGCATCCCAGTATTTCACCAAGTCGTTTGGGAAGATGGTGCTCTTCAGATAGATCAAATTGATTTCATCAATACGCGCTTCGTTTCAATAGATAAAACTAAGGGCAAATCAGTCCCTTTCTTTCGTATTTTCGCAGCCATAAACAAGAATTGAATTCATGGAACAGTACGATGTTATCGTAATCGGATCGGGACCAGGTGGATATATTGCCGCTGTAAGGTCAGCACAGCTTGGTTTTAAAACGGCAATCATTGAGAAATACGACAAACTTGGGGGTACTTGCCTCAACGTGGGTTGCATTCCTTCCAAAGCTCTCCTAGACTCATCAGAGCACTTCTTTAAGGCCAAACACGAGTTTACCGACCATGGAATCAATACATCAGATCTTCAAGTTGACCTCGCCAAAATGATGGAGCGCAAGCAGTCGGTGGTCGATCAAACCACTTCGGGAGTGGCTTACTTGATGGACAAGAATAAAATTACCACCTACCACGGTCTGGGTACTTTTGAGTCGAAGGATACCGTGAAAGTGGCCACAGCCGATGGCGACGTAACCATTCAAGGAAAAAACATCATCATCGCAACGGGTTCTAAGCCAAACTTCTTCCCGGGAATGGAGCCAGACAAAGATCGAATCATCACTTCTACAGAAGCCCTTCAGCTCAAAGAGATTCCAAAGAAACTCGTAGTAGTAGGTGGTGGAGTAATCGGGTTGGAGCTCGGGTCTGTATACGCGCGTCTCGGTTCAGAGATTACCGTTGTCGAATTCGCTGACTCGATCATCCCGACGATGGACCGCACCATGGGTAAGGAGCTCCAAAAGGTACTTAAGAAAGAAGGATTCACATTCAAATACAATCACCGCGTTCAAAAAGTAGAGAACACAGGCAAAGGCATTAAAGTGACCGCCCTTGATAAGAAAGATCAGGAAGTGGTTTTTGAAGCCGATTACTGCTTGGTTTCTGTAGGCAGAAAGCCATACACAGATGGTCTCGGACTTGAAAAGGCTGGTGTGAAAGTGAACGAACGTGGGCAGATCGAAACCAATGATCACCTGCAAACAAATATTCCTGGCATTTACGCCATTGGCGATGTTGTAAAAGGAGCTATGCTCGCACACAAAGCCGAAGAAGAAGGTGTTTTTGTAGCAGAAGTTATTGCTGGTCAAAAACCGCATATAAACTATAAGCTCATTCCGGGTGTTGTTTACACCTGGCCTGAAGTAGCAGCCGTCGGGTACACCGAAGAAGAGCTCAAAGCCGAAGGGAAAGACTATAAAGTTGGTTCATTCCCTATGCGTGCCCTTGGAAGAGCAAGAGCCAGTGGAGATATCAATGGGTTGGTTAAAATTCTCGCTGATAAGGAAACTGACGAAGTGCTTGGCGTACACATGATCGGTGCTCGAGTTGCCGACTTGATTGCCGAAGCCGTTGTGGCTATGGAGTACCGCGCCAGCGCCGAAGATATTTCGCGCATGAGCCACGCTCACCCGACGTATGCAGAAGCAGTAAAAGAAGCAGCCCTTGCCGCTACAGACAACAGGCCATTGAATATTTAATCTTTCTATGGCAAAAAAGACAGGCGTTCTTGTAATCAACCTGGGTACTCCCGACAGTCCCAAAACATCTGACGTACGCAGATATTTGACCGAGTTTCTCAACGACCCCCGGGTGATCGATATTTCACCTTTGGGCCGATTCTTCCTGGTAAACTTTATCATCGTTCCTTTCCGAGCGCCAAAGTCTGCCAAGATTTACAAAGAGCTTTTCGATCTCAAAGGCGGGGAGTCGCCGCTATTGGTTTATGGACACAAATTGATCAAGGCCCTCGAAGAGCGTTTCACTGGTGATAATGTTCACTTTGAATTGGCTATGCGCTACGGCAAGCCATCGCTCGATGAAGTTTGTGCTCGGATGGAAAAGGCCGGTTATGATGAGGTCATCATTCTACCGCTTTTCCCACAATACGCATCGGCGAGTACGGGATCAGCTCTAGAGAAGGCCATGCGCTTGATCCGAAACTGGTACGTTATTCCCGAGTTGAAAGTGATCAGCCAGTACTACGATCACCCCGGATATATTGATACGGTGGTGGATCGGGCGTCGAAGTACGATTTGAGTGAATACGATCACATTCTCTTTTCCTACCACGGATTGCCCGTACGGCAGGTCGATAAGGTCTACGAAGATCGCCAGTGCGACAACCACGATTGCGAAAAGGAGATCAACGACGAAAATAGATTTTGCTACAAAGCTACTTCCTACGCTACTACTCGGTTGATTGCTGAGAAACTCGGCATTAAGGAAGAAGATTATACGGTTTGTTTCCAGTCGCGATTAGATAAGGAGTGGTTGGAGCCATTCTCAGACAAAGTGGTTGAAGAGTGGGGAAAGAAGGGAGCCAAGAAGCTTTTGGTTTTCTCACCTGCTTTTGTTGCTGATTGTTTGGAAACTACCATTGAGATCGGCGATGAGTATCAAGAGATTTTCGAAGCTCACGGTGGCGAAAAAGTACAACTCGTTGAAAGTCTGAATGACCACCCAATGTGGGTGAGTGCTTGTGAATCAATGATCAGAGAGCGACTCTGAGATTGACCCAATAATTTCTAAATTGGAACGGTGAAAAGAATCGAGCGCATAGATCACGACCACATATTAGAGAATCTGGTCATTTGGTCTGCGCGATTCACTCATTTCGCATTCTACATTACATCCAAAAAGGAGTTTAAGGCAGGCTTCGGATCTAAGTCGTCTATTTCGCTAAGTACTACACAGGGAGCTTTCGATAGACTCGAATCTTACCAGAGTGGCCTAGAAACCACGGCTATGGGATTCTTGGGGTATGATTTGAAGAACGATCTCGAATCTTTGAGTTCCATTAATACGGATCCGATCAAGGCTCCGGAAGCATCCTTTTTTGAACCTCAGGTGAAAATCAGTTTTGCTGATGGTGCACTGGAATTGGAATCTGATGATTCAGATCTCATTCTAGAACTGATTCAAGTGGCTCATGGAGCCGTTCCAAATTTTAACCAGAATTTACCTGTGTCGCTTGATCCACAGACCAGTAGGGACGGATATTTGGAGCAGGCCTACCGTATCAAGGACCACTTGAAAAAAGGTGACATTTACGAAGCCAATTACTGCATTCAGTTCAGCGGCAATTCACTGAGCTTTGACCCGCACACATACTTTATCGATCTGCAGAAAAAGACGGAAGCGCCATTTTCGGTCTTTGCCAAGTTTGATGAATTCTATGTGATGTCGGCTTCTCCTGAACGGTTTTTGAAGCGAACCGGATCGCACGTTATTTCGCAGCCTATCAAGGGTACGAAGAAGCGCAGCGAAGATCCCATCATAGACTTGAGTCTCAAAAATGACTTGAGAGAAGATAAGAAGGAGCAATCCGAAAACGTGATGATTGTCGATCTAGTCAGAAACGATTTGTCGCGGGTAGCGAAGCGCGGCACCGTGCGTGTGGATGAACTTTTTGGAGTTCAGACGTTCAGAACGGTGCACCATCTCGTGAGCGCCGTCTCTTGTGAGTTGGATGCTGGGAAAAACTCCTGGGACCTGATCAAGGCCTGCTTTCCGATGGGATCTATGACCGGAGCGCCTAAGGTGAGCGCCATGCAGATCATAGGAGAAACGGAGAGTTTTAAGCGCGGTGTCTACTCCGGCGCATTCGGATTTATGGAGCCAAACGGCGATTTCGACTTCAATGTTCTGATCAGAACCATGCTCTACAATTCGGCTACTGGTGCGCTTGGTCTATCGGTGGGATCGGCCATTACCATCGACGCAGTACCCGAAAAAGAATACGAAGAATGCTTGCTCAAGGCCCACGCCTTAATGGACATCATCGCTCAAAAATCTCACGATCATGAGTCTGTGGGATAAGTTCAGCGATTTCTTTCGAGCACACGATCAAATAAGCAATTCCAAGTTTTTGTTGGCGGTAAGCGGTGGAGTCGATTCCATGGTGTTGCTCCACTTGTTTTCAAAATCTGACTTCCAGTTTGAAGTCGCGCATATGAACTACGGCCTGCGCGGAGCAGATAGCGATGCCGATCAAGATCTCGTGGAAAAATGGTGTCGGGATCGAAGCCTTGTATGCCACACAACAAAGACCGTCATCACCAAAGGCCGGAATGTGCAATTGGAAGCCCGCCAACTCAGGTATGGTTGGTTTCGGAGTTTGCTCACAGAGCGCGACTTGGATTTTATCGCGACGGCTCACCACGGCGACGATCTGGTAGAGACCTTTTTTATCAATCTGATCAGAGGTAGTGGACTGAAGGGGTTGAAATCGATTCCGGAGATTACATCAGAAGTCATTCGTCCACTTCTTTCAGCCAGTAGAGAAGAGATTGAAGCCTATGCCGTTGAAAATGAAACTCCTTGGAGAGAAGATGCTTCTAACCAAACGGACAAGTACCTAAGAAATCAAATTCGACACAACATTCTCCCTGTGCTGAGTGGGTTGAAAGATCAGGCGCTTGACCAAGTGAAAGCTTCTATTGGGCACTTGGCGGATGCTGATGCCTTAATCGTTTCACTAGCAGAAGGTAAAATCGACTCTTGGAAAATATCGGGCGATTTGATTTTCATTCCAGAGCAAGAATTCCATGAACTCATCGAGACTCCAGCTTTGGCTCAATATGTCTTCGCTGAATGGGAATTGTCTTTTAAAAGCGTCGAAGCAGCTCGTGACTTGGCTTCAAGTCAGCCGGGGCGTTACATCGAAGAAGGTGATGTCAAAATATACCGCGATCGGAGTCAGTATGTGGTGGAGACAAAACCCTTCGATGAAAATCAAGAATACAATTTTGAACTCCCTTCGGTTGAACAGAATGCTGTACCCCATTTGAAATGGTCTAGGGCAGAACAAGGCGAAATGCCGAGCGGAACGGGGTCGATACTTTTGGATGCCTATCAATTCGACGGACCTTTAGAATTGAGACCGTGGAAAAGCGGCGACGCGATATTCCCGAAGGGAATGAAAGGACGAAAAAAGGTGAGTGACTTGCTTACTGATCTCAAATTATCGGTTCCTGAAAAGAAGCGGGTTTGGGTTTTGATCTATAAAGATGATGTGGTTTGGGTTTGCGGATACCGGATGAGCAAGGCTTTTATCCCGGGCGATGATGCCACGCGACTGTATAAACTCGAATGGCATGGATAAGAAGCTCATCAAATCGCAGGCGTTTTATCTCTACATGGCTTTGGCAGGGCTTTTCGTGACGGCACTTGTCGCCTGCAACTTGGTGGCCAACAAATTCGTGACGGTTGATCTGGGTTTTAAAGTCTTCGTTATTTCTGCGGGAGTTTTGCCGTATCCCATCACCTTCTTAATCACCGATATACTCTCTGAGATTTTCGGTCGGCGAAAAACCAATCTCGTGGTCTATGTCGGCTTCCTTGCTTCCATTTTCGTCTTGTTTATCCTTTGGCTCGGTGGGCAATTTGATGCCATTCCCAATTCGCCCGTTTCCGATATGGATTACAATACGGTCTTCCAAAACTCTTGGCGGGTAATCTTGGCAAGTATGGCCGCTTACCTCGTAGCTCAACTTGTCGATGTGCGATTATTCCACTTTTGGAAATCTTTAACAAATGGCAAAAAGCTGTGGCTGCGCAATAATGCATCCACCATCCTTTCTCAATTTGTGGATACTACCTTGGTGGTTTTGGTGCTTTTCGTTGGCGTGCTTCCTGCCGAGACGCTCTTCGAATACATCCGCGATGGTTGGTTTTTTAAAGTGATTTGCGCCCTGCTCGACACCGTTCTCATTTATGCCATCGTCGGTTTTATCCGAAAGAAATTTAAACTAAAAGAAGGCGAAGAAGTCGAGTTTTTGTGATTGGGTTTACAAGAATGATTTTTGAATCTCTGCATTAGTTTATCAAATTCAGTAGCTTTACGGGCTCATTTTATACGCGGATTCAATGTTGAATTTCAAAGCATTCTTCGTCGCGATTCTGGCGACTTTTACTCTCGGTTTAGGTGTACTTCAAGCACAGGTTTACGACCCGGTTGATTGGACATTCGAAATGTCGCCAAAAGGCGATAATTACGTTTTGACTTTCAAAGCCACAATCGAGGCGGGCTGGCACGTATATGCCCAGGAGCTTCCGAGTGATGAAGGGCCACTTCCTACCGAGTTTATTTTTACCGAATCTTCGGATTATAAGAAAGTTGGCAAGACAAAAGAAGGAGAGTTCATCACCCACTACGATCCAAATTTCGGTATGGATCTGAACTACTTCGAAAACGAAGCAGTTTTTACCCAAGAGATTAAAAGAAAGTCGGCTGAAGCCTTCTCCGTAAAGGGGGAGCTGTCGTACATGGTGTGCAACGAAGAAATGTGTTTGCCACCAGACTACGTCGAGTTCAGCTTTGATATCCCCGCTGGAGAAGTTGCCTCGGCAGCACCTGGCAGCGCTGTGCCAGACTTGAGCGGTATGAACAGCGGCGAGTCGGGCATTCTTGACCCGATTAAATGGAATTTCAGCCTAGAGAATGAAACACCTACCGAAGTCACTTTTGTGGCCACGGCTACCATCGACGAAGGGTGGCACCTATACTCAGCCGTGTCTGACCCTGAAGCAGGGCCAGATTCACCGATTCCAACAGCCGTTATTTTTGATGAAAGTGATGCTTTCGCTGCGGTAGGAGATCTTCAGGAAGAAGAGCCGCATATCAAGTACGATCCCAATTTCGATATGGACGTGGGCTCACACGAAGGTGTGGTTTCATTCCGCCAGAAAATTGAAAAGAAGAGCAGTAAAGACGCCAAGCTTACCGGTTATGTGAGCTTTATGACTTGCGATGATTCAAAGTGCATCTTCCCACCTGATGTGTATTTTGAACTCGATTTAAAAGCTGGAAGCGCAGACTCTGTGCAATCTAGCGTTGGAGATTCTGAACCGAAAACAATTGGATCGGAGAAAGGTGAAAAGCGAAGTAACTGGGGGATTTTCATCATCTCATTTTTGAGTGGATTTGCCGCCCTGCTTACGCCTTGTGTTTTCCCAATGATCCCCATGACGGTGAGTTTCTTCACCAAGCAGAGCAAAACGCGCGCGGCGGGTATCAAGAATGCCATTCTCTACGGACTCTCGATTATCGTTATCTACGTAGCGTTGGGGGTAGGAGTCACTGCCATTTTTGGAGCCAGCGTGCTCTCTGAATTGGCTACAGACCCCTGGTTCAACTTGTTCTTCTTTGCTCTGTTAATCGTTTTCGCGATTTCATTTTTGGGAGCATTTGAAATTACCCTACCAAGCTCTTGGGTAAATAAGGCCGATGCGAATGCCGATAAGGGCGGAATCATCGGTATTTTCTTTATGGCCTTCACTTTGGCACTTGTGTCTTTCTCGTGTACAGGACCTATCGTTGGTACGCTTATCGTAGAAGCTGCATCGAAGGGTGGCTTAGCGCCGATGATCGGAATGCTTGGCTTCTCTTTAGCGATCGCACTTCCATTTGCTTTGTTTGCCGCTTTCCCGGGATGGTTGAACTCACTACCACAATCTGGTGGATGGCTGAATTCTGTGAAAGTTGTACTAGGTTTCCTGGAGCTAGCTTTAGCTTTCAAGTTCCTTTCAAACGCTGACTTAGTACTCCAAAAACACCTACTAGAAAGAGAGTTGTTTATCGCTATTTGGATTGTCATATTCGGAATGCTTACGCTCTACCTACTTGGTAAAATAAAGCTTCCCCACGACAGCGACTTGAAACATGTATCGGTCACTCGGCTCTTATTGGCTGTGGTTACCGGTATGTTCACGATATACATGATTCCTGGTCTTTGGGGCGCTCCGCTGAAATTGATTGCAGCATTTCCTCCTCCACTGCAGTACAGTGAAAGTCCGAAGGGAGTTGGATTTGTCGGTGGTGGTGATGGCGGTGGCGATGGCCATGCACTCGATCATCCCGAGCAGCACGTTGGTCCGCAGAATATTCCGGTTTTCCACGATTACGATCAAGGATTGGCCTTTGCTAAGGAAAAGGGCAAACCTCTCATGCTCGACTTTACTGGCTGGGCTTGTGTAAACTGCCGAAAGATGGAGCAGAATGTATGGTCTGATCAACAAATCAAGGACATGTTGGCCAATGATGTGATTCTCGTTTCACTCTACGTAGATGAGAAGCTTCCACTGCCCGAAAGCGAGCAAAAGACGGTAGAGCTCGGTGGTGGTCGAAAGCGAAAGCTGCGACGCGTAGGGGACAAGTGGGCAGCGTTTCAGGAGTTGAAATACGGCGTGAATGCGCAGCCATACTACGTTCTTTTGGATCACAACGAAGAGATGTTGATCGAACCGGCAAACTATCAGGATTACGGCGAGATTGACCTTTTCACCGACTGGCTACAGCGCGGTATTGAAAAGTTTGGTGGATCGGGACACTAAGCTCCGTTCTCAGACCAAAGATTTTTTACTTTTGGTCAAACCGAAATTTCATGAGCCAAGCCATTCGCGATCACTTTGAAGAAGCCCAAAAAGTACTCACCGCTTTTTTGGCTGACGACACCCTTTTCTCGAAAATAGAAGAAGCCGGAGATGCCATGGTGGCGGCTATGAAAAACGGCGGTAAGGTCATCTCATGCGGAAATGGTGGCTCTATGTGCGACGCCATGCACTTTGCCGAAGAGCTTACCGGGCGCTACCGCGATAACAGACCGGCCCTGGCAGCGATTTCCATTTCAGACCCATCTCACATTGCCTGCGTTGGAAACGATTACGGTTACGACTTTGTCTTTAGCCGCTTTGTGGAAGGAATGGGTCAGCCTCAAGATGTACTGCTGGGAATCAGCACCAGCGGAAACTCCAAAAATGTAGTGGAAGCAGCAAAAGTGGCTCGGAAGAAGGGAATGAAAGTGGTGATTTTGAGCGGAAACTCAGGTGGAGCCCTCGCCGATCTCGCCGATGTGGAAATCCGCGTACCGCACCAAGGCTACGCCGATCGCATTCAAGAGCTCCATATCAAGATCATCCACAGCCTGATAGATCACATCGAGCGCAAGACCTTTTCTTGATATTTTCTATCTTACGGGAAACCAACCCGCACAAGATGAAATACTTTCTATATGCCCTGCTTGGGCTTTTCTTGGTCTCAGCTTACAGTTGCGATGATGATGATCCCTGCGAAGAATGTCAGGATGCTATCGATCATATGCATTCCAAAATTGAAGACAATTCGTGCAATCCCGATTTTATGGGAAATGCTGTTGACCGTTTAGAAGACGATTGTGGTTTTTCTTCGGGTCATGTCTTCGCCGGGTATATGGCTATCACATGCGCTAATACTGGTGTGGCGAGTCGGCCGGAGTGCAATTCTACAGATGGAGATATTTTTACGTCATTTTTGAGTGTTAGCGGTGTAGAGTTTGAAATTCGGTTGATCAACACGCAATTCGCAGATGACACCCTGGATGTTTCGATTTCCAATTCGAGCTCAGATCCGAGCTGGTATGAGATGATGGCGGGCGACTATGAATATCCGCAGCGCGATGGATTGTCTAATGGTGATGAAGTGGAGATCACAATTGTAGACCCGAACACTGATAAAGTCTTGCTCCAAAAGTCAGAGACCTTCCGGTACTGGCGGCCAGGAAAGTGGACCATTATACCACGCGCCGAAATCGTTTGGGTGCCTTTGGTCGAAACCTATGATGTCAATTTTATCGACTGGTGATTTTAACCCTTTCTCGGGAATCACTACCCCGAGAAGTAGACATATTCCTATTTTGGAGTCTTAGACCGATTTTATGCTTGTAAAAACTTTTGGAAGTGCTGTTTACGGTGTGGATGCCATTCCCATCACCATCGAAGTCAATATCGATACGGGCGTCAACTTTTTCCTTGTCGGACTTCCCGATAGTGCTGTCAAAGAAAGTCAGCAACGCATAGAAGCTTCGCTGAGCAATAACGGGTATCGCCTTCCCGGAAAAAAGATTACCATCAATATGGCTCCGGCCGATATTCGGAAGGAAGGCTCCGCCTACGACTTGCCACTGGCTCTCGGAATTTTGGCGGCTAGCGATCAGATTTCGGCACCAAAGATCGACGAATACATGATCATGGGGGAGCTTTCGCTCGATGGTGGACTTCAGCCCATAAAAGGCGCGCTCCCGATGGCCATTAAAGCACGAAACGATGGGTTCAAAGGCTTTATCCTTCCAGAGCAGAATGCCCAAGAAGCGGCCATAGTCGAAGGGCTGGAAGTATATGGGGTCAATCATTTAGACCAGGCCATCGATGTGCTGACTGAAGGAGGGAGCATTAGCCCGACAAAAGTAGATATCGCTGAGGCCTTTGAAGGACAACTCTCGACTTACCCCTTCGATTTTGCCGATGTAAAAGGGCAGGAGAATGTAAAACGAGCCCTGGAGATAGCCGCTGCGGGTGGACACAATATTATTCTCATCGGTCCGCCGGGTGTAGGGAAAACCATGCTCGCCAAACGGATACCCACCATTTTGCCGCCACTGAGTTTGGAAGAAGCTTTGGAGACCACGAAAATTCACTCGGTCAGTGGAATTCTCCCAGAAAAGAAAGCACTAGTCACCCAGCGTCCTTTTCGAAATCCGCACCACACGGTATCGGATGTGGCTTTGGTAGGTGGCGGGAGCAACCCAAAGCCCGGAGAGATTTCGCTGGCGCACAACGGGATATTATTTCTCGATGAGCTTCCAGAGTTTCAACGGTCGGCGCTCGAAGTGCTCCGTCAGCCGCTGGAAGATCGCGTCGTGACTATTTCGCGCGCGCGAATCACGGTCGATTACCCATCGAGCTTTATGCTTGTGGCATCGATGAATCCTTCGCCGAGCGGTGATTTTTACAAACCAGGCGAGTCGCCGGATAGCGAGTACGCTGTGCGCCGATATCTCGGCAAGATTTCAGGGCCGCTGATGGATCGGATCGATCTCCATATTGAAGTAAACCCTGTGCCTTTTGAGCAGCTCAGAGATCGGGCGGAAGGAGAGCAATCCGCATCGATAAGAAAAAGGGTCGTAGCTGCCCGCGCTATTCAAACCGAGCGATTCAAATCGGAAGAAGGAATACACTGCAATGCGCAGCTATCGCCCAAGTTGATCAAGAAGCACTGCGATATCGATAAGGCCGGTGAAGTGCTTCTGAAAAATGCGGTTGACCGACTCGGGTTCTCAGCTCGTTCTTACGCCCGAATCTTAAAGGTAGCGCGTACCATAGCCGATTTGGAAGGAAAAGAAAACCTCGGCACAAATCACTTGGCTGAGGCTATCCAGTATCGTTCGCTCGATCGCGAAGGGTGGTTGACCTAGTAAACAGTCAGCTTCCGCTCAATAGATTGATCCGCTGATTGGATTTTTAAAATATATACGCCAGCCGATAAACCTTGAACATCAATTGTAGTTCGGTTAAATCCTGGTACGAGCTGAAGGTTTTTCATGTCTTGTACTTGACGACCATCAAGAGAGAATAAGTAAACTTCGGTATCTACATTTTCCTCTACAGAAATTTCAATGTTGACTTGGTCAACTGCTGGGTTTGGGAAAACGCGCACATTGTTTGAAAGAATCTCGTCTTCAATCCCAAGTACACCGCTCACATACATTGTGGCTGTTGTAGTGCTATTAAACTCCATTTCAAAGTTTACAAAGCTCAAGAGGGCTATTGGCACACCACTTGTAATCCAAGTATAAGTTACATCAGTAAACGGATCCGATGAATAAACTTCTCCATCAATTAGTCCTTCCAAAACGCCATTGTTTGTGTGCTTCAATCTCAAAACGTTCGTGTAAGTGGCGTTTGGCAAAATCAGGGTTCCATACCCATCCACAACTACGTCGATTGTACCCGATTCGATGTTCTCAATTCCTGGAGCGAGTTCAACCTCACGTACGTAAGTATCGCTGTAGGTTGAATTGTATGTAATAGGAAGTTGAACCTGAGTACGTGGATTTGGGAAGTCCATCACTACGCCGCTTTGAACCAAGCCCATTATTTCAATTCCATTTTCTGAATAATTCGAGTATCCAATTTGAGACCCATCTTCCATAACGGAGGCAATATTGGAGCCTGGAAACATCGAGAAGTACTCAGTTTCTGATGCGGTAAGGTGTGTGAATTCCATATTCTGGAGAACTGGCAGGTCAGAAAAGTCCCAAGTTTGGTCCGCTCCTGCAGGGCCAGCTTCCATGTAGTTGGTTACCGCATTCGTAATTTGATTACCAGAAGCCGTTTGCAAATCTGAAATCGTTAAAGTAGGCTGCGCCAAAGCAGTACAAGTAATAGCGCACATAGAAAGTGCTGAAAGTAGATTTTTCATCATAATTTTTCTGTTTAAGATTTTGTCCAAGATATACAATTCAATTAAATGTAGGTGCTGAAAGGGTTGCTCTCGAAACTTTTCTGAATTCTGTACGTATGTGACTGTATAAACATGAAGTTATGCGTGGAGCAAAGTATTTAGTGATGATTGCGGCTTCCTTGGCGCTTACCACAGGTAGGGCCAGCGGAGAAGATGAGAAGGGACTCTATTTCAACGCGATGATGGAGCCAGTGAAGAACAAGAAATCGGCGGTGTACTACGGCGAACTTGTAGAGAAAACCGATGATGGTTACCACTATCAAGTTTTCTATTTGTCGGGTGAAGTGAAGATGGATGGCTGGTATCAAGACGAAGCGATGACGCAGCCAGAAGGCCAATTTACCTACTACTACCGCTCAGGTCAGATCGAAAGCCAGGGAACTTACTATGAAGGTGTGAAGTTTGGCCTTTGGGAACGATACACCAGAGCTGGAGATGAACTCCCGGAAAAATTATACGCATCGAATCAGATGATGAAGGCGATTGCTAGAAAAGAAAATTAATCGCTTTCTAAAGCACTGAAAAGCCCCCTTGGTTATGATCAAGGGGGCTTTTTTGTTTTATGACTTTAGGTTTGAGATTAATCCGCTCAGGGTGGATCTGATCCCAGATACTGGAAATTTAAGTGTTTTCGAGGAAGTGTGTCATTTCACTGTTTTGGCTCTAGCACTGATTGGCTCACAGCTAGCCGAGTTGAAGTCGGACAATTCGCAATTGCGGTCGTGAGCCAAGTCTCAGTTTGAGTAATCTAAATTGCGTACTTTTAAGGCAAACGTTGAGCAATGAGACAAATTAGACGCCTTACTATTATTCTTTCAACCATAGTTTTGATTGCTTGGGCTTGTGAAAAAGTCGATGATACGCGAAACGAAATAGGTTCCCCTTATGGGGCCGAGTATTTTAAGTGCGATCTCAATGGGATTCCATTTAAGACGGATGCCACATTTAATTGCTCTAGTCTAAAATTTTCTTACTCGCCGGAGCCATATTTAGGTGCACCTGAAGGATATTGCATAATTTGGAGGGAAAAACTGCCCTGATAGAGAATCCGTTACAATACGTATTGACGGCCTTATTGATACTACAGGGTATTTGGACTTCTCCCGCCCAGCAATAGCCGATTCATGTTATCCATACTATAGAATTAACCGTGAAGAATTAATGGAAATTTTTCTCTATGAAAACCTCATAGATGGATACATGGACATCGAGCATTTTATTCCAAGAAAAGATAATAACTCTCCTTTTGGGAGCATAAAAGGCACTTTCGAATTTACGGTTACCGATGAAGCGAGAATGGATACCATGCGCATTACCAATGGGCGGTTCAGGTTCGACGTTCCGCAAATTTTTTAATTCTCAACTGAGCAAGAACACAGAGATTGCTCCTTGCGATAACTACGCTGAATAACGATTTTTACGTCGAAAAGAAATCCGCAAAATGCAAAAGCACTGTTAAACACAAAGCCCCCGATTAACTCGAGGGCTTGTTCGTTTTATGCCGATACGGCTTTACCGTGATATCTATTGTGCGAAGTTTCACCAAAGCTGCCTAGTAGATTCTTCAATTGATTTATGATGACTGTATT
This sequence comes from Bacteroidia bacterium, assembly GCA_030427905.1. Lineage (GTDB taxonomy): Bacteria > Bacteroidota > Bacteroidia > Flavobacteriales_D > Cryomorphaceae > CBDDKU01. The sequence goes on from JAUICL010000001.1 coordinate 905,224, forward strand.
TTTAATTTGAGAATCAGAAAAAAATTGCTATAATTTAATCTACTGAAAAAGTGATGGCGAAATTTAGCTTTGGTAAAATATTTCTATTTCTGCTTGCCTGCAGCATCTTTACAGGATGCGAAAAGGAGAGTGCTTCATCACAAGACGAGATAAATTCAGATCATTTTTCCTGCACCATTGATGGCGTTCCGTTTAATACGAGTGGCCATTTCTCCTGTGATGGGCTCTTGTTTTCCTATACACCTTTGTTAGAAGATGATGAGCAGAGTGGTTACATGGTGCTTAGTGGAAGGCACTGTCCTTCCAGTACTTCTGTCGCGATTCGGATGTTTGGAATGGAGCCTTTCACTGGAAGTATAGATATGACAAACCCGAATTACGCAGACTCATGTTCACCATTTGTTGCTAATTGGACGGGTGCGAATTATGATGTGTATGATGACCTTATATCAGGAACTTTGAATGTTTCTACAATGTATCCAAGGAATAAAGAAAACACAGATGAATTTGGGAGCTTCAAGGGCACCTTCAATTTTAAGGTGAGACTAGGCGAACGGGGGATACCTTAAATGTTACAAACGGTGCCTTCCTTATTCGGGTATCGAGTATTTGGTAGTCAATTACGAAGTTGTGTTGGTGCAGATTGAAAAAATACCCTTAAAAAAAGCCCCCGATTAACTCGAGGGCTTGTTCGTTCTATGCCGATACGGCTTTACCGTGACACTGTTTGTATTTCTTTCCGCTTCCGCAAGGACAAGGGTCATTTCGTCCCACCTTTTTCTCAACCCTTACTGGTTGAACTTTCTGCGGTGGGGGCGGAGCTTGTGGCTGTCGGTTTCCACCGCCCTGCTGTGCAGGTGAGTCTTCGCCTGGGCGGCTGGTTTGGAGCTTCTTCGAATCGTCCTGAACCATGGTAGTTTGAGAAGTGGTTCTCACTTCGTCTTTTCGCTCGGGAAGTCCTGCCTTGCTCAAGAATGAGATCACTTCAAAACTAATGCGACCGATCATTTTCTTAAACAGCTCAAACGACTCAAACTTGTAGATCAAGAGTGGATCCTTCTGCTCAAAGCGGGCGTTCTGAACCGATTGACGCAGGTCGTCCATTTCACGCAAGTGCTCTTTCCATTCGTTGTCGATAATCGATAGGGTTACCGATTTTTCGAGAACGCGGGCCATTTCGCTTCCTTCAGAGTCAAGTGCCTTCTGGATGTTTACGACTACTTGCATCGCTTTTGATCCATCTGTGAATGGAATGGCGATGTTCTCAAATTGCGGCTGCGATTCCTGCACATTTTTAATGATTGGAAGCGCTCGGTTAGCCATCACTTCCATATGGGTATTGTACCTATTGCGGGCGGCCTGGTACAGTCCACTGATCAATTCATCGGCTTTCTTCGAAGTAAACTCTACTTCGGTATAGGGCGCGTCCATTCCAAAGTACTGGATGGTCTCGAGCTTGAAATTATCGTAATCCTTGGTGTCGTAATTTCCGCGCACAACCGCTTCGGCTACGTCCTGGAACATGTTCTCGATATCGAGTTGAAGTCTGTCGCCAAAGAGGGCGTGACGTCTTCGCTTGTAAATAACCTCACGCTGAGAGTTCATCACATCGTCGTATTCGAGAAGTCGCTTACGGATACCGAAGTTGTTTTCTTCCACTTTTCTCTGCGCTCGCTCAATCGACTTGGTGATCATCGAGTGCTGAATCACTTCACCTTCTTCAAGGCCCAGGCGGTCCATCATTTTCGAGATACGATCTGATCCGAAAAGACGCATCAAATTATCTTCGAGAGAGATGTAAAATTGAGAAGATCCCGGATCTCCCTGACGACCTGAACGTCCGCGCAACTGGCGGTCAACGCGTCTGGAATCGTGCTTTTCAGTACCTACGATGGCCAAACCACCTGCTTCCTTCACGCCTTCACCCAGCTTAATGTCGGTACCACGACCGGCCATGTTGGTGGCGATGGTTACCGCGCCGGCTTTACCAGCCTGAGCTACTACGTCGGCTTCTTTGGCGTGAAGCTTGGCATTCAAGACATTGTGCTTGATGTTTCTCAAGTTGAGCATTCGGCTCAGCAATTCCGAAACTTCTACCGAAGTAGTACCGACCAAGACTGGTCTTCCGGCCTTCGAGAGTTCTACGATCTCGTCGATCGCAGCATTGTATTTTTCACGCTTCGTCTTGTAGACTTTGTCTTCCCGATCTTCACGTGCAATTGGTCTATTGGTTGGGATGATCATTACATCCAACTCGTAGATGTCCCAAAGTTCACCAGCTTCCGTTTCGGCCGTACCCGTCATACCCGCCAGCTTGTGGTACATGCGGAAGTAGTTCTGCAAAGTTACCGTAGCGTAGGTCTGGGTGGCGTCTTCTACCTTCACGCGCTCTTTCGATTCGAGTGCCTGGTGGAGTCCGTCGCTATAACGGCGCCCTTCCATGATACGACCCGTTTGCTCATCGACAATCTTTACTTTATTGTCCATTACGACGTAGTCAACGTCTTTCTCGAAGAGCGAGTAGGCCTTCAAAAGCTGGTTGATGGTGTGAATGCGTTCGGCTTTCACGCTGTAATTTCTGAGTAGATCGTCTTTGGCTTCGAGAATTTCTTCTTCCGATTTTCCGCTTTTTTCGATCTCCACCATTTTCGAGCTCATATCTGGAAGGACGAAGAATTCGGCGTCTTCCACGTTTTGAGACATGAGTTCAATTCCCTTCTCCGTGAGCTCGATTGAGTTTGTTTTCTCGTCGATAGTAAAGTACAAGACTTCATCGGCCTTGTGCATTTCCTTTTCCTGATCTTGGAGGTAGTAAGCTTCCGTTTTCAGCATTTTCTGCTTGATACCGGGCTCACTCAAGAACTTGATCAGCGCTTTGTTCTTCGGCAATCCGCGGAAAGCTCTGAAAAGAGACAAATTTCCTTGGTTGTTTGCTTCCTTATCGGCTGAATCGTCGTTCAAAATTTTCTTGGCTTCTGCGAGCAATTGGGTTACAAGCTGTCGCTGAGCCGTGTAGAGCTTCTCTACTTTTGGCTTGAGATCGTCAAATAATTGTTGATCTCCTTTCGGGGTAGGACCAGAGATGATCAACGGCGTACGGGCGTCGTCGATCAATACCGAGTCAACTTCATCGACAATGGCGTAGTGGTGCTTGCGCTGAACCAATCGGTCGGGCGAGCTCGCCATATTGTCTCTCAGGTAGTCGAAACCAAATTCGTTGTTGGTACCGAATGTAATGTCTGATTTGTAGGCTTTTCTTCGAGCGTCGCTGTTGGGTTGGTGCTTGTCGATACAGTCAACCGAAAGGCCGTGGAACTCGTAAAGTGGCCCCATCCACTCGGCATCACGACGAGCCAGGTAGTCGTTTACAGTTACTACGTGAACTCCTTTTCCGGCAAGGGCATTCAAGAATACAGGAAGGGTTGCCACTAGGGTTTTACCTTCTCCCGTTTGCATCTCAGCTACTTTTCCCTGATGAAGGGCTACACCACCGATAAGCTGCACATCGTAGTGCACCATATCCCAGCTTATTTCGCTTCCTGCGGCTAGCCAGCTGCTCTGCCACACGGCTTTGTCGCCGTTGATTTCGATGCTGCTTCGCTCGGCAGCAAGGTCTTTATCGAAGTCTGTGGCAGTCACTTCCAGGCTATCGTTCTCCTTGAAGCGGCGCGCCGTTTCCTTTACAAGAGCAAAAGCTTCAGGAAGAATGTCCAAGAGTGTCTTTTCGATTTGCGCGTCTACTTCTTCCTTGATCTTATCGACTTGGCTGAAAATGGCTTCTTTTTCAGCAATATCCATTTTCGGATTGTCATCAACTTGCTTGGTCAGTGAAGCAATCTCTTCTTCTTGTTTCACTGTGTCCTTTTTTATCTGAGCTTTCAGGGCTTCTGTGCGCGCTCTCAAGGCGTCGTTGGATTCAGATTGGAGAGTGGCGAATATTTCATTCACCTTCTTCACCAAAGGACTGATTTCTTTAATGTCCTTTTCAGATTTATCTCCGAATATTTTCTTTAGCGTGTTAGTTAGAGAACCAAGCATATTTTCTGTATTTCAATACCCTTTTTTAAGGGGGCGTAAATTTACCCAAATAGGCGAGACAGCCCATGATAATCGGGGACTTTCTCCAAGCATAAATAATACCATGGATGGGTAGGTGCCAAATTGACATAAAATGCCCCCGAACGAAAATCGTCCAGGGGCTTATTTCTGCTATGAAATGTCTTAGTTGTTGAGGTATGTCGAATACGCTCCAACGAGTCCAAAGCCAGGGTTAACGATGGAAACATCTACGATGTTAATGCTTCCACTACAATCCAGGTCAGCAAGTGGATTGTAGTTTAAATCGCCCTGCTGGGAGTTGAAAGCTGCGTTTAGAATCGAAATGTCTACGATGTTAATTGAATCGTCCAGGTTGATGTCTCCGCGCACGAGACCAGACAGCTCAAGGCCATTGCTCCCAGCATCGAGTGTAGTCGATTCGAAGCCGATGGATAGGTAGCCATCTACCCTGACAAATATGTCATACTCTCCCGGAGCCAAATCTGTATCGATCAGCGTTTCGCCTTCATCCAAAGTCGTACTCAGCGTAGAAATCAAGGCTCCGCTAACCGGATCGTGCACAAACACGTGTACTTCTCGTTCTCCACAGACGGCCAGTCCAGACGTGTTTATGGAAATTGTAGTCTCATCGGCATCGCAGATTCCATCACCATCGCTATCAATCAAGTCTAGTCCGTCGTTTGATTCATTACACTCTGTGCAGTTTGGAACTGGCTCGATACAAGAGTCGTCATCAACTGTGGCTAATGGATCGTAGTTACATGCCGTAGGGCTTGTACATCCGATTACACAAGGATCCATACCCGTATCGCCGCCAACGCAAGTGCCGCAATCGTCCACGTAGGCTGAACCGTTTGGTGTTCCTTCGCAATCCGCGCAAGTCTCATTGTCGTTAGCTGGATTATCGTCACAGACGCCACATTCATCCACATACGCCGATCCATTCGGAGTTCCTTCACAGTCTGCACAGGTCTCGTTATCGTTCGCTGGGTTGTCATCGCAAACGCCGCATTCATCCACGTAGGCCGATCCATTTGGGGTGCCTTCGCAGTCTGCACAGGTCTCGTTATCGTTTGCTGGATTGTCATCGCATACGCCACAGGCATCCACGTAGGCAGAACCGTTTGGAGTTCCTTCGCAATCTGCACAGGTCTCGTTGTCGTTCGCTGGATTATCATCACAAACACCACACTCATCCACGTAGGCCGATCCATTCGGAGTTCCTTCGCAATCCGCGCAAGTCACATTGTCATTCGCTGGATTATCGTCACAGACGCCGCATTCATCCACGTAAGCCGATCCGTTCGGAGTTCCTTCGCAATCCGCGCAAGTCTCATTGTCGTTGGCTGGATTGTCATCGCAGACCCCACAATCATCAACATAAGCTGATCCGTTTGGAGTTCCTTGGCAGTCAGTACAGGTCTCATTGTCGTTGGCTGGGTTGTCATCGCAAACGCCACAGGCATCTACGTAAGCCGATCCATTCGGTGTTCCTTCGCAGTCAGCGCAGGTTTCGTTGTCGTTCGCTGGATTGTCGTCGCAGACGCCACATGCATCTACGTAGGCTGATCCATTTGGGGTGCCTTCGCAGTCAGCACAAGTCTCATTGTCGTTAGCTGGATTGTCATCGCAGACGCCACAGGCATCTACGTAGGCAGAACCGTTTGGTGTTCCTTCGCAATCTGCGCAAGTCTCGTTGTCGTTAGCTGGATTATCGTCACAAATGCCGCATTCATCCACATAAGCTGATCCGTTTGGAGTGCCTTCGCAGTCTGCACAGGTCTCGTTGTCATTCGCTGGATTGTCGTCACAGACACCACATTCATCCACGTAAGCCGATCCATTCGGAGTTCCTTCACAGTCAGCACAGGTCTGGTTATCGTTAGCTGGGTTATCGTCACAAACACCACACTCATCCACGTAGGCAGATCCGTTTGGAGTGCCTTCGCAATCAGCACAGGTCTCGTTGTCGTTCGCTGGGTTGTCGTCGCAAACGCCGCACGCATCTACGTAAGCTGATCCGTTTGGAGTGCCTTCACAGTCGAGAATCACATCATCTTCGATATTGATATTATCGAGATAAAGATTGTTACCCCAGCCGGTGATTCCTCGGAATCGGATTTGGACGATATCTCCTGTATAATCGGATAGATCGATGTTCACTGTTTCCCAATCTGAGCAGCTTGGCGCGTAATCAGAAGTCACACTACCTGCGGTAGCAAGCTGCAAGTTTGATTGATCCCAAAGGGTGATCCACCCGGGATCGCATCCCGATTGAATTTGCACTTGCATCCGATCGAAGAAGCTGCTGCTGTAGCGCGCATAGGCATAATCGAAACTGAGTTCAGGAGCATTCGCATTGAGCAAGTCAACAAGAGGGCTCACGATGTCGTCAGTCTCACCTGGCGAATTGTAGTTGTAGAAATTGATTTTGGCAACGCTTCCATTCGTGCAGTTGCTCTGAGTCTCCGTTTCCTGTACCCAAGTAGTTGATCCGTCGGGGTTTTCAACACTCCATCCCGTGCCTGGGAAAGATCCGCTAAAGTTGTTTGTGATCGGAAGCTCTTCTCCTTCGAGTTCAGTAACATCAAACCCGAAGCTGTTCGCATCATTCGAAGGGTTTTCGTCGGTCTGACCATTCGGGCTCAATAGTAAAATGTTCAGCGTTTGACTTCCCGATGACAAAGTGAAATTACCGAGATCTATTACTTCGATTTCACCCGAATCGATAGATCCAGTCCAAGTTTCGAAGCCGCTAGGACCACCTACAAACTCATAAAAGATACTTAGAGATGTGATAGTTTCTGATCCCAAGTTCATGACTTCAAAAGATGCAGCCACTTCTGTGCCGCAGACGTCACCTTCTGGAGAGACTAGATTTCCTAAGCCAGCGTCTAGCTCATATACTACGCCCGGCTCGATGGTGATATTCTGATTCGAGATATCGAAGAAAATATTGTCGTGGGCTTTTACTTTCACCCGCCCTGCAGTGGTGCTTAAGTTAGGGACAGTAATCCCTGCCGAACCGGAGTTAGGTACATCGGTAGCCAGTGTGAAAGGGTAGGTGTAACCGCCATCCACCGAAAGGAAAATGTCAACGGTGCTGCAGTTTACCGGCGCTTGATCGGTGTTGGCCACATCCCAAGTCACCATTTGGATGGAATTCCCATTCCATGTGGTCGATGTATTCGGCGAAGTGACCAAAAATGGGCCCGCATTGTCCGTAGCTTCAAATTCGACTTCAGCGTCGCTCACACCTCCACCGCCAGCACGGTTGTCGCGAACTGTACATCTAAAAGTCAAGTCTCTTGAATAAGTCGGAAGGTGTTCTCCGATCACCGTTGAGTTGTTTACCAAATTGAAAAGTCTTGGAAAAACTCTGGTATCATCTAGAGTAGGAGACCAGGATCTGAAAATAGGGGCGTTTCCGCTCGGATCTGTCAGGTCGTTATCGCCTGATGATGTAGCTGGTCCCAAATCGTATTGCTCCCAGCAATAGGTGAGCTCATCGCCATTCACATCAGACGCTGTGGCAGTCAGCTCAAAAGGTGTCTCGACTGGAATAAAAAATCCACCAGCAATTACCGAAACTGTTGGCGGGGTGTTGCCAGTTGAAGATGTTGTAGCGCAGTTGTCACCAGATCCGGTCACCGAGAAGCTGTACATCTGGTTGTAGCTTCTATTGTGGAAATGATCGTCGCTATTGCTCTGAAGGTTTGGAGAGCAGATTCCAGCATACCCCATAATGGTAGACGCCGATCCAGGCTCATAGGCCGATGAAGAAGTTCGGTTGCACGAGTTGTTTTGTGTGTGGTTTGCACCCCATTGATGTCCCATTTCGTGAGCCACGTAGTCTATGTCGAAGGGGTCTCCTACGGGCGATGACTGTCCGGTAACGCCACCGGCTTTTATATTGTTGTTGCAAGTAGCTCCAAGGTATGCCACTCCACCACCACCAGTGCTGAAGACGTGCCCAATATCGTAATTGCTCGATCCAATGATGTCATCGCAGGTCTCTTGGTTCTGGCCGAGCATGGCGCTTCCGTTCCCGTTTGAGTAGGGGTCGGTAGAGCTATTTAGAAAGATGAGTTCATCGGTGTCATCTACCATGATCATCTGCAAGCTCAAATCTCGTTCAAAGACACCGTTCACGCGGTTCATACTGGTGGTGTATGCCGCCATTACATCTGTGACATTTCCTCCGTGAAAGCTGGCGTACTCACCGGTACATGCCAAAGCTAGGTCGTAGGTTCGAAGCTGAGTTCCGTTGGATGCAAGTGGCAGGATATCCTGGCTGGAAGGAATAAAGTCACCTCCAACGCTATTCTTCGGGTGGCCCAGCTCAAGGCCCGATCCCAATTCTTCAGTCACCGAATGTGTTTGTGGTTCACAAGATGGTAGCGTTTTCGTATTGGTGGCGTAAAAATCCTTTCTAGTATAGGCGATGTACGTATCTGTAACGCTAGGGCTGTATGGGTCTATGTAAAAAGTTCCCCCTGGAATAATAATCTGCCCGTGAAATCCCTTTGGAGTGAAATCAAATCGGGCTGTGGCGTGTCTATAATCGCCTGTTCCCTGACCAATATAAGTTCTCATATTTGGATACTCAGCCTGCAAATTGGGGTGCATGATTGAGGATTCAGCTATAATAAAAGTCCATGATTCACCATCGGGGTGGGGGATATCAATGGTGTAGGTCGACTCTTGAATTGGGGTGTTCGTCACATTTGGGGCGCCGAGTAGATGGGATTTAAGCGCTTCGAAATCCACAGAAACAGTCCTGAATTTCGCCGGTTTTATTTGCGGATCCGTATTTGGGGTGGGGGCATTTCGCCATGCTGGACTCTGTGAAAAGCCCGATACGACTGACAAGAGAAAAATAAGAGATAGGGCATGGCTCCAATTGAACGCGCGCCCAAAGGTGTTGGTAAATGACTTCGCTAGCATACTTATTTGATCGGTTTTCGGAATATATCCGAGGCTCGAAAGTTAACAAGACATTGGCTCAAAGTCAATTAAATAAATAGGTATCACTTGGAAACAAAAAAGGGCCGCTTCAAATGAAACAGCCCTTTTACTAAGAAATCTTATCTGGTAGTATCAATATTCATCTTCATTGAAGAAGAAGTCTTCTTTAGTTGGATAATCTGGCCAAATGTCTTCAATTGTTTCATACACCTCTCCAATCTCTTCAATCTCCTGCAGGTTCTCAACCACTTCTAGCGGCGCACCAGTTCTCATGGCAAAGTCGATCAACTCGTCTTTAGTAGCCGGCCATGGAGCGTCTTCAAGATAAGATGCAAGTTCTAGTGTCCAATACATATTCCTGGCGTTTTTATTTGTTCTTCTTTTGGATACGCAAAAGTATATTTTTTGTTATCACTTCCAAGTGAATTTAAAAACCGCGCAAAACACGTGAAATCAGTTAGTTACTTGTTTCTGGGCGTCCATGGGATTTCTTCAGCCCCGTTGTCTTGCGTCAATTTTCTACTTAGTACAAACAAAAAGTCGGATAACCTATTCAAATAGATCCGAATATCTTCTTCAACACCTTCCAAGTCATTTAGTTCAAGCACGATGCGTTCTGCTCTCCTGCATACACATCTGGCTACGTGCGTTTGAGCGACGGCCAAATCGCCACCGGGAAGCACAAAATTGCACATGGGCGGGAGCTCCTCGTTCATTTCATCAATCCGATTTTCAAGGTCTGTGGTATTTTCAGAAGTGAGTTTGGGAATCTTGACTTTGTCATTTCCAGGTTCGGTAGCCAATTGAGAACCCATCGTAAAGAGCTCATCTTGAATTTTGATCAGAAACTCACGATCACGCTCTTTCATGTCGTAGCTGCGCACGAGACCAATACTCGAGTTTAACTCGTCAATGGTTCCATAGGCTTCTATACGCAAATGGTGTTTGGGAACGCGGGCGCCCCCGAGTAGTGAAGTGGTGCCTTTGTCACCACCTTTGGTGTATATTTTCATAAGTGTTTTCCTAGTGATTTTGCATAAATGCTTCTACTGACTGGTCGGATTCGACCACACCATCACGCATTCGAACAATTCGTTTTGCACGTTCAGCTATATCTTCTTCGTGAGTAACCAAGATGATGGTGTTTCCTAGAGAGTGGATTTCGTCAAAAAGGGCCATAATCTCGTAAGAAGTTTTGGTGTCCAGGTTTCCGGTAGGCTCATCGGCCAGAATGATCGAAGGTTTGTTGACGAGTGCGCGGGCTACGGCCACACGTTGACGCTGTCCACCCGATAGCTCATTGGGTTTGTGATCCATCCTCGAACCAAGGCCCACCTGATCGAGCACTTCCTTGGCTCGCTCCAGTCGATCTGCTTTTCCAACTCCTTTGTATATCAATGGCAAGGCCACATTTTCCAAAGCCGAATACCTCGGAAGGAGATTAAACGTCTGGAAAACAAATCCGATTTCTCGATTTCGAACTTCCGCCAGCTGATCATCTACCATTTGACTCACATCCTGACTGTTGAGTTTGTACATCCCGCGCGACGGTGTGTCCAGGCACCCAAGTATGTTCATTAACGTAGACTTCCCACTTCCCGAAGGACCCATCAAGGCGACGTATTCGTTCGTGTGAATGTCGAGATCTACAGAGCGGAGAGCGTGAACTTCCTGCGTACCTACTTGGTAGATTTTTGCAAGGTCTCTGACTTCTATTAGCGCGTTACTCATTTGTATTTGATTGTAAAATGTTCATTTGAAAATCCTGGGTCGAAGAATACCAAGCCCATATCGAATAGGTCAATTGAGATTCTCACCCTTTCATTATTTTTAATGACTTCCCAAGCTCTTTCCATTCCTTCTGACCAATGAATATCTCCAACTATAATGACGGAATGTGGGTGAATATGTTGTGAGATTTCATCAAAATAATGAATCGTCGCTTCTTCCTGATGATTTCCGTCAATGTAAGCCATATCCACCCGATCTAGCTTGGTAAGGGCTTCGCTAAGCTTCTCTTCGAAAGATCCCACAATTACTTCGGCTGGTAAAGACCTTTTCGCCAAATTTTGTGAAGCGATTTCTGCCAGAGACGGATCGCCTTCGATAGAGATCAGCTTTTGCACGGAAGGAGCAGAAGCCATAGCAACAGCTCCTACACCTAGGTTAGTTCCTAATTCAATGATATTCTTTACTTCCAGCTTTTCAGCTAAAAGGTAGAGCCTGCGTGCCTGATCTAAAGTCGCCCCACTAACTTTTGCTATGTCTTTGACTTTCCGCGAAGCGTCATGCATTTTTCTAGAGCCAGCCCCAAGATCATTTACGTCAATCATACGGCCATCTCGCTTCAGTTCTTTTCGCAAGGCTACAATGCTCTCTTTAGCTGCCCAGCGCTTCTTTCGAAAGACGTTTTCTACCAGATCATAAACAAAAGGAGAGTGCACCCCGTGACGGGTCTTTGCTTCTTTCCAATAGGCGATATATGATTTGGCCATGCTCATGCAGCGAATTTAAGATGAATATCGAAGAAAGTGACCCATTCTTGTTGATATGGGCAATGCGACTTACCGGCGGTAATTAGCTAGTTTTAAAGGAGTGAACTGAGCATCGAAAATCCGGACAAAAAATTTTTTTCGAAATTTTTTAGTTTGGTGTTTGCGACACAGAATTTTCGTCTATATTTGCAATCCCAATTTCAAGGGCGATTAGCTCAGTTGGTTCAGAGCACCTGCCTTACAAGCAGGGGGTCACTGGTTCGAATCCAGTATCGCCCACAAGAAAACCCATCAGACGCGAGTCTGATGGGTTTTTTTCTGCGCTCTAAAATTTTGGAAGTGAGCTTCCGAAAATTTTAGTCGCAGAAAAAATACATTCAGCGATAGCTGAATTGTTTTTCTTGGGTACTAGGGCTCTTGATACAATGGATCACGCCAGTAATCCTTCGTTTGTAGCGTACTAAGTACTATTTACAAAGACGGGGCTCTTCAGAAGCGGTTTACTTTGTTTGGGTACTAGGGCTCTTGATACAATGGATCACGCCAGTAATCCTTCATTTGTAGCGTACTAAGTACTATGTACAAAGATGGGGCTCTTTTCGAGCGGTTTACTTTGTTTGGGTACCAGGGCTTTTGATACAATGGATCACGCAGTAATCCTTCTTTTGTAGCGTACTAAGTACAATGTACAAAGACGGGGCTCTTTTGGAGCGATTACATCATAGTTTCATTTCTTGGTTTTCGTCGAATTCAAAATTGCGTAAAGCGCAGAATTGCAAATTCAGCGCAGCACTATTGTGAAAACTGAAATAAGTCGTTTTCGCGCTGCCGCGCGATTAGCCGATGGCGTATCGCGTGGTTTCTGGGGCAGTAACGTGCAAAAGCTCTGTACTAAGTAGCAAGTACTATGTACAAAGCCAGGGTGATTAGGGACTTACCCTACTCCGGCGGTGAACAATTCAACCCAATCATTTTCAATCCCTACCCCAAAGACTTCTGCACCAGGACGAAGGCGATTCCAATGAGCCCCATGGCTAGTGTAAATGCGATCATAAGTCCAACAAACTTCAGGAATGCCAGAACGACTTTTCCAAAAGACAAATTGTATAACCTTCGGTAGGCGTATAGGTAGTACACAACTCCAAGGATCATACTAAATGAGAATAGACTGGGATGGATAAAGACACTCCCCAAAAACAATAAGATCGAAATGGTGAATAGGAAGCCTTGGAAGTAAGCGGTTACAACGAGGTGTTCGCCGTAGTTGAAAGGTTTGCCAAAAACGAGCTTCGACATCCAAGCATAAACGGGTACTAACAAAAAGGTAAGAATATTGAAGTACTTCAAAACCGAAGACTGGATGTCTTTGTTTAGTTGAAGCTGACTGAGGCGTTGTTCTTCCAACGCTTGCAGCTGTTCTGGAGTATCGTATTGCGATTGTAAAAAATCGTATTCAGTGTCGTTGATCACTTCCACCATTTTCATGTACTCATCACTAAACTGATTGAAAATGAGCATCGAAATAGCGGTACCTATCGCCAAAAAGGCAAATGGAGCCACAAAGCGCTTCCTCGTTCCATCGAAGTAAGGCATAAGTACCGTTTCAGGTCTTAGGAGCAATGCCTTTACCGTGCGCAGGTATTTGTTATCCCAGCCAAAAAATTGGTTGGTCAGGCTATGCCAAATCTTCTTTCCGGTGAGCCTGCCCGTTACGACCTCTGCTCCACAACTGTGACAATAGTGCGCATCATCTCCAATTCTTGTTTCACAGTTCTTGCAATTCATCATACGGTCGTTTCCTTCAAATGTATGTAAATCAGGGTTTCGCAAAAGTGAATCCATCATTTTAAATTTTTTGAAACATCTATGCACCTTTTTTTACGTCTATATCTTTGGTGAATTACCCTTAGCGAAATCTGGTATAGTGCTATCTTGCAGGTTTTTTCGTGTGGTGAGTAAATTGAGCATTGAAGAATATGAGTAGAGCCATTCTCGCAGTCAGTAGTGTTGTATTTTCCTTTTTCTTTCTGGTGGAAGCCCATGGTCAGGCGGTTTGGCTGAATGAGCTGGTGTCGAATAGCCAGGGCTTATATCCTGATGAAGACGGCGATAGCAGTGATTGGATAGAGCTCTACAACGCTTCTTCAGAGAGCATTTCTTTATCGGGTTTCACTTTGAGTGATGATCCGGATGAACTGGACAAATGGACGTTTCCGGAGGTAAGCATTCCGGCTAATGACTATCTCGTAGTTTTCTGCTCAAGCAAGGACAGATACACAGAACCGCTCCATACCAATTTTGGGGTGAAATCTTCTGGTGAGTCCGTGCTTCTGAGCAATCCGCAGGGCCTGGTAATCAGTGAAATTAGTCCGAGACCGCTTGCTGAAGGATTTGCCTTGGCGCGCTTTTGCGGAGAAGATTGTTACTGGGAAGTGATGCAGCACGAAAGCCCTGGTGTGAGCAATATGGATCAAAGCGTTGTTTCGTTCTCCCACCCTTCTGGGGTTTATGAAGACGATTTACTCCTCGAAATGGCTCATCCCTTTGGACATGAAATACGCTACACTACCGACGGATCGGAGCCAACCGCTGAGAGCGCTTTGTACACAGAGCCGTTTACATTGACCGATGCCACTTTGACGGATCACGTCATTTCCAATATTTCAACTTCTACCTATTGGTCGGCCCCTTCGGATGATGTGATGGAAATTAATGTGGTGCGTGCCCAATCATTTGTGGCTGGCGTGCCTACATCGCAGGTGTTTTCAAAGACCTACGCCATAGGCGATGAAGTGGAAGAGCTGTTTAATGAATATCCCGTTTTCTCTTTGCAATGCCACGCCGATTCGCTTTTTAGTGCTGAGCGGGGAATCTACGTACCTGGAGTAAATTTTGACTCTGGAAATTCCATCTGGTCGGGAAACTATTTTATGCGCGGAGCTGAGTGGGAGCGACCAATCCATATCGAGTATTTCGAAAATATGGAAGCAGTTTGGGCGCAGGAAGTGGGTGTGCGGATACATGGAGGTAGGACCCGGGGAGCACCGCAAAAATCTCTTCGTCTTTACGCCAGAAACGAACTTGGCGCTGGTGAATTCCACCATTCCTTCTTCGAGACTAAGGAAAAGACCGTTTTTGACAAGCTATTGCTTCGTTGCCACTACGGATGCTGGAATAAGACTATTATTAAAGATGAAGTAACGGCCTACGTTTGTAGGGACTTGAATTTTGTGAGTCAGCATGCAAGACCTTGTGTGGTATTTATCAATGGGGAGTATTGGGGAATGTATACTATCCGCGATTTTATTGATGCTCAGTTTATCGAAGAAGATTACGGATTTCACCAAGACTCTGTCGATATCCTGAATCACGGATCGGGATTTAGGCCTGGAGCAGACCCCGATTGGGGAATATACGAAGGCGAGAATGACCACTATGCAGCGATGATGGATTTTATCGAAAATGCCGATATGACTGACGTGGCCAATTATGAGTACATCGACACGCAGATGGATATTTCGAGCATGATCGAGTATTACGCAACTCAAATTTTCTTTGCTCAGAAAGATTGGCCGGCAGGAAATCACAAAGTGTGGCGTGGTGGATATGAGGGAACCCGATGGAGATGGGTGCTCTTTGACACCGATTCGGGTTGGGGCTACCTCGGGCCAAACAACAACACCTTTATCAGAGCGACCACCACCACGAGCTCAGATTATTCCAATCCACCATGGGCCACATTTCTCTTCCGAAAAATGCTGGAATCGCCAGAATATGAAGAAGCCTTTAAGGCAAGGTTGGCTTGCTTAATGAGACAGGAGTTTCATCCAGATACTTTGAATTCTGCTATTGACCGATTTGTAGATATCTACACGCCGGGTATGCCGCGAAATTTGGATCGCTGGCACTTCTTGACGGGTATGTCTGATTGGACTTCGCGCGTGTCAAATGAACTCAGAGATTTTGGCGAAGAGCGTAGACCTTACCTTGAAGGCTACGTTGAATCTTTCTTTGATGCGCCATATGATCCAGAAGACTATGACTGCGGACTTGATCCCATAGGTACAGATGATGTAGCTTTTGAGACTAGATTGGCAGTTTATCCTAATCCTGCTTCTAGTCATATCTGGATTGACGTGAATGCGGTAGAACCTGGTGCAAATGTTCATGTATACGACATACAGGGAAGGCAGGTACACAGTGGTAGCTACTCTTTTCATCAAACCCTTGATATTTCCCGGTTTGTCTCTGGTGTGTATGTGGTAGTCGTTCAGTTTGAAAACAGTGTTGTTACTGGACGTTTTATAAAGCAGTAAGGCCCATTTCTTCCGCACTTTCCCGATCTTCCTATATTTAGGAAATGGAACATTTTGATTTCGAGCAATTGCATGTGCGACCGAGATTTCGGTTTACCGTGCCATATGAAACGGCACCACTTGTTGAGCATTTGAGATCAAAGTTTAAATCAGGTGACCACCCCTTTCCAACTACCGTGGTCGACAATCATTTCACCTTGGATGTTCCTGATCAGATTGCTCATTACTGGTCGCCGAGAGTGAGCTTCGAAATCGTAGAAGATGAATCTGATCCCAGTAAGAGTTTGGTCAGAGGGCTGATTGGCCCTAAACCGAATGTTTGGACCATGTTCGTATTCATCTACTCGAGTATCGGCTTAATTGGACTTTTTCTTTCGATGTATGGATTTTCCCGCCGAAGTCTCAATCACGAGTCTGAGATGGTTTGGGCATTTCCGGTAGCACTCGTCTTGATGAGTACGGCCTATCTCGTCAGCAGGTCAGGGCAAAAAATGGGAGCAAAGCAGATTGATCTGCTCAAAACCTTTTTTCGGGATTCATGGAAGGAGCTACAAAATAAAGAAGACTAGTTCAGGACTTCAGCCACGACAAAAACGCTTCCACCGACAAATATCAAGTCATTTATTTGGGCATCTTCCTTGGCCGCTTCCAACGCATCAGCGACCGAAGCGTAGGATTTACCTTCTAGCGCAAATTTGATGGCTTCCGCCTGGAGTTGGTCTTGATCTTTCCCACGTGGCACATCGGGTTTGCACCAGTAGTAGGTAGCCGATTTTGGCAATAGGTTCAGAATTTCTTTGGCATTCTTATCACCTACCATGCCCCAGACGATGTGCAGCCGCACAAAGGTTTCTTTTCTCAAAAGACCAACCACTTGTTCCACACCAGCCGCGTTGTGGCCAACATCGGCGATAATTTTTGGGTTCTGTCCAATGGTTTCCCACCGTCCGCGCAGTCCGGCTTGCTCCCTTACGCGCAAGGCTCCTTCTTCCACTTTCTTCTCGGGAAGATTCCAGCCGAGTTCGCGCATGATCTCAATTGCTTTCGAAACCACTTGCATATTCTCGCGCTGATAGGAGCCGGTTAGATCGGTTTCGAGATAGGGAGCCTTAGCCCAGATGTCGTGCCAGGGCGCTCCACGATCGGCCGCGATGTGACTTAATTCGTCGAGTACATCTAACTCATTGCGCCCAACAACAACTGGAACACCAGGCTTGATGATACCGCCCTTTTCCCGAGCTATAGCGGTAAGGGTGTCCCCCAAGAATTGCTCGTGATCTTTCGAAATACTTGTGATTACCGATAGCTCAGGGTTGATGACGTTCGTAGAATCCAGCCTTCCGCCCATTCCCACTTCAAAAATGGCGATATCGACCTTTTCGTTGGCGAAGTGATCGAATGCCATAGCACAGGTGATCTCAAAGAACGATGGGCTAAACTGGCTCGCTTCGGCTTGAATCCGCTCTACAAAATTGGTGACTGAGTCTTCGTGAATCAATTCTCCGTTTATGCGAATGCGCTCTCGATAATCGAGTAAATGGGGTGATGTAAAAAGTCCTGTTTTGTATCCACAAGACTGAAAAATGGACGCCAGTGCCGAAGAGACAGATCCTTTTCCGTTGGTGCCAGCCACATGAATGCATTTAATGCCATTTTGCGGATTTCCCAGTGCTTCACAAAGGGCAATGGTATTGGACAAATCGGCTTTATAAGCAGGGGCGCCCACGCGTTGAAACATGGGTAGCTGGGTAAAAAGGTAGTCCAGGGCTTCTGAATACTTCATTACTTAAGTTGGAACACATAACGCACTTTTCCCCTTTGCTCAACCATGGCACTGGGGTCGCCATTAAACTTAAAGTTATTCAGAACGTCGTTCTTCGCCAAATTAATTAGGTATTGGGAAGTCGTGTTTGACTCTTTTAGATCTGGCTGTACTTTGGTTACATTTCCATTTCGGTCCACCCAAATCTTCAAAACCACAACGCCTTCTTCGCGGGTGGTAGAAATCTTGGTTCCGTAGCCTGGAAGCATACTTCGCCCATCGAGCTGCCAGCTTCCATTTCCCTGGCCCAGGGCCCCCTGTCCTTTGGTTCCGTCTGGATTTCCTTTGTCGCCAGTGCCCGTATCGTCAGGGCCTTGGCTGCCACCACCGCTGGGGTTTGAAAGAGCATCAAGGGCATTATTGAGCCTGTCTGAGATCTGTGGCTCAGGTTCGGGCTCTTCTTCTACTTCTTCTGGTGTGGTTTCTTCCACCACGGGTTGAGACTCTTCCTGAGATGGAACCGCCACATCACTTGCTTCATCTGTCACTACTTCTTCGACAGTCTCAGTCACCGTTTCTTCTACAGGTGGAGTAGGGGCTTGTACTTGCTCTTGAACAGGCTCAGGACTGATATCAGCTACGGCGTCGCCACTAGCCACTTCATCCCAACCGAATTCAATTGAAGCTCCTTCTTCTTCGGGGAGGGGCACAGGCTGCTCCAATCCGAAAATGAAGAACGCAATCAAGGCCAGCACGTGAAATACGACCGTGGCAATGATGGCAATCCGCTTTCGCTTTTTTTCTTCTGGGCTTTCAGCTTCCATGATTACTTGGGTTTAGTAGCCAGTACAATCTTCCACTTGTTTCGTTTAGCGATATCTAAAACTTTAACAGTTTCGCCCGTTGGCACGGCCTGATCAACGTGAAAAACAATACTCGGTTCGTCGCCGTTAGTCAGGCTATTGGCAAGTACGCTCTCCAATTCAGTCGGGTCAATAATTTTATTGTTGACAGAGTAAATCAAGTCCCGGTCGATGCGAAGTGAGATGTTTTGCTTTTTCGTCGTTTTATTCGCGCTCACAGGCAGGTCTACGGGCAACGCGTATGGGCTTACGAGGGTAGAAACGATGATAAAGAAGATAAGTAGGAGAAACACCAGGTCGGTCATGGACGACATGGAGAAACTTGCATTGACTTTATTTCTGGATCTTAGATTCATACGATCTTATTTACCGGGTTCTTCCAAAAGATCGATAAACTCGAGCGATCGCGCTTCCATGCGGTGTACCACTTTATCTACTTTCACCACCAGGGTATTGTAGGCGATGTAAGCAATAATACCAATGATCAAACCGGCTACCGTCGTAACCATGGCTTGCATAATTCCCCCTGACAATTCGGAAATCTCTACGCCGTTTCCAGAAATCTTCATGGAGTGGAAGGTCATGATCATTCCAATAACAGTTCCCAAGAAACCGATCATTGGAGCAGCACCAGCTACGGTAGCTAAGACTGCAAGACCCTTTTCGAGCTTGTACACTTCCAGCTTACCGACGTTTTCGATCGAAGCACCGATGTCGTCCATGGGTTTTCCGATACGGGCTACACCTTTGTCGATCATTCGTGCAATCGGAGTATTGGTTGTTGCACAAAGGCTTCGAGCCGCGTCGAGTTTTCCGTCGCTCACGTAGTCCTTAATGCGATTCATAAAGTCCTTGTCTTCCTTGGAAGCCTTGCTGATGGCCATCCAGCGCTCAGCGAAAATGTAAATGGCTATAATCGACAAGATTGCCAGCGGAATCATGATATACCATCCACCGTCTACAATCAATTGCCAGATTGAAATTGTCTCTGTAGTTCCTGCAGCCGCAGCCAGGCTATCGCTTGCGGCCACACCCGCATCGATTTGCAATAAGAAGTGTTTGTTCATACAACAAGAATATGGCAGTTTACCATATAAACGATGTATCTAGAAACAAATTATGCACTCATGAGTATGAATACTGCAGCACCTGCAATATACCCCACGATGGCAAGCCAGCTAAGCTTCTTCAAGTACCAAATAAAGTCGATGCGCTCCAGCCCCATAGCAGCTACACCAGCTGCAGAACCAATGATAAGCGCTGATCCACCTGTACCGGCACAATAGGCAAGAAATAGCCAGAAATCTCCATTTGCCGCAAATACACCTTCGGCAGCTATGGGGTACATCCCTTGAGCGGCTGCAACGAGTGGTACGTTATCAACAATGGCAGACAAAAGTCCGATGGTCAAGTCAATGGCGTAGATGTTTCCGATTGCCTCGTCGAGGTAAGCCGCCACATTTCCTAAAATACCCACTTCTTGAAGTGCCGAAACACCGAGAAGGATACCTAAGAAGAACAGAACCGATGCCATATCGATCTTCTTTAAAACACCGATAATGGTCAGTTTTTTCTTTGCTGCCATAGGTTTGTGACGGTGCATCAATTCTGTGACGAGCCACATAACTCCGAGCGAAAGCATCATCCCCATGAATGGTGGAAGGTGAGTCACCGTTTTGAAAACGGGGACAAATAGAAGTCCAGCTACCCCGAGAATGAAAATAGTCATGCGCTCTTTGTCGCTCGCGGGATTCTCTTCCGCGTTTTCATCAATGGCAGGTCGAGTCACATTTCCTTTCATTGTCATAGAAAGAATACCAAGTGGCACCAATACGGTCACGAGACTCGGAACGAAAAGTTCCTTGATAATCACGGGAACATCGGGCAACTGCTGCTTGATCCAAAGCATCGTGGTGGTTACATCACCAATAGGCGACCAGGCACCACCAGCATTGGCAGCAATTACCAGGAATCCGACAAAGAACCATCTGGTTTTCTTATCGTCAACGAGCTTTCGCAGTAGCGAAACCATAACGATGGTGGTCGTCAAATTGTCGAGTACGGCACTGAAGAAAAATGTCAGAATACTCAGTATCCATAGGAGCTTCACCTTATTGGTGGTCTTAATCTTGTCGGTAATGACTCTAAAGCCTTCGTGGGCATCGACCGTTTCTACAATGGTCATAGCTCCCATCAGGAAGAAGAGAATACTCGATATCTCGTAGAGATGGTGAATCAATCCACCTTGCCCATCGACACCGTGCTCAATAATGTGGTGTACCGCATCGCCTGCAGGAATGGTGAAAACGTACAAAGTCCAACATCCTATTCCCAATAGAAGGGCCGAAGCTGCTTTGTCAATATGCAATGGGTGTTCTAGGGCTATGGCTAGATAACCGAGAACAAAAACAATAATTATGGCTATTTCCATGGTTTATATCAGTTGTGACAAGGCGATTTCGAACCCCGTCTCTGCCAAATTTTTTCCGGTAGGATTTTTTTCGTGGATGGCTTCAAGTGCCTTGAGAATGATATTGGAAGTGTCGTTGAAAATCGCTTCATCGCTCATTTCTACATCGCGCTCCATGCAGTAGGCAAACACTCTCGCCATTCCGCAATTTGAGATAAAATCAGGGATGATAGAAAGGTGCTTATCGGTATGTGCCATGATCGGGCCGAAGAAGATTTCCGGATCGGCAAATGGTACATTTGCTCCGCAGGCAATCACTTCCATACCTGCTTTAATCATGCGGTCTACTTGTTCTTGGGTTACGAGCCTCGAAGCGGCACACGGTAGGAAGATTTCTGCAGGCGTGTCCCAAACTTTGGCATTCACTTCATCAAAGCTCATCATGTTGTCGGCCCTCAGACTATTCCCTTCTTTGTCTAGGAAAAGTTGCTTGATTTCATCAAAACTCAGGCCTTCCGTATTGATTATTCCACCAACGCGGTCTATGATTCCGACTACTTTTACTTCGGCTTGAGCGAGGTAATATGCTGCCGCAGCGCCTACATTACCCCATCCTTGTATGATGGCTCGCTTTCCTTTATAGTCTACTTTTTGGAGGTCGTAGTGGTGAAGTACACTCATCGCAACACCATAGCCTGTAATCATATCGGCTATGACAAATTTGCGCGAAGGCTCTGGTGAATAATTCGGGTCTTCAACAACTTTTGAAACCCCAAATCTCAATTGACCGATCTGCTGGATCTTTTCGTTCTCACGTGGATTGAAGTGACCATTTACAACACCTTCTTGCGGATGCCAAAGACCAAATTCTTCGGTGATTGGAATTACTTCGTGAATTTCATCTACATTTAGATCACCTCCCGTACCGTAGTAATTTTTTAGAAGGGGAGTTACAGCTCTATACCACCGCTCTAAAACGCCTTTCTTACGCGGGTCGCTCGGATCGAAGTCAATACCGCTTTTGGCACCACCAATGGGCGGTCCAGAAACTGAAAATTTAACTTCCATTGTTTTGGCCAGCGATTCTACTTCTCGACGGTCAAGTCCTTGACGCATTCTAGTTCCACCTCCAGCGGCTCCTCCACGCAATGAGTTGATAACCACCCATCCTCGCGCTTCGGTTTCAGCATCGTGCCATTCGAAAACAATTTCTGGCTTCTTTTCTTCAAATTTCCTTAAAAGGTCTCGCATTTTTCAGTTTTGTGCAGTGTCCGCAAATATATCAAAACTGAGGGCTGAGAATGAAGAGGCCTGACTTTTTTGACACTTAATTATTCAATTCTTAACGCGGAAGATACATTGCCCCACCACAGCTGTTTGTGCGGGCTCCTGTAACGCTGCAAAGTGTGTTGGTATGCTCATCTAGTCTGAGTTTGGCGAGGAATGCAAAAATGATGGATTCCTTGTAGTCGATTATTTCTTTCGACGGAAGCAGGATCTCGGAATCTACTCGTTTGGCAATTTCCTTTAGAAGAAACTTGTTGTGAGCTCCACCTCCCGTTGTAAGTACGGAGTCGGGGCCAATTTCATCAATGCTTGCAGCACATTGATCGGCAATATGGGCGACGTAGGTGGCGAGCAAATTTTGAGTTGAATCACCATCAATCAGTGGGAAAACTTCTGCTTCTACCCATTCTCTCCCCAGCGATTTCGGTGCCTTGCGTTTGAAATACTTGAGACTATTGAGCGATTCAAGAAGCGCGTTATTGACCGTTCCTTGAGATGCTAATTTTCCATTTTCGTCATATTCTAAGCCAAGTTTTTTCGATAGGTGATTGAGCACAATATTGGCAGGGCAAATATCAAAAGCGGTTCGTATTCCCTTCGATTTGAAACTGATATTGGCAAAGCCTCCAATATTCAAACAGGCGTCGTATTGATGAAACAACAGTTCATCGCCCACCGGTACTAGTGGAGCACCTTGTCCGCCTAGAGCTACATCGAGCGAACGGAAGTCGCAAACGGTTACGCACCCCGTACGTGCCGCCACAATAGATCCATCGAGCATTTGATGGGTAATGTTTTCATTGGGGCGGTGGAAAATAGTATGGCCGTGACACCCGATAAATTCTGGATCTATTTGGTGCACTTCGATAAAATTGGTGAGATGTTGTGCGGTGAACTCAGAATAATCCCGCTCCAGGACCAATAGTTCTAGTGCCGATAGATCGTGCGCTTCCGATAGTCTTTGCACCCATTCTTTTGGGTAGGGTACATGCGCGAATTTTTCCAGCCTAAACTGCCGACTGTCTTTGAAATCACAAAATGCCAGATCGAGCCCATCTAGAGATGTTCCTGACATCACTCCAATGCCTTTGGTATTAAAATCCATATGGTAATATGAATTACCAAAGTAGGATAATTCCACGAATGGCTTAAATTTGCGGCACCTAAATCAAATCCAACGATAAGATTATGAATTTCGAATTGACAGAAGAGCAGATAGCTGTACGTGATGCGGCGAGAGATTTTGCTCAAAACGTACTTAAGCCCGGCGTTATCGAAAGAGATACCGAGCAGCGTTTTCCCACTGAAGAGATCAAGCAATTGGGAGAACTCGGATTTATGGGGATGATGGTAAGCCCAGAGTACGGCGGAAGCGGGATGGATACTGTTTCCTACGTTTTAGCGATGGAAGAGATTTCTAAAATCGATGCTTCAGCTTCAGTTTGTATGTCTGTAAATAATAGCCTTGTATGTTGGGGTATTGAGAAATTTGGAACTGAAGAGCAGAAGCAGAAGTACCTTAAGCCACTAGCTAGTGGCGAGAAAATAGGTGCTTTTTGTTTGAGCGAGCCAGAAGCGGGGTCTGATGCCACTTCACAGCGCACTACGGCAGTTGATAAAGGAGATCATTACCTACTTAATGGAACTAAGAACTGGATTACCAATGGTGGCACAGCATCTATTTACCTTGTAATTGCCCAAACCGATGTAGAAAAAGGTCACCGTGGAATCAACTGTCTTATCGTAGAGAAGGACATGGAAGGATTTATTGTTGGTGCGAAAGAAGATAAATTGGGAATCCGTGGTAGTGACACGCACACGCTGATGTTTCAGGATGTGAAAGTGCCAAAAGAGAATAGAATCGGTGAAGATGGATTCGGATTCAAGTTTGCCATGAAGACACTCTCGGGTGGGCGAATCGGAATTGCATCTCAGGCTCTAGGTATAGCCAGTGGTGCATACGAGTTGGCGCTTGCCTACAGTAAGGAACGCGAAGCTTTTGGAAAGCCAATTCACCAGCACCAGGCCATCGCATTTAAGCTAGCCGATATGGCAACTGAAATCGAAGCGGCACGCTTGCTTTGCTTGAAAGCAGCCCAAGAAAAAGACAACGGCGAAAACTTCGACCTTTCTTCTTCAATGGCAAAATTGTTTGCTTCACGCGTGGCGATGGAAACGACTGTAGAAGCTGTGCAAGTGCACGGAGGATATGGATTTGTTAAAGAATACCACGTTGAGCGATTGATGCGCGATGCGAAGATCACACAGATCTACGAAGGAACGAGTGAAGTACAGAAGATTGTAATTTCTCGTTCAGTACTGCAGGATTAAAGTACGGGAAGTACTTTTTCCATCTGAACTGAGCGACTTCCTTTCACGAGGATATAGCTATTTTTAACGGGGTCCTTTCTGAGGTAATCAGAAAGGACTTCTACATTTTGGAACTTTCTGAATTTCGTAGTCACCTTTTCAAACTCGGCACCAACCAATATGGCGCTCAGGCCGAGTTGGGCTAATCTGTCGGCTACCTTTTGGTGTTCCACTTGTGAAGTCTCGCCCAATTCCATCATATGACCCAACAATACAAGCTTCGATGGATGTTCGATTTGGCTTAGATTTTCGATTGCAGCCATGACGCTAGTTGGGTTGGCGTTGTATGCGTCCAGAACCACTTGGTTGCGCTCGGTTACCGTCAGTTGAGAACGGTTGTTTTCGGGGATGTATGCTGCTAAACTGGCTGCGATCTTTTCATCTGGTATCTGGAAGTACTTCCCTATACCTACTGCCGCCATCAAGTTGGGGAAATTGTAGGATCCCACAAGATTCGTCTCGACAAGAATCCACTCATTATTTTCACCCCGAAACTCAAACGACAATTTTGGGCTCGTACTGACAAGCCTTCCTTGCGTTCCCGAGTTGTCTATGGCATTATAGATGGTTCGATCAAGATGATCCGATAGATCCATGAGTAAGGGATCGCTACCGTTTACAAAAACTTTTCCGGCCGATTTCTCAATATAATCGTAGAGTTCTTTTTTTCCTTTTTTCACTCCTTCCTCGCCACCGAAGCCTTCTAAATGAGCCTTTCCGATATTGGTGATCATTCCAAAGTCGGGTTCAGAAATCCCACAAAGCATTTTGATCTCACCCTGATGGTTTGCCCCCATTTCTACAATCGCCATTTCGGCATCTAAGGGGATGGAAAGAAGGGTGAGGGGGACACCGATGTGGTTGTTTAAATTTCCTTTGGTGGCATAGGTTCTGAGCGAGCTATTGAGTACTGCGTGGATAAGCTCTTTGTTTGTAGTCTTTCCATTGCTACCAGTAAGGCCGATCACCGGAAATTTGAACTGCCGACGATGATACTGCGCAAGCTCTTGAAGTGTTGTCAATACATCTTCAACCAGTGCCACGCCTTTAATGTTAGCGTTTTTTTTATCATCCGACACGACAAGACTAGCGCCTTGCTCAACAGCTTTTTCAGCAAATTCATTCGCGTCAAAATTCGGTCCTTTTAAGCAAAAGAAGATACTTCCTTTTAGATCCTTTCGAGTGTCGGTGGTAACTACAGGTGTAGCTGAAAACTGGTTGTAGATTTCTTCGATGCGCATAGCTCAAAAATAAAAAGCCCGATACCATCAGGCATCGGGCTTTTTAAAAGTTTTAAACTGATTGAGTTTACTTACTTTGGTTTAGTCCAACTGGGCTACCAACGCGATCCATCGCACATCTGAAACCGATGGTTGATGTAGACTTGCGCTCATCAAGGAATCTTCTCGTTCCAGGGCTCAAGTAATAGGCTCGATCATTCCAGCTTGCTCCTTTGTACACTCTAGAGCGATTGCTGATCAAGGTTGTTGTACCGTAATCGTACATGCTGTTTTCGCTCGCACCCGAGCCGGCTAGCATGTAGTCCTTGCTCGATTCCAAATCTCCATCTCGGAAATTGATGTTGTCGGCAATTCGGTAGTTATCTCTGTCGATGTTTTCTTCAGGACGTACTTTACGCATGCGAAGTTCACCAGGCGTATCTTGCACGTAGTCACCGTATCCGCTCAATAGCTCAGGAGCTATACGCAAGTCGCTAGACTGAATCTCTTGAATACCATCTCTGATAAGCGTATTGGCTTCTTCAAATTTCCCGTCTTCATAACGCTCATTAGCTTGGTCTGAGTAAGAAATCAGGTTGTCGATAAGCTGTTGTTCTTCTGGGTTTAACTTTCCTTCGGTCAATTTTGCAAACTGAGCGATGTAAGTGGCAACACCTTCAACATCGTAAGTAACGATTGTCAATTTATCATCGATGTTTCCTTCACTGTTGAGAACTTTCGTTTCAAACACATTACCACGGAAAGGACGGAAATCATCCATGTCTTCCGGGCTCAATGGTCTGTAAACGTCCATTACCCATTCACTCACGTTACCCGCCATGTTGTAAAGACCGTAGTCATTTGGTTGGTAAGCGTAGACATTTGCTGTAATATCAGCGTTATCGTTAAGTGAACCGGCTGTACCCATGTTATCACCACGTCCTCTCTTAAAGTTGGCAACATACTCACCGTAGAAACGGCTGTTGTTGTTACCATCACGTACGAAGTGTCCATTCCAAGGATAAACCTTTTTGTCGGTGATCAATTCTTGGTAGGTATTTCCGATCAAACCGTAGGCAGCGTATTCCCACTCTGCTTCAGTTGGGAGTCGGTAGCGCGGTAGTAGGATACCGTCTTCCATGCGCACATTTCTAAACTCATTGTCTGGATCGAGGTCAGGCAGACCATCCACGCGCTTTCCACTTTCGTACTGACCGGCAAGGTATGCGTCAGTGCTGAAGTGATCTTCATTGATTTGCTGTGGGAAGTGCTCAAAAAGCCCTTCACGGATTAAGATTGCCTCGTTCACACGGTCAGAACGCCATGCACAGTAGTCATTCGCCTGCAACCAGTTTACACCTACTACTGGGTAGTCGTTATAGGCTGGGTGACGCAGGTAGTAATCTACGTAAGGCTCATTATAAGCAAGCTTAGATCTCCAAACCAACGTGTCAGGAAGAGCTTTGTTGTAAATTTCAGGGTAGTCATCACCGTATACCCGCTTCAACCAATATAGGTACTCCAACCATGCGTGGTTGGTTACTTCCACTTCATCGAGGTAAAAAGAAGAAACAGTAACGCGACGTGGAATATTATTCCAGTCTTCCATCACTTGCTCCTCAGTAGCACCCATTGTGAAGGTACCCCCTTCAATCAAGATCAGACCAGGGCCCGTTTCTTGCTCGTAGTATGGTACTTTTTCAAATCCACCATTTCGAGGATCGTTATACTCCCATCCAGTCGTATTCGAACCTTCGTAACTACAGGCGCTGAAGATCAAAATCCCAGCAATTGCAGCGATAGCATTGGTAAGTAGGTTAGACTTCGTTTTCATGATAATAGTTTCTATGCAGGTTTCCCTAGTAAAACTAGAATTGTGGGCAGTTTATTGCCCGGAATTTCTTCGATTTAGGACGGCAGTTAAACTTCAGCGCAAGTGATATTTCGTGCGATCCAGCCGTTTTTGTTGTCAAACGGCTTGTAGTTAGGTCATAACTGTATCCTACTTTCACACGTTCTGTCTCGACTCCAGCTAAAGCAATAAACGAATCGTCGAATCTATACCAAAGACCACCAATTAGTGGACCTTTCTTGATATAGACCCCAAGATTAACTTGCTCAAAGTCATACTGACGTTGGTAGAGAATATTAGGAGAAATCGTTGTTTCTGATTCTCCTTTCACATCTTTGTTGATGGGAATGGTAGCACCAGCGTGAACGGTATATTTTCTTTCTAAAGGAGACTCTGCCACAATCAATGACTCATTTGGTTCAAATAAGTGGTGTACGGCAACTCCCCCATAAAAGGTTTCACTAAAAATTACTAAGCCCGAAGAAAAGTCAACATTATCTACCGTTCCCCCTCGAGGCGTATCTTGCGTATTGTAGATGAAACCTCGTCTCGGATCGATTTGATCTCCAAATGTCAACTGACTCCAGTCTAAGGATCGCTGAAAATATGTGGCTTGAAAACCAGCTACCATCGATACATCGTCGGTAATGTTCAGTTGGTAAGAATAGATAGCGTTTATGTTGAACGAGTTCAAGGTTCCCTGCCCAGCGTTGTCATTCATGACATAAAAGCCAAGACCACCACTAATTACAGGTACATACTGGTCGTATGATGCTGACATCGTTACGAAGTTACCCGTGAGGGCAGGCCATTGGTTACGATAGTTCATAACCACCCGAGGACATTTATTCGTACCCGCCAAGGCAGGGTTCAAATACAGCGGGTTCGCATAAAACTGCGTGAACGCGGGATCTTGAGCCGATGCCTTTTCTACGAATGTAAAACAGCATATTGTACACAATACAACTGCCAGTGCTATAGGTTTTCTCAACATATATGCCGTTAGAATTCCAGATTTTTAAAGCCTCAATTATACGAATTTTTTTAAACTACAGACGTCGCTACTCATCCGTGTACAATATAAATTGCAGACCTTCGTTTTTCTGATGTTTACGGTTAAAAGTACGTTTTTTCATCACTTGGGTTGCCATTTATCTTGGGGAAATGTTCCGTACAATTGTAAAGTTATTGTCCAGTACCAATGAATATGAGACTTATTGTCGCTTGCTTACCTCTCTTAATAGTTCTCTTTGGAGCCGATTCTTACGGTCAAAATCGATCTATCGATAAGATTGTTTGGGGGAGTGATTACACCACTGTTGAGCTTGAAGTTGGAGATGTTTCCGTGCCGACTTGTCATGGATGTTTGAATAGTCCAGCTCATGATGGCTTGCCAGTTTATCTGGGAAAGCACACCCTGGGCAAAGGCTTAAATGCTAGCCAGGTCTCACTCCGTGTTCTGAAATTGGGAGAGGCGATTAGTATCACGAATCCCGATAAACCAATTGGTGTAGAGTCTCTTAACTGGGTTAGGAAAGATGAGCGCGGAACAGGTGTGATCGTTTTTGAATTCGTTCCCATCGTTGAGAGTGCTGGCACTTATTATCGAATTGATGAGTTTGAGCTCAATATTGTAAAAGGCCCTACTCAGTCTCGTGCTAAGAGTCGATCTTTTAAGTCCACTAGTGTATTAGCTACTGGCGAATGGTATAAAATAGGCGTCACGGAAGATGGCGTTTATCGGATTACGCGAGATGAACTGGCAGATTTGGGCATCGATGTCGAAAATCTAAATCCCAGAAGTCTCAATATCTTCGGAAATGGAATCGGTCAACTACCTTACGAGAACTCGGTGGAGCGACCAGATGACTTGATCCAAAACGATATATATGTAGAAGGAGAGTCTGATGAGTCTTTCGATGAAGACGATTATATTCTCTTTTATGGAAAGGGGCCGCACAGCTGGACTTACAATGCGAATATTGATCTTTTTGATCACCACAAACACGAGTTTGTTGACACGTCCTACTACTTTATTGGAATCAATACGGGGCATCAGGCTTCGAGAATTTCAAGTGTAAACTCTTCAGGTCAATCTCCAAATCAGCAAGTGAACTCTTTCGACGATTACGCTTTTCATGAAGTAGATCGAGAGAATATGCTTAAGAGCGGGCGCGTATGGTACGGGGAGAAATTTGATGTACAGACCACCTACACGTTCAGCGGCGATAAATTCACTTTTCCCAATTTGGTTCAAGGCGAAGATTTAACCATCAGAGCAGAACTGCTTTCAAGAACTACGGTGAGTGGTAGCTGTAAATTCGAATTGACCGCCAATGGTGTTTCCGATTTTGAACTGTTTTCACATGTTGGGACCCAAGTTACTTCCCGTTATGCCGTTAGTAAAGAACTGGAGATCGTTGCCCCCAATGGAAATCCCAATGTGTTCACCACCATTTCTTACGAGAAGAATGCTCCATCAGCCAGTGGGTGGTTGAATTGGCTCAATGTTAACGTTCGTCGAGACTTAGAGATGTCTGGGTCGCAAATGATATTTAGAGATATTCGGTCGGTTGGGCCAGGGAATGTTTCAAGGTTTAATGTTGCCAATGCATCCGGGATTCGCGAAATATGGGATGTTACTCTTCCTACTAATCCAAAAAGGATTAACGGTATTTTCGAAGGCGGAACCATCTCCTTCACTTTTCCAACCGATGAATTGAAAGAGTTTGTGGCTTTTTCGGGAGGGTTCAAAAGTGTCCGTCTGTTTGGATCAGTGGGAAACCAGAACTTGCATGGGTTAGGCGAAGACAATGTTATCGATATGGTCATTGTGGCTCCTACCATATTTATGGAAAAGGCCGAAGAACTTGCTGACATTCACCGAAATTACGACCCGGATCCGCTTAATGTTGAAGTGGTGGATATAAATCAGGTGTACAACGAATTCTCGTCGGGAATGCGCGATGTAACTGCCATTAAATGGTTTATGAAAATGTTTTACGACAGGGCGAATGGTCAGGATGAAGATATGCCGAGATACCTGCTCTTGTTTGGTGATGGCTCCTTCGACAATAGAAACTTTACGGCTGGAAATACAAACCTTATTCCGACATTTCAATCTCTTAATTCGCTGGAGCCAGCAGACTCATTCGTGTCAGATGATTATTTCGGTTTTCTGTCAGATGACGAAGGCGAAGGCAATCTGGATGTCATGGACATTGGGGTAGGGCGTATTGTAGCCAAGAATATTCAAGAAGCTACTTCTGTGGTCAATAAGATTAGACGTTACGTCGAGATCAATGAGCAGAGTTTCGATGATAATTGTACAGTTTGTGGAAACAACGCTAGCAATTTTGGGGCATGGCGAAATGCCATCGCTCTTGTAGCAGACGATGAAGATACCAACGATCACATGAGTAATTCTCAGACTATCAGTAATTTAATTAATGGTTACACCAACGATTTTAATATCGAGCGAATTTTTACGGATGCGTTTCAACAAATTGCTACTCCAGGTGGAGAGAGATATCCTGATGTGAATGCCGCCATCGACCGAAGAGTTAGAAATGGGGCGTTTATTGTCAACTATATTGGACACGGAGGTGAGCTTGGTTGGGCACAGGAGCGAATTTTAGATATCCCTACCATACTCGATTGGGATAACTCCACACAGCTACCGGTGTTTATGACAGCCACATGTGAGTTTACAAGATTCGATGACCCGCTGCGAACATCTGCGGGAGAGTTGGTTTTGCTAAATGGTAATGGTGGTGGGATTGCACTACTTACAACTACTAGACTCGTTTATTCAGGACCAAACTTCACATTGAATCAGCGATTTTACGACGCACTCTTCAATCGACCTGCGGATGAAGAAGTAACTCGCTTAGGTGATGTGAGTCGAGAATGCAAGAATAGTTCGCTTTCGGCTGGGAGCTCCAACCATCGAAATTTCTCCCTTATCGGCGACCCTGCCCTACCAATGGCTATTCCGAAGTACCGGGCTGAGATTACTGCTATCACCGATACCTTGGGAACGGCTATAGATACCTTGAAAGCACTTGGTGTAGCTAGGGTGACAGGTGAGATAAGAGATCAGTTTGGGAATCTTTTGCCCGACTTCAATGGGCGTCTCAATGCCACAGTCTTTGATCGCATAGAAGAGAAAACAACTTTGGCCAATGATGGCGGGAACCCTTTTACTTATCCAACGCAAGAAAATATAGTGTACAGGGGGAATGCTGAAGTGACAAATGGCCATTTCGAATTTGACTTTGTTATTCCGAAGGATATTTCATTCGCTACGGATACTACAGCGCGAATTAGCTTGTACGCCGTTGGTCTCACCGAAGATGCCACGGGCTATGCCAATGAACTGGTCATTGGTGGTCGAGATGAAAATGCGATTGATGATGGGCAGGGGCCAGAAGTAAGTCTCTACTTAAATGATGAAAACTTCGTTTTCGGAGGGTATACCAATGGTACGCCAGTATTGATTGCCGAAGTGTTTGATCCCAACGGAATTAATACCGTAGGTAGCGGTGTTGGGCACGATATATCTGCGGTCCTGGATGGTGATACCCAAAACTCAATTGTGTTAAACGACTATTACGAATCCGATTTGAATACTTACCGAAGTGGAAGGGTGCAGTATCAGTTCGACGAGCTAGAGCCAGGTAATCACACCTTGAAACTTAAAGTGTGGGACGTGCACAATAATTCAAGCGAAGCTGAAATCGAATTTATCGTAGCCGAGTCTGAAGAGTTTGCCATTGAGCGCGTCCTCAATTACCCCAATCCGTTTACTACGAATACGTCATTCTTCTTTGAACATAATCAAAGTTGTGACTTCCTAAACGTACTCATTCAAGTGTATACCGTAAGCGGAAAGTTGGTAAAGTCGATAAATACTGTATCCAATACGGATGGATTTCGTAATGAAGCCATTTCCTGGGATGGAAAAGACGACTACGGAGATAAATTAGCCACCGGCGTTTATGTCTATAAATTGTCTGTTCGAAATCCTGCGGGAGATCAAGTGGAAAAGTTTGAAAAACTTGTGATTCTGAACTAATTCCGATGCGAAGTCAAATTAACTATATTTGCACCCTTCTATAGAACATTCATGAAGAGAATATCCTTTCTTTTATCAATAGCCCTTTTAAGTGGTTCTCAGGCCTTTTCTCAGAGCGTAGACTGTGCTGGAGCCATTAACGGTAGCGATTGCGACCAGCTGAACGCCATTACCACCGCCGTACCTTTTATGCTTATCGGTCCAGATTCGAGATCGGGCGCCATGGGAGATGCTGGTGTAGCTCTTTCGCCAGATGTGAATGCCCAACACTGGAATCCAGCAAAGCTGGCATTTTCTGAACAGGAGATGGAAGCTGGTTTTTCATACAGCCCATGGCTTCGCCAATTGGTTGATGATATGAACCTGGCTTATGGTTCGTGGTTTATGAAGTTGAACAGAACATCTGCAGTAGGAGCAAGCTTGCGCTATTTTACTTTGGGAGATATAACATTTACGGATAGTAACGGAAATGAAATACGTCCTTTCAGGCCAGCAGAATTTGCCGTTGACGTGAGCTACTCACTACAATTGTCAAGCCGTTTTAGCGGTGGTATCACTGCCCGATGGATTAACTCTAACCTTACTGGAGGTGTTTCAGTAGGAGGCTCGGATTCTAAAGCAGCTAACGCTTTTGCCGTTGATGTAGCAGGTTTTTATACCAACGATGATATTCGTGTCGGAGACAAAGACGCGACGCTTAACTTCGGTATGGTAATTTCCAATATTGGTAACAAGGTGTCTTATACCAATACATCAGAGAGAGACTTTCTTCCGACAAACTTGAGATTGGGAACAGCATTTACAATTGATCTCGACGAGTACAACAGCATTACATTAGCCTACGATGCAAACAAATTGCTCGTGCCAACCCCACCGATCTATGACAATTCAGGTGACCCTGGGTATGAAGGTGACCCCAATTTTATCATAGCAGGGAAAGATCCTGATGTAGGAGTAGCAGCTGGAATGTTTCAATCGTTTTACGATGCGCCCGGTAATGTGCTCGTTGATGAAGATGGAGTGATTCAACGAAACAGTGATGGGACTGCTCAGGTGGAAGATGGAAGCGTCTTTAGAGAAGAACTTAGAGAGATCAATCACTCGATTGGTTTGGAATACTGGTACGCTGATCAGTTTGCGTTTCGTGGAGGATACTTCTACGAGCACCCAACAAAGGGTAATAGACAATATTTTACCGTTGGAGCTGGATTCCGATACAAAGTATTTGGAGTTGACTTGTCATACCTGATCGCTACCGAGCAGAGAAACCCATTGGCAAACACGCTTAGATTTTCACTCAATTTCCGATTTGGTGATGGTGGTGGATCTAGCTCTGCTCCAGCAGAATAATCATGAAAATCAAAGTCGGCTTCGGGTTTGATGTTCACCAACTAAGGGAAGATCATCCGTTTGTTTTGGGTGGAATAGAAATTCCACATACCCATGGGGCTTTTGGCCACTCTGATGCAGATGTGCTGCTCCACGTTATTTGCGATGCCCTCCTTGGTGCAGCCAATCTAAGGGATATTGGATATCAATTCCCCGACAACGACCCCAAGCTAAAGGGCATTGATAGCAAGATTCTTCTCGAAAAAACAGTTACCCTCGTTCGTGAGAAGGGATATGAAATCGGGAATGTGGATTGCACCATTTGTCTCCAGAAGCCTAAAATCAACCCCTACATCCCCGAGATGAAGAGCGTCATAGCTCCAATCCTTGGGCTTGATGAAGAAGATGTTTCGATCAAGGCGACGACTACCGAAAAACTCGGCTACGTAGGCCGAGAAGAAGGAGTAAGCGCATATTGTGTTTGCTTGATTTCAAAATAATTTCCTGAAGTTTCTAACTTGGCGGTATGATTCGCCCCAAGTCCATACAGATTGACTTTCAGCACGCTGACTCCAAAGAAGACTTGGCGCCTGAAGATCAAATTTTATTTAGTAAAGCCATTGCCGCATTTGGTAATGCCTATGCTCCCTATAGCAATTATCGCGTGGGTAGCGCAGTGCTGTATGCCGACGGACACATCGTGACGGGCTGCAATCAAGAAAACATGGCTTATCCAAGTGGGCTTTGTGCTGAGCGAGTTGCCCTTTTCGCCGGGGCATCACTCTACCCCGATTCAGAAATCGTGGCCATCGCCGTCGCTGTAGAACGTAGTTCCCCAAATTCGAGTATTTCACCTTGTGGGGCTTGTCGACAAGTGATGATCGAGTTTGAATCGAAGCAAAAGAAACCGATCAGGGTTATAAGTGGAGCGAGTCAAGGCGCAGTAGATGTTTATTCTTCTGTAAAACAGCTTCTTCCAATGTCTTTTTACGACGAAAACCTAGAGGGAAACTAGTTTTCCAATCAAAGTGTGATTCTAACATCCTCTGTGTATATTTGTCGGTTCAATATAGATTAGAATGGCAACAAAGACGACCACTAAGCCTAAGGCTAGCTCTCGAGCATCGAAGCCAAAATTCTCAAAGGAAACCTACATTGATTGGTTTGAGAAAATCCTTTTGATGCGAAGATTCGAAGAGAAATGTGGGCAACTATATATTCAACAAAAATTTGGAGGCTTCTGCCATTTATACATCGGTCAGGAGGCTATCCTCGCTGGAATGTCTTCAGCGATGGAAAAAGAAGATCGCGTAATAACAGCATACAGAGATCACGCGCATCCGCTAGTGTTGGGAACCAACCCCGATAAAGTGATGGCTGAGCTCTATGGTAAGACTACCGGTCTTTCAAAAGGGAAAGGTGGTTCGATGCACATGTTTGACAAAGAGCGAAACCTTTTTGGAGGCCATGGAATCGTTGGAGCCCAGATTGCTCTAGGAGCTGGAATCGCATTTGCCGATATGTATCGAGGTGAAAAGCACGTAACATACACTTTTATGGGTGATGGAGCTGCGCGCCAAGGTATTCTCCACGAGACTTTTAACATGGCGATGACATGGAAAATTCCCGTAGTGTTTGTGATTGAAAACAACCACTACGCCATGGGAACTTCTGTTGCTAGAACTTCGAACGTTCAAGATATGAGCAAGCTCGGAATGAGCTACGATATGCCATCACTGTCGGTAGATGCCATGAAGTGTGAAGATGTACATGAAGCATTTGCCAAAGCAGCCAAGCACTGTCGCGAAGGAAAGGGGCCATATCTTTTGGAAATGAAAACCTACCGTTACAAAGGGCACTCAATGTCTGATCCACAGAAATACCGCACAAAGGATGAAGTGGAGCAGTACAAGGCAATCGATCCGATGAACGCTGTGAAAAATGTGATTCTCGAAAACAAGTGGATGACAGAAGAAGATGTGAAGGCCTTGGATAAGAAAGTGAAAGATCGCGTTCAGCAATCTGTACAATTCGCTGAAGATTCACCTGAACCAGCACCATCTGAATTGTACGAAGATGTTTATTACCAAACTGATTACCCTTACGTTAAAGTCTGATAGACATGGCAGAAATCGTTAGAATGCCCAAATTGAGCGACACCATGGAAGAAGGTGTTGTGGCAGAATGGCACAAAAAAGTTGGAGATGCAGTAGAATCTGGAGATCTCCTGGCCGATATAGAAACTGATAAAGCCACGATGGAGTTCGAGTCTTTTCAAGATGGAACCCTGCTTTATATTGGTGTTGAAAAAGGTCAAACCGCTGCTGTCGATTCTATTCTGGCTATTCTCGGAGAAAAAGGTGAAGACGTTCAAGAATTGATCGATGGAGATTCTGCACCGGCTAAATCAGAGGCTGCTAAAGAAGAACCAAAAGAAGAATCTGCTCCAAAACAAGAGTCTGAAGCACCAAGTCAAACAGAAGCTCCGGCGCCGACCCAAAGTTCTGGGAATAACGGTGGCCGAATTAAGGCATCGCCACTTGCTAAGAAGCTGGCTCAAGACAAAGGAATCGATATTGCTTCGGTATCAGGCACTGGTGAAGGTGGGCGAATTGTAAAACGCGACATCGAGAACTACAGTCCTTCGGCATCGGCATCGTCTTCGGTATCAGCAGGTGTTGAAAGCTATACAGAAGAGCCTGTTTCTCAAATGAGAAAGGTGATAGCTAAGCGTTTAGGAGAAAGCAAATTCTCAGCGCCACACTTCTACCTGACCATGGAGATTGATATGACTCAGGCTATGGCAGCGCGAAAGGCAATTAATACGACTCTCGCACCGGCGAAGATTTCCTTCAATGATATGGTGATCAAATGTGCCGCGGCAGCTTTGAAGAAGCACCCGAAGGTGAACTCATCTTGGTTGGGAGATCGCATTCGCTACAATAGCCACGTGCATATCGGGGTGGCCGTAGCGGTAGATGAAGGGCTTCTAGTACCGGTGGTACGCCATGCCGATACAAAACCGATGTTGGCAATCAACGAAGAAGTGAAAACGCTAGCTGGAAAAGCACGTGATAAGAAACTACAACCCCAGGAATGGGAAGGAAATACCTTCACTATTTCCAATCTGGGGATGTTTGGAATAGATGAGTTCACTGCTATCATCAATCCGCCTGACGCCTGTATCATGGCCGTAGGAGCGATTGTGGAGAAACCTGTTGTGAAAAACGGACAAATCGTAGTTGGGAACACCATGAAGGTTACCCTTTCTTGCGATCACCGCGTAGTGGATGGTGCTGTAGGTTCTGCCTTCTTGCAAACATTCAAAGCATACATGGAAAACCCAGTGATGATTTTAGCGCACTAATCCATTCGATATTCAATTTAAAAAAGGCCGCTTTCGAGTGGCCTTTTTTATTTTTACAGCTATAATCTAAATTGACTTGAGCGATTTTCTGAAGACGCAACTCGAATACGTCAAGGGTATGGGGCCAGATCGGGCCGAGCTGATGGCTACCGAGCTGGGTATTCGCACGGCGGGTCAATTGCTCGAGCACTTTCCTTTTCGGTACGTCGATCGCTCTCAGCTTCATCGTATTTCAGAGATAGGAAAAACTGCCCAATACGTTCAGTTAAAAGGTGTTCTTGGTCCAATTTCAACAGAAGGAACGGGGCGTAAGATGCGTATGCGGTCCTACCTGAGAGATGAAACCGGACAGATTGAACTCATTTGGTTTAAGGGGATTAAATGGCTCAAGGAGAGTTTGAAACCGGGCCAAATCTATCTAGCCTACGGCAAAACGGGCGTGTTCAACCGAA
Source organism: Bacteroidia bacterium (assembly GCA_030427905.1). Taxonomy (GTDB): domain Bacteria; phylum Bacteroidota; class Bacteroidia; order Flavobacteriales_D; family Cryomorphaceae; genus CBDDKU01. The sequence continues at coordinate 943,051 of JAUICL010000001.1, forward strand.
TTCTGAATATCGCCCATCCTGAACTTGAATTGGCCAACGAGCAGGCCGCACAAAGCGGTTTTATTCAACCCGTCTATAGTTCTACAGAGAAGTTGAATAAACGCGGTCTCAGTTCCAAGGGAATCGAAAAGTCTATCAAAGACTTGCTTTCCCGACCAGATTTTGCAGTCGAAGAAAATCTACCCGATTATGTAAGAGAAGATCTTAAGCTCATTTCTCGCCGGCAGGCGTATAAGCAAATTCACCAGCCACAATCTACTACCAGCCTTATGCATGCTCAGCGGCGCATTAAGTTTGAAGAGCTCTTTTTCATCCAGCTAGAGCTGCTGATGAAGAAAAACTTGCGAACGGCGGTGGTGCGCGGCTTCGTACTCCCTGAGATTGGGGAGTATTTCGACCGGTTTTACCACGAACACTTGCCTTTTGAATTGACAGGTGCTCAGAAACGTGTTCTCAAAGAAATTCGCGCAGATATGCGCAGCGGTCATCAAATGAACCGACTCCTGCAAGGGGATGTGGGAAGTGGAAAAACCATCGTTGCGGCGCTAACGGCTCTTATGGCAATCGACAACGCATTTCAGTCAGCCGTGATGGCACCGACCGAGATTCTGGCCAATCAGCATTTTGAATCGTTTTCTGAGATGTTCGACTCCCTCGGTCTTCGGGTAGAACTCCTGACTGGGTCTACCAAAAAAGCCAAGCGAAAGGAGATTTTTCAAGGAATTGAAGATGGTAGCATCCACGTTTTGATCGGGACCCACGCCTTGCTGGAGCCTACCGTGAAATTCAAGAACCTAGGAGTTGCCATTGTCGATGAGCAGCACCGTTTTGGGGTAGCTCAGCGCGCGCGAATGTGGAAGAAGAATGCCATTCCACCACATGTGTTGGTTATGACAGCTACGCCTATTCCGCGTACACTTGCCATGACTCTATACGGCGATTTGGAAGTGAGTATAATAGATGAGCTGCCGCCAGGCCGCAAGCCGATCGATACCATGCAATTTTCTGATGCCGGGCGTCTACGCATATTTGGTTTTATGGAAGATCAGATAAAACGGGGCAGGCAAGTTTACGTCGTATATCCCTTAATTGAAGAATCTTCAACACTCGACTTGAAGGATTTGATGGATGGATACGAGAGCCTTTCTCGCCGTTTTCCAAAACCCGATTTCCAAATCAGCATCGTCCATGGCAAGATGAAGCCTGCCGACAAGGAGTTTGAAATGAATCGCTTCGCTAAAGGTGAGACGCAAATATTGGTCGCTACTACGGTGATCGAAGTGGGCGTGAATGTGCCCAATGCTTCAGTGATGGTGATCGAGAGTGCGCAGCGCTTTGGACTCAGTCAATTGCACCAGCTTCGCGGCAGAGTGGGAAGGGGTGCAGAGAAATCTTACTGCCTGCTGGTAGCCGACGATAAGCTCTCAGCCGATGGGCGTAAGCGATTGCAAACCATGTGTGATACCAACGACGGTTTCCGAATTGCGGAGGTCGATTTGGAGCTCCGCGGTCCGGGCGATATGATGGGAACCCAACAGAGTGGGATGCTCGATTTGAAGCTGGCCGACCTAGCACAAGATTCTAAAGTCTTGCAGTTTGCCAGAAACACGGCTTTGACCATGCTCGATGAAGATCCAAATCTCGATATGGATAAGAATGCAGTTGTGAAGAAATGGGCTGAAAAAACCATTTTGAAAAAACCCAATTGGAGCTTGATTTCCTGAGCGTTTAAACCCATTATTTTTAGTTTTGCGGGTTAAACCTATTCCGCATGAAAATATCTTTCAATTGGCTTAAAGACTATATCGATTTTGACCTTTCGCCAGAAGAGCTTGCTGAGATTTTGACCGACACGGGTCTCGAGATAGAAAAGGTAGAGCAATTTGATTCTTTACCAGGGGGATTGCGTGGAGTAGTGGTTGGTGAAGTGCTTGAAACGGCGCAGCACCCCAATGCCGATAAGTTGAAAACGACGAAGGTAGATGTGGGAGCTGGTGAGCCATTAGATATCGTGTGTGGAGCACCCAATGTTGCTACAGGGCAAAAAGTGTTGGTAGCAACGGTAGGCACAACCCTTGAGCCAAAACCTGGGGAGAGTTTCCAGATTAAAAAGGCCAAAATACGCGGAGAAGTTTCGATGGGGATGATCTGTGCCGAAGATGAGCTGGGAATAGGAGAAAGCCACGATGGAATTATGGTGCTTCCTGCTGACACAGAAGTGGGATTGCCGGCAGCAACATACCTCGGAATGGAATCAGATCACGTGCTTGAGATTGGTCTGACGCCAAACAGAACCGATGGGTTTGGCCATTTTGGAGCGGCTCGTGATTTGGCAGCTAGGCTAAATTTGAATAAGCCAACCAAAGCAAAGCTTCCAGAGATAAAAGAAATGCCAGCGCCTTCATCTGATGAGATGGGACTTTCTATCACCATTGAAGACAAAGAAGGCTGTGGGCGCTACGCTGGCCGCGTAATAAAAGGCCTTAAGGTTGGTCCTTCTCCAAAATGGCTTCAAGATAGATTGAGAGCTGTTGGGCAATCTCCAATCAACAATGTGGTCGATATAACAAACTACGTTCAGCTCGAAACGGGGCAGCCGCTTCACGCTTTCGATTTGGCTAAAATCGACGGTAAGGAAATTCGTGTGAATACCCTCCCAACAGGAACAAAATTCAAGACGCTCGACGATGAAGAGCGGACCCTTGATGAGAGCGATTTAATGATCTCTAACGCCAGTGGTGGCATGTGCATCGCAGGTGTCTTTGGTGGCAGCGAAAGCGGTGTGAAAGAGTCTACGTCAGGAATTTTCCTCGAAAGTGCCTGGTTTAATCCAGTCCGTGTTCGAAAAACTGCCAAAAGACATGGCCTTAACACCGATGCTTCGTTCCGATTTGAACGCGGTGTAGATCCAAACGGAACAATTTATGCCCTTGAACGAGCCACGGCGCTCATTCTCGAAATAGCCGGTGGGGAATTGCATGGGGATGTCTTTGATGAAGTTGGCGAAGTGCCAAACCCTGCTGAAGTTTCCTTTTCAACTAAGCGATTCGAAGTGCTTTCTGGGGCCAAGCTAACTGATAAAGAACTCGAGTCTATCTTCGAATCACTCGATATCGAAGTGATTTCAAAAGAAGGTGATTCATATTCACTCCGCATTCCGACGTATCGCGTAGATGTGACGAGAGAAGTTGATGTTATCGAAGAGGTACTTCGCATTTACGGGTACAATTCGGTTGAAATGCCGACTCACATGCGCATGTCTGTTTCTATCGAAGATAAACCATCGCGCCATGAGATTCTAGCCGGATTGAGCAAAATGCTCGTAGGCCGTGGGTTTAATGAAATGATGTCGAATGGATTGACGCAGTCTTCAAAGATTTTGGACGTCACAGGTGATGAAGGCCAAGCGCAGTTGGTTCCGATGCTCAACCCTTTGAGTCAGGAGCTCGACGTATTGCGACCAAACTTAGTTGTGAGTTCGCTTGAGCGTGTAGCCTATAATTTGAATCGACAATCAGAGCGACTTCGCCTTTTCGAGATCGGAAAGCGGTATTTGAAATTGGAGAGTGGATACGAAGAGAACACGATGCTCACGCTTACCATGGTCGGTGGTAGACAGAGCGAAAACTGGAATAACTCAAACGAATCTGTCAGTGCGTCTGATGTCAAAGGACACCTTGAGTCGGCGCTCGAATTTATGGGCGTCCGCTTTGTTTTAGATCGGAGTGAAGGTGATGCCTTCATCGGCGCCGGTGTTTCTGTGAAAGTTCGCAATAAAGTAGTCGGACAGATTGGCTCCATAGCCCAAAAAGCCTTGAAAGCTTACGGGATCAAAAAAGAAGTGTGGATGGCGGAAATCAATCTCGATGCCTGCCTGGAAACAGTGAAGCACGCAGCTACCACGATCAAAGCACTTCCAAAATTTCCTTCGGTGAGAAGAGATCTTTCTCTACTGGTCGATACGGCTGTGTCCTTTGCAGATATTGAGCGTATCGGATTGAAGCGAGGTGGAAAATTGGTGCAAGAAGTTGGATTATTTGACGTTTATGAAGGCAAGAACCTTCCAGCAGGAAAAAAGAGCTACGCGGTGAGCTTTGTACTTCAAGATCCAGAAAAAACGCTCAACGATAAAGTAATAGACAAGACAATGAGCGCCATTCAGCGAGAACTAGAGTCGAGCCTTGGTGCCAGCCTGAGATAATGCAGAAAATTTGGTATGATTTCGTCAAGTTCTGGGTGCGTTTAGCTATTAAGCTATTCTATCGCCGGATTGAGATACAAGGGTATCGCGATTACCCTGTAGATGGACCTGTATTGCTCGCACCCAATCACCAAAACGCCTTTATGGACGCTTTGATTCCAGCTGTCTTTGCTCCGCGTCCTGTACATTTTTTGGTTCGTGCCGATGTTTTTAAATCGAAGTTTGCGCGTTGGTTTTTCAATTCGTTGAATATGATGCCAGTCTACCGGCAGCGCGATGGGATCTCAAATCTTGCCAAGAACGATGACATCTTCGAGAAGTGCTACCAGATTTTACGCAACGAAGGGACGCTTTTGATCTTCCCAGAAGCTGGCCACCTCGGCATTCGAAAGCTGCGACCTTTGAGCAAGGGATTTACCCGAATTGTGTTTGGAGCCTTGAAAGACCACGAGCATTTGAAGATAAACGTGGTTCCAGTTGGATTGAATTACGGTCACTATTCCGAAGCTCACTCCCGTTTGATGCTCAATTTTGGAAAACCCATTCCGGTAGACGATTACAAGGAGCTTTTCGAAGAAAATCCAGCTAAGGCCATGACCGCTTTACGACTCGAAGTACAAGAAAAACTCGAGAAGGAGATCATCCACGTGGCCGACGACAAGGCCTTGGAGCCTATGGAAATTGAGCTTGAGCGCATTTTGCCATTTTATTTGCGCAGACAGAGTGGATTCACCAAAGCTGATGCGCAGCATTATTTCTACAAGAATAGAGAGAAGAAATTGGTGGATCTCACCAAGAATGAATCTTACCTAAAAAGGATCCACATCTACGATATCGAAATGCGTAAGCGCAAACTCCGCGCGCCATTTTTCTTTATCAATGAGAAGGATATCGGGTATTGGGCCGTACAGTTTATTTTTCTTCTGGCTGTTCTCCCACTGTTTTTGCTCTCATGGCTCGTGCATTTACCTACCTACCTAATTATTCATGGTGTTTTGAATAGGTATGTTGCCGACAAGCAGTTTCACAGCTCCATCAAGTTGGTGGGAGCCTTGGTGCTCATTCCATTGTTCATGTTCGTTTTCGGGATAGTAGCAATGATGTGCTCTATTCGCACATCGTTCATTGTTCTCGGATTGCTGCTTTTCTTCCCATTTAGCATTATGGTAATCCGGGAGCTTCGGCTGCCGTATCGCTATGCCTTGACCAAAATCAGAATGATGTTTCTGAAACTTAGAAATAAGGATTTGGTGAAGTATCTGAAATCGATTGAAGAGATGATCCTTAAATCTATAGGCTGATGAAGATAATTTTTGCCAGTAATAACCCGAACAAGTTGGCCGAAATGCGACAGGCCCTCGGCGAAGGCTTTGAACTAGTATCCTTGAGTGAAGCAGGTTTTGAAGGCGAGATACCGGAGATGGGTGAGACCCTTGAACACAATGCTCACCAGAAAGCGCAGTATATTTTCGATCGGTTCCAAGTACCAGTATTCGCAGATGATACGGGGTTGGAGATCAAAGCCCTGGATGGAAAGCCAGGAGTGCATACCGCGCATTACTCAGGCCAGCGAGATCCGCAGGCCAATATGTCCAAAGTGTTGGGTGAAATGGCGGGTGCAGCAGATCGTTCAGCTCAGTTTAGAACGGTCATTTCGTTTATCACACCCGACAATCAAACTTTGTTTGAAGGCGTAGTAGAAGGTGAGATTGCCGATGAAATATCAGGTAGCCAAGGTTTTGGTTACGATCCTATATTCATCCCATCAGGTGAGAGTAGAACCTTTGCCGAGATGACGATGGAAGAAAAGGGTCGGATGAATCACCGGGTGCGCGCTTTGAAAAAGCTTGTTGAACACGTCAAAGGGCTCAGCGCTTAGGAAGCGTTGCTTCGATTATCATAGTGATCAAATCCTTCTTGGAAATTCCCGCCGCTTCGGCTTGCTGTGGCACCAAGCTTTTGTCACTCATTCCCGGGACTGTATTGATTTCGATGGGGTAAAACTCGTTTCCCTTTAATTTGTAATCAACTCGGGCAAAGCCCCGACACATAAAAGCCGTGAAGATCTCTTTCGAAATGCGCTGGCATTTTTTGTAAAGGTCTGCAGGTAATTCAGCTGGTGTGATTTCTTGAGTTTGATCGTAATCGTACTTGGCCGCGTAGTCAAAAAACTCCTTTTTCGTCCTAATCTCGGTAATCTCCAATGCTCTTGGACCTTCAGGTGTTTGGATAACCCCACACGTAAACTCTCCGCCTTCCAGGTATTCTTCGATTAGAACAGCTCCACCTACCGAGTACGCTTTTTTGACAGCTTCTTCTAGCTCACTTTCCTGTTTTACTTTCGATATGCCCAAACTCGAACCACCTTCGTTCGGTTTTACGAAAACAGGATAGCCCAGCTTGGAAGTCACTTCAGAGATATTCAATTCATCAGGGCGATTGACCAGAATACCTTGAGCCACGTTGAAGCCCATCATGCGCATGATTCGCGTCGTTGTGATCTTGTGGAAAGTGATGGAACTATTCAGCACGTCCCCACTGGTGTAGGGCATGTCAATCAAGTCGAAATAGCCCTGGAGCTTTCCGTCTTCACCAGGCGTACCGTGAATCATATTGAAGCAAATATCCGGTTTGAATCTTTGGTCGCCATCTTGAAAGCTGAAATCGTTCTTGTCTATCGGTTGCTCTCCAGATTCTCCGATACCCACCCAGCCGTTCTCATCGATACGCATCAGGCGCGGATCATACATATCGCGATCTATATTCTCCAAGATCATTCGAGCGCTTTTCATCGATATCACTGATTCGCCTGAAAAGCCTCCACAGATGATTCCTACTTTCACTTTCTTATCCATTTAATGCCAAATATAGGTCTAAGTTCTGCCAGAGTATAAACGTCATTTCGCTAAGAATTGACACAGACATTGTGAATTAAATTTCACGGCATTGTGCAATGAAGAAATTGGCAATAAACTGATGATCATTCCGTTATTCAGAAATAAGATTTTAGCTTTGATGGCTATCTTTGCGGGGTTGACAGAGAATACATGAAAAATTTATTTAGGCTTTTTACAAACGGCAGGTTTTGGATGCATATTGCGCTGATTCTGATTGTGCTCGGAGCATCTGTTTATCTTGTTTTGTTGTGGGCCAACACTTATACAGATCATGGTGAAGCGATCGAAGTTCCGGCCATCGAAGGAATGCAAATAGCCGAGATCGAACAAGAACTACTCAACCTTGGACTGACATACGAGATCACCGACAGCGTTTATAGTGATGTAATCGACAGAGGAAGCATTGTGAGCCAAAACCCAAGTGGTGGCATGAAGGTCAAAGAAGGCCGCACGATTTTCTTGACTGTTAACAGTATGCTTCCCGAGATGGTGGCAGTGCCCGATCTTGAAGGCAAATCGAGACGAATTGCGCTTCCACTTATTGAGATTGCTGGTTTGGTTCTTGATGAATTGAAATATCAGCCCGATGAGTCGTGTACCGATTGTGTCTTGGGTCTTCTCTATGAAGGAGAACCAATAGAGGCTGGAACCGAATTGCGAAAGGGAGAAAAAATTAGTTTGATTCTTGGTCGCCAGAGCAATGTGCGCACAACGGTTCCAGATATTGGTGGAATAACATACGCAGATGCGCGTGAACTCCTAAGTGGACTATCGCTCAATATGGGAGCTATCATTTATTGCAATGGTTGCGAAACACAAGAAGATACACTGAAGGGGTACATTCTTAACCAAACTCCAAATAGTGGAGATGAGGTGAAGCTCGGTTCCTTTATCGACGTTTACCTGACTACAGATACGGCCGCGGCAAAATCGCTCAGAGCTTATAAAGATACAACTGCACAACTATGAAATGGAGACTAGTAATTTTTGGAGCACTCCTGACGCAAATATCGTTTGCCCAGGAAATGATTTACCCCGCTACCATCGGGACCAATATTGACCACAAGTTGGTGAAGCGTGGGATTACTGAGCAACAACAAAAAGACGATGTAATGTTGGAGCTGCCCTTTATCGATGATTTTTCTGTCGACCGATTTCCAGGTAACGAAGGTGGTTATCAAGTGTTGTGGGAAGGAAGACAAGCGACTAGAAACAACGGGTGGCCTTTGAATGCCCCTACAGTTGGAGCAGTCAGTTTCGACGGCGCAGATGAGTTTGGATACCCTTATGATTGGGAAATAGGAACAGGTTCGGCCGACACCCTTACATCTTGCCCAATAAATTTGGAAGGAAATATTCAAGACAATTATGGGATTAGCTTTTACTACCAACCAAAGGGAAATGCCCATCCACAAACAGCTCCGTCAGCGAATGACACGCTCGTTCTTGAGTTTTATGCTCCGGAGATGGATGAGTGGTTTTGGGTTTGGTCAACAAATGACCTGAGTGTTACGGATGAATTCACTTTTGTATATCTCCCGATAAATCAAACACGATATTTGAAAGAAGGATTTCAGTTCCGGTTTAGAAACTACGCAAGATTGCAAGGTGCTCTTGATACCTGGAATGTAGATTATGTCTGGGTGGATTTGAACAATAATAACAGCTCGGAGGTCATTGACGACGTGGCGTTTGCTAAGCAAGAGTTTTCTATTTTGAACAATTACACAGCCATTCCGCGCGATCATTTTGCCGAAGACCCAGCATCGCAGATGATTGATGCAATTCGAATTTTATATCGAAACTTGAATGACGTTCCGCGTACCCTTCAGGGAAATAAAGTGCGGGTGATTGATGCACTGACTGGCACGGTTATGGAAGATCACCCGAATCCATCCAATCCGGCAGTACCGGCAGGTTCAACACTTGAATACGCGCATACGATCAATTCTTCACCAAACAATATTGTCTATGATCCAAGTACGAGCGATACCGAACTTGACTACGAAGTTCAGTTCATCCATGATGTAGCTGATTTCAACTTAACGGCAAGCAACGACACCATGCGCTTCCACCAGAAGTTTTTTACGCATTATGCCTACGATGATGGTTCAGCTGAAGCATCATATGCTGTCCCGTCGGCAGGTGCTGACGTAGCTCTACGGTATGATGTATTGAAAACTGATAGCATTTGGGCGCTTGAAATTTATACCATGCCATTTGGGTATGACTATGAAGGGACTCCAATTACCGTAACAATATGGGAAGATGAAAATGGTCAACCAGGAGATGTCATTTCCCAGAAATTAAGAAACATAGAGTTCGGTGTTCAAACGTATCAGGAGGCGATCATTTATCAATTCGATTCGGCGATTTACGTGCCATCGGGAAGTATCTTTGTAGGTTATCAGCAGAGCAATCAAGAAGATGGAATTAGAGTAGGTATAGACTTCAATACTGAAGGGAATGAAGGGAATTTGTTTTATAATGAAGGTCTGTGGCAAGCATCGAGCATGCCTGGCTCAGTGATGATCCGCCCCATGTTTACTTCCAATGGGTATGAAGATTTGGTTACGAAAGCCGATTTTATTGATTTTTCTGATCAAGTGAAGGTGTATCCGAATCCAGCCAGAAATGTGCTCAACATCAATACCGATCAAGAAGGGATGCTCATTGGACGGGTCTACGACATCAGCGGTCGCATGCTCGACTCGTTTCAATTTAGAGGAAGAGCACAACGATCTGTTTCATCATTTGAAAATGGGGTTTACCTCCTGATTATAGATGATGAATTGGGGAATAGGGGAGTAAAGAAGTGGATAGTAAATCACTAGGATGAGCGAAGCCGAGGAGCCAGAAGAAGAAGTACTATACGAGCATTACAAGATTAAGGCGGATGCCGGTCAGGAGTTGTTGCGAATTGACAAGTTTCTGATGGATCGGGTGCCCAATACTTCCCGCACAAAAATTCAGGAAGCCGCTACCAATGGAAACATTCAGGTGGATGGGCAGAAGGTGAAGGCCAATTATAAGGTGAAGCCAGGTGATGAAGTATCCATCGTGTTACCTTATCCACAGCGCGAGATAGAGCTCATTCCCGAAGATATTCCGATCGAAATCCTTTTCGAAGACGACACCCTGATTATCGTCAATAAGCCTGCGGGCATGGTGGTACATCCGGGCTACGGAAATTACAGAGGTACATTGGTTAATGCACTTGTACATCACTTCGGTCATTTACCCGAGCAAGAAGGGGGCATACCCAACAGACCGGGGCTCGTGCACCGATTGGACAAGAACACAACCGGTGTGATGGTCATAGCCAAAACAGAACAAGCTTTGACAGATCTTTCGCTACAGTTTTTTGAACGAACTACTGATCGTAGGTATGTGGCGCTGGCTTGGGGAGATATTTCTGAAGACGGAACCGTGGAAGGGAATATTGGAAGGTCGCTGAAGAACCGGAAGGTGATGTCCGTTTTTCCGGAAGGAGATTATGGAAAGCACGCTGTAACCCATTACAAAGTGCTAGAGCGCCTCAACTACGTGACGCTCGTGGAGTGCAAGCTCGAAACGGGAAGAACCCACCAGATTCGCGCGCATATGAAGTACATCGGTCATCCGCTTTTTAATGACCCAGAATATGGCGGAAACAAAATATTGAAGGGTACGACATTCAGCAAGTACAAGCAATTTGTAATCAATAATTTCGATGTACTTCCTTATCAGGCTCTTCACGCGCGCATGCTCGAACTAACTCACCCAGTTACGAAGGAGCGCATGCGTTTTGAAGCTGATTTGCCAGAAAATTTCCAGGCTGTAATCGGTCGATGGCGCGATTATATCAGCCACCGCCAAGACTAAACTTTGTTCCTGAGATAGGCTTCTACCGTAGCGCGGCGTCTTACCTTTCCAGATTCGGTGTACAGAAATGAATCTAACTCGACTATTTCGCGTGGCTTGTGAATCGGAGTTTCCCATTCTATGGTCGATAGGTCTAATCCTTTCGCTTTTCCTTCGGTAAATAAGGCTACGCGCTGTCCGAGTTTGTCGTCGGGCACGCTGGCTATAAAAAAGGGTACTGAGATGGTCAACAGCCTTGCTTCGATGCGTTCTGGAATCATCTTTACGCCACCCGAATTTATCAAGTTGTCTCGCCGCCCCAACCAACTAAAGCCAGCGTTTTCACGATGAATCAAGTCATTGGTCTGAATCCACCCATCGGTGATCCCTGGCCAATTTACCCTTAGTGCACTTTCATCATCTACGTCAATTTCCACGCCTTCAAGCGGCTGGTATGTCAGGCTTCCTTCTTGGATTTTGGCCAAGGCACAATGCGTTAGCGTTTCAGTCATTCCGAAGCTGGCGTATGCGTGTAGCTTTTTATTCAATGCCTTTTGAATAAGCTCAGGACTCATTGATCCGCCACCGATCAAAAAGGTGGTCTCGGGTGCTTCGATTTGATCAATACACCGATCGAATTGATGAGGGGTCAGTGGAACAAAATCGTAATCGACCTTCCCGTGCAAAGGTGTGGAACTAGGTGGATGAACATGAAGGTCAAATTCGCCCACAATGGCTCGAATCACCATCATTTTTCCGGCAATGAAACTCAGTGGAAGGAAAAGTCCTGCGCGAGTTTCTGGCCCTAAACCAAAGAAATCAATTGTAGCCTTGGCCGATTGGATTAGCGCTGATTTGGGAAACACCATAGCCTTTGGCTTCCCCGTAGACCCCGAAGTGTGAACGGTCAGTGAGCTGCTTTTGTCAAAAAAACAGGCAGCAATGCGAAATGCTTCGGAGTCGTGATTCGCCAATTCGGTTTTTGGGTAAAATACTCCGTTCAGCCTAATACCTTCGTAAGAATGCTGATCTAACTTGTCCATTGATTCGGGAGCTGCCATGGCTTGCCACTAAGATACTTCAAATGTCCCTGCTCAATGACCATTGGCGAGTCAATATTGTTTGTGTAGAGCATGCCGGTTCCCAGTCCTTGGGGAATGTCGGCTTTCTTGAATGCCGTGTACTGAGCGATGGCGTTCAACCCAATATTGCTTTCCAAGGCGGAAGTCATCCACCAATAGGCACCTGTACTCTCAGCGAGATCTATCCACTCATTGGAGTCCTTCCATCCACCAACTAAGCTGGGCTTGAGAATAATTGCTTGCGGCTTAATGGTTTCGATCAATTTTCTTCGCTCCGCGCTAGTCTCGATACCGATCAACTCTTCGTCTAGAGCTATGTCTATTGGTGTGGTTTCGCAAAGCTTAGCCATTTCGTCCCATTGACCTTGTTTGATCGGTTGCTCGATAGAGTGGATGTCGTAAGCGGCGAGACTATTGAGCTTAGCCATGGCATCGGTCGGTGCAAATGCGCCATTGGCATCCACCCTTATGGTGATGTCGTTCTTCGAAAAGGTTTCGCGAATACCGGCCAGCAGATTGAGTTCTTCATCAAAATCGATCGCCCCGATTTTTAGCTTGATCGTTGTGAATCCCTGATCGATTTTTTCGACGATCTGCGCTTTCATAGCAGCGTGATTCCCCATCCACACCAGCCCATTGATCGGGATGCTTTCACGGCCAATTGATACCGGGTTGGCGATCAGTTGATTCAAGTCTCCGCTTTCTAAATGGGCCAACGCCATTTCCAGTCCAAACCGAATCGAAGGCCAGCCAGCTAAATCGGGCCTTGGCTTGTCGTGGTTTATAGCTTCAACCACGCGATCGAGCATTTCTTCATAGCCCTCGCGGTGGTCTACTGAGAGACCGGGGAGTAAACCACATTCACCAATACCAAAGCGGCCGTTTTGAGTAGAGATCGAAATGAACCAACTCGGCTTTTCGGTGAAAGAACCACGCGACGTGCCGCGGGGACGATCGAAGATTAGGGTATGCTTAAACCATCGGGCAGACTTCATCAATATATGAGTCCAAGCCCCATTGTCACGGCAAAAAGCAGGGTGGTAAGGGCTAATTTTTTCAATTCGAGATCTAATTCTGAAGGGGCTTCGTTTCGGGCTACTACGCTAACGTTTTGAAACAGCATAGGAGCAGCCAAAAGGAAGATAAATTGGTAAGGAGAATGGTATTCGATCAAGGTGAAAACGATGGCGGATATCAGCGCTCCAAAAATCAAAAGCGTGTGGTAAATCTTGGCGTTTCTTTGCCCGAGTCGCACTACTAGCGAGTTTTTACCAGAGTTTCGGTCATTTTCTTCATCTCTCATATTATTGAGATTCAAAACGCCAGTGGCAAGCAAACCAATAGAGACGGCGGGCAATATTTCGTGCAGGTTTATTTCGTTGGTGTGGAGGAAATAAGTGCCGGTAACACCTGTCAGGCCAAAGAATATAAACACAGCGATGTCTCCCAACCCTTGATAACCGTAAGGTTTTTTTCCGACGGTATACTTAATGGCTGCTACAATAGCTAGAACCCCAAGACCTAGAAAAAAGTAGATGGTTTTCATACCCACCGTTTTTGACGCTTCCATAAGAAGCCACAGGCCTGATAAAAAGGCTAGTAGAGCAAAAATACCGATGGCTACGCGCATTGATTTTAGCGAAATTTCTCCGCTTTGTACGGTGCGCTTTGGTCCGCGTCGGGAAGGATTGTCAACTCCATTTTTGAAATCTCCATAGTCGTTGGCCAAATTGCTCAGTATCTGCAAAAACAGCGTGGTAGCAAGGGCTCCTAAGAGAATGTTGATGTAGAAACTCCCTTTCCAAAGTGCGAGTAGGCTCCCCAGAATGATACTTGAAAATGAAAGTGGTAGCGTTCGCAACCGAAAGGCTTTGAACCATGCTTCTACTGTCGTCATAAGGGGCAAATTTCGCAAGAATGAATTAATTCTCGAATCTTAAACCCTAGTAATTTCTCAGAATTTATCAAGGAATTGACTTTTTACGCCCGATTAAAAATCCATTGTGTGAAATCGTTGGGGAAGAGGGCAATATCCTGATTGTTCTGGGCGTATATTTAGTGAGCAATGGGCTATCCAAAGAAAATAAAGGGCGGTGGATATGAGTTCTCTAGAGACGACAGAGGATTCTATTATCTCAATTTGCTTTCGGGCCCCAATTTCACCGTTAGAGATGTGGTGGAAATCGAGAAATACATGGATGCTTTTCATCAAAACGAGCCCTTACCCTTTCTGATCGAGTTGGGGTATGGAACGATTCTCTCCGAAAAAGTTCAAGCTATTTTTGCCTACGGAAGTCATAGAAGATCGGTCGCAGATGCCATTTTGATCAGCACGCCCGCACATCGCACTACGGCCAATCACTACATCAGGCAGTTTAGACCCAAAACACCCACTCGTGTTTTTAGCGATGTGTTCGATGCGCTTGAGTGGATTGGGTCTAAGTCTAAATCGAGTATTGCCTAGTCAAGGCTTCAGAAATGTATTTGAAATAATTTTTAAGAACGGCTGCGTTTTCCGCTTTGGGTGTTGCAACTTCCAAAACCACCTTGCCGCTAGCCTGATTGAACGCTGCCAATTGATGCGTTAAATTGGCTTCAGAATCGGCTTTGATGTGAGTGAAACCATAGGCCTTGGCAAGTGATTGGATATCGACGGGATGGTGAGCATCAAAAAACGGCTCGAGAGCAGCTGTAGTGTCTGGACCTTTTATAATTCGGAAAATGCCACCCCCACTATTGTTAATGACTAAAACCTTCAGATTTTCAGGAAACTCACGATTCCAAAGTGCATTTACGTCATAGCAAAAGGACATATCGCCTGTGATGATTAAATGCGATCTCTTTGGGTCTCTTTTGGCAAATCCAGATGCCGTACTTGTAGATCCATCTATACCGCTCGTGCCGCGATTGGCAAACTGTTCTATACCTTTTTGCTGACCAAATAGTTGAGCATATCGCACCGGTGAACTATTGGCAAGGTGCAGTACTTGAAAGTCCAAGTTTCCATCAAGAACCTTTGAAAACACCTGAAAATCGGAATAGGGTAGCCTGGCGGTGTAGGAATTGTGAGCTTCCTGGGCAATACTTTTTATCGAATCCCATTTTTGACGATAGCTAGAGTTCAAACCACCCATATACTCCATGCACAGGGCTAGACCTGTTTCGGCCTTCGCTTCAATATGGTGAGTTAGCGTCTGAAAGGTGTCAATCAATTCAGCTTTTTCGTCAAAGTGGATATGGCTTCTAATTCCCGCTTCGCGAAGCGTAGCTTTGACCACTTTTGATACCAGCATGCCCCCCATGGTGATCAACACATCGGGCATAATTTCCGATAGCAGCTCCCGATCGTTTATCGACATCAATATCCGGTCTATGGTGCTTATGGTACCCGAAGCTTCAATATTACTTGTGGTTTCGGTAAGTACCGCTGTATTTGGAAATTTCTTCAATTCAGCTACCACCGCAGATAGCTTGTGATTGGGAGCTGACTGACCGATCAATACGAGGATTTTCTTTTGACCAGAAATCACTCTTTTTATTTCCGCTTTGATAGAAGTGTCGAGTTCTCTAAAACCTGCGAATTTTTTGATGGGCGGCCTGAAATCAGGAGCTTCATTTAGTTCCACCTGATGGTAAAGCGGCTCCCGAAGTGGAATATTGATGTGAATAGGACCATCTGTAATCTGGAGTGCATTATCGAGTTTACGGATGTTCCAGTTTTGTTCTATATCATTCGTAGGCTCCGCTTTGAGTGAGAATGAGTCGCAGATGTGATTTTCGAGCACACCTTCCTGACGTATGGTTTGACCATTTCCTTGGTCTACCCATTCTAAAGGACGATCTGCACTGACCACAATTAACGGGAGTCGTTGATAAAAGGCTTCGGCAGCTGCAGGGCCAATATTGATCACGGCTGAACCGCTTGTGCAAACTACGGCTACTGGTTTTTTACTGGCCAGAATCATCCCTAGAGCATAAAAGCCTGCTGACCTTTCGTCTGCTATACTGTGGCAATTAAACCATGAGTCGGCGTGGAAAGAAATAGTCATGGGGGCATTCCGCGAACCCGGACATATCACAATATCTTGAACGCCGAATGCTTTAAATCTGGAAACTAAGAGTTGAATACCTTCTTTATCGCTGATCAATTTGGATCTAATTATGGTTTAACAGCTTGTACATGGCTTGAGCTTTTGCTTCGGTCTCATCCCATTCAGCTTCAAGAACAGAGCCTTGGGTGATACCTCCACCCACATAGATGGAAGCCCTGTTTTGATGTATTTGCATACACCTCAAATTAACGTAAAAATCTGCGTTTTCTCTGTCTCTCACCAGGCCAATATAGCCGGTGTACAGACCGCGGTTGTGATTTTCAAATGCTTCGATAGCTTCGATAGATCGGGATACGGGCAGCCCAGCAATAGCAGGGGTAGGGTGAAGTTTTGCCAAGATCGTATCAAGCGACATCTCTCCCATTTGAAATGTGAAGGTCGATTTGATATGAGCTACATTTCCCGCTTCAATGGTCTCTGGGCTAGATTCCGCATACGCTTCAACGCCCAATGTATTCAGTGTCGCTCTGATGTGCTGGCTCACTAATTCTTGTTCTTCCATTTCCTTTTCGCCCCATGTGTATGGAGCGGTAGCTACAGGTTGCGTTCCAGCAAGACTCACTGTTTTTAACGACCCCTTTCTTTGTTCGAGCAAAATCTCAGGGCTTGCTCCAATCCAGCATCCGAGAGTTGGGTGAAGCAAGGTGTAGTTGAAGCTGTCCTTTCGCATTCTGTTTAAGTATCCAAACGTTCCGGCGAGATCGAAGTCGCCTTCGATGCTCACTGACTTAATCTTGGAAAGAATCGCTTTTGTTAGCTCGTTGAGCTTGAATAGCTTGCCAAACTCGGCGAAAGTTCGGGCGTACTCACTGAAGGTGCTACCCACTTCGGCCTTGCGAAATGGTTTGTGATCTACCGCTTTTGTCGGACTGTAGTACACAGCATTTTCACTTCCCCACGGCTTTACAACAAAATAGGGGTATTTCGATGGTTTGACCGTTCCACATGATTCAAACCGATAAACCTTATCGGATTGTGGCAGCCTGCACCAGGCAAAGGGGGAAAGATGTTTCGGGCTCTGCTTATCCATTTGGCAGATCGACAATCATGTTTGTCATTCTACAGACACTTATCAATTTTCCTTCCGGAGATTCAATGCGTATCTCCCAAACGTGGGTCGTTCTTCCACGATGCAGAAGGGTACCAGTTCCGATGACTTCACCTTCTCTGATGCTTCGAATGTGGTTGGCATTGATCTCAAGGCCCACAGCTCCTTTTTTGTCACCTGCTACAAGTAGGTGACTACCCAAGCTCCCGATAGATTCGGCAAGCGCTACTGAAGCACCGCCATGGAGCAGGCCAATAGGCTGATGGACTAATGGAGAGACAGGCATTCGCGCTACAATTCGGCCTTGTGCTATTTCTTCAAAAGATATTTTGAGCGTTTCGATCAAGGTGTTCTTGCAAAACGCTTCAACTTCTTCAATGGTTTTAATCACTTGAAAATTTTTTTCAAAGATACCATAAGGGGCATATTCGATGTCAATTTATCGCTAGGTTGTAGATTTGACAAAAATTGACAGCCTTGGCAGAAAAGAAAAAGCGGATTCTTCTGGTCGAAGACGAAGAGAGCCTAATAGAAGTAATAGCTCTAAACTTAAGGCTCGAAGGCTATGATGTGACCATAGCGCGCGACGGCGAAGAAGCTATTAGAACGGCACTAGGAGCTCGGTTTGACCTTTGTATACTCGACATCATGCTGCCTAAGGTGGATGGAATAACGGTTTGCCGAACTTTACGGATGGAGAATGTGGGAATCCCGATACTTTTTTTAAGTGCTAAGTCTTCGAGTAGCGATCGGGTGGAAGGGCTTAAAAGTGGTGGCGATGACTACCTCGTAAAACCATTTAATTTGGAAGAGCTCCTCTTAAGAGTCTCGAATCTGATTCGAATGCATGGATTGGCTAAAGGCCATGACTCCGATTTGAAGTCATATTCGTTTGGTGGAAACGAAGTTCGATTTGACACGTTTGAGATACGTGGTGTATCTGGTGAGTGGCTCACCTTATCAAAAAGGGAAATTAAACTTCTAAAATTTTTGATTGAGAAAGAAGGACAAGTGGTTTCGCGCGAAGAGATTCTCGAGACGGTGTGGGGCTACGATGTCTATCCTTCCACACGCACTATCGACAATTACATACTCTCTTTTCGTAAATATTTTGAAAAAAATTCGCGAGAACCAGTTTTTTTTCAATCAATTCGTGGAGTTGGGTATAAATTTAACGACCCTGGGAAGGGTGTGTAAGTGTCACTAGTACAGCGCTTTGTGTATTGGTTGGTTCGCTGTGTTGAAATTTTGTCGAGAAAAAACTGCCATTAAACGCGTTTTTTTTGTGTTTAAAGGCAACCATGAAATATAGTCCCGTCTTATAGGTGGTTTCAAATTTTTCCTTGCAGGTTTTAAGGCGCCCCGAATTCGTTCCGGGCGCTTTTCTATTATTCAAACTTCGCGTACTTGAAGTCCGAGTTTTTTTCCAGCTTCTCACTCAGATTCAACATGGCTCTGATGGTCTCCGCTAAGAATGTTTCGTACGCGGTCTGGATCTCTTTTTCTTCTATGCTATGTTCTGTGCACAGTCCGCGGTTGTATGGCTTGGGCATAGAAATGATTCCGGCTCCCTTTATTCTTCGCGTGTAATGTTGTTGACCCAGCCATTGGTAGAGCATAAGCTGAGCTAGTTTGGGATGGCTCTGCAAAGTGTCCTGATCTATTTCCCCTCCGATATCTTTTGGATAAACATTTCCCGTTTTATAATCGACCACCATCAGCCCGTTCTCATGGCCTTCCACCCGATCGGCTATCCCGAAAAGGTTAGCCCGAATGGTGGTTCCTTCCACATCCACTTCAAACGGAGCTTGCATCACCACTTCAGCGTCTACAAAATCAAATGCACCATGCTCATTCACATAGGCCAACTCTGAGTCGATAAACTTCGTGATCATTTCGTATGCCTTTTGTCTCAATAAGGCATTCAAGCCTTGGGTGGCACCTACCCAATCTCTGTTTTTAGCAATGGCCTTGTCAAGTTCTTCGTCAATCTTCGAATTCATTTTGGTCAAAAGATCAAGCGTCACTTTTCCACCTACCAACGGAAGGTAAAGCTGCTCGAGTGTATCGTGAACCACCGTTCCATATGTAGCGTCTGAAACTTCGGCAAGTTCTGGCTCACCGAGTTTTATGACCGATGTATAATACCATTCGAGTGGATCCTCGTAAAACCGATTGATGGATGAAGCAGACAGCCTCTCTTCAATGTGATGTTTTATTTGATCGAAGATGTAGCCATCTTTGACTAACTCAGCTGTAGCTATAGGGCTATTTTCAGAAACTTCTGGTGCGTACCAGTTTAGCTGGAGCTTGGGGTTCAGTATTTTCAAATTGTACTGCAGCTGGGCAATGTACCGGCTCATTTCCCCACCGCTCATACCTTCACGGTTTGTGTGAAAAATGAGCGACAGTTTGCTGGCGTTCTGAATGAGTCGGTAGAAATAGTATGAGAACACAGATTCACGCTCACGCTTACCCGGCAATCTGTGGTGGTTCAAAATCTCGTAGGGAATAAAACTTTCCAAATTTGGCTTGGGGGGCAGCACACCTTCATTTACTGAAGTGACTATCACGTGATCGAAGCTCAAGCCCCGGGATTCAAGCATTCCCATAATCTGCAACTGATCGATGTGCGAGCCGATGAGATCAACTTTGACGCTTCGCACCCATTGGAAAACTATTTTTTTCAATCCATCAATATCCAATAGGTCAAAGCCGTCTGCTTTTAATTGAGCTAGGCCTACTTGTAGCTCTTCCGCCACTTTTCGAACCTGAATTTCAAGCAATTTATTCTCGGATTTTTTGGCCGCGGCACCTAGTTGACCAAAAATCTGAATCAAGCTTTCCACTCGCTCCCTACCTTCACCTTTCAACCAATCAAAGATTAGATCCCAAGCGGGGTCGTTGACCGATTCTCTTAGTGCATCAATGCTCATGTATCCGTTTGGCGGAGTGACTGCATGCATGGTTGGTAGCATGATCAATGACACTTGGTTGGTCTTAAACTCATTCCATACATCGAGTTTTACCAATAGATCTCCGTCGGAAACATTGGTACGCTTCGCCAGATCAAAGAGCAGATCCATCCAGTGGGCCACGGCACTGTCGGCTGCCGACACTCCCATGGTCATATTTGCTTCAATCTCTT
Organism: Bacteroidia bacterium; assembly: GCA_030427905.1. Classification (GTDB taxonomy): domain Bacteria; phylum Bacteroidota; class Bacteroidia; order Flavobacteriales_D; family Cryomorphaceae; genus CBDDKU01. The sequence goes on from JAUICL010000001.1 coordinate 963,382, forward strand.
TGGGGAGATAACTCAAGACAGGTGTGAGCAAACTTTCGTCAGATAAAACCAGTGCAGTTTTCTTCAGCGACTCTGGGGGTAAGTTTTCCAACAATCGGCCTACGATGGACGCCTGCTGTAAATTGAAATCAGTTTGATAGATGTCTACTTCCAGATCCTTCTCGAGAAGCCCCTTTTCTGGGGTTAGGGCCTTTCCGATCCCTTTTTTGAGATACGATCGAATGAACGTACCCGCATGATGATTAGGAGTGTCGATGTAGTAGGGGTCTACTTCAAAGAAGCACTCGGCGCGCTTTTCCTTGATCAACCGTTGGATAATTTCTTGCTCACAGCCACTCAGTGCGTTTAACCCAGCGAAAACGTAATAGGTTGAATCATCCGAAATAACCGTGTCCAGTTTTTCGAGACAAGTGGAGATGATCATTCCGCTGTAGCCCAACTTTCTTGATGCGAGTTCGGTTTTGAAGCGATCGTGTATTTCCTTCAGGCTCATCCAGAAGGTTCGGTATCTGGATTGCGATTCGCTGAGTGGCTTGTCGAGAAAGCTAAAATGCTCGATATCGGTATACGCCACCAAGTCTTTGAATACATCTGCATTTTTCAGACCGTGACTATCGATGGTGTTGAAGTCTTTGATCAGTGTGTCGCACCAACCCACCACAGTGTCGAGCGATTGGGCGTTGGCACCCATTACTCCCTGATATGCCTTGTAAAACGAGCCCACCAGCTCGATGTGATTGGCTGATTGGAGTCCGCTAACCTTTCCAGCCCATTGATTGATAGTGGTAATCTCCGGAATCCAATTGGTCCCGTCAACCCGTTGCGAAATCGTTCGTTTCAACTCCAGTCCCGACCGCTGGGTTGGGAGAATCACACAAAGATTTTGAAACGGGATTTCTAATTTTTTGAGCTCGTCAAATAGTGCTTCTGAAAAAGCGCTCATGCCTTGAATCCTTTGCCGATAAAGCTAAGGAATTCTTTGAAGGCTTTCCGCGATTTGAACACCTTGACCATTTCTCCGGAAAGCGATTGAGCTTTTCTCTCGGCTTCGGTTTCTTTCTGAATATTCGTCGGTTTTTCTAGACTTATATTAAAGTTGGGATCGTCTTCAGCGAGTTTGTCGGCTAGGGCAAATAGGGAATTGGCCTTGCTCTGGTGTCCGAGCTTTTCCTCTAAAAGTCCGAGATTGTTATGCGCTACGGCATCTTCAGGATCTAGGCTTATTGCAATTTGGTAATCTTCAATTGCTCCTTGTATGTCGCCCATGGCATCGCGTATATAGGCTCTGCTAGAGTATCGATAAGGATTCTTGGGCTCCAAAGATTGAGCTGTGTTCATATCTTGAAGTGAAGCGGGGAGATCGCTGTTGTGAAAAAAGGCAACCGCTCGTGTGCTGTACCAATCTGCATTGGTGTTGTCCATTTCTATCGCTTCAGAAAAGTGTTTTATTGCCTCTGCATACCGTTCCTTGTCGTATGCTTCCTTACCTCGTTGGAAAACGTTTATTTTGTCTAACATCCTTATATTTTGCTGTGGAATTTCCCTTGTACCGAAAATACATCAATGAAAAATCGTATTTCAAAATTACTTCACTTGAAGCATTTACTGAAATTCAAACTATAGGTAAAAACTATAGGACGATTGAGTTTGTTGTAAAAATTCTACCCGATCGATATCTCATCCAAGATATGCTTGATTTGAAAGATGGACTTTGGGAGGAAGTTTCGGCAGCCGAGTTTGAAGCCTTTCAGGAAAGCTGCAGGAGAGATTTCAAGAAAGTAACATAAATGGCATGATTCCTTCTTGTGAATTTGGCATCTTGCCGTTTTTAAGGGCTGATGAATCAACTTGGTAAGAGTTTTTTCGTCAGTGACATAAGGCCACCAAAAATGAGAAACCTCGTACTTACATGTGTATTGCTATGCTTCGGGTTTTTACCCGTTCGCGCATTTCACATCATTGGTGGAGAGATGTACTATCAGTGCTTTGCCGATGGTACATACGATTTTACGATGAAACTTTTTCGCGACTGCGGGAATAATCAAGGGGCACCATTCGACAACCCGGCAAGTTTTGGAATATTCGATGAAAACAACCAACTGGTAGATCAAATTTCCGTAAATGTATCTTCTATCACACCTGTGATTCCCGATCTAAGCTCACCATGTATTTCTATTCCCCCAAACATATGTGTGGAAGAAGGGATTTATGAATTTACAATTGATCTTCCAGACGATGGTCAGACTTATACCGTGGTTTACCAACGTTGCTGTAGGAATCAAACAATACAAAATCTTGAAATACCAGGTAGCCAAGGGCTGACTATCGCGGCTGAAGTGCCCGCAATGCCGGACGGAGAATGTAATTCACGACCTTCTTACAACAATTTTCCACCGCCAATTCTATGTGCCCAAGAGTATTTGGAATTTGACCACAGTGCCACCGATTTAGATGGCGATTCTTTGGCGTATTCACTTTGCAGTCCATTCATAGGGGCTTCTCAAGACGCTCCTCAACCTTCGCCGCCTTCAGCCCCACCTTACCCTACAGTAAACTGGGCTGCAGGGTTTGATGAGCTTGATCCAATTACTGGAAACCCGGGGCTGAGTATTGACCCCATTACAGGGTTGCTCTCCGGAACTCCCACGGTTATTGGTCAGTTTGTAGTGGGGGTTTGTGTAGAAGAATGGCGAGATGGTCAATTGTTGAGTGTCAATACGCGAGATTTTCAATTTAATGTTGCCGTTTGCGAAGAGTCAACCCAGGCCATTATCGAAGAAGTAGACCCAGCGGAGTTTTGTGAAGATCTTACCGTTGAGTTTTTCAATGCATCCGACCCGACGAACGATTTTCTTTGGGATTTTGGTGACCCGGAAACCGATGAAGATACCAGTGAAAATTACGATGGAATATACACCTATCCCGATACAGGTACCTACAGCGTGATGCTTATCACCAATCCGGGCTTTTTCTGTTCCGATACTTCCATCATTGAAGTTCCGCTCTATATGGAAATTACGGTGGAAGTGAGCGTCGCAGATTTCGAGTGTATTAATGGACAACAGGTTTTCTCCTTTGAAGCCGATGGAGATTTTGATCATGATAATAGTACGGTACTCTGGGATTTTGGCGAAGGTGCTACCCCTTCAAATGCAGAAGGAGTCGTTATAAATGGTATTGAGTTTGTCGAAACGGGTCCACAAGAAGTCTTTGTGGAAGTATTAAACAATATCTGTCCCGCTGCCGATAGTGTAGAAATCAATATCCCGGAAGAACCTACTGCCGAGATTACCCCACAAAACATTTTCTGCAGTGGCCTTTCCTATCAATTCTCGCAGACCAGCACCAATGCCAATATTTACCTTTGGGATTTTGGGGTGGAAGATGGCGATGGAGATACGAGTGCTGATCAAACCCCTACGTTTCTCTTTCCCGAACCTGGCCAATACGAAGTGTCTTTGACAGTTCAAAGCGTATTAAACTGCCCTGTAACAGTCACGGAGAATTTTGAGATATTCCCCTTTCTCGATGCCGATTTTGACCCACCGCCTATAGCTTGTTTTGAAGAGAATGCCGTGGCTTTTTCTGCCGGTGGGAGCTATACCGATGACGCAGTTTTTTCTTGGACCTTCGAAAATGGTTCGCCTGCAACGAGTAGTTCAGAAAATCCTTCGGGAATCGAGTTTTCGGAAGCTGGGGCCAATGAAGTTACGCTCACGATTAGCGAGAACGGGTGTACTAGATCTGCTGCCGAGAATGTCGTTCTCCACGCCAACCCGATAGCCGATTTTGAATTGTTTCCGCCGGGTGGATGCCTACCTGTTGATGTACTCTTTTCGAATAGATCAACCACATCGAGTTCTCAAGTGGAATACACCTGGGATTTTGGAGATGGCATGTCGACAACGGGATACAACGTAGAGCACACCTACAATAGCCCTGGACTGTATACGGTTTCTCTAACTGTGCAAAACCTGAATGGATGTATCGACTCGGATACCCATACCATCGAAAACGTAGTCGAAGTTGTGCCATCACCCACAGCTAGCTTTCGCGTTAACCCGGGCATTATTTCCGTTTTTGACCCGGTTGTTGAAATTACAGATATGAGCTTAGGCTCTGTCTCATGTGAGTATCTCCTAGACGGACAGGTCTTTAGTGAATGTGATTTTACACATGAGATGGAAACCCTCCAAGCGCAGACTATTACCTTGACTGCCACCAACGAATATGGGTGTTCTGATCAAGCTGAAGCCGAAATCAAGTTTTCTGACCATATCATCTACATTCCCAATTCGTTTACCCCAGATGGCGATGGCTTGAATGATCTCTTCATCCCGGAAGTGATCGGGGCCACCAATATCCAAATGTTTATTACCGATAGATGGGGGAGAGAAGTGTTCTCAAACAAACATGTTACCCGCGGATGGGATGGAGGCGATGCGAGCGGAGAGTATTATGTGGAAGCTGGGGTCTATCAATACTTCATAATTATCACCGACCATTTAGGCTGGAATTTCGAGTACTTGGGTACGGTCACCCTTCTGCGCTAAAGACCATGTCAATGTGAGGGATACCATCCCAGGGGTAAGGCTCGCTGACTTGCGCGTATCCCAGCGATTCGTAAAAGCTTCTCAAGTACTGTTGGGCGGCAATCTTTATTGATGGCTCTCCTAAATTTTCTAGGATGTGGGCCATCGATTTTTCCATCAATACTCTACCGTTTCCACCCATTCTGTAGTTTTTTGAAACCGCTACACGTCCTATGCTCGGCAATTCGTAGATCAGTCCTTTAGAAGCTATTCGAGCCGTAGCCACTACATTACCTTCGTGATTCTTACCAATAACGTGTACACATGATGGGTCCAATCCATCCAATTCTTCATACGCGCAAGCTTGTTCTACGATAAAAACGTCTATTCGCAGTTTCACCATGTCGTGAATCTCCTGCGGGCTCAGGTCTTCCCACGATTTAATTTCCCAGCGATCTATTTTTACCGAATCCATGCGAATGCCGTATTTTTAGGTCAAAGATAAACGCATGTGTGGTCGGTATGTAGTCGTTTCCAAGATTGTTGAAATAGAAGAACGGTTTGGGGTGCACGCCCCCGTTCCCTTTTCACCCCATTACAACATTGGGCCTGGTTCTATGGCACCTGTCATTACCAACAAGGACCCCAAGACTCTTCAGTTCTTTCGATTTGGACTTCAGCCCTTTTGGGCTAAAAAACCCATGTTTCTTTTCAATGCGAGGGCTGAAGGCGATCACAACAAAGCAAACGATCCGAACTATGCCGGAGCTGCGGGCATTATTACCAAACCATCATTCCGAAAACCGATTAGAAGTCAGCGGTGCCTGGTAATAGCAGATTGTTTTATAGAAGGTACTACAGACCAAAAGCTCGACAAACCATTTGTCGTGCACCTAGCAAAAGGGAAACGACCATTCGCTTTCGCAGGTATTTGGGATGAATGGGTAAACCACTCCACAGGAGAGATTGTACAGAGCTTTGCTATTATTACAACCACTCCCAACGAGCTATTGCAGAAACTTCCGCATCATCGATCGCCGGTTATTCTCAATCAAAAAGATGAGCAAAAGTGGCTCGACTCTTCACTTTCTCTTGCCGAAGTAACCGAATTGCTCCGGCCTTATTCGGGATCAGATATGAATGCTTATCCCATTTCGACTCGAATCAAGAATCCACGCGAGAATGATATCGACCTGCTCAAGCCTGTGGGGCCTTCGGTATCTCCCAACAAATCGCTGGTGGTGGAGCAGGAAGTTCTGCTTGAAGGTATGGGCTTCAGCAGAGCCAGACAGCGAAAAAACGGCTAGCCGCCTTTAAAATAAGGTTCCCTGAACGGGAGTTGAATCACCACTGACTTTATCCCACTCTATTTTCCCTTGACCAACGTAGAGAACAAATCCTTCGATAGATTTGTCGCTCAATTCACTCAAAGCGTCCATATAGCTTCGCACTTGATGCTTGTGCTTCTCATCTTTACCACCGGTCTTAAAGTCTACGATCAAAATCTCTCCTTCACCATCTAGAACCAGATCGGGGCGAAGTACTTCTCCGTTTCGCACTATTTCCCTTTCGAAGAGCGGAGCATGCGATTTCAAAAGAGATTGGTACTTAGCATCGCCAAAAATGAGCTTGAGCATGGCGTGTAACTCATTTGCGCGTTGATGTTCGAGCTCAAATCGCTTGAGCTTGAGATCCACCATTTCATGGGCTTTCTCGAGCGAAGATGCCGATGCGACAATTTGGTGGAATAGGATTCCGAGTTCCCGATCTTCAGAAGATTCGTTGGCGGCAATTTTTATTTTTTCAAACCACGGAGACTTGGGAACCGCCGGTTTTACCCTGTTTTGATTGACATCATCTTCGGCTGCTTTGGCTCCTTCGAAAGTTCCGAGAGTGAGCTCTATCGTTTCGTCATCTAACTCTTGGTAATGACTCGTCCTGGTCTCGGCATAGGTGTCGATGATTGACTCGATGGTACCGTGAATCGGGGCGAATTGCCTGCCCCGTCGTTTGTAGTAGGTCAGAATCATCCCGATTTCAGCTCGGGTGAGCGCCACATATAGTTTGTTGAGCTCATCAAATACGCGTTCGGCTTCTTCTTGCTCTATCACGTGTTCTAAACCCATTTGGCCCAGCGCCTGAGTCATGGGGAGTGGGGCATAGGGCATAGGAGACTTTGGAATTCCAGCGAGGTTCACCCACTTGTTTTCACCACTCACTCCATCTGACCAGACCAACTGCGGAATAATCACCCATTTAAACTGGAGTCCTTTCGACTTGTGTATGGTCATGACTTGCACGGAATCCTTTCGGCTCTCGAGCTTGAGACTCGGTTTTTTGGATTTTTCGTCCCAATCTTTCAACACCGCCGAGACAGATCCGTTTTTGCCCGCTACTTCCGTGGCGTATTCCATGAATGCAATAAGCGCAGCAGACTGTCCGGTCGGGAGGTAGGTCAAGATTAGTTCTTCGATCACATCATAGACCCCGCGCTCCACCTGGTCAAATTTCCATTCCTTCAGATTGTGATCAGCCAGAAATCGATTGAAGTCAATTCTTCGCTTGGTTAAATAGGGCCCTGGAGCATATGAGAACTCGTGGAGCAGCGCAAGGCGACGCATCATCTGGATTTGAGCTGGCTGATGGCTGCTGTCCGCGCAAAGTCGCATTCCAGCTATCACGAATTGAACATCCGAAAACTGATCGAGCGCTAGACTATCAGATGAGCTTACCCCAATTCCCGCTTGATTCAATAGGCCAATAATACCTGCTCCATCTTTTACACGGCTCACCAAAATGGCTATGTCGCCATATGCGTAACCCTTTTCTTTGATGGCCTGAATTTGCTTGAAAATATACTGATCGTGAACTTCGGCATCTGAGTGCCCCCATTTCCTGATTTTAATAAAACCTTCTCCTTCGCTTTTCCCGGTTTTCTGAGAAGCATTATCTCCAAAGTACTCCGATTGAAAGAGCTCGATAGGGTTAGGAGAATTCGATGCAATGGTTTTAAAGAAGAAATTATTGAATGAAACGATTTCGTCACGGCTTCGGTAATTGGTGTTGAGCCTTACGATTTTGTGAGCGCGTTTCAGATTTTCTTGGGTAGTTGGTAGAAATTTTTCGGGTGGATTGATCAATTCTGGCAGTGCAATGAGTTGCTCAGCCTTCCCTCCTCTGAATCTATAAATACTTTGCTTGGCATCGCCAACTACCAAGCTCGTTTTTCCTTTTGATAGCGATTCGTCAATGAGGGGTAGTAAGTTGAACCACTGCATCTCTGATGTGTCTTGGTATTCATCTATAAGCAGGTGATCGTACTTATTGCCAATCTTCTCATAAATGAACGAAACGGGTTCTTCGCGAAGCACATCAGAAATAATGGTGTTGAACTTGTATATAGGCAGGAGATTTTGCTGTTGGCAAAGCTCGTCAAGCGCCTTCGACAAGTCGGATAGTACGGCCACCAGCTCCAATTGTTTGAGAATAGCATTGAAGAGAATGTACTGTTGATGGTTTTCAGCTAGGTAGTCCACAGCAGCTTCAAGTTTAGCTGTCAACTCTGCCTCTATAGAGCTTAGCTTGGCTTTGATATCGCTGCTCGCGGTTTTGGTGACCCACTCTCCGTTCAGAGCATTCTTTACCGCTGCAGGAAACTTTTGGGGTACGTCAAAATCGCGTAGTTGATTAAAAAACTTGACGACTCCACTCTTCTTGTTTTTGAAGTCGTCCGCTTCCATTCCGGCTTTTTGGACAATAGCTACCAGTTCTTCGCCATAGGCCGTGATGTGTTTTTTGAATTGATTTCGAAAAGCATAAATGGTGTTTCTAACTCCTTTAAAATCTATTTTGGAAAGGCCTTGGATAGCCTTATCACTTTCTGGGTCGATCACCAGATTTTCTAGATCGTACAAGGCTTGGATGACATTGACTTTTTCAAATTCATCAATCTTGTACCTGATGTAGGCGTTGAGGTGTTCGGTTATCTTCTTGTCTCTGCCGTATTGCTCTACCAGTAGGTCTACGGCATCCATGTAGAGACGCTTAACATCAATCAGCACTTGAAAATCTTGGCTTAAGCTCAGGTCACGGCTGAATGAGCGAATGAGTTTATGGTTAAACCGGTCTATTGTACTGATCCCAATGTCGTCGTAATCTTGAAGGGCAATTTCAAAGCTCTTGGCGGCGCGATCGGCAAGTTCCTTTGGTGATATGGCCAATTTCTCAATTAGCCAGTCTATCATAAAATCGCCGCCGCTATAGCCCTCTTCGATTTGGCTCATTTTATGAAGCTCCTTCACAAAACGCTCTCGCATTTCATCGGCGGCTTTATTGGTAAATGTTATGGCCAGTACGCGCTTAAACTGATGCGGATTTTTGGAGGAAAGACTCAGTTGAAGAAAAATCTGAATCAAAGCGGTTGTCTTTCCAGAACCAGCGGACGACTTGTATATTAAAAACTCTCCCATAGTCAGTAGGTCAAACTTACGATTATTCGCACTTTAGCAATCGGGAAATGGCTGATTTACTTGTATTAGTCAAGTAACCCGAATTACGAGGATATATGCTAAGAAATGTTTTGCTGGTTTGCCTTGCCGCTTTGATGTTTGCGTGTGACAAAGACGATGAGCAACCCACAACTAAGGAAGAGCCAAGGCTGATATTGTCTTTCGATCCGTTGGTAAATGGAACGGAAATTCAATTGAATGAGCGATTCACAAACCCACAAGGATATCGGGTGGAAGCCACGCAGATTCAATTTTACCTGGCTCATATCAAGTTGCATTCTGGCTCATCGACCATAGACTTGGAAGAAATCGCCATAATCAGCATTGAAGGAAATAAACGAACCTTGGAGTTTGACATCCCCGAAGGTGACTATACCGCCTTATCCTTTGATTTAGGCGTGCCAGTAGAATTGAATGGAACCCAAAATCCCGATTTTACAACATCGCTTTACGACCCTGATCACCCATTGAGTGTAAACAATGGAATGTACTGGGGCTGGGCTGCAGGTTACCGATTCTTTTCATTTGATGGCCGGTGTGATACAAGCGGTAGTATGGCTGATTTCGAAGCCTTGCCTTTTACCTTTCACACGGGTAGAGATACCCTCTACCGGGAAGTCGATGAATTTGCAAAATCGTTTTCAGCAAAAAACGGCGATGTGGTCCACTTCCAGTTCGGAGTAGAATTGAACACCATTTTCGATGGCCCGGCTGGAACGGTAGATTTAAGTTCGGATAGAAGTTTTCACGGGTCACCCGATCAAATGAAGTTAGGTACTACCTTGGCTGGAAACTCTGCCGCTAGTTTCGTGTTGATGAATTAAACTAAATTTACTTCATGGCTCGTAAGGACAGACTCGCCAAAATATCCATTTTGTTTTTAGGAATCATCGTGGCAACGACTGCGTGTCGTGACGATGATGAAGAAACTACCGGTAGCAAAAGGGTAGTGTGCGAATCGGTACCCGATGCGGGAACTCCCTACGAACTCGAAGTGCCTTACTTCTTTCCGCAGCCCAGCCTTCCAGCCGATAATCCCTTGACGGAAGAAGGAATTGAACTAGGGCGTCATTTGTTCTGGGATAAGACGCTCTCCCGAAACAATACGGTGAGTTGTGGCTCGTGTCACTCTCCTGAAACCGCTTTTTCGGACGATGCACCCAAGAGTATCGGCCTATACGGAGAAACAACAAGGCGGAACAGCATGCCACTTATGAATATGGCTTGGAATACCAGCTTTTTTTGGGACGGCAGAGCGGCCACACTCGAAGAGCAAATTTTAGAACCCGTTACGCATCCCGTCGAGATGGATCTGACCTGGGCTGAAGCTGTGGAGCGCATCGAGAGCGACTCGGCTTACCAGGAAATGTTTACCCAAGCCTTCGGTACACCTTGTGTCGATTCGTTGCGTATGTCATTTGCCATGGCGCAGTTTATACGGACCATGATTTCGGCAAGGTCGCGTTTTGATTTGGCTTACCGATATGGACAAGCACAATTGACACCTTCCGAACAGCGTGGACTGGAGCTCTTTCTCGCCGAAGGCGGTGACCCCAATATTTATCCTGGTGGTCAGAATGGTGGCGATTGTTTCCATTGTCATGGTGGGGCACTTGTGCAGTTCACCGATCATCTGTTTAGAAACAATGGCCTTGACTCCATCATAGGTGAAGATCGTGGTAGAGAAGAAGTATCGGGTGTTATCTACGACCGTGGTCGATTCCGTACCCCCACACTTCGGAATATTGCCCTTACAGCGCCCTACATGCACGACGGTAGATTCGCAACCCTGCATGAAGTGCTAGAGCACTACAATAGTGGTGGTCATGAATCAGCAACTGTAGATCCGTTGATGAAATTTACCGGTGAAGGTTTGGGACTTTCGCCCCTGGATATTGACGATCTAGTCAACTTTTTGGAATCCCTTTCGGATTACGAGTTTATTGAGAATGAGAATTTTCAAGACCCGAACGAGTAGCAAGCATCTCTTTTGATAACCTTTTGCCAGATCTGCCGTAGAAAGCGGTATGAGGAGGTTGTATATAAATTTGATTTCTGTAACGATAGCCGTACTTTTTGGTAGTCTGGCTAGCGCGCAGTGTGAGTTGTATGACTTTTATGGAAATCCTTCTGCTACGCCCTACTGGTATAGCTGTAGCGGTGGTGATTTTGATTTGAGTATCCAGTCGCCTAATAGTTTGGGCTCCTGGACAATAGACTGGGGAGATGGAAACTCCGACTCAGGTACCGACCTGGTACCACCCAATGCCATTACACATACCTATGCGGCGGCTGTCGATTCGTTTGTTGTCGTATTCACAGAAACATCAACAGGATGTACGGTGCAAGGGGTTGTGATCATGGAAGAAGCTACAAGTGCTTCGATCCAAATTCCCGTTGGGGGACTTACCCAAGCCTGTGCTCCGCAAACGATGGAGTTTATCAACTCGAGTACAAATACTTCTGAGACAACTGTTTTTACATGGGACTTTGGCGATGGGTCGCCAATTGAAGTTTACGATTACACCAACCTTGGTCAGACTATCTCCCATACCTATCAAGTGGGGACTGTAGATTGTGAGACTGTGGTAACACTCACCGCCGAAAACTACTGTAATACCGTACAGGGTGGGCCAAGTGCCGCAACCTTTAACCCCATTCGTATTTGGGATATCGATGATGCCGCCATTTCAGCGTCAGAAACGGTACTCTGTTACCCTGACAACGAAGTAACATTTACCAATACCACCGAGCGAAACTGTCTTTTGCAAGGAAACATCTACCAGCGTTATGAGTACTGGAACTTTGGAGATTACTGGGGTGAAGGGCAAGACTCTATTATTGATTGGAGAGCCTGGCCACCAACATTTCCGCACACTCTTCAGTACCCTGGGATTGGGTCTTACACTGTAACGCTACTCGATAGTAACCTTTGTGGTATCGACATGGCCACCATTACTATCCAGATTGTACCACCACCTACAGCCGACGCAGCCGCGAGTGCTATGACGGTGTGTGCTGGTGAAGTGGTGACTTTTTCGAACAACTCTTCTTCGAACGCTACGAATCACGTTTGGGACTTTGATGACGGTACCCCGCTAGTTTATTCTGGTGCAAATACGGTTGATCATGCGTTTCAGAGCGCTGGGAACTATAATGTGAGTCTGGTTGCCGCCGTGGGTGGCTTGGCCAGTGGTTGTAGCGATACCACCTATATACCCATTACCGTTTTGCCCTCGCCCGAGGCTGTCATATCACTGGACAATACGCAAGATTGTGATAGTATCCTCGTCAATTTTTCTGACGCTTCGACAGGAAGTATAAATACCTGGGATTGGAGCTTTGGAAATGGGAATACAAGTACAAACCAGAACCCTGGAGCTGAATGGTATGTCGGCCCAGGTATTTACAATGCCGTTCTCACTGTAGAAGGGATTAATGGATGTATCAACTCCGACTCGGAAATAATAATGGTAAACGAAAGCCCGATTGCTGACTTTGTAGTCAACGATGTGTGTATTGGCTCTGAAGGAACTATGACCGACCTTTCATCTAGTCCTGGTGGTGATCCTATCATTAGCTGGGATTGGGATTTTGGCGATGGAGATGGAAGCACAGATCAGAATCCAACTCATACATACAATATGGCTGGTTCTTATTTTATCAGCTTGACAGTGAATACAGGAAATTGTACGGCTACTACCACTACGAGCGTTACCGTTCAAGATGCACCTTCATCTGACTTTATTCAAGATGAAGTGTCGGGTTGTGGACCACTCGAAGTGAATTTTACAAACCAAAGTACCGATGCCGACAACTATAGTTGGATTTATGGCGATGGAAGTGGAACTGCTGACGAGAACCCAACGCAGATCTTCCAAAACTTCGGAGACGTTGATTCGGTGTATTCCGTGACCTTAGTTGCACGAAACACGTTTGGATGTGCCGATACATCTACATCGCAGGTTACAGTTCATCCTACAGCGGTTTCTCAATTCCAGACCTTTTATACACCCGGATGTTCACCTAGTCCATCCAATTTTCTGAATAACTCAGTAAACGCTACCGATTACGAATGGGATTTTGGAGATGGTTCTCCAGTTACCGACGAAGTGAACCCTTCGCACGTCTTTATCAATACTGGGCTTACCCTTCAAACTTTTGAAATTTCCTTAGTGGCTTCTACGCCTTTTGGATGTAACGATACTTCTACAGCTTCGGTAGCCGTTTACCCTGAGCCTTCCTTCGATTTCACCTTGGAAGGCGATACAGGCTGTGCACCGTTTGTAGCAAACTTCCCTGTCATTAGCGGGGCGGTCAGTACCTACTGGTCTTTTGGTGATGGAACCATTTCAACCGCGCCAAACCCTAGTCACGCCTATGCAAACAACACGTTGGCACCTATTACCTACGAAGCGGAGATGGTTGGTACATCAGCATTTGGATGTACCGATACGGCTACTGCCCTTGTGGTAGTAAACCCAAACCCAATTGCGCAGTTTTCGGCGAGTCCGACTGCCGGGTGTAGTCCTGTGGTGGTTAATCTGGAGAACCAATCTCTATTGGCCGATTCAGTACACTGGACTTATGGAGATGGATCTGCTTCGGATACCATGGCTGTGGCTCATTCGCATACGTTTGTAAACAATACCAATCAAACAGTCGTGTACACAGTGGTTTTGGAAGTATTCACCGAGAATGGTTGTTCTGAGACTTTCACGCGAAATATTGAAGTACATCCAGCCGTTACAGCTGCCTTTGAACATCCTGAAGATGGATGTGCCCCATTGGGATTCACTTTTGAGAACACATCTCAAAACGCTAGTCTCTTTCAGTGGGATCTTGGTAATGGTATAGTAAGTGTGGCCGATGAGCCTATGGCTGGCTACGACGTGAATACCTTTGAGCCCGATACTTTTGATATTCAACTCGTAGCGACATCACTTTTTGGATGTGAAGACACAGCCAGATCGTCGATCATCGTCTACCCTAAACCACAGGCTAGTTTCCTGCCAAACACGACAGCGGGTTGTGGACCACTCGATGTAGAGTTCCAGAACAATAGTAGCATCGCCGATTCGTACACTTGGATTTATGGAAACGGCCAAACTTCTGATACCACTGCAACTCTGCATGAACACACATTTACTACGACTTCTACCATTCCGGTAGACTATGAAGTCACGTTAATTGCCTCGTCTGACTATGGATGTTCTGATTCGGCGAGTGTAGAAATTATGGTTTATCCAGATGTCAATGCGGCCTTTACACACAATCCTGATTCGGGCTGTTCTCCGCTTTCGGTGAGCTTCGTAAATCAGTCATTTGGTGGAGCGACTTACGCCTGGAATTTTGGGGATGGAAGCACGGCTTTTATTCAAAATCCAAACCACCTATTTGTCAATTCAACTGACTCTTTGGTGACCTTCGAAGTTGAGATGATCGCACAGTCTGGTTTTGGATGTATGGATACGACCTACTCCGAAATTGTAGTATATCCGCTTCCTTCTATTAATGCGGTGATTTCTGAGATCGACGGTTGTTACCCTGCCGATGTCACGCTGGCCAACTTGTCTGAAGGGGCTGAAACCTACACCTGGGATTATGGTGACGGAGCGAGTAGCAATGAAACTGATTCGCTGCACGTACACCAATATGTGAACCCAGGAATAGAAGTGGAAACTTATACCGTATCACTCACTGGAGTATCGGAGTATGGGTGTGAAGCCACTACCATGTTTGATATTGACATCATTCCGCAGATCATTGCAAGTGTGAATCCACCTCTTGGAGGATGCTCACCATACATCGCTGAGTTTGAAAATAACTCGATTGGTGCCATGACTTATTACTGGGATTTTGGCGATGGAGTCACTTCGCAGGAAGTAGATCCTGTGCATGCCTACAACAATGCCAACTCAAATGACTCAACCTACACCGTATTGTTTGTGGCCCAATCGCTATGGGGATGTGGTGATACGCTCGAGTTTGAGATTCCGGTTCTCGGACAGCCTAATGCCGGTTTCGTGGCTGCGCCTTTGGTACAGCAATTTCCAGAATCAACTATTGATGTGATCAATCTTAGTTCGGCTAATGATGGTTCTGAATACGCCTGGAACTGGGGTGATGGAAACACTACGACTAGCTCCGATCCAAGCGACCCGAATACATACACGTACGAAACTTGGGGTGAATTTGACATTTCACTAGTCGTTGGATCGGCCATTTGTGCCGACACGGCTACCCAGTCGGTTACCATTTTACCACCGCTTCCTATTGCCGATTTTGAAGGAGAAGGTATCGGGTGCTTGCCATTAGTAGTGGCATTTGAAAGCACATCGACCTATGCGGAATCGTACTTGTGGGATTTCGGAGATGGTACCAATAGCAATGAAGCCAATCCAGTACACACTTACTACCAAGTTGGGACCTTCAATGTGACCCTGACTGTAACTGGGCCTGGTGGCGATCAGGATATCGAGATCAGAACTGGAATTGTAACCGTACACCCGCGGGCTGAGGCTTACTTCACGGTGAATCCACCCGTAATCAGTATTCCCGATGATGTGTTCTTCTTGAACCTTTCGCAGAATGCCGATACCTATCACTGGGATTTTGGTGATGGCCAGACTTCTGATGAATTTTCTCCTTACCACTTCTACGAAACCTTGGGGTGGCATGGTGTAACCCTTATTGCAAATAACGAGTTTAACTGTCCAGATACGTTTGCCGTCGAACAGGCCATTTTGGGTAATGTAGATAGCCAAATCTCATTTCCGAATGCCTTTACCCCTAACCCGAATGGGTCGAATGGTGGATACTGGACACTGGACGATATGTTTAACAACGACATTTTCTTCCCGCTCTATAAGGGCGTTGAAAAGTTCGAGATGCAGATATTCAACCGATGGGGTGAATTGCTATTCGAAACTACCGATATACACCAAGGGTGGGATGGGTATTACAAAGGACAGATTTGTCAACAAGATGTCTATGTCTGGCGCGTGTCGGCCACTTTCCAAGATGGCGGTGACTTTACAGATATGGGTGACGTAACATTGATAAGATGATGAGATTTAAAAGATATATAGGGGTCGTTTGTGTAATGACCATTAGTGTGGCTGCTTCTGCGCAGAAGATGGGGAGATATCACAAAAATCTCCTATACGAAGCTGAAATATACTTTGAGCAGGGCGACTATTACTACGCATCTGAGCTGTACACCGAAGTATCGAAGGTGGCGCAAGACAATGGCGAAGTGCTCGGAAGGCTTGGAATCTGCTATTTCCATATTCCGCCACTTCAAGATCAAGCTGAGCGCTATCTCGAGCTTGCCGTAGACAGAGACGATACAGAGTCGCTCTACTACCTTGCTCAAAAGCGCATACAGTCTTATCGCTTTTTTGAGGCAATCGATTTGCTTCAGAAGTACGAAGAAAAAGGCGATAGAATGAAGTCTTCTAAAGAAGTTGGCGACCTAATTGCCTCGGCAGAGCGAGCTGCTGTAATGGTCCGTAATCCTGTCCATGTTTCTATCAAGAATCTGGGCAATGGAGTAAATTCTTCTCTTCACGACTATGCACCCGTTTGGGATGCACAAGGTGAACGCCTGTATTTTACATCGCGACGACGCTATGATACCGACAGCGAGAAAGATGTGTCTGAGCAATATGACGAGAACATTTACTCAGTTGATCTCTTGTCGGAGACCAAAAGAGCTATGGCTGCCAATGAGCCGCTGAATTCCAGAACAAATGATGCAGCTGTAGCCTGCAGCGAAGACGGGAAAAGTTTAATTCTTTACCGAACGCGCAAAAACGGTTTTTCAGGAGATCTATACATTACCGAAAAAGATGGGCATAGCTGGAAAGAGCCAGAAAAGCTCAACGACCAGGTGAATAGTAAGTACCACGAAGCGAGCGCTTGTTTTGGAAACAAGGAAGGAACGGTACTCTACTTCTCAAGCGATCGCCCAGATGGGTTTGGGGGCAAGGACTTATATGTTGTTCGCAAACTTCCCGATGGAAAGTGGAGCGATGCCCAAAACCTAGGTCCGAACATCAACAGTGCCTACGATGAAGATGCACCCTTTATTTCGGCAAAGGGAAATCTCTACTTCGCATCCAACGGTCATGAGACCATGGGTGGGTACGATATATTCTGTGCTATTGCTGAAGGCGAGACTTTTCTGAAGCCTGAGAATCTGGGTTATCCGATTAATACACCAGGTGATGATGTATTCTTTGTGATGGACAAAGAGGGAAAACAAGCTTACTTTTCTTCGGAGCGCGTGGGTGGATATGGTTTACAGGACTTGTACCGTATCCAATTTAACGATGCAAATACGATTATTTACAGAGGTAAATTGGTGACGATAGGTGACAATATTCCACCCTATGCGACCATCACTCTACTCAACAAAGACAGTGGAGCCGTAGAAGGGCTCTACCAGGCTGACCCGAAAGACGGAAGCTTTGTGTTGGCTCTCAATGCCGACCAAAACTATACCGTAGTGGTAGAAGCTGATGGCTTTAGAGCACTCGAGCGACCGCTGTACATTGCTTCAGACGACGAGCGTTCTGAAGATGAAGTCGAAAAAATAATCCTTTCAAAATAACGCCTATGAATCGTTTATACGCTTTAGCTTTTTGCGTGTGTTCGATCTTGGCCGTTCAAACGAAAGGTCAAGACCAGCAATACACACAGTTTTACTCAAACCCTATGCTCCTAAACCCTGCATTTGCTGGTACTAGCGTGCAAACTAGGGTAGCGATGAACTATCGAAACCAATGGCCGGCATTGCCGCAGTCATTTGTTTCGTATAGTGTTGGTGTAGATCATTTCGTGCCTACATTTAATAGTGGGATGGGGATCACCGTTAACCACGATAAAGCTGGTGTAGGTGGACTCACATACACTTCTGCTTCTTTCCACTATGCCTATGAGATTAGGGTGACGAGAAAGATCAGCATCCGTCCAGGGATTAGTTTTGGATTTGGATCCAATTACCTCGATGTAAACAAACTGACCTTTATGGATCAGCTAGCTCGCGATGATGATGGAGCCACTACTTTGGATCCCGACAGAACCCGCTTTGAGCAGGAGCCGGTAAACTATCCAGATTTTGCTGGTGGATTGGTTTTTTACTCCGAAAAGATTTGGCTTGGGGCAGCGCTCCACCATATGAATGAGCCTATTCAATCGCTGACCGGTGGTGAATCAAGGCTTCCCAAGCGCTTTACCATGCACGGTGGTGTGCGTGTGAAACTCTCCGAAACAGGAGCCTTTAGCAAGCGCCAGTATATTGTACCTGCCTTCAACTACCAGGCGCAAGGGTTGTTTGATCAACTCGATCTTGGTTTCTATTACGAATATGCTCCACTGATGGTCGGAGTGTGGTATCGGGGACTTCCGATCAAATCGAACGACTACGATTACGCGAACCACGATGCTATTGCATTCTTGGTTGGGTACGAATACAACAATATGACATTTGGATACAGCTATGACTTAACCGTTTCTGAGCTTACCCCAAATTCAGCTGGATCTCATGAAATATCGCTGGTTATGGAGTTTGCTACAAAGCGAAACAAAAAGAAAAGTAAGAGGCGCATCATGCCTTGTGCAAAGTTCTAGCCTATCATATTCAAGACAGTCTTAAAAGCCCGGAATGCAACATGCAGATCCGGGTTTTTTATACCATTAGTTTCCTAGAGCAATTCAATTTTCTCAAGCTTTTAAATCATAAAAAAGCTAAATGGGTGTTTTTACGGTTTCTAGATACAGGGATTTCTTAATTTTGTAGCACCAAAACCTACTTATGTCTGTTCCCAAGGATGCCCTTGAGAGGTTTTACAATCTCTCAGAAGAGGCGTTTACATCTGTTTTGTCCGATGAAGGGACAGTTCTTGTGCACCATCAGAGTGGTGCAGTCTCTGAGACGCAGGTGGGAGCCATCGTAGATGAAATCGAAGCAAAAGTCAGTGAGACGGTTAAGAATCGCTCGATGAGCAAGCGGTTTTTCTTGGTTTTTGTTGAGCTATTGCAGAATGTGGTAAAGCATGGGGTTATTGATCAAAAGGGCCATGCTCCGGTAGATTTCTTCGTCTATCTCAAAAATGGCCGTTTGATAACAACCTTTTCAAATATTGTGGAAAAAGGGGAAGCAAAGCGAATTGAGTCACGGTTTAGAGAAGTGAATAGAATGAATAGAGACGAACTCAAAACGGCTTATTTGAACCAGTTGACCATGGGTGAACTCTCAGATAAAAGCGGTGCTGGACTGGGTGTTATGACCGTGGTGCTCCGTTCTAAGAATAAATCTGAAGTTTCGTCTGAATCGATCAGTATGCTCTTCGATAAATTTACCTGTAGCTTTTTTATCGATCCGTGATACCTTTGTAGGTACATGTGTACACTTACCTATGTCACTGGCCAGCAGGGCCGCATCATCACCATCAATAGGGATGAGAATTCCAAACGCAATGCACGGGTCTTAAGTCCATTTGAAACACCCGATTCTAAGAAATACTTTATAGCCAAGGAGCCTGTACACGGCGGTACCAATGTGGCCGTTTTGGAAAGTAAAGCACCTCAAGTCAATGTGCTGCTCAATGGGGCTTTTGAGCCGCACGCTTTTGGAAAAACCTACCGGCTTAGCCGTGGGATAATGGTGCTCGAAAGTCTGGAGTTTAAGAATCTGAAGTCCTTTTCGGAGGAGTACAACTTCAATCAAATTGAACCTTTTACCCTTGTCCGTTTTGATAAAGCGATCGAAGAACTGCGGTGGGACGCGAGCCGAGTACACTACCGCCAATTCGATCCAGATACTCCCGTGATCTGGTCATCAGCCCAACTCTACTCACCTCAGTCGAGAGCAAAACGCGAAGCCTGGTTTGATGCCTGGTTGAAAACGCACGAAATCAGCGCTCAGTCTTTGGGGGAGTTTCACCACAAAGCAGGGGAGGGAAAACCAGAAAGCGACCTGATTATGCATATTGGAAATCAGGTCGAAACGGTGTCGATTACTCAAGTGGCAGATGCTCAGGATCACGCTGGCGTCACCCACTGGAATATCGTGGATGGAGCGAAAAATGAGTATGCTTTTAAATAGTTTGGAAACGCATGGCGTTCATGCCTCTCTTTTCGAGCGCTTCTTCCACGTAGTCGAAAGTCGATAAGATATCTGGCTTGCCATCGACCATGGCGATGTCGTGCTCGAAGTGGGCTGAGTACTTCTGATCAGCAGTCACGATGGTCCAATCGTCTTCGAGCATCAAGATGTCTTTGGTACCCATATTAACCATAGGTTCAATCGCCAGAACCATCCCGTTTTGAAGTTTCTTTCCGCGACCGCGTCTCCCGTAATTTGGCACTTGTGGGTCTTCGTGCATGGTTTTTCCAAGTCCGTGTCCCACTAATTCGCGCACTATTCCGTACCCTTCTTTTTCGGCGTGCTGCTGTATGGCATAGCCTATATCGCCAATGCGGTTGCCCCAAACCATCTGCTCAATTCCAATATAGAGACTCTCCTTGGTAATGCGTAGAAGTTTTTCGACTTCAGGACTCACTTCACCGATAGCAAAGGTGTATGCGTGATCGCCGTAGTAACCGTTCTTTACTGTTCCACAATCTATAGAAGCGATATCTCCTTCTTCCAAAGGCTTGTCAGATGGGATACCGTGCACGACTGCTTCATTCACCGAGATACACAGCGAATTAGGGAAGCCATTGAATCCAAGAAAGCCCGGTACAGCGCCATTGTCGTGGATGTACTCGTAGGCCAGTTTGTCGAGCTCCAGCGGTGTGACTCCCGGCCCGATTTTTTCGGCAATCAAGCCTAGGGTTCGCGATACAATCTGCGCACTCTCGCGCATGAGTTCTATTTCTTCAGCTGATTTTAAGTGGATCATTTGGAACCAAAAAGTTTAGAGAAAACGGTTTTCTTTTTCTTGTAATTATGGTGCGCTTCCGGGTTTTTGAATTGGTGATTCACTTCACCGTCTTCCGGGTGCAACATCTGGTAAATTTCTCCCCAGCCCAAAAAGCCACCAATATTTCGATCATCGATAAAGATATCGGCATTGATCTTTCGGCTTATCGAAGCGTCGTGCTTCTCCTCTGGGTACGACATGTTTACAGCGTAAAACTCCACACCATTCGAAGCGCAATACTTTACTGCTTCATCCAACAAAGCCCCATCGCGATACGTCCAAAGGATAAGCTTGTGCCCCTTTTTCTGCAACGCCTTTAAGGTATCGAAAGCAAATAGCATCTCCTTTCCGATTTTCGGGTAGGCGTGCTCCACAATGGTGCCGTCAAAGTCAACTGCTATGGTAAGGCCTTCGTCAGATATCATGTACTGAAATTTGCCACAAAAGTAGGTAAATATATGGTGGGGGTTTGTACTTCTCTGATTAACGTTGGCCACCTTAAAAAATTGAATGTCGAACACCGATTAACGAGTAGCGATTTGCGAAATTTTGAAATAGGTGATCACTTCTAAAATCGCTAATCGTTGTTCCTTGTACTGACGCTATCGGTCACCACTGCTTCGCAGTTCTGAAATCAGTACAAAAGGTTTCAGCTTTAGAGTAGGCACCACGAAGGCCGCAAAGGTCACAAAGTTACACAGAGATACTCTCCGTACTCTATGGCTCAGTGGTGATAAGAAGATCGAGTAGTTTGATACCAGGCATTGCGTTTCACAAATCATACGGTAGTAGTGTATGAGATTCGAACCATACCCCCAATGTGCAAGAAAAAAGTATCTCCATAGAAGTTCTAGCTCTGATTCAAATTTGATAGGTAGTTAGACCGCAATATCACCGTATTCAGACCGTATTATGACCGTCTGAAGACCGTCACTAGACCGTAAGGAGACCGTATGAAGACCGTATGAAGACCGTGAGATGAATTTAGTAGCCTAGAGCTCTCAGTTTCCTTATCATATGGGTCGCGCTGGGTGATGATATAGGTCTGCTTTTCTGTTTGAAGTAGACGATAATGTATGCCCCTGATTAAAGTTGACCACCTCAATACATTGAATATCGAACATCGATTAACGATTAGAGATTTGCGAAGTTTTTAATTGGTGATCACTTCTAAAATCGCTAATCGGTGTTCCTTGTACTGACGCACTGACGTTATCGGTCACCACTGCTTCTTGTACTGACGCTTCTTACAGTCGGTCAGCACTGCTTCGCAGTTCTCAAATCAAAACGGTGAGCTAAAATGGGCACCACAAAGGCCACAAAGGCACAAAGGTCACAAAGGTCACAAAGTTACACAGAGTTCTCTGTGTTCATTGCGCTCTAAGTGGTGAAAGAATTTAGACTGTTCTGAACGCCCAACCCGATAATGAATAGGGTCAACATTAATCAGATACAGAACTTTTCACTTTTTCATCCATCGAAGCAATGTTGAGCTGCGAAGGTGGATCGTTTTTTACTACTTCGCTAAAACCGGTGTTCCTAGTTCTGAATTCAAAGAGCCCATCTACATCGGTCAATGTCTTGATACTTTGTTCTTAATACTTAATACAACACAACCTTAATTCCTCAAGACCGTAAACTCCACCCGTCTATTGATGGCTCTGCCCGCGTCGGTGTCGTTTGAAGTGATCGGTTTCGTGCTCCCATACCCCCGATAGCTCACCCGTGTTGGATTTACCTTGGCTTCGAGCAGGTAGTCCACTACGCTTTTGGCGCGGGCTTCGCTGAGTTTTTGATTGTACGACTCCGAGCCTACGTTATCGGTGTGCCCACCGATCTCGATTGACAAGTATGGATAGTCCGTCAGGATATCGAGTAGCTTTTCCAGTTCGGCTTCCGACTTAGGGAGCAGCTCAGCTTTATCGAATTCAAAAAAGATATTCTCAAGGGTAATGGTATTTCCAACCTTGTACTGAATACTGTCTAGCTTGATTTCCTTCGTCGAAACGATGGCAGCTTTTTCGAGAACGATTTTTGGTCTCGGTGGGATAGATCGCTTGGGCTCAGGGGTGAGCGCTTCTGTGGGCTTCGCTCTTCGCACTTTTACGTCGTCGATGTAGTAGTATGCTCCACCGCGACCTTCTTCAAACTCGGTAGTTTCTGTCTTGTCGTCGTGGTAGAAGTTTCCGATGATCATAAAGTGTTTTTCTTCGTCTACTTCAAATACACCAGATACCTTTTTCCAGGCATTCCATCGCGATTTGATCACTTTGTCTTCATTCACTTGCGGGGTGAAAAACAGTGGCATTCGGTCGCGGGTTACCACGGCTGTATCGCTAAAGTAGATTCCCAGATTGTTTGTTGCTCGCTCTGAAGCGATGGCACGACTCGTATAAAACTCGGCATAGTAGCGCACCCCCGGCACCAATGCCGAATCGAGTTCCACCATCAGGTATTCGTGCCAAAATGTGTCTGTACCCCCTTTTCCATGTGTTTTGATTCCAGCCATTCGTGCACCCGTTCTTGGGCCTTGCTTACCATCGCTGTGCTTCTTTGGGTTCGACCAACACGTGGGCTTCGTTTCTGTACTGAAAAAATCAGGCGTGGTTTCGGTAGGAGAGTCCCAGGCTTCCACGTGCTCCATGTACTCGCGTCCATTCTGATTCCATTTGCAGTAGTCGCGCTCCCTTTCCTCAAAACTCGAATTCGGAACATAGTTGTAGTATTCATCTTCGGGCAAGAGATCTGAGAGCGATTGACCAGCTAGGTCAGACCCTAAGCAAACGATGAATGAGATGGTGATGAAAGGTATAAACTGCTTCATAAGTTTTCCACAAATCGGTTTTTTGACCATGATGTAAAACTAGCTCAAGTCCTTTTGGGTGGGGGGCTTAGAAGTTTTTAATATCATCAGATTAATGTGGAAAATGACGATTTCCAAAACCCTGCTTGCCAAGCATGGGCAATTATCTTTGTTGGTGTTCATATTTTGAATTCCCCCTATGCTGCCAAAAGTCTTGCGATTAGGACTTCTGTACGTATTTTTATTTGCTGCATTTGCGAACGCGCATGCGCAAGATGACCCTTTCTCGTGCTTCAATGCACAGGAAATTCGGTTCCCATTGGGGCAAAACGATTTTTCGAATCATCAGGTCTTGATGAACGAAAATACCTACAACGCGCTTTACTATCTATACGAAGACAAATACTCGTTTTGGTACAAGTTTATCGCTACGGAGAACATCAAAATTGAGTTTTCGGTCAGCCCTAGCAACAAGAGTGACCGCTACCGAGCCGTAGCTTTCGACTATGGTAAACCAGACTTTTGCGACGTGCTGATCAACGAAGGAGTCAAACCATTGGACCTGATCAGAGTGCCCATCTATACCGACGAAGGGCTGATTTACAAGAACGTTATCCACGCATCAGCAGGCGACACGATACAGATTTCTGTTCTCAGCCTGAATCGCGAAGACTGTGGGCACTTCCTATACATGGAAGCCAACGGAGAGCAGATGTCTATCCACGCCATTCACCGTCCGTGCTACGATTTCACTTTCCTGGAAGCACCGGATTTCTTGGCTACCAAAATGCACATGGACGAGCCAGAATTGGAATTGAACTTGGACGTGGAGCCTGATACACTAGTAGCTGTTGAAGATAGCTTGCCGAGCGGTCCACCTGAGCCTACGGATGAATATGCAGCTCTGACTTCCATCGAGGTTCAGCAAAAGGAAAAAGGGGTAGTGAATGTCGGGGATAAGCTCGTCCTGAATCAAGTGTTCTTCTACAACAATACATATGCCTTCAAGCCAGAAGCAGAAGTAGAGCTCAACCAGCTCTTGGTTTTTATGCAGGTCAATGAAGAAGTGACTATCGAAATTCAAGGGCATACCGCCAACAATGCCCAGGATATTCGCCCCGACCCAAACTTCAAAGGGCAGGGCAAGGAGTGGAACTTCAAAGGAAGTTCATATGAGTTGAGCGAGATGAGAGCCGAAGCGGTAAAAGATTTCTTGACGAAGAATGGAATCGACAAGAAACGACTGAAAACGGTGGGTTACGGAGATACCATGAAGCGCGTTCCCGATGCCAAGACTTTCGAAGAGTCTGAGCGGAACATGCGCGTTGAAGTTTTGATTACTGAGCAATGAGAATAGTTTTTTGCGCCATACTATCCCTGATCTTGATGGTAGGCTGCGTTCCACATAAAAAGATCACCTACTTTAAGGACATCAATGAGAGCCAAGGGGGAACTCTGGCTTTTCCCAATCCGCCTGCCTATATGCTACAGCCAGGCGATATAGTGGAGCTACAGGTGTCGAGCACAAGCCAAGAAACGGCGCAATACTTTTCAAAGCCGGGCTCGGATGTGGATAGAAAATACGCTGGAAACACTTACCAGATCAATGACGGTGGCCAGATTGATATGCCTTTGGTTGGACTGCTTCAAGTGGGTGGGCTGACTACCGACTCGGCACAGACCGTTATTCGATCGGCGCTCTTGAAGTATCTTCAAAAACCGACTGTCAACCTGCGGATGGTCTCCTTCCGTATCACAGTACTCGGCGAAGTGGATAACCCGGGCGTTTATGATGTACCAGATGGACAAGTCAATATTCTCGAAGCACTCGGCTACGCTGGTGATATGACCATTTACGGTCAACGGGAAAATGTTCTGCTAATCAGAAATGAAGGTGATGAGAAAATTTACCATCGTCTCAACCTAAACGATTCTTCGACCCTGACATCAGAATACTTCTATTTGAAAAACAATGATGTGCTCTACGTAGAACCGTCAAAAGGAGCAACATCTAAGGACGACAATGCCTACCGCATTTTGCCACTGGTCTTGAGTTCGCTGACTTTTATTGTGGTGATAATTGGTGTGATGCAATAAGCTATGGAAGAGAACTTAAATCGCCCCATGCGCCAACCCACCGATTTCGATCTCAAATCGTTTTTCCTTCGCTATCTGCGGTACTGGTATGTTTTTGCTATTTCTATCACCTTAGGATTGGTCGTGGCAAAGTACTACAACTGGTACCAAAACCCCGTTTTTGGAGTTACCGCAAAACTCCTGGTGAAGGATGAAAATCCTGGGAAAGAGCAATTGCTGGAGCAGCTCAATGTCGAGAAGCCGGCAAAGAATATTGAAAACGAGATTGAGATCATTCGCTCTCATGCACTCATGGCGAAGGTGCTCAATGAACTCGATTTTGATGTGTCTTATTACCTGATCGGCGATGTCAAAATCTCTGAAGTATACACCGATTGCCCTTTTAGAGTTGAAATAGACCAAATCGAGTATCAAGCCTATTTCCAAAACTTTGATATCCATCTTGTGGACGGGCAGAACTTTAAGATCGTTTTTCCCGATGGCGAAGCAGAGAAGGAAATAAACGGAAAGTACAATCTGCCTATTGATATAGGTTACGGGACAATCACCTTGTACAAGCGCGAAAACTTTCCCGAAAAGGAATTGACAAAAGACGACTTCGACAAGAAGCATTACCGGATCTCCTTCAACACCATTGCCCACAATCAAAACAAATATTTGGGAGCCTTGTCGGTACAGTTATCTCGCTCGCAGAGTACCATCCTTCAGCTCTATCTCGAAGACGAAGTTCCTCGCAAGGGACTCGATTTCCTAAACAAGTTGATCGAGGTGTACTTGATGAACGATGTAGATGTGAAGAACAAGTCGGCGTCGGCTACGGCACAGTTTCTCGATGAGCAGTTGGATGCGATTACGGAAGACTTGGAGCGCATCGAGACTAACCGAGAAAACTACAAGGTTTCCAAAGGAATCATTGATCTCGAATCTGAGTCGCAGTTGGTGTTAGAGAGCATTAAAGATCTCGACGCTCAGTTGGCCATCAACACCACCCGAATCAGCATGATTCAGCAGTTGAAGTCCTACATCATAGACAATCAGGATGTTCGAGACTTGGCGCCTGCGTCTTTGGATATCGATGATCCCCTCCTGATCAAGTTGATCAATAAACTCTCAGAGCTACAAAGCGAGCGTGAGAGTGTGCTCAAGCGTGGTACCCCTGATGATCCGATGTTACCGGCCATCAATGCAGAAATCGAATTGACTCGCTCTTCACTTTTGGAGAATATTCGCAACATTCAAACGAGTCTGGAGTACAACGCCGAAGAGCTTCAACGTCAGCTCGACCGCTACAAAGGGCGCGTCGAAAAGATTCCGACTACCGAGCGTGAATTGCTAGGAATAGAACGGAAATTCCGCATTCAGGAATCACTCTACCTTTTCTTACTCAAGAAAAGAGCAGAGCTGTCTATAACCCTTGCAGCCACCGAAAGCGATACCCGCATCGTGGATAATGCACGGGTTTTTGGACCCATTCGCCCCATTCCGCAAAAGGCTTATTCCATCGCTTTGGTTCTAGCCATTCTCATTCCACTTGCCATCATTTTCATCGTTGAAAAGATGAACGACAAGGTGACGGATGTGAAAACGATCAAGCGATTGACGGATATTCCCGTGCTTGGCTTGGTGCGTTTTAATAGACATAAGTCGGCTTTGGTAACCATCGAAAAGCCGCGCTCTTCCATTTCTGAAGAGTATCGAAACATCCGCACCAACCTGAAATTCTTCCACACAGAAGAAGAGTCAACCGTGACAATGGTGACTTCATCGATCGGTACCGAGGGAAAGACCTTTACGGCAATGAACTTGGCTACTATTATGGCGGCATCTGGTTCGAAGGTAGTGCTTGTGGGATTGGATCTTCGCAAACCGAGAATCGTTGAAGATTTTAATATCTCGAATGACATCGGATGTAGTAACTACCTGAGTGGGAATGCTACGCTCGATGAAGTCATCGTTCCATCTGGCTTGGAAAATCTAAGTATTCTGCCGTCTGGCCCCACTCCGCCAAACCCGTCAGAGTTGATCATGAGCGACCGAATGAAGGAGCTAATCGATGGTCTCAAGGAGCGGTTTGACCGAATCATTATCGACTCACCGCCTGTCGGTTTGGTCTCAGATGGATTGGTGATTGCCAACCACGCCGATGCCAGCTTGTTTGTGGTGCGCGATGGGGTCACGCGCAAAAGTCACATTTCTAGCGTCGATGAACTTTACCGAAACGGAAAGCTCAAGCACCTGGCGATCGTGTTTAATGCCGTCAAGAATCGAAATGCCCGCTATGGCTACGGATACAATAGCGGATATGGCTATGGCTATGGTGGAGATTACGGCTCTTATTTTGAAGAAGAAGAGACCACCAGCGGTTTGAAGGGAATGTGGAAACGCCTTCGGGGCAATGAATAAACTCCTCAAGCGATTTACAAATAGTTCTGATGCCCGCGGTAAGCGCATTGTGCTGCACATCCTTTATGCCACTGGCCTGAAAGGAATCAATGCCGGAGTGAGCTTTTTGGTCATTCCGCTCTACCTGAGCTATCTCACCGATATCAGCTACGGGATTTGGATTACCATCAGCTCAGTGCTCAACTGGTTTAATTTCTTTGATCTGGGGATGGGGCACGGGCTGCGCAATAAATTTGCCGAGGCCAAAGCCAAAGGCGAGAATGAGCTCGCAAGGAAGTACGTGAGTACGACTTATGCCTTGCTCGGCCTTGTGGCTGCTGGGGTTATGCTCATCTTTCTGGTTGTACATCTCTTTGTGGATTGGTCGCTGGTTTTTGCCGCACCACCCGAAATTGGCCCAGAAGTCAATCGCACAGTGTGGATTCTCTTCGCGCTTTTCTGTCCCCAGTTTGTGGCTCAGCTCATCAAGATGATCGTGACCGCAGATCAGCGGCCAGCGGTGGCCAACTTGATCAATTCCACCGTAAATATTCTTCAACTCCTGGGGTTATTTTTGTTTACTCAATTCATCCCCCCAAGTCTCGATCGCCTGGCATTGCTTATGGGTGGAATAAGCCTTGGTGTGCCCCTGCTGGCTAATTTCATTCTCTTTAGTACCCGGTACAAAGCCTACCGACCAACCATTCCTACCGTCGATTTCAAGTTGTCAAAAGATCTCATGGGGCTGGGTTTTACATTCTTTGTTATGCAAGGAGCGGCATTGGTGGTTTTTATGACCGATAGCTTGATCATCACTCAGGTGCTAGGCCCCGATCAGGTGCCTGCTTACAATACTTCATTCCGTTACTTCAATCTGGCTACGGTTTTCTTTGGCTTGGTCACAACGCCTTTCTGGTCGGCCTTTACCGATGCCTATGTCAAAAAGGACTTCGGGTGGATTAGAAAAATGTTGTCGCGCCTGATCCGAGTTTGGTACGGATTTGCAGCGGTGTGCGTCTTGCTTTATTTTCTGGCACCAACCATTTACGGGTGGTGGATAAAAGGAGAACTGGTCATCGCGCGTGAGCTCGATCTGGTCATGATGCTCATGGTGCTCACCACTGCTTTTGTGACTATTTACGGAACGTTTCTAAGTGGAGTAGGGAAGCTCCGACTATCGCTTTCGCATGCGGTAGTGGTGATGGTGATCAATATCCCGCTTTCAATTTATCTGGCTAAAATACCTTCTCTGGGAAGTGCAGGTGTTATGCTCGCAAGCCTATTGGGAACGGCACTGCGACTCTTTTTCCAGCCGGTGCAGACGTACAAGATTTTGAAAGGGACAGCCAAAGGCTGGTGGAATGCCTAGTCTCCGATGTAGTACTTCTGAAAATTCTCTGACTCCATCAAATCAGGCTTGATAGCGAGAAGTTTTTGATTGTCGGCCTTGAAGTGCTCGAAAATCTCGTTTCGGAGTGCTTCATCAAAGGAAAACCGCTTGTTCCCGCCACCGCGGTGCTCGATCCAGTGAATAATTCTTCGGAAGGCTGATTTTCCGACGCGTGTCGATTCAAAAGCTGGTTTCCATTTGTTCCAGCCCCTGATCATACTTAGTTTTCGCTCAGAAAGCGTAGGGTTGATTTTACGCTTTACTTCATCGCCTCCTAATTTCCAGCCAAAATGCGAGCACATGGCATCTATGAACCCTTCCGAATCTCTTTGGAAATCTTCAAAAAGCATCACCTTGACATCGCCGAAAAGAGCCTTGTAAGTATTGATGATCGATGAGTAATAGTAAGATACGGTCGATTCTTTGGATTGAAAAGTGGGGTACATCGGGCGGGTTCGACCTTCCTGCCCATTGAATGAAATAAACGACTCTGGACTTAAGGTGTTTCCACCGTAAACCCCAATAGAATAAAGCGCTTCGAGAAGATTGACCTGATTTCGCATGACGAGCAAAATTTCAGCGTCGGGAAATAAGGCGTGGAGTCTCTGGGCAGTTCGCGTCCGATTGGTGGATCCCAGATAAAGCGTTTGCCCCACGAACAATTCATTCGATAGAATAGCATTGGATTCGATCATCGTTTGAAGCTCTGCGCGGGTTTGATCCAAATCAAAAATAGACTCATCTTGATAGAGAATCTTTTGAAAAACGGGGTGATACTGGGTGGTTTCGACGCTATATGCTCGAAATCCTTCAACCCTTGGAAATACGTGGTTTTGAAAATAGGTGCTCGCCGCGCGAGGCATCCCTATGTGCAGTACAGTTTTACCCACGTCCAAATCTAAAAAAATACCCATAGGTAAGTATCTTTGGGGGCATGGAAGATGTGAGCATCTGTATGACCGCGACCATAGCCCCCAAGACGGTTATGGTTTCCAGAACCGACGTCGAATCGAGACTTTCAGATTACAAAAACTGTATTCGTTTTTATCTGGAAGCGACCGATCTGCCAATCGTCTTTATCGAAAATTCGGATTACGATTTGTCGGAAGACCGCGACTTTGCTTACTTCCAGAGTTTAGATCGATTTGAATCGTTGCGCATTCAGGCTCATCCTGACCAATCAAAAGGGAAGGGGTTTCAGGAGTTTTTTATCCTAGATGAGTACGTGAAGAACCACATGAATGCTAAGACGCTGGTAAAGGTAACTGGCCGTTATATTGTTGAAAACATCTCCGAAATTCTCGCAAAGGTACAGGCTCCTCTGAGCATCGACATGCACCGAAAGATGAAGGTGGCGATTACGGGATTTTTCGTCATCAACAAAGCGCTATACGAAGAGCAGTTTATGGGGGCTTATGCGCAGGCCAATGATCCTGAAGGGATTTTTATCGAACATGTGCTTTACGAGATTATTCAAAAAAATGCCTTGGAATACACACGTCTTCTCCCGTTGAACCCGCATTATGTTGGGGTGTCGGGGAGCTACGGAGCCAGCTTGCAGCGCAATAAGTACAAAATGATGGTTCGGAGTGTAGAGCGACGTCTCTCAAACTCGCTGGGAATCCATCAATTTATGATCGAATACTGATGCGCTGGGTCACCTACCTTCCCGAAATACATCCCCTGCATTTAACCAAAGACGTTGGCCTAATCCCCTATTTCATGGGGGTACATCAGGGCTGCGAAAGTACGTTGGTGGGAAAGGTCCAGTTTGATCCTGAAAAGGTGAGTGCGCTCAAATCTGAAGTGGCGGGCTTGCAACTGCACCCACTTCCCGAAAAAGGAAACATGGGTTTCTTGGACAAGGCCTTTTTGGAATACATCGATACCCACGGCAAATCGATTGATGTGCTAAACCTTTATCACTTGAGCCGCCACACATTGATATATGGGCTTAAGTACAAGCGCAAGAACCCCAACGGGAAACTTTATTTGAAAATGGATGCTTACAATCAGCATCTCCTTCCAGTTAGAATCTATTCGAAAAACCCGTTGAAAAATGCCTTTTTTCAGATTCTTGAGCGGCGCTTCTTAAAACGCGTTAACTGGATAACCGTTGAAAACCAGGAAGGCCTTAGATTAATGAAAGCCAACTTCAAAGGCATCGAGAAGAAGCTAGCGTACATGCCCAATGGGTGCAACGAT
Source organism: Bacteroidia bacterium (assembly GCA_030427905.1). Lineage (GTDB taxonomy): Bacteria > Bacteroidota > Bacteroidia > Flavobacteriales_D > Cryomorphaceae > CBDDKU01. The sequence continues at coordinate 995,232 of JAUICL010000001.1, forward strand.
GTTTTTATGAAGTCCATTCCTTCAGCCAATCGCGAGAAGGTCATTTTATCTGTTGGACGCGTCGGTGGGACTGATAAAAATTACGATCTGCTCATCAGAGCGCTACCTTTTCTCAGGTTGGGCGATTGGAAGATCAAAGTGATTGGCCCTGTAGAACCAGCATTTGCGAGCAGATGGGAAAAAGCCATTGTACAACATCCTGAATTAGCTGATTATATTGAGTTTTGCGGTGCCATCTACGATCGGCAAGAGCTCTATCGAGCGTACAGTCGGGCAAGCGTTTTCTTCCTTCCATCGCGCTTTGAGTCATTTGGTATTTCCTTTGTGGAAGCCCAGTATTTTGGTGCTATTTTGGTTGGACACAAAGGCATGTCGGCCTTTCCTGATATCGTGGCTAATGGCAAGTTCGGGGTGTTTTACGAAGACAACGATCCGCATGCTTTTGCCCAATCGCTTTCAGAAGCTATGTCGATGAGTGAAAGCCTGACGCGCGATGAAATTGCCACATACAACAAAGCTTATTTTCACTGGTCTCAGCTTACGGAGAAGCTACTAAACGATATCAAACATGCCTAAATCAGAGCCGCTAATTTCGGTGATTACCGTGTGCTATCAGTCGGCAGAAACGCTTGGTGCTACACTCGAGTCGCTGCGTGCGCAAACCAACCAGCGCTTTGAGTCCATTGTAGTAGATGGGGGCAGTACTGATGGCACTCGAGAACTAGTATCCGATTTTGATGATGTCGTTGATCAGTTCGTATCAGAGCCCGATAAGGGAATCTACGATGCCATGAATAAAGGGGTAGGTTTGGCCAAGGCACCGTACATCGCATTCCTAAATAGCGACGATGCCTATCCAAAACACACGATAGAAACGTGGGTGAATGCGATCGAGCACTCTGGAAAGGATGCCTATTATGGCAATATGACCAAAGTGCGAAACTGGGGTGGTGAGCGCTTTACCCGGCTCGAGAAACCTAATATCGATCTCATGCCTAAGACAATGGGCATTTTCCATCCATCTACCTGTGTGGCTAAGAAGTGGTTTGATACACTTGGCGGTTTCAATCTTTCCTACCAGCTGGCAGCAGATTACGACTGGCTTCTGGGCTTGTATTTAGCCAAAGCCGAGTTTGAATACATCGACAAGTCACTCTCCATATTTAGTGTGGATGGGGTGAGCAATGCATCTTGTGAATCTTACCGCGAAGCCTCTGAGATTCAAAAACGCCGTGGTTTGGCGCATCACCAAGATATGGAAGCGCTGTATGAGCTTTGCAAGAAGAAGCGAGTCAAGCAGCGCATTATTGCTAAGTTTGTCAAGCTGCCGATCATTAAATCCATTTACCGGCAGAAGCTCAAAAAGAACTGGAATTGAGAACAGTGTACAATTACTTCTTGGCATTTCGCTATCGCTGGAATGGATTCCTGACCACCTTGTTCTTGCGTTCTCTGGGCTGTACAGTCGGTAGCGGTTTGAAATGTCTCAGAATTCCAATTTTCAAAGACATGCCAAAAAAGAATATTTCTATTGGAAGCGGGGTTTCGATGGGGGTTAATGTGGTGTTCGAGATTCCTCCTGTTGGCCAATTGAAGATCGGCGATAAAGTCACCGTTGGAGATTTTAACCGATTCAGCACCATTGATAAAATCGAGATTGGAGATTGGGTGGCTATCGGTGAGCATGTCAGTATCAGGGGGAGTTTTCACAACACCAATAAAGGAATAGAAATAGTGAAGCAAGGCGATAGTGGTGAACCAATCCATATCGGGCGGGATGTTCTACTCGGAGCGTACACTGTTGTACTTCAAGGGGCCGCTATTCCCGATGGTGCAATAATCGGTGCTAAATCTCTTGTCAAAAAGAGTGATCACCTTCACAAGGATGGTATATTTGCAGGCTCTCCGTTAAAACACCTTCGAGACCGTTAATGAATACCAAGGAAGTACGCGCTTTTTTTGAGCAGACTGATGTCTACCTGACATATAATTACAATCTGCGAATCCGTGCCGAAACGGTCGGTCATTTCATCCGCGATTTGCGTTTTGAGAAAGCGCTCGATATGCCATGCGGTACCGGTGATATTTCAGCACCCCATCTCGATCATTTCGGCCATCTCACCATGATGGATTTCTCAGAAAACATGATCGCGACTTCAAAGAAGCGCGTTCCTGAGTCAGAGCATCACAAAGTGAGCTTTGTACGTGGTGATTTCTACGACCACAACTTTGCGCCGCATAGCTTCGATTTGGTCATGAACATCGGTATTCTCGCCCACATCAAAGATCCACTTGGCTTTCTAGAAAAGACAATTCGATTGGTGAAACCCGGTGGGTATCTCATTCTTCAGAACACCGATAGCGACCATTGGTTTGCTCGGCTTATTCATATGTATCTCGGATTTAGGAGACTGGTGGGGAAAGATAAGTACGCTCTGAACAAAGTGCGCCAAGCTGATGTGCTCGAAATCGCTTCGCGCGAAGGACTTCAACTCATCGATTCATTCGCCTATAACCAGTCTTTTCTCGGGCTTTCTCGATTGTTTAGCAACGACTTGAAGTACAAGCTGACACGCCGGTATTTTGGTGACGTGACAGATAAGAAGCATCAGAAATCGGGTAGCGACGCCACCTTCATTTTTCAAAAGCCCATGCTGTGAAGCCCCGCGTGCTGATCATCCCCGAAAATTTCCCCACAGAGCACAATCCGGTTGCGGGCATTTTTATGAAGGATCAGATCAGAGCCATCCAACCTTTTGCGGAAGTCACTGTCTTGAATTCAAATCCCTGGTATCGTGGAGTTTACGAGTCGGTGGAAGGGGTCAAATCATTTGATTTCCACCTGTTTGCCAAGAAGCCTTCGCCACTTTTTAGGCCGCTTGCGTATGCTTGGTGGGCCAATCGTTCGCTCGCGATGGCAATGAAACTGAATAAACCAGACATCATTCATCTTCACGGGGCTTCCATGCGCGGAACGTGGGTTTATAAATTGGCTGAAAAGTGGAACGTTCCCTTCGTAGTCACCGAACATACAGGGCCTTGGTCGGCCATTTCAAACCGTCCAATGATTTTTAAGGCGGTGTCCAAATCATTTCAAAAGGCTGCTGGGATTTGGCCAGTGAGCAATCACCTCAAAAAAGAGATGGTAGAATCGGGTATTGATGTGCAAATTGATCCACTTGGGAATCCGGTTGATACAGACTTGTTTTCGCTGCGAGCCGCGCCATTGGCATCTTCTAAGCGGATTTTGTTCGTAGGAAGGCTCGACCCTTTCAAAGGTGGTTTAAAAACGCTTAAAGCCTTTCATCAACTAGAGAAACATGGGTTTGATTATTCGCTAACCATCGCCGGGGATGGGGTAGAAGCAGATGCCATTCAAGCGTATATTGACGAGAATCAGCTTCAGGATTCCGTGTTTTTTCTTCGTGGGGAGCTCGATCGATTGGAGATGAAAGCCTTGTTTCACGATGTGTCTTTTCTGGTTTTTCCCAGCGAGTTTGAAAGCTATGGGCTCGTAGGAGCTGAAGCCATGGCTACTGGTTTGCCTGTGGTTTTGACCGATCGAACTGGTCCTTTGGACTACGCCACAACTGAAAACGCTATTCAGTTAGATCCATTCTCGATCAATTCAATTGCTCAGGGAATCAAAGAAATGGCGAATCGGTTGGAAGCGTTTCACCCCGATCAAATCAGGAAGGATATCGTCTCCAGATTTGGCTTTGAGGCCTACGGTCGAGAAATAGGTGATCGATACCGTGACATATTATCGAGTACCAGAGACCCTAAAACAATTCGTAAATAAGATATTTGAGCCATGTGCGGAATTTTCGGCGTATGGAATTGGAAAGGAGCCAAGGGAAAACACCTGCTCAAAGCTTCTGAGCTTTTGAGACACCGTGGGCCCGATGATGAAGGCTTTCTCGGGTGGAGTGGAGACCAGACGGAGCCACTTTCTGGAAACGATTCACAGACGTTTACCGATTCACCACTTGAGCCAGAGCGCCACTCACCATCCATGCTTTTGCACCGCCGACTGTCTATACAAGATTTGTCGCCATCTGGTCACCAGCCTATGCGCCATCGCGATCGAAATATCCACATCGTGTTTAATGGAGAGATTTACAATTTTAAATCGCTGATCGAAGAACATGGTCTTGAAGTGCAAACGGGTACTGATACCGAAGTTTTGCTTCTGATGTATGAAAAATTCGGCGTGTCCATGTTTCATCAACTTCGGGGGATGTGGGCTCTATGCATCCTCGATTTAGAGCACCAGAAAATGGTTCTATCCCGTGATCGGTTTGGAATCAAACCGCTCTACCTGGCCGAATCTGATGATGGATTGGCCTTTTCGAGCGAAGTAAAACCCTTGCTCCAACTCCCTGGTATGCGAGCGGAAGCTGATAAGAAAATGCTGATCTCATTTGTGGCTTTCGGAGCATCAGCCGATCCTTTTGAGACCTTTTTTAAAGGGATAAGCGCCTTGAAACCCGGTTCCGTTGAGGTGATAGACTTGAATGCTGGAAGCCGCAGTTCAACTACTTACTACGATTTGCGATCAGCGATCGAGCAAGCGGATTCGGACGAGTCATTCGACGAAGTATTCCGATCGGCAATGAAGGAGCATCTCATCGCCGATGTGGAAGTGGGTTCCTGCTTGAGTGGTGGCCTCGATTCGAGCTCCATCGTTTGCGAAGCCGCCGATCAAACTTCCGGGCTCTTCAAGACATTTACCTGCACTTTTCCTGGCGAAGAGATAGACGAAGGCGACTATGCGCGTAGATTGAATTCGGCGGTGGGAAATTTGGATCAACACTTTACCACACCTACGGCTCAGCGCTTTCTGAATGAGTGGGATACCTTGATTTTAAATCAAGAAAGACCGTTTGGATCGGCCTCGATTTACGCTCAGTACGCCGTCATGAACCTGGCGGCTGATCAAGGGGTCAAGGTGCTCCTCGATGGGCAGGGGGCCGATGAAATGCTCGGCGGATATTATCCCTTTGCGGGGGCTTATTTGCTCGAGCTTCTCAGAAAGGGAAAACTCGGAAAGTTTCGAAAGGCGTTTAAAGATTTGAAGCAGAACTTCAACCCGAATATGACCACCGCTATGCTTCGCTCGGCATACTACGCTATGCCTGACTTTGTCCAAAGGTGGGGGCGCCAGAAGCAAAGACTCGGTATCGATTTGCTCTCAGAATCGAGCCGTCAAGAACTAAAAAGTTTGAAGAGTCCCGATCGGGGTCATTGGAGTTTTAAAGAATTGGGGATTCGAAGTGTTGGGTTTGGACTTTATGAACTCCTCCACTATGAAGATCGAAACTCGATGGCATTCAGTATTGAGAGTCGAGTGCCGTTCTTGGATCACCGCTTGGTGGAATGGGCGTTGAGCAGCCCAACCCACCGAAAATTGGTGAACGGCTGGACGAAGTTTCCAATCCGTCAGTATCTAGACTCAAGGGGCTTTCCCACCTTGGCATGGCGGGTCGATAAACTCGGGTTTGTGGCTCCGCAGGATCGATGGAAAAAGGAGCTGGGTACTGCGCTAACACAGTCTGTGGCCAATGCTGAAATTCCGTCCTTTTTGAATCGCGAAGCAGTACAAAATCTGATGACGAAAAGCCTAGATTCAAACGCGCATCAGTCTGAGTTTTGGCGGATTTTTGCGCTCTTGCGATGGATCAAACTCTTTGACGTAAAAGTGGTATGAAAATAAGCATCGTCTGTGGTCACTATATCCCAAAAATGGGATACCTGGAAGTGCATCTTTCGCGTGCGCTGAGCCTATTGGGGTATCGCGTTCAGGTGATCACCAGCGATCAGATTCCGCCATATGTGAGTCACCTTTACTCCGAATTCGGAAACCCACCAGATGGCGTGGAAGTTCACCGATTAAAAACCAAGTTTAAGCTCGGCCAAATTGTAGTTGCTGATGGCATAAACGGAGCGCTAGAATCATTCGCTCCCGACTTGATTATCGCCATTGGTTTGGGAAAGCGATTCCCGAAACCCATTTTCAAAACATGGAAAAACGTAGTGACCTTGTTTGGTGACAACGCATACTCCTACAAATCGTTGCAAGGTTTCTCAGGGCTGAAAACCAAGCTTGTGTTTCGGGTTTTGAAGGCTTCTACATACATGGCAGCGGTGAAGCATTCGCAGAATCTGGTGGCATATACACCTGAGAGCTTTGATGCCGCTGCTCAGATGGTCGGGGGCCGTTTGGGTAACACGCTTAAAAATCAAAGAAGTCAAATCAGTCTAGGATTTTGGCCTGAAGAGTTTTTCTATGATTCCGCATCAGCGGGGCAGAACGGTCTTGGATGGAGTCGAGATTCGAAGGTAATTATCACAGCTACCCGACTCAAGCCAGAGAAGGAATTGGAGCGCTTTATACCGGTGTTAAAGTCTCTCCCGACACAGTACAAATGGCTTTTGGTTGGGAGCGGTGAAGATGAGTATGCCCGTTCGCTTGAAACCAAACTGATCAGCGAGCTTGGGGTAGAGCGATTCCGCATTTTGCCCCATCAAGATCGTACAGAGCTCAATCGACTTTACAATGCGGCTGATTTTGCACTCTATACCGTGCCGGCTATTTCAATCTTCGAAGCGCTGGGGACAGGGCTGCCTGCTCTTGCTCCACTTCACAAAGCCTTCGCCCATATTCCAAATTCGGGCGTGTCATTTATCGAGCTTGCAAAGCCCTACCAGCAAGTGGTTGAGCAAATGGAGCAAGTGGCTTTAAGTGCCGAAGCAAGGGCAAATCGGGTAGATCAGGCCATTCGATCGTTTTCGTGGATGGAGGTTGCAAGCCAGCTTCTTGAGATCGCAAAAGGCGAAACCAGTTGATAACTCAGTGAGATCGTTGAAAATTAGACTGGAACTTCCTCCCTTATCCCTTCGTTTGGGCTTTTCTTTGTAAGTCCCCTTAAATCGAGAAGATTGAGCAATAGAGAATGGTTTGAATGGTTGAAATCCCTGCCTTGGGCATTGAAGTGGTTTCCCCTGCTCATCGTTTTTCGCCCGCTCGTCGATAACTTTTATTTTCTCAAAGAAGTGAGCCCTTTTCTTTCGCCGCCATACATCGTGGGAGTGATGACGCCGGTGGGAGCACTCATCGGTATTTCCCAATATCGCATGGGAAAATTCTCACCCATCGATAAAGCTTTTTCATTCTGGGCAGCCATGGTGGTATTGTGCTGCCTATTGTTACTATTCTACGACCCTTTGTCGCTCTTGACCTTTGAGTTTGTACTTAAACTTGCCATGCCCGTTTATCTCTATTTCTTTCTGCGGGTTTTTATTACGGAGCTAAAAGATCTCCACGGCCTGCTCCAATCCTTTCTTTACGCTGGGGCTTTCATCGCGGTCTTGTTGATCTACGAAGTGTTTATCAATCCCATAGCCATCCAGGAAAGCCGTGGTCTAGAGCGGATTCAAGCTAGTTTTGGTGATGTGGTGAGTTACGGGATGTACATCGTTTTCGCGACCATCACAGCCGCCTATTTTTACTTTTCGCGCCAGCATGTTTCCCCACTGAAGGATAGAATGAAGCTGCTTGTCATCGTTGTGGCACTGGGCTTGCTCGGTATTCTCAATATTCACCACACTGCCACGTATATCGTGTTTGTGAGTTTGGTTGGTCTATTTGTTTTGTTCAACCTTCGCACCCAGAATAAAGGGGTTGGGGCCATGCTCATCGTGGTCATTGGTCTTGGGTTGAGCCTCTGGGGAAGTCAATTGATTGAAGAGCGGATCAGCCCGCTTGTTGAGACCGACCTGGCCGTTTACGCTGGAGAACAAGACACCGACAAACTCCTTCACGGAAGGGTAGGGCGCTGGCGAATGATGCTCGAAATGTTCTCGACCGAAGCTGTTCCCGTTCAGTTTTTTGGGTTCCCACTCAAGTTTGAATACGTCTATCAATACATCGGTATTGGGTCTCACAACGATTTTGTCCGTATGCTTTTCGCAACGGGCATCTTTGGCTTGGCCTTCTATCTGATCTTCCTTTTCAGGGTTTTTCAGCGATCTAATTATGTAGGAGTGGCTCAGAAATTCTTGATTCTGGCGTTGCTCTTTGCACTTTCGTTTTACAGCATCAGCGTTACGCCTACTTATTACGCTCCGTTTATGTATTTCGCAATGGCGATTATAGCCTACGCATCACTTCCCGACAACAAACTACAACTATGGAACGGCCGCGCATACTGATTTTAGGAAAGTTGCCGCCGCCTTTGATGGGACCGGCAATAGCTACGAAGATTATTTTGGAATCTTCGCTGAATGATGATTTTGATCTTCATCATTTCGATACGCGGATTAATGATTCGGTGGCTGACATGGGCACTTTCAAGATGTCGAAGTTGACTGCGGTCCGGAAGAAGTATAGGGACTTTAAGCATAAGTTGAAGGAGGTGAAGCCAGAGCTTGTTCTTATTCCAATTAGCCAGACTACGACGGGGTTTTTCAAGGATTTACCCTTTATCCGAATGGCAGCTAAATCAGGAGCCAAAGTGCTGGTTCAGTTGCGTGGTAGCGCCTTTGGGGAATGGTTTGATGGGCTGAGCCCCATTGTTTCCAAGCAAGTGAGAAAGGGCTTGGCTAAGACGGATGGAGTTATTGTGCTGGGTGAAAATCTGCGGTACATCTTTGAGCAGTTCTATGCGCCAAGCCGAATTTTCGTAGTGCCCAACGGTGGCGATTATCAGTTTCCATCCCGGAAGTCAAAAGGCATTCAAGTGACATATTTAGCCAATTATCTTCCAGGGAAGGCCATTTACGAAGTGTTGGAAGCTATGGCAATTCTCAAAGAGAAGTGCTTGTCGGAGTTCCGGTTTGAAGCCTATGGGAGCTGGGATAGCGAAGATTACAAACAGGCTTGTTCTGCCCTGATCGCCAAACACGAGTTGGATCATTGTCGCTTGAATGGCTCGGTGTATGGCGACGAGAAATGGCAGGTTTTGGCTGATTCGGATGTTTTCGTTTTTACGCCTAAGCACCCCGAAGGGCACCCTTGGAGCCTTGTGGAAGCCTCTGCCGCGGGCCTGGCTATTGTGTCGACCGATCGCGGTGCCATCAGGCAAAATGTGAAGCATGGGGAGAACGGGTTTTTACTCGATGATCCTGCGCCAGAGCAGATTGCTTCTTGCTTGGAAAAGTTGATCCGCGACGAGAATCTTCGGGAGTCAATGGGACGGGCTTCAAGATCACTTCACGAATCGGCATTCACATCTAAAAAAATGGTTGAAAACCTAGGGCGGGTTTTCGAAAAAACGCTTGCGAAAGAATGTGCGGAATAGTTGGATATGTGAGCAAGGGCGGGCAAATGCTCGAGATTCGACCAGCCATGGAGTCTATCAACCACCGTGGTCCTGATCGGGGCGATTTTGTGGAAGAGCAAGGAGAAAATTGGCGTGCAGTGCTAGGCCATCAGCGCCTGAGCATCATCGATCTGAGCGAAGGTGGAAACCAGCCCATGACCATCGGTGATGTGACGATGGTTTTCAACGGAGAAGTCTATAATTTTCGGGAGCTTCGGGAAAAGCACTTCGGTGGTGAGACCTTCAATTCCAATTCCGATACGGAAGTGGTTTTGCGACTATATCGCAAGCTTGGAATCGACTTTGTTCACGAGCTGAACGGAGATTTTGCAATTGCCATTTTGGATCGCAAGGAAGGCGAGCTTTTGTTGGTCCGAGACCGTTTGGGCATCAAACCATTGTACGTTTATTCGAATGATGATGAGCTGGCTTTTGGGAGTGAGATCAAAGTTTTTAGGGAAGGTGGGATCAATTTAAAACTCGATGAGACAGCGATTAGTCCTTACCTCGTGTTTAAATACACGCCGGGCAATGCTACGATGTTTCGCAATGTGGAGCGACTTGAGCCTGGCTCAATTTTACGAGTGGATCTCAATACCAAAAATGTCACTCGGCAAAAGTTTTGGGACATTCGCGAAAAGCGAAAAGTCTTTACAGGTTCTTATGCAGAAGCTAAAACTCAGCTACGCGAGTTGGTTGAAAAGGCTGTGAAACGCCGTCTGGTCGCTGATGTTCCCATCGCCAATTACCTGTCAGGCGGGCTCGATAGTACCATCATTGCCTCCTACCTAAAAGGGCAAGATCACCTGCACTACTGCGCCGTGAAATCAGAAAAAGATTTGAAGGCCGAGGGAACCAGTTCCGATGGTCGCTTTGCAAAGATGCTCGCGGAAGAATGGGGATTGAATCTCGAAGAAATTCCCATTGGACTGGATGAATTGAATGAAAACCAGATCGAATCTGCCGTTCATTCATGCGACGACTTGATCGCTGACGGATCCATTATTCCCGCTATGCTGATCGCTCAAGAAGCTGGCAAAGAGCATAGAGTGGTGCTAAGTGGAATGGGTGCCGATGAGCTCTTTTTTGGGTACAACGGTCACTACTTACTTCGGCTTACCCAAATGGCGGGTCGGGTTCCTGCCTTGAAAAAGGCGATTACACCGATGCTCCAGAAAGTAGATGCAGGAAAAGGCCCTTTCAAAGCCTACCGGCGATACCTCCAGAAATGGGGGAACAATTTAGGGAAGCCCTTCGAAGCTGGCCGATACTCGGTAGTAGGTGATGTGGATTCGGCTCTCAGTATTCATCAAAATCGTGGTGAAGCATTCGATGTTTATCGAGGCTATTTCGAGCGAGATGGCGATCTATTTGATCAAGTTTTCGAGTTTGAACTGGAGAATTTTCTCGTTAAGAATCTTCACTACCTCGATCGGTCTTCTATGGCATACGGCCTTGAAAGTCGGGTGCCTTTTCTAGATCATGAAGTGGTGGAGTTTGCCGCAGGACTTCCATCGGAGTATAAACTCGACTGGAAGATGAAGTCGAAGAAAATTCTCAAAGATGCCTATGCCGATGTCGTTCCCGATTACGTGACGAAGCGCCGAAAAGCGGGCTTTGGCATGCCACTTCGATCGCTTCTTTCCAATCAAAGCGTTCTAGACAAATTACTTCCACTCGATTTCCTCTCGGGATTTGAAGGGTTTGATATGGATGAAATCAGACGAATTATCGCTGCGCATCAATCCGGAAAACAGGATCAGTCTGCCTTGATCTACGCCTTGATTTCCTTTCGGTTCTGGCATCAAAAGTTCTTCTAGATCACCACATTCAATTTATTTATACCTGTTGATAAAAAGGTGCGGATTTAGACCAATCTGCACCGAGATTCTTAGGTGACTCTTTAACTTTGAAAAGGAAAATTATTGCCCCTTGGAACAACTTTTACAAAGCCTGAAACACGGCGAAATGGAGATTGTCGACCTTCCCAATCCAAGTCCCGGGAAGGGCGAATTGCTCATCAGAACGCACTTTTCAGCGATCAGCACTGGTACCGAAGGAAAAACGGTTTCTGATGCCCGGAAGGGATACATCGCCAAAGCGCAAGCGCGTAAGGAAGAAGTGAGCAAAGTGATCAAAGCCGCCAAAACACACGGTCTTACGGATACCTATAAAATGGTAATGAATAAGCTCGAAGCCCTGCAGCCACTTGGCTACAGTGCAGCTGGCGAAGTGATAGCCATGGGTTCGGGAGTGGAAGGATTTGAGATCGGAGATCATGTGGCTTGTGGTGGGGCGACAGCTTCGCATGGCGAGCTTATGGTCATTCCAAAAAACCTTTGTGTAAAGGTCGAAAAGGGAACAGCACTAGATCAGGCAGCTTTCACAACCATTGGTGCCATTGCGATGCAAGGCATCAGAAGAGCGGGACTTGGCCTTGGCGAAAATTGCGTGGTGATCGGGCTTGGCTTGATCGGTCAATTGAGCATTCGCTTATTGCGAGCGGCTGGGGTCAGAGCCTACGGTGTTGACTTGAAGCAGGAATTGGTCGATCAAGCGATCATTTCTGGTGCTGAAGGGGCGGCCCATCGTCAAGACGAGCAGATAGAAGATAAAATCAAGGCCTTTTCTGGCGGACAAGATGTTGATGCGGTTATCATTACGGCGGCCACATCTTCAACCGATCCAGTAGAGCTGGCTGGGCGAATTTGCCGCGTGCACGGAAAAGTGGTTGTGGTTGGGAATGTCCCTACGGGATTTAGCCGTAAGGCCTACTACCGAAAAGAGCTCGATTTGCTAATGAGCACATCTTATGGGCCGGGTCGATACGACAGGCATTACGAAGAAAAAGGACTCGACTACCCAATAGGGCAAGTGCGTTGGACCGAAAACCGCAATATGCAAGCTTTTGCGGCACTTTTGTCGAATGGTAGCCTGGATATCTCGGATTTGATCACGCACCGATTTCCATTTCCTTCGGCCAAAGAAGCCTTCGATACAGTGGTAGATCAGTCCATCTCTAAGATGGGCGTGATCTTGACTTACGACACTGAAAAAGCCTTGTCGAACGGAGCGATTCATTTCAACCATACGGCACAGAAAGGTGACCGCGTGTCGGTAATTGGTGCCGGTTCATTCGCTTCTAACTTCCTTCTTCCCACATTGAAAGAAGAGTTGACACTGGCTGGGGTGGTTACGGCAAGACCGCACACCGCCGAGAATGCCAAGCGAAAGTTTGGGTTTGAACGAGCTTTCGCCAATTCCGCGGAACTGCTCTCTGATCCATCGTCCAGTGCGGTGGTGATTGCTACGCGCCACGATTCACATGCTAGTTTGGCCATCGAAGCTTTGAAAAAAGGTAAGCGCGTTTTCCTCGAGAAACCGCTTTGCTTGAATTGGTCAGAGTTGGAAGCCATCGAGAGCCAACTGCGGGAGCCAGGATGTCCCGAGTTGATGGTAGGGTTCAATCGGCGGTTTGCTCCGCATGTGCAAGCTGTTTATGAAAAGTTTAACGGCCTTCCCGTGGCCATCCAATATCGGGTCAACGCAGGTGCGCAGCCCGCAGATCACTGGGTTCACGATCCCGAAATAGGTGGTGGACGCATAGTCGGCGAAGCGTGTCACTTTATTGATCTCTGTATTTTCTTATCGAGAAGCCGGGTAGTATCGGTGAGTGCGAAAGCCTTGCCAGACCACAACGGGCAAAATGACACCATGATCGCATCCCTTCACTTCGAAAACGGTAGCATTGCTAATATCTCCTATTTCAGCAATGGAAATCCGAAGATGCCGAAGGAGTATTTGGAGATTTTCTCGGGAGGTGTGTCGGCAGTGATTGATGACTTCAAGAGTCTGGAGATTTTTGGTGCAGCTGAAAAGACAAAGTCCGGAAAGCAAGACAAAGGTCATGCGGCAGAGATTGCGGCCTTTGGGGCTGCGCTCAAAACGGGAGCACCTTTGCCGATTCGTGTGGACGAAGTACTTCACTCCACTCGAGTGACTTTTGCAATCATAGATTCGATTAAGATGGGGGGCGAATTGGTCAAAATGGAAGAGGTAGATGGACGTAAGTGAGAATGAACTCATCAAGTGGAAGAAATCACTTCGGTTTCTCGATCAGTATGTTTCAAAACGCCAGTACAAGGGATATGATCCCTACGATATTTTATTGAGCAAGATTCCCTTTCGGAAGATGGGGAAATGGCCGCCGATTATCGCCATTCAAATCTTTAAGCGGTTTCCGCTTAATATCCGCAAATTGCTGGGCGTGCCCCGCCAGTGGAATGCAAAGGGCTTGGGGCTATTCCTTCGAGGATACAGCTACATGCCGCCCACTGCCGAAAACAAGCGGAAATGCGAGTGGCTATTCGACAAGCTCATGGAGCTCCGAACCAAAGACGCCCCAGGTTTGTGTTGGGGATACCCATTCCCATGGGCAAGTCCGGAGAAATACCTTCCGCCGGGATCACCTACATCGGTGGTGAGCGGATTCGTTTCGCAGGGTATTTACGCCTACTACAAGGCCTACGGCGACCCAAGAGCGCTCAAGGCTATGGAAGATATTTGCTTGTTTTTGGAAGAAGCCCTTCACCACACCAATGAAGAAGGATTGTACGCCATAAGCTACAGCACGGTCAAGCCCGATTTTTGTTACAACGCATCCTTACTAGCCGCACAAACCTTTGCGCTAACGAGCGAGTTGAACGGAAATTCAGCCTATGCACAGATGGCTAAGGACGCCCTAGAAACGGTGTTGAAACGTCAGCGGAGCGACGGGAGCTGGAATTACAGCGAAAATCTTGAAACGGGCAAGCAGCGAGTTCAAATCGACTTTCATCAGGGGTTTGTGCTCGATTCTATACTCTCCATCGCCGATGCCATCGACTACCACACCCCTGAAGTGGAGAAGGCACTTCAGGATGGTTTTGAGTTTTATCGCGACTTTCAATTTACCTACGAAGGAAGGGCGAAGTGGAGACTGCCGGGTAATTTTCCTGCCGATATTCACCACCAAGCGCAAGGCGTGCTGACTTCGCTTCGGTACGGGGCGTACAGCGGTAGCAAAAGAGCCGAAGAGCTTGCCAAGATGGTGATGAACTACACCTTAGATCATTTTCAAGATGGCAGGGGGTATTTCTACTACCGCAAGCACAAGTACTTTACCGATCGTACCACCTACATGCGCTGGGGTAATGCCTGGATGTTTTTGGCGCTAGCCGAGGGTATCCGAGATGTGGAAGCCGCGAACAGCGGGCAGAAAGATCGATTCACCAAGCGCGCATTCTCTTACGCTTAATGGGAAGGTTCTTGTTTTATATGGGGCATCCCGCCCACTTTCACAATGTGAAACACGTGATCGATGAACTTGAAAAGGAAGGCCATGAAGTGTTGGTCGTTGCGCGGGCCAAGGACGTTTTGTTTTCGCTTCTGGAAGGACAAAGTTGGAATGTTGTCAAATTGAGTGAGCGAAGTGGAAAAGGAAAGCTATCCTTGATTTTTTCCGTTTTGCAGCGCGAGTGGAAAATGCTCCGAATAGCTATGAAGTGGAAGCCCACCTGTATGGCTGGAACCGATTTGGTCATTACGCACATCGGTAAGCTACTTCGAATTCCTTCGGTGATAATAAACGAGGACGATAGCGCCGCGGTGCCGATGATGGCTAAGCTCGCATTTCCTTATTGCACAGCTATTTTGGCGCCCAATTGCTGCGATCAATCTCCCGCCAACAACAAGAAAATAGGGTATGATGGCTACCACGAGCTGGCCTATCTTCACCCCGATTACTTCACCCCGAATAGGGAATTGCTACCCGAGCCTGTGCGTTCCGCTGCATCGTACTTTGTGTTGCGGTTTGCATCTCTCCACGCCCACCACGATGATGGGCGGAAGGGGATAGACGATGGATTGGCCAAGGAGCTTATCGATATTCTCGAGCCACATGGCCAGGTATTCATCACCAGCGAAAGACCCTTTTCGCCCGAGCTCGAACCCTACCGACTTCCAGTTCATCCACGCGATATGCATCAGGTGATGGCTCACGCCAAAATGTACATCGGCGATTCGCAAACTATGGCAGCCGAAGCAGCTGTTCTTGGAGTCCCATCGATCCGATTTAACGACTTTGTTGGTGAATTAAATTATTTGGAAGAGTTAGAAAAACGTTTTGAGCTCACCAAAGGGATCAGAACCGATCAGGGCCGTGAATTTGTTCAACTAGTTCAAAAATGGGTTGAACTAAAAGGGATAAACGACGAATGGAAAAGACGTCAAAAAATCATGCTGGATGAGACGATTTCAGTCACGCCATTTTGGGTAGAAACGCTTGTGAAAATGGGCGGTTCGTAGCGTTAACTTCTTTGTTTAAAACTATTACCAGCAGGCACTTAAGGGGTTAGTAGCACCTTTATTTTTATAACGTATCCCCTTAATGCAAAGACATGCTACAAACCGCTGTTGAGATGTCCAAACTCCCCGGAGTTTCGGGCGGTGAATTGCTCAAGTTTTTGGCTCCCGAATTGGAAGGGAAAAATCGGGTGGCACACGTGCTCAAAGTGTCTGACCGAGCCAATCTTTATCCTTTTGACACAAATAGTGTCGATACGCTAGTCAATTTGAAACGCGTCAATGACGTGAAGGGCATCAATAAGTTCTTCAAGCTGGCCAATGAGAAGCTCAAGGTCAATGGAACTTTTATTGGGTGTGTGGAGACGCTGGAACAGCGTAGGAAGCGATTGTTTAAAAAGTTTCCACCAGGGCTCAACCTGCTCTACTACGGGGTCGATTTTATCTACAAGCGCGTTTTTCCAAAATTCAAGGCCACCAAAAAGGTTTATTTCTTCCTAACGCAAGGTCGCAATAGAGCGCTTTCTAAATCGGAAGTGCTGGGAAGGCTGGTGTACTGCGGATTTAGGATAGAAGATGTGATCGAAATCAACAACATGCTCTACTTTAAGGCCCGAAGGATACAGGCTCCATTGAAAGAAGAAGAGCCGAGTACTGGGCTTATTCTCCGCATCGGTCGCATTGGCTACAATGGGAAACCCATCACGGTTTTCAAATTCCGCACTATGCACCCATACGCGCAGTACATCCAAGAGTATGTTTTTGAGCAAAACGATTTGCAAGACGGGGGTAAGTTTGCCAACGATTTCCGCATTACTAAGTGGGGTAGGTGGATGCGAAAATTCTGGATCGATGAGATTCCGATGATCTACAATATTCTTCGTGGTGATCTGAAATTGGTAGGGGTAAGACCGCTGAGCGAGCACTACCTGAGCCTATACACAGCCGAACATAAATCACTTCGAGTAAAGGGAAAACCTGGGTTGATTCCACCGTTCTACGCCGATATGCCGAAGAACCTGGAAGAGATTATGGAGTCGGAATCGAAGTACATCAAGAGCTATGTGCAAGACCCACTCGCCACCGATTTCGCTTACTGCATGAAGGCGTTCAACAACATCTTCCTTCACAAAGCGCGTAGCCATTGATGCGTATTGCCAAGCTTGCCGTTCTGATATTTGGGCTGGTTGGCTTCTTAAGGGTGGAAGGGCAAGTGGTATTTGAGCCCACACAAAATCACATTTATGATTTCTTGGACGAAATGTCTGCAGAGCAGTTTATTGAGCTCAATAGTTTCTCAAGACCTTATTCCAGAAATCTGATAGCACAAAAATTAGCTCAACTCGATACGAGCAGATCAGAGCTAAACACCCGTCAGATTAGCGATCTGGATTTTTATCTAAAAGACTTTGGGAAAGAGCTGCGCGTCGGCAAGGACTGGGACAGGAGAATAGACGCCTTCTACTACAGCGATTCTGTTTTCTCCGTAACCATCAACCCCATTATTGGTGGGATTGGAATGTATAACGAGAATGGGTTTCGATCGCATAGAAGGATTGGTGCTGGTTTTCAAGCCAAAGCTGGTGGTTTTGGTTTTTACGGATCACTCCGCGACAATTCGGTGAGTGAAGTGCTCGCTACGCCAAATTACCTTACCGTGCTCGACGGACAGAACTACAAGACCATTACCGAAGAGAATACGAGCGATTACAACGAAGCTATTGGTGGCATCACTTACCAGTGGAAGTGGGGTGATGTGGGTGTTCACAAGAACCGGATTGAATGGGGAAACAGCACCAGATCGGCAAATGTTTTCTCAGGAAAAGCGCCTTCTTATGCCATGATTTCTTACCGGCTATACCCCGTTGATTGGCTCGACTTTCAGTATATCCATGGATGGTTGGTGTCTGAAGAACTTGATAGTGCGCGTACTTACCTAACCCCTAATGGCACTCGCAAGATTTACATGAATAAGAATATTGCGGCTAACTATTTCACGATCAAGTCAAACTGGAAGGTGGACTTCACTTTTGGTAATTCGATTGTATACAGTGACGATGGGTTAAATCCCGTTTACTTCATTCCATTTATGTTCTTCAAGTCTGCCGATCACACTTACAACGGAACGGGGAGTAATGAACTGGGGCAGAACGCCCAATTGTTCTTCGATATATCGGCACGTGTTATTCCGAGCGTGCATCTTTATTCGAGTCTGTTTATCGATGAGATCAGTTTGTCGAATATGTGGGATCCCGATCAGCAAACCAATATTGTAAGTCTCCAGGTGGGAGCGAAGTGGTATAATGTGCTCCCGAATATCCATCTCAAGGCTGAGTATACCCGAACGAACCCGTGGACGTATCGACACCAAATCGAATCGACCACTTTTGCCAGCAATCAGTATGGTCTGGGGAATTATCTCGGAGAGAACGCCGATGAAGTGTATTTGGAATTGGATGTGCACCCGTGGCGGCAAACATCTCTGACCATAAGCGGGTGGTATGCGCGTAAAGGACCACAACACATTTATGAGATCATTGACGGAAACGCCAATGTAACTGGTCTTGAATTTATGGAGACGGTAGATTGGGAGCAATTGGCTCTATCGACGATGGTGCGTTACGAGCCTTGGCACGATGTGGTCATTCACGCTGGAATTACATTCATGTCAACAGAGGGCAATCAAGCTTATACTCCGACTTATCTTCAAGGCATGACCACCACTGGGGAATTTGGGGTGGAGATTGGGTTTTAAATCTGGCATCTCGCCCGTCAATACAGGATTGCCAAAGGCATGATGATGGTTCTTGTTTTGAAATCAAAATAAAGTTAGTAGCTCTAATGTAGGCACCACGCTGTCGCCGAAGCTTGCGCCACCGCTAGAGCCTCCGCAGAGTAGCTTCGGCGCTCGAGGAAAGCTAAGGCGGCACGCGGTTAGCGTAGGAGCCACGAAGGGCGCAAAGGGCACAAAGTTGCACAGAGATTCTCTGTGTTCTTTGAGTGCTCTGTGGTTTAAGGAGTGAAAAGCGATTAATTATAAGTGAAAAATTAGCTCTACTTCCTTGATTACTCTTGTTTTACAGGTGCTCAGTCGCCAGCGGGAAATTGGCTTGATGGTAAATCTCGAAATGATTCATCTCTCTTTAGGACAGAGAATGAATTGTTGGATTTAGGATGAAGCAGAGCGCCCGATTTTTCGTTTTTCACTTCTCACTTATCGTCTAGCTAAGAAATCAAATCAAAGCAGGTGATGAGGTAAAAACGAATAAATAATGAAACTAACAGTTAGAGAATAAAGATTCCCTATTTCCCAGCAGGCTTAGCTGTCGGCGTGGTTCCTGTGTTCGGGTTTTTGCCCCCGTTTAGTAGGTACTGCATTTCGAAAAGCTTGAGCTGAAGCTCAAACATTTTCATACGAACTTCTTCCAGATCTTTGTCTTGTTGGCTCGGGTCTACTGGATTCCCCTGACGCGCTTGCACAGGTTGTTCTAGATCCACTTCGTTTGGCTCTACATCTTCCTTCTTCGATCCAAAGAGTGACCACTTTTTATCCTTTTCATCGTCTGTCTTCTCCTTTTTCTCTTTTTTCTTCTTTCTAGGATAGTCTTCTTTCTCCCTATTGAAGTTGTAGCGAAGACCTACCCCGAAATACGAATACTTATCGTCAGCGGCATAATCCCGATCCCACGTGTCGAGTTTGTTGGTCATGGTGTTGTTAAGCGTATAGCTAAAGGTCACATCTGTTTTGTAGTTGATGCGGTAACCAGCGGTAAAACCAACAGGGATATTGAGTACGATTTCGGGTTTGTCTTTTTT
Organism: Bacteroidia bacterium; assembly: GCA_030427905.1. Lineage (GTDB taxonomy): Bacteria > Bacteroidota > Bacteroidia > Flavobacteriales_D > Cryomorphaceae > CBDDKU01. The sequence goes on from JAUICL010000001.1 coordinate 1,014,713, forward strand.
CTCGGCGGTGAATCGCTGTGTAGGAGGGTTCTCGTCGGTAACCGTATAGCCCACATAGTCTCTAATTCTACCGTCTTCAGCTCGCCAGTAAGAAAGGGATCTGAACCAGGTAATACCCACACCTACTTCAGCATTGAAGTAGAATTTGTACTTGTTGAGTTTCTTGCCGTTTTTGTTGAAAAGTTCATTCAAGATATCGAATGAAGCTGCAGCAGACAATGTGCTAAACTCCGTTTTAAAATCTACCGGAAGGCTCTGCGCTCCGGGTAGTCTTCCACCTTCGAGCTTACCGCTTTCAAACTGAAGTTTGGCGGCAATTCCCGACCAGATTTCTCGCTCCGCATAGATTCTCCATCCAAATTTGTAGTAGGTGTCGAAGTCGCTGAGTGGGGCAAAGCTATCGTAATCGGCAAGGCTACCGTGAAATAGTGCCAGACCACCACTGGCCCCGATCGAAAAGCCGTTGAAGAACTTGATCGGTTCGCCATTTTTGTTGTTTACAGTCGATGAGAAAATGAGTTTTTCTTTTGCCAAATGGCGCTGCAACCAGGGATCATTCTTCGAATTAGGATCGCTGGCAGATGCATTCAGTCCACTCAAAACACCGAATGCGAAAAGTATAAGGGGGAGACACTTTTTCACAATTTCAAATCTGTTGATTATTCTTCAAACCACCAAGGTGATTTTATCCAAAATATTGGCCTTCACATGTTAATAAGATGGCTATTCTGGCTATCTTGTATACCGTTTTTCTCGTAACATTGTTGCAAGGAACCTTATGATGAAGTCGATTCTTTCAATTTTGGCTTTTGGACTCTCCGTGATTGCATTTTCGCAAGATGTGATTGAGCGAGATTATTTCCCAAATGCACGTGCTAAGAATGCATCGATCGCTGCCGCCAGGTATGCCGAAGAAGGATATCATTACACCAAGTTTATTCAATACATCAGTGCCGTTGATAGCTCCAGAATGTTTGCCGATACAGCCTTGTTTTTTGTAAAACGTTCGATGATGCTCGGCGATACGGCACTCTACTACGCTTCTGAATCGAATTTGGGAGCGCGAAACTACCTGAACATTGCCAGGGCCAAAACGCATACGGCCGATACCATCATTCGGGAATTTTACCCGATGGTCGACATCAAATCTCACCACGTGTTTGGATCTGATGCTGCCCTCAATTTGAGCAATGCGGTGATGGATTACTTTAATGCTTCGCTGCTTCTTCGTTCTGAAGATGATGTGCCAGCTGCGGAAGAAGAGCGGTATGAAGTGTTGCCATTCGACGATGAGATCGTACGTCTGGAAGCCGATGAAGCTACTTTTCAATTGGCGGCCAACGAATACGAGAAAGAAGTGAAGGAGCTGAGTAGGATGTCGGAGGAGATTGTAAACGATCTGCAACTAGCCGATAACGAAAAGAGTCGCAAGGATCTGGAGAATATACAAGAGGAAGTTTCGGCGCAGCTGACATACTCTACCGAACGGCTAAAAGACACTTCCACCCGAATACAAGAAATACGACAACTTCTGGACACGAAGTATTTGGAAGATGTCAAGGACGTGGAAGAGCCCGACCATCTGGCCCAGTTCGAGACCGAATCGGATAGCGATGAGATAGAAGTAGATGAAACGGTGCCCGACGGTTTGGTGTACAAGGTGCAACTCGGATACTACCCGGTAGATGTGAACATTGAAAACTTTCACGGCTTATTTCCCATTTCTGGAGAAACAGTCCGATCAGATTTGCTGCGTTGCTACGCCGGTTTGTTCTACACGTACTCTGATGCCAGCAAAGGCAATGACTACGTTCAAAACAATGCCATTCCCAATGCCTTTGTCGTAGCATTCAACAATGGCGAGAAAATCAGCATCAGTCAGGCAATCGAAGTAGAGCGCCGCCGCGGCTTGAAGTAAAGGACTTCTTATTCGGTCAGGTCAAATTGGACCATTTGCGCCCGAATCTTTTCCTCACCATTTTGCTCAGCGTAATTATTGGTCTGCACGTCGCCATCGATGATTCGCGTTTTCACATTATCGCTCCACTGCAGCTCCATATATTCTTTAAGTCGCTCTCTTATCTTTTGATCGTAAATCGGTGTACTCACTTCTACCCGGTAGTCCAGATTGCGCTCCATCCAGTCGGCAGAAGAAATGTAAATTTCTTCATCGCCCGAATTCCCAAAAATGAAGACGCGGGCGTGCTCTAGGAAACGATCGATGATACTGTGTACTTCGATGTTTTCGCTCACGCCAGGTATGCCGGGAATTAGCGAGCAAATACCCCGAACGATGAGTCTGATTTTCACCCCTTCACGGCTAGCCTGATAGAGCTTTTTGATCAGCGTTTCATCTACCAAGCTATTCACTTTGATAAATACCGAAGCTTCTTTTCCCTCCTTGGCGTTTCTGATCTCTCGATTGATCTTCCGGATATATTGGTTTCGCATGGATGATGGGGCCACGAGAAGGTGCTTGAACCGGAAGTGAAGGAAAGGGCGCTCTATAAAGTGGAAGACTTTTACCGCTTCGCTACAGATGTCTTTATTGCTGGTGAATAGGGCAAAATCGCCGTAAACTTTAGCCGTTGACTCATTGAAGTTACCCGTTGAAATGACTACTTGATTTTGTAGGACATCATTTTGGGTGTACGACACGATCAGGAGTTTGCAATGCACCTTCATGTCTGGAATTCCGAAGATGACTTTGACACCGGCTTCTTGGAGTTTTTTACTCCATTGAAGGTTGTTTTCTTCATCGAACCGCGCCCGTAGCTCAATCATCACCGTTACCGACTTACCGTTCTTAGCGGCGGCAATAAGTGCGTTCACAATTCTAGACTGAGACGCCACTCGGTACAGGGTCATTTTGATCTCTTTGACGTCGGGGTGAATAGCTGCCTCGCGGAGGTAGTGTATCATCGACCTGAAGTGGTGGTAGGGGTAGTGCAGGAGAATATCGCTTTGCTCTACGGCGCTGATCAAGCTGTGAGCTGAGCTCAATACAGGATGGTCAATGGGCTGAATTGGCGGCCATTCGAGCGCAGGGGTATCCAAATCCGGAAACTTCATAAAGTCCTTGGAGTTGTGGTACCGCCCACCTTGTATCAGGTTTTCATCGTCTTCGATGTTCAGCTTTTTGACGAAGTACTTCAGCAAATCCTTCGGCATCTCAGCGTCGTAAATGAAGCGAACTGGATCACCTTTTCGCCTGTTTTTAACGCTCTTGCGCATGCGCTCATAAAACCCTTTCGACACGTCGTCGTCCAGATCCAACTCAGCATCTCGGGTGAGTTTGATGGTGTAAGCTTCAATTTTTGAACACTCAAAGAGACGGAATATTTGCCCCAAGTTAAAGCGGATCACATCGTCGAGAAACATGATGTATTTTTTGCCGTTCTTCTCGGGAAGAACCACAAACCGGGAAGTGCGCGAAGTGGGCACTTCGATCAGCGCATATTGCTTTTTAATGTCACGCTGTTTGGGATGCATTTTTACCGCCAGGTAGGTCGATTTATCCCGGAGATATGGAAATTCGGGCACCATTTTGAGCATGATCGGAATCATGAATGGGGCTACCTGCATGCGGTAGTATTCATCTACAAAATCTTCTTGATCGGGGGTCAGTTCTTTCTCGTTGACCAGGTATATGCCTTCACCGGCAAGCTGGGCGATAATCTCCTGATAAGTCGTTTCGAAGATGCCCTTTTGACGCAGTACTTCAGCGTGAATCTCATCCAGTACCTGATCGGCAGTCTTGTTCCCGATAAGCTCGCGCTTCCGGCTTATGGCTTTGATGCGCTTCATGGTGGCAACACGCACGCGGAAAAACTCGTCGAGGTTGTTCGAAAAAATACCGAGAAAACGCAGGCGTTCTACCAATGGTACGGTCTCGTCCATGGCTTCCTGCAATACGCGGTGATTAAACGAAAGCCAGCTTAGCTCGCGGTTTACAGTACTTTTCTTAAGACTTATGGGCATGTAGGTAATTGATTGATTATCTCTCTACTTCAGCAAGCCTATCGGGATAATCAGAAATAATACCATCTACACCAAGCGCTATGAGATTCTCCATTTCCCAAACTTCATTGACCGTCCAGGGAATAAGCTTCATATTATGTCTTTGGCAAAATGCCACCAAATCCTGATCAACCAGTATGTGATAGGGGCTATAAATATCAGGGTAAAATCCGAGTTTTTCGATCTGAATTTCAGGAGAACCTTCGTTCTCTATCAGTAGGGCCAATTTTATCTTGGGATAGGTGGTCTTGATGTACTGAAGTGTACGGATATCAAAGGATTGAATGATAACCCGATCGGCAATTCCCGTTTCCTGAACCACTTCCATCACCAAGTCGGAAAAGAAAGAAGGGCTAGGGTGAAAAATGCCATCGCCTTCGGGCGTACACTTCGTTTCAATATTGTAGTAGGGCAGTGGCCTATTAGTTTCCAGCGCGTGCGAATCGGCGGCTAAAATGACGTCTTTGAGCAAGGGCTTGCGCACGGGTAGCTTAGCCTGATCGGGAAAACGGGGGTGGGGCCGCATACCGCAATCGTAGGCTCGGGTTTCCGCATAAGTCATTTTGTAAATGCAGTGATTCTTCTCGTCTTGTTCCGAAATGATTCGTCCATCAGGGTCGAGTGCAATGGTGTGCGAGAACCACGGCTCATGCGAGCAGATAACTTTCCGATCAGAAGTTATCACGACATCCATTTCCAGGGTGTTCACACCTAGGTCGAGCGCTGAAAGAAAGCCTGGAATGGTATTTTCCGGCATGAGCCCTCTGCACCCGCGGTGTCCCTGAAAATCCATTGTCAGATCAGTAGAAAGGGGAGTTTCAGTAAGCATCTTCTTTTGGTCTTTAGGTTGCGAGGGTACGCAACCAAAGGTTAAGATACATAAAACCAGTAAAATACAAGCGGCTCGAAGAATAGACATGAAATTAAGCTTGAGGCAAGACGAGTTTTATCCGTCTCACAAGCTCTTCCATTCTTACAGGTTTTACCACAAAATCTTCAGCACCAGCTTCTATCGCTTCTTTGTAATCTTGAATGCGCCCTTTGCAAGTGAGCATAATCAGTGGTATGTCTTTCGTGATTTCGTTGTTCTTCACGTATTTGCACACATCTATTCCATCCGGTGATGGCATCATCCAGTCGCTCAAGATCACGTCTGGTGGATCTTGCTCAATGTTTCTCAAGGCCAATGTAGAATCCGTATACGTCTCCACGTCCATCCCTTCTTTTTTCAGATTGTATGCGATGATGTCTAGAATATCTCCAACGTCATCAATCGCAACTACACGTATATTTTTCATAGTGTTAAACATTTCTGCAAAGGAATGCCCATATCGTAAACTGAGAGTTTTCAGTATGTTATGAATATGTGTGGAGAGCATTAAGTATATGTTGGCTAAAGAGATTTTGAATCTACAATTAAGTCCATCAGCCGTATGAGTTGTAGTTAGCCGTGTAAGCTTGAAGTCCACGGTATCTGCAATTGCCAGATACCAACTAAGCGAGCATTCTAGAATGTTAAGGCTTCGTTATCAAAGAACTTAGCAACAGGGCTGGTTGGATAAATTATTGGCTGTATTTAAGAACGTGAAAGGATAAAGTGGCGTCATCCTTTATTCTTCAAATTCATCAAAATAGAAAAGGCCCGATCGACAAATTGATAGGGCACTACGATGGTAAACTCATTGGTGGTAGAGATCACTTCTGAGATGGGGATCCCCTCCCAGGCGATGCGCTTGAGCAGGTGGTAGTATATGCCACTTATCTGCACATTGGTGTTGGAAAGCTGAAGGGTGATCGAAGCCAATTGCTCTTGTTGGTGGATAAGCTCTTCGCCTTTGAAAGTCTCGATGACGACAGGTGCGAGCGTTTTCGAGACGATAAGTGTACGTTCAAAAACGCCTTGTGAAAAGGTGCAAAACACATCGTTCTGATCTTTGATCTGGTTCAAAAACAGGGTTTGTTTCTGGGCCAGGGAATGGGAGCTTTTGAAGCAGTAAGTATTGAGATCGGAGCGCACGATTACATCGCCAATAATCTCATTGAAATCGAATCCCTGCGGTGTAGATCTTTCTTGAAGCGCGGGTTTTAAGCGCTTGATCGCCATAACTACAGCTCCTTCCGTTACATCTTTTCTGAGCCGCTTCTCCATAATGGGCTTGATACGCCGAGCCAGCGAAGAGATGTTGATCAAGTCATCGGCAATGCCCTCCACGATAAAGGGGTGCTTATGAAGCTCTTCTTCGACAATTTCTGAAACGGTAATCATGTTAAATATTTAACAAGATGAATAAATATTGTACAAATATTTGAAAAATTTCCATGAAGGAAAAGCCCAATCTACCTTTGCGCTCGGTTTAAAAAAATATGCCATGAAGGTTTATAAGTTTGGCGGGACCTCGGTGGGCACGCCCGAGCGAATGAAAGAAGTATTGGAGATCGCCAAAGGTGGGGCAGGACTCGTGGTTTTGTCGGCCATCAGCGGAACGACCAACCAGCTTGATGCGCTGGCAGCAGCTTATGAGAAAGGCGCAGAAGACAAGGTGGCCGAGATTCTCGATGGCTTGAGTGAGCACTACGCCCGCTACGTTGAGTCCTTATTGAATGACCCCGTGATGCTCAAGAAGGCCTACGACTTCGTTCACAGTGAGCTACGCGCGTTGGCTAGTCTCGATGAAACGAATCCCGATTTGCGCAGTGGATTTATCCTGTCGCGTGGGGAATTGATTTCTACCTACCTTTTTCATCTCCTATGCACGGAGTGCGGAGTTGATTCGCGGTTGATTTCAGCTCTGGACTTTATCAGTCTCGATTCGAATCGGGAGCCGAGCGTAGATCGCATTGGCGAAGAGCTTACCCCGATTTTGGCCAGCCGCGATGCGGGTTTCTTGTTGATAACCCAGGGGTTTATTTGTAGGAATCACCGGGGAGAAATCGCCAATCTGGGACGGGGTGGAAGCGACTATACGGCTTCGCTTATTGGTGCGGCCGTGCGAGCTGAAGAGATTCAGATTTGGACAGATATCGATGGAATGCACAACAACGATCCGCGGGTGATTGAAGGCACCCGATCGGTGGAGCGACTCTCGTACGACGAAGCGGCTGAGCTGGCCTATTTTGGAGCCAAGATTCTCCACCCAGCCTGCGTGCACCCAGCCAAGAAAGCGGGAATTCCGATCCGACTCAAGAATACGATGTCGCCCGAATCGCCGGGGACCGTGATCGATGGCCAAACGAGAAAAGCAGGTGTTGTGGCCATCGCGGCCAAAGATGAGATCACGGTGATCAAGATTCGCTCAGCGCGGATGCTGCTGGCCCATGGTTTTTTGCAAAAAGTATTTGAAGTGTTTGGGCGATTTGAAACCGCCGTCGATATGGTAACGACATCGGAAGTGTCGGTGTCTGTTACCATCGACGATGATTCCAGGCTTTTTTCAATCGTCAATTCGCTGAGTGAGATCGCTGAGATCAGCGTTGAAAAGGATCAGACCATTGTCTGCATCGTCGGTGATTTTATCGGCAGCTCTACGGGCTACGCCAGCCAGATTTTTACGGCTCTGGCCGATATTCCCGTGCGGATGATTAGCTACGGCGGGAGTAAAAACAACGTGTCTATTTTGGTGGAAACACAGCACAAGGAAGCCGCTTTGCGCGCCTTACATCAGGGATTATTCACTCAAACCGTAGCCCATGTTTAACGAATCAATTATCGAGACATTCCGGCAGATCAGAACGCCGTTTTACTACTACGATATGGACTTGCTACGCCGAACGCTGGCGGAGCTCAAAGCCCTGACAGATGGCTATGGGTACACCGTGCACTACGCCCTGAAGGCCAATGCCGAAGAGCGGGTTCTGCGCGAGATTAGCTCCATGGGTTTCGGTGCCGATTGCGTGAGCGGAAACGAAGTGAAGCGCGCTCTGGCCAGTGGCTTTTCTGCTGAAGAGATCGTTTTTGCGGGGGTAGGAAAGACCGATGAAGAGATCGACTTTGCGCTCGATGCGGGCATATTTTGCTTCAATTGCGAATCGGAGCAGGAAGTGGCCGTGATTAATGAGCTGGCCCGGGCGAAAGGCCGCGTAGCTTCCATAGCCCTACGGGTTAACCCCGATATCGAAGCCAATACCCACCGCCATATTTCCACAGGAAAGGCCGATCACAAATTTGGGATGTCGGAATCGGAAGTGGACTCGGTTATCGACCGACTCGGAGAACTGGAAGCCGTGCACTTGAGTGGGATTCACTTCCACATTGGTTCGCAGATTTTGGAGCTCGACAATTACCGCGACTTGGCGAGGAGCGCCAACCGCATCCAGGCCAAGTTTCGGGCCAAAGGAGTGGAAGTGGCACATATCAATCTGGGTGGCGGCCTGGGGGTTGATTACTTCAATCCCGACAAGCATCCCATCGCCGATTTCGCTGGTTTTTTTGCAGCCATTCACGAGGCGCTTGACGTTCTCCCCGGACAGAAAGTCCACTTCGAATTGGGGCGCTCCATCGTTTGCCAGATGGGGAGCTTGATCTCTCGCGTTTTGTACACCAAGTCTGGCGCCAAGAAGCGATTTGCGATTGTAGATGCTGGTATGACCGAGCTGCTGCGCCCAGCGCTTTACCAGAGTTTCCACCGGATTCAAAATCTCAGCAACCAGACTGGTGTGGGTATGTACGATGTGGTCGGCCCGATTTGCGAGTCGTCAGATACCTTTGGCACCGAAGTGATGCTACCCGAGACCAATCGCGGCGACCTATTGGCAATCCGCTCTGCTGGAGCCTACGGCCAGATGATGGCATCGAAGTACAACCTCCGCGACGAGGCCAAGGCTTACTACTCGGATGATTTGGCGGTGGAAAATAGAGGGCGAGGTGTTGCGGTTTGTTGTTAGTTGGGAAGTGGAGGGGTTGTAGAGAAAAGGTTAGATTTGGGTGACTGGAAAAGAAATTATCTCTAGTAGTGATAGAAATTCAAAGATTAGGAAAAGTGAGCTTTTACTTAGGTAAATTCAATACAGGTTGCTTTAAAACTTCCGCTGTGTGGTATGAATACTATGCCCCAAGTGAGTTAGAAATCTTTAGAAGATTTGGTGCGGATGAAGATTGGATTGAAAAGAATTTATCTGAGCAAATTGATTCCGAAACCGAGTTATATTATTCTGTAGATGATCAATTATTGACAGATCGAGAGTTCTTTTATGTTCGTTGTTCCATTGAAGTCAACGATATATCGAATGAAGGATATTTGACATACGTTTCTTCAGACTTGACATCCGCAAATATTATATTGAACGATGAGGTAATTTCGTTCTACTCTGAAATAATGCTCAGTTTCAATGATAACAGCAGAAATTTGCAGCTTCTTCAAAAGGTGCTGGGAAAGGAATTAAGCTCCCTTGAAGAGCTTAAAATTATGGTCGATTCAACAATACGTGAAGTTTTTAAAGTTCCAGAAAGAATTAAGGTAACTTCATAAAATGATCTGCAGTACTTGGAATGAATTGGATAGATTAAGAGGCTTGAATGACACACGAATTAATCCCATTTGTTGGAACAAAAGATGTTCAGTTTGGTGAATCTCGGAAGGAAATTCGAAAGAGAAAGGAAAATCAAGAGATAGAGACTTTTAAAAGGAATAGTTTCTCTGCAAATTCAACTGATTACTTTAAAGCTGAATGTATGTATATAGAATATGACAAACGAGACATCTGCGAGGCACTCGAGTTCTCAAATGGTGTTAAGTTATTGTACAATGATAAAGACCTATTCAGTTATTCTTTCAATGATCTGAGAAAGAGATTTGATATCCTATCAAAGAAAATTGAAGTTGAAGTAGATGGTTCAAATATTACATATCATGATTTAGGTTTTTCTGTATCAGCTAAGGATGGAATTATTGAGTCTATTCTTGTGTTTTCTAAAAACTATTGGTGAGTACGACATGTCGCTCGATAATATATGCCATGCGCAGTGGGGGAAGGAGGGATTGTCAAGGCTATGCTCAATATTGGGTTATGAAATTTGTTGAGGCGAGAATAGCTGTTTGGAATTAGTAAATTTTAGTTTATGAAATTAAATGAACTCAATCGAGAAAGAGTTAATAAATTGATTTCAGAGAGCAGTGATTTTTATGAGATTGGTAATCGGTCAAAGTCAATTGATCTTCTTGAGAAAGCGTGGCAGGAATTACCTGGAGTCAAATATTTATATGATGAGAGCTATCACATTGCTCGATATTTAACCAAAATATTTTTGGAATCTGACAACTTTGAATTGGCTAAAAATTGGGCTTTCGAAGTGATGAAATGTGACCCGGAAAGACCTGATATTGGGGAAAAAGAGTTTTTAGTAGGTAAAGTTCTTTTTGAATCTGGTGAGCAGTCTGAGGCGTTAGAATATTTCAGAATAGCAAATGATAAGTCTGAAGGGATGTGTTTTGAAGGAGAGGATAAAAAATATAATGAGTCAATTATTTAAAACAATGTTGTTATCCTATTCGCATAGAATTGCGGTGACAATTAACGATTGAAAATTTATTAAGCCAACCCGCTCCGCTGCATTTGCAATGCTGCGGAATATTCGTTTCCCTGGAGTTAAATCTTTCCAAAGAAGAATTGGTCTTAGACCCTATAAGATGTTTCAACTTTATTTTCGGATTCCTGATACCACGCGACACACTTTGCTTCGCCGTTGTTCGCGCGGTAGCGGAGGAGCTAATGGGAAATGGTTAGATTTGGATGATCGCAGCAACACAGCTACTGGGGAGCGGGGTTGCTAGAATGAAGAAATTTGAAAAAGCTGTCTCTACAAAATAAAGTTGCACATGACTTACGACTTAAATTGGTTGAGTAAATCGTTAGAATCGAGGCTTAATAATATCTCGTTAACCATAGAGTCGCTCCAAAACGAGTCAGAAGAAGAGTTCATCAACAGAGTTGAGTTTGCTTACAACGGATACTTATGTGAGGTATTAATGTATAGTAATGGGCGTTTTGATGTATTTGTTTATGATGATATTAAAGCCGAAACGGTAATAAACCTAACCCTTTTGTTGGAAGAACAAGATCTGAAAGAAAATTCTATCCAGAATCTTATTGAAACTGTCAGTGCAAAACGAGTTTAATACTCGCTACAAATGAGTCAGAAAAGCGGCATTATAGAACAGGTTAGATTTGAAACAATAGCGGCAAGAATATACTGGTGAACAATTCAGATCCGCTGCGCAGGATCTACAATGCTGCGGAATATTCGTTTCCCTCGAGTAAATCTTTCCAAAGAAGAATTGGTCTTAGACCCTATAAGATGTTTCAACTTTATTTTCGGATTCCTGATACCACGCGATACACTTTGCTTCGCCGTTAATCGCGCGGTAGCGGAGGAGCTAATGAGAAATGGTTAGATTTGGATGACCGCGGCTCCGTCTGCTCCTTCTCCGCCTTAGGCGGATTCGGCGACACGCGGTAAGGCGGATCTGCGTAGCGGGTTTAATCTTCTTCCCGAACTTGGAAAGCCCACTCGTAATCATTTGTCAATTGGGAGAATTCTAGAATAGCCCAGTTAACGGATGATGATTCTTTTAAATTGATGGTGACTGGCGCGGTAATACTAGAACATTCTGCAATACTTGCTCTTTCAATCGGTTTAATCGTAATAAACTTCTTCACTCCGGTTTCAGAAAATACTGCCAAATCAATAAAAGGCACGTCTTCGAATGGTAGAGCTAAAGAATCAGCCTTTCCAAAGAACAGCGTATCTGGGGCTTCCGTTTGAGAAATCTCGATCACACCCCAACGTACGTTTTCTTCTCTTTCCACATGAATACTTAGTTCCACAACATCCAAAAACTGCTGCTGAACAGACGAAGTAATCTTACGGCTTTCATCAAACTCTACCCTTTGAGATCCCAAAATTTTAGAATCTCCTTTAGGCACTAGGGAAAGAACATAGTTGTCTTCTACTTCATAAGCCATCAACGTGTATTTCGATCCAAGAGCATTTGGCAAGGAAGCATTCGAAATTTGGCTGAATGTCAAACAATTTGATGTGTCGAAGTCAAGGAGAAAAATGTCTTCTAGATCATAGGACAGAATTTCACACCCAGGCTTAGTTTCGTAAACGATGTGTCCCGGACACACCTGATATTCAAAGTCTGCAGTGATCATGATTTCCTTGAATCCCGCGGCTTTCGAGTCATGCTGATCTATAACCCTAGATAATGGTTTGCAACCGAACGTTGCATTGAATTTTCCTGTTGCACTTGCGTATTGTTTAAGCTCGACCCTTTCTAAGCAACCAGAGAATAGCGATACAATCAATAATCCAACTACGCTTAATCTTTGCATCTGTTTTCGTAATCTGTCCAAGGGTCTAGAAAATATTTGCCAGCTCTTTCGTTATATCTAATATCCCCGTGTTTTAACTTATTCACTTGTTTTGAATCCACAACAAAAGTTAGGTAAACACATTTCTTTCCTATTCCCGGATTAACCACAACATAAACGTCGTCTCCATCAGAAGATTCAACTTTGTACGATTCAACACTGACGAAGTTTATTCTTAAGTTTTCATCATTCAACGTGTCAGGGATATCAAAATAGACTGACAAATCATCTATTTCCTTCATCCCTTCCATGAATTGAATCACAAGATTCTCCTGATTTGTCTGGGCAAATGCGCTATGCTGCCATACCGCAGCTGCCACAATTAGTACTAATCTTTTTATCATCTCATTTTACAATTTTAAATATGGCAAACAGGAAAAACACAAGGAAGAAAAGCTCTCCCGCGAGATATGTGATAGCGTTTTTGCGAAACATTACAAAGTGCACAGAATCGTGAACTTTAAAAACGAATTTGTCAGAAACACTGTAATAATCTGATAGATCTCCAGTAGTTTTCCTGAAACTCCCCAATCTTAATTTTCTTAACAGGTTCTCACATTTCACAAAGACACCACGGTCTAAATCTTTTGAAGATCTTTCTGCGACTTGAATAACTTCACAGTTGCAGTTTTTCCCACTGTTGATCAATGAAATCAAGGAGTAGATATCTCGAACTAAAAACAGACAAACTGTTATTAGCGCCAACAATCCTGCTACCCTAAAAAACTTGCTCAAGTGACTGTCCTTAGACGCTATCAAAAATGATTCTGAATAAATCTACTATCCCCTCACCACCTTCCATACCCTCTGAAATCCACCGATAACCAGAAGCACCAAAAAGCCCACCACAAGTCCAACGGTAAACTCGCCGAGGATAGCCGGGAAGCCGTGAATAAGGTCGTGGATAGCGTGGATATTGTGCACGAAGATGCCTCCAGAGACGAGAAGGAGCGCGATGGTTCCGATCACAGAAAGGCTTTTAATAACCCACGGCAAAGCCTTTACCATAACCCAGCCCACTTTGTCAGAAAAACTGTCGGTTTCTTCATTCCAGTTGATGAGACTACGGCCAAAATCGTCGAGACGTACGATAAGCGCCACGATGCCATAAACCCCGATGGTGGCTAGAATGGCAATTCCTGAAACGATGATGATCTGGTTGGTGAGCTCTTCACTGACCACCGTGCCCAGTGCGATGATCACAATCTCAACCGAAAGGATAAAGTCGGTTAGAATCGCCGATTTGATTTTGGATTTTTCCTTGGCCAAGACTTCTTCTTTGGAGAGCTTTTGGAGTTTTGGGTGTTCCTTTTCGTGCTTGTGCGGAACGATGACGTGGTAGATTTTTTCCGCCCCTTCGTAGGAGAGATACAATCCACCGAGAACCAGCAGCACCGTGATAACCCAAGGTACGTAGGCGCTCAAGAGAAATGCGACCGGTAGGATGATCAACTTATTCAGAAAGGAGCCCTTGGTAATGGCCCAAAGCACGGGCAGCTCCCGCGAAGAAACAAACCCCGATGCCTTTTCGGCGTTTACCGCCAGATCGTCACCGAGAATCCCCGCCGTTTCTTTTACCGCCACTTTCCCCATTGTTGAAACATCGTCCATCAACGTGGCGATATCATCGAGTAGCGCAAAAAATCCCGAAGCCATAGTTTTTTGTTTGGGAGGTGAAAGTATAGATTCTTAGGGTGGGGAGCAAGAGCATAGAGCAGGAGCATACAGCAAGAGTGTGGAGCAACAGTATAGAGCAAGAGCAACAGGGAGGAGCAAGCCGAAGCTGGAAGCGAAGGTTCTGACAACGACAAAGGACTTCGTCAGTAGGCATCGAGATCAGAGCAATCTTTTTTTCATAAAAGCTCTGCCACTTCCCGATTTGAGATACTTTTCAAAAGCATAGGCTTTGTGCCTTTCCTGGAATTGGATGGTGATGACCACTTTTAAGGGTAGTCGAGTTTTGGTATAGTGAATTTCACCTCGATTGTGGCGGATTAATCTCTTTTCAAGATTTGATGTGCACCCAACGTAATGTGATAAATCACTGCACTCTAAAATGTACACCGTATACATGCTCAAAAAGGTAGGGATTTTCTATCCTTTTTGATGTGATGTCAAACTGGTAGAATTTAATTGGATAGAGGTGATATGGGTGTGGGTAGTGGAGGACAAGGCCCACCGTCGCTATAGCTATGGTGGGCGAGATCCGGCGTCGCTAAGGCTATGGCAGACAATGCCCACCTTCTCTAAAAAATTGGTGAATGATGCCCACCTTCGCTATAGCTATGGTGGGCGATACCCACCGCCGCTAAAGCTTTGGCGGGAGATCCGCCGTCGCTAAGGCTATGGCGGAAAAGTGGAGGTCTCCGCCGAAGCCTGATACGAGAAGAAAGTTGTTGAGGTAAATAACAAAAAAAGCCCGCCGTCGCTCTTAAGGAGCTATGGCGGGCGAAGGTGGAGCCGGAGGAACTAGAACCTATTTTGCCTTATTTGTCATGAATGCCTTTCTGTTACTGCTGTTATGATCTATATAGAGCTGGTTTTATATTTGAATAGGAGAAATGAGATTAAATAAGGTGAAAAAGATTTGTCCCCTTATTTGTCCCCTAGAATCATTATATTTGAATTGTTAATTCGATGTAAATGCCAGAAGCAAAGTTCATTCTTAAAGAGCCTAATTCAAAAAGTGAAACGCTTGTGTATCTCTTTTTCAACTTTAACTACCAGCGTTTAAAATATTCTACTGGAGAAAAGGTTCATCCCAAATTTTGGAATGCGAAAAAGCAGCGGGTGAAAGAGACGAGTCAATTTGTTCAATTCCCTGAGTTTAATCAGCGGCTGAGTAATATTGAGAGCGCCGTGAAGGTGGCTTATTACAAGCTCTTAAACAATAAAGATGTTGTTAGTCCTGACATTCTCAAACAACGACTTTTAGAAGAATTAGGAGAAGGTCGCCCTCAGGTGAAATTGGATTTTATACAATGGATGGAAAAGGAGATCGAAGGGATGAAAAATGATAAGAAGTATGGCTCGATCCAAGTATATAGAACTCTGTTGAGGCATTTAAAGGAATTTTCTAAAAGCAAGGGATATGTTCTGAACTTTGACACCATTAACCTAGATTTCTATGAGCAGTTTAAGACCTATATTCTTGTAGAGAAAGGGTTGTTGACAAACACATTTGGGAAGCAAATTAAAACCCTTAAGACCTTCTTGAATTTGGCTACAGAAAAAGGTGTTAACTCAAACTTGGCATATAAAAGTCGTTTGTTTAGAGCCACGCTTGAGGATGTTGACCACATCTATCTTACGCTCGAAGAGCTAGATTCGCTTCATCAATTGGATCTCACGTATAAGCCATACCTTGATCGGGTAAGAGATCTATTTCTCATAGGATGCTTTACTGGATTACGGTTTTCTGATTTTACCCAACTGAAAGGTGAAAACCTTGAGAAGGCCGGGCATGGGTATGTTTTTAATGTGAAAACTCAAAAAACTAATGAGCGCGTTGTTATTCCTGTGAAGCCAATTTTGATGTCGATTTGGGAGAAGTATGACGGGACCTTACCACGCGCGATTTCTAATCAGAAAATGAACAAGTATTTGAAGGAGCTCGGGAAAGCTGCAGGAATCACCAACAATACAACTTTAAAACGAACTAGTGGTAAGCAAGTTAAGGAAGTGATCCGACCAAAAAACGAATTTATCACCACCCATACGGCAAGAAGAAGTTTTGCAACAAATGCTTACCTGGAAGGAGTGCCAGCCATCAGTATAATGAAGTTTACTGGTCATCGAACTGAGAGCTCATTTATGAAATATATCAAAGTTTCACAGGAAAGAAATGCATTGCTTCTAATGAATCACGATTTTTTTAAATGAGTTTTAATACTTAGACAGATGAACGAAAAAGACAGATTTGATATGACCAATTATTTCACCAATTTTCAAGGAGCGTTATATCAATTTAGGAATGATCTAAAAAATGAAAAGACTGAACGAGAAGCATCAGTTGAAGGCAGCTCAAAAAAAGATTACAGGAGTCAGCTGGAAAACGTAAACCTGAGTATTCTAGACGTTGGTCCAGAAATAGAAAAGTTTAAAGACGAGTTTATTAATGATCTGGAAACCCAAAAAGATGCTGTGGAACAATTAATTCAGCTTATTGATGATTCTAGGGAAATGGTCGATAGCATCACTTTGGAACAAAATGAAAAGAGACATGAGTTATTAGATCATTTAGAATCAATTTTACATCATAGGTTCTCAGAAGCGCTTTCGTCCACACCTATATTTAAGCTTCGCTTAAACGCTGACAAAACCGTTGTATGTTATCTTTTTCAGCAGTTAAAAAATATCACTGTTGATGGAGAGAATAAAGTTCTGTCTCAGACCAATAGAGAATTAGCTAAGTTTCTCATACGATACGTTGAAGGTTATGAAAACCTCCAAGTACAGGACTTGACCAACCGATTTTCCAGAAAAGCTCCTAAAAAGAGAAGAATTGAAGTAAAAGCTGTAGGTTAGTTTTGATCTCATTTGCTGTTTTTATCTTACAGTAAAATCTACACTTCATTTTTTATCAGGCAATTTTTTTCTGCCTTTGGGTCATCTAAACGCCGATGGCCATGGAAAAAATCATTTTAACACAAGTACCCTTATCTGAATTAGAAGAAAGGCTAGCTATAGTTTTTGAGGAGAAGCTGAGTAGCTATATCCAAAAACAAGTATTACCCCAAACCGATGCTGAGAATGAATATCTAACAAGGAAAGAGGTTTCCAAGAAGCTTAGAATCTCATTACCTACTTTAAACTCACTTACCAAAGAGGGTGTGATAACGGGTTACAGGATAGGAACCAGAGTGCTGTACAAATGGGATGAAGTAGAATCTGTTCTAAAAGTAATTTCTTCAAATAAGTACAAAAGGAAGGATAGTATTTCTAAGATACGATCATCTCCAATAAAGTAACTTTTTCATCAGATCTCTTAATAAGATCGATATGTCCCCCATTTCTGAGACATGATAGACTCCATCAAAATATCCAAATACCTCTCTCCTCAAGAAGTAGAATCTATGCTTCATTTACACGAACCAGAAGAAGAACTGGTCAACAGAAAAACAGGAGAATTACTCTTCAAGTCGAACATTGGAAATAATTTTACTGTTGTTGTACGAGGCTCCTGCTTAAAGGTCTACGGTAGCCTTTCCAAATTATATTTTGGGAGCAATACTAAATCCTTATTGTGGTATCAGGTCAAACCTGCAATCCAAAAGCTGGAAGAAGTTGTTGGTGTAAATCTCAAGTCGGCTAAAATAACGAGGCTGGATATTGAATCTACATTCTTATTGCCGAATACAGTAAAAAGTTACTTTTCGATTTTAGGAGATAATCGATTCTTCAAAAGTAGGTTCCAAGATAAAACAACTCTTTATTATAAAAACTATTCCAGGACTCTCTGCTTTTATGATAAGTCCAAAAAATCTCGTGCTGATAAAGAAGACTTCTTCACCGAATCTGACCATGCCATGCGTGTGGAGTTTCGAATGTTCAGTGCGTATTTGAAATTATTTGCGAAAAAAGTAGATCGGAACGCGATGCTCATTCAGGATTTATTTGATCAGGAGATTCAAAGAGATCTGCTCAATCTTTGGCTTCAGCATTACAACGATATCACTAAAACCACTAGTCTTAAGCTTGATATGACAGAGGTATCTGGCGTGAAGGACTTTAAGGAAGTGTTACAAGCAGCGGGAATTGAAAAATTAGGAGGCGTCAATCAAGTCATCTCAATGATTGATAGTGCTAGGGCGGACAATCAAGATATGGACCGAAAGCTCGTGAGTAGATTAAAAGGAGTAGTTAGAACCCAAAATAGGAACCCCTTAGTAGCCACTCCAAGTCAGCAAATTGCTGAACTGACCGCTACCATTGCTATTGCATACATAGCAAATCTTCTTGGCATCCATGAAAGCTACTAATGCCGTAGTTCTTACAAGAACATCACAAGTAGCCAAACTCCTAATTGAAGGCAAAGGCCGCGAACATATAGTTCAATATGGTTCTGAAAATTGGGGTGTTGGTGAGCGTCAAACAGACAAATACATCAAAAAAGCTAAAGATATCATAGCTCGAGATGTCGTGAAGAATGTCAAATATGACTATGCAAAAGCCTTGATGAGGTATGAGCACTTATTCGAGCTGGCCATATCGAGAAATGATTACAGAGCTGCAGTTCTTATCAACAAAGAAATTGCATCTCTACAGGGACTCTATAAAACCAAGGTAGAACATTCGGGAGAAGTAAAATTCATCTCTGGATTACCAGATTAGACCTATGGAAGTCAATTTCCGTGAATTTTATACTCCTAAAGCCAAACAGGCGGAAGCTCATGCCTGTAGGGCCAAATACCTCCTGTTTGGTGGTGCAATGGGGGGAGGTAAGAGCTGGTTCTTATGTGCTGAAGCAATAAAAAATGCCATGATGTTTCCTGGGAATCGTTTGGTCATTGTGAGAAAAGAGCTCTCGGTATTGAGAAAGACTATTTTGGTGACATTTCAGTCTATTTGCCCATCTGCTATCATTGCTAATTTTAACCAGAGCAGCTTAAAAGTAACTTTTATTAATGGCTCTGTTCTCTACTTCTTGGATGCAAACAAATCCAAAGATCCTTTGTTCAATAAGCTCAAAGGACTTGAAATAGGATGGTTTGGAATAGATGAAGCAAACGAAGTAGCAATAGAAGCTTACCAGATACTTAAAACGCGTCTCAGGTGGGTTTTGCCCAATGGAGACACTCCACGTTACGAAGGTAGGCTTACAAGTAACCCTGAGAACTGTTGGCTGCTTCCAACTTTTATCACTTCGAATAGTGAATCAGAAGCTTATATCCAGTCGTTGACATCTGATAACTTTGATCAAGAGAGTGAGTATTATCAATCTTTGGAAGAGACTTTCAAGGACAATCCTACACTCAAACAAAAGTACCTCCTTGGAGATTGGACGCTTGTGGATAGCATTAATCAATTAATTCCTTCCAAGTCACTAGCATTATGTTCAAATCCAATTGTGAGCGATTATCCGACTTCGCTTGGGATCGATCCAAGTAGGTACGGAGATGATAGAACGGCTTTTGTCTTGCTGAAGGAAGGTAATGTTGAGCTTATTGAAACGTACGATAAGACCTCAACGAATCAAATAGTCACCAAGACTATTGAATTGATTGAAGAATATAATATTGATCCAGAAAACGTGGGAATTGACGGTGTTGGAATAGGTGCTGGGATAATTGACAGCTTGAATGGGTCGGACTACCACGTTAAAGAATTAATTGGTGGAGAAAAACCGGTTGAAGTCTACCATGAAGAAGCTTTTAAGCCATTCAACTTAAGGTCCCAGATGTACTATGAGCTGAGAAAAGACATCCTCGCAAAACAGCTAGGCTCAATCTCCGATCCTTCTCTTGTTTCTGAATTATCCGCTATCCAATATGAGATAAGCACTGAAAAGACCGTAAAGATTGCTACCAAAGAAATGATCAAGAAGGTCTATGGTAAAAGCCCTGATATTGCTGATGCTCTGTGTTACGCGAATTGGGTGAAAACTTGGAGGGATGGCTTTCCATATTTCTTACCAATTTCTGGTGGAAGATGAAATCGTCAACAAAAAATCAGCTTCAAACAAATCAAGTTCATACTCAACTATTCACATCGACGAGAAAAAAATGAACCAGCTATAATTCCATTGGAGTATAATCCTGATTCATTTTAAGTGAATTTTCTGCGCCAGTCCACTTCAAGTCCTTTAGACGGTGAAATACGTTTCAAGGAGTGCTGTTCGTCCAGATGAATTAACGGTTGTTTCATTAAAAGGAAAACTATACTTGTATTCTATGTTTTCTGCTGGTTTATGCTTAAAAATGTATGCAGCTTCAACTCTTTCTCTGCTTATAGGTGAGACATAGCCTGTGGAAAAGCAAAGTTCCTGACCAGTGGTCAAATGTCCTCTCCAGTTGTACCACTTTTCATGATTTGATATTCGACTTTTAACATCACCCGCCTCACCTATATAGATTAGCTTTTGCAGTGATACGCTGTCCGAAGATTTGTCATAGGTAGCTGCATATACAAAATACACACCTGAGTGAGCTGGTATACCAGAGATCGCACTCTGCCTCCAATATCCGTCGGTTTTAACTAAATAACTTTGTTTCATAATTACTATTACTATTTATATTCAAGACTAATTTACTTTGATGATTATATTGGTTTTAAGTAGTTTAGGTGATGTGGTCCACCTTAAGATTGATGAACGCTTTGATTAATAATCCACCCTATTTCTGAATTTTTTCTACGACCCCTGGAAAAGAGTATATCCAAAATTGTCCTTTTGGTACTTATCTGGTCTTTGCCACTAGTTTTGAGACTTTTTACCCGGACCTAGTCTTTTTTTTCTTGATATTACATGGTGTAAGATTTATGTTATTAACTTGTGTTCTTGAACATACCAAAACCGTTACAAATCATTTTGTAACGGTTTTGAGTATATGTATTGAGATCTTAAGAATTGGAACAGATTAAGGAATCGTATTCCGGTTATGCAGCCGATGACTTATTAGTTGTCATTTCAATGATTGATGATGAACCTGAAGAAGCGAAGGGCGCTTACATAGAACTGGTTAATCGTTTCAGAAATAAGCTTGTTGAGTATTGTATGGTCAAATGCAAGGCTAACCATAAAGACGTTAACTACGCGGTTGACATTGTGTGGAATGTCTTCTATCGCATTAAAAACAGCCCTGATGGCTTTACTATGAGCAAGGCAAATACAGATGATCATGAAGAAGCCGTATTAGCATATTTGAAGGGTATTGCTCGAAGAGAGTTCTATGATTTGTTTTATCCAAGAAAAAAATCGAAAGTAATAGAGTATGACTTCAAAGTGGATACATCGAAGGAAGGTACAGAACTTTATAATCGTAAAGTGTTGAAGGGAATAAACGATGAAGTAGTAAAAGTACTTTCAAAGCTGAGCTGGAAGGAGAGAGAAGTGTTTCTGGCCTATCTTGAATTTGCCCCAAATGGTGAGTATTTACCACGAGAGATTGGTGACCAATTAAGAGAGTCTCTTCAACTCGCTGGAGAGTCAACTCTGAGGGTTTACAATAAAAGAGCAAAAGAAAAGCTACAAACTTTATTAAACGCAACGTCATGAAGAAATACATAAAGTCTTACGAGGATCTTGTCAATTCTTTACGAGTAACGGGTCATTTATTCCCATTTACGCCCCAAGAGCTTCAAAATGCGGCTAAGCTATATATTGATATTGACTACACTTTATTGAGCGAAAAGGTTGTGGCCGAAGAAATATGGGAAGCTGATGCTCCGCGAACTAAGACTATTGAGTTGCTGGCGATAGATAAACAGGATCTTAAAATTTCATCATCGTGGGCTATTGCGGCAAGGGGGAACCCGAACTTATCTAAAGCCACTTTAGATAAAATTCGCAAGAATCAACAAAAAGGTGGGGGTAGTGATCAGTCTTAATAGAAAAAAGACTTTAAACCAGTTGGCTGAAGATATCACAGAACTTTTCGCCTTTGGTGAAGTCACACTTCCGGAAAAAATTGCTGAAGAGAACGGAATCAAATATTACTATGATTGGTATGATGATGATTTTGACGGGCTTCAAATCTATGATGGTGGAGAATTTCATACTCACATTAACCTTAATAGAGTTGGAAGCAGAGATTCAAATAGAGCAAGGTTTACGTTTGGACATGAGTTAGGGCACTTCTTTATAGAAGAACATCATATCGAACTAATGAAAGGGTACCACGCTTCGAAGTATGACCCAAAAGAAACTAACTTGATCGAACTTGAAGCAAATTTCTTTAGTGCTGCCCTTTTGATGCCAAGTAAAAAGTTCAAAGAGATATGCTTTAAGAAACCATTTTCATTAGATCTAATATCTGAGCTTTCTTCATTCTTTCAAATAAGCAATCTTGCAGCGATTCTAAGATTTGTAGAAGTGGGAACATTTCCTCTCATGGTGGCTTATTGCAGAGATGGAATACTTGAGTGGGTGATAAGAAGCGAAGATTTTCCATATAAAGTCTTCAGGGCTAAAATTAAAAGTTCTGTTCCTCCTACTTCTGTTGTCGGCGAATACTTCAGATTAGGAGAAACATCAAAATATACAGCAGTAGAAGAAATAGAGGCGGATGATTGGTTTCAATATGCAGGTTCAACCACAATGTATGAGCAATGCTATTATTCAGAATATGGTTTCGTAATTAGTTTGATATGGCCAGAGTAAACAAATCATTTATACTTCATCAGGCCATCTCAAAAGGTCTAGTTCAGTCAAGCCTCGTTTTAAAAAAAGTAATTTTTCTAATCAATTAAATTCCTATCAGATAATAAATCGTCTCTCATCACTACACCGTCCCAGACAAGTGAGAAAAGATCTCTTCACCTTCACTATTAGAAAGTTAATCACGAATATCAATATTCAAAGTGCAAGGCGTGGCTATGAAGAAGATAAACAAGGATCATGTCTTGAGATGTACTGACTGAGACGATTAAATAGTTTCTGTAACAATTGACCTACACTGGGCTTCAAGAACGGACTGAATCAGCAAAAGACCTTATTAGCCTAGATTCATTACGTCAAACTTGCTAAATGAGTTACTACTAGAGCTTGATGATTAGGGCTCAGGACTCATTCATGCACGTCTAAAGTTCAAATTCGCGTGTTTTTTGGCTATGCTAAATTTCTTTAATTTTAAATAAAAAGATTTCGATGGAAGAAGAACTCAGAAAGTTTCGTGACCGCCTTCGCGTAATAATTATCCTCTATACCTTTTGTGAACTAATGGAAGAAGGAGCAGAAAGTCATTACGGAGTATTCCGCACAGAAATAAAAATACAAGCCCTAAACTTCCTTTTGCGTAACCCCGATTTCTTGTCTTTAGAATTGATTGACCTGATGGACAATGACCAGTCAATTGATCGGGACGAAATCAGAACCACAATCGAAACAATCTACCAAAACAAAGAGCCAGAATTCCGAGTGGAAGAAATGGAGAAATTCTTTTACGGAGCTTATGAAAGTGTAGATGACTCAATTGCTTTTCTCATTAGCGTTGGTTTTGTACAATACGACAGCAAAAAGAATACTGAAGGAAATACATACGATAGAAAGTACTTCATTACTCAAACCTGTGCTGAGCGGATTGAAAACCATCTGAAAAGTATACCCGCAGTAAAATGGTATTTCGATCGCTGCGAACTAATCAAAAAGTACTTCAACCAATTCTCAGGATCACAACTAAAATCGCGTCAATACAGGTATTCCGAATACAGAGATATTTCATATAAAAGCCACATTCAGAACATCAATGACAAGGTAAAGGCAGCATTCAACGAGAGATTTAAAAGACAACTGGTATGAGCAAGAACGAGATTAACTATAAAAAATTCATCACCCACGTTCATAACCACTTTAAGAATGATATTGAACTGGAAAAGGTAAAGGAGCTACTGCACCTAGAAGAAGGATATAATAAAGACAGTCCCGAATCTCTAGGCCGCTACCTTGTGCTCAACAGACTTATTTTTTCAGGAGAAAAAAAGGGATCAGAATTCGTTTATGATCAGCCGTTTTACACGGGAATCAATCTTTGGATTGCGGATAACTTCAAGGGAAAATCATCCATTTTTAAGATTATCAAATTCGCCTTAACAGGAACAGAAAAATATAAGCCCGACATCAAAAAATGGATAAATGAAATCATACTCGAATTTCAAATAGGCCCCGATGTTTATACCATCTACATAGATAAAAGGGGCCGCGATAAAGGCGCATTGTACACATTTGGAATTGAACAATTCCTTCAACTCCGCCACAACAAGAAACTTGACACTATTGAGAAAGAAAAAGAATTTGAATTTAGAAGTAAGAAAATGCTCGAAGAGCATATGCAGCAATTCTTCTTTGAACATTTCGACTTTTACACACTCAAATACACTCAGAAAAGCAGCTCCAAGGAAGATTTTGAGCTAAACACTGCAAACCTCAGCTGGACCACCTATTTCAAATCCATCTACTTAGAGTCGAGCAACTACGAATACCTCTTTTTTGAAAACGAAAAATTTGGAGCGCAGGGTAGGAAGGTCTTTGAAATGATTCTTGGACTGCCGCTTACCTACCCAATCAACATGTTGACTATTCAGTCAGATCAGATTTCGGAAGAAGTTGGCAAGCTCAGACTTAGCGACAAGTCAAGCGTAGAAACAAAGAAATCTGAAAAGGACAAAATCAGCAAAGACTATGCAGCCGTAGTTGAAAAACTCCGAAAACTTAGAGAAGGAAGAAATCTCAAATTAGATGATAAACCACTGATTGAGGAATACAACAAAATTCAGGATAGAGTCACCGAGAATCGCAAAAAAGGAAGAGCTGCTAACGAAGCCTATCAGGCAGCCAAAGAAAAAGTTGTCCCAATAGAGTTAGAAGTACGAAACTTACAAACTGATAAACGAAAAGTAGATGCAGAAATAAACCGCCTTCGAAAACATGAACTGAATGTTGAGCTTTACCAAGAGGCTGGCAGCTTCTTTAGTAATCTCGATATAAAGGTTTGCCCACACTGCGAAACAGCAGTAACAGAAGAAAGGAAAGAAAAAGAATTCCATCAACACGAATGCAGTTTATGCGGAGAAACATCCACCGAACAAAAAATCGAGGCTGAAGAACTAAAGGCTAAGATTGAGAAGATCAAGGAAGAACGAGCAGGTTATGAAGTCAAATCGGAAGAACTTCAAAAGAGCATTGAGAATGAAAAACAAAAAGTCATAGACTTAAAATCACAAATTCCGGGACTCTACAATGATGTTGTTGCTGTTCCTGGAATTCAAGAGGATCAAAAAAGACTAGAAGAAATTGAAGCGCGCATTGAAGTTATAAACGGAGAACGTAAGAAGCAAAAAAAGCTATTTGATCAAGAAGAAGAACTAATTCAGGAACGCGGAATTCTAAAATTCAGGTTGGACAATATTGAAGAAGAGAAAACCTCAGATAATTCAAGACGAATTGAAGAGTTGAGCCTTGATAAAGCAATCCTGACCTATGCTCTTAGCGAACTTGAAAAGAAGCGGATTCAACTCAACGAGGATACACTAACCAAATTAGAATCCTTGATTCTGAATGAAATACGCGCATTCGGTCTTAATAGCGTATCCGAAATTAAGATTAATAACAAATACGAACTTGTATTAACTCAAAACGGAGAACGCGAAGGCTTTAATGATCTTACAGAGGGTGAAAAGCTGCGCGTGAAGCTAGCTTTCTACCTTAGTCTTATTCAGCTCGACATTGAATACAATTTGGGAAGACATCCGCGTTTCCTCATCTTCGATTCACCCGGTAGTGAAGAAATGATTGAAGAACACCTTCGCGGACTATCAGATATTCTGAAAAATGTCAACGAACGCTTCAAAGATCAACTTCAAATTTTTATCGGCTCTGCACTCCGCGAGTTCTCAGATATAACAGAAGCCGAAAAAGCAGTTATTAAAGCGAAAAACGAGTTTATATTTTGATGACTATTACTCAGACTCATTATGAATTATTTCAAACAGGAACCGACTTTAAGAAGGTTCTTTTCCTTGATAACTTCTACGAGAACTTAGCCGTTGATCTAGCCAATGAAAGCGACTTGGTAGCACTTCTTAAATTGGCCCTAAAGTCTACTAATGACTACATAAGGCGCACGGCTTTCAAAATTCTTTGCCAACTATCGCTCTCAGGTAAAATCTCAAACCCATTCCTGGTATTGAGTGAACTACATACATTACTTCAATCCAATGTGCCGACTCTACAAGCAATTGCGCTCAAATACTTTCCTTACTTCCAAGGCGCAAGAACCCCTGCGCTAGTTGAACAAATTCAAGAGCTTTCAGACAGTTCCAACGGTGAGGTTGCAAGCCAGGCCTACTTCTGCTTAGGAGTTTTACAACTTACAGAGTCCACATCACTTTCAACCCTTCCCGAAGCCATTGTAGCCCTTGAAACGGCCAAGCCTCATTTTAAAGCAGCAACGCTTTCAATCGAGAATAGAGTAGATGCAGACTTTTACCTTTTAGTAATCGACGTGTTGAATTCAGTCCTAACCGATAGCACAGAATTGGCTGAAGAGCAGTTTGCAAAAATTAAAACAGCCATAACTGCTCGGAAGCTTTACGAATTTGATGAACATGGTTTAGAGTTGGATTTTCTAGTTTTTCAACTTGTCGATCAATTAAGAATCAACTTTTCAATCTCCAGTGCGGCCGAAAGGTGGCTTGAAGTAAAAAATGAAGTTAGCTCCCTCATGCAAACCTATCAGGAGTTGAGAAAAATAAAAGACCTTTCTACTCCTAGCGAATTTTTAAGAAAAAGACTTTTTTGTAACATATTTGAATTAATTGAAGGAGGCATTTATCAAGCTCACCTAGCTTCAAATAGGCACCGACTAAAAGCTCTTCAGAAAACCGAATCAGAAACAATACTCGGCAGCTACCTACAACATCTACTTTCCAAGCTACCAGTAGATCAAGAAATCACACAAAGTAATCCCGAATTACTAGCTCTTTTTTCAGAAATTGAAGGCAGCCAAAAAGGGTTGGCATTGTATCAGTCAATTCCCAATAAAAGTGTCTCGACAGAGCTGCTTAATAAATTTGGTGAGCTTACGAGAAAATATAAGAACCAACAGCAGCCTTATAAAACAGGATATGTGCTTGGTGAGGAGGTATATTACAATCTTCGAAAACAGATTGAGAATTTTCTCCCCGACTACCCAGAAACAAAACTCGAAGCCTATTTTAAGATCGTTGAAGAAGTAATCCGTTACACCAGAACAACTTTTGTTGACAGTGACCGAAAACGTTTTGCCTTTCTCTATGCCCAAAGCCCTGATTTCAAAAAGGGAAAAGGGCAAAATGCGCTTGAACAAGACCTACAAGACAGCATGCTTCGGTTTTTCGAGCACTCAGCTATCAAAGATGGATTAGATCATGAAAAAGCTCGATTTGTTGACGGTGGTCGTGTAGACATAGTATATAAAAAAGACCTCATTACTATCCCCATTGAGCTAAAGAAGTCAAAGCAAAGGCCAACTATTAAAGAGATAGAAGACCAATACATAGCGCAAGTCCAAAACTACACCGCAGGATATGATCAATTAGGCATTTTTGTGTTGTTAGAACTGAGCAATAAGGCAGTAGAGCCACCACCAAATTTCAAAGACTGGTTCAAAGTACATCATTTGGAACCATCAAGCAATATGGATATAGAGTATCCTGATTATATAATCTCAGTAGTCATACAGGGCAATCGAACCACCCCCAGTTCTAAGAGTAAATACTATTAACCAATCTTCTCTTTATGAGAACTAGTGATTGTCATTCTTTTTTGAAGATGAATCGAATATCCTATGTAGCTGCCTTGATGTCAATAATTTCAAATACATTATCTTCTAGCAGGATTTATGATATCGGCAATATTTGGGTTAAAAGCTCGGCTTATACATTTAGACTTTAAGCTTTCAATTAGTCTAACAAATCCAAGCAGCTCATCAATAAGAGATCTGGTACCGAAGCTCTTTTGTTCAAATCTCATCAAAATGAGGTGCACAGCTAACTCAAGCTATTACAGGATTGGTATCTTTACATAAAAGTAACTTTTATAGAAAGACTTTAGAAACATAGAAATACGAAGCGTTAGCTTTTAGGTAGGTACCAGAAATCGCCAGTTTTAAAACACCTCAAACTTAAAAGTAAGACGCTCGCGCCTTGGCGCGGGCTGTTCTTATTTGGGGTGTTGGTGTCTGGCGATACCACTGGTACCGGTAAGTTACAGTTCCGCGCCTCGTTCTTTTTAGATAAATCACTTCTTGGGGCTGGAGGTACAAAAATAGAATCATGAAAGTCCTAAAAACTGTACTTAGCGTTATACTCATTTTATCTGGTCTTGGGTGGTTGGCCCAAGGTCAAACCTTACCATCCGTTTTACTCGTTATCTCTGGCTGCATGGTACTTCCAGCTATTTCGAACAAATTCAAGGAAAACCCCTTTTGGAAACTGAAGGCGTCAAGGGTGGTTCTTCCTATTGCTTTTTTCTCAGTAGCAATAACTATGATTGAAATACCTGATTCTACAGATGTTAACAGCACAGAAGCTATAAAGAGATCCGGAGTCGACTTCACTTCTTACCTCAACGCAATGAAGAAAGCACAAGAAAGCTTAGACGTTAAAAAAATGGAAAGGCGACAAAAGATACTGAAGGATTTAAGAGAAACTAGAGCTTTTATCGCTCTTTCAGATAGTCAAATAGTTAAGGTAGAATTTCTTCCTATTTTAACCATCATCAATGACGGACTTACTCGGTTGACCAGCGATCAGTTTGCAATAAATGAAGGCCTAATGCAATCTTTAGGAAGCGCAACCACCTTTAATGATGAGAGTGCGTTTGTTGTAAAGACCCTTGCCTTGGCTCTTCCGCAGGAAAATGGAGGATTACCAAATGAAATACTTGAAATATTTGAACGATACCGTAAGCGTTACAACTTGTATGGAGCTGAAGGATCTACTTTCTATGGCACAGGAAACAAAGAAACTGTATTCTACAATTTCGATATGACAGCGTTTTTCGTACTGATGGAAAAAAATAATAAGGATTTCCTAAACGCTTTCTATAAAGCAAGGCAAAATGGGATTTCAAATTGGAAAGAAGGGAGTGACTTTCTCTATCCCTTCCTTGCATCTCAAGATGCCTTTAATAGCCATTTAGGTGAGGTATATCCAAAGAGTGAGTACTATCGTAATTATGACGAAAGGCTAACTGCTCAAGAATTATTTCATGCTTATGAAGGAAATGAAATCAGTGCTGATGATCGGTTCAAGAACAGACGGTTAGCTGTTACAGGAAAAGTAAAGGAAATCAGAGAAACCCTTGGAGACATCTACATCGATCTTTACTCAGGAGACCCCTCTGGGTGGACAGTTATTAGCTGTCAGATGTCGAATAGAGATGAGGTTACACGCTTGGCTAAAGGTCAGCGAATCAGGCTCATTGGAAAATGTACTGGAAAGACCTTGAACGTTTCCATCGATCTAATTGAATGCGGGATGTGGTAGGTAGAATTTGAATATGTATAAACTTTTGAATTGGATGATGGTGTTTGACATGAAAGCGCTCAGCCTGACTTTAGTTTTGGTGTGACTAATCCTTCTCAGTGAATTGTTCTAGAGTTCATCAAGAAGGCCCAATCTCAAATGATTCAGTATAAAGAACGAATCTGCCTATTTTGACAATTCGTTCTTTATGTATGAAGTAATTAAATCTGAGATCACCTTAGACGGAACCTTTTTCAGAACATTGAGAACATTCAAAGTCACTGTTTTCAATATTCCAAAATCCTTTTTCGGCCTCTTCAGATTATTCTCAAGATAGTCTATATCTGATATAAGATGTTCCACTTGTGTGGGGTTGAGGTGAGCCCGAATCACTTCCATTTGCGTTTTGATATCTCGTATCAATGTTTCAAGAAGATTAATGTGCTCTGAATCTGTCCTTATTTTTTGAGTTGAGTTGAAAGCATTATTCTGAAATTGAAGAATTGAATTATCTCCAACACTTACACTAATAGGATTGGAAGGCTGAATATCAAATTCACATTCTCTTAAATAATTTACCCCCTTCTGCGTCATGAGCAGCATTTTCAAACCAAGACTGGAAGATACCAATCCTTCACTAACGCATTCCACCATTATGCGTTTGGTTGTGTCTTCGTCAAAATCGATTGATCTACCAAACTCAATTGGATTAATGCTTACCGATAAAGGATTAGAAGGCGATGTTTCAACTGCCAGTTTGTAAGCTCTTTTGAGGAACTCATTTTTCTGTTGTAGTTGTTCTAATAGGTTCATTTTGTCTTTTATTTGTATCCAATTCTCAATTAGTTCGATGTACTCTAAGCGTTTAGTCTTTCGTACTTTTGGAAGAATCACATACTTAATATGCTTAACAAAGAGTTCATGATCACCTTTTTTGACTAAACTAAAGTAATCTGAGTGATGGGTTAAAAAGTCATTCACCCGATATGGAGGTTCCATGCGCATAAGGACCTTAAAAAACTCTTCATCGTAATCCTTCAATGTTGTGGGGCTCGAGAGAGACTCTCCCCCTTCTATTCGACCATCTTCATACGCAAACGCTGCACTGAATCCACGCCAAATGCTATTTCCTAAGTCTTTTAAGTCAAATTCATGCTTCTTGATTCGATCAGAGCATATAGAATAAAATCTGTTAACTTGATTAATATCACTCATGAGTAGTAAATCCTAAGTTCATGCCCACTCAATATAGTATCTGGTTAAGCTCATTTCATTTTAGCTACTTTCAAGAAATCTGAACATTTAAAGCCGTCCGAGAATCTTGTTTATCCTTTCGTCTTCATTTAGGTCACTTTTTCCCATAAGTTCATTTTCATGCCTATCATTAAAAAGTAAGTTTACTTTTTCATCGGTAATATCTCTTAGGTTTAATCGATATTTTGACATTTTCATAGGAGAATTTCGAGCTCCAAACATCAAAACCAATGGGGATTCCCAGTTTACTTTTTCCAGTTCATGTGGGTCAAATTCGATGGTTTCCTGCTGCCTTATGGGCTCTCCGTAATGAATGATCTCTTTAACTGAAACTTTTCTCATTTCATGTCCACTCATATGATAGGAAGTATTTGAGCTTTTAAAATTGCCATTCCAATGCTGAAATACCCCTTTTCCGCAGAAAATCCGATACGAAACATCATAGTCATTCTGTAACTTGGATAAGTTAAAAATCCAGACGGTGAAATGAAGAAGGAACTTGTTACCCTGTAACTGCCAACCTTCTGGCTTGAGATATCCGTGAAGATTTGGATATTTTATCTTTTTAAAGAGTGCTTCAATGTAGTGATAAGGAGCAGGCTTGGACTGACCGTCAATTCTCATAAAGAATCTATCTCCAAATTGATGAGGTGAGTACTCACTTTTCTCTACTTCGAACAAATACACGAAAGCCTTTTCATTCTCAATACGATGAAAATTGATCCCTCTGGGAATCGGGGTAAGACTATCAGTAATCTTACTAATCATCTGATCTTTCTCGTAAGAATACTCAACTAAGGAAAGCTCACCAGTAAAAACCTTTTCATTTTTGCCTTGAACAGAAGTACCTTTGGGCGCGCCCCAAATCAGAAGCCCGCCTTCTGAATTAAGGAAAGCACAAATCGTTTTGATTACAGCCTTTTCTCTCTCTTTTTGATTCTGCGTAGAACCTTCATCAAGGTGAAAAGATTTGAACTCAATCTTGTCACTTTCTTCTCTTTCAATGGAAAAAAAGTGTCTTAGGTCTTGAATTGAAATCTCTTCAATCTGTTCTTTTCCGAAATAATTGAGTGTAAATTGCATCGCCAACTAACAATTGATGGGCTTACAAGTTACCAAATCTCAAAAGTATACAGTGCTCAGTGCAAAATAATTAAGATTCTGAAGAGGAAGTTTTTAGTTTGCTGTACCAGTAGTGTGTTAGACTTGATCGAGATGATCCTAGGATTTACATTTAGCATACAATAAAGAGTCCATCTCGTTGCCAATAAATTTTTCCAGACATTGAATAGTCTCTTGTTTCTTATGTGGATTGAAATATGCAGAACCAAATTGGGTGTTCAGTCCAAAATCATAGTGGGCAACCAATGATCCACTTTGTAAAGTGTTTATGGAGATCGTTTTCAGTCCCACGTACTTAGGAAGATCAAATGAAAGTAACTTTTTGAATTGATTTTCAGATGCATAAGAAGGAAAGGGGTCAAATCTTTTGGATTTAGATCTGTTTGATTCGATATCGCTGCTAAACTCATGAATTAGACTCTCGTGATCATTTTCATCAATGACTCTGATGTCGATTTTTTCATCTTCATTTGAAGGTTCTGTCATACAAATATGGATAAGTCCAACAATAGGGAATCCGTCTTGAACCAAGCCATTTACTTGTTTGATCCCAAAAGAGTTCGGTGATTTCGACGGCTTTCTACGAGTGGGTCTGACCACTTTTACTTCAATTGCACAAGCCCTACTGACATAGATTTTCCCTTCACGGACAGGAATGATCAAGATATCTATGTCTCCAGGTTTACGGTTAGTTTTTAGACCTATTTCAGATCGATCCACTTCGAATCCAAGTAAAAACCCTTCATTCTTATGGTAATCTTCAATACCGAAAGGGTCACATACTACGTTCGAAAATAGAGCATAGTTAAATTCAAAATCCTTGGTGAAAGAAATACGGCGGGTGATTTCCGACTCGCTGAAATACTGATATTTAAAATTTCCCATCAATTTCGATCATTATACTTCAAGAGTGAAAACTTACGTTCATTCTTTTTGCGTAAGACTTGATCATAAACTCTATTTTTCGTCTTAGGGTCGTAGCTGCCCTTCAGGATTTGATAAAATGATTGTACAACATCGCTATCTTCACTTCTTTTAGTTCCTGATAGGTCAAACAATGCACATATTGCTTGAGCCATTTTACTTCTTTCACCCGGTTCAAACTCTTTTATCCAATTCTTATTTTGTAGTTCAACAAAGAGCTCACATAAATCTCTTTGCCCACCTTGCCACTCAATCTTTGTGAATGTTGTATTGCTCCTGTAATCCATGCTTATGGGCTGAGGATTAAGTAGTTCAATTCTTAAATTGATGAAGCGGATATAGATTTCTAGTACTAAATCACTTATAACTTTGTTCAAGTGTATTCCCGTCATGATCTCAATCTGTTTATGGTTCGAATTAATTATCTGGTGATACTTATTAAGATGGATTTGCAATACTTTTTCTTCATCTTCTATCCCAAAAAGACCATTTGACTCTTTAGTCCACTTTAATACTTTTCCATATTCAAAGACCAATTTGGATATTTTATCATGTATTGCATAATAGATAGTTTCGTCTGGAGAATCAGATTCAATCATTGATTGAACTTTAGATTCCGCTCCATTTGAGATGAGTTCTGGATGCTCCTGCTTCCAGCTATGAACCAGTACATCATAATAAGTTTTGGTTATTTGAATACGAGTTGATGAGCCAACTGAATAGACAGGAAGGCTATAGTCTTGGCAGTTTTTCATCCAGTCAAGTCTCTCGCTCTTTTCTATAGTTGGGGTAATTATTTTCCTGATACCTTGTTTGCCTTGGTAGTCAAATAGTCTTTCCTCAATTTGCTCCAACAGGTCGTCTGCGAAATTGTGCTCTATTATCATGTTTGTTATTTGATTCAAATCTCATCATTTCAAATATCAAGTTCAATTCCAAGAGAACTTACGTAAGTTGGAATCCATGTATTTTAAGGCTTAAATAGATTGTTCGATTTTGATTAGCAGATTTGTCCAAAGCCATTTATTTAAAGGCGATCAGTGTGATATAAAGTGTTCTTTTTTTGTTAAATCTAGAAGGAACATTGTTGTGGATGACAATTCAGAACGGAGTTTTCGACTAATAGATAATTCCAAGTATCTTTAGTCAAGAAGTGCTATCTACATAGAGAGTATGATATTATTAATCTTCTTCATCAACCTATGCACTATTATAGGTATGGACTTAATAAAATTTAAGCAACCTTGAATAACTACACTGACTTTGATAAGCAAATAATTGAGGGTATTTTAGAATTTGACAATTACGGTTTTCTTATCACCGATATTATTCAAATGATTGTGCCCAGCTCGTGCTTTGTCAAAATTTGGGATGATCAAGAGGCTTCGGAACGATCAGGAACCAAGCAGTTTAGATTTTTGGTTGATAAGGCATATTTTCTGGAAAACAGGGTGAGCTTATTAATCAACTTATTGAATCTTGACAATTTAATTGAGAAGCTGCTAGATGATGGGTTAATCCAAAGGATCGATGAATCTAGTTTTGCCCAAATCGAAATCAATCCAGAAAGTAAGAAGGGAGTTGATCAGGTGTGGGTTATGAATGATGAGTTAAGATTTGGCTTGTTCTTAAAATTTCATTTGCGATTTCAATATAATAGTGATCTTATCGAATTTAAGAATCGATCATTTCAGAGTTCATCTGAATTGGAAAATAAAAGAAATTTGATTTTGGCTATAATTTCAACCTTGATCGCCCTAGCTTCATTTATACTTTCTTTGGTTGCTTTTTTTAAGCCGTAATCAAACCAGTAACAGAGCTGATCAAACATTGATAATAGTACAGATGGAACCCAAACAATTTAGGGTCCTTTTAGTGTGCAGATTATAGGTTGACGAAGTTCGTTTTTGTTCATCAGGACACTATGAATCTGCTTTCATTTCCACCGATAATTAGGCCAAGGTCTAACTCCACGAACCTAAAACTTGAAAGTCTGATTAATACTTGATACCTATAACACATTGAAATCCATTTGTGTATATTTGTGCTAAAGCATCGGACGCCGGCCCTATCTTTCATCGTCTCACTCTTGGCCGCTCTGGTGCTTTTGTTGTTTCAAGCTCTATTATTGGACCAGTAGCCCCCGTATTTTAACCCAATATTTTCACTATTTCTGTTATCCGCATTCACTGGATATGGTGAGGGATGTTTTAGCCACCAGAGATAGATTAAGGTCTGATTTAAAGACCCTTAAAAATGGCAACTATTGATTTTGGCAAAGCGGCTTATGAAATTGACGAGCGCTTTCAACCCCTCGGCGTAGAACCTTCAGAGATTTCACCAGGTCAAAAGACTTCCCTTCTCAAAAAGATCCAACGAAAAACGACTAATTCAGTTCATTCTCACTGGGCTACTATTGGCTGGGCGGATAACAGGCCTTTCGCGCCAACCGGTACTATTTCTTTTTCAAAAAATGGCCAAAACACTGGTGCTACAGCAGTAACCTTAGAAGAGATCAAAAATATCTACGAAATTAACCCGCGTGCAAGGGGATCTAAATTTGTAAATGAGCGCTATATCAATTTTGACGCTGTTGATTTTGGGCTGGATAAAAAAGAGTACACTATCGACGAACTACCGGAGTTGAGGTTGACTCTTTTTCTGCAGCCCGATGAAGGGGCAGTTGTATTTTACCAAGGGTGTGATCGTGGTAAATGGAATGATCCAGATGCTGATGTAGAGTATATCTTACCTCAATCTACAGGACCTGATCATACCACAAAAAGAGACCGGCTGGACTACCTGTTTCCAATAATTCCTAATCGAAAGATTAAAAACGCAGATCGGAATCCTGAAATCATTGAAATTCTCGATGGTAAGCCGGAAATGAGTTTTGTAGTCAAAGTTTTGACCTTTAAGAGAAACCAACTTAATCCTGAAGATCTAGTACACGAAGGGCTGAATATCTTAAAGAAGAATCATGAGAATATAAATGAGCGTTATGACTTGTTGATCTATAACCCGAAAGCAAACAATTTTGAAACTGCAGTAGGGACGAACAAGATTGATTTGAGCAAGAAAACTCTTTTACTTGTGCATGGAACTTTTGTGCGTACGCCTCAATCATATGGTGGACTTTATCTCGAAGAATATGCTCCAGAAAATATGCTGCTAAAGCAACTAATAGATGACCGAGTATATGATCAAATAATTGCATTCGATCATCCTACAATACTTGAAGATGCGAAACAGAATGCAGAGCAACTTTATAAATATCTCGGAAGTAACTCTTTTCAATATCCCGTTGATTTGATAGGAACAAGTAGGGGAGCATTGGTCTGTCAC
Organism: Bacteroidia bacterium; assembly: GCA_030427905.1. Classification (GTDB taxonomy): domain Bacteria; phylum Bacteroidota; class Bacteroidia; order Flavobacteriales_D; family Cryomorphaceae; genus CBDDKU01. The sequence continues at coordinate 1,050,908 of JAUICL010000001.1, forward strand.
TACCTCGCAATGGATAAGAACAATCGGAATTTCGAATGTGGAAAAGTGCTGTCCATATCTGGAGGTTTTGGAGTAGGTTATTTTAAAACGGCCAAACGGATATCTACGCTGTTGAAAGTTTTGCGCAAAGGGGTTCCAGGTTGGGGTACTTTGCTTACTATGATAGCTCAGTTTTCGATAGATTTTTTCATCTCGAGACCAGGTTGTCAGTTACTGACACCAAACAATGAGCGTTTGCTTCAAATAATAAACTCGAAGCCAACTTCAGCGCTGACCGTTTATCAAAATGTTCAAGCCGATTGGCATAAATCCTTGGTGGATGGGTTTTTCAAGAAAACGGGGATGGTGATTGTCGATGCCGTTGCAAAAAGCATGCTCGGGCGAAAGCACGATTTAGTGGTCGGTTTTGACCAGCAAGGCATTTCACCAGCGAATCAAAGTAGGCCGAAAATCAAGATTCGATCAATGCATACCAAAAATTTGGTTCATGGATACCCCAAAGAAGATGTGCACCAAATAGTTCGAGATTTTTTAGACGACTAGAACTATGAATGCATTATTAGAGACTGTAATATCCTTGACTTACCTCTATGTATTGGTAAGCCTATTGCTAAGTTTTCTTTCAGAAGCAGTAGCGTCATACTTGAGGAGAAGAGAGCTGTTCTTGAAAGACTCAATTGACAGGATATTGAATGATCCAAATAACAAGAACTATGGGGAGCTCCTTTACGAGCATCCACTTGTCTGGAGCTTAAGGAAGAATGAAAAACGATTTCCTACTTACATAAGTGCTGAGATCTTTTCGGAAACTCTAATTGATCTACTGAAAAGAGATGCTTCTCTACCACATCTTCACCGAACTACCGATGGAAAGCTGGTCGAATCTCATGAAAATGAGAGGTCGGAGTTTCAGATCCTCAAAGAAGGGATACATCAGCTGCATGATAGTGATTTTAAAACCAGAGTGCGAACGTTTCTTGATTCGTCTTTAACGATTTCTGAATTTCAGAAATACCTGATGGACTGGTACAATGAATATCAAATGAATATCAGTCAGTGGTATGCAAAAAAATCAAAAAAGTTACTTTTTTTTCTGGCTATTCCTTTAGTCATATTTCTCAACTTCGATAGTCTACATGTCTTCAAAAGGCTTATGAATGACGAAGTAATCAGGACAGTTCTGGTTGCTGATGCTAAAGCTTTCGCTGAAAATGAGCAGCAACTCAAAAATTATGGCCTTCAAAATGACACCACCGGTGTCATGCTTCAGACTTCCCCACAGGAACACTTAGCAAAATTTAAAGAAATACAAGAAGTACTTTATAGTGCAAACCTACCGATTGGGTGGAGTTGTGCGCCAGAAGAGAATGACACCGGTGTTAACTCGATCGAACAAACCTGGAATTGTATCAAGAGCAAATTTTGCTCGAGCTCCATCATGGACAAGTTGATGACCTTGATTGGTTGGTTTGTGAGTATCGTGGCCATTTCGTTTGGAGCGCCATTTTGGTTTGATATTCTGAAGAAGCTGTTCTCAGTAAAAGAACGTGTTAATGCAAGCAAGTGATGGAAACAAATTGTCACACTCATATTTTCAATATTCGATGTGCTCCAGATAGTTTTATTGGAGTGAAACTGGCTAAAAGGTTTTCAAGAACTCCCATTGTCGGTAAAGGACTTGCAAAATTCTTAAGGCTTGTTCTGCCCGGCTCGAGAGACAACCTGGAGAAGATTTCGAATTTTTTAGAGATAGGAATACTAAAAACGCAAAGTCAAGTGTTCGATAGGCTCCGGAAAGAGTCAGATCCGAATACCCGGTTTGTTGTTCTCACGTTGGATATGGATTATATGGGTGCTGGTGATGCTGTGCTCAACTTTAAAACGCAGCTAGCGCAAATAAGGGAGTTGAAATTGACCTATCGGGAAAGATTGATTCCTTTTATTGGGGTTGATCCAAGGCGTGGTTCAGGTGAAGAGATTTTGGAATTTGTTCGGTGCCATATCGAGAACTTTGGCTTCGGTGGGGTGAAAATGTATCCACCGCTTGGGTTCTATCCTTTTGACCCAAATTTGGATTTGCTATATGCTTATGCGCAGGAGAAACAAATACCTATTCTTTACCATTGCAGTCAAGGGGGGATCAATTTTCAAGATTCCCAAATTACCCATCGGCAAATTCACCCTTTAAATCTTGACTTTGCTCCAGCTCGGAGAGTAAATCTAGATAATACAGAAGGGGACTTAATAGACTATAGCTCTATGGCTAAGCCCTTGAGAAGATTCCTGGGAAAGACTTGGGGAAAGCAAAAGAGAAACAAAAAGTTTAAGTTGAATTTTTCTAATCCAATAAACTACAAACAGGTGCTCATGAAGTATCCTAAACTCAAAATTTGCTTAGCACATTTTGGCGGTGATGGACAGATTAGTGCTTTCCTGGAGAGTAAAAGTGATCGCGAAAACTGGCATTACGTGACAAGAGAGTTGATGAAACAATACGATAATGTTTATGCTGACATTTCCTATGCGTTGTGGAATGAAAAGGCTTGGCCGGCCATGACGTCCGCTATGAAGGACCCGCAATTGAAAGACAAAGTGTTGTTTGGAACAGATTTCTACATGACTACTCAAGAAAAGGAAGAACCAAAATTAGTCAGTGATTTTCGAAAACATGTTTCGCATGCAGACTTTGCTCTGATCGCAGAAACTAATCCGCATAACTTTTTAGCCATCCGATGATAAACGACGAACATCTATTAACTGGTGAAGTGAGGTGGGAGCGATCTCCTAATCATTCAGGACTTCTTCACGACGAGGTGCCAGATACCATCGTTATACACTACACTGGAGGCTCTACTATGGAAGGAGCTATTCATACATTGACGAATCCTTTAAGCCAAGCTTCAGCTCATCTAGTAATTGATAGAGATGGCAGCACCACCCAATTGGTTCCATTCAATATCATTGCTTGGCATGCTGGAAGGAGCGAACATGAAGCAACAGGCCGCAAGCAATTGAATAATTTCTCAATTGGTATTGAGTTGGTGAATGCAGGGCCTCTACAGAAAATAAGTGATGCGGAGTACATGTCATGGTTTTCAAAAAAATATCCTTCAGATGAGGTCATACAGGCATCTCACAAGAATGAAGGTGTTGAGAGATACTGGCAAATTTTTTCTCAAGCTCAAATCGAAAGGACTTTAGAAATATGTCGACTCTTGAAAGAGAAGTATCCCATTCAGTATTTGTTAGGTCACGATGAAATTTCACCTGGGAGAAAAATAGATCCAGGTCCGGCCTTTCCCATAGAAAGATTCAGAAATAAAGTGCTTCAGCTTGATCGTGTTGATGGATTGAATACACTATCTGACTCAGCTGAAGTGAATGCGTATTATCTAAACATAAGAAAGGGACCAGCTTTTCAATTCGATGTTGTATCGTCTCCGCTTGAGAAGGGGGTAAAGGTGATAGTTATAGATCGGAATGGAAAATGGGCAAAGGTCAAAGTGCTTGAGACTAGCCTGGAAGGATGGGTGAACGGAAAATATCTAAAATAACTTCTAGCTCAAGCGAATCCCATTTCTATGGCCTTCTTTACCATGCCAGCCGTTGTTTTCGAATTAAACTTCTTGAGAATAGATTTTCGATGAGATGAAATTGTATGGTGAGAAAGGCAAAGTTCTTCCGCAATTTGTTTGCTCGACTTATCATTAATGATCAATTTGATGATTTCTCTCTCTCTGTCAGAGACATCAAGTTGTAATCCTGTAGACATGCCCAAAAGTGCCGAACTAACTTCCGAACAACAGTAAAATTGATTGTTCCTAACGTGATAAATGGCCTCTTCAAGACTTGAAGGTCTCGCTTCCATAACCACGTATCCTCTAATACCTAAATTGTTTAGGTTGGGGATTAGCCACTTACTAAGTTTTGTGGTGACCACGATAACATTGACCCCATACCGTTTTACTTTGTCGAGAATCTCTCTAAATTCTTGATCAATTGAAGTAGATAGAAGAACGAGCACATCAAGTTTTACGCTTTTGACATAATGTATCAATTTCGCCTCTTTACTTGCCTTGAATACAACTGAACTCGCGTCAAAGCTTCCTATGAGTTTGTCGTATGAATCAAGTCTCAGTTTTAGTCGATCGTATAGACCTATTTTGATTGTAGCCTCCATGATTTATCACTCTATGTGCTTGCAATATTTAACGACTAAATTTCATCTTTTGTATGGAGACCACCAACTAAAAAAACATAAAAAAGGAGATCGTCTGTAAATCAGTAATAGGAAGGGTTCTAAAAATGACTCAAAGCGAAAATGATCAGTTGTGATCAGATAATTAGGTGATTATGATTGGGTTGAGTGAGTAGTTTTAGATGCTGGATGAACTATGTTTTTTGTGATTCACTCCCACAACTTGACTAATGACGATCCTTAATTTGAGACCAACCAATCACTATTTTTAGTATTCATTTTCACCTATAGCACAACCGGTATTTGGCCAAATGTGCTAGGACTAGGAAGCCGCTTCTCGACGTTCTTTAGGGTATATAAAAAGAACTAAAATCGAGTAACATGGCCCCGACAAGTAATCTAGTTGACATGCTCCATCTTGAATATTGGAATGAGACAATACTTGTTAGACAAACCATTGATGACTGCAAAGTTGACGGTCAAATGGATGTGACTATTTGTTCTTGACTCGAGTTTATCAGATAAAAAGAATCGACAATTAAACTAAATCAAAATGCCAGCACTTAATGACCTTTTAACTTTCGTTCCGAGTGAACAGAGAAATGAGATTAATGACTTCATCTCATACTTACTTGTCAATAGTGTTGTCGGCGACAGTATTCAAGAGTTGGCATATTTAGATACACCAACTCTTTTGCAAGCATGGAATAGTATCGCACCTAATGATGTGTATGACGAAATAAGAGGAGATGTCATAGTCAATCGGGCTCAATCCATAATGAGTAGTCTACCCGTAGTTGATCCCGCTAAACCAAAAAGTAAATACGAAGAGTTAAGAGTAAATAGTCTATGGAACGATTTGCTTTCATTTTATTCAGGAGAAAGAGCAAGCTTTATCAAAGTCCTGTCAAATGATTACGTAGAACGCTACCTGTTTTCAGCTTCTAAACACCCATTTGATGAGTTTTCAACATTGAATGCATCAGCTTTCAGAGCGATCATCACTGAACCGGTTATGGAGTCTTTAGCTACTTATTACATTGGTCTTGCTCAGAGATACATTCGTTTTCATCGGGTCGAATTTACTCACTATATTAAAGTTGAAGACAGCGGTGGAAATGCCATTCGCGATGCACGTGTAGCTCTTCTGGATGGTTCAGGAGGAAATGAAACCGGTGTTGTGATGTACTCTAATCACGAGGGGCTCGTACGCAATGGGTTCAGCACTTCCGAAGATGTTGATTCTTCATTTAAGAAGACTTTTTTCACCCAAGTTTCAGTTAATGGGTATGTCGCTGATGAATTTAGTGTTGCATACAACCACAATGCTCCAAATCAAATTTCAACAATTCAACTTTCTCCGTCGAGTGCAGATTCATCAACGTTAGGAAGTATATCCGGCTCAATCCCAGCAGGACTGAAAACGTACATTCAAAACAAGCTTTCAATAGGTAACGCGGACAACGCTTTGTTGAAAGATATACGTGAGATTGGTTTGATTCGAAATCAAGAAGATTACTCCCTTTCCGGTTCTGCTAATACTTATGCTAAAAAAATAGATGCACTTGCTGTATATGAATTGGTAAAGCCCGGTTCAAGCTCTCTTTCTTTACACGAGAGCGTTTACAACAATTATGATAGTCCCATTAAGGTTGCAGCGACTTCCCGCAAGAGATTTTTAGAAGATCATGATGGGTTGTTTTCAGATCGATATGAAGCCTTGATTTATCACGAAACATGTGTGAAACAGAGCATGTACGCTGCGACTCGTATGGGGCAAACCAGAGATGGCTTGAACCCTTCTTTGGTAGAGAACCCCGTAATCCCTGATCTCAACCATGATAATGACTGTGGTTGCAGCGATTGCGAATCTGCGGTTGGGCCGCAGGCCTATTTGGCAGATCTACTGAATTTTTGTTCTTCGCACGTAGTTATTGATGATGGTTCTTCTGTTGTGCCTGTTGATGCAAATTGGATCGATGCTAACCTTCATCAAGACCTCGATGACATTCCTGCTTCCTGTGAAGCTTTGGAAGATACATATTGCCAAGGAAGATTGGCCACCCAAGTACTTGTCAAGATGGCAAATGATCCGCAAGATACTACCCTTGACAAGAGGAGGGTTGAGTACATTGAAGAAGCCTATAGATCAATTCTACAAGGTTTGGGAACTTCATTCGAAGATCTCCAATCTATCCAAACCGCCAGCGAATCTGAAAGAAGAGCCTTTGCCCACAACCTAGGACTAGTTTTTGAATACGCCGACGAAGACAGCAGTCCTCAGGAGACTGTGAAAGTGATATACAAGGACATCTCTAGTATCACAGTGGACGACGAACTAACTTTGTTGTATCGCTATTTTGGATTGCCTTCAACAGATGCATCTGCAACTTTGCCAGGCAATCAAGAAGGTGATTGGTTGACTAAGTGGAAGAGATTCAGAATACGTGAGCTTTGGATGGAAAGAGATTTCCCTACAAATTCATACCACAAAAAAGAAAGAGCCGTATTAGATCCTGATATTGTTACAGTTGATGACTTCCGAAATCCCACAATTTTTTCTCCTTCAACTGGTAAACCGAGAGCATATGAACTTTGGGAGCATAGACGGGCTTACCTCGATACAGAGATCGACGATCTCACAACTGCCATAGGTTCAAGTATTGCAAACGGATTTAGCCACCTTGAAGGAAATGGCAATTTTCAATATAGTCCAATTTCTGGAAGCAATGCTCTAACAGGTGGGGTTTGGCCAGGTAACAGTGAAGCAGATCTAGAAGCAATTTATAATGGGGGAGACTCGAGTCAACTTTTCTCAACCTATGGACTTGAAACTCCTGAACTTAAAAGACTCTTTGACCTTAAGCAAAAATCATCCCCTACCGTTGAAGAAATAGCAGAAGCGGTAAACATTTTTATGCGCGCTGTAAAAAGGCATCTCAGTGAAATAGAAGATGGTGGAACTATTCCATGGATCGTTGAAGAAAATGCACTAAACGTTGAATTATCTGCTAAAGAATTTATTGTTTCAGGAAATAGACCGAAAGAAGGATGGTGGCTCGAAAAAGACCAGAACATTCCGGTTCTTGATCCAGACTTGATCTCTGAAAGAGACCTTCCAGAGATCATTTTCAGACAAACTTCAGATGTTGATGCTTTGACCCTATTGACTGATAATAAAGAAGATTTACGTCTTTATTTGCAGGATGAGCTTGTTAATTCTTCTAGCACTTTAGAGCAAAAAGTTGACAATGCTTTTTCTGGTTCTGGGTACTCTTTCGACAACTCAAATCCGAAACTTGTCGATTTACGAAGTGATTTGGATGACCCATTGTCATCGGAAACAGCAATTGATATAATTGAAAATACACTACAAGTTTCTGTTGAGGATTTTGTCTTTCTCATCGACACCGTTGCCAGTGGCAATGAGCTGACGTCTTCTGAAGAAGAGAGAATTTATTCTATTCTGCTCTATGTGAGAAAAGTACACTCCATGTATGGTAATTGGGCAAGTGTAGAAACGCCTATACCCATATGGAAGCTTGTAAAGGCCAAACTTCCGCTTTGGCTGGCATATACCGAAGAAAGGCAAGAATGGGAAAAAGCATTTAAAGAAAACTGTAAAGAGCCAATCATTGACCCCGACTTGATCGGTCCTGCATATCTCAAAAAACCTTATGAAAACGAACCAGCTTTCGATCTTTGGCAGCAAAGGTTCAGTCTTGTTCATGGAAGCTCGGGGATAATTGATGATATCTCTTCTGAAGCATTTGATGGTACCCAAAACATTTCAAATTTTGATAATCTAATTAACAAGTATCTTTTTGATAGTGCCACCCTTTCTATTTCGGAACTTGTTGAATTAAGGAATAGCGGCATTGACATTTTTCCATTCTTTGCCCAGTTTCAATGTACTGCAAGTGACTTTAAATATTTTGAGAATTGTCGAGAGAATGTTGTTGGTCAGAATCCATTAACAGCTGATCAAAAAAATAGACTCTATTACAGGCTGGCCGCAATTCAAAAAAAGCGCTTGTACTATGGGTGGAAGGTAGAAGAGGAAAATAATGAAATTACCCAATCGCCAGATTTTTTTAGAAATCGTGATGAAGATTATTTTACCTATCCTCCAACTCTTCCGTATGAACTGAGCCCTTACTTGGCTTCTTCATCTGATCTGAACTTATGGAGGAGAACCATCGTTTCCCGAGAAGATGAAGAAGCAGGTGTATTGGCAAGGATAAATGAACTTTTGGCCAATGCTGATGATGAAAACATCGAGTATATAAGAAATGCCTATATCCATTTTCATGAAACTGGTAATTTCAGTCTAACTGAAAAGGCCAGAAAGCTGGGTAACAAGCTTTTCATCAATCTGGAGGATAATTGCTGCTCAAAAACAAATGCTACAGCTTTTGCAATAGAAACGCTTCAGCAGATCATTTGGAAAACCAATACAGGTGATGCATTGAGTGACTACCCTGATATTAAACTGGAGCTTGATTCATTTGACTCGGTTTGGCAGTGGATGGGAAGTTATGGGAATTGGCGGTCTTCCATGTTCGTATTCCTATATCCCGAAAATTTATTGTTGCCAAGTCTCAAACAAAAGTCATCTCCTGGATTCAAAGAGTTAATAGATGTGACGAGCAATAATAGGCGTCTAAATCCACGGGGGGCTTGTGATCTTGCCGAAGACTTCACTAGTTATATCAATGATGTCAATAGTCTGGAATTAAAATGCTCTATTGAGGCTGAAGTCATGGCCAAGAAGGAAGATAAATGCTCAGATCAAGCGCAAATCATAGAAGATCAGGTATTCGTGTTTGCAGCCGCCAAAAACAGCGGAAAAACCTACTATTCTATCGCCATTTCAGATGATCAAGGGTTCGAACAAAAGATGCTTTGGAAAGAAATCCCACAACTAGAGGATGATGCTATTATAAAGGGATGTGATGTATACAAGAGCAACAAGCACAAGGTAAACTTTCTCTATCTCTTTTATTTGAAAAAATCGGTAACGAGCATTGACCGTTTTTATGCTCTCCGATTTGACCTGGACAAGAACCGTTGGGAAGAAGAACCATTGGAATTTGAATTGTCTGAAGATGAATTTAATATCTCGAATCTATACACGAACGAAGTAGAATCACCAATTCCGGATCAAATACTTGATCATTTAGAGTTAAATATTTTGGAATTAGAGGTTTGTAAAAATTTGTATTACTGGCAAACACCGTCCATTGCCATATCACTTAAATCAAGGTACACATCTCAAGAAACAAATGAGGAAAAGTCTTTCATCATCACCTTTACCCGAAGCCTGAATAGTGAAGGTGGTGAAGAGTTTAAGGATGAATTCAGCTGGGATTTATGGAATTCTTATGTTACAATAATAGGAGATGCTTTTTTTAGAGAGCATTCAATGACAGGACGAATACACAGCTATGCATTCAGGCAAAATGGAAGCCCTGAACCATTTTGGCATGGTGATGAGCGCTATTTTATCCTTTCCCAAAAGTTTACGGATACTTACACGCAGCTCAATGCACTTAAGCTTAAAAGGAATAATCTTGGTGAAGTGATTAGAGAATCAGATGGTCTGCCTGTTTCTGCCACAGCTATAAGGAATGCTTCATTGTTTCCGGTTGGCCGTGAAGATGAAGTTCAAATAGTTACGTGGAATTTTCAAGTTGATGACAATATGCTTGTATTCAAGGAGATGGGAGATGATGAAGAAGACGCGGATGTATTTGTTATGGCTAAGGATACAAATTACACCTTCACTAACACCTATCCATTTCAAGTTGACCAGGAGATTCCTTTTTTATATTCAGAGAACAACTCAATTTTCTTAAGGAAAATTAAGTATTCAACATCCAGTAGCAATTTTGAGATAAGTGACAATTTTCTAGAATTAACCCCTCAAATCAATGAAGCCCCTGCCTTAGACCCAAATTTAAATAGACAAGGTAGGCTGTCGCTAAAAGCCACAATTCAGGACTCTTTTCTGCAGACTAATGTGTCCAATAATCCGATGCTTCGCGTGTTACTTTCTGAGTCCTATTTTTTCGTACCACTCGAATTTGCATTGAGTCTTACGCGTAATGGATTCTACAGTGAAGCACTTCAATGGTTTCGGTTGGTTTACGATTTTTATGCACCGCTAGGTGAAAGGAAAATCTATATCGGTCTGGAAGAAGAAGAAAGCCTCGATGCGCTATCAGATAGAATTAGTGATTGGTATGAAGATCCATTTAACCCACATGCTGTTGCAGCAACAAGACAGAATGCGTACACCCGATTTGTAATTATTTCAATTGCAAACTGCTTGTATAAATATGCAAATAGCGAATACACAGTGGACAATTCTGAGTCTGTTCCAAGAGCAAGAGAGTTGTACGAAGATATTCAGGAATTGTTGTCCATTCTAAAACCATCTGATCCCTGTCAGAAGGAAGAAATATTAAGGCCTCTTGAGTCTTACATAGATGACGATGTAAATTGGAGGTATTTATGGAATGATCTTTTCCGGCAGTTAAATGAAGCTCCTTTGAGTCAATCTAAGTTTACTGAAATTGTTGAAGGTGGTCAGGGCGAGGACAGTATAGAAACACTTTTAACTGGCTTCTCTGGATTAACTGAATTGCAGAAGAGTGATCGATATAAGGAGGTCGAGGAACGTCTGGCAAATGCCCTAGATGTGACCCCAGATGGAATTGTATCAAAGATAGCATCGGCTGGTGACAAGTTGTTTAGCATGCAAGGTGCCCTGATGGCTGAGCAAGATGAAACAGTTTATTTAAAAGGAGAAAGCTCGACTCGAAGTGCGATATCGAGAAGTTTGACTTCTGTAACAGGTTTTGACACTGCAGAATTGAAGGCTGAGAATTTAGATTGGCTTACAGACAGTTCAGATTCCAATCAGAGTTCAACTCGATCTTCTAGCCCGATGACTTATGGAAAGAGTGAATCTGCCAAAAACTATGCAGTGACAAATGCTCGAGATGCCATGGTTTTGGCAAACCCATTTGATGAAGTGCGAATTTCAGGTATCCCATTCCTGTTTTGCATGGTCCCAAACCCCATCGTTGCAGGACTTAGAATGGCTGCCGAAGCTAATCTTTATAAGATCCATAACTGCATGAACATAGCAGGTATGGTCAGAGAATTAAGCCCTTTTGCAGCTCCTACAGATGCCACTTCAGGAATCCCGAGTATTGGCGTTGGAGAAACGTTCCAGGTTTCTGGGCAAGTGTCTGTTGCTCCGAGTAATTTCCGGTACGGATTCTTAATCGAACGTGCGCGTCAATTGGCAACGTTAGCACAGCAAATGGAATCTTCTCTTTTACAATATTTAGAACGATTTGATGCCGAAACTTTCAGTCAACTCAAAGCTGAACAAGATATTGAACTTGCTAAGGGCAATATTAAACTTCAAGATTTGAAGGTAAATGAAGCAGAATCAAACCTAAAGCTCGCAGAACTACAGAAAGAAAGGGCAGAAGTGCAAAGAGATGGGCTTCAGGAGATGATTAGTCAAGAGTTGTTAGGAGCGGAATTAAGGCTGATAGAGAATTATTCTCAGTTACTAAATGCCGAAAGAAGCCTTTCCTTTACAAGAAGAATTGAATCTCAATTAAGAGCAACTTTAACAGCGACAGGTGCGGGCGGTGGTGCTACTTCTGGGGTATCGGTAGCGGCATCGTTTGCAGTTGCAGCTGCTATAAATGTCTACTATGCGCTTATTGAAAGCCAGGAGAATGCAGCCTCACAAGCTAGGTATAATGCATCGGTTAATAGTGTTTTTGCTTCCTTAGAGCGTCGACAACAAGAGTGGAATTACCAAAAGTCTATTGCGCAACAAGATGTGAAAATTGGAAGTCAGCAAGTAAAAATTGCAAATGATAGGATTAGAATCGCCAGCCAAGAGAAAGAAATTGCAGAACTTCAACTAAATCATGCCGAAGCAACTTTAGATTTTTTAAAGAATAAATTCACAAGTGCGGCCTTGTATGAATGGATGAGCGGTGTGCTTGAAGATGTTTATTCTTATTTCTTGCAGGAAGCTACGGCTATGGCAAAAATGGCAGAGCAGCAGTTGGCCTTTGAAAGGCAAATCAGCTTACCTAGCCTAATAAAAAGCGACTATTGGAACGTAAATTCAAATTCTCTGCTTTCACTTAGTAGCACGACGGATGAAACCGATAGAAGAGGGCTTACAGGATCAGCAAGGCTTACTAAAGATTTAGCCGAATTAGATCACTATGCCTTTGATAGTACTGAGCGAAAACTTCAAATGACCAAAGTCATTTCTTTGAATGAATATGATCCAGTCCAAATGGAGATTTTTCGCAATACAGGTCGATATCTATTCAACTCTACCGCAGAACAGTTTGACAAAGATTTTCCGGGCCAGTACTTGAGATTGATCAAGCGTGTAAGTGTAACAGTCATAGCCTTGGTTCCTCCAAACAAAGGAATTAAGGCTACTCTAATCAATAATGGAATTTCTAATGTAATAACTGGAGATGTTGTTTTCCAGACGCGAACTATAGCGCGGAGTCCTGAAAGGATAGCCCTAAGCTCTCCGTATAATGACTATGGAGTATTTCAACTTCAACAAGAAACCAACCAATATTTACCCTTTGAAGGCACAGGTGTGGAAACCAGCTGGGAGTTTTCGATGGAGAAAGCTTCAAATCCTTTTGATTACCGTTCTATAGCCGATGTGCTGATCAGCATTGAATACGAGGCTAAGCACAGTAGCATATATGAACGTCTAGTTAAGGGAAGGCTCAATGCTGATTTCCCTTCAGCTAATATAGTCCTGAGTCTGCGAAACAACCTGCCAGATACTTGGTATGAACTGTTAAACGGACATGACAGTCCTAACGGGTTTAATTCAAACTTTGAAATAAGAGATTCAGACTTAGTTCCACATGGTCAAAATCCAGCCATTTCCATATGCAAGGTGTTCTTGTCTCATTCGATAGAATCCGGAGATGAAACCTTGAATGAGAGTAGAATACAATTGATCTTTGATCCAAATGGAGGAAATACAGTGACTGGAAACGAAATAAACCTAGTGAACTTTATTTCAAATCCAGAAACTGTGGCGAGTGATGAGAGTTTCAATGAAGCTTCGCCGGTGGGTAAATGGCAAATTCATATAACTAATTCTATTCAGGTGAGAAATATGATTGCCGAAGACAAGTTGAACGACATTCTTATTGTGTTCTCGTATGGTATTGACAACATTCCTTTCACTTCATAAAACCCTTTAGGAAGATGCAAAGCGAGAAAACGGGCGTTGATGCCAATGTTATATCCTTGCCCAAAGGGGGCGGGGCAATGCAGGGGATGGGTGAAACATTTAGTGCGGATCTATTCTCTGGCGCAGGAAATTACTCCATTCCTATCACCGTCCCGAAAGGGCGGATGGGCATGCAGCCTCAGCTTAGTTTAGGGTATTCAACCGGAAATGGAAATGGCCCGATAGGGTTGGGATGGAGTATGGCTCTGCCGGGTATCATGCGAAAAACTTCTCTAGGGATACCGCAGTACAGAGACGAAGATGACATTTTTGTCCTGTCAGGAGCCGAAGATCTGATCCCGGTAAATAAGGAAGTAAAAGAAGAGAGTGGGGTGTCCTTTCAAGTGACTGGATACAAGCCAAGAACGGAAGGATTATTCGCCCGAATCAATCACTTCAAGGGTGATGATGGGAGTGACTATTGGAAAGTTCAAACCAAGGATGGTAAAGCATCCTACTACGGAAACCCGAGTGTTGGTGATGGAAACCCATGTACGCTGACTGATCCAGATAATGATCAGAAGATATATCAATGGAAAATTTATAAAACGGTTGACCTTTTAGGAAACGAAGTAGTTTATGAGTATGAATATGCGGTAGAAAGTAACGGTAGTACTTCTCATACTCAGATTTACCTGAACAAGATTAAGTATGCGAACTACCTAGAAGGTAGTGAATTGAAGCATCTGTGTTCTGTTGCAGTAAACTACGATGATCGTCCAGATCATTTCTCAATGTTCAATAGTGGTTTTGAAATCAGAACCAAGAAACGAATTTCCAATATTGAAACTTTTACCCACCCCAATGATGGAGACCTACCAGTAGGCTACACCGCTCCTGATAGGGATTGGATTTCTGAAGCCGCTCCAGCAAACAACCAGTGGAGATCAATAGCTTATGGTAATGGAATTTTTGTTGCAGTCGCTGGAGGAACTTCGCAAGTAATGCGTTCGACAGATGGAGGTGCAAACTGGACTTTGGTTTCAGGGACAGAAGCAAATAATTGGCGCTCAGTTGCTTTCGGAAATGGCGTATTCGTCGCAGTTGCTACGAATGGATCAAATCAAGTCATGCGCTCTACAGACGGTGGTGAAAACTGGACTACTGCATCTGCTTCAGAAGCTAATGGCTGGTCATCCGTGACGTATGGCAATGGTGTTTTTGTCGCAGTAGCTGGTAGTGGAAATGGATCAAATTGGGTGATGCGATCAACAGATGACGGAATTACTTGGACTTCTGAAGATGCAGCTGAGGATAATAATTGGATGTCCATTACATTCGGTAACGGAGTTTTCGTTGCAGTTTCTCAGAATGGAACAAACCGAGTGATGAGGTCTGATGATGCGGGATTGACTTGGAGCTCTATCCCGGCAGCAGAAGACCATACATGGTTTTCGGTAACATATGGTAACGGTGTTTTTGTAGCAGTGACCCAAGCTGTTCTGGGTGTAGGAAATCAAGTAATGCGCTCTACAGACGGTGGCTTAAATTGGACTTCGGCAGAAGCAGCAGCAACAGATGGATGGGACGCGGTTACATTCGGAAATGGAATGTTTATGGCGGTCGCCCTTGGCAGTTCTCAAGTTATGCGTTCTATTGATGGTGGTGAAACTTGGAGTTTAGGGGTAGCGGCAGCAACTGAAGGGTGGTTCTCTATCGCTTATGGAGATGGTGTCTTTGTCGCTGTAGCAATGGGTGGCACAAATCCGATCATGAGGCTACCTATGTCGCAAAACGACATCCTTGTAAAACGTACCGTTCTCACCTATCAGGATGAAACACCCGCCGGAGCACCTGAAAACGGGGTGTCTCTTTTGGTCAATGTGCAAGTAGAAGGACATGGACCTGATAAGGTTGAATCGATGCCGCCGGTCGAGTTCAAATACTCAGAATTTGATGGTGATTCACGAGATCTGATTGCGATAAATGGGGCGCATCTCCCGCCGACATCTTTGGCGAACCCAAACATGAGCCTCGTAGATCTGGATGGAAATGGACTGCCTGATATGGTGGAAATGATCCCCGGCCTTCCCATTCGGTTTTGGAAGAATAAAGGAAATGGTGAGTTCGACCTTCCAAGAACGATGAAGGATGCACCATTAAGCCTGAGTGTAGAAGCCGGTCAGGCACAGTTGATGGACGCCAATGGCGATGGAAGAGCTGACCTTGTTATCAATACTGCGAATATACAAGGGTATTACAGTCTGCGTCTGGATGGTCAATGGGATGCGAAGTCCTATACGGCCTACGAAACAGTACCTACTGTGAACTTTGCGTCGGCTGATGTGAAGTTTATGGATTTAACTGGTGATGGACGAACCGATGTTATCATAAACGATGACAGAAGCCTGGTATGTTACTTTCAAAATTCCCCTTTACTCTCTGAAGTAGGTGAGCATTCAGAGTATCCCGAAAAACCGGGCTGGTCTGAAGTGAAGCGAGTTCGAAAGCAAGACAGTGATCATTTTCCAAATGTCAATTTTGGAGATCCGCGAATCAGAACTGCAGATTTGAGTGGTGATGGGCTCCAAGATATTGTCATGGTTACGAATGGCGGTGTCTTCTATTGGCCCAACCTGGGTTATGGCCGTTTTGGAGCTAAGCGACAAATGAGAAATGCGCCACGTCCTGGTTTCAACTTCGATCCTAATCGTGTGATTCTGGCAGATATTAATGGCGATGGGCTAACCGACTATATATACATCAACACCAACTCGGTAGATTACTGGATTAATCAGTCTGGAAATGCCTGGGGGGAAATGAAGACCGTAAAAGGAACTCCGCGTTTCACATCTCGCGATTCCATTCAGGTGGTAGATTTGATGGGGACAGGTACGCCCGGCTTGCTGTGGTCTTATGATCTTGGGGCTAATCGAGATAGATTCTATTTTGTGGATCTAACGCGTGGAGTTAAGCCCTATTTGCTCAATGAAGTGAATAATAATCTGGGGGCGGTTACCAAAGTGGAATATACGCCAAGCACTTTTTTCTACCTACGCGATAAAAACGGAACGGAAGGAAATGAGTTCAACTTTATAGACCCTGTTGGTGAGTGGAAAACTAGACTCCCTTTTCCTGTCCTGACCGTTTCGAAAGTGGAATCCATTGATCGGATCTCAAAGACCAAATTGACATCGAGGTACTTCTATCACCATGGATATTGGGATGGCGTAGAAAGAGAGTTCAGGGGCTTTGGTAGAGTAGATCAATTCGATACGGAAACCTTTGATGCATACAATGCGAATGGGCTTCTCCTAGATGAGAATTTCGATGGAGTGGCTGAAGCTGACTACAGCCCGCCTATATACACCAAAAATTGGTTTCACCTGGGCCCGGTCGAAGACGATTCCATAACCGGGTATCGACGTGGTGAAACAGACTGGACCGAGGTAAATTATTTGGATGAGTATTGGGAAGGTGACGCACCCATGCTGGAACGCCCAGCTGAATTTTACAGCCTAATCAGTGGCTTGTCGCGCAGAGCGAGAAGGGATGCCTACCGTACATTGCGAGGTACGGCATTGCGATCTGAGCTTTTTGCCAAAGACGGAAGCACTAACCGAAAGAAGCCGTATTCTGTTAAAGAAACTCAGAACTCCATCCAACTGATCGATTCTCCGGCCACCAATGAAGTAATTGATGCGTATCGCACCCTGCGACACTCCAATCATATTTATTTTCCTTATCAGTATTCTGCGCGGGAATCCATGTGGGAACGAGGGCTGGAACCCAAAACGAGTTTTTCATTCACGGGAGAGTTAGACCAATACGGACAGGTCTTATCTAGTTTGAGTATTGCCGTTCCCCGAGGCAAAGATCCATTGACCGGCGGCGAATTGGACGACGCTCCACACTACGACTCAAATCATTCCTATGCGGCAGTTTTGAGTACCAGTGAGTACTTCGACCCCGATTCTTCCGATCCGTACTTTGTAGATCGAATGATCCAATCTAAAGCTGAAGAGTTGACAGGGATTGATGCCATGAGTGTTTTTGCCATCAGAGATGCTGCCTTAGCCGACTCCCTGACTAAGAATCTATTGGGTCATCAGCTCAATTACTACGATGGAGCCCAATACGTAGGTGAGCCTTATGGTACCATGGGCGACTATGGATTATTGGTTAGAAGCGAAATTTTGGCTGTAACTCCTGCTGAGCTTACAGCAGCTTATGGTGGTGCCATTCCACCGGCATTCGCCGGCGTGGGTACTCCCGACTGGAGTGCATACCCCGCTGGTTTTGTAAGCGAATTGAGTGATACTCGCCTGGGTTTCACCTATTATCCGGGTGGAGAAAGTACCCCGCATGTGGAGGGATATTATGCCACCGGTGAGAAATTGAAATACGACCTTCAAGATTCGCAAAGTACACACAGCCATGGATTAGTGGTTGCTATGCGCGATGTGTACGATCATGAGACCACTATTGAATATGATGGGTACGCACTGCTTCCCCGGCGTGTTGTAGATCCTGTGGGAATGGAAGTGAGTTCTTCAAACGACTATCGACTCCTTGTTCCCAATGAAATGACAGACCCTAATCAGAATGTAACTAAAGTTGGGTTTAATGCTCTTGGGCTTGTCGAAAAGACCCTTCTCTGTGGGAAGGACGATGGTACCGAAGGCGACACGTTTGTAGTGCCAGGAGCCCTTTTTGAATATGACTTTTTCGCATTCATGAATGATGGTGACCCCATATCGGTCAAGAAGACGGTACGTGAGCACCATGTAAACGCTGACTACATCAGTAGCCTGCCAATTGATGAACAAAAAGCAACGATAGAATCGGCGGAATACAGTGACGGATACGGTCGCATCATTCAAAGCCGTACCCAGGCCGAAGATTTGATATACGGAGACCAAAAATTTGGCGATAGCGGTTTATCTGCAGATATGAGCCAATTGGGCGATATGGTCGGGGTAGAACGCGATGAGCTCGACCCACTGAATGTAGTGGTGAGCGGACATAAGCGATACAATAACAAAGGAGAAGTGGTAGAGCAGTACGAACCCTATTATGATGCGGGGTTTGACTATGCCGAAGATGATACGCCGACCGGTGCCACCATAAAGATGTACTATGATGCCTTAGGCCGAATGGTCAAAACCAAAAACCCGGATGATTCGGAGCAGCGGGTGATTTTTGGTATTCCCAATGCTTTGAATACCCCTGATGACTGTTTACCTACCCCCTGGGAAAGATATACCTATGACGCCAATGATCTGGCTCCCATTACCCATCCAGGTGGCGACAATGGCGGGGTGTTGGCATCACATCATTTCACTCCTAAGAGTGAACTGATTGATGTACTTGGCCGCGTGGTAGAAACCACCGAACATGAAGTATACGATGATAGTGGACTCTACGATGGCAGCATTACGTACGACGATGTAGTGATGAAGTATGAGTACGATATCAAAGGGCAGCTTACCAAATCGATTGACCCATACTTGCGGACGATTTCTGAGAATATCTACGATACCGCAGGCAATATGCTGTCCAGCACGCATATAGATCGTGGAACTCAAACGCTCTGTGTAGATGCCATGGGCTTGCCGGTTCAGACCACTGATTCAAAAGGCGCTGAAACCTTAACCACTTACGATACCATAAACAGGCCTTTAAAAATGCGCGCGAAGGATCAGACCGGCGAAGCATTTACCTTGCGCATTCAAAACACATACGGAGACAGTGCCGGTCTTACAGACTCGGCCGAAAAGAATCTCAATGGGGCACTTTATGTACAGTATGATGGTGCAGGAAAACTTCAGTTTACGAAATACGACTTTAAGGGAAACCTGAAAGAAAAATTCAGGAATGTGATTAAGGATGACCTCCTGCTCGTGAAATTAAAGTTTACCGCCGATTGGGATACCCTTGACGATACTGATCTGGATTCTCAGAAGTACCAGACCAACATGGAGTATGATGGGCTGAACCGCCCTCGAAAAATAATCAGCCCGGAAGACCAGGATGCTGAGCGAAAAGAGACGATACCGACCTATAACCGTGCTGGAGCCCTTCAAAAGCTCAATTTTGATGGTGAAGATTATGTGAATGAAGTGGCTTACAATGCCCGGGGTCAAAAAATCATGACGGCATCAGCCAGCGTATTTACACGCTATACATACGACACTGAAACCTTTAGAGTAGTCAGAATCCGGACCAGTAAGTACAATAAAACGGGAAACACTTGGACACCAATAAGTGGTATCAGGCTTAACCGGGGTTACGCTTACGATCTGATGGGCTCAGTAGTAAAGGAATACAATTACACACCTCGAAATGTATGGGCGGAGGGAGCAGGAAATTTGATCAGATACTTCACGCATGATCCCATGCGAAGATTATTGTCAGCTACGGGACGTGAGAACCGAACACCTCTGGTTCAGCCTACATGGAATCTCAATTATAGCCCTGATGACCATACTCAGACAAAATTCTATACCAGAGATTACTTATACGATAAGATAGGGAACATCAGATCTTTGAAGCACGATTCACAAAACAATGGGCAAGCAAATTTTACGAGAAAGTATAAATACGATACGCAATTTGTCCACAACCAAATGGAAGTAATGACGATTGGTAGCACTGACTATTCATACAGTTACGATGCCAACGGAAACCAAGTATTAGAAAATTCAGAACGGCACTACGAATGGAATTACGCAGATAAGCTTGCCTTTTTCAAGAATCAGGTGGGAACGAGTGACCCGACCAAGTGGTCGCATTATATGTACGACAATGCAGGTAATCGAATCAAAAAGGTGGTTAACACCGGTACGGGTAAGCAGGTAGTTACGGTATATATTGACGGTATTTTCGAACATAGCTACACCAAGAACAGCGGTACGATAGATACAACCCGGCATTACAATACCCATCGGATTATGGAAGGATCGAGCCTGGTGGCTACTCTGCAGGTGGGTAACGATGCTGATGATACCATCAATATCGCTAAGAAATTCTATACCGCTGATCATTTGGGCAATATTGCTGCGACTTATGAAGAGAGCAGTACACTTATCAATTTCGAAGAGTATTATCCTTTTGGAGAAACTTCCTATGGTGGATATGCCAAAAAGCGCTACCGATACAATGGAAAAGAAAAAGATAATGATACTGGGCTGTACGAATATGGCCATCGGTATTATGCACCGTGGCTTTGTAGGTTTGTGAGTGTGGATCCGATTGCGGAAGACTTCCCACAACTGAGTAGTTACAATTATGCTTCGAATAGGCCTGAGACTGCGAGAGATTTGGAAGGGCTGCAGGCAGAAGGTGAAACTAAGTTTAAAACAAATGAAACACAAAACCTTAATGAAGTCGAAGTAAAGCCTAAATCATTTTGGCAAAAGGCTGGAAACTTTCTTTATGAAAATGTGGCTAAGAATATACCTGTCGTTGGGGGCATAATAAACTCCATTGAGAGCTTTAGTGAGGGAGATGTTTTAGGAGGATTTCTAGGTATTGGAGAAGCCTTGTTAGATGGAGTATTGCTTGTGACGACTGGTGGTCTGGGGAATCTTGCAAAAGCTGGTTTGAAAACAACTGGGAAAATTATAGCGAAAGAAACGGCCGAGAACATGACTGCCAGTGCAGTTGGAGGTGCTTTGGGTGATGATATACCACTTGGGCTTCAAATTACTGCAGGCTTAATGGGAGTCCGACCAAAGAAGTGGAAAAATGCAAAGAACTCTAATTTTGTAGAGCCAAGTAGTGTTGGAGCAGCGGCGAAAAAAAATGCTAAAATTCCTAAAGCTGAGACAGGGAATAAGGCAATCCATAATGTTGGGGTGGCTAAAAAAGTTAAGCCAGAAGGCGGGTATCTTAAAGGCAAAAAACATGGAATAGATTGGGAGGAAGGACCTGCAAGAGCGAATAAGGAGCAGAAACCACAAGGGCAATGGGGAAGCAAAGCTGATCTAGATTTTGCATCAGAAAAGGCCAGTACCATCACTAAATCTGACAACTTCCAAGAATTTGAGTTGCCTGAAAATCACACTTCCATTGTTCACATGCCTGACGGAACCAATGTTCCTGCAACACACATCAGAATAAAAAATAATGGAACAGGTACTTTTCACGGGTTTCCAATTGTTAAATAGTTAAATTTACACAATGCAGTTCTATATTCAGGCAGGATCTCCAAGGTCTACCGAGACATTTGATGAAACCGATATCAACTTATCAGAAGCCATAGAAAGTGTTTTTCCATTGTATACTGAAAATGGAATAATCGTTTGGAACGGGGTTTATATTCCATTGAGTTATAAATACGACATAAGTGTTATGATTATTGATATTATCAATATGCTTTCTACATTAAAAGCTAATGAAGAAGGAGATATGCAAATAAGCTGGTCTTCGGACTCTTTTGATGCAGTTTGGAACCTGAGGTGGAATTTATCCGAAATAGTGATTAGTTCCGAATGGAATAATGTTTTAGGAGATGTTGTGGATATTCTAAAGACAAAACCTGTAGTAAAGTTAGAAAAGGAACATTTTTTCTCTGAATGGAAAATGATGTTGAAAATAGTCAAAGACGAATTATCAAAAGCAGGTTATACAGATTCAAAGTTGCCGGATATTCATATGTTAAAAGATATTTTAATGAGATTAGAGAGATTTGGAATATTATATAGTTAATATATTGCAATTAAACTGGGTAACAATCAGTTTAAGTGATTTTCATGAAGATGGTAGAGTAGGATTAATTCTTGTGAATCTTTCGCGGAGCGATTTGTGATCAGTATTAACAAAAGATATGCCCGTGTTGAATTGTTTAGGTGTTTTACCTTTTCCTGTTCACTTTTAGAATTGATTTTTGTGAGTCTCTCCAGTTAAAATTATTATTTGACCGCGCCGGAGCCCTTCAAAAGCTCAATTTTGACGGCGAAGATTATGTGAACGAAGTGGCTTACAATGCCCGTGGCCAAAAAATCATGACGGCATCAGCCAGCGTATTTACCCGCTATACATACGACACCGAAACCTTTAGAGTAGTCAGAATCAGAACCAGTAAGTACAATAAAACGGGAAACACCTGGACACCAATAAGCGGTATCAGGCTAAACCGGGGTTACGCTTACGATCTGATGGGTTCTGTGATAAGAGAATACCAATACACACCTGAAAACAGTTGGGCGCAGGGAGCGGGCGACTTGATCAGAAACTTCACGCACGATCCCATGCGGAGACTCCTTTCTGGTACGGGGCGCGAGTACAAGAATAGGCTGCACCAACCCAGCTGGGAGCCCAGCCATAGGCCCGATGACTACCGATTGACGAATGTATATACGCGAAGCTATATCTACGATAAGGTGGGTAATATGCGACGTCTGAAGCACATCGCTCATACCAATGAATCTTCCAATTTCAATCGGTACTATGCATACGATAATCCCTTTGATACCAATAAGCTGAACACTATGACTATTGGCACCAATGATTATCACTATCAGTATGATGCCAATGGAAATCAAATACTCGAATACTCCGAACGGCACTACGAATGGAATCACGCAGATAAGCTTACCTTTTTCAAGAATCAAGTGGGAACGAGCACCCCGACCAAATGGTCACATTATGTCTACGACAATAATGGTAATCGAATCAAAAAGTGGTTAACACCGGTACGGGTAAGCAGGTAGTTACGGTATATATTGACGGTATATTCGAACACAGCTACACTAAAAACAGCGGTACGATAGATACAACTCGGCATTACAATACCCATCGAATTATGGATGGCTCAAGTATGGTTGCTACTTTGCTTGTGGGTAATGATGCTGATGAAGATCAGACCCTCCCCAAAAAGAGATTCTACACAGCTGATCGGCTGGGTACTATTTGCGTGACCTACCAGGAGAATAGCACCCTGATCAACTTTGAAGATTATTACCCATTTGGTGAGACTTCTTATGGTATTTATCCCAAACAGCGCTACCGCTACAATGGCAAAGAGAAAGATCAGGATACAGGTCTTTACGAGTATGGCCAACGGTATTATGCGCCTTGGTTGTGTCGGTTTGTGAGTGTAGATCCTATTGCGGAGAAATTCTCGCAACTCTCTTCGTATAACTATGCATCGAATAGACCTGAGACCGCAAGGGATTTGGAAGGGTTACAGGCCAGTGATGAAAAGGGAGATGAAAGAAAGCGTAAATCTGGGCATAATATTAAAGATGGAGAAAGAACACAAAAGGACGTTATGTATGAAATTCATAATCTTCCAGAGAACCCAGAGTCAGGGCAGCAGGCGAGATATTATTACACAAAAGGAGATGTTAGGGAGGTGCTTTGGCAGTTTGATTCGGAAAGTGGCAAATGGGGTAATAGTCTGGGTAATTGGGAAGCACATAGGGATGGAGCAATAAAGGATCCTTCAAGGTTTTGGTATACCCCGAGTAATTATAATAAGAAAGTTGCGAAGGCTGAGTTGGAGCCCGAAAGGTCAATACAAAAATCGAGTAGTGTAGAATCAAAGGAAGGTAATGTACCAGTTGCTTAAGAAATTCCAGGTACAGCAGATAGTGGTGGCAGTGCTATTGAAAATATTAGTCCATATATCACACCTGCAACTTTGGTAACAGAATCTTTGGAAGAGGGAGCAAAGGAGAGTTTGAAAGTTGCCAATACAATAAAAAAAAGGACTCCATTTTATATTCCTGCAATAAACTCTTGGTTTGGGGATAAATTACCTTCATTTGAAAAGGGTAATTTACCCCTTGGCAGGATAAAAAAGACATGGATAAAAAAGGCCGCCACAGGTCTAAAAATAGTGAATAAAATAGCACCTTTTTTGGCTGTTGGAGCAACTACTTACGAAATGTTTAAAGATGATAAGTTATCTGCAGGTGATGCTGTAAAATTGGGTTTATTGACAGTCGGAATGGTGTTCCCAATGATAGGTTTAGGTATTGGAGTTACCGATTTAGTTTCAGAAGCAATATTCGATGATTCATTAACTAGATTGTTGTCATCGTTTGCAGATAAAGTGACCGGAAATCGATCATTGAAGGGAGTTTCTGGCTTTTTACAGAAATTAAAGTTTTGGTAGAATTATGAAATTTGTTCTGAAAATTACTAATAGCAAGCTGTCTATTCTCCATGTGAGAACTGGAGCAACTGTTGCCCGAAGAATTGGTTTGCGAGATATTTTATCAATGAAATTTGATACAGATTATGCTTGTATAATTTTCGAAGAGGATATGAAAGTGTTTTTATCACATTTTGAAAAAAGTCAGCGGAAATGGTTTGATGAAGTTTTATTCTTCTTTGGGAATAATGTAAAAATCGAATTTGATGAAGCTTTTGTTGATGATATAATAATTCGTAGCCTGTACGATCTCGCTAGATCAGCCCTAATTGCGACGAAAATACAAATGGTAATTCGTGAGAATCTCGAAGGTTCGAGAATATGTCCTATAGAAGTTAGGCATAAAGAAGATTTCCAGTATTTAAAAGCTGAGTTAAAAAGAACGGGAGATGAGAAATTTCGATTGAGTTCAAAATTTTTTGATATTGACCATCTTTATGATGATTGAGTTTTCCAAAAAAGTCGTGTTAGTTTATTGGATTTTAGACTTACCCAAGTAGTTGTCACCCGTCCTTAGGGTTGGTAAATCTACTTTAATTTACACACCGATCTGTCAAACAACATGTTAAAATAGGAACTTGTTTGATTATTTTCTTGTGAGATATATATATTTGACGAGAAACTATAATTGTTATGACGATGAATCTAATTCGCCTTTTTTTTACTTTTTCTATTTTCCTAATGTCACTTTTGAGTTCGGCTCAACTGCCGGAATTTGATTGGGCAATTCAAATTGACGCTTCTTATAATGAAGATATACGGCAAGATTTCCTGTCAGTTGATTCGGAGGGGAATATTTATGTGGCTGGTGAGCTAGGTGTCAACGGGCCTCCTTACAACGGGACAGTTGACTTTTCTTCAGGTAACGGGAGTCAAGTTTTGTATACAGATGGAGGCCATGATTATATAGCTAAGTATGATCGTGATTGGAATTTGGTTTGGGCTGGTACTTATGAAACATACAGGGCTATGTTGTCCGATATTGCCATTGCGCCAGACAGCACACTTATTGTTTCAGGTTCATTTAGGTACGATGTCGATTTGCAATTAGGAAATTGGGGTTTTGATTCTCAGATTGTTGACAATGGAACACAAGCTAGAGACGCTTTTTTGGCAAAGTATAGTTCTGAAGGTGAGTTGCTTTGGCATATCACCACTGAAGAATCATCTCATAATGTAGTAGGAGGAAAAATTGCTCTAGATGAAGAGGGAAATATATATCAACTAGGAACATTTGCGGATACAGTGGACTTTGATTTTGGTCCAGGAACTTCTCTATTGGTTGCAGAGTCCAATTTTCCGGAAGATATTTTTCTTCGTAAGTTAGATTCTGATGGGAATTTCCTTTGGGTTAGGCATATACCTCGTAATTCTGGGTCGACTTTTAACATTCGGGACATTGAAGTAAGTCCTATACTTGGAGATGTTTTTATTGCTGGTGGCGCCGCAGGGGAGATAGATGTAAATCCGAATCAAGATGAGTCAACATTATTTGAGTCAGATGATTACGTTGGGTTTGTTCTTAAGTGGAACACAGATGGAGAATATGAATGGATAAATATTCTTGAGTCAGATGACAATTCTGAAGTACTAGATATTGAACCCGATATGCAGGGTAATGTGTTCTGTGTCGGTCAATTTGAAGGTGATCTGGAATTGAATCCTTTAGGTGAACAATTCATTATCTCTGGAGGTTCGGGCAGTAGTTCTTTTATTGCTGAATATGGTTCACAGGGGACATTAGTTCAAGGATATCTCTGTACTACTGAAGATGAAGAAAATTCTGGAGAATTTAGTATGTGGTTAAATCATATAGCCATTGATGTGGAAGGTGGTTTATACATACAAGGAAGGTTTAATGGCACCACTGATTTTTCATTACTGGGTAATGGTCAAAATGAGATTTCTACTCCATCTTCTAACGGTACTGATAGCTTTATGGCCAAATATAATTCTGACATGGGGTTTGAGTGGTATTCAAGATTGACAATTAACGATTCAAATAAGAGTATAAGTGTTACAGGTTTTGAGGTTGATAATGAGAAATCCCTCATAACAAGTGGTCAGTTTAGTAATACACTGGTTTTTCCAGATTATAGTTTTGAGCAGGGGTTCGTAGACAATTATTCGGATGGGCTTATTTTAAAACATTCTCAGTGCAATTACGCTATGGAGTTTGATGAATCGGCATGTGACGAATACACTTTGAATGGTAACACAATTACTGAGTCTGGGGAGTACACAAGTAGCCTAATCTCTTCTTTGGGATGTGATTCATTAGTCACGGTAAATCTGACAATTAATTTGAGTACGACTTTTGAAGAAGATGTTTCAGAATGTTCTGAATATTTTTGGGAAACATCAGGAGAGACATATACAGAAGCGGGAACATACACCACTATGTTAGCAACTGTTGCGGGTTGCGATTCTCTTGTTACGCTTAATCTAGAATTGCTGGAAGAAGAAATACTAGAAGAAACTAGCGTTTGCGACAGTTTGGTTTGGAATGTAAATGGACAAACCTATTTTGAAACTGGTGTTTATGAAGAGCTGTTCACAAATACCGCAAATTGCGACTCATTGCGTGTATTAGAACTTGAAGTTCGCAGCAGTACTTCGAGTGATATAAATGAGTCAAGTTGTGAAAGTTATTTCTGGGATGATGCCAATCAAGAGTATTTTATTTCCGGTTCTTATCAGACAATTATTACAAATACGGCAGGCTGCGATTCGACAATCACACTTGATTTGGAAATATTAGAACCTAGTGTTGGTGAAATAAATGAGTCAGCTTGTTCTGATTTCACTTGGGATGTGAATGGACAGACCTATTCAACATCGGGTAGCTATGAAGGAATACTTGAGAATATGGCGGGGTGTGATTCAGTAGTCACACTCAACTTGGAAATCCAGGAAGAATCCCACACAACAGAAACCGCTGCTTGCTTTGAGTATTTATGGGATGTCAATGGTACTACTTATGATGAGTCTGGCACATTTTCGGAAGTATTCACCAATACTTTTGGTTGCGATTCTGTAGAAGTCTTAGAATTGGAAATTTTAGATGTAGATACAGCGGTTTCCGTTTTAGGAGCTACCTTAATCGCAGCTTCTTCTAGCGCAGATTATCAATGGTTGGATTGTAATAATGACTTTGAACCCATTTCAGGAGCAACCAATCAAGAGTTTTCCCCAGAAGAAAATGGGCTTTACGCGCTTAGCATTAACGAAAACGGGTGCCAAGATACATCAGCTTGTTACTTGATTACAACGGTTGGATTGACTCAGATTGATCAAAATAATCGTTTCGTCATCTATCCTAACCCAACATCTGGAAAAATAACGGTTGACCAATCCAAATCAGAAAACAAGGCTGACGCCGTTACATGTGTGACGCCACAAGGTGAAGAGATTTTTAAGTTTGAACTTGTCGGTCTCGAAACGGTTATGGAGTTTCCGTATGCCAATGGTGTTTACTTTTTGCGTTTTGAAAAAGACGGCAGTGTTCTAGAAACAGTTAGGATTGTAAAAGTAGAGTAGTCCTTAAAAGTTACTTTTATTCGCTCAATACGGACATTCGATGTAAACCAAATGTTTATTTCTTGACGAAAGTATTTGTCCCCTGATCCGTCTAGCTCCCCTGCCATTGAAATGCTGCGGCAATATATTCTGATTTCAAGAAGCCAACACATCGATGGGTTAGATTTTTCTTCTCCAAGCGTACTATACATGCGGTAGAAAATTCAGTTGAAAGACAGTACTCCAACTGTATAATAGTGCTGGAGCCATTCAAACTCTGGATCTTCACGGCCTAGATTATGTGAGAAATGTTGCCTATAATGCCAAGGGCAGATGACTCTGATAAGATTAATGGAGTTGCCCACAGGAGCAACTCCTTCAAAGTTTCAAGACCAGTTATGGTTATTATAACATCTTTTCTTTTTTAGATCGTCATTGAATCTAATACATGACCCATTGTGCAAATATGCTGTCATGGTTCATTCAACTGTTACAGTTCATACACCCTCATCATGGCGGAATCAATATGGCTTGGCATCGATAAATGAATACTTGAACTATGGTATTTTCTCTCTAAAAAATAGGGTGAAAAAACGGATGGGTATTGCCACAGAAATAAGTTAACTTAAAGTCGGTAAAATGCACTTGGCTGATAATTAGAAGTGTGCGCTAGTTGTGATGAATTTCTACTTCTATCCCATGGAGAATAAAGAATTAAAAACCTTGGTAGAAACGCTGGGGTCGCTCAAGAATCAAATTGAAGATTTTGAAGTCAATCAAAATTTAAAGAAAAACAGTCTTGTTAAAATAGTAGAAGATTGGAAAAGCATACTGCTAGCAGGGATAGCTGTTTTTGCTGCTCTATGGGGCTTTGTTATACCTATCAAAAATTACTTTGATGAGAAAAATTCAGCCCTGCGGTACGAGCTGAATCAAAACATGATTAGCCTCATGGATAGTTTGAGTTCAACTGACCTTGAGGCTGTAGACGCTTCGGTTTTGCTGCTCAGTTACTACGAAGAAAATTCACTGCCTATGCTCTTTTATAAACTAGAGCGCACGAAAAAGAAGAGCAATGAATCATTGGTCAATTCAATCGTGCAGATCATTGTCAATATTTATGAAAAAAATGGGAGTGAAGTTCTAGAGATTATAGATGATAGGCTAGAAAGCCAATCTAGACTGTTTTCGAAATCCGCCGTTAAGGATGATTTTAATCTGTATGCCCTTTCCAATATTCTTGATTTAATCAAAAGCTTGCCGCTTGATGACTGTGATAAGCGGAAGTTGAGAGAAATAGTGCAAAGAACAAAAACTGAATTGGGGCATGATCAGAAAACACTGAGTAAGCATGTACTATTAAATGAGAGCTTGAATTCTTGCTTGGCTGTACTTGAATCAAACTCATAGAAATGAAAAAGTTCTTGATAATCATACTCACCAGTTTTATTGCTTGTTTGTTCGCACATGGACAGGCTGACAATTACGACAAGGCTGAATACGTATTTGTAAGATCCTATTATGAAGATCCATCCTGCAACACTTGCGCAGAACTTGCGAATGAGCTCTTCGTTTTAGCCAAGGATAGAAGGGGATTTTTCAGCAAGTCTGTGCATTTTCCGGATTGGGAACACCAGAAGGATTCAAAAGGACTTCATGAGTATTACGATGATGATGAATTTTTCGTAGTCTCCGAAATCCAATCAGAAGGACATTCATATGTCATTGACTTCAGCTTGTTTGATATAGAAGGTCGTCTTTTTCAATCGAGCAGTTTTCATCAAAAAATTAGATTAAACGCACGTCAGGTGGACTACATTAAAATTTTGGACATGCTCGAGAATGAATTGAGTGATTTTAAAAAGAGAGGAAGTTTTAAAAATGCAATCTATGTAAAGGAGTTTGATGTGAAGGAGAATACAAATGCAGCAGAGTTTGACGCTGAAGACTTCAGGGATTGGCTAGTCTACGAGTTAAAGAACCATAAAATCTTGAAGGTGAACTATCACATATACCGTCAAGACGAAGATTCCGAAGTTTACCCAAACAAGTTAGATGGTGATTTTTTTCAACCACCAGACAACAACAATATTAGAATGAAAATGACCATAGTACTTGGAGGGAAACAAAAAAAGTGTAAAACGCTCATCATTAGCCAGTATGAGTATGATGAGTTAGATAAGGATGGGATCTTAGAAGAAATTATTAAAAAAATTAAACAAATTGAAAATGGCAAGAACTAGAATTATCTCCGGGCTTTGCAGTTTTTTGCTTACTTGTTTGTTACCTATAGGACTTATTGGGCAGGATGAAAAAATTCAAATCGGATTTTCTGAATTTGAGCGAATAGATGAACAGGCATACTTCGAAAATGAATCCTTCGGTTTGGAAGAAGTAATCAAGCTTGGCCTCATTCGATATGGCAAGTTAGACTTTGTAGAAATTGATGAAAGCACAAGTTATCAAGTCAATTCGAAAGTAAATCCTGCAATATCAGAAGATGTAGATGTCATTATCTCTGGGCAATACGCATTGTATGAGCAAGAGTTCGTCGTTTATACTAGATTGTTTATTCCCTCAGAGCACCGAATCATACAAGTTAATTCGGTTATAGGTGATATTCAAAATCCTTTTCCCGCGTTCAACGCGTTATGTAATTCTATTATGGACGATCTTGACGGAAAGTGGCTTCAAAACAGTTCGAAACGCAAGAAAATTGCGATTATCAGTCATCTTTCTAATAAAAAAGGGGAAACTAAATTAGGTCGGAACTATCTTGATGATTTGACAAAAAAAATCATTGAAAAAATCCCGAATCAACCGAATGTTGCGATTACCGGGTGGAACGAATCTTCGGTGTACAACTTTGCGGAGTTAGGAAATGACAACTTGGCAGGAATACTGAATGTTGATGCGGTACTCGTTGCAAATATGGAACTGTTGGACAACAACGTTACCCAAGTCGTACCTGAGTTCTATATAGCTGAAACAAATCAATCTTTTGAGTTAGGGAAAATTAATGATGATTATTTTGAAAATATTTCCCTAGCCGATGAATTGGCGTCCCGAGCGAGGTATTTCTTTCAAGTAGTTATTGAATCTGATGGTGATTGGAATATTGACCCGTTTCTTGAACAGGCAACAGGTTTTCGAGAATATTATGACCTCGGAGAAAGGTATTTTAAGGACAAAATGCCAAGTGTTTCAAACTATTATTATTATAAGGCACAAAGTTATAACGATACTTCTGCATCCCTGCACTGCAATATGGCAGTAAATTATCAAGAATTAGGTAGAAAGGAAGAAGCCAAGCAAGAGTATCAAAAAGCCATTTCTAAGGACAGCAATTTTGTTCAAGCCTATTACAATTTGTTCCTTTTGTACCGGGACGATTTTGAGCAGGACAAACTTACCCTGTTGCGTGCTAGCATCCCTAAAAGATTGGAAAACGAGCCATTAATCATTCTGATGAATGCTGAGATTCTTTATCTTTTGAAAAAATACGAAGAAGCAATTCCGATAATCATTCAAGCCATTGAAGTCGATTCTGAAAATCCTGACTTATTTGAGATGCTAGGGGTCTCTTACCAAGCTTCTGGAGAAACTCAAAAAGCTATCGACAATTATAATATGGTCAAAGAAAAGGATCCTAAAAACACAACAGTTGACACATATTTATACGAGATCTATTACAGAAAAGGGCAAAGCGCTTATTATAAAAAATCAATTGGAGAAGCGCTTGAATATTTCGAGATGGCGAGAACTTACAGTGCCTACAATTTTGAAACCGAGAATATCATTAACTGCTATTTAGAACTTAATCAACTTTCTAGTGCTTCGGATTATTTCGAAAAATATCTGGAGAATGGATATTTTGATGAAACATCTGGATATTATCATATGGCTAGTATGATTCGAAATAAGCTGATTGATAAGGATAGTCAGGTCTATTTGAGTCAAGAGTATGGGTTGAAAGTCATTGAATATTTGGATTTGCACTTAGAGTTTTCTCCGGATGACGCTCATGCACTCTGGCTAAAAGGAAATACTTTCGTCTATCTGGATGAAATTCAGGAAAGTTTACGATATCTGGAAATGGCTTACGTGCAAGACAAAACAAACAAGAATATATATCTAGATTTAGTGGAATCCCTGACCATCAATGCCAAGTATGAGCGTTCAGAAGGAATTTATCAGGATTTAATGGCTATCAGCGAGGGTACGAATCAAATTGCAATTCGAGACGAACTTTTATTGCGTCTTATTCATATTGGTAATAAGGTAGGGATCGACGGTGAGTTCGATAAACATGAAGCAAATTACATCGAAAAACAAATATCAAAAGGAACAAGAATTCAAGGCTGGTCTTATAAAGCGTTTCTGAAGTGGATTGAAGGCTTGGAAGAGCCAAGCGGAAAGGAACAGTTAAAAGTGCTAACTCTGTTTATGGAAAGCAATACTTTATGATTAGTGATTTTTTTAATTGACCCGGATCTTCTTTGAAATTTTTAAATGGCTTTCGCTTCAAGTTTCATTGAAAGCTTGAAATCCTCAAGTAGTTTGTTTCTACTTGAAATTGCCCAATATTCGAATGTTTGATTCATTTGAAGGTAAAGTCAATACTAGATTCTTTAGTGTTTCAGAGAATAGGGAAGACGTATTCTATTTGTATGACATCGAGCCTGAAAGAACAAGTATGTACCGTGGATTTACTAAGGTGATACCATCGCATTTTATTTTTTCAGAGGACGCTGTTTGATCATTACTTATTGCGAATTTCCTCTTGTGTTGATCCTTGAGGGCGTAGAAAAAAGTAACTTTTATGAACTAGGAAGCCCTCATATTCTTAAGTGAAAATTAATAGTGATTTGTCCCCTGAACCGTCCCCTGAAATTAAAAAACCCTTGCAATGATGTGATTTGCAAGGGTTTTTGTGTTGATATTGTGGAGCCGGAGGGATTTGAACCCTCGTCCAAGCATGGGACTGCTTGAATTTCTACGTGTGTAGACTCATCTTAATTTTCGACGGTAAGCTGACAAGAGTCGGCCTACTTACCGCTTAGTATTAATTCAGTTTCGGATTGTGGTCAATACACCCACATTCCTAGACAGTTGAAATGATATCCAATTAGTTCTCCGCAAATGTCAGACAGAGAACAGGATACTCGTTCCGGGTTACTGTGCTTCGCCCTGGAATTAAGCATTATAGTCTTAGACTATTACGCTGCGAGTGCGTAGTTGTTTTCGCCATTTAAAGGCTTGGAAATTGATATTTACGAGCTAGACTTCCAACGCTCGACACGCTTAACAAACAACCGCTTCATGTTGTCAAAACCAGTCGGCCCCAAGATTTCAAAGAAATGTGCCGGTCAGCAAACTGCCGGACCCGCAAAAATACATTAAGGGATGCATAAACCCTAGTCGGTATGCTCAATTTTGATGCCAGCGATTTTGAAGATCACTTTCTTCGGCTTTCGCGCTACCGGTTCACTAGACTCGTCAAGGTTCATTCGGTTGCTTACCTCGTTGGCCAGTTTTTTTCCCAGATAGCTACTCACCGCCCAAATTCCATCTACCACTTCCTCTTGATTTTGAGTGGAATCCGCCGCACTCTGAGTCGCTTTAAGCGCTGTGCTCGAGTCCGTCTTGGCCTGACTTTGCCCGTAGGCAGCGCAGGTCACAACGGTAGAGAATGCGATGATGAGTATAGGCTTTTGCATCGGTTTGGTTGCGTCTTTACGACGATCTAATTGTGGCAAAAGTTACTATACTTGTTTAAAAGAGTCATCAATTTGAACGATTCAAATTCAGAATTCGTGGAGAAGTCTGCTTTTTGTCCGCAGTGTGAGTGCTTGTTGAAGCCTAGCTTTAAGTACTGTCCCAATTGCGGCCAGAAGAAAATTGGTCAGAAGGAATCGCTAAAGGAGTTGGGTAGCAGCTTTCTTGGCGACTATTTTACCTTCGACTCAAAATTGATGGCTAGCCTTCGCCCATTGATCGGTAAGCCGGGTTTCCTGACTCAGGCCTATATCGATGGAAAGCGGAGCTTGTACATCTCGCCCTTGCGCTTGTACATCTTCATCAGTATCGTCTTCTTCCTGGTTTTGAATTTGGGATCACATTCTTCGAATATCGGTGAGTCGGGCAGAAAGTGGGATGCCTTTTTCAACAACTACATGCCCAAGATTTTCTTCTTGCTCGTGCCATTTTTCGCCTTGCTTTCTTCCATCCTTTTCAGGAAAGATGGACATGGAATCGTCATCCAGCTGGTGGGCGCCCTGCACTACCACGCCTTTATCTTTCTCACGCTAATTGGGTATTTGCTACTGAGCAAACTCCTGGCCTGGATGGGAGCCTACACCATAAACTCCGTATTGCTGGGCTTGCTTGGTGTCTGGTTTTTGGTCTATCTCTTTCGAGCATGTCGGCGGCTATCGGCCTTTAGGGGGTGGGCGCTGGTGTGGCGATATATTCTCCTGTGGATCATTTACATCGGGGTCGTTCTGGCTGTCACCCTTCTCGTTTTTGCGGCCTTTACCATGAGTATTTCTTAGGTGGGTTTTTCGCCTGAGAAAGACTAAATTCGCGGCATCTAAAAGGCGTTTATTATGAAGATTGGAATTATTCGCGAAGGCAAGACCCCACCAGACAAGCGGGTACCACTTACTCCGGCTCAATGTCGTGAGATTGTAGAGAAGTATCCCGAAGTGGAAATCTACGTGCAGCCGAGTGAAATTCGCGCCATTCCCGATTCGGCGTACGAAGCAGAAGGCCTTCCGCTGAGAGAAGATCTTTCAAACTGCGATTTGATCATCGGGGTGAAAGAAGTGCCAATCGATATGCTGATTCCCAATAAGCGCTACATGTTCTTCTCCCATACCTACAAGAAGCAGCCTTACAACCGAAAGCTTTTGAAAGCTATCGTAGACAAGAAAATCAGTCTGATAGACTATGAAGTTCTGACGAGAGACAACGGAAGTAGATTGATTGGCTTTGGTCGCTATGCGGGAATTGTAGGATGCTACAACGCCTTGCTCGCTGCGGGTAAGAAGAATGGCTGGTACGACCTAAAGCCGGCACACAAATGCGAAGACCGAAAAGAAGTCGAGCGCGAGTTGGCCAAAGTAAAGCTCCCAGCCGACTACAAGATCGCCTTGACTGGCGGCGGCCGTGTTGGAAAGGGCGCCATGGAGATTTTGGATTATATCAACATGCCGAAAGTTTCTCCAGCCGACTATTTGAACACGTCGTACGACCACGCTGTGTACACCCAGCTCGACGTTCTGGACTACAACAAAAAGAAGGATGGCACGCCGACATCCAAGTCTGAATTCTACAACTCTCCAGAGCTGTTTGAGTCTGATTTTATGCGCTTTGCGCCGGTGTCAAACATGTACATCGCCTGCCATTATTGGGATAACCGCTCTCCGTTTATTTTCACGAGAGAAGACGCCAAGTCGCCGGAGTTTAATATCAATATCGTAGCCGATATTTCATGCGATATCGATGGGCCAGTGGCATCTACGCTGCGGCCATCCACCATTGCCGATCCACTCTATGGCTACAAGGCGAGCACCGAGTCAGAAGCAGACTTTATGCATCCGGACGCGATAGGGGTGATGGCGGTTGACAACCTGCCTTGTGAACTTCCGATGGATGCTTCAGAAGACTTTGGTTCGGAGTTGGTGAAACACATCATACCTGAGTTTTTGAAGCCTGAATCGGATATCCTTCGCCGAGCCACGGAGACAAGTTTGGAAGGAGGGCTTACCGAAGAGTATCGTTATTTGGAAGGGTATTTGAGAGGTGAGGAGTAGTGGATCGAATAGCTCTGTTTTCTCTTATTTTGGTTAAAGGAGTAAGTCAATTCGAATAAATTTATGTTTCGATGGATATTCTTTCCCTTTTGTCTTGATACAAAAGGGACAAAAAATCATGGCTGTCATTTTATTTCTTGAAACTCTGAAAAACACTTCAGCGCCTTACCCAAACTCGGAAACGGCATTCGCGAAAGCACAGCTTTCGATGCCTGACCTCTACATGGGTGCGGCGGACTTTCGCTTTTTTTCGCGTTTCTCAGAAATAAAATGAAGGCCGGTAGTTGGCTCCCGACCTACAAATCCATCATTTGTTTTATTCCTTCAAGCTGGGAGCCAATATCGGCGCCATGGGATTTGTGTTGGGAGCAATCCGGGTGGCTACAAATCTTGAACTTAACTTTCACAAACGAATACGAATTATTCTTGTTAAGTAAAGCCCTTTGTTGAACCAGTCCTTCCTAAAGTTTTCTTTTTTGGTTCACTCGCATCTGTTCACTGTCCCAATCAAGGTCTTTGTCAATAGTGCCGCGTCTTCGGTCTTCTTCCATAAGTCGTTCCTGCTGAGCGATTTCCTCCTTCGTTTTGAAAATGTACTCTTCGCTATTATTTGGCTTCTTGGCCAGGCGGCGAAGGCTTTCTTCATCGTATTTGATGAAATTTTGCATCTGTCTATGGACTGTATACTTCCGAAATCCAGTCATAGCCAGGATGTCACCAGCCATCTTTACAGCAGTATCGAGGTTTTCGCGATACACATCCTCTATGCCCATGTTCAGGATTTCGTAGGCGTCGTTTCGCCCTAAGGCGCGGACCATCATTTTGAGATTGGGGTATTTCTCATGAACCATCTTCACGAGTTTGAGCGTAGTGTCAGGGTTGTCCACAGCTGAGACAAAAAGGTCGGCGTTGGCGATTCCCGCAGACTCGAGAAGATCCATGCGTGTGGCGTCTCCGTAGTATACTTCAAAGCCCATTTTGCGGAGAAGATCAACTCGATTGGAGTCGATGTCGAGTACAGTCACCCCAATGCCATGTGATCGCAGAAACCGAACTACAGTACTTCCAAAATGCCCGAATCCCACCACGATGATCTTGTGTTGGTTTTCGATTTTATCCATGGGCCTATCGTCTTTTTCTTCAGATTCACGCGTACCAATGCGCGGTAAGACAATGCGCTCGTTGAGCACCGAAATTATCGGAGTGGTAGTCATGGAAAGCGCTGTGATAACGAGCATCATATCGAGTTGCTCTTGGTTGAGAATGTTGAGTTGAAAGGCAAAGGAGAGCACTACAAAAGCAAATTCACCGACCTGTGCCAGATTCACTCCGAGAAGGAGCCGTTGATCCATTTTCATCCCGAATACCAGCGAAACCACGTAAAGGACGAAGGACTTCATCAGCACGATTCCCATCACCCAAATGGCAATTTGGAGCGGATTTTCGCGGATCAAGATAAAGTTGATCGATCCCCCCACCGCCATAAAAAACAGCCCTAAAAGAAGCCCTTTGAATGGCTCAAGATTGCTCTCTAACTCGTGTTTAAACTCGCTGGTGGCTAGTACTACGCCGCCAAGGAAAGCTCCCAAGGCCGGGCTGAGCCCTACCAATTCCATAACAAGGGACAAGCCAAGCACTATTAGCAAAGCCGAAGCAGAGAGCAATTCCCGCGATTTGGCTGTCGCTACCACCCGCAGCATGGGAACTACGAGGTATTTTCCTGCAAGAATCACCACGGCTACCGAACCGATTACAGTGAGGGTTTGCAGAGCCAATGGCAGCCCGTGAAGTAGGTACCCCTTTATTTCATCTCCATGAGCCTGTTCGGCAAGGCCTTGCTCATTGGCTAGGAGGGGAATTACGGCCAACATGGGTATCACGATGATATCCTGAAAGAGCAGAATGGAGAAGGAAGCCGATCCAGACGAGGTGTGGAACATGTTTTTCTCCTTAATAGTCTGCAGCACAATAGCAGTCGAAGACAGGGATACGGCCATGGCAAAGACTAGGGCTACCTTCCAGTCAAACCCTAGAAATGTGAATCCCAAATGGGTCAGGAGAATGGTGAGAAAGACCTGTCCACCACCGAGTCCGACGATGCTCTTTCGCATTTTCCAAAAGCTGCTCGGCTCTATTTCCAGACCGATCAAAAAGAGCATGATCACAACGCCAAACTCAGCGAAGTGCAGGATATCTTCTCCTTCCTGACCGATGAAGCCGAGCATGTAAGGACCGATGACCATCCCGGCTAGGAGATACCCTAAAACAGAGCTCAGGCCTAGTCGCTTGGCGA
This sequence comes from Bacteroidia bacterium, assembly GCA_030427905.1. GTDB lineage: Bacteria > Bacteroidota > Bacteroidia > Flavobacteriales_D > Cryomorphaceae > CBDDKU01. Next base: position 1,089,155 of record JAUICL010000001.1, read on the forward strand.
TGGGGACGAAGATGACCGCTCCAGCCAGGAAGATGATGGCTTCAAAAAGGATACTTCCACTCATAGCGATGCAGCGGTATTTAATTGTGGCAGATCATTCATATGCTCGCAATTACCGAGTTTCGCCTTGTTGATTCCTTCGATAATTAGGTCGATGGATGCGTCGTATTTTTTGGTGTACTCCACCAGTTCTTCATCTGATATGCGGTGGGTGCCCATCACCGCGAAAGGTGGGAGATAGGTCATTCCACAGAGTCGGGCTGTTTGTTCAAAGGGGCGAAGGAATTCATTGACCGAGTAATGGTTGTTTCCCTCAGCGCAATACACAGCCCGCGATCCGCCAGTTGTGATCACGTTCATAGCTTGCTTCCCTTCCAGCTCATGTCCGTCGGGTCCGTAGGCCCATTGGTATTCGAGAACGAGGTCTATCCACTGCTTCATCAGCGGCGGACAACTGTACCAGTAAAAAGGGTGGTGCCAGATCAGCACGTCGTGTTCGGCGAGAAGTTCTTTTTCTCGGTGAATGTCGATGTTGAAGTCTGGGTAATTCTCGTAGAGATCGTGGAATGTCACTTCCTTACGGTTCTTAATTTTCTCCACCAATGCCTTGTTGACACGAGATCTTTCGAATTTTGGGTGAGCGAAAAGGACGAGAATTTTGGCCATAAAAGTCGGTTATGTGTTTTAGCCGGTAAAGATCGGAAAATTGGAGGGATACGGGTTTGAGAAACTTGCAAACAAGGCTCGATGCTCTTCAGTATTTGAGTTTAGATGATAAATTTTACTCAGCATCGCATCAAAAGGGAATTTTCAAACTGCTCAAAGAGAAAGATCCTTCCTGGGAGGAGAAATGATGTTTTGATGTATCAGGTACAATTTGTTGTATTAAGTACAAAGTATTAGGTGTTAAGAGGGGCCGCTCTTTTTGAGTTGAAAATAAATCACGGTTGTTTAAGCGAGTGTGTCATTTATGATTTGGTGAAGTCATCATCTTCTCGAAGCTTTACTCTCAATTTTAGTGCTCCAAGAACTACACCAGTCAAAACAAATAGTATTGAAAGCCGATAAAACTCTCTATGGGCTGAGAAAACGTCAAGTACTACTTTAACGCCGGCGAAAAGGCATGTCAACAGAATTAGTAAAGGTGTAATTCGGAAATGGAGTCTAAACAAGAAATTCAGATTCGATCTTTTTTTAATCCAATCAAGTTGTTTGAGTATAATATAGCTCAGGAAATGATAAAAGATATGGTATCCAATGTTAAGCGTAATTGCATTTCCAATACGATCAATTAAGGAATAGGCTCCAAATGGGGAAATAATCACCAATATGCTGTACAATCCTAAAAAATAGGAAATACGCTTATATGCTTTATGAATCTTTTCTTCGGTCAGTATATAAATTGTTTAAGTCGTTGTCATCTAACTTGCATCTTTCCGATCAACAAGCTTCTGGTCTAATCAAGGAGTCTGTTCTTTCATGATTTCCTCTTTCCGCTTTATGGCTTCATGCTCCCCATTTTGTACGGCTTTTTCCAAGTAAACGAGACCTTCCCTTTTTTTGCCGGTTTTGATAAGAAATTCGGCGTAATGGAAGTCCAAATAATCAACTGGCCTGCCGATATGGTCGAATGCCAATTTGAAATTTGATTCGGCCTTATCCACTTCGTTTTTAGCAAAATAGTAGAGAGCCAAATTTCGGTAGGTGTATGCCCAATCATTGTTTTCAGAATTCATTGCCTTGTCTAGTTGACGCTTTCCATCATCTAACTCTCCAATGCGAATTAAGGCATAGCCCAGATTGTCGAATGCAAATCCAGAGTCTGGATCAAGTTGAATGGCTTTTCGAAAACTCTTGATGCTCTTGTCGTATTCCCCAAGTCGGGTTTGAAAGTATCCTATGTTGTTGTAGGTATCTGCTTTCATTAGTTCATCTTCAGTTATGAATAGGATTTTCTGAAGGTGAGAAATCGCTACTTCAAAATTCCCATTTTCATATTCTACATCAGCCTGGTGAGATAAATCGATCGCATCAAGTTCTTTTTTACCAAGAACTCTTGAAGGTGACTTTTGAATGAATTCCAAAGCAGCATCAAATTGAGATTGCAAATCCTGCGGAAGCTCATTTTTCCATTCTGGGTTTTGATTACTTGTGAGATTAGAATAAGTGGCCAGCCCGAAGGCCATAAGCTCATTGGGCATCTCCGAAATACGGTTCCATTTTGTCTCCCAAAACCCATCATCTGCCCGTCCAATATCTGTCAAGTTTTGAGCAAGCGGAATTCCAAACCCAAAATAAATACCTGCTATAAATAGGAACAGACTCGTGTCTTCTCCTGTGTCGAAATTAAGATAGTTTTCTCTTAACCGAATATCGATAAACTCATATATTAAACTATATATGAGCCGATTGGGATTTGTGGTGATGCTGTTCGCTAGATGAATCTTGTAGGTACCATCCGCCAAAGCCTCCGTCACAGACTCGAATTCTTTTCCGTCTATAGCATAAGGCATTCCATGAGAGTCGCGCAAATCCGTATGAGTTTCGATCTGGATTTTAACACCCTCTATCCCCGATAGTGTACTTAGATCCTGAATTATATCCGGTATTTCGATCTTACTTTTTGAGAAGGTTTGAGGAAAGTAGTCAGGTGAAATAACTATTTGCTCATTTTTCGCGTCGGGAATGCCAAACATGCGAACCAGCCACTTAAAATTTCCTTCTAACCAATATCGATCTGTTTCTGTAATTCGAAACTTCGTTTTCTTTTTGCCCTTACTAAAACCGAATTGCTTCACTCTTCTCTGTTTCTAGATAAATAGTTGTCTGATGTGAATTCTACTCTTTCGTTTTCAAAGTCATAGATATTGGTTGACTTTTAGCCTCACTTACCTTTTCAACACCGAAACTGAGAGACACACTTCGACCCGTCACTCCCAAATATGCGAAAAATTACCGATGCTTACTTTTGGGTGAAAGGACCACTCAAAGCTCGACCAAATTGCCTCAACTCAGTAATAAAAACCCAAACGCTCAGCCTTCCACCAACCGTCAAGTCTTAATACATTGTACCTAGTACTTAATACTTCCCCAAGCCCTATACGGCTTTGAGATCAGCGATAGTCTGAGTGGGGTCGTTTGATCCGAAAACAAAGCTTCCGGCTACCAGCACATCGGCTCCGGCAGAGATAAGCTTGGGTGCATTGTCGAGATTCACACCTCCATCCACTTCAATCTTGGCTTTTGAGCCTGAGCGTTCGATTAGCTCCTTGGTGCGCTCAATTTTGCGGTAGGTGTTTTCGATAAACTTCTGCCCACCAAAGCCGGGGTTTACAGACATGATCAAGACCAAATCAATATCGGTGATGATGTCTTCCAGGTCGTTTACGGCCGTGTGTGGGTTAAGGGCAACACCGGCGTTCATTTCTTCAGCTTTGATGGCCTGAATGGTGCGGTGCAGATGGGTACAGGCTTCCATGTGAACGGTCAGAACATTCGCTCCCGCCTTCTTAAACTGCGAAATGTACTGATCGGGATTGACGATCATCAAGTGTACATCGAGCGGCTTAAGCGTGTGCTGGTTGATTGCTTCCATCACCGGAAATCCAAAAGAAATATTGGGCACGAAAACCCCATCCATGATATCGACGTGAAACCAGTCGGCTTCGCTTTGATTGATCATTTCGATGTCTTTGCCAAGGGCGGCGAAATCTCCGGATAGAATTGAAGGTGCGATCAGGTGTGACATGGGCTGCAAAATTTTTGCAAAGAAACAAAAAAAGGACCTCTCAAGAGGTCCTTTTCCTTTCTGTTTGCATAGGGAATTATCCCAGGTAAGATCGCAAGATGTTGCTACGCGAAGCGTGCTTTAATCTGCGAAGTGCTTTTTCTTTGATCTGACGCACGCGCTCGCGAGTCAGTCCAAATCGCTCTCCGATTTCTTCAAGAGTCAGTGAGTGCTCACCTATCAATCCGAAGTAGAGTTTAACCACATCGGCTTCTCGCGCCGTAAGGGTGTGAAGCGATCGCTCGATCTCGAGTTTCAGCGATTTGCTGAGCATATCGTGATCGGGTTGGTCTATATCGGTCGATTCATAGATGTCGTACATGTTTCCGCCATTTCCATCATCTGCCGTGAGCGGTGCATCCATTGAGATATGTCGTCCGGCGTTTGAAAGCGCTTGACGCACTTCATCGGGAGTCATCTCTACCACTTCGGCTAGTTCAGCCGCAGTAGGTGGGCGCTCGTACTGTTGCTCGAGTTGGGCAAATGCGCGGTTGATCTTGTTGAGCGATCCGATCTTATTGAGCGGAAGTCGCACGATACGCGCTTGCTCAGCCAAGGCTTGGAGAATCGATTGTCTAATCCACCAAACGGCGTAGGAGATAAACTTAAATCCGCGAGTTTCATCAAAGCGTTGTGCCGCCTTGATCAAACCCAAATTTCCTTCGTTTATTAAATCGGGGAGGGTAAGACCTTGGTTTTGGTATTGCTTCGATACCGATACCACGAATCGAAGATTGGCCTTAGTCAATTTCTCTAGGGCATCTTGGTCACCTAGTTTGATCCGCCGGGCGAGCTCTACTTCTTCTTCCGAAGTGATAAGATCTACTCGACCTATTTCGAGAAGGTACTTATCTAGTGAAGCTGTTTCGCGGTTCGTGACCTGTTTCGTTATTTTTAACTGTCTCATAAGACTTAAACAAATTGTAGTAGATAGTAGTGGCCATATAAACGGTATCCGAGCTGCTTTGGTTACAAAACGAACTCGGATACCTTTAAATTTTGGCCGCTTATCTCGCTTATGAGAAAGGGGCTAATATGTCGGGTTGACTTAGTTGGCTGCTTCTTGCGGCTTCTCTTTGCGAGGTGGACGCTCAAGCAAAACTTTTCTTGAAAGTTTTAGTTTTCCAGTCTTCGGATCTTTACCGATTACCTTAAACTTCACCAACTCTCCTTCTTTCAGGATGTCTTCTACTTTGTCAACTTTTCTCCACTCCAATTCAGAGATGTGAAGGAGTCCATCTACACCTGGTACAACTTCTACGAAGGCACCGTAAGGCATGATTGACTTAACTTTTCCTTCGTACTCTTCACCTACTTCAGCAGTAGGAGGGAATGCGATGTTGCGCACGCGCTTCTCAGCTGCATCGATGTCTGCTTTGTTGGCAGATACGATATCCACTTTTCCACCAGCTTCCACTTCTTCGATAACGATTTCAGTGTTGGTAGTAGCTTGGATTTCCTGGATGATTTTTCCACCAGGTCCGATGATTGCTCCGATCATATCTTTCGGTACGATGAAAGAGATGATACGCGGTGCGTGTGGCTTGTAGTCTTCTCTCGGTTGGTCGATTGACTTCAACATCTCTCCAAGAATGTGTGATCTACCATCGCGAGCTTGGTATAGTGCTTTCTTCAAGATTTCGAAGCTAAGTCCTTCAACTTTGATATCCATCTGACAAGCCGTGATACCTTTAGCTGTACCCGTTACTTTAAAGTCCATATCACCCAAGTGATCTTCATCTCCAAGGATGTCAGAAAGTACAGCGTACTTACCAGTTTCAGCGTCGCTGATCAATCCCATTGCGATTCCAGATACAGGTGCTTTTATTTTCACACCACCATCCATTAAGGCTAGTGTTCCAGCACATACAGTAGCCATCGATGAAGAACCATTAGACTCGAGAATGTCACTTACCAAACGGATTGTGTAAGGGTTTTCAGGAGCAGCAGGAATCATCGGCTTCAATGCGCGAAGAGCTAGATTTCCGTGACCGATTTCACGACGAGATGTACCACGGATTGGGTAAGCTTCTCCAGTCGAGAATGGTGGGAAGTTGTAGTGAAGTAGGAAGTTTTCAGTTCCTTGGTAAAGGGCGTCGTCGATCATCTGCTCGTCCATTTTAGAACCGAGTGTAAGCGTGGTCAAAGACTGAGTCTCACCACGTGTGAAGATCGATGAACCGTGTGTGCCAGGTAGGTAATCTACTTCCGTCCAGATTGGGCGAATGTCGGTAGTCGAACGACCGTCAAGACGAATTCCTTCGTTTAGTACAAGGTCGCGAATCGCTTTCTTTTGAGCCGCCTTGAAGTATTTCTTGATCAATTCAGCTTTTTCTGCCAACTCTTCTTCAGAGTATTTAGCGCAGAATTCATCGCGCACAGCTCCAAAGGCTTCACCGCGATCTTCTTTACCCAATTGCTTCTTAGCAATGTCGTAGCAAGCCTGGTAGCAAGCATCCATCACTTCAGCCTTAAGGGCGTCGTCGTTTACTTCGTGCTCGTAAGTACGCTTAGGCTGAGACTTGGCAACCATAGCTCCAAACTCTTCGATAGCCTGACAGTGAACTTTGATCGCAGCGTGCGCAGCCTCGATGGCGTCAACCATTTCGTCTTCGCTCACTTCGCTCATTTCACCTTCTACCATCACAATGCTGCTGGCAGTACCGGCTACGATCATATCCATGTCGGCAGCTTCGAGTTCTGTGAAAGTTGGGTTGATGACAAATTTGCCATCGATACGCGCTACACGTACTTCAGAAACAGGTCCGTTGAACGGGATGTCTGAAACAGCGAGTGCTGCAGAAGCCGCAAGACATACAAGGGCATCTGGCTGGTTTTCTTTATCGGAAGACATCAATGCAAGCATCACTTGCGTGTCTGCGTGGTAGTCATCTGGAAACAAAGGACGCAATGCACGGTCTACCAAACGCATCGTTAGGATTTCGTGCGTGCTTGGGCGCGCTTCTCTTTTGAAGAAACCACCTGGGAAACGTCCAGTAGAAGCGTACTTCTCACGGTAATCTACCGTAAGCGGAAGGAAGTCAATTCCATCCTTAGCTTCTTTGTTTGATACAACTGTTGCGAGGATCATGGTATCGCCCATGCGGAGCATTACCGATCCATTGGCTTGTTTAGCGAGCTTGCCAGTCTCGAGGGTAATGGCCTTTCCATCTCCCAAATCGATTGTTTTACTTTTTAAATCGTAATTCATCTTTGTTATCTATTATTCCTTTTATATCCAATATATAAACAAAAAGAGGCAACGGTATTTCAACCAATTGCCTCTCTTCAGTACGTCTTTTGAGCTTGCGCTCAGATTATTTACGGATACCTAGCTCCTTAATGATAGCACGGTAACGCTCAATATCTTTTTTCTTCAAGTAGTCGAGTAGTCTTCTACGCTTTCCTACCAATGCAATAAGAGAACGCTCCGTGTTGAAGTCTTTGCGATTCTGCTTCAAGTGCTCAGTAAGGTGGTTGATTCTGTAAGTAAACAAGGCGATTTGGCCTTCAGAAGAACCGGTGTCTGCTTCAGACTTCCCGTGTTGCTTGAAAATTTCTTTTTTCTTTTCAGTTGATAGATACATATCAAAATTCCTTTTAAATGTTTGTAATGCGATCTAAAATCGAGTGCAAATATAGACTTATTTTCTCGTTATCAAGCAGGAATGGCAAAGAAGTCGAGCGACATGCTCAATTTTTCTTTGAGTTGATGACGGTGAACGATGTAGTCCAAGAATCCGTGTTCGAGTACGAACTCGCTTGTTTGGAAGCCTTCGGGAAGGTCTTTTCCAATGGTCTCTTTCACGACACGCGGTCCGGCAAAGCCGATAAGCGCTCCTGGCTCAGCGATGTTTATGTCGCCCAGCATGGCAAAACTAGCTGTGACTCCACCCGTAGTTGGGTCAGTGAGAAATGAGATAAACGGAAGTTTAGCTTCCGAAAGCAAGGTGAGCTTAGCTGATGTCTTAGCCATTTGCATAAGCGAGAATCCCGCTTCCATCATTCGCGCTCCACCCGATTTTGAGATAATGATCAAACCAGCTTTGCGCTTGATGGCCATGTCGATGGCTTTTGAAATTTTTTCACCGACTACCGATCCCATCGATCCACCAATGAATTTGAAATCCATACATGCTATCACGACTTCCTTTCCACCCAGTTTTCCATGAGCTGTGCGGATGGCGTCTTTGAGTCCAGTTTTCTTTTGGCTCGCTTTGATGCGGTCGGGATACTTTTTGGTGTCTGTAAACTTTAGCGGATCGCCAGACGACATGGTCTTGCCAAACTCGGTGTACTTTCCGTCATCGAAAAGCACTTCAAAATATTCATGGCTCCCGATTCTGTCGTGGTGTCCGCATTCGCTGCAAACCCACATATGCTCCATGTGCTCTTCGGTACTTACTACCGTGTTGCACTCCGGGCACTTATACCACAGACCTTCAGGGGTTTCCTTCTTGTCCTTGGTTGATGTGGTGATTCCTTCTTTTATCCTTTTAAACCAACCCATGCGTTAAGATTCTGCGACAAAGCTATAAAATCTTTTTTTCGGTGATTCTCGTAATGATGCATTCGGTGAATTGAAATGGTCGTTCTGAATTTTAGGTTGATCTTGAATATTGCGTAGCAACCACTTAAGTACATATTTAAATGTCATCCAATTTTTGACTGTATCAGAAAGGATACCCAATACCTATATTAATGTTCCACCTCCAAGCATAAGGTGAAAGTTGCTCACCCGGCCCGCGATCTTCATTCAAATCTCTGATGTAGTCGTTGTACTTTTCCTTTGGCTGGAAGAGCCACCGTTCACCTGGGTCGAGCGCTGGATCTTTTAGCTGCAAGGCTAAATCGAGACGAATAAGAAAGAAGTCGAAATTGAGTCGAGCACCGACACCGGCACCTACGGCAATTTCACTCAAGAATCGATCGGCTTCAAAATCAGCTCCCGGACGGGCATCATCGGCTTGAATGGTCCAGATATTTCCAGCATCCACAAAAAGGGCTCCCTCCAATACGTCAATTAAGTTGAAGCGGTATTCCACGTTGGCTTCGATCAGGATATCACCGATTTTATCGAAATTTCGTTCCGGATCGCGGTATGAACCGGGGCCTAAGGTACGAGCTTGCCAAGCGCGGATGTCGTTGGCACCACCCCCAAAAAAGCTCTTCTCAAACGGGAGTACGTTGAGGTTTTTGAAGGGGATTCCAATCCCCCCAGAAATCCGATAAGCCGTACTCATCTTCGGGTTGTGGATGCGATAGTACCTGAGATCGTGCAGGGTTTTTAGGTATTGAGCAAAATTGATGTCGAGTATCTCGTAGTTTCCGTCTTCATCGGTGGGTGCATCAAAAAGATTAAATAGCCCGCGAAGTACATTTCCAGCACTCTCGATCTCTGCGTGATAAAACCAGAAGTTTCGTTTCCGTGAACCAGGAGTTTGGGTATTGAGGGTATAGGCAATTCGGGTGTCTACGATAAAGTGGTCTTGAAAACTATTGATCAGGAAGGGGTCGCCAATCTCTTCGAGTTGCTCATCAAAGGCCTCTGAGCGGTAGATTTTGATCAAACTAACTTCCAACGGAGCGATCATCCAATCCTTTTCATCAGTTTCAGACCAACCGTAAGCTATCGACCCAAAAGAACGGGTACGCTCGTAATCGGGCCGCCGCTGGTAGCTCAAGTTGGCACGAAGCGTTGTTTTCGGGTTGGCCGACTTCGCAAAACGATCGCTCTTGATGGGAAGCAAAAACTTTGGGAAGGTAATGGCCACTTCTGGTCCAAATTCTAAGGTGTTGAAGTAAAGATTGCTATTTACATCACCACCCGATTCAGAAGAAGTCAGTAGCTGCTGGGCTTCCACTCCTCCTGAAACATTGATGTCGAGCTTTTCCGCTCCACCAAAAATATTCTTGTTTTGGTATCCTGCCGATCCGGCAATACCTAAGAATCCCCCGCGGTTGGTTCCTTTCCACTCCAGGGAGAAATTTTGCTTTTTGGCCGGTGTGACGGTGATTAGGCAATTGAGATCGCGGTTGTCAATATCCTCCGACAAGGGAATAAACTGGATTCTCGTTCCACCGACTATGGGAAGGGAGCTAAGCCTTCGATAGGTCCTGGTCACATTGTCAATCTGATAGTAGTCGTTCGGTTTAAACAGGATATTTTGTCCGAGAATTCTCGGTTTTACATTCAGTTGGTGTTGGTCAATTACCGTGTACTCCTTTACCTGCACGGTATCTACTTCCGTCACCACAGCCTTGCGGTCTGATGGATTGTCTACAATGCGAATGTCTCTCACTTTGTAGCGCTTGTATGGGACCACAAGCAGGGAGTCGGGGTCACCTGGCGAAGGAATTTTTCGTGGCACGATCCCCAAAGTGAGATCTACTTGATGATTACTCAAGTTGCTATCGACGTCAAAATAGATGAGTTCCTTATTGAAATTGAAGTAGCCCCTGTTTCGGAAATAGCTGTTCAGCCGCTCTCTTTCAGTGTCGAGTTTGTCGATGTTGAATTGCTGGCCTTCTACCAGATTAGATCGCTGAGCTCGCGATTCGAGTGTGAGCTGTTCGAGTTTATTATCGGGAATCTTGAAGTTGATTCTACGGATCTTGTACGGTTCATGACCCGTGATATGATAAGTTACGGCCATTGCCCGTTTTCCTTTTTGCCGAATACTTGCTTGAACTTCGGCATTGAACCAACCGTGCTTTACCAAATAGGTTTTGATTTGCTCTTCGCTTCTTATGGTAGAAGCAGAGTCGAACACTACAGGTGGCTCACCTACCGTTTCTCGCCACCACGAGCCTGCCGGTTTAAAAGGAACTGGCGCTTTTCCTTTCTCCGCTCGCTTGTCATTTCGCTTTTCGTGTTTCTTCAGCCTTTTCTTATTGCGCTCATCAAATTTTTCCGGATTCGGCACATTGTAAGCCCAAAGATAGAAGGGGACGAAACCTAGGAGTTTTCTGTTGGGCTTTTGCCGAACCGTTTCCAACAGGTCTTCTCTACTGGCTTTTATATCATCTTCCAGTTTGATTTCATTCTTTTTCAGCAGATATTCGCCCTGATTCAAACGCCGAGTTGGAGAACACGAAGCCAACAGAAGCCCACTCAAAATGAGTGCGAAAACGTATATTGAGCTATGCCTAAATCTGAATTGCAATCGGATAGTATGCCTGAAATGACGGGGAAATTAACCAAAACCCAATCAAAGTTTATCAATTCTCTGAAACAAAAAAAATACCGAGATGCGAATCGTTGTTTTGTGGTGGAAGGCACAAAGATGTTTGAAGAAGCAGTGAAGGCTGGAGTGAATGTTGAGATTTGTGCTTTTATAGGAGATTCATCAGGTTTTTCATTTCGCCTTCCCCAACGAAGCTTTCAGACTTCGGAGCGAGAACTTCAGCAGATGTCTTCGTTTAAAACAGCGAATCGGATTCTGGCTGTTTGCTCTCAATTGAATGATTCGAAGCCCATCGATTGGTCGAAACCAGTCGTTGCCCTCGACGGGGTTTCTGATCCGGGCAATCTGGGAACGATTTTCCGCATGTGCGATTGGTTTGGAATTGATCAGCTCATCTGCGGCTCTGGAACGGTAGATCAATACAATCCAAAAGTGGTACAGGCCACCATGGGCAGTGTTTTTCGGGTGAAAACGCAGTACGGTGATCTCGCCGAACTCCTGAGTCAGCGCCCCGAAAACCACCCCGTGCTCTATGCCGATATGGGTGGGGAATCCATTTACGATCTCGAGTTTCCGTCAGTATTCACCCTGGTCATGGGGTCTGAATCGCATGGAGTGAGTCAGGAGATCAGGGCATTGGATGCCAAGTCTATTGCCATACCGCAGTTCGGTAGTGGTGAGTCGCTTAATGTAGCCGTGTCTGCTTCGATTATTACTTCTGAATTTCGACGGCAACACCCAAAGATTGGGCAATAGCTCGAGCCGAATTCTGTCCGTCAATAGCGGCCGAGATGATTCCGCCGGCGTAGCCAGCACCTTCACCTGCGGGGTAAAGACCAGCAACTTCTGGGTGGACGTATTCCTTGGTACGTGGAATGCGTACTGGCGATGATGTCCTCGATTCGGTCGCAACGAGCACAGCCTCGTTGGTGTAGTAGCCCTTCATCTTTTTTCCAAAGGCTTTCAGCGCTTCCGAAAGTCGAAATGATACTTCTTGTGGAAGGACATTTCTCAGTTCTGCCGAAGCGAGCCCGGGCTGATAGCTGCATGTAGGTAAGTCTGCACTTACCTTCTTTTGGGTGAAATCGACTAATCGCTGAGCAGGAGCAATCTGGCCACCACCACCGATTTGCCACGCCTTTTTCTCGACGGCAGCCTGGTAGGCTAATGCATCGAGTGGGGAAGGGGTTCCAGATTTATGAAAGTCTTCGGGCTGGATGGCTACCACCATTCCCGAATTGGCGTAGGGGTTGTTTCGTTTTGATGGGGACCACCCGTTAGTCACGATCTCTTCAGGTGCTGTGGCGCAAGGTGCGATAATTCCACCAGGACACATACAGAAGGAATAAACACCGCGACCTTCCACTTGCTGCACGACGCTGTAAGGTGCTGGCGGTAGGAATTCTCCTCGGGTGTCGCATTTATACTGGATGCGATCGATGACTTCTTGTGGATGCTCCACCCGCACACCAAGTGCAAAGGGTTTCGCTTCTATCGATACGCTACGTCTGTGAAGCAGCTCAAAGATGTCGCGCGCCGAGTGACCGGTAGCCAAAACAAGGTGTTTGCAGTCCACCCAATCGCTGCCGTTCAATTGAATTTTCTTGAGTTTGCCACTTTCAGTTGCTATGTCTGTGAGCTTTGTGTCAAATCGCACTTCTCCACCGTGCGACTCGATATACTCTCTGATCGATGTGATAATCTTCGGGAGTTTATTGGTACCGATATGGGGGTGCGTGTTGACCGCGATATCGGGATCGGCACCAAAAGCGATAAGATAGTTCAACACTTCTTGAACGCTACCGCGCTTTTTGGAACGTGTGTAGAGCTTTCCATCGCTGTAGGTTCCGGCGCCACCTTCTCCAAAACAGTAATTCGATTCGGGGTTTACAATGTGGCTTTTGTTCAAAGCCGCCAAATCCCGTCTTCTCGATCGCACGTCTTTTCCACGCTCTAGCACGATTGGCCGCAATCCGAGGGCGATGAGCTCTATGGCAGCAAATAGCCCACAAGGGCCGCTTCCAGCGATATAGACTTCTTCAGCGCCTGACACTTCGTTTTGCGACAGCTCGAAATTTTCTGTGGGCATTTTTTCTCCCTTCACCCAGTACTCACACCGAAACCTATAGACGATGGGCTTTCTGCGCGCGTCGATCGATCTACGAAGTAGCTTGTACTGAGCATCAGCCGGCATCCCTTGTTTGATCAGGGCTTCCAAGATCGCTTTTTCGTTTTCGACCTGCTCGGGGCGGATGGCTATTTCGATGGTTTTAGACATAGGGCTTTTGAGAGTTGGCGAAGGTACGATTTAAGCAGCAAGCTGACGCGCTAGCGGAAGTGCTGATAAGTGCGGAGCGGTTCGTTGAGAACGGGAATTTGAAGCAGAGTGGTTCTATTGGGTTCAGTGGGGTGGTTTGGATGGTGAGGATTGGACCCACCCCAAGAACCCCTCCGCGGAGGGGAAGATTCCGATTATTTCCAGATTCTGCTTAAAATGATCGATTTAGAATACATAGGTCCCGGGCATTTGGGATTTGCAAAGAATTATGCGTCTTTGAAAGGGTTACGAACCTAACTCATGAAATTCGGTTAGGTTTCAGTTCTGTGGTTAATGATTTGAATTACAAAAGTTTAGCGAGTCCTTCAGTGAGAGACGGCATTCAACGGCTTTTATGTTAACCTAATCTGTTGTTTAAATAAATATTGCTTGTTGCAATCCCAGATCATCCCCTCCGCGGAGGGGTTCTGGGGGTGGGTTACCCACCACTATTTTAGAAGAGTAGTATCACTTTTCGGTTCTCACCTCTTCAATGAACCCAATTTCCCTTTTGATTTCTTCGACAACCCATGTCAAATTTGACTGCACATCGCTGTCTGTAAACCGAATAACCTTGACCCCTAGAAGTTCCAATCGTTCTTGTCTTACCTTGTCTTTCTCGATTTGATCTTCACTGAAGTGGTATCCGCCATCGACTTCTATTGCAAGCCGCAAGTCTTTCGAGTAGAAATCGACGATAAAACCATCTATCGGGATTTGCCTGCTAAATCGATATCCCAGTTTTTTACCCTTCACTTCTTTCCAAAGTGCAATTTCACCCTTAGTCATGTTGTTGCGGAGCTTCCTGGCGTAATCTTTAAGGTGACCTTTGTATGGGATTATTTTGCGCACGACTCCAAAAAGGTAGTCAAAATTGATGGCACTTGGATTTTATCTACTGACGAACTCCTGCGTCGCTGTCAATACGCCTTCGTCGTTCGCTTCCAGCTCAGCTCGCTCTCATTCTCACTCTCCTTCACTCTCGCTCTCACTCTGACTACCTATCCTTCAAAAGTAAGTGTCAGCAAAAACGTGCGGCTACGCATGGAGTCAATGGGGTTCGAAAACTGGGTGTCTTCTGGAACGAGCAAGTTGCGGACGCCGGTGGCCATTTTGAATTCGATTCCGAACTTGAAATAGGGCAGGAAGAAATCAAATCCCCCGCCGAACTCAACTGAGAAGTCATTCCGTTCGGTTTTTACCAAAATCTCGTCTGCTATTTCGTTTTTCACGTCTTTCTCCGATTGCATGTCTATGCGGTAGCGGCATCCAGCCACGGCGTAGGCTGCAAAATTGCCCAGACGATCGGTTCGAAACTTAAAGTTGATGGGGAAATCGATGTAGGTAGATTCAATCCGCTTTTCAAAAGTGACTGTAGAGTCGGCTTCTGGAAAAGGTCGAGACTCTCCCAAAAAGACGTATGTCAGCGCCCGATCTTCGAAACTCAGGGTAGGGATGAAGCGCACCGAAATATTCTTGTTGAGATTCAAGGACCCGATAATCCCCAGGTTGAATCCCGGCTGATTGTTTGTATTCACCGAAAGAAGTGAATCCTGATCTTCGAAAGAAGCTTTGCGATCGATGATCATATCGGCGCTGTTGAATCCAAGCAAAAACCCGAAGTGGTATTTTTTCTTGTCGAAACTCCCCAGGTTTTTTGGCTTATAGCGCCCCTGACCGAATGCAGACGCTGTGCTGCAAACGATTAATACGAGTAGAAATATGCGCTTGAAAAGTTCCATTTTCTGTGACGCTCTATGAACGCAATATACCACCAATTATTTTCGTCCGGTATAGATCGAAGCGATTCCGCCGGTAAGTGCACGGTCCTTGACTTCCGTGTAGCCTAGGCTTCCCATGATCTCGTTAAAGGCTTTTCCTTCGGGGAATGCCATCACCGAATCGGGCAGATAGGTGTAGGCCGAATTGTCTTTCGATACGACCTTTCCGATAACTGGGAGAATAGCTTTGAAATAGAAAAAATAGAGCTGCTTGAGTGGGAACTTTCTGGGTTTGGAAAATTCCAAGACTACCAGTTTGCCTTCCGGCTTCAAGACCCGGTAGATTTCAGAAAGCCCTTTTTTCAAGTTCTGAAAATTTCGAGCTCCGAAACTCACAGTTACTGCATCGAAGGTGTTGTCATCGAAAGGAAGAGCTTCAGAATCACCGTGCAAGAACTCCATTTTGGACTCCATGCTTCGAGCTTTGATTTTCTCACGCCCCACCTTGAGCATACCTTCAGAAATGTCAATTCCCGTCAACTTGTCTGGATTGAGCTTCATGGCTTCAAAAGCGAAATCGCCCGTACCCGTGGCCACATCCAAGATCTGTTTGGGCTCCAGTTCGGCCAATTCTTTGATGGCCTTTTTCCGCCACCGCTTATCTATTCCCGCCGAAAGAAAGTGATTGAGAAAATCGTACTTGGCCGCGATGTTGTCAAACATCTCAGCAACTTGCTCCTTCTTGGAAGCTTCCGACTCGTAGGGGGTAACCGTATCGTGTTTCATGCGCTTTAGACGCTTTCTTTTTTAAGCGAGGTGCTTGATAGCTTCCTCGAGTAATTGTTGTTTGTCGATGGGAACGACTCCCACCTTTTCGCAGACCAGACCACCGCTTAGGTTGGCCAGGCTTGCTATCGTTTCGATGTCTAGACCGAGCGCCAATCCGATTGAAGCAACGCTGATGACTGTATCGCCGGCTCCCGAAACATCAGAGATGTTGCGGATGTGTGCCGGAATTCGCGTAGAAACGCCCCTTCCTTGCACAAATACGCCGAGTTCGCTCAAGGTGATCAACGAAATTTCATTTCCAATGCGATCTTCAAGTTCATTCACTGCAGACTTCAAGGTCTCCAAATCGCTTTTGTCGATATCCACCTTCAGGCCTTCAGTGAGCTCCTTCAAGTTTGGCTTGTATAGCGTAACACCTTGGTAGGCAAAAAAGTTGTCTTTTTTGGGATCAACTGTGGTGGGGATGTCGTGCTCCTTCGCCATTTCGATTACTCCTGTAATCACATTGGGTGTAAGCACTCCTTTGTTGTAATCTTCGAAAAGAATCACGTTGGGCGCCTGGGTTTCGATCAGGCTTTTCACCCGGCTCAAAAACTCAGTTTCTTCGCGCTCATTTAGCGGAGCAAGCGATTCTTCATCCACCCGCACAATGTGCTGATCTTGGCTAATCACTCTCGTTTTGACCGTAGTTGGTCGGTCGGCACTGTGCACCACTCCAGCCGAAGACATGCCGCCTTCTTCCATAAGCTGGGTCATGATTTCGCCAGAAGAATCACGGCCGGCTACGGCGCAGATCAAGGGCTTGGCTCCAAGCGACGCTACGTTGAGCGCCACGTTGGCAGCACCTCCCAGGCGATTTTCTTTTTTCGTAACCCGAACAATGGGAACGGGGGCTTCAGGTGAAATACGATCTACTTTTCCCCAGAGGTATGAGTCGACCATGACATCGCCGATCACCATTACCGTTAGATCATCAAACTTGTCGAAGGCTTCCCTTAGGCTCGCTGCATCCATTTTAGCTCAATTTAGAAATGGCGTTTAGAATGCGTTCGGTGGCTTTCTCCAAATCGCTCATCGAAGCGGCGTAAGAAATACGGAGACAATCTGGTGAACCAAAAGCTGCACCACTCACCGTGGCTACGTGCCCTTCCGTAAGGATGTATTCGGCCAGATCGTCGCTATTGGCGATCACGGTATCTTGAAATTTCTTACCAAAAAGGCTCGAAATCTTCGGGAACATATAAAAAGCTCCTTCCGGCTCGTTCACTTCAAAACCGGGAATTGCTTCAAGCGCTGTTTTCATAAACCCACGTCTCTTTTCAAACTGGGCTTTCATATCGTCGGTAACCGATGGAGAAGCTTCAACAGCGGCTTTGGCGGCGCGCTGCGAGATTCCCGATGCTCCTGATGTAAATTGGCCTTGGAGTTTGCTACAGGCATTGGCGAGCCAAAGTGGCGCTCCCATATACCCGATTCTCCACCCAGTCATTGCAAATGCTTTTGAAACTCCGTTCACTGTGGCTACGCGATCTTTTATCTTTTCAATAGACCCGAGGCTACAATGTGCGGTGGTGTAGTTGATGTGCTCATAAATCTCATCACTCACGATAGTCATCTGTGGATGGTCGACCATAACGTCGGCAAGGGCATTCAACTCAGCTTCGCTGTACACCGATCCACTCGGGTTGCAAGGCGAGCTGAAGATCATAAGCTTGGTGCATTCGGTGATCGCATCGGCAAGCTGAGCCGGCGTTATTTTGTAATCGGCGGCGATGTCTGTAGAGATAACCACCGGCGTAGCGCCTGCCATTTTCACCATTTCGATGTACGACACCCAGTACGGTGCAGGCAAGATTACTTCATCGCCTTCGCTCACCGTAGCCAAAACGATGTTTACGATAGACTGTTTTGCTCCAGTCGAAACCACGATTTGGTCAGGAGTGAATTCCAAGCCATTATCTCGTTTGAATTTCTTGCAAATCGACTCGCGAAAATCCTGGTAGCCCGGCACGGGCATGTAGTGGGTGAAATTCTGATCGATCCCTTCTTTGGCCGCGCCTTTTATAAAGTCGGGCGTTTCGAAATCGGGTTCACCCAGGCTTAGGTTTACCACGTCGATACCCTTAGCCTGAAGCTCGCGGCTTTTCCTGGTCATGGCCAGTGTAGCCGATTCGCTTAAGCGATTGAGGAAAGCCGAAACTTGATTGTTTTCTTGAGTCATGAGAGCGAAGTTATGATTTATGGCCGATCAGTTCGTGTGGCCAGGGTATTCGGTTAAAGCTTGTTTGATAATGGCCAGCGCGCGTTTAAGATCTTCTTTCTCCAAAACGTAGGCGATACGCACTTCCTGAGCGCCCAATCCTTCGGTAATGTAGAAACCGCTACCCGGAGCCAACATCACCGTTTCGTTGTTCAAACGGAATGACTCGAGTAGCCACTGACAAAACTTATCAGAGCTATCGATCGGCAGCTTGGCCATGGCGTAGAATGCTCCCTTTGGTTTTGGGCAAAGCACCCCGTCAATTTCATTCAAGCCATCGACCATGAAATTTCTTCTTTCCACGTATTCTTCGATCACATCGGTGAAGTAAGACTGTGGGGTTTCGAGGGCGGCTTCTGAAGCAATCTGCCCGAACGTAGGTGGGCTCAAACGCGCTTGTGCGAATTTCATCGCCGAGTTGTGCACATCCGTGTTTCGCGTGATCATCGCACCGATTCGCGCGCCACACATCGAGTACCGCTTCGATACCGAATCAACCAAGATCACATTTTGGTCGATTCCATCCAAGTTGTAGGCGCTGAATGGGTGGTTTCCGTCGTAACAGAATTCTCGATACACTTCGTCGGCAATTAAGAAGAGATCGTGCTTCTTGACAAGGGCGCTGATCTTCTCCAGCTCTTCGCGTGAGTACAGGTATCCCGTAGGGTTACCCGGATTGCAAAGAACGATCCCTTTGGTTTTTTCATTGATCAAGGCTTCGAATGCTTCGGCTCCCGGAAGGCTAAATCCTTCTTCGATTTTAGTGGTGATCGGCACCACTTTGATCCCCGCCATGGTGGCAAAACCGCTGTAGTTGGCGTAGTACGGCTCAGGAATAATCACTTCTTCACCCGGATCAAAACAGGTCATCATCGCGAAGGTCAGCGCTTCAGAACCGCCAGTAGTTATCATGATATCGCTTGTGCTCACCGGAATTCCGTGACCCTGGTAGTATTCGGCCAGTTTTTGGCGGTAGCCTTCAAATCCTTCCGAATTGGAGTATTCGATCACCTTTCGGTCGATGTGTTTCATCCGTTCAATTACCACGTCGGGTGTCTTGATATCGGGCTGACCGATGTTCAGGTGGAGTATATTGACCCCATCTGCTTTGGCTTTCATGGCGTATGGCATGAGCTTACGGATGGGAGAAGCGGGCATGGCCGCAGCTTTTTGAGATAACTTGGGCATTCTAAAAAACTTTTGAGCCGCAAAAATCCGAAAAAAATGGATATAAAAAAGCCGCCACGACCGCGTGCCGCTATAGCTTTAGCGGTGGCGCAAATCGAGGCGGCTTTTTATTTTTCTACGTGATTATTGCTTTACAGGAGCTCCTGGAGTCATCTTCACAGGTGCATCTTCTTTGTTTGAAGAAGCCAATACATTTCCTTTGATTCGAACCACTTTAGTCTCGCTACCAGTAGCGTTAGACGTGATGGTAACCGACTTGTTGATTGGTCCTACACGCTTGGTGTCGTAGCGCACTGTCATTACAGCGCTGGTACCAGGCATGATTGGCTCTTTTGGCCACTCAGGTACTGTACATCCACAAGATCCTTTCGCTCTTGAAATAATCAATGGCTCAGAACCTGTGTTTGTAATTTCAAATTCACAAGTACCGTTGGCGCCTTGTTTGATTGTTCCGTAATCGTGTACGTCTTTGTCAATCGAAATCGCTGGGCCACCAGTTAGGGGTGTTCCTTCCGATTGTTGTGCAAATGATGTAGATGCAGCAAAAACGAGCATCACAAATGAGAGAAAAAGATTTTTCATAGTGTTCAATTTTTTGTCGAAGGTAAAAGTAGAACGTTTGTGCGGGGAGATGGTTTCGTTAACAAAAGTTTAACAGGGAGAAAATCATCACTAGAGCAAGTTCTGACGAAATTGTATCATTGTCTCCTACATTTAGATGAGATATGAAGATAGGACTTTCAATACTTGCCATTTGTCTATTGGTATGCACACAAATTTGGGCAAAAGATAAATTTAATTTTAGCGGAGAATTCGAGAAGCGAACCCTAGTCTGGATCCCGTTTATTGCTGATGAAAAAGTAGTCGAGAAGTTAGAATCAAAAGGAGGAAAAGCGGCCGTGGAAGCATTCTACGAAGAAATGAATCACGTGAACACGATGGTCGCCGAATCTTTCACCAAGCATTGGGATAAAACTCCGTTTCAGGTCATGTCGAATGCTGACTTCAACAATTTGTCCGATTATAAAAAGGAAAAATATGTGGCCATGCGGGGCTCTCATGGGCAATTGCATAAAATCAGTTTTATCTTCTTTGATTTTGAGCAGACCTATTTCAATAAGTATAGAAATGTTAAAACTGCCAATGAGGTGTATAAGGTCTCGGATGATACCGGCCTAATTCAGGAAGGAGATATCATTTATTTAATCCAAAAAATCAAGGTGAAAATGGGTTGGAGAAATGAATATGATAGAGAGTCTTTGAGTGCGTTTTTAGATTCGAAAACACTGCTTTTGCCTGAATCTGACAAATACTCAAAGGAGGATCTAGAAAAAGTATATCCTCATCCATATAAGTTTATCTCTGATGTTAAAGAAATCATTGACGCGAAGAACAGTCTGGACGATCGATATTTGTATATCAAGTTAGAATTCGTTGATGATAAGCCAAACAGCATGGATTATATCACAGATGATTTGCCAAACTTTATGCTCATCGATGCGGAAACGGGAAATGCGATTTCACGAAGTAGAATGTCTGGTGTGACGGGTATAAACTATAAAACTAGCGGAAGAGAATATGTGGAACTCACTGTTCCAAATGCTTTGGGAAGATATTCTACAACACTTCGCAGTCAAGAAGAAGTCGTAGTTCATATGGTCAGATTTAAAGCCAGTTTAACCAAGGCTGTAATAAAAGTGTTGGTAAATCCCAAGGTCCAACAAAGAGCCTATAAGAACCTCACCCCAAACTAGCACATTAGCTGACTTGATCAGTATTCCCATATTTTAATGGCTCCATTCGAAATATTGGAGTTTTCTTGACGAAGAGTTTTGTTCGTCACACTTTTTATCCTTCTCCTTGAATTGCATATCTTGGTAGAAACAGAAATTGCGATGAAAAGAATAATCTCTGACTTTGGCGTCTTCCTACAGACATACGAGACCATAAAATCTGGTAAATTTATGGTTCAACATTAAGTCAATGGCCACCAGAAATAAGAATATAAAGCGGAATGCGCTCACACTAGTGAGTGTGTTCTGCTTTTTTATTTCATGTGGGCAATTACCTACCTATACCGTTGATGAAGGGTTTAGTACGGGGGAATTATTTAGATCACATCACGGTGTATTAGACTTTCATTTTCTAGATGATGGGCGTATCTTGGTTGTAGGGGGGGTTGATAATATTTTCGTCGATGGCGCTGTTCAGACAGCTTATGGAATGATAAATGATAATGGAGGTTGGGATGGTGAATGGGGTGTGGAGTATGAAAATTCGGTAGGAGAAATAATTCCACAGAATGATGGCTATGTTTTTACGACAGGTTACAGTGCTTTCAAAATCCTTTTAGATGGAACACCCTGGTCATACGAATACGGAGATTTTTGGTCTGATTACTTTATTGGGGGCACTAGTAACCCATACAATGTTCAGCGTCTCTGGGATATACACCAGCAGGAAGATGGGAGTTTATTGATCGGCGGAGCCATTGCGACCGATACCCTGCAACCTGGGTTGCTGCGAGGTGTTTGTCGGCTTTTGGAAGATGGGAGCCATGACTCTGACTTCCCCGCTATCGATATCACACCCAATAATGGAGGTGGAATGGTTCGTCGTATTTTTCCATCCCCTGATGGATCCTGGTATATATCGGGCGGTTTTACGGCCATCAATGGGCATGAAACCAACCACGTCGCCAAGCTTACGCCCGATTTTCAAGTTGATACGGAATTTGTTTCACCCTTTGTGTATGCAGGGCCTGGTGTAGCTAATGAAGATATCTTTTTGGTTGATAGCCAAAGCAGGGTTTGGGTTAGTGGATTTAAGATGCGCTTGCAGGAAAATCCCACAGATACCATTCAGATGATCCGCTTACTACCCAATGGGGCTGTAGATGATAGCTTTACATCGAGATTGCTCAAGAAGAATTACCCTGACGAATATCAGTTTAAATACACTGGTGCACTCAGTGCCCTTGAATTAGAATCGAATCCAGGAAACTATCTAATAATTGGAGGTTTTAGCCATTATGACGAAATACCTCAGGCATGTATCACGGTGGTGAATGACAGTGGAGAGATCCAGGACCATTTCTTCCAGGGGCAGGGAGCAACGGTAAATGACTATAGCCCTTTTCAAAGCATTGAGATGCCTTCCATACAGACTGTGCATGAGTTTGACAACGGAGATTTACTTATTGGAGGAGCTTTTAGCTCCTTTATGGGCGAAACGCAGTATAGTGTGGTACGGCTAAAGCTAGGCGTGTTGGATACGGAGAATCAGTCAGCACTCAGTAATAAAATTAAGCTGTGGCCTAATCCCGTTTCGGATTTCGTAAACATCTCTATCGATGGCTTAAATAGTGGAAATGTCAAGATTTTAAACTTAGCTGGTGCACTCTTGCAAAGTCACGAACTAAACGGTGAAAACCTAAGATTGGATACGAGTCGTTTGCCCAAGGGGCTTTATTTTGTTTCGGTAGAAACAAGGAAAGGCACAGTGGTTAAGAAAATGGTGGTTAATTGAAGATGGTTGTGACGGAGATGACAACCTATTAATATAGAAAACGATGAAAAAACTTTTACTCTCACTTATTGCCATATCAGTCTATTTCTCCACTTCGGCGCAAGATTATATTCCCCTTTTACAGCCGGGAAATTTCTGGCAAGTAGGTAACTATGCAGGTACGGCTGAGTGTGACTTAGTCAGCGCCCATCGGCTAAATCTGAGTTCTGACACTTCTATAAACGGCATAGTTTATAAGAGATTTACCAGACAGAATATTTATCCTGTAAACGACGGTCCATTTTGTTGGCCGTTTGCTACTTCTCCGGAGGTCTTTGAAACGGACATCTTCCTTCGAGAAGATGTGATTGAAAAGAAGGTCTATCAACTCTTGGGGGAGGAAGAGATTCTACTTTATGACTTTTCACTGGAGATCGGTGATATGGTTGATGTAATGTTTTTTGGGGAAGTGGATTCGGAGTCAGTTGTAAGTGACGTCTATTACCAAGAGTATTTCGGAATGGAGAGACGAGTTATTGAAATTGCTGGACCGCCGTTCATATTCATTGAAGGAGTTGGTAGCTTGAATGGGATTGTGACTCCATTCCATCAATTTATTGGGTCAGGTTCTGAGTTAATGTGTTTCGATAACTACATCAACCCCGTGCCAGACCAGTTCTGCGTACCAATCGCTACATCTACAAAGGATATCGAAAACGTCGTTGCATTTGAGCTTTTTCCAAACCCGAGTTCATCCATCGTTTACATCACTTTTGATTCTCCAACCCGAGCAGAACTACGCGTATTGAATCTGAATGGACAGGAAGTTTTTGCGCAGCCCTTAGATAGCGAGAAAACCCAACTTGATCTAAGCGACTTACCCAAGGGGCTTTACGTGGTTTCCATTCTTTCGGAAGAAGGAGTGGGCGTCAAAAAGCTGGTGGTGGAGTGATCTCATTTAAAGTATCTCTAAAACTCACTACTAACGACCAACTACTCTAGACTACCATCTCAGTAACTCCACCCATTTTCCTAACCAGTCGTTCAGGATAATAAACTCAAAGATTGGCACAAGCTTGTAAAATGAAAAAATCCGGGACAATGCCCCGGACTTTCGAATTCTCCAGTCTTGATGCTTACATGTTAAGTTGCGTAAATCTGCCCAACCAAGGCAGATGTCTAAAAATTAACTCGAGCTTATTCTTTTATTACCCGCAACTGGTAATAACCGGCTTGAGTGTCTACATGGAGAATGTATATTCCTGGGGAAGTGGAATTAAAGTCAATCGAAGATATTCTATTCGCTTCTTTTTCAATATCTAGGATTAGCTCTCCAAGAACATTGAATACTTGAATTCGTTCAACTCTGTTTTCACCTGTATCAATTGTGAGAAAATCCTTCACGGGATTAGGGTATGCCTTGAGGCCTTTCAATTGTTTCTCTTCTAGACCTACTGTGAACTCTACTAAAATAAGTGCTGCATCGCTCTCACAACCGTCAATTGTCTGTGTTACAAAGTAGGTCATGCCATCTTCGAGCGACGTAGACTCATCCAGTTCAATCGACAATGTTTCGTCAGAATACCAAGTTAGCTCACCACTAGCATCCACCACTAGGTCTGCCAGCGTATTACCTTCTGATGTGATTTGCTGGGGCGTTGTTGCTGAAGGTGCATCAGGTATTGGATTTACTATAACTAAAATTTCAACTCTTTCACTAAGACAATTGCCCGACTCAGCTTCTACCCAGTAGGAAGTGTTCTCAGTGAGAATCTCTGAGAGAAATTCTATCCCTGTAAATTCTGGTTCTATGCCATCTTCTGAAAGGAACCAGTTAATAACACCAATATCTGAACTAGCTAATAGAGTAATTGAGGTCTGAGCACAAATTGGATCAAGATCCGTTGATACGCTTAGCTCAGGGCTCGGATTGACGATAACATCTACTTGAATTCTTTCACTAGTACATTCACCATCTTCAGCTTCTACCCAATATGATGTGCTTTCTTCGAGAACCGGGGTAGAGAAATCCGTTCCAGAAGAGATGGATACATTACTATCTTCTGAATCAAACCAATTGATGATTCCTGCAGATGAGTTCGCACTGAGTATAACTGAATTTCCAGAACAAATCTCATCCGGAGAGTTTGATCCAAGTTCAAAATCTGGGCATCCCGGTTGGAAGATCAAGCCAGCCCCATCTATTACAAAATCATCACCTTCGTCATAACCTGGCGTGCCTACTAGGAGGTTACTGCCGCTGATAGCCACGGAAGCACCAAATTGGGCGAAATCACTTCGTACTTCTTGAACAATTTTTTGAGTTTGATTCCAATCAGTGCCATTGTGAGAATAAAGGTAAACTGATCCTGCGCTAAGTAGTGTGTTTTCACCGTTTTCATCTTCATCTTCCATGGGAGTTCCAACTATGATCAGCCCATCTTCAATCGCAATTGTTCGTCCAAATCTGTCGCCAGTTACTCCATCAGACGCTGTAATTATTTGCGTTTCAGTCCAGATATCTGATACTAGGTCGAAAATATATGCAGCTCCCGTATTTTGATCGGTCTGTTCGGATGAAACTATAATTGTATTTCCTTTAATAGCAACGTCGTGTCCAAACTGGTCGAATTGCGCCCTATTCGAAGCGACGATTTTTTGGTGCTCAGACCAAACGTCGTCTTCCAGCCCAAAGATGTAAACAGATCCCGCGTTCATGATCGTGTTTTCACCACTTGCATCTTCATCTTCTTGACGGGCTCCGACCACTAGAATATTGTTGTCTATCGCAATAGAATACCCAAATCCATCGCTAAGAGCCCGATCTGACGGGACTATTTTTTGCTGTTGTTCCCAGGTTTCACCGTTCAGTTTGAAAATATATACCGAGCCGGCACCGTTCATGGTGTTTTCACCATTTGCATCTTCATCTTCACCTTGAACTCCGACAAAAATATAGTCACCAAAGATCCCAACTGCTTCACCAAACGAGTCAAAGAAACCTCTGTCGGATGCAACAATTTTTTGTTGTTCTATCCAGGTATCTCCGTTCAATTGAAACACATAAATAGAACCAGATGAAAGCAGGGTCTCTTCGCCGTTTACATTTTCATCTTCACGCGGGGCTCCCACCACGATGGTATTGTTGTGAATTGCCACTGCAGATCCGAAACCATCAGCTCCTGAGGCGTCAGACGCTTCTAGTGATTGGTGGAAGCTCCAAGTATCGTCTTGAAGCTTATAGACGTATACTTTCCCAGAAGAAAGAGCCGTCCCTGTCGCATTTGATGCACCAATTACCGCGTAATTCCCATCAATTGCTACTTGAGATCCGAATTGGGTGTTTGGCTGGGCGTCAGAGTTTAGAAGTATCGTCACTTCTTGTAAGTTCTGGGCGATCATCGTGGAAGAAAGCCATATGCATAAGAAGGCTAGAAATAGGTTTTTGTAGATGTTTTTCATACAGATTGATTTATTGTTTAGCCGAATTTATTCTGGGTTGATTGATTACCCAATGTTCTGATTTCACTATCTCTACTCTGGAAGTTGTACACCCTACTCGAAACCTACTTTTGCCAGTTTTTTCAAAGGTTTTAGAGTTTCAGGGCTCTCAATTTTGAAAATTGGGTCAATAGGTTTTGAGTAGATGTTTTATAGTTCGTGTCCGTTTAATACTGGGTAAAGTTCATCTGTTGATTGCTCAGGCCAGATCATCTC
>JAUICL010000013.1 GCA_030427905.1 Bacteroidia bacterium
CCGCTAATAGAATTCCGCCACCGATTTTTATGAGTGCGGCATTCTCAAATGGCTTCTCCTGCTCTTTAATTGACTTTCTCCTTTCATTCATTATTTCACCGGCAACTTCTTTTGCCAACGACTCAGGAATTCCTTGTTTTTCAAGTCTAGCATAGATAACTTGCTCCTCCATTCCTGAATTCTTAAGTTTTAAGCCCAACATGTAGGCTCTGTTCTTTAGGTTTTCCTCAGAATCACTTTGTTCTAGGTTCTTTTCCATTCGGTCTTAGTCTATTTGCCCACAACAAGCGAATAATACACACTGGTGTATGTTATCTTATATAGGCTTAACTTTTACTTCTAAATTTTCACGCTGGCCCTTCCCCACCCTTCAAAACGCACTTCACTCACTTCTCAGATCACCTCACACGTCCTTCCCAAATATGCGAAAAAATGATCTACCCTTTACCCTGAAGGGTTAACATGTTTATAGCCCGACAGGGATATAAACCAATCCGACCCTGTAGGGGTCGCATATTATCTCCTAAAAAACAAAGCCCACTAAAAGGGGCTAGAATCGGGTACATTTTTGGGTGATGAAAAAATTCCCGACATAACGGGACAAGTTTTGCACCGTGTGCTGATAATTATCGAAGTTATTACCTACCGTTGTTAGGCTCAGCATTTATTCCAAACAACTTTATATTTTGGATTCCATCGAAATTCAAAATCTTCTTGATCATCTCTGCTTTCAATAGCACCGAGCTCTACTAAGTTGAATAAGATTTCGGAAATAAGCTCAACTTCCTCAGAATCTTCAGAATTGGACCATAAAACAAATTTTGGTATTTCACTTTGCTTTATATCCTGTCTATAAATACCTATACGTTTCCCAATAATGATAATAGCCTCTTCAACTTCTGTCCAAGTTGCAAGATCACCTTTTAGTGTTTCATTTCACAGTTAGATTAATGCTGCTTTATAAAGCGTATTACAGCACGGTTTGAGTCGTTATATTTTATTGCGATCTTGCAGAAGATCCTAATTCTTCAATAATTCTTCGGGCACTTTGTAACTGGCAGCGTACTGTAGATTCTCTTTCATCTTAACAAAGTTTTCAAATGCCTTCCAATACCATTCAGGATTATCAGGTTGGCTGAAATGATCTTCAAATGTTGTCACTCCAAAAAATTCTCCATCTCGCCAAGGTTCAATTCCAAATATTCCAATTTTAAAATGCTCAACTCTGCGAAGGACAATTTTGAATTCAGATTCTGAGAAATATTTGATTTTTACCGAATCAAACCCATCATTCAGATTAGTTAATCCAACAAAGACATACTTCTCGAGAAATTCTACTTTATCCATCAGTTTTAATTGAGCCTATCGGTTTGGCTAAACAGCGTTTAATGCATTCTAGGTTTTGAAGTTTTGTCATTTCATTCTTTTTTCAAGCTTCTAACGTAATCTGAAGACTCACCATTCCAAAAACATTTTGTACACCTTCCGTTGGCAAAATTATGTTCGCAATTTGGGTATCCATATAGATAATGAGAACAATCAGGGCATAATTTCAGCATGTTGGAAGTGTCTGCATAATATTCGCTTTCACATTCACTACATATTTTAATCTCTCTGTTCATTCTTATACACCACAACGGTTTGTTTATGGCTTGTGGCGGTTTCGAAGCACGTTCCTGTCCCCCGAAACCAAAGCTGGCTGCAGAGCGAAAACCTTGCTGGTAGCCGTTTACCAGCCATAAGCTATATGCGTTGTTGGCGGTAGTGTTTAAATTCTTTAGCGTCTTTAACGAGGTCTAAAAACGTGTATTTTGAATTGGTTCGAATCGGATATGTTGAGTAAACTAGATTAATAAAGTCCGTCCAATTTCGTTTTGCGGTATTTTG
The DNA here is from genome assembly GCA_030427905.1 of Bacteroidia bacterium. Lineage (GTDB taxonomy): Bacteria > Bacteroidota > Bacteroidia > Flavobacteriales_D > Cryomorphaceae > CBDDKU01. The sequence goes on from JAUICL010000013.1 coordinate 1,888, forward strand.
AATTATAAAGTCGGTTGATTCACGAATGGAATCGTTTATATCAACGTCTATTTTTTTCTTTAACTCGATTTTATCTGAAATTCCACCATACGCATTTGTTCGTGATTTAACATTGAAAATTTCAGGGCTTGACTTTATCAAGTCAATAACAGTGTCAACATATGGGCCGTAATGATTGAAATACCATTTAATTGATGTTGCTTGTTGACCATGGTCAATTGCGTGTTTCCAATCGATGAGATACAAAAGCTTTACAAGACGAGGCTTAGAGAGTTCATTTACATTGGGATAATTCTGAAAAATATAGACAACGAGTTTAATTATATTATTCATAATCCTAAGTCGTTTGTTGGTTGCAATGTTACTCCATTGTTTTTTTCAATGAACATGACAAGTGGTTGTTTTACACCCGCCAACTTGTTGATAACGTCTGCTTTATCAAATCCTTTTTCATTTTCGCTTTCAATTACCAAAACAGCTTTTGGTAAGTTGTCATATCCCTTTATTCTATAAATAAAGAATGTTCTAGATTTCATTTTAATGTTATTCAAGACTTCCTTTTCAATTGTACAGACTTCATTTACTTTTTTATAATAAGTATCCCCATTTCTCAAATTTGGGTCAGGTAAATCATTAATGAAATATTCTCCTTCAGCCCACCCTTTACCTATGAAGCCTTCGTCAATTGGGTAGCTGCTGCGACCTATTTGTTGAAGGTTCGGGTTGTCGCTGGCGCGTCCAATCATCACAAATTTATTTTCGTAGACTTTATAAACACTAATTCTTTCGGTGTGCCCAAAATTTAAATTCTTTATCATAAGAGTTAGATAAGAGTTGAATAATTCATTCATCTCTTTGATTGAGTCATTTAGTGCATTTTCTAAATCTTGAATCTTGTTCCCTTTGTCTTTGTTGTCTTCTTCTAAGTCTTTTATATTCGAAGAATTGCTAATGCTGAAAATTCCGAATAAAATAGCTGAAATTACAGCGGGATAGTAAATGAATTTTCCAATAGGAACATCTGTTAATCCCCAAAAACTCTCTTTCCATTCATTCAGGTTCGAAATATCAACTATCGATAAGACTACAAGTGAAATACTTGTGATTTGCAAACTATACTTGAAAATCCAATCGATTGACTGGTGTAATTGTTTTCTAATCATGTTTCTTTACATTACCGCCAACAATTGGATAACACACATTAGTCCTACACTAACCGCGTGTCGCCTTAGCTCTAGCGATGGCGCAAGCTTCGGCCTAAGCAGTAGGTGTGTTATTTGACATATGGGTTGAACTTTGTTCTTTCTATTTTTTTCCGAGCTGGCTGTAGAATTAGGCGTTTATAAACGTTTATAAACGTATAATTATACGTGTAATGAAATTCAACGCTTCACTCCACCAGTCCTTCCCAAATATGCGAAAAAATCCCCACTCCCCTGACTTTGAACCAAATCCTGCTCTAAAGCGGTCTTAAAGCGGTTCTAAAGCGGTAACATAGCGGTCCTAAAGCGGAGGTACTAGGAGGTGATAAGGAGGAGAAAGCGTGGATACGCTGGGGAGGATAAGGGGTGGTTTATTGGTAGGTCATACCAAAATAAGACTCTTCGGTACTGGAAAAGCAATTCTGCTTTGGTCGTGGGCAGGTAATCGAAGGTTTGCAAACTGACGATGATCGCTTTCCTTGTTCTTTTCCTTTTACCTTGATGTAAAAGGAACAAAAGATCAGGGCTGTAATTTTATTTCTTGAAACCCATGAAACCACTCCAGCGCCTTACCCAAACTCGCAAACGCCATTAGCGAAAGCATAGCTTTCGATGGCTGAGCTCAGCCATGGGTGCGGCGGACTTTCGTTTGTTTCAGCGTTTCTATGAAATAAAATTAAGGCCGAAGTTTGGCTCAGGACTTTCTCCCGACAATCTGACATCATTTTCTTAAGCTCTGAGCCAATTAGGTTGGGCTGTTTAAAGATGGAATCAGCTACCAAAACGGGATGTGTTTTTATTTCAAATACTATCTCCCCTCCCATCACTCAACATCCATCCCGACCGTTTATCATCTTTTAAGATGTGGATCGGTCAGCGAGATTAATTTTGACCTTAGTTTCACATTGTTTTGGGCTTCAACCACCTTATAGCGTCTCTCCTGTGCATCCAATTGCTCCTGGCATCTGGCTCGGGCCTGAGTGGGTATTCAGAGCAACCCGATCTGGTAGAGACGGAAGTCCAGGCTGAAACCACAAACCGGATACCGCTGCGGCGCGCTGGTCGCCTTCTCCTGATCGAAGGACAAATCGATACGCTCCGCGGTTTCTTCGTTTTCGATACGGGTGCCCCCTACCTCGTGCTCAACAAAACCTACTTCCGAAACCTGAAGGAAAACCAATCGGTCTTTGCATCGGGCATCACCGGAAACACGAGCACCGTGGAATCGGCGCTGATCGATGAGCTCACCTTTCACTCCATGACCTACCGCAGCGTGCCCGCCGATGTGATCGAACTGGGTCATATCGAAAACGCCCGCAACGTGAAAATCCTCGGCCTGATGGGGCTGAGCATGTTCACCGATTTTGAAATGGAGCTTGATCTCGAAAAGAACGTTCTCACCCTCAACAAACTCGACAAAAAGGGCTTTTCCATCGTGTCGGGGCAAAACCCCGCCCGAACGGACATCGAAGAAAAGATCTCCTACGACGGAGCCTGCCTAACCGTAAAAGCCAAAACGGGTGGTAAAAACATGCGGCTCTGTATCGATACGGGCGCAGAGATCAATGCCATCAACACCGATAGCCATCCCGATATCATCAAGTCCGTAGAAATTACGGGGCGATCCAAGCTCATGGGTACGGGAAGCGCCAGCGTTGAGATTTTCTACGGAAATATGGGCGAACTGGAAATAGGAAGTCAGATTCTACGAAATTTGGGGACGGTAATCACCCAAATGGATGACCTGAGCGATGGCTACGGTCGAAGAATTGACGGTATCTTAGGATTTGAATACTTTAACCGCGGAATCGTAACCATTAATATGAAGAGAGAAGTCATGACCATGACAACCTACCAAGAATAAGGAATGAAGCTCAAAACAATGACATATGGAATTGTACTTGCCCTGGCCGTGATGTGCTCGTTTATGAGCGATATCGCAGCCCAGCAAGACACCACCATAATTTGTGAGTTCAAGGGCGATCTGGTCATCTTCAATCTCGACAGACGCTGGGATGCGGATAAGCGCGCCGAAGTGGTCGAGAAGTTTGACCTGGATTCCATCGCTATCGATAAGGTGCTCAAGTCGAAGGATCTCACCAATATTGAGTTCAACAACGAGTACTACCTGGTGAGCTACCCTTCTGAATACCGCGTGCGGCTTACCCGCAAGAAAACAGAAATGAAAGGCGTGCTCTCCAAAATTGGCGACTTGATCTTCGCCCCTACGGTATCGCACAAGTACAAATCGGGCCCCGGCTTTGTCAACCCCGATGAAGTGCACTTCGGCTACAATAGATTTACTGAGCCGGCCGTCGTTCAGCTCTCCGACAACAAAGTAGTGTTCAGGCTCTCGGGCTATGCCACCGCCCAACAAGTTTACCTTACGGGATCGTTCAACGGTTGGGAAGAAAAGTCGATCCCCATGACGCTCAAAGCGGGCATTTGGGAAGCAACCATCGTGCTAGAGCCCGGCAAATACTTGTACAAATACATTGTGGATGGACGCTGGATGCCCGATCCGGCCAACACCCTTGGCGAGTACGATGGATTCACCGAAAACAATTCCGTGCTCTACGTCACCAACTACGTTTTTGAGCTGGCTGAAATACAGGGAAAACGAAAGGCCATTCTGTCTGGAACTTTCAACAATTGGGATGAGCAGGGCGCCTGGATGAACCGCACCGATCACGGCTGGCGATTGCCCGTGTACCTGAAAAAAGGAAACTACGAGTACAAATACATTGTAGATGGCCAATGGATGCTCGACCCGGGCAATCCACACCGAAAATCAAACTGGGAAGGCGGCGAAAATTCAACCATCGGAATCGGTGATCCCACGCTGTTTGAACTCAAAACCCATCTCGATGCACAGGAAGTGTATCTGGCTGGCGATTTTAATGGTTGGCGCGAAGGCGACCTGCGCATGACCCGCACCGACACGGGCTGGGTGCTGCCCTACCACCTTTCCGATGGCAATTATGCCTACAAGTTTATCGTAGATGGCGAGTGGATTTTAGATCCATACAACCCCTTTAGAGTGCGCCGTGATGGATACGACAATAGCCACATAGCCGTTGGCGCTACACACGTCTTTCTCTGGATTGAAAAGACCGATGCCGATGAGATTATCGTCACGGGAGACTTTACCGACTGGAGCGAAGAAAACTACCGCATGGTGAAGGTCAAAGGCAAATGGGTATTCCCCGTTTTCCTCCACCAGGGCAAGCATTCATACAAGTTTAAGGTGGATGGCGAATGGCAAATAGACCCCAACAACCACCTCTACGAGCAAAACACCTACGGCACCGACAATTCGATCCTGTGGATCGATGGTGGGAAGCCGCTATAGGCATTCCAGGATTTGATTCCCAGTCAATTAATTCTTGTTGAGAAATTCATTAGCATCTCTAAAATTCAAAGGCTCTGCTTACTATTTTTGAAGCCTGAGTAAACCATAATGAAGAAACCTGCAATTGTGGGTGTTCTATGCCTTTTAATGGGAATTGAAACCGCCCAGGCTCAAGAACATCCGCACAGGTGCTCAACTTTTGAGCGCCACCAAGAATTGATGGGCGATCCTGAATACGCCTTCGAATTCGAAGAAAAAATGAATCGCATAGCCGATTATCAGCGTGCGCACACGTCGGAAGCCAAGATGGATTGCGACGATGTTCTATACCTGCCTGTGGCTGTCCACTTTCAAGACGTCACGATCGATCTGGCCTGTGGTATCGACATGGCGCTCGATCAAGTGGAGCGACTAAATCTAGACTTTGCTGGCAACAACACCGACCTAAACAAGTTTACCGACAATCAGAACATTTGGCCTGGTACCCAGCAAAAAGGCTCTTGTATTCAGTTTTGTCTGGCTACGCTCAATCACCCTGACGGGGTTGGCATTGCCGAAGGTTCTTATGCCGTGACTGTAAACCAATACGGCCCTGTTGACGACATCCCCGAATGGGCGGGATACTTGAATCTCTTCGTACGTGATATGGCGAATCCACTCGGTTACTCACCACTGGGCGGAAATGGAAACGGCGATGGAGTCGTTGTCGGGATTACATACTTTGGCTCCATTTCCTGCGGGGGAAATAACATCGACGGCACCTACAGCCTTGGGCGTACAGCTACCCATGAAATAGGTCACTACCTTTCGCTCAGCCACCCTTTTGATAGCGGCGATTGCACCACCGATGGCGATGGAATAGCCGACACCCCACTTACCGACGCTGCTACCTACGGCTGCTACCCCGACGGTGATGAAATCATCAATTGTACCGACCCAATATTGTGGCCTTCTTATATGGACTATGTCGATGATGCCTGTATGTACATGTTCTCTGAAGGACAGGTAGATCAGATGGAAGCGCATGTCAACGCCAATCTCCAAAACCTGCTCGACAATTCGGCTACGAAGTGTCAGGAAGCGGCCTGCGTGGGATTCAGCGCCCAGGCGTCTAAACAAGATGAAACATGCGCCGGCGAAGACGGGACTATTCAGTTTAACGTAGTTGGTGGAAATGATCCGATTGAATATTCCATTGACGGTGGGGCAAACTTTTCGAGCAGCAACGTCTTTGAAAATCTGGAGAGTGGCTCCTTTGAGCTCTACCTAATCGATGCGAGCGGCTGTGAATTTTCAGACAATATTGAATTGCAACGCGAAACTCCCCCCATCAATCTAATCGAATCGAAACCAGCATTTTGTGGCGACAATTCGGGAAGGGTGCGCGTGGATGTCAATCACGAAGATGAGTTCGAATTCCAGATTTCTGGCCGCCCCTGGCAGAGCGATGGAACCTTCGAGTCGCTCACCAGCGGCACCTACCAAGTATCTGTTCGCAACGATGCCGATTGTACCAACTCACTGGAAGTAGTGGTTGGCGATGAATCGAATATCCGAATCATCGAAGGCGAAATAAGCGATGTCAATTGCCCACTAATCGACAACGGCACCATCAGTCTCGGAGCTATCGGGGTTACCCCACCCTTCTACTGGCGACTCAACGATGGCCCTAGAAGTCAGGTGGCAGAGTACACCAATTTGAGTCCGGGCACCTACACGGTGAGCATTGAAGACGATGCCAATTGCCGCGCCGAAAGAACCTACGAAATAGGCCTATCCTACACCAATATCGGCGACGATTGCCCTTGCGAATTGTACATCCCCAACGCCATGACACCCGATGGTGATGGCCTGAATGACCTATTTGAAGTGGTGCCTTCTTGCCCCGTAGTCGATTTCAATCTCACCATTTTCAACCGCTGGGGAGAGCTCATTTTCGAATCGGATGATATAAACTCGAGGTGGAACGGTGGAAGCAAAGATGAGTTTTACGTGCCCAATGAAATTTATTTTTATCGAATTGTTTACCGTTGGGGAGAGTCGTACAACGAAGGCGTAGAGCCGATTCTACTCAAAGGATACGTCCATACATTAAGATAAACTTTCAAATTTTCACGAGTTAAAAGACAACTTTTAGAAGGGGGAAATAGTCAGTTTGGTAACTAATCACTTGACTATGAAAAACCTTATTCTACTCTTTACTGCACTCTTTGCTTTCGCTTCTAGTTTTGCTCAAAACTGGGTGTATGTTTACGGAGTTCTAAACAACAATCCAGACATACCTGTCAACATTACATTTCACATTGATACCGAGCCAGAAACCGTAGCTACGGGAATGGCAACGGAAGATGGATACATCATGGGGCAAACCATTATGCTCCCAAGCCCAGAATGGACCACCATCACGGCGTCTTTTGTTGATTGCGATGGAGATCTAACTACTTCAGTACAATACAATTCGATCAACATGCCACCCTTCGTTGATGTGGAATGGGATTTAACTTATTGTGACACTCCGCCCGTTCTGGGCTGTACCGATCCCAATGCGATCAACTACAATCCCGAAGCAGATTTCGACGATGGTTCGTGTGAATACAACGACCAACTTAACGATCTGTGTGCCAACGCACTTGATCTTCCACTCGGAACTACGACCATTAATAATACAGGCACTCCCCAGAACGAAGGAATTTGGGGCGAGTGCTGGGGCTTTGGTCAAGGAGAAGGAGAGCAATCGAGTATTTGGTACACCTTTACAACTCCTGCTGATCCAGCTACCATAGAGATTTTCGCTACAGCCGACGGCACCGGAACACTGACCGACACACAGTTTGGTTTATTTCAGGAATGTGGTGGAGAAATGATCTACTGCGACGGTAACTCGAGCGATGGACTATTCTCAGGCTTTTACTTCGACTGTGGTCAACTCGATACCAATGCTACCTACATTTTAATGATTGACGGGTGGAACGGCGATGCAGGAACCTGCCTGTTGACCTACGATTACAGCACCGACTGCAGCACCGAAGTGTATGGCTGTACTGACCCAGAAGCCATTAACTACAACCCTGCTGCTACCATCGATGACGGTTCATGTACCTACGAAACCGACTGCAATGGCATTCCGCTTCAAGTGGTATTCGACTCAAATGGAGCGCTCAACGGCTGGTGGGTCTTAACAGACACTGAGACTGGCGATTACGTCGCTATGGATACCATCGCTTCTAATGTGGAGTTCTACGATATTTGTCTCGAAGACGGGTGCTACAACTTCTATGTGAATATGGAAGGATCGCCTGATGGTTGGGGATTCATCTCAATCATGGGCGAAGATGGAATGATCATGTCGGGAACCGTTCAAGCTGGTGAGTTTGTCTTTGAATTCACCGTGGGAAGTGGCTGCGAAGGCGAAGAAGTGTACGGATGTACAGACCCTGCCGCTGCCAACTACGACCCGAACGCGACAGTAGACGATGGTTCGTGCTTCTACATCGACTCTTGCGAAGTGATCTTTGACTACTACCCTACGGGATGTAATACAGCTGAATTTCACGTATTCAACCCATACACAGGCCAGCAGATCTTCGGGACTTGGACTGTCAATGATGTGGTCGTTCAGAGCTTCGACGCCTACTACAACTTTGAAGCTGAAGAGCCGGGCAATTATGTCATTTGCTGGGAAGGATGGGATCCTGAATGCCAGGAAGGATATGTCTTCTGCACAGAGTACCTGGTTTTCGAAGACTGCTTCTACGACTGCCCTACCCTCACCGCCGATACAGACTCTGCCACTTGCCAAGTATGGCTCGCATTGGATGAAATTCCCGCCGATACAGAAGTTATCTGGTACTTCGGCGACGGAGAATCAGAAGTAGGGGGAGCTGTTGCTGACCACGTATACGACATACCAGGCATCTACACGGCCTGCGCAGTTTACGACATCGAAGGCTGCAATTACGAAGAGCAATGTATCACGGTGAACGCCTACGACTGTGGAGAAAACATCTATGGATGTACTGATCCAAATGCGATCAACTACAACCCCGACGCAAACATTGAAGACGGTTCTTGTGAGTACATCGATCTTGAGTCTTACCAGGTTTCATGTAGCTCTTGGGAGGTATTTGCCAACACAGGCATCACGCAAAATACACTGTGGTCTGTAGATGGAATTGTCGTTCAAGAAGGTGGATCGGCCTTTTACTTCGACCCTCAGGAACCAGGCGATTACGTGGTGTGCTTCGAGGCAATCAACCCTTACAATGGTGAATACCTTGTAGAATGCATCCAGCTGGTCGCATCACCAGATTGCTACGGCACTTGCCCTGAAATCGTTTATGATATTGAAAACTGTTTTGCCTATATCAGCTTAACCGATATTCCCGATACGTCATCAGTATTCTGGTCTGTATGGGATCCATCTGGAAATGTAAACGAGCTCATGGGTAATTCAACGCTTATTCTGGACTTGGCCTTCAACGGAACCTACAACGTATGCGCCTTCTACGGCTCCTTTACCTGCGACTTTACCGAATACTGTATCGACATCGAGTCTTGGGAATGTGGAGAAGACATATACGGATGTACAGACCCGAACGCCATCAACTACAATCCGGAAGCGACCATCGATGATGGGTCGTGCGAATACGAGTCAGATTGTGATGGAACCGAATCTGTACTCCTGATCAATAATTCTGGCCAAGCCACGGGTGTATGGATGCTCTTGGAAGGCGATGAAATCTTGTACACAGGTCAGATCGGTGCAGACTTTACCGACGACTGGTTCTGTTTGGAAGACGGTTGCTACACGCTTACCTTCTCTGTAATTCCAGGAGACCTAGATATCGACGGATTCTTCACTTTCTGGGCTGGCGACGAAATAGCTGGAAACGACTGGCTACTTGCTGGCAACAGCGCATTCACCATCGAAGTGGGTGGCGGGTGTGAAGATTTGGAAGTGTATGGATGTATGGATCCTGAAGCAACCAACTACAACCCAGAAGCCACTATTGATGATGGATCTTGCTACTACGAATTCGACTGCGACATCAGTTTTATCGTAACGCCAGACACCACAGGCGACAATACAATCTGGATCACACCAAGCATCAACCTTTGGGATGCGGAAAGCGTGCTGTGGACATTCGGTGATGGAACGTCGAGTACAGAGCTATTCCCTCAGCATACCTACGAAGGCGATGGTCCATACGTACTCTGTCTTTCTGCTACCATCATCAACCCCGACGGCGGATTCTGCGAAGCAACATTCTGCGTGGAGCTTGATGGATCGATGATCGATGGCGATGGATTCCAATCAAACGGCTTCCAGATCAACGTGATCGACGAATCGGATGCTACAGGTGTAGATGAACTCGTAGTTGGAAACGCCTTCGACTTATGGCCAAATCCAGCTGTAGACTACATCGAAATCGAAGCCGAATTGAAAGACTCTGACCCAGTGCAAGCCACTATTTTCGACTTGCGCGGTAAAGCCCTAAAGCAGTGGAATGTAAACCCTGCCCAAGGCCATATCTATCATCGAATTGATATAAACGAAATGCCATCTGGCATGTACTTCCTAAACTTGAGAAATGACACTGGAAGTACTACTGTAAGGTTTGTTGTCTCGCAATAAACCCTCGCATCCTTAGTCCGGAAATCCCATTGTGTTTGCTATGGCACAATGGGATTTTTTTATTCTCTGATTCCCCTTGAGATTACCTAGTTTAATGGACAGCAAGAGTAATTAGTCGACCACTTATAACTCACTAAAATGAATACAATTCTGTCACTTCGAGTGTTTTATCGGAGGAACGAAGATAAAATGTATCGAGAAGTTGAATGAAAACATGAGCACCTTAATGGTTCTCGATATCCGCTGCGCTGCATTTACTTCCTTCGGTCGTGATATCGCTTCACTAAATTGTAATGCTGCGCTCAAATAAACCGCCCCATTAAGTCTTGGATTCAAAAGTTGCACTTGACCTTTGACTCTTGGTTTTCGTTGTATTCAAAATTGCGCTAGGCGCAGGATTGTAAATCCGGCGCAGCTCTTTTGTGCAAACTGATCTAATTCGAATTCCCGCTACCGCGCGATTAGTAGGGATCCTTCATACTTCGAAGCTTCCGAGAAGGGGTCAGCTCGAGTGCCCGAATCCCTTCGGGGTGTATCGAGAAGTTTTCACAGCTGAAAAGAAGTAGTTAACCGACCACTTGACAATTCACTAAATTGAGTAAAA
>JAUICL010000007.1 GCA_030427905.1 Bacteroidia bacterium
ATACTTCGAAGCTTCCGAGAAGGGGTCAGCTCGAGTGCCCGAATCCCTTCGGGGTGTATCGAGAAGTTTTCACAGCTGAAAAGAAGTAGTTAACCGACCACTTGACAATTCACTAAATTGAGTAAAACATGTCACTTCGAGTGTTTTATCGGAGGAACGAGGATAAAATGTATCGAGAAGTTTATGCAGAAAAAAGCCCATACATTTCTAGGCTGGTTTTTCTACTTAAGCGCTTCAAACAACACCTGCGCCGGATGAATAGCCTGCGCTTCCACCCCATCCTTTATCTGATGACGACAGCTCGTTCCCGATGCCACAATCGTCCTTCCCGGATACTTCCGAATAAAAGGAAATAACACCTGCTCCCCTATTTGATTGCTCAACTCAAACTTGTCTTTCTCATAGCCAAAGCTTCCCGCCATCCCACAACAACCCGAGGGTATAGCCACAGCCTTGTAGTTTTTAGGAAAGTTGAGAATCAGTTTGCTGAACTTGATATGCGACTCTGCCTTTTGGTGGCAGTGCAAGTGAATTGCGATCTCTTTGGGTGCATCGGTGAATAGATCGACGCTTAGCTTTTTGCGTTCAATCAGACCGGCCACGTACTCTTCAAAGGTCAAGACCAATTGGCTCGCTCTTTCTGCCAAGGCTTTCATCTCTTTCCCCACCAAACGCGGAGCATCGTCCCTAAACCCCAAAATAGCCGATGGCTCCACCCCAACAATGGGGAGTTTAGCATCGATGTACGTTTCGAGTTGTGTCAAGGTCTTTCCCATCTCATTTCGCGCTAAGGGCAAAAGCGATTTCGAAATGGCCGCCCTTCCGGAAACCCCGTACATCACCTTAAAATTTAGGCCCACCTTCTCGAAAAACCTGGCGGCCCATACGGCCACCTCGCTATCTTGAAATTCGGTGAATTCATCCACGAGAAAAACAAAGTCTATCCCTTCCTTCTTGTTTGTGTACTTCGAAATGGCCTTGGTAGCTCGGGTTCTTGAGAGTGGCGGAATCGTGCGCTTTTCTGCGATACCGTAACGCTCCTTCACTTTGCTCAAAACCCCATTTTGATTCATGAGTGAGTTGACCACCTTCCTGAATGGCCATGCACGCAGAGCCTGCAGATGGAAGGTCCCAAAAAACACTTGCGATTTGGTGTACCCATGTCGCTTGTGGTACTGGTACATGGCTTCCGCTTTTAAGGCAGCCAGATCCACACTACTCGGACACTCGCGCTTGCAAGCCTTGCAGCTCAAACAGAGATCTAAGGCTTCTACCAGCTCTTCAGAGTCGAGCGGGTACGCTGGATTTAACGGTCGTGTGAGCACTTCGCGAAGTACGTTGGCCCGCCCCCGAGTGCTGTCTTTTTCGTCTTGGGTGGCCTGATAGCTCGGACACATCGTGGCGCCAAATTGAGCCGGCTTTCTACAATCGGCGGAGCCATTGCAGCGCTCGGCCAATTGCTGCATATTCTCTTCTCCAAAATCTGTGAAAGTCGGGAACTTAAAAGCTGGCTGATTCTTCTCATACCTAAAATGCGAATCGAGCGGGGAAGCATCCACGATCTTACCCGGGTTAAACAGCCCGTCGGGATCCCAAATTCGCTTCACTTCTCGGAATATGTTGTAGAGCTCTTCACCAACCATCGACCTGATCAATTCTCCCCGCACTCTCCCATCGCCGTGCTCTCCGCTTAGCGATCCGCGATACTTCTTAACCAGCTCAGCCGAGGCTTCAGCTATCCTCCGAAAATCGCATTGCCCTTCAGCCGATTTCAGATCCAAGATAGGCCGTAAATGCAATTCACCAGCCCCCGCGTGAGCGTAGTAAATAGCCTCCTGATCGAAGGACTTCATCAAATCGCCGAAAGCTGTGATGTAAGTTGGTAAATCGGTGAGCGCTACGGCTGTATCTTCAACAAATGCCACGGGCTTTTTATCGCCCGGAACATTGCTCAAAACACCCAAACCGGCAGCTCGCAAACTCCATACCCTGGCTGTATCGGTCCCGCGCACTACGGGGCTTGCGTAGGCCGAGGTTCGATCACGCAATAAGGCGAGCGATCGGTCAATTTCGAGATTGAGCTCTTCTTCAGTTTCGCCCCGTATTTCAATGGCTATGATGGCACCTGGGTCGCCTTCTACAAAAAACCGGTTCTCATTTTGCTCGGGATTCCCCTTTGTTAAATCGAGAATAGCCTTGTCCATCAATTCGCAGGCATATGGCTCGATGGTCATCACCTCTACCGTGCCAAGCATGGCGGAGTTGATGGAATCAAAATGGGCACAAATCACTGCGATGTGGGCAGGCGGCAATGGATCGAGCTGAACCGTTACTTGGGTGATCATGCAGAGTGTCCCCTCCGATCCGGCTATCAATTTGGCCAAGGGCAATTGAGAATCTACGGTCTCTAGAAGTGAATCGAGAGCATAGCCTGTGTTCCGTCGGTCTATCTCCTTTTTCGGAAACTTGGACTCAATCAGCGCTGGGACTCCATCACGAGCCATCAGCTGATTCATCTCCATTTGAATGCTTTTTGCCAAAGGCGAAGATTCTTCATCGAGAAGAGCTATTTCACCATTGGCATGGATAAGACAGTGTGCGCCATCAGCCAGAACGCACTCAATTTCAACGATCTTATCTCGGGTCACTCCGTATTTTATGGATGTCGTCCCCGAAGAATTGTTGGCCACCATCCCACCAACAGTACAGCGGTTGGAAGTAGATGTGTTCGGCCCGAAAAACCAACCATCACGAGCCACTTCACTGTTTAAGACATCTCTGATAACACCTGGCTCCACGGTAGCCAACCCAGCATCCTGGTTCACCGAAATGATTCGGTTCATGAATTTGGACACATCTACTACAAGCCCATTCCCCACGCATTGTCCGGCGAGAGATGTCCCACCCGATCTCGGAATGAGTGAAATCTCATTCACACGAGCCCATTTCACCACCTGTTGAATGTCTCGTGCCGATCTGGGAAACACCACACCAAGTGGCAGTTCGCGATAAACCGAAGCATCTGTGGCATAGGCAATCTTGTAGAGTCTCGAGTTTTCAATTTCCCCTTCAATTACCGCTTCTAGCTCAGCCCACGGAATCCGACTTTCTTTTGATTGATCTGTCATTCATCCCGAAATTAATATTCTCCTCGGTGGAACGATGATGAATCGTGGAAGAAATAGAATCCCTTCTACAGAATTGAAGCTTGAAAACAATTCCCCCTAAAAAAATCACAACTAATCACTAGTGATCATAGGCTCCATTCCGATTTGATATCCAGCCACTTAAACCAAGAGCATCGATTCTGCTCAGAAAATAACAAATTATAATATTTGATTTATTGACGAAACTCGTCTATATTGGAGACGCGAATTGGTTCATAGCCCAACGCATACATTTCATAGCACACAAAGCCCGGACTCGCTCCGGGCTTTGTGTTTTCGGTAAACTCATTAAGGAATATTAAGGAATTAATGAATAATAAGGCGTTCGATTCTCAAAACCCCATTGTGTTCTGATTGAACGATATAGAACCCTGACGCCAAGTTTCGAACATCAATAATCGGTTCATTTATTTCATTCATACTGATTAATGTGGCCCCTTTTCCATCCAAAACCCGAATCCGATCGGGGTTGCCCTTGACTCGAACCCAGGTAGTGGCTGGATTCGGATAGAGCCCACCTTCATCTCTAGCAACAGATTCGGAAGTGCTAAGCACACAGGATTCATAATCTGGACTCTGATAATCAAAACTCGGTGAATTAAAACAGACAAAATCCAAAGTAAGCCAAGGATCACAAACCGATAAATGCCCGAGCGGGACGATGAAGTGATCAATTCCCCCTACTCCCTCTAAAAAGGCTCTGGACTCAGGGTAAATGACCGTAAACATTTCAAAGCTAATAGGCGTATAATTAAGCTCAGTCTGAATGAGATCATAACCGTCGACACTGATTTGCTCTGTTGATGAAACACTTACACCAAAATCTCCATTAATCTCCCATACTGGGTCTACAAGCGTGTATGTCCATGACTGCGACACTTCGTTGCTAACCACATAAGCCAGATAGTACGCACTCAGATCATCAGTTGAGTAGAACACGGAGTCATTCGATTCATAAAAGTAAAATGGTGGCTGTAAGATGGTGCAACCAAAAGGATTAGTATTCCCCGCTACAACATCTACCTTACTCGCCAATTGGCCATTGTACTCAACTATTTCTTCCACTTGCAATGAAATCTCTTGAGTGCCCTCTTCGGGTGCTAAAGGATTCGTGTATTGATAGGTCCACATCGTTCCTAGCTCAAACCAGTTTAATTCCTGTGCATACGTCAGTAAGGGAAGTATCAAGAATAGAATGGTCAGTCTTCTCATCGTTGTATGATTTTGGCTTCTTAAATCTATATAATTTATGGTAGTCGTGCCTCGAAAATTCTTTGACTCATTGAAAACTTAAAATGAGAATTGGTCAAATTTATAAGGTCCATTCTTATCAAAAAAGAAACCCCTAAGGATTGGAATAATTAGGAAGTAATCCCGATTATTGCAGGCAAAGATCAAGAAATGAAAAGATTGTGGATACTACCGGCCATAGCGCTTTTGGCCGCATGTGGCTCTGGCGAAAATGCCGATAATAGCGATGCTGCAGCCAAGAAGGAAATCACAGCAGAAATGCTCTGCGATTCGGCGGCAGCCATTGTACTCAAAGCAAAATCGGAAGCTGATTTATCTAAATCTGTGGCTTTGTACGATGAAGCCATCGCCAAGGACGAAAATTTGAAGCGAGCTTATATCGGAAAAGTATCTGCACTGAAATCGATGGATGATAAAGGGCCATTACTTCAGGCGATGAACGACGCACAGCGTTTTTATAAAAACGACCCTTTCTGGACTTTGCATTTGGGAATGGAAAACGAGCTCCAAGGCAATGAAGAGACTGCTATGGAAAACTACGCTCGAGCGGCGGCTGGTTTCAGCAGTGCCATCGATACCCTGAGCAATCAGACCATCATAATCCGAAATTCCTACATCATGAATCTGGCACTATCCAACGTGCTGGTCGGAGAAGAATCGGGCAGCACAGCCGTACTTACCGAAGGAGAGCTCCAAAGTTATAAAACGGCCGAAGAGCAATTCTTAACGATGGATCGCGAAGCTCTCTTAAATTTGCGTAGAAATTAACCACCCACTTATGCCTAATCTCCCCAAAGCTGACTGGAAAACGGTCAAAGAATACGAAGACATTACCTATAAAAAGTGCGGCCAAGTAGCACGGATCGCATTCAATAGGCCCGAGTTACGCAATGCCTTCCGCCCAAAAACGGTAGCCGAACTATTCGAAGCCTTTTTGGATGCTCGAGAAGACACGTCGATTGGTGTTGTTCTATTTTCGGGTGAAGGCCCTTCTCCAAAAGATGGAAAGTACGCTTTTTGCAGCGGTGGAGACCAAAATGCTCGTGGTCATCAAGGCTACGTGGACGACGACGGCATGCCGCGACTCAATATTCTGGAAGTGCAACGACTCATCCGCTTTATGCCCAAGGTGGTAATCGCCGTGGTACCGGGATGGGCTGTTGGTGGTGGGCACAGCCTACATGTCGTTTGCGATCTGACCCTAGCCAGCAAGGAGCATGCGATTTTTAAGCAAACCGACGCCGACGTTACCAGCTTTGATGGTGGATATGGCTCGGCCTACCTGGCCAAAATGGTCGGACAAAAACGCGCTCGTGAAATTTTCTTTCTCGGGAGAAACTATTCAGCTCAAGACGCCTATGAAATGGGTATGGTGAATGCCGTAGTACCGCACGAAGAATTGGAAGACACGGCTTACCAATGGGCACTTGAAATCTTGGAGAAGTCTCCGCTGTCTATCAAAATGCTGAAGTTTGCCTTCAATGCTACCGACGATGGTATGGTAGGCCAACAAGTGTTTGCTGGAGAAGCCACCAGACTCGCCTACATGACCGACGAAGCCAAAGAAGGACGCAACGCATTTTTAGAGAAGCGAAAGCCCGATTTCAAAGACATTAAATGGATTCCGTAAGCGTGTACGGCATATCGCATTTTACCGCCATTCCTGGCAGAAAAGAAGCATCTGACGCATCAGAAATGGTGACTCAGGTTGTTTTCGGGATGCCTTATACGGTGGTAGAAAAGAGCGAAAAATGGGTCCGAATCGTGACTAAAATTGACGCCTACTCTTGCTGGATTGATCAGAAAATGCACTCGCCAATCTCGGCTGACGATTACAACTCCTTTCTGGAAACCAGTTTTGAAGTACTCAGTGAAGCTGTATCCACCATCGTACTCGACGGCAAACATGTACCTATCTCGCTAGGTGCCATGTTGCCGAAATCATACTTACAAAGCGGACGGATAAAAAAGGTTAGCGAAGGATCTAACCAACCGCGTTCTGCCGTAGACCAGGCGGTGAAATTGCTCGGTGCTCCTTATTTATGGGGTGGAAAAACGCTGATGGGAATCGACTGTTCTGGTTTGAGCCAAATGGTGTTCAGATCGCTCGGCACATGGATTCCACGAGATGCATACCAGCAAGCTGAGTTGGGAACGCCTATTGACAATCCCGAAGACTGGAAGGCGGGTGACCTAGCCTTTTTTCACAACGACAAGGGACGAATCACCCACGTGGGTATCGTGATGGACGATAAGCGGATTATTCACGCCAGCGGCTCAGTGAGAATTGACAAGCTCGATACCAAGGGAATCTTCAAGGAAGAAGAAGGAAAATACACGCATACGTTCAACTGCGTGCGCCGCTTCTAATCGTAAACAATCGTCACATCGCCTGTTTGATCGATGTTCACACCATCGTAGTCGGTGGCACGCATTACGTAGAAATACACCCCTTCGGTGCACCACTCATCCGATTTGAAGTTCTTTCCATCCCACATCACCTGCTCATTGTTTGACTGAAACACCATACGGCCCCACCTGTTGTACACGGTGATTTCAAAATATTGCGGCTCTTCGATCGAAAAGAACCAGAAATCATTGGATCCGTCGCCATTGGGCGTGAAGACATTGGGAATGTCGATGGTACAGTCAATGAGCTCAATGTGGAATGAATCGGAAGAAGGACAACCATTGGCATCTTCCACCGACAAGGTAATCACACCCGACTCGAGCGGAGAATAGATCGAATCATTCGACCCGTCTTGCCAAGTATAAGTGGTAAAAGATCCCGGTGGATTCACGACGTAGTTCGAGAAGAAACAAAATCCAGTATCGCTCGGGAGCACCACGTGGATGGTCTCGAGCAGATCAATCAGGATGGGAAGCGTATCGCTCAAGCAGCCGTTCAAATCGGCGTAGCACCAGTACACGCCCTGATCGTCAAGCGATACGGCTGGTACAGTGAGATCGTCTCCTTGCCCTTGATAATTGTCGGGCCCATTCCAGATATAGTCAGAAACGCCATCGGAATTGAGCACAGTTAGCGCGAAAGTAGATCCTGTGCAAGCCGGAGCATCGGTCGCCAAAATGGGGTCGTCGGGGAAAGGTTTCGGGCCTAGATCTACGATGCTCAAAGGCCCCGTACAAAACTCATTGGTGTAATACGCATAGAAAGTGGTGTCGGCGAGGAAATTGGAAATGAAAATATAGCCTGTATCACTGACAATCTCTCCATCCACACCATCTGTAAACCAAAGTTGATTGCCATTGGGCTCTGGTACCACAATCACTTGATCTTCGCCTTCGCAAACGAGCTCATACTCAAAAGCAGGAGCCAATGGAACCGGATTGAAAAAGAGATCGATCACATTAGAAGTGATCGTACAATTATTGGTATCCAAGGCAGTGACCTGAACTGGTCCGGACTGAAAAATGTAAACATCGAAGTCGTCGGGAGCATTCGGGCTCCAGTCGTAATTTGAGTAGAAAGGCGTGGCTTGAATCAGAATACTATCGCCATCACAAACGGGATCGGTGTTAGGCTGCGTTATTTCCAAAGTACTCTCATTCACATCCACCTGAATCTCAACGAGTGTGGTGATATCACAGCTTTCTATCTGTGCCGAGTAAATACCCGGTTCACTAATAATCTGAGTAGGGCCTTCACCAGAGAGTGGGGCAAGCCATTGAACTACGGCATCTCCTGCACTCACTACGCTAATTTCAACGGTCTCGCCTTCGCAAAGAACGGCATTGCTACCTGCGAGGTAAGGGGTTGAGTACTCGTCTATTTCCACCGTATTGGAAACCAATCCACACCCTTCATAAAACTCAAGCTCGAGGTAGTATTCACCGCCATCAAACACATAAACCTGATTGGTATCTGTGGCAAAAACTCCATTGGGACCAATCCAGGAAAGGGTTCCACCCTGATGTTGAGCTATGAGCAAAATACTATCATTCGGACAGATCACACCGACCGGATCGGTATTGATCAAATTTGGCGAGCTCACTTCTTGTACGGTAAGGCTAGCTGTGCTTGTAGAGACGCAGCCTAAGTCGGTGGTATCCGTGGCTACAACACCATATAGCCCTGTGCCAGTTACCAGTACACTGTCGTCGAAGAGTTCGACATATTCGAAACTAATATCGAGTTGCCCTATGTAGTCGAAATGGAGCATAAAGGTATCTCCAGGACAGATGTACCCTGGACCGGCTAAAGAAATTTCAGTGTCTGGCGCAGGAGCCACTTCAACGTACACCGAATCTTCGATAGTGTATGTGTAGATGTCATCGAGACAAACATTCTCTTCCGACTCAAGCTCGAGCGTTATGGTGTACCAGCCCGACTCGTTGGTACTAAATCCTACACTATTTGAGTTATCGCCAATACTCGCAGGATCATTAATTTCCCAAGACCAAATCCATCCTTGGCTGATTACGTTTCCATCGTAAGCAGGGTCAATGAGAGTCACTCCCGCCGTGGTCATTTCGCAAAGCAAAAGCGTATCGCTTTCTAACCCGAATTCAAAACTTGGATCCTGAAGCTCCAAGGGAACGTCGTGGTATTCTACCTCAACAAAATTGCTTTCCTGACACCCAAACTCGTTTTCGACGATAAAACTATACCATCCTTCTTCATCGACCGTGATAGACCCAACATTCCCATCATCTGGTGGTGTAATGCCCGGTCCTGTCCAATGATAAGTTGTGCCAGGTCCTGGTGTTCCAGTCAGGGTTACTTCTTCTCCAGGGCAAAGGTATACCGTCATAGGAACCAGCGCCTGATCGTTGATGCCCACATTATCGCTGATTAAAGGCTCATCGGGTGTTGGGTGCACATCCACATCTGCTGTTGCCGTACCCGAGTAACATCCGTCGCTACTGATCCAAGTAGCTGTGATGGTCTGAGCAGAGTTTACATTAAAATGCCCACTACCTGGTGGAGACCAAGACACGCCAAAATCAAAGCCCACTTGCGAACCGTTGATCACCTGATTAACAGCTTGCACTGAGTATGGAGCACAACCGATAAGCTCTTCCGTACAGGTTTCGTTCATTACGCCCGTGTAATCGATACAAGTCTCAGGAATATCACGATCGCATCCAGAACCATATCTCTGGTAAATATCCATGGGCTCCCGATCATCGGTTAAGACTTTCACAGCAAAACCGTTCTCACCGTTTTCACCATTAATACCCGTATAGACGCCATAATTGGGATCACCACAATAAGTCAGACCAAAATTAGGTGCATTCGGTATCGGATTGGCACCGGTCACCGCTGAAGTCATGGAAGGTAGAACCAAGTAAGAACTGAACGTACCCGCCACCACATCGACACCATCGCTCATGATGGCAACACCATTGGCGAGCTCTTCCCCGCTCGATCCAAAGTTTCGCGCCCAATTGAAGCCCCCGTTTCCCGTCATGTGCAATACGTATGCGTCTCGCCCACCGAGAGAATTGAAAATCCCTTCACCGTAGTTTTCGCTAACCGACTCAAAGGTACAGCGATACCATCCCGCTATGGCGATATCGCTCCCACTCACTTGGATACCCCTGGATGAAACGCCCGAAGAGCTCCCTTCCGTACTTCCCCAGCTATATCCACCAGATGTGGAGTAAGAGACTACGAAAATGGAATTGTCGTATGCGCTATTAAGCGATTGATCGGAGCTTCCACCTAGAAAGGTAATCTGGCTACCCATATCACCTGTGATATAGACTGAACTACCCGCCAGGTCTATCCCGCCGGCTACCGTTTGATCACTTCCACCAGCCCAACGAAACCATTCTTCATTTCCACTCGAGCTGTATTTGATCAGGAAGAGCGCATTCAAGATGGTGTTTGAATAAGGTGCTCCAAAAACCACATCTCCATTCATCTGCCCCACTACATAGGCATTTCCTTGACCATCGGCAGCGATACCTACCCCCCAGTCATTTGAGCCACCACCACCCGACTTGGCCCAGACTTCGTTACCATTTGAATCGTACTTGGCGGTAAAGGCATCGTTTCCACCTTCAGAATTGACGGTAAAAGCTCCAAAACTCCCTTCGCCAGAAAACTGCCCCGTTATAAACACATTGCCACTTCCATCCACATCTACTCCTCTGGCCTGATCGGCATCACCACTACTTCCACCAGCCTTGGCCCACAGAGCCTGACCAGATGCGTTAAACTTGGCTACAAAGGCATCTTGAGATCCACCATTTGACGAAAGAGTCACCCCGTTTCCCAAATTCATGTTACCCTTAAAGAAACCGCATACATAGACATTTCCCGCCCCGTCGACCGCTACATCCAGCCCGCGATCTGAGCTGGAAGATCCAAAGCTCACCACCCATTCGGAAGTCCCATTCATAGTGGTCTTGGTGAGAAAAACATCGGTTAATCCAGAAACAGAGTGGAAGTCGCCATTAATGGTTGCTCCCGTACTAAAATATCCGGTTAGGTAGGTATTTCCACTTCCATCAGATGCTATGGCAAGCGTTTCGTCTACGTTTCCACCCATTTGGGTTTGTGCCCAGTAAGTCTGCGAAAGTGCTGTAAAAGGCAAAAGGAAAACAATCAGAAGATTGGTCAGTCGTTTCATAATTGGTCTCACACGTTTTAGTGCGACTAAATATAACCAAATGTTCACATGATTCTCACCGTCAAAAAGTCAGTATTATTGAAAATTCACTGCCATAAATTCAGTCACTGTAGAGATTTGATGACTTTTTGAATGTAATTTTTAAAAGGAATTGTCTTTGATAAGTAGTCTGCAAACGAATAAACAAGCCTAATGGATTTACAAAAACTAACGATCAAGTCGCAGCAAGCATTGAGCACAGCTCAGCAGCTAGTGATGAGCCTTGGTCAACAGAATATAGAGACTCCCCACTTGATCAAATCAATGATTGAAGTGGACGAGAATGTGGTACCCTACCTTCTGAAAAAGCTAGGGGTAAATGTGAGCAATGTGCTTCGCGCTGTCGATAGCCAGATTGATTCTTACCCGAAGGTGAGTGGAGGGAATGTGCAATTAAGCCGGCAAGCTCAAACCGCTCTAAACAAAGCCTTCACTTATTTAAAGCAGTTCAACGATGAGTTCGTTTCGCTCGAGCATATGTTGCTGGCCATTTTGGAAGGTAGCGATTCTGGAGCTTCGATCTTAAAAGATGCCGGAGTTACCAAAAAAGCCTTAATCGCGGCGATCGAAGAGCTGAGAAATGGCGACAGAGTGACTTCTGCTAGTCAAGAAGACCAATACAACGCACTTTCGAAATACGCGAAGGATTTGAATGATCTCGCCAGCTCGGGAAAACTTGACCCCGTTATAGGCCGAGACGAAGAGATTCGTCGAGTACTTCAAATTTTGACGCGTAGAACGAAGAATAACCCCATCTTGATCGGTGAACCCGGAACGGGTAAGACGGCAATAGCAGAAGGTATTGCACACCGAATCGTGGCGGGTGATGTCCCAGAAAACCTACAAGACAAGCGCGTATACAGCCTCGACATGGCAGCGCTTATTGCTGGAGCCAAGTACAAGGGCGAATTTGAAGAGCGACTCAAAGCCGTAGTTAAGGAAGTAACATCGGCAGATGGTGATATTATCTTATTTATAGATGAGATTCACACCCTAGTTGGTGCTGGTGGTGGCGAAGGAGCCATGGATGCGGCCAACATTCTCAAGCCCGCATTGGCTCGTGGAGAACTCCGTGCTGTGGGTGCCACTACGCTCAACGAGTACCAGAAGTATTTTGAAAAAGATAAAGCTCTGGAAAGAAGATTCCAGAAGGTCATGGTGAACGAGCCCGATCGCGAATCGGCCATCTCCATCCTACGTGGTATCAAAGAAAAATACGAAGCACACCACAAAGTGCGTATCAAGGATTCGGCAATCATCTCAGCTGTAGAATTGAGCCAGCGTTATATCACCGATCGGTTCTTGCCAGACAAGGCCATTGACCTGATTGACGAAGCTGCATCTAAGCTGCGCATGGAGATCAATTCGAAGCCCGAAGAGCTTGATGAGCTCGAGCGAAAAATCATGCAGCTCGAGATTGAACGTGAGGCCATAAAGCGCGAAAAAGACCAGGAAAAACTCAAAGAACTCGGCGAAGAAATCGCGAATCTCAGTGAAGACCGCGACAGTATGCGGGCAAAATGGGAATCAGAGCGCGAGTTGGTTAACCAGATCCAAAAGGAGAAGGAAAATCTTGAGAACCTGAAATTCGAAGCCGAAAAAGCCGAAAGAGAAGGCGATTACGGAAAAGTAGCCGAGATACGCTATGGTAAGCGAAAAGAGTCTGAAGAGCGAATAGTGGAGCTACAAAACGAGCTGAAGGATAAGCAGAAAGCTTCAATGTTGATCAAAGAAGAAGTGGATGAAGAAGAAATAGCTGATGTGGTTAGCCGCTGGACGGGAATTCCGGTTAGGAAAATGATGGAAAGCGAAGTGGAGAAGCTCCTAAAACTCGAAGACGAACTGCACAAACGCGTGGTTGGTCAGGAAGAAGCTGTGACCGCCGTAGCCGATGCCGTGCGTCGATCGAGAGCAGGGCTCCAGGATGAGCGTAAACCTATCGGATCTTTCATCTTTTTGGGGACTACTGGAGTCGGTAAAACCGAACTAGCCAAAGCATTGAGCGAGTATCTCTTTAATGACGAACGCGCTATGACGCGAATCGATATGAGCGAATATCAGGAAAGACATAGTGTGAGTCGTCTCGTGGGAGCCCCTCCGGGATATGTAGGATACGATGAAGGCGGCCAGTTGACTGAAGCTGTGCGTCGCAAACCGTACTCTGTGGTTCTTCTCGATGAAATTGAGAAGGCTCACCCCGATGTCTTCAACACATTGCTACAAGTGCTCGATGATGGGCATTTGACCGACAATAAAGGTCGAAATGTAAACTTTAAGAATACGATCATCATCATGACTTCAAACCTTGGTTCGGAGATTATCCAGGCAAACTATGAAGAAGATTCGGCAACCGATGTTTTCCAGAGAACCAAAGCTGAAGTTTTTGCTCTCTTGAAGAAAACATTGCGACCGGAGTTTTTGAATCGGGTGGATGAAACGATCATGTTCAAACCACTGAATCGCAAGGCAATAGAATCAATTGTGAAAATTCACTTGAACGCCTTGTCGGAGAAACTCGCACCGAGGGGAATTGAGCTAACCGCTTCAAAAGAAGCTATGGCCTACCTTTCGGACAAGGGTTACGAACCGCAGTTTGGTGCAAGGCCAGTGAAGCGCCTGATACAGAAGGAAGTGCTCAATGCCTTGAGTAAGGCACTCCTGGCGGGAGAAGTCGGTAACGACCAACCCGTGGTTCTGGATGTTTTCGATGGAAAATTCGTCTTTCGGAAGCCGATCGAAGAAGAAATGAACGATTTGATCGCGTAATATTTTAAAGCCGCCCCGTGAAATCTCGGGGCGGCTTTTTTCATACCTTACATTTATGAAAACGCTTTTCCTAAACAGACATGCCAAGTCGAGCTGGGATCATGCCGGCTTGCGAGATTTCGACAGGCCGTTGAATGATCGTGGGATGCGAGATGCCCCACTCATGGCCGAACGATTGGCCGACCGGGGTGAACAGGTAGACGCCATACTGTCGAGCACTGCCAATCGAGCTTTGACCACGGCTATGTTCTTTAAGGAGAAGCTCTCTCCTACGGTGAGCATGGATACCACCGACGACATATATGGAGCTGGGGTTCGCACGCTTCTGACAGTTGTCAGTGGTGTGGATGATCAAATTGACAACCTAATCATGTTTGGGCACAATCCGGGCTTCACCGACTTTGCAAACTACCTGACTGGTTCTGATATCTACAACATTCCCACTTGCGGAATTGTCAAGATCAGATTCGACATCAACTCCTGGGGCGAAATCTCTGGCGGAACGGGAGACTTAGTCTATTTTGACTACCCGAAAAACGAAAACTCGATATAAAAAAAGAAGGCTCAAGGCCTTCTTTTCGGTTTCAATTTTCCTAGTTGAGTTTGATCATCCAATTGAGACTATCTTCAATTCGGAATTTCTTTAAGTCGATAAAGTAGTTGGAAAGCTTCTTCGAGAACTCGCGCTCTTCTACTTCAGGCAACACATACTCTTGATCTCCATCGGCGATTGAAGCGATCTGAGCAATTGTTGCTGCAGTTCCACAACCAAACGCATCTTTCAGCCTTCCTTCTTTTGCAGCATCGGTTATCTCTTGAACCGAGACTTTTCGCTCCTCGACCTTCATACCCCAAGAACGAGCCAATTCGAGAACGCTTGAGCGAGTAATCCCATCGAGAATGGTATCGCTGAGGGCTGGCGTAATCAATGTGTCATCGATCAAAAACATCACATTCATCGTTCCGCTTTCTTCGATGTACGAATGCGTTTGGGCATCGGTCCACAGAAGCTGATCATAGCCCTGCTGGTTTGCCAATCGCGCTGGGTAAAGCGACCCTGCATAATTTCCTGCCGCTTTTGCTGCACCGGTTCCACCGTGAGCTGCACGCGTGTAATTCCTTTCTATTTTAACCTTCACCGGCTTCGTGTAGTACGCATTTACCGGAGCGGTAAAAATCAAAAAGCGATACGTATCACTAGCTTTTACACCAATATATTCATCAGTGGCAAAGAGTACAGGGCGGATGTAAAGCGACCCCATTTCTGATGTAGGAATCCATCCTTGATCAAGGCGAACAAGTTCTTTGAGCCCTTCTAATACCAACTCGGTAGGAAGCTCGGGCATGCACATGCGCACAGCCGACTTATTCATACGGTCTATATTTCGGTCAGGTCTGAACAGGCCAAAATCACCGTTTTCATTTTTAAAGGCCTTCAAGCCTTCAAAAATGCTCTGGCCGTAGTGTATTACAGACGAAGCAGGCGACATGCTCAAATTTTGGTACGGGAGAATAGATGGCTTTTGCCATTTACCGTCCTTAAAGTCCATTACAAGCATGTGGTCTGAAAAAGTTCGACCGAACACAAGGCTCTCAAAATCTAATTGGGGCAACCTACTCTCGTTGGTTGGCTGGATATTTATAGTTTCAGTTTGAATCATTCCTTCTTAAAATCGGCACAAAAATAGCCATTTTCACACCCCACTCAAAGCCGTTTAACACATTCAAGCCTAGGTGTCTACTTAACACTAAAATGCTATAATACTGGTTGTCGAGTAATTACAACGCTTATCTAAAACAATTGTTCACACATCTCACCAAGGCAAATTGTTGTTAATTTGTCTTCTCGTCTATCAGAAGTGGAAAAGAACCTTGAAGGAATATTAAAGCAGTATTGGGGTCACCAGTCTTTTCGCCCCCTTCAGGAAACCATTATTCAGTCAGTACTTGACGGAAAAGACACCATAGCCCTTCTTCCAACGGGAGGTGGTAAGTCTATCTGCTTCCAAGTTCCTACCATGGCCATGGATGGCGTGTGCCTGGTAGTCTCACCCCTTATTGCTCTGATGGAAGATCAAGTAAAAGGCTTGCGCAAAAGGGGCATTTCTGCATTGGCTATCAATAGCGGGATGAGCAAAACCGAGATCGATGTAGCCCTAGACAATGCAGTATACGGCGACATCAAGTTTCTCTACCTTTCACCTGAAAGGTTGCTAACTGATATCTTAAAAGCGCGGGTAGCCAAGATGAAAATCTGCTTACTCGCTATCGATGAAGCTCACTGCATCAGCGAATGGGGTCATGATTTTAGGCCAGCCTATCGTCGGATTTCAGAGTTTAAAGAGCTTCTTCCTTCCGTCCCCACTATCGCCCTTACTGCTACAGCCACCCCACCTGTTGTGGCTGATATTGGCGACATGCTCGGCATGACCGAACCAGCGGTTTTCCAAAAGAGCTTTACACGGCAAAACTTGACCTATGTGGTGCAAGAAGAAGAAAACAAGCTTCAACGGCTACTCAAGTTAATCCAGTACTCAAACGGCTCGGGAATGTTGTACGTACAAACCCGAAGAGACACCATCACCAAAGCCAAGGAGCTTCGCGCTGCGGGTGTTTCTGCAGTAGCTTACCACGGTGGGATGGCATACAAAGATCGGGTTGAAGCCCAAGACTTGTGGATACGCGGGCGCGCTCAAGTCATGGTGGCCACAAATGCATTCGGAATGGGGATCGACAAGCCCGACGTGCGTTTCGTCGCGCATATCGGAATCCCCCTGTCTATCGAAGCCTATTTTCAGGAAGCGGGAAGAGCGGGAAGGGATGGCCAAAAGGCCTACGCAGTGCTATTTTCATCGTCAGCTGATCTGAGCGACCTAGAGCGAAAAGGTGCCGAACTAGTTCCCGACAACGAGACAATTACTCAAACTTACAGAGCGCTTACCAATCACTTTCAATTGGCCATGGGCAGCTCAATGGATCAGCCAAAGCCATTTGACATCAGCGCTTTCAGCTCAAAATATGGCCTGAACGCAGGCAGGGTGTACAAGTCTTTGAAAGTGCTCGAGAAAGAAGAAATCATCTATCTTTCGGAGTCGTTTTTCAGCCCTTCCAAAATACAAGTCCTGGCTGGTAGTAAGGATTTATACAGCTTTGAAGTGGCGCATCCCAAGTATGAGAAATTGATACATTTCATACTCCGATCGTATGATGGGGTGTTTGACCAGTTGGTTAGGATCAATGAGAATAATATTGGAGCCAAGCTCAATGCTTCGGCAAGCGCTGTAAAAGAGCAGCTGAGAGCGCTGGAGCAGTTTAGACTGATCAGGTATCAGGAGTCAAGTGACCTGCCTTTTATCAGTTTTCCAAATGACCGTCCTGGGGTGTCAGACCTAAAGCTCGACCAAGGTCATCTCAAGGCATACCGCCAACTCCAAGAATCTAAAGTGCGCGCAATCCGCGAGTACGTTGAAAACGATGTGGTGTGCCGCAGCGTGCAGCTTGTTGAGTACTTCGGTGAGAAAGATGCGCTGCCATGCGGCAAATGCGATGTGTGTATCGCTTACAAGGGAAAGCAAAATAACCAGGAAACGCTCGATCGCATGAACAATCTCATTCGAGAAGAAGTCGGTCCGTATGGCATTCATCTACACCAACTCAGTATTCTGAAAACCAAGCCTACTCAAGAAGTGCTCTATACCGTGCGCTGGATGATCGACGATGGGACATTGACTATGGACGATTTGCAATTCATTCGACTTACGGATGGTCAATGATGCCTTTTCTTACCTTTGTTCCCGCAAAAATCAGACATGGCCTACCCCAGCATCAAAATTAAACCAAAGCGTATAGAGAGCCTTTCGCGCAGGCACCCATGGATATTTTCCGGAGCGCTTCATTCGCCTTCTCAAGAAATGGAAGATGGAGATGTGGTAGAAGTGGTTGGGCCAGGCAAAAAAGTCCTGGCTACCGGTCACTATAGCAATGGAAGCATCGCCGTTCGCGTATTGGCTTTCGGGCAGGTGCAAGTAGATGGCGCATTCTATAAGGATCGTCTTCAAAACGCACTTGAGCTTCGTCGAAGGCTCGAATTGGTTGATTCTGCCGAAACCAACGGATTCCGCTTAGTACATGGTGAAGGTGATCAACTGCCGGGACTGGTTATCGACATATACAAGGATGTGGCCGTGATTCAGGCGCATAGTCACGGTATGCAGCGAGATGCTGTGTTTATTGAAGATGCTTTGCGGGAAGTTTTCGATGGAAAGTTGAGACAGGTTGTTTTGAAGTCGGCGGAGAATGCCAACGAGCGAAGTGAATTTGATGGAGAAAGCACCGTTGATATACTGGAAAACGGACATGCATTCAGGGTAAATTACCACACGGGGCAGAAAACAGGGTTCTTTCTAGATCAGCGCGACAACCGCGAATTGCTCGGGAAGTTCGCCAAAGGAAAACGTATCCTGAACGCATTCTCATATAGCGGTGGTTTTTCCGTTTATGCGCTTAAAGCTGGAGCCGAAGAAGTTCACTCCCTCGACAGTTCACAGAAAGCCATCGACTTGGTAGAAGAGAACATTCAATTGAACGGACTTTCAACCGACAATCACAAATGTATTACCGCAGATGCCCTTGGGTATTTGCACAGCGATGAAGCAAGAGAAGCCAACTACGACATCGTGGTTTTAGACCCGCCCGCTTTCGCCAAGCATCGATCGGCGCGCCACAGAGCCATTCAGGCCTACAAGCGTATAAACCGAGATGCTTTCAAATTGCTAAAACCGGGTGGCATCTTATTCACGTTTAGTTGCTCTCAGGTAGTCACTCCCGATTTGTTTTACAATACAGTAGCTGCTGCAAGTATTGAAGCAGGACGCCACATCCGCGTATTGCACCAAATGAGCCAACCGGCAGACCATCCAGTAAGCATTTTCCACCCCGAAGGTTCTTATTTGAAAGGGCTGGTTTTATCAATCGACTAAAAGAGATCAGATGAAAATCGTTTTTATGGGGACGCCAGACTTTGCCGTTCCATCCCTTCAAAAACTAGCTCAACATCACGAAGTAGTAGGAGTTATCACCGCTCCCGATAAGCCTGCAGGCAGAGGGAAGAAGCTACGTGGCTCTGCAGTAAAAACCGCTGCAGAAGACTTAGGGCTCCAGATTTTACAACCAACCAATCTGAAAGATCCTGACTTTGTCGAATCACTCCGAGAGCTTGGAGCCGAATTGTTTGTGGTATTGGCATTCCGGATGCTGCCTGAAGTGGTTTGGGCCATGCCGAGCAAAGGTACCATCAATCTCCACGCTTCTCTCCTACCTATGTATCGCGGTGCAGCACCTATAAACCGTGCCATTATGAATGGAGAAACAGAAAGCGGGCTTTCGACTTTCTTCATCGAGAAAGAAATAGACACAGGACATGTCATTGACCAAGTAAGGATGTCCATAGGCCCAGACGAAACAGCCGGTGAGCTACACGACCGCATGATGGAAGCTGGTGCCGAACTTTTGTTGGACACTGTAAATGCGATAGAGCGCGGTGAAGCAAAAGGTAAGCCGCAAGCAGAATTTGGCGAATCAGAATTGAAGGAAGCTCCGAAGATCTTTAAGGATGATTGCCGAATCGATTGGAACTCAGATTCCCAATCTGTCCACAACCACGTCAGAGGGCTCTCTCCATATCCTGCCGCTTGGACTGAAGCTGAAAACCTGGATTCGAAAGCTGGTAATACATTTAAGGTGCTTTCTGGCAAACCAATTGACGAATCAGATTTATCTCCAGGTGAGATCAGGATTGATGATGCACGTTGGTTTGTGGGTTGTGCACATGGGGCTTATGAAATTTTCGAGATTCAAGCTCCTGGCAAAAAACGCATGTCCGTTCCCGATTTTCTACGCGGATTTCGCCCAGAGAATGGATTCAAATTCAGCGTCTAGTACGCTTTTTCTACTTGAACTTCAGCGAAATTCGACGAAATCAAGGGCCAATTGGGAAAGAATCGCCCTTGATTGGCTCCCAAAAGAGCCAAATACCAGGGTGAAAACCGGCTAAAATCAGGGTGAAAATCACGGAAAGTCGCGTCAAATGGGCGTTTTAGGCCGCCACTTATTAACAATCACCCATTTTTATTAACAAAACACCCCGGAATGCCCGTCTTTGCTTGGCTCGGACGGTTATTCGTGTAAATTTGCTCTTGTTCAACGATCTTTTTGTTTAACCTAAATACTTTATCTAAAATGAACAAAGCAGAATTGGTAGAAGCGATGGCTTCTGATGCAGGCTTGTCAAAAGCTGACGCTAAAAAAGCACTAGATGCATTCATTAACACTACAACTGGTGCACTTAAGAAAGGAGACCGTGTTGCTCTAGTAGGATTCGGATCTTTCTCAGTTAGCACGCGTGCAGCTCGTAAAGGTCGTAACCCACAAACTGGTAAAGAAATCAACATCAAAGCCAAAAACGTGGTTAAGTTTAAAGCTGGAGCTGACTTGCAAGCTAAGGTTTAAGAATATTTTAGTTATTCAATTAAGAAGTCTCTCCACAAATGTGGAGAGACTTTTTTGTTTCCATGAACGCCGAACTACTCCAATACCTTCGCTCCCATCTCACGGAATCGAGACGAGCGCTTTTTGATGAGCTCATCCAAAATCGCACACGACATGTCGTGGTGGCTCTTGAAGATTTGTATCAGCCGCACAATGCGAGCGCTGTAATGCGTTCTTGCGATTGCTTTGGGATACAGGATGTTCACATCATCGAGAATCGAAATCCCTGGGAGTATCGTCCCGAAGTGGAGCGCGGCAGCTCCAAGTGGCTCCATCTCCATCGGCACAACCAAAGTGCTAACAATTCGAGAGAATGCCTTGGCGAGCTTAGAAAGAAAGGATACAAGATAGTTGGTACGAGTCCGCACACCGACTTAACCATTGATGAGCTACCCCTCGATAAGCCTTTTGCCCTGGTGTTTGGTACCGAAAAGAAGGGAATATCGGATATCGTAAAGGCGGAATCTGACTACATCGTGAAAATTCCCATGTATGGTTTTACTGAGAGTTTCAATATTTCGGTGGCAGCTGCCATCTGCTTTCACAGCATCCGTAGCCGCTTGCAGCACTCGGAAATAAACTGGCGTTTGAGCGAAGCAGATCAACACGAAATAATGATGTACTGGTGTGAAAAGTCCTTAAAACACTACACATATTACCTAGAGACCTTCCTGCAGAAACCCTGAGGTCATATCTTTTTCATACCTTAGAAGCTTAACCAAAAATTCAAAAGGATATGGGAAAAGGAGACCGTAAGACGAAAAGAGGAAAGAGATTTATGAGCTCTTATGGAAAGAAACGTCAGAAGAAATCGGGTGATGGAGCATTCGCAGTAGCGTCACCACCCAAAAAGGAAGAAACTAAAAAAGCACCTGCCAAGAAGGCTGCAGATAAGGAGACGACAACGAAAAAGACTACGGCCAAGAAGACTACAGCAGCTAAGAAAACGACGGCGGCAAAAACAACCGCCAAAAAAACTGCTGAAAAGAAACCTGCCACTAAAAAGACAACGGCCAAAAAAGCCGCTGAGAAAAAAGAAGAATAGCATTATTCAATTCAGATTCCGAAAAGCCTTCCAATTAAGTTTGGGAGGCTTTATTATTATCTTGATGGTTAACTGTGGTGCCGAAATAAAGAAGTGAAAAACGAAAAGTGATCAGTGAGAAATCGATTCGTTCTGCCCTTCGTCTCTCAGTCGCACAGAAACTCACTAAAGTGAATTTCAATACATGATAATGGGTCTCATCTACCAGAAGCTTTAGGGCTTACCAAACTTTTCGTTTTTCGCTTCTAGCTTTTCACTACCCATCAAAGTGCAGCGGTGATCCCGAAGCCATTTCGGGGCTACTCAACATTCTTTGTTCCGAAAACAAATACCTACTTCTTAAACCGAAGCCAGATTCCCTTTCGTTCTATTTCCCGGTAGGCTTCCAAAAGTGAGTTGAGTGAATTGATCTTTTCAGTATCGGGGTAATCACAGGCACGTAGCAAATCCATAGCCGCTCGTTCCACCCGCAAATTGGGATGGGCATTGTCTCTCACAAAATGGACAAACTTCAGAATCATAAACGCATTGAACCAATTGTAAAAACGCTTGGTGAAGGAATTTATATTGGAGCTATTTCGCTTGATTTCTTCAATGCGCTCGTCAAAAAAGTAGGCGCTTAAGAAGTCGATTAGTACATAGGGTATTTGCCCACCTTGCTTTACGAGCTCGGCCGGCTTGAGATAGTACTCGGGAATGTTCTGAAAAAACTGATGCAAATACCTGAAGGCAGAGATATGGTATGTGTACATCCCCTTTTGGGTGTCCTTGAGGTAATCGCCCACGGCCTTTCCAGTTCCAAAAGGCACTCGATCTGAAGGCCGAGGGGATGGAAACACGCATGTGGTTTGTAGCTCAGTAAATCCACCCAGGCTGATAATCTTGTGAAGGAAATAAAAGTCTTCGCCAGCTTGTCTCCTATTCATACCGCCTTGCTTCTGGTAAGCTTTAGAACGAACCGCCATGCTCGATCCTACGGTATGAAAGGCATTTGGGTAACCGGTAGCTCTTAAAGCTTGATTGTAGTACCGCAAATGCAACTCGTAATAGGCAATTCCCAAGTAAGTATGCGGTTCGAACTGGGTGCCAAAAAGTGGATGGGCAAAGCGAATGGAACATCCCGGAGTTTTCGGGTGATGCTTGAAATGGTTTTCCAGTTCTACGAGATAGTTTGGACTACACTGACTATCAGCATCGAAGCAGGCTATCACACCATCATCATTTCCAGCGCGTTCCAAACGACTCACCGCTTCATCCATCCCTATTTTTCGAGCCAAGCCCACGCCAGCGTGCTTCTTGGGAAGCTCGTTTTCGGCGAGCCCATAAAGCTTAAACTTGGGTTCATTTTGTTGTGACCATTTCGCTATGGTTTGGATAGAATCTCGATTTCGTTCGATAATTTCCTTTCCAGCTTTTTCAGAAGCGTTCACCACCACAATCACTTCTACACTACACTCAGGGCGTGTACAGGAATTTAAAGATGCAAGCGCGTGCTCAACGTGGGGTTCGTTATGGCAGGGTATCACCACCACAATGCCCAAATCGGGCTGTGGGTTTTCGGGAATTAGGCTGCCCCTAAGGCTATATTTGGCTAGATATCGATTCAAATCAGGGCGATAATCGAACTTTTGTCCAATTTCCATCCGACAGGCTATACCTGATGCGGTCGTGCAGACGGCTTGGCTGCCCTTGCCAAAACTCGATGTGATCGGGCTTTAAGACGTACCCACCCCAAAACTCAGGTCGTGGAACATCTATTCCTTCGAATTTAAGACGGTATTCTTCCACTAATTGATTGAGATGGGCCCGATCTCTGATCACTTCTGATTGCGCACTGGCCCAGGCTCCCAGTTGACTCTCACGCGGCCTGCTGTTAAAGTAGGCATCCGATCTGGCTGAATCCAATTTTTCGACTCTTCCAGAAAACCGGACTTGCCGCATAAGTTCATTCCAGAAGAAGTTTCCTGAAAAGTAGGGATTGGCGTCAATTTCACGGCCCTTGTGGCTCTTGTAGTTGGTGAAGCAAACCAACCCATCAGGACTGATATCGCGCATGTAGAGAATCCGGTTTGAAGGACGCCCATCGGGTGTAGCCGTGGCAAAGGTAAAGGCGTATGGCTCAGCCACCTTCATTGCTAGCGCTTCTTCAAACCACGCTTCAAAGAGCTCGAACGGACTTTCAGGAAGCAGGCTTTCTACCAATTCGTTTCCCGAAAAATCTCTCCGATTAGATTGAACAAACTCGCGGATTTCATCCTTCATAACTCGGCTTTTTCATTGGATCAAAATTAGGCAAACCGTTTATATAATGGCTGGATTCCGTCTCAATCAAAAGAAGCTAAGACTACATATTGATTTGAGCGCCCCATCTTTCCCGAGACAAAGAATTCCAATAGATTTGTAAAAAACAGCACTTTGAAACTCTCTCTTGATCTCACCTATCAAACGCCGCCCGAATGGGCGAATCAGGCACTCGACCGCTTCGATGAATTTCTCCAAGACCATGCCGATTGCGAGCGCAAGGCTTCGTCAATGGCCATGAGTTTTGTAGCCAAATGCCCCGATAAAGTGGAGATCATACCTGAGTTAATCGAAACGGCGCTGGAAGAGCTAGAGCACTTTCAAATGGTGTATAAATTGATGGAAGACCGCGGAATACGCCTACCCGATCGGATGCCCAAGGACGTGTATGTCGATGAACTCATTAAGCATTGTCGTTCTTCTGTAGAAGAGCGATTGATGGATCGCATGTTGCTGGCTTCCATACTCGAATGCCGTGGTGCTGAGCGATTTAAGCTAATAGCCGATGCAGCAACAGATCCCGACATCAAAAAATTCTACAAAACCCTCTGGACATCGGAGGCGAAGCACGGGCACATTTTTGTTAAGTTTGCTTTGAACTACTGGTCGGAAAGCGAAGTGTACGCGCGCCTGAATGAGCTCAACGAAATTGAAGGTCAAATCTGCGCGAGACTTCCCTGGCGACCCGCCCTACACTAGCGATGTGGAGAAATTTGAATTGAACCCTGAAAATAAGCTCTTACCCGGAAACGGTAAACTCCTCGTGGCGGAGCCGTTTATGCAGGATCCTTACTTTGAGCGGACTGTCGTTTTTCTTTGCCGTCATGATAGCGATGGAAGTATGGGATTCATACTCAACAAGTTCGTAGATATCGATCTCGAAGATCTAATCGAAAACATGCCAAGCATCGGTCACCGAATCGGCATGGGTGGCCCGGTTCAAAACACGCATATTTACTTTCTTCACAACCTTCCTGAGTACCTAGACGATTCCTTTCAAGTGGGTTATGGAGTGTACATTGGTGGTGATTTTGTGAAGCTTATCGAAGGAATTAAAAACCACGAAGTAGATCTATCAAAAGTGCGCTTCTTCGTCGGGTACAGTGGCTGGGACGAGAATCAGCTCGACAGCGAGCTCGACGCCCAATCGTGGTACATAGCCGATGTGGATGACCTTCCCATTTTCGATTCGCATTGCAAGGACCTTTGGTCGATGACTCTCAAAAAGATGGGGGGAGAATACGCTAATCTGGTCAATTTTCCGAAGGATCCGAATCTCAACTAAGCACAGCTGTCTCTTGATTGATGTGGTCCAAAATCTGACCACTCATCTTGTGGAAATAACGCTTGGAACTAAAGCCACCCACCCACTTTATTCCAGCAATGGCGTTGGTGAGAAATACTTCTTCTGATTGCAGAATAAAATCAGGAGTGAGTTCAGCTTCAAAAATGGGAATACCCATATCTACCGCAGCATTGAGTACCAATAACCGCGAAGTACCACTCACACACCCCGACTTTACACCCGGAGTATAGAGCTTATTGTCCTTGACAACAAAAATATTGCTCGACGTAGCTTCAATGATATGCCCAGACTCATTGATGATCAGGGCGTCGTCCACATTCATCTTTTGCGCCCACTGGGCCGCCAGAATAGAAGTGGAGTTTCCCATGTACTTGAACGCTGAAAATCGGTCTTTTCGCTTGGGGTAGGCATTGCAAACGGCTACCACCAGGCCTTTGTCATTCAGCAAAAACTTATTGATATGGTGCCCTCGTGCTTCGGCTATAAAGCCCAGCTTATTGGAAGTAGACGAATAACCGCCCGTTCCTTCGCGAAAAAAAGTGATTCGAACGCGACCGCCCGCCCCAATTTGGTTGGCTTTCAGAAGTTGCTCAATGGAGCGCAACATGGATGCCTCGCTGTACACCGGGTGGAAATCCATATTCATGGCATCGGCGCAGGCTTTGATACGCTGGTAGTGCGACGGCCAATTAAAGACCTTTCCATCAATGGCTCTGATGGTTTCAAAAAAACCATCTCCCAATCGGAAAGCTCTGTTTTTCAAGAAAAAATCAGATCCAATCTCGTCTGTAAGGTTTCCGTTTAAGCTGATCATTTAGCAATTCTTAGGCGCGTATATGCGAAGCCAAAGTTAGGCTTATCCCTAGATATACTGGCCGATAAATCCAGCAATTTGTTCTACAAAACGCGTACCTAGACTAGGCTCCAAAACCAACATGAGCACCACCCCATAAATTCCACCGAGCAAGTGAGCGTCGTGAGCTATACCCGTCCCGCCACGTTTCGACATATAGTACTCATAATAAAGGTAGAAGGCTCCAAAGATAAATCCGGGAATGCCAATTGGGATAAAGAGCAAGTATAAATCGACTGTAGGAAGGATGAGAATAAAGACCATAACCACGGCCGAAACTGCACCCGAAGCTCCAAGAGAATTGTACCCTGGGTTATCCTTGTTTTTTTGAAGAGCAGGAATGACCGAAAACAGAATTCCCCCAAGATAGATCAGAACGTAGATCAAATACCCCTTCGAAGTGCCCCAAAACTCAAAATCTGGCAATACGGAGTTAAAATAATCTTCACGGGTGAGCACGAGCTCTATAACCTGTCCAAAGCTGTAGAGCACGAACATATTGAAGAATAGATGGACGAAATCACCATGGATAAAGGCGTGAGTTATGAGCCTGTAGTACTGCTTTCGGTGGATAACCTGGTAGGGATTGAGCAGCATTTTCGACCATAGTTCTCTGTTGTTGAACGCCAACAGGGAAACGATGACCGTAAGGCCAATTACGATCGTATTCAAACTTAAATCAATCATCAGCTGGTATGGTCATGGATTATCTTCCAGCCTTCAGATGTCTTCTTCCAAACTAGGGAGAAGTAACCGCCGGGAGCATCGTTCTCACGGTAAAGCGTCCATTTACCTACCAGCAAGGCACTGCCTGAATCGAGGCTCTTAAAGTCAAGGAAATCAAACTCCAACTCCCCCATCGACTCTCGGTTCGGATAAGACTTCTTGTATCGACTGAGAAGCGTGCTATGACCTTTCACCAGGCCTTTCGACGTCACAAAATTAATGTCTTCAGACTCTAAATAGAAGGACATAAAGCCGTCAATATCGCCCTGGTTCCAAGCATCTTGCTGCTCGCGCATGGCATGCTTTATCTCTTCCTCTGCTATCTGCCCTTTTATGCCCGTTTCACAGGCCGAAAAAACCAACGTAGTGAGTAGGAAAACTCCAATAAGTTTTAGTTTAAATTTCATATTCCCTTATCTGTTCATCTTGTATCATTCGTTCCAATATAGCTCTAACCATCGGACTATCGGGGGCTTTGATGGTAACTTTTTCAATCAAATCCTGATTGATGTCTGACTCATTTTCCAACTTTCCATACCCCCAATACCTTCCGTTTACCACAGCAGCAAAATGAAACAGCCCTTCATCAGACTGAGTACCAAGAACGTAGCTCCGTTTCATCTCATTGTACTGGTGGTGAATAAACAACTCAATCGATTCTTCTTCCGATCTGGAATCCAAATCCATCTGAAAATCGGTATAAAAACCACCCCTACTCAAATCAATTCCCCATTCAATCAGGGCCATCTTCAACCACTCCTTTGCACGTTGTACCGAAACAAACCATCCGAGGGCATCGCTTCTGAAATTGGACTTGGTAACCGCAAAGCGCGTTTTTCCAGCCCTGTTTATATAAGGTACTACGGCAAAACTCTCCCCACGCGATTTCTGAGCGCGGTTGTACTTTGGCCAGCGCCGCTTAATCTCCGCATCTTCTACCAAAAAGGCTTCGTATTCATTAATCGTTTCCTGAAACCCGATCCGAGCTACGTCTTTTTGAAACATCTGTTTCTTTCGGGTGGCTCCCGAACTAGTGAAGTGGCTCAACACCCGTTTTCGCAGGTTTTTGGCTTTTCCCACATAGATCATTCGCTCCGACTCATCGTAGAAATAGTATACCCCAGTAGTCTCTGGAATCGCTTCTACCATCTCTCTGGGCACCTTGGGCGGCAATATTGTTGTGCGATTATTTCCTTTCAGCAGTTCTTCAAGCACCCCATCGCGATCCATGGACTTCATCTTCTCAAACGCCAAGGCCAGTGCCATCGCATCACCATGCGCACGGTGCACGCTCTCATTTGATATGTCGAGATGGTTGATAACCGTGCCCAGCCTATGGTTTGGAAGATTTGGAAAGAGCTTTCGCGCATAGCGCATGGTGCAAAACCGCTTGGCTACGAGCTTTAACCCACGCTTTTCGAAAGCGGCTTTCAGAAACTGATAGTCAAAATTGACATTGTGAGCCACGAAGATTCGGCCTTCCAAAACGCGCTCCAATTCACCCAAAACATCTTCGAAACTAGGTGCACCTTCCACCAGTGAATTATTGATACCGGTCAGTCCCGAAATCTGAGATGGAATTTGGCGATTAGGATTGATCAAAGAATGAAAAACCTGCCGCAAACCACCATCATCTACGTGCACCACTGCCACTTCGGTGATGTCGTGATCTTGGTGATACAAGCCCGTGGTTTCTATGTCTACTACAGCAAATTTGAGCGCCATAAGCGAATAGCAATAAACATAGAAAAACTAAGTGCAAACTTTCGTGAAACGAGTCATAAAAAAAGAGAATCCCGTGGGATTCTCTTCTGAAATGGTAGCGAGACCGAGATTCGAACTCGGGACCTCATGAGTATGAATCATGCGCTCTAGCCAACTGAGCTATCTCGCCATTGAAATGCGGGCGCAAATATAAACATTGTTTGTCATTGCACAATTATTTTTAGATCTGTTTCCTAATCAATTCGAATAAGGTAGCATTTAGCATAGATTATCACTTTATTTTAATCGACGAATCAGAAGTTTCAATAAATTTGCGGCCGGCAAATATGATACGTTATTATTCATATATTGTCTCACACAGATTTCAAATATCGAAAGCTTCAAAGCGCATGGCAGACCGTAAAAAAATTGAGATAGAGTACCTTTTGAAGACATCCCCAAAGATTTTGTACAATATGATCAGCACGCCGAGTGGCTTGTCGGAGTGGTTTGCGGATGACGTGAATATCAGAGGAGAAATTCTCACATTTATTTGGGATGGCTCAGAAGAGAAAGCGCGGATTCTCACCAAGTCAAAAGACCAGTACGTGAAGTACCAATGGGATTATGACGAAGGCGAAGACATGTACTTTGAATTTAGAATCAAGATTGACGCGATAACCCGTGAAGTAGGGCTCTATATCACTGACTTTGTGGATGAAGACGATGAAGATAGCGCTCGAAGCCTTTGGGAAAGCCAGCTGGAAGATTTGCGCCGCGTGCTTGGTGCCTAAGCGATCCTTATCTTTGAACAAGGAAAGGCACGATTTTAGCTAAGGTCGGCGGAAAAAAGGTGGATTGAAAAAGCTCCATTTATTAGTCATCAAGTCGTATTTAGGTCCGTTTATTCTGACCTTCTTTATTGTCATGTTCATCCTTTTGATGCAATTCATCTGGAAGTACATCGATGATTTCATGGGAAAAGGCCTTGATTTTATGGTCATTGCCGAGCTCATGGTCTACGCCTCGGCCAACTTGGTGAGCTTGGCCCTCCCACTCGCCGTATTGCTGAGTAGTATTATGACATTCGGGTCTCTGGCTGAGCACTACGAGCTAGTAGCCATGAAATCGAGTGGATTGAGCCTGCTGCGGATCATGTTTCCGCTCATCGTGTTTATCCTTCTCTTATCGGGTGGAGCGTTTTACTTCAACAATAACCTGTCCCCCAGAGCCAATCTCAAGTTCAAATCCCTTCTTTGGGACGTGACCCATACCAAGCCTAGTTTGGAGCTCACCGAAGGTGTGTTTTACAACGGAATAGACGGGTATAGCATACGAGTAAGCGAAAAAGATGAAGATACTCAGGTACTGAACGACCTACTGATATACCGTCACGATGATAAATCGCCGGGAAACAAAACAGTAATTCGGGCTAAGCTCGGCGTGATGGGCAAATCGGCTGATGGTCGCTACCTGACAATCAAGTTAAAGGACGGCGTTAGCTACGACGAACTCGGAAAACCACGAGAATACGATTACCCGCACATCAAAAGTCGGTTTGACGAAGACCTAATTCTCATGGACCTATCGGGGTTTGACATGCAGCGAACCGATGAAGATCTTTGGAAAAACCACATGAAAATGCTCTCGATGGGACAGTTACAAGTGGCCATCGATTCGCTTGAAGAGCAAAGGACGAAGCGCAAGACAGACTACGTCAATTACATTGATCAATACGTGTCGTACAGCGACACCCTCGCTCCCGCTGAAGTAGATTCTATCGTCGCCTTCGAAGAACTCTCGATACTGGAGAAAAGGAGAGTTATAAACGTGGCTATAAACGTGACGCGGAATTCGAAGAACTACATGAATCGCACGAATAATGAGATGGAGAACCGCGAGGAATACATCGATAAGCACCGGATTGAGTGGCACCGGAAGCTCACGCTCTCCTTCGCTTGTATTATTCTCTTTTTTATCGGTGCGCCACTCGGAGCGATTATCAAAAAAGGTGGACTCGGACTTCCGGTCATTTTCTCGGTGATCTTCTTTCTCGTATTTCACATCACTTCCATATCGGGAGAAAAAATGGTGGAGTCGGGTGTCTTGAGTCCCTTCGCTGGGATGTGGCTGAGTTCTATGGTATTGCTACCTATCGCCATTTTCCTGACGTATAAAGCTGCGTTAGATGCTGCATTATTCGATCGTGACACATACATTCGTGTTCTGAATAAAGTGAAAACCGTTTTTTCAAGAACTGAAAGAAATTGAAAGTCCTTCAACTCTGTCATAAACCACCCTTCCCTATTAAAGATGGGGGATGTCTAGCCATAAACCAGATATCGCAAGCCATCATGGCCGAGGGCAATGAATTGGGAGTACTTTCGATTGTCACGCCCAAGCATCCCTATGAGTCTGAATCTTTTCCAGCAGGCTATCTGGATCAAACCAATTTCGAGGCGATTTTTGTCGACACGAATCTAAAAGCGGTTGACGCCTTTTCGAATCTGATCAGCCAAGATGCCTACCACGTGAGCCGTTTTTTCTCGCCTGATGTGGATATGGCCATCAGAAGAAGGCTGACAAATGAGCAATTTGATCTGATACTCTGCGAGAGCATTTACGTTACACCGTACATTGCTACGATCAGAAAGTACACCGAGTCGCCTATTGTCTTGCGCTCGCACAATTTGGAGTTCTCTATTTGGCACCGCCTGACCAAGTCGAGAAAAGCTGGATTGAAGAAGGCCTACCTGAAGATATTGACCAGGCAGCTGAAGGAATACGAAATCGATATTCTGGACAAAATCGACGCCCTGGTTTCGATCAATCCAGACGAGTTGAAGCACTATCGCCGTTTGGGTTATCAAGGCCCTGCGCTTACCATACCCTTTGGGATAAAAGCCGAAGAGTACAGTCCAAACCACGTGAATCGGGAGCCGAAATCGGTATTTCACCTAGGTAGTATGGATTGGATACCAAACCAGGAAGGTATCAAATGGTTTTTGGATGAAGTTTGGCCCAAGGTGATTCAGAAGGAGCCAGACTTAATACTCTACTTAGCAGGAAGAAGTATGCCCGAAGACTTGGCAAATACAGAACAGCAAGGTGTCGAAGTAGTAGGTGAAGTGGAAAGCGCC
Organism: Bacteroidia bacterium; assembly: GCA_030427905.1. GTDB lineage: Bacteria > Bacteroidota > Bacteroidia > Flavobacteriales_D > Cryomorphaceae > CBDDKU01. Next base: position 31,444 of record JAUICL010000007.1, read on the forward strand.
CGCGCATTTATGCGATCCAAATCGATCATGATCATTCCCCTTCTTAGCGGTGGCGGTATGCGGGTAAAAATGATTGAAGCCCTTGCGCTTGAGAAGTGCGTGGTCTCGACCACCATGGGTGCTAACGGTGTACAGGTCAGAGATGGAAAAACCGCGCTAATTGCCAATAGCCCCGGCGATTTTGCAAAGGCAATACTCAAAGCCGTTGGCAATGCCCAATTGGTAGATGAGCTGGGAAGTGCAGGTAGAAAACTCGTATTGGATTCATACAATAGTGAAGTTCTCGCACAGAGACTCCACAAATTCATGAAAGAGCTGGCAAGATGAAGTTGGTGGTCATCTTAAGTCGGGTCCCCTATCCACTCGAAAAAGGTGATAAGCTCCGCGCTTTTCATCAACTCAAGGAGCTTTCGAAGCGGCACGAAATTGTGCTCTGCTGCCTAAACGATGGGAAGAAGCCATCGCCCGAAACCCTGGAAGTCCTGCGCTCGATTGCCAGCGAAACCCACATATTTCAGCTCAACAAGATTCGAATATTCGCCAATCTCCTTTTTGGATTGCTGTCGTCCAAGCCGTTTCAGGTACTTTACTTCTATCAAAGGAAGGCGCATAAACAGATTGCATCCATTATAGAGCAAGCCAATCCCGATCGGATTTTTTGCCAGCTTATTCGCACGGCGGAGTACGCCAAAAATGAGCACGATTACTACAAAATACTCGACTACCAAGACGCTTTCTCGAAAGGTGTAGACCGGAGAGAAAAGAAGGCAAAATGGCCTTGGCGAGAGATTTTCGCCATGGAGCGAAAAAGACTGATTGCCTACGAGAATATCATCTTTGAATACTTCGAGGCAAAAGTGATTATCTCCGAAGAAGACCGAAGATTCATCTATCATCCGGAGCGGAAGGATATTAAAATCGTGACAAACGGAATTGATACCGAGTTTTTCGCTAAGCGTGGAAAAGAACCGGCCTACGATTTGGTCTTCACAGGAAATATGAGCTACCCGCCCAACATTGAAACGGCGGAGTTTATCGTCAACCAAGTATTGCCAGCGCTCAAAAAACAGCGTCCCGGCATCTCCGTTTTGCTCTCGGGATCGACACCGCACAAGCGGGTGCAAGCCCTAGACGCCATTGAAGGGGTTACCGTTTCGGGGTGGGTCGATGACATCAGGGATTCCTACGAGTCGGCTCGCGTGTTCTTCGCCCCTATGCAGATCGGAACCGGACTGCAAAACAAACTGTTGGAAGCTATGTCGCTTCAAATTCCTGCAGTCACATCCGAACTAGCCAACAAATCTCTGAAGGGAAAAGATGGTGAAAACATCCTGATTCGAAACTCGGTAGAAGGGTATGTTGAAGCCATAGAAAGCCTGCTCCAAAATCCGGAAATGGCCACTAAAATTGGCACGAAAGGCCGCGAGTACGTTGAGAAGAACTTCTCTTGGAAACAGTCGGTAGACGTCCTCGAATCCACATTTTAGAATCGCAGCATCAGTCGGGGATTTTGGGTATCTTTGCACCACAATTTTGAACATGGCAAAAGAGGAAATCCTATTGGATAGTATCGAGTCTGCAATCGAAGAAATCAAGGCCGGAAAAGTCGTGATTGTTGTAGATGATGAAGATCGAGAGAATGAAGGAGATTTTGTAGCAGCAGCGCGATCTGTGACTCCAGAAATGATCAACTTTATGGCCACTCATGGCCGCGGGCTTATCTGTGCACCGCTTATCGAAAGCCGTTGCGAAGAACTCGATTTAGGACTGATGGTTCAGTCTAATTCGGCCGCCTATGAAACCCCGTTTACCGTATCGGTTGACCTGATTGGTCACGGATGTACCACGGGTATTTCGGCGAGCGACCGTGCTAAGACCGTAAAGGCTCTCATCGATCCAGACATCAAGCCTTCGGAACTCGGAAAACCTGGACACATCTTCCCGCTAAAAGCTAAAAGTGGCGGGGTACTCAGGAGATCTGGACACACCGAAGCTGCCATAGACCTTGCCCGATTAGCTGGTTTTGAACCCGCCGGAGTGATCGTAGAGATCATGAACGAGGATGGTACGATGGCTCGTTTGCCAGAATTGAAGAAAATCGCTGAGAAGTTTGATCTCAAACTGATCAGCATCAAGGATTTGATCACCTACCGACTCAAACACGAGTCGCTGATCTCTAAGGATATCGTCGTGGAGATGCCAACTTCTGAAGGCGATTTTGAACTTCACCTTTTCAACCAAAACACCAACGACCAGAAGCACATTGCCCTGGTAAAGGGAACTTGGGAACCCGATGAAGCCGTGATGGTTCGGGTACACAGCAGCTGTTTGACTGGTGATGTGTTTGGCTCCTGCCGATGCGATTGTGGACCACAACTCCACACCGCCATGGATATGATCGAAAAAGAAGGAAAAGGTGTGATCTTGTACATGAACCAAGAAGGGCGCGGGATTGGCTTGCTCAACAAGCTAAAAGCCTACAAACTTCAGGAGCAAGGATTTGATACCGTCGAAGCCAATCTGAAGCTCGGTTTTAAGGATGACGAGCGCGACTACGGTATTGGGGCGCAAATGTTGAGAAACTTGGGCGTAACCAAAATGAAACTTCTCACCAACAATCCGAAAAAGCGTGCCGGTCTGATTGGTTATGGTCTTGAAATCACTGAGATTCTACCAATTGAGATTACAGCTAACAAGCACAATAAGAAGTATTTGCAAACCAAGAGAGACAAGCTAGGTCACCAGATCAAGGTTGACTAAAGATTCTCTTCTTTCTTATCGGCCTTGCGCTTTTCTTTCTCCGCTTTTTTCACTTCGTCGCGGGTGAATAGCTCTTTGACTTCATCGAAGAACTCGTCGAGAGTGTCGAAGTCTTCTTGGTAGACCAGTCCTACCCCTTGGGTATAAATCGAGCTTGAAGTCGAGAACACTTCGTAGGGATTTGTCTCATTGAATACTTTGAGTCTAATCTTTCCTTCTTCGGTAATGGAGTATTCTACGAGAAAGTCTCCAAGAATACCGCTTTGCCCCTGGGAATACTGGGCTTCAGTGCTGGATGTAACACCAAAATTACCGCTTACATAAAGCCGCTCGTTGAAGAGCTGTGTACTCAATGCCACTGCTATTTCCTGATTTGAGATTTGATCACCCGGGCGGTAATTCACACCAATATCAAACTCATTGCTGATTTCAGAAAGCCAACTACTGATTTGAGTACTCACAAAATCGCTGGTGGTGGTTGAACCAAATCCCCCCACACCGGTCACCGTCACAGACGACTGCTCTTCTTGAGCTTGGTCAATGGGTAAAAATCGGTTGAGAATGAGAAGAGAAAACACCTGCTGATTGAGCTGTTGAGTGGTATTGACCACACTTGCGAGCTGCGAACGCTCTGTTTCGGTAGCTTGGGGTAACTCAATGTCAAAATTGATCAAGGGATTCATCAGCTTCTCCTGAAGATTCAGAACGACATTCACATTCTCGCGCCCACGATACTGATCCCTATTTTCGATCATTATGGGATAGAGCGATGTCCGCACCTTGTATGATGCCGACAAATCTATATCGGCCTGATATGGATCGCCATACCAACCAATTACACCACCTTTTCGAAGCTCAAACTGCTTATTGACCAGGTTTTTGAGCGTAAATAGGTAATCGCCTTCTTCGATTTCGTAACGTCCAAACATCAGAAACTCGCCAGTAGGGTCTATTTCCAAGGTAATTCGACCACTCCCCTGTCCGCGAATGATATCGCCGGTTTGCTCATCAAATATGATTTGAATTTCGGCATCTGGAGTCGCATCGACATTGAGATGCATTTGCACACCCTGGAGATCTATTTCCCGCTCTTCGACCTGAGTTGAATCTGGATTGACGAAATAGACAAAGTTCTCCATGGTCACATCGCTCGACTCATCTAAGGGAAGTTTGATACTCGTACCCTTCTCTGTGGTCGCATCGATGTTGATTTCCAAGAGTTCATCATAACCACCAAACTGGATGGTTCCCGTACCGAAGGCCGTACCGAAATAAGTAGAGTTATCAGCTCTTGTAGTGTTCAGCAGAAGAAAGTCTTCGGCATCGACGTTGATATCGTACGTCCAATTCTTGAAGCCATCGTGAAAGGCCGAGGCCACCACGAATCCTTCCTGTCCTAGTTCATCGTAAATAGGTTTGTAGTCAATCCCAAACCACCCATCTTCTACCCTAACCTGATCAGAGAAGGTGAAGTGGGTATTGAGGTAATCAACTTTAAATCGCGCCCGATCAAAATCGATGTATCCTTCCAGAGTCGGAGAAGACACCTGACCCGAAACGTAAATCTCACCATGAGCAAAGCCGCTGTACGATGTGACTTCAGGAATTTTAAATGCATTGAGCAGATCAAGATTTAAGGAATCGAGCTTGAGCTTCCCGAAAAGCTGGTTTTCCGACTGAAACTGATACGAGCCATCGAATAGAGCGATATCTACCCCTTTTCGGTTTAAGTTAGCCAGTAGGGCCACTTGATTTTCATCTCCAAAATACCGGCTACTCGCTTTGAGATTTCCAAAGTCTGTATCATCTAGCCTTAGATCGTTGACTTCGAGCTCTGCAAATACCTTTCGCTCATTGTAGGCATCTGCCAACGTTCCCGACACATGGACCGTTCCTGATGGATGGAGATCAAAAAAACCGAGAGAATCTATCGATGCCAAATCAAAATCCATCAACTTAAAACTTAATTCATCGGCCGGGTTTTCACTAATTAAGCCGCTCAACTCCAACACCTGCTCCCCGTTTCGCACAGAAATACCCTCGATAAAGAGCTGGGTGCTATCGACCTGCACAATACTTTGGTTTTCAATTTCCCAAGCTCTACCTTCTATGGCCACTTGACTCGGTTTGAGCCTAAAGTCGAAATGACTCGACCCCGCATCCGTTATTTCTCCCGAAATCTCTCCGCTCGACGACAAGTCAGAATTGTACCAGGCCAGATCTAAATCAACTGAATCAACTTTTCCCTCTGCTTCGAAGCGAAAGTTTTCGAATCGGAAGTTATCCTTCACAATCTCCTTAGAGCTGATGTGTGCATCTATTGAGCTATCGGCCAAAGCGATATCCAAGACGACACCTTCGGCTCGAGCGCCATTAAACTCAAACAAATTAGAGCGCAAGAACACACCGAAAGAGTTCTGATTGGAGTTAAACTCACCATAAGCTGTTGTTCCCGGAGCGATATAGAGCTGATCTACAAGCATTCCCGACAGTGAATTGCTCTTTTTGTAGTTCATACTAAACTCAAAATCAGAGCCAGATGGCACGGGGACTGAATCGACAAGAGAAGAAAAAACGAGTCCTGATAGCCCTTTAAAATCGCGGATGAGCACTTCTAGATCAAAGGCGCCTGTCATGTTGAAGTCGGCAATATCGCTGAGTAGCGAAATCTTCCTATTGCTCGTATCACCCGCAGCCGTGAGCTTGAGATTGGTCAACGCCAGTACAGAATCGCCAATACAAACGTAAGTATCGCTTGCTTCAAGCTTTCCACTGATGTCATTGAGCTTGACCCCTCTCGAATTAAGGGCAAGACTGGTAGAAACGGAGACTTCTTGACGGAGATCGATCCAGTTCAACGCCGATGCATCAAGGTTGTACACATCCGCACGAAAGTCAAGGATTGGTTCGCTCGAACTAAAGTCTACAATACCTGTGAAATCGAGGTTAACATTCGGATCTCTTGACACAACGTTTCCGGTAAATTTCTGCGGAGCCAGCGTTCCATCAACCATAAAGTCGCGGTAGTGGTAGCCTCGGTATGTCAAGTGGGAAATCTGCCCGTCGATAATGGCTTCTTCAAATCGATCGGTAGCCACGGCATTCACATGAGCATTTCCGCTGACGCGCTCCAGACCTGCAACTCCTGTATAGTCGCCAATATCAAAATTGGCTGTTTGAACACTTCCGGTAAAACGGGAAGTGGTCGCTGCTGAATCCGTGGCTACTTTCACATCAACGCTCAGCACCCCTTGTCTGGTTTGGAGATCTCCGTATGCTACAAAATCGCTGGAGAACCCCGTGAACGCCCCGCGGAAGTAGAGGTCGCCACCCTTTTCTAGGTATTGTAATTTCTTTTCACCCACCGCCCCTATCGCATCAAAGGCTTGAATGGCGGCTTCAACATCTTCCTTGTTCGTTCGGAAATTTGAAACTCTAAAATCGAGAAAGGCATTTTCAATATCGCTCATCCCACTAATATCAAAACTCCCTGAAAGCCTGGTAGACTCGAGCATTTCAAGCTCCACCTGTCTACCCTTTAGCTCTTCAATCGACCCACGAACCTTTCCCGAAAGGCGCAAGGTAAGCGGATTATTGTGTAGGGCGCTAGCAAACTGACCGATATCGGCAAAGGCGATTTCACTTTCGCCAAGATCGGCTCGCCATGTTACGGAGTCGGTAAAATGCCGGTAATCGTTCCAGGAATTATGCGTCAGATCAATGTCACCAACAATCAAGGTTTGGGGCGTGATTAGCTGAAGATCGGTGGTATATATCCCCTTTTGATCAATCTTGGTACGTGCCCTGAAATTGTTGAGCTGCATCCCCGATCGATCGCGTACCGACAAGGCTTCGATGTGGCAAGTAAGCGAATCGGAATCTAGCCTGAACTCCGAAATATGAGATGAGATTCCAGACAACTCCAGGCGGCCAAAATCTATCCCTTTGTCCTTTTCAAGTGTGTACGGATTAGTGTATGAAAACGTGCAACTACTTAAGGTAACCTGATCTGACTTAAAGAATTGGCCGGAAGCAAACAAGGCATTAAACCCACCAATCCCATCAATTTTATCACCCTGATTATCAAATACATTAAACCCCGCATTTGTCAATCCACTTGAATCGATAACTGCAAGGTAGAAATGTGCATGATTTAGCGTGATCTCCGAAAAACGGTATTCGCTAAGTCGCGGAATAATTCGCTTTGATTTGACATCAAACTCTTCGACATAGAGCAGGGTATCGCCCAGTTGATCGTAAGCGATAAAACCCTTGAGTGAGAGGGTGTTTAAAAAGTCAACTTCGAGCCTTTCTATATCGATTTCGAGTCCATACTTGGCCGTCATTCGATTGGCCACATACTTCCCGAGTCGGGTTTGGACATATGCCGAGTTGAGCACAAGTGCCACAGCACCCCCTAGCAGGAGAAGAAGTATCAGGAGATACAGCGCTATTTTCTTGAGCTTCCTTATAACTTTAAACTTATTTTTGCCGAAAATACGGAAGATACCCGGAGATTGAATTCAACCGAAGACATAATCATTTTAGCTATCGAATCGTCGTGTGATGATACCGCAGCGGCCGTGATGAAAAACGACAAAGTTCTTGCCAATATTGTCGCGGGGCAAGATGTGCACAGGGCCTATGGCGGCGTGGTTCCAGAACTGGCTTCACGCGCTCACCAGAAGCATATCGTACCCGTGGTGCATCAAGCGCTCAAGGCGGCCCAAGTGGAGCCTTCGGAACTAAATGCGATAGCCTATACCAAAGGTCCTGGTTTGCTCGGTTCATTGCTGGTTGGAGCGAGCTTTGCCAAATCGATGGCGCAGAGCCTGGGCATTCCCGCGCTACCCATTCACCACATGAAGGCCCATATTCTGGCACATTTTATTGGTGACTTACCATCTAAACCCAAGTTCCCCTTTCTATGTCTCACAGTTTCGGGAGGGCATACTCAGATCGTCATTGTGAAAGACCCTTACACCTTCGATGTGGTGGGTGAAACGCTAGATGATGCGGCTGGCGAAGCTTTCGATAAAGCCGCAAAGATTCTAGGTCTTCCCTATCCTGGTGGACCGCTGATCGACATGTATGCCGCGGAAGGAGACTCGAAGAAGTTCAAATTCACCAAGCCGAAAGTGGATGGGTACAATTTCAGCTTTAGTGGCTTGAAAACGAATTTTAGGAATCTGGTAGAGCGCGAGCGCCGCCGAAACCCTGCGTTTATTCAGGAAAACTTAAAAGACCTTTGTGCTTCTCTTCAAGCCACAATCATCGAAATGCTGATGGAACAAGTGAAGCGGGTGGCCGTGGAATACAAGATCACTGAAGTAGCCCTCGCCGGGGGAGTCTCCGCCAATAGTGGTTTAAGAGTACGTCTGGAAAAAGAAGCCTTGTTTTTGGGCTGGAAGGCCCACATCCCACCATTCGAGTACTGCACCGACAACGCCGGCATGATCGGAATTACGGGGTATTACGAATACATCGCCGAACACAAAGGAAAACTGGATGATGCCGCTACGGCAAGGTGGAGGATAGAGTGAGAATGAGAGCTCCGCCTACGTTTAAACTTCGGCGGATAAAAGAGTGAGAATGAGTGTGAGAGCGCGGCAGAGTGAGAATCAGAGCAAGAGCGAAGAGAGTGAGATGAGCCGCAGGCGAACGACGAAGGTGTCCTGACAACGACGCAGGGAGCTGAAGTACTGACAACGACGAAGGAGTTCGTCAGTATTCGTCAGTATTCGTTAGCAAATCAGAGTGAGAGCTCCGCCTACGTTAAAACTTCGGCGGATAAAAGAGTGAGAATCAGAGCGAGAATGAGAGCGAGAGCGAAGAGCAAGAGCGAAGAGCAAGAGCATACAGCAACAGGATAGAGCAACAGGATAGAGCAACAAGGAGAAGCATACAGCAACAGCCAGAAGAATGAGCTCTTCAATAATGGATCTTAACTTGTTTCTAGTAACCCAAGTGCTTCTTCAACGCAGGCGGAAAAGGCAGTAGGCATTTGTTTCTTCCGCCACGGATGTACAGCCCCAAAGGTATGCCCAATCCCGGCCGTTGGGAACAATTCCGCTTGTGGATTCCAGGCGCTAAGTCGTTCGGCGTTTTCAAAGGTCACAGCTTCATCGGCAGTGCCGTGGGCGATCAACCAAGGGACTTTAATAGAGCGAGCAGCTCGTTCGATATTCAGTTCATCTTTGTGATCGATGTAATCCTGATAATACGCGTACTTGTGCGGCATCATCTGCTTGGTGCGCTTGTTTTCGACATAGGTCACCCCTTCTCGTTTCCAGGCTTCTAAATCAAACTTAAACCGCTCTCCAAAGTCGGCTACTGCGGCAAGGGTGATCAAATGTGATACTTTAGGGTCGCGAGCGGCGTGGATGATTGAGATACCCCCACCACGACTGTGGCCGATTAGAGCGAATCTATCCCACTTCAAACGCTCTCCTTTCACTTCGATACCATCGACAGTAATCATCCGCGAAATTGCTTCTAAATCAATCAATTCTTTGGAATACGTGTTTTCACTAAACGCTTCGAGATCGGGAAAGTCGATCGGGTCTTCTACCGTTCCGCCGTTGTAGGAGAAATTGAATTTCAGAAAATTGAATCCGTTCTCAGCAAAGGCTCTCGCCATCAAGTCCCATGCGCCCCAGTCTTTGTACCCCTTATAGCCGTGGGCGAAGACTACCAATGGAGCATTTTCTTCTTGATCAGTCAAGAACAAATCAAAGGGAGATTGCCTTTCACCGGCTCCACGATATACTAAATTGCGGTATACTTCCACCATTCCCTAAAACAAGCTCCCTTGGCCAGACTCGTCAATCGGTGGCTCATCTCCACCCTTCTTCGGTTCTGACTTCTTAGCGGCAGGTTTCTTCGGCTTTGGCTCGGGTTTTGGCTCGGGCTCTATCGACAGTTCGATTTCCTCCGACTTCTCATCTGGCACACCGGCCGGCTTCTCATCCACTGTAGGCTCGGTACCTTCGGAATCTGCTTGTGTTTCATCGACTACTTCGTCAATCTCTTCTGGCTCATCCACATCTTCCACTTCAGGCTCTTCAATCTCAGGCTCTATTCTATCCATTGCCTTCACTTTGTAAGCCGTCAAGCGATTACCCATCGCAGTAACTCCCTTCACCGAAATAAACTCAGCGATATCGATTTCTTCGTCTTCGCGGTCGTTGCTTCGCTTATCGAATTGAAGAATCACTTTGGGCTCTGGATGAGTTGTAGCATACTCCAGCGCCGACTTCTCGTGCTCAGTGATGAATGTAACGGGCTTCTGAGAAACTTCAGCCTTGAAACGCTTCACGTTGAACTGCTCTTTCTCTCCTTCCCAGTACACAGCAGAGATTGGTTTCTCCGGATCATACTTCTCGACTAAAACCAAATCTTCGTCGAAACGCGTAGCCAGATCAAACCCAGTAGTTCGGTAATATCCACCCTGGTAGATAGCGAGAATTTTATCTTCTCCTTTGAAGGACCCGAGATAGGTTCCCCGCCCATCGGCGTTCAATCGCTGCACCACATCATCAAACCATATTTGCCTAGGAGCAAGCGTACTAGAACCTTTTTCCTTAAGCTCAACTTTACTAACAATGTGTTTTGAGAGAATATTCCCTTTGGCCGCCCTACCCTTAATTGCCAGGTCAGCAAAATCGTAATCAAACTTGAGCTTTTTCAGATTTGGGCGCGGACGAAGTTTAACATGAACCACTTCGGCTTCACCATTCGGATTGGCACTGAAGTACAAAACCTTTGAGCCTTTGTTTCCAGCCGTCACTGGATACTCCTTGTCGCGGGTAATGCTATTCACGGCAAAGCGCTTGATCATCGCAGCACCTTTGGCGCCATCATGGTAAATCAAGTTGTAAATGGTGCGCTTGTCGCCCTTTTTCCAGACGCCTGCATGGATGATATCCTTCCCGACAAACTTCTTGTTATCGATTTTGGTAACCACCATCGTTCCGTCTTGTCTGAACACGATGATATCGTCGATATCAGAACAATCGCAGATGTACTCATCCTTGCGAAGCCCATAGCCCACAAAGCCTTCTTCACGGTTTACGTAGAGCTTTTTGTTAGCCACCACGACTTTGGTCGCCTCAATGGTATCAAAGGTTTTGATCTCCGTCTTACGCTCTCTTCCTTCCCCGTACTTCTTCTTGATGTTCTTGAAATACTCGATAGCAAAGTCGATGATATTGTCGATGTTGTGCTGCACTTCAGCCAGCTCATCTTCAATGCTTTTCAGCAATTCATCGGCCTTAAAGCTATCAAACTTGGAGATCCGTTTAATCTTGATTTCCGTAAGGCGAACCACATCTTCTTCTGTCACTTCGCGCTTCAAATGCTTCACATGCGGCTCCAATCCCTTGAAGATATTCGCCATCACTTCTTCCCAAGTCTCCGCTTCTTCAATGTCGCGGTAGATGCGGTTCTCAATGAAGATTTTCTCGAGGGAAGAGAAGTGCCATTTTTCATTTAGCTCATTCCTGCGAATTTCGAGCTCGAGCTTCAACAAGCCAACAGTCTGATCTGTGGAGAGTTTGAGCATTTCATTCACACTCAAAAACTTAGGCTTGTCATTCTCGATCACACAGGCATTTGGAGATATGCTCACTTCACAATCTGTGAATGCGTAGAGCGCATCTATCGACTTATCTGGCGAAAGCCCGGCTGGTAAATGCACCAGGATTTCGGCCTTGTCAGAAGTATTGTCTTCGATCTTGCGAATCTTTATCTTCCCTTTGTCGTTGGCCTTTACCACACTATCGATAAGCGATGTAGTCGTGGTTCCATGGGGAATCTCGTCGATTACCAAGGTCTTGTTATCGAGTTGTCTGATTTTGGCTCTTAAACGCACCTTTCCACCGCGCAGACCTTCGTTGTAGTGAGTAAAGTCAGCCATACCCCCATTCGGGAAATCGGGAAGGATATTGGGCTTTTTGCCTCGGAGAATTCCGATGGATGCGTCGATTAGTTCATTGAAGTTGTGCGGAAGCATCTTACACGCCAATCCAACGGCGATCCCTTCAGCACCTTGAGCGAGTAGAAGGGGAAACTTAACAGGCAGGAAAACGGGTTCCTTGTTTCGTCCGTCGTAGGACACACCCCAATCGGTAGTTTTGGGGTTGAAGACCACATCCAGCGCAAATTTCGAGAGTCTAGCCTCGATGTAACGCGGCGCTGCAGCCCCATCGCCCGTAAGGGTGTTACCCCAGTTACCCTGCATGTCGATGAGCAGGTCTTTCTGCCCAAGCTGAACCAAGGCATCGCCAATGGAAGCGTCACCGTGTGGGTGGTACTTCATGGTATGCCCGATGATGTTGGCCACCTTATTGTAGCGCCCATCATCCAAATCTTTCATGGAGTGCAGTATCCGACGCTGAACAGGCTTAAACCCATCTTCCAACGCTGGAACCGCACGCTCCAAAATAACGTATGACGCGTAGTCGAGAAACCAGTTTTCGTACAATCCAGAAACCGGTATCACCTTCTCATCAACGCCACTATTCTCGCTATTTTCTCCTTCGCCTATTGGCTCTTCGTTTTCTTCTGACATAGAAATCTTTTCTTAAACTACTTCTTTAGCTTCTTCTGCTAAATCTCTCTCCACCCGAAGATTACCAATAATAAACTCTTGTCGCTCAGGGGTATTCTTGCCCATGTAAAACTTGAGCAAGTCGCTGATAGTAGAGTCTTTGGAAATCACAACTGGCTCGAGTCGTATGTCGTCGCCGATGAAATTCTTGAACTCATCAGGAGAGATCTCACCTAGCCCCTTAAATCGGGTAATCTCGGGGTTCTTACCAAGCTCTTCAATCGCTTCGATTCGTTCCTGATCTGAGTAGCAATACTTGGTCACCTTCTTGTTTCGCACTCTAAACAAAGGCGTTTGGAGAATGTAGAGGTGATTGTTTCTGATCAAGTCTGGGAAAAACTGCAGGAAGAAAGTCATCAAGAGCAAGCGAATGTGCATTCCATCCACGTCGGCGTCGGTAGCGATTATCACTTTATTGTACCGCAGACCTTCCAGCCCTTCTTCGATGTTGAGCGCGGCCTGAATCAGGTTGAACTCTTCGTTTTCGTATACAATCTTCTTCGTTAGTCCGAAGCTGTTCAGCGGCTTCCCTTTCAATGAGAATACAGCTTGCGTATTTACATCGCGCGACTTGGTGATCGAGCCCGATGCCGAATCTCCCTCGGTGATGAAGATCACGGTCTCGTTAGCTCTATCGTTGTTTCGGGTGTCGTTGTAATGCACACGGCAGTCCCGTAGCTTTTTGTTGTGGAGATTGGCCTTCTTAGCTCTTTCACGCGCCAACTTTCTAATACCAGCCAGGTCCTTGCGCTCCTTCTCGTTCGACTTGATCTTCTTCTCGATCGCCTCGGCTACAGCCGGATTCTTGTGAAGGTAGTTGTCGAGCTTCTCCTTGAGAAAGTCTGAGATAAAGGCTCGCATGCTCTTTCCACCTGGCTCAATCTCTGTTGAACCCAGCTTGGTCTTGGTCTGAGACTCGAAAACCGGCTCAATAACTTTGACGCTCACCGCAGCAATTACCGCCGAACGAATATCAGTTGGTTCGTAGTTCTTACCGTAAAACTCCTTAACCACACGGGCAAAAGCCTCGCGGAAAGCTCCTTGGTGGGTTCCACCTTGGGTGGTGTGCTGTCCGTTTACGAAGGAGTAGTACTCTTCACCATAGGAATTGGTGTGGGTGAATGCCACTTCGATATCGTCGCCTTGAAGGTGGACGATTGGGTAAAGTGGATCGTCTGATATTTTCTCTTCGAGCAGGTCTTTCAGCCCGTTCTTGGAGTGAAAACGCTCGCCATTAAACCAAATGCTCAGACCGGTATTCAGGTAGCAGTAGTTCCAGAGCATGCGCTCGATGAACTCTGACTTGAACTTGTAGTTCTTAAAAACCGTATTGTCGGGTTTGAAGTATACCAGCGTTCCATTGCGCTCTTCGGTCGATGGGATCTCTTCTTCAGAGATCAATTCACCACGCTCAAAGATGGCTTTCTTCCCTACTCCTTCTCGGAATGCGGAAATCTCGAAATAGTCTGAAAGGGCGTTAACGGCTTTGGTACCGACCCCATTCAACCCGACCGATTTCTTAAATGCTTTGCTATCGTACTTGGCTCCGGTGTTGATCTTGCTAACGACATCGACGAGCTTACCGAGCGGCACTCCACGTCCGAAATCGCGAATGGTAACGCCACCATCCTTGACCTTCACTTCAATTTTCTTCCCGTACCCCATGACATACTCATCGATGGAATTGTCGAGTACTTCCTTGATCAGGATGTAGACTCCATCATCGTATGCATTTCCATTTCCTAATTTTCCGATATACATCCCGGGACGGAGCCTGATGTGCTCTTTCCAGTCTAGGGACCGTATATTATCCTCATTGTAAGTTACTGCCTCTGCCATTCAAAAAGATAGGAAGCCCGCGACCGCAGGCCATTATTCAACCGTCTAAAATAATTGAAATTGCTCGTCTATCCCGCCCCACTTATTAACATTCATGGGGTTTTTTCCACGGGTTTATGGGGATTCAGGTGGTTTTTAAGTGGGTAGCCCCGATAGGGATCGGGATCTCCGCTGCGCTACGATTGGGTAGTGGGTAGTGAGTATTGGGTATTGAGTAGTGGGTATAGGGTATTGGGTATGGAGTATTGGGTAGTGGGTAGCCCCGATAGGGATCGGGGTCTCCGCTGCGCTACGATTGGGTAGTGGGTAGTGAGTAGTGGGTATTGAGTAGTGGGTATTGAGTAGTGGGTAGTGAGTATTGGGTATTGAGTAGTGGGTATAGGGTATTGGGTATGGAGTATTGGGTAGTGGGTAGCCCCGATAGGGATCGGGGTCTCCGCTGCGCTACGATTGGGTAGTGGGTAGTGGGTATTGAGTATTGGGTAGTCTGCGAAGAACCAAACTGACCCGAAACTGCGGGATAGAGCGCATTCATTTGGCTCCCAACTTAAGTGCCGAAATTCAATTCACTGAAGTACTTATAGGACGAGTAGAATGAATGGATTAAGAGACAACGTAGTCAGCGAACCAAACTTTTCGCTGTTCATTTTTCGATTTTCACTCCTAAGTACTCAACGCATCTTTGTACTTAATTCTTGATTCTTAATACAGTCCACTGAACAAATAGGCTTTAACCCTAAATTTGAGTACTAAGTTCAATGTATTAAGACTGTTACTTACCCATTTCTAGCGTTGGACTTCCTATTTTGGACATGTAAACTTTTAGCTCTGAATCCAGCTCTTTGCTTGTACTTAGTTGGTATTTAGTTGGTACTTAGTTGCCCCTTAGTTGCTACCTCGTTAGTTTGGAGTCTTAGACGTGTTAAGATTACCCATAGGTCGTCCCTAACGGGACTGATGACCGTGAAAACATGGTTAATCCTGAAAATTCACAAGCCCTGAAAGGGCGCAAGATTCTAGCATTCGGTGAAGCCGGATGCGAAGGCAGGATCTAAGGTGAAGCCCTGTAAGGGCGAGAACAAACGTATGGACAATGAATAATTGAAAATTGACAACTGCGGAGCAGTCGTCAACATCAATCAAGGAATTCGAACCAAATTTTCACTGTTCATTTTTCGTTTTTCACTCCAAAGGACTCAACGCATCTTTGTACTTAGTACTTAATACTTAGTACAATCACAAAATACAATTCGATGAAAAAACAGACCTTACCCCAGTTTTAACTCTACCAAGGACTCAAGACCAATTACCAAAGACCATCACACATTAAATCGGAAGTGCATAATGTCGCCGTCTTCTACGACATACTCCTTCCCTTCTACTCCGAGTTTACCGGCGTCTTTTACAGCAGCTTCAGAGCCTAGGCTTACGTAATCGTTGTACTTGATGACTTCGGCGCGGATAAACCCTTTCTCGAAGTCGGTGTGGATTACTCCGGCAGCCTGAGGAGCTGTAAACCCGTTCTTGATGGTCCAGGCTCGCACTTCTTTGACTCCGGCTGTGAAGTAGGTTTTGAGTTGGAGAAGCTTGTACGCGTGCTTGATCAATCGGCTTACACCCGATTCTTCCAATCCGAGATCAGAAAGGAATTCCTGGCGCTCTTCGTAGGTTTCTAGCTCGGCGATGTCGGCTTCGATAGCGGCACCGATTAAGAGCACTTCAGCGTTTTCATCAGCAACAGATGCTTTTAGTGCTTCAACATGCGCGTTTCCAGATACCACCGACTCTTCATCGACATTACAAACGTAAAGCACTGGCTTAGCCGTCAAGAGCTGAAGCTCCTTAGCCAAAGGCGCTTCGGCTTCTGAAAGCTCTACGGTTCTGGCTGACTTTCCAGATTCCAAAGCATCTTTATATCGGGTTAAAAGCTCAACGCTTTTCGCAGCACTCTTATCCCCTGATTTCGCAGTCTTCTTGGCTGCATCTAGGCGCTTATCAACCGTCTCCAGATCTTTCAACTGAAGTTCGATATCGATGATCTCCTTATCTCTAACCGGATCAACACTTCCATCAACGTGGGTCACGTTATCGTCGTCGAAACAGCGGAGTACGTGAATTATCGCATCGGTTTCGCGGATGTTTCCAAGGAATTTATTCCCAAGACCTTCACCCTTACTCGCTCCTTTTACAAGACCTGCGATATCGACAATCTCGATGGTGGTAGGCACGAGCCGTTCGGGCTTTACCAAATCGCTTAGCTTATTCAAACGTTCATCTGGAACGGTGATGGTTCCCACGTTTGGTTCAATCGTACAGAACGGAAAGTTTGCCGATTGCGCCTTCGCATTCGAAAGGCAGTTGAATAGAGTGGACTTACCAACATTTGGAAGCCCTACGATACCACATTTTAAGGCCATGTTCTCAATTTGAGCGCAAAGGTAGCAAGTTCTTGCAATGAAACATCGCCTAAAACCGTTTTGCAATTGTGAAAAAGTCGGGGCTGATATGGATAAGTAAATCTTTTTTTATGGCCCGATTATTGGCCTTTTTATACTTTTGCAGCGCATTCTTTCGAAAATTCCACACATGACAGATATCAGCAAATTAAAGGATCTCACTACTCAGGTGAGAAGAGACATTGTTCGTATGGTACACGCCGTAAACTCAGGCCACCCAGGTGGTAGTTTGGGCTGTGCTGAGTTTTTTGTTGCCCTCTACAACGAGGTCATGGATTACGATGCCGACACCTTTAATATGGATGGAAAAGGGGAAGATCTATTCTTCCTATCAAATGGTCACATCTCCCCAGTTTGGTACAGCGTTTTGGCGAGAGCCGGATTCTTCCCAATCGATGAGTTGAACACGTTCAGAAAACTGGACAGTCGTCTTCAAGGACACCCAACTACTCACGAAGGACTTCCTGGTGTGCGTGTAGCTTCGGGTTCGCTTGGACAAGGGCTTTCGGTAGCTGTAGGAGCTGCGGAAACAAAGAAGCTAAACGGCGACGACAAATTGGTTTTCAGCCTACACGGCGATGGTGAGCTTCAGGAAGGTCAGATATGGGAAGCGGCTATGTACGCTGCTGCCAACAAGGTTGACAATATTATCTCGACTATTGACTACAACGGTCGCCAGATCGATGGAGACCTGAGCGATGTTCTCGATCTCGGAAACCTACGCGCCAAGTGGGAAGCATTTGGTTGGGACGTTTTGGAAATGAACGGAAACGACATGGAAGACGTTTTAAGAGGATTGGCTGATGCCAAGTCGAGAACGGGGAAAGGAAAGCCGGTGATGATCATCATGGCCACGGAAATGGGTAATGGTGTTGACTTTATGATGGGGTCGCACAAATGGCACGGTGTTGCACCAAACGATGAGCAGCTTGCCGATGCCCTTTCTCAAAACGCTGAAACTCTCGGAGACTATTAATCTGCATTGAATCAGATTCGAATATATCTCATTTTTTGTCTGAGCTTCTTGATCAGCGGGGTTTCCCTTGGTCAGGAGAGTGATGAAATGACGCGCCTGCTCTTTGTGTTTGACGCGAGTAACAGCATGAACGCCGATTGGCAGAGCGATAAGAAGATTACCATCGCTCGTAAGCTGCTGAGCGAGTCGATCAAGGAGCTGGATGGAAATCCGAATGTGGAGCTAGGCCTTCGCGTTTACGGACACCAGGTAGCTATTGAGCCGGGCAAGCAAGACTGCGACGATACCCGACTGGAAGTTTCCTTCCGAGCCAATAACGGAGCCTTGATCCAGAAAACGCTGAATCGAATCACGCCGAAGGGTACCACCCCTATCGCACGTAGTTTGGAGAAAGCCGCTGGAGATTTTCCCGATTGCGACAACTGCCGCAACATTATCATTCTCATTACGGATGGAATAGAAGCTTGCGATGGCGACCCTTGTGCCGTGTCTCGAGCTTTGCAGCAAAAAGGCGTAATCCTGAAGCCGTTTGTAATTGGTGTGGGACTTGATGATGAATTTAAAGACACCTTCAATTGCGTTGGAAATTACTTCGACGCAACCAATGAAGAGACCTTTGAGAATATTCTCAATATCGTCATCACCCAGGCCCTGAACAATACCACCGCGCAGGTGAATCTCCTCGACGATTTTGGCAAACCGAACGAGACCAATGTGACGGTCAATATTTTCGACCAGCACTCCGAGCAATTGGAGCTTGGCTTTGTTCACACCCTGAATCACAAAGGGAACCCCGATACGATAAGCCTTGACCCTTCGCGCACCTACCGCGTGGAAGCGCACACCATTCCGACGCTGGAGTTGGAAAATGTGAACATCACCGCTGGAACCCATAATATCATTGCGCTGGATGCCGGACAGGGCGATTTGGAGCTGAAGATAGATGGGCAGCTCGGCGAAGATGTTGCGGTGATATTGCGAAAAGCCGGCGACCTGAACACGGCTCATATTATGGAGTCGAATGTAAAGGAGCGCGTGCTGACCGATACATACGACATGGAAGTGCTATCGACCCCGCGGACCTACATCAACGGTGTGGTGGTCAATCAAAATAAAACAACCACAGTGACCATTCCGGAGCCGGGAGCGCTCAATGTTTCGCTCTCTGCGCCAGGCTATGGATCCATCGCTTTGGTAAGAGGCGACGCACTGGAGTGGGTTGTGAATCTTTCGGATTTTGAGCTCAACCAACAGTTCAAACTCCAGCCGGGTAGCTACAAGCTTACCTACCGATCTAAGAAAAGTAAAGAAGTTATTTATACCATCGAACGAGAATTTACAATTAGTTCTGGTTCATCAACAAACCTGAAATTATAAGTAGGATGGAAAATTTCACCGTTCAAAACACGAAAGACACCCGTAGCGGATTTGGAGAAGGACTCCTTGAGCTCGGTCGCAAGAACCCCAATGTTGTAGCCCTCTGTGCCGACTTAACTGGGTCTTTAAAGATGAATGCTTTTGAAGATGAGTTTCCAGAGCGCTTCTTTCAGACAGGTATTGGTGAAGCTAATATGATGGGACTTGCTGCCGGTATGACTATTGGTGGGAAAATCCCATTCACAGGAACCTTTGCCAATTTCTCGACAGGACGCGTTTACGATCAGATCAGACAGTCGATTGCCTACTCGGGTAAGAACGTGAAGATTTGTGCTTCGCACGCCGGATTGACACTTGGAGAAGACGGTGCGACTCACCAGATTCTCGAAGACATCGGTATGATGAAAATGCTTCCGGGCATGACAGTGATCAATCCATGCGACTTTAACCAAACCAAGGCCGCTACCATTGCCATCGCCGATCACGAAGGGCCGGTTTACCTGCGTTTTGGAAGACCGAAGGTGGAAAATTTCACTCCCGTAGATCAAAAATTTGAGATCGGGAAAGCGCTACACCTGATTACAGGTACCGATGTAAGTATCTTTGCCACAGGACATTTGGTTTGGAAATCGATTGAAGCGGCACGTGCCCTTGCTGAAAAAGGTATCTCTGCTGAAGTGATCAATATCCACACGATTAAACCTTTGGATGCCGAAGCAGTCATAAAGTCTGCACAGAAAACGGGATGTGTCGTTACTGCTGAAGAGCACATGATGAATGGTGGACTCGGCGACAGCGTTGCTCAGGTACTCGCCAGAAACTGCCCAACTCCACTCGAAATGGTAGCCGTAAACGACACCTTTGGAGAGAGCGGTACGCCAGCTGAGTTGATGACCAAGTACGGCATCGACACGGCAGACGTGATTGCAGCCGCTGAGCGCGCTGTGGCTCGTAAGTAAGGACAAGCACCCCGGATAATTAACTGCATGCAAGAAGACCGGGATCTGATTATAAAACTGCGTGATGCAAAAACGCGCGACAAGGCTTTTGGTGAGCTTATTCAGGCTTACCAAGAGCCTTTGTATTTTCACATCAGGCGTATGGTGGGAAATCACCAGGGCGCCGACGATGTGCTTCAAAACACCTTTGTAAAAGTCTGGCGACACCTCGACAGTTTTAAAGGCGATTCGAAGCTATACACCTGGATGTATCGGATTGCATCAAACGAGGCTCTAAACCACATTCAAAAGGCCAACCGAGGGAAGACCACTACCCTAGAAGACTACCACCACCCGAGTACAGCACATCAGGAGCGCGATTCAGGAGAAATTCAAGAAAAGCTCGAAGCTGCGCTTGCCACCCTACCCCCAAAGCAAAAGCAAGTTTTCGACTTGAAGTATTTTGAAGATATGAAGTACGAAGATATCGCTGAGATCACGGGCACTTCGGTGGGTGCACTAAAGGCATCGTACTTTCACGCGGTTAAAAAAATTGAAGGGTTTTTGAAGGGGGACTAGCACGTTCCAAGTGCAGCGCTTGAAAATCCGAAATTCTCCGGGCAATTAATGTTGCAGCTCTTTTTAACAGTTGATGTAACAGATAAAAGCTAATTTGACATTAAAAATGAATCTCTTATTTTCCTTTTGTCATGATACAAAAGGAACAAAAAATCTTGGCTGTAATTTTATTTCTTGAAACTCTTGAAAACACTACAGCACCTTACCCAAACTCGCGAACGGTATTAGCGAAAGCAGAGCTTCCGATACCTGAGCTCAGACATGGGTGCGGTGGACTTCCGTTTATTTCTGAGTTTCTAAGAGAATAAAATTAAGGCCGGGATTTGGCTCACGACTTCATTTAAAAATTGTCAGATTTCTGCTCTGCAAGCTGTGAGCCAATTGGTCCAAAAGCCAAAACATTAAATATCGACGGTTCTCGATACGATTCACTCCTAAGGTCGTAAATCACTCGAACTGACCACTTCTAGAAACTACAAGCATGAAGGATTCCAACTTCTTGTGAGCTCGGATAAATCAGGAGAATCTTAAAAGAAAGTATAAAGTGCAATTAAACCTTTTCCCTTTCAACCAATCTATACTAGCAGATGGACAAAAAGAAACGTAGCGAAGATGAATTTCTCGAAGAGCTGGCGCCCAAGCTTTTTGAGAAGCGCATCGAAGTGAAGCCAAAAGCTCCTGAAGGATATTTCACCAATCTCGAAGGGCAGATCAGATCGAAAATCGAATCTGAGCCAGCTGCTCCCAAAGGAAAAGTGATATCACTGATCAACTTCAAGAATTTGGCGGTGGCGGCTTCAGTGGCCGTTTTGCTCGCCCTTGTCCCCTACTTCTTTTTTAATCAGCCCGACCAGAACACAGACTTGGTGGCAGAGGCCACAACGCTCGAAGATGAAGATCTCGATGAGTACATCGACGAAGCGAGTATTTTGGAGTGGGCTGCTGAAGAAGATATGGACATGGAATGGGGAAGCGAATTGGACGAAGACGCCGTTTTGGCCTATCTAATCGATGTGAATATCGAAGAGGAATTAATTATTGAAGAAACCGAAATTTAAAAAGACATGAAGAAGCTCATTTTAATTGCACTAGTTGGTCTGATGGGGCACACAGCCTTTGCTCAGTCAGAAAGAAGAATGGAGAGAGACGAAAAGCGAAAGGAAATTGAAGCGCAGCGCGTGGCGTATATCACCACTCAACTCGACTTGACCACTGAAGAGTCTCAGGCCTTTTGGCCGGTCTATAACGACTACGAAAAGGCTTTGGACGAGCACCGCAAAGCTGGGAAGGAAAACTTCAATCCGAGAAAAGACGATATCACAACGCTTTCCGATTCGGAGATTGATGCCATGATGAAAAATAAGTTTGAGCATCAGCGCGAGAAGATTGAAATTGAAGAAACGTATTTCGAAAAATTCAAGGGTGTGCTCTCCATGCAGAAAGTGGCCGCCTTCTACAAAGCCGATCAAGACTTTCGAAAGGAGTTGTTGAAAAAGCTCAAGCAAGATCGAAGAAGTGATCAGGGCATGAACCGCAGGGGGCCTGAGCGAACTGGCTTTCAATCCAAAGAAGACAAGCTTAGTAAGTAAGCTAAAATGAAAGATGGATTGTAGATTTGTCGCGTATGAATTTGCAATCCGATTTTCTAAAATACCAGGCCCAGACATCTCCGCATCCCCTGTCCATACAGATTGAACGCGCGGAGGGTCCATTTCTCTACGGGCCAAATGGAGAAACCTATACAGACATGATTTCCGGGATAGCGGTGACCAATATCGGTCACCGTCATCCACGGGTGGTCGAAGCCATCGAAAATCAGTTGGGCAAGTACATGCACGTGATGCCTTATGGCGAGTTTGTACAGGCACCGCAGGTGGAATTGGCAAAGCGACTAAACGATGTTCTTCCCGATGGATTGGACGTTTCTTACTTCGTAAACAGCGGCACCGAAGCCAATGAAGCGGCGCTGAAGATGGCCAAGCGATACACGGGGCGTTCCAAGATTGTTTCTTGTCTCAAGTCGTACCACGGCGGCACACATGGGTCACTATCGGTATCGGGAAACGAAAAGAAGAAGTACGCCTTCAGACCCCTCCTACCCGAAGTGTATTTTATGGCTTTTAATGCCATCGACCAGCTCGAACTCATCGACGAGAACACGGCTTGTGTGATCATCGAGACGGTGCAGGGAGATGCCGGGGTTCGGATTCCAGAACTGGCTTATATGTTGGCTTTGAGAAAGAAGTGCTCGGAGACCGGCGCCTTGCTCATCATGGATGAAATCCAAACGGGTTTTGGTCGCACGGGAAAACTCTTCGCTTTCGAGCATTTTGGAATTGTTCCAGACATTCTCACCATTGCCAAGAGCATGGCTGGCGGAATGGCCATGGGTGCCTTTGTGAGCAGCGCCGAGATTATGGCCTGTTTGAAATCCGACCCGATACTCGGCCACATCACCACCTTTGGGGGACATCCCATTTGCTGTGCGGCGGCAATCGCCAACTTGGATGTGATCACTGAAGAAGGCCTGATCGTAAAGGTAGCTCGAAAGGGAAAGCTGCTTGAAGAAACGATCAACCATCCCGCTGTCGTTGAAATCAGAAGGATTGGGCTGATGCTCGCCGTCGAGTTTGATGCGGCGGAGAAGGTCTATCAAATCGTCGACAAATGCATCGAGCGTGGGGTGATCACCTTTTACTTCCTCTCCTGCCCCGAGAGTTTCCGGCTAGCTCCACCGCTCAATATGAGCGATGAAGACCTTGTGAAAGCTGGTCAGATCATCCGCCAGGCAATTGACGAAATCTACGCTGCTTAGTAATTCCCAATCGATAAGCGCACGAGGGTACAGCTCTCCGTAGTTTCGATTCCTTTCATGTGAAGCTCCGTTTCCCATTCTAGGTTTTCCGTTCCGGGGTTAAAGATCACTCGTTTTGGATTTAAGGAAAGGATGTAGTCCTTCCACGCGTCCAAGTGTCTTGGGCCCACGTATAGCGTCACAGTATCCACATCATCGATGGCTGGCCGGTCGGTATGTATCTCTACATCGGCCACGGTTCCCGGTCGGAGGCCAACCGCCACCACGGGGTGTCCCTTTTGGCGCAGGGCATTGATCGCTCTGTAGGCGTACCGTTCCGGGTTTGGGCTAGCACCGATTACCACGGTCTTTTTGAGTTCTGGCTTATTTTCTTCCAATTTCAGTCTGTTTTAACTACAAAGTTAATTCAGATCGATGGATAAATTGGTCGGCTAGGCTACAGGGTCGTAGGAGAAAGAGCTCTCTGGAACGATGAATTTTCCTTCCGGCGTTTTGATCATCAGGTAAAACTCCTTGCACAAGAAATTGATGCGGTGACGGAACTTGCTGTCAGTCAAGTGGCACTCCCAGGCGTGCAAGGCAAGTTGCTTGAGAGCTCTCCAGGAGTGCGTGTTGAGTCCTTGTGGTCGGGCGAAAGAGTTGATGTATCGGCTGGCGTCTGCTAAATTGTTCATGGCTTTTGTTTTTGTTTGATTCAAAGGTCTTGGCTGGGTTCGTAATCTATTTACGTTGCAAATAATTCCTGACAATGAATCAGTTACCAGGCTCCCACTCGAAGAAGTAGAGCGTCGATTCTTCGTCTTTTGGCTCGGTGATAAATCGCTTGAGCCGGGTTTTGATTTGGATGTCACGGATGGTCAGGTGGTGGCCTATCAACTCGTTCATGTTGTAGTTGTGGCTGCGCGGCTTGGGAATCAGCGTATCGGCTATGGCTTCGGCTACAGCGATGCGCTCCGATACTTCCCCAACGCTCATGATGAGCTGATTCATTTGCTCGTAGTTGACGGCCAGCGCAAACTCAACCGGCATTCCGCCCTGGCGGTCGCGGCAGATAAGGAAGATGGGCGGGTACCCCTTTACTTCCGGGTTGATCACAAGTTTTGTGATTCTCAATCGATCGAAGCGGTACTCACGATCTTCAAACAGCGATTTTCCTAAGTCTATCATGGTGTTTTTCTTTTGTTTGAGACTAAGGTCGAAGGGGAAGACGTAATGTATTTACGTTGTGGGATTTGGGGGTAGTGAGTAGTGAGTATTGGGTAGCCCCGATAGGGATCGGGGTCTCCGCTGCGCTACGATTGGGTAGTGGGTAGCCCTGAGAGCCTTCGGGGTCTCCTGTCGGACGCCACAGGCTTGCCGTCGGCGCGGCACTTTGTTACGATCAGAAGGCAGGTGACATCAGGTTTAGGGTTAAGTCTGTTTTTCCATGGGATTGTACTAAGAACAAAGTATTAAGTACTAGGATGCTTGTGGTTTCAGTCAGTGAAAGACGGGTTAGATTTCCTGTGTTGAGGTTGACCGTTGCTCCGTATTTCCGCCTGAGGCGGAGCTGCGGTATTCCTTCTAAAATCGCCAATCGGTGTTCCTTGTACTGACGCTCCTTGCAGTCGGTCACCACTGCTTCGCAGTTCTGAAATCGAAACGGGCTTAGCAATAAAAAAGGCACCACAAAGGGCAAAAAGTTCGCAGAGTTGCACAGAGATTCTCTGTGTTCTTTGAGTGCTCTGTGGTGAGAGAAAGTTATGGTAGCCAGTCAGGAAGTGGCTTCGGAGTTTCCGTAGTGCCTCGATTGGGGGCGAGTAGCGAAAAGTGAAAAATTGGCTCACTGGCATCGTCTCACTGTCCCTTCACATGTGTAGCTCCAGCGCGCGGAAAGCTTCGGTAAAACGAATCTGGCGGATCTGCAGTTTTGGACGTTCTGCCCACCAAACAAGACAGTTGGTTAAGATTTTAATTCGGGAATCGCGCCGTGAATACCGAGCAATCAGAGCAATCTGAGAGCTCCCACCTTGTCGCAACCGAAAAAAATTCGTTTATTGAAAGGTTGAGAGTTGGCAATGGGACCGTTCCATACCCTGATTCGAGACGCTTACAAACCAATTAACCAATCCATAAAAGTGATGAGACGGCTTACCCAAAAACAGGCTCGACGATTTTTTAATGTGGCTTTATTTGCCCTAGTCTTTACGTCAGCTAGAGCCCAATACTGTGAACCTTCAGGAGGAGGTAATACAACCGATGATTGGTTGGCTGGCGTACAGTTTTCAAACATCGATCATACCAGTGGATCTACAGTCTATTCTGATTTTACCGACATAATAGGAACGGTTGAGCTGGGAAATTCTTATGAGTTTACTGGCACCATCGGTAATAATGCTGATTGGGATCAGTACTTAACTGTGTATATCGATTTCAACCAAGACGAAGTCTTCGACGAGCTCACTGAGCGATTTGACCTTGGAACCTGCAATTTTAATGGTTGTACTATTTCAGGTGACATCACTATCCCTGAAGAGGCCGTACCTGGAGCAACAAGGATGCGGGTGGTCGAAAATTACAATGCGTATACTACCAACGCTTGTGAGCAAAGCTCATATTCTGAAGTAGAAGACTACACCATTTTCGTAGCTGGCGACTGCACCCCTCCCATTTTCACTTTTGAAATCACTCAAGACTGCGAAACAAACTCCTTTGACGTGGAAGCTTCGCTGAGCGATTTTGGTGGGAATTCTAATGTCACCATCCACCTTCACCGATCTGACATTGGCGATCTGGAATCATTGACACTTACCGACGATATGGTCGGACAAGCAATAGATGTCATTTCAAATGTACCATTTGGCGTAACAGTTACGGCAACAGTTGAAAGCGAAGATCCCCAATGCACCATAATAAGAACATGGAACCCCGAAGTAATTTGTGCTCCAGTTAATAACGAGTGTGAGAGTGCAATTACATTGAGTGGTTGGGAAACTGTTGAGGGCACCACATTGAATGCAACACCGAAACCATATGGAGTTAATTTTTGTGGTGGACTTTCGAGTTCTTCTTCTCCTGCAGTATGGTATAAATACACGGTCACCGCATATTCTGGCATCAATGTTAGCTTATCATCGAGTGATTATAATTCCCGGTTTTATGTTTACGAGGGGATTTGTGGAGACTTAAGTTGTAAGTACAGCTCCAATGGTGAAGCAACCACTTGGCTTACCTCTGCCGGGTATGAATATTATATCATGGTAACAGGGTCAAGTTCTGGTGAATCCGGAGGGTTCGAACTTAATTTTGAAGTCACAGAATTCCCAGCTTGCGCCTATCCAACTCTAAATACAACAATGGTGGATGAAAATGGTGAGGCGATCACAGATTGTCTTCAACCAGGAGATACCTACTTTGTTGAAGTTTCCATGACACATTGGGAAGATGTATCGTACTACGTTTTAATTGAAAGTCTTAACATTTCGATGGGGAGTAATGAGACTCAGATCTTTGGGCCTTTTGATGCCGGAATAAATACAGAAATTGATCTGTTTCCACATCCACCATATGCAGAGTTTTGCTCTATTCACGATATCGTCGAAAGCAATATATGCCCTTCTCTTAATGATGAGTGTGATGACTCAACACCACTTGAGTGCGGTGATTATGTTTTAGGTCATAATATTGATGCTAGTCCGAGTGTAGGCTGCAATGGCAACTTGCGCCGAACGGTTTGGTATTCCTATACGGCTGAAGTCGACGGATCGATATTTCTATCAACCTGCAATCCTGAAACGAATTTTGATACTGATATCAGCATGTACACAGGTTCGTGCAACGGTGAGCTGGAGTGTTTTGATGGATGGAGCGGCGATGGTTATAATGATGGAAACTCTGGATGTATCTACCAAGGCTTTGCCTCAGAAGGTAGTTTTGATGCTGTAGCGGGAGAAACATACTACATCGCGCTAAGTGGCTACTCTTTAGCAGAATCTGGAGAATTCGGATTATCTCTCACATGTCTCGGATCAGCCACAGTCGAAGGAAGTCTTGTGTGGGATGCCGCTTGTGGTGAAAAAACCATGAATGTGGACTTTTACACTCAAGGCACTGATGAAATCTCCAGTTCATATACAACAACGGTCAGCACAGATGGAGCATTCTACATTCCAAATGTTGATGTAGGCAGCTTCGATGTGGTCATCAAAGTGGATGGATACCTAGCTGTGCTATCTGAAAATTTCGAAGTGTCGGAAGGGCCCAATTTTATCCCACTACCCGAAATGACAGCTGGGGATATCAACGGAGACAATGCCGTAAACATTCTCGATGTATCCTTTTTGAATGCGGCTTTCGGAACCACAACTGAAGCGGCCAATTACAACCCTGACGCTGATATTAACTGCGATGGTGCCATTAACATTCAGGACGTTTCCACCATAAATGCAGGTTTTGGGCAGACGGGTGCTTATCCGACTTCTTTCTAGGGAGAAACTATAATGAAGAGTCATTATAGCTTTGTGTTTCAAAGTGCATTTTGGGCATTCGCATTTTCGGTTTTTGCAGAATTTGCCAGCTTCAAACACTAAAACGTATTATCGAAATTGCTTTCTTATTTTGCCCTGTCAAAACAAATGGAACAGATCGAATGAATCGACAATTTTTAATGCTCTTGATACTCGTGACTGGTGCTCTCTTTCAATCCTGCTCTCCCCCTGCATCACTGACGTTGGATATCCCAGAACAAGAGTTTCAGGTGGTTCAGCATATCCACCCCGATAGCACAGGTCGCGATCAGAATGCGCTCTACCAAAGTCCCAGGGCGATACGTGAGAAGGAATTTGGAACGCCAGAGCTTAAAACTTTCGTGGATAGCATGTACGCCGTGATGCTCCGAACGGCGGGTGTGGGAATTGCCGCCAATCAGCTCGGAAAGCGCTTGCAGATTTTCATCATTGAAGCCAAAATCGATAACCCGCGGTATCAGGTTTTAGGGCCTGTCGAAAAGCAGGTATTTATCAATCCGATTATCACCGATGTTTCTGAAAAGCGGAAAAACTTCTGGCACGGATGCTTAAGCGCCAAAGGCGAAAAGCGAGGCAATGTGGCGACTTTTGAGTGGATCGAATACGAATGTCAAAATCCATCTGGAGAAATCGTCAAAGGGAGACTAGATGGTTTTGCGGCTGTCATTTTCCAGCACGAGTATCGGCACTTGATGAAAGGAACTTATCTGGACCATGCCACGCACTTGGAGTCGCGAGAAGAGCTAGACCAAAAAATAGATTCCGGTGAGCTCCCCTTTTTTGATTACGCCAACGACTCCCTACCCCTACTTATCGATGGCTACCAACTCGGCGTAAAGCTTGAAGACTACCCGTAGCATTTTGGGCAGCGGTATGCTGAGCCCTCTGTTCGGCCCTGTAATTTTTCGCATATTTGGGACGGACTGGTGGAGTGAAGGGGTGACTTAAATTAGCGACGAAGATTAATGCCAGTTTCAATATTTGAATTGAGTGTTGGAAAAGCACGCTAGATTTCATTTAGAAAAACGTTTACATAAAACAAAGGCTATGAACAAATTGCTAACGCTTGTTTTACTACTCGCATTGTTTTCGTGCAAAGAAGAAAGCAAAACCCTTCAAGAGCCTAAAACAGTGGAAGTGGAAATCAATCGAACGATTGAAACTTTTATGATCCTGCGGTCTATTGCTGAGAAAGATCCACTGTTTCAATACCGCGATTCTACCTACTTAGGAAAACCGATCATGGTGGAAGCCAGAAGAGCGTTTGCAGATTACAAGAATCATCCTGCTGTGGAAGCAACACAAGAGCTGCTCAGCTCTACAAGCAGTACTGGTGATTTGATCTTACAGGGTCTACTTTACTTCGAAGAATTGCCTTCAACAGCCCAAAAATTCGAGATTGATTCTGACTACTGGAGTGCGCGAACTGATTCACTAGCCAATTACGTGGAGACCATTAGCCAGTTTTACCAGAAAGCAAATGTGGAAGCGTTCGTTCAGGAGAATCAAGAATTTTACGACCAGGCTATTGCCGAAGCGAAATCCTATCTATCCCCCGCTCTCATCCCAACAATGGAAGGCTATTTCGGGATTGAAAACCATGGATATCGGATGATCCTGATCCCCAACTCGCCATTCGGAATGGGCTTTGGAGCGAAAGTAAATTCAGAAGAAGGGGAGATTTTCTACCAAATCATTTCACCCGCCAATGAAATAGAATGGAATGAGAATTCGGTGTATTCTACTTATGGATTTTCTGGCGAAGGAGCCAAGGAATACTACCGAGATATGGTGGTACACGAGTTTTGCCATCCATTTGTAACGCCTTATATCGAGACTAAAGAACTCAAAGCCGAAATTGCCAAAACAGACACCTTGTTTGTTGCACAGCTCGATTCGATCATGTCTCAACAAGGCTATAGCACTTGGTGGGCATTTGTAAATGAACACCTCGTGAGACTTGGAGAAATCAGAGTTGCGAATGCTATGGGTATTGAAGACATCGATGAGATGAGAAGATTCAATATTGAAGAGAATGGCTTTGTGCTCCTACCCGATGCCGAAGAGCTGGTGCTTCAGTACGAAAACAATAGAGACACCTACCCCACTTTTCGAGAATTTCTGCCCGTATTGATCGAGCAACTCGAAACGTTTGATAGACAAGTGATAGATCAGAGGCTACAGCCTATAAACAACTGATCTTAAAGCGTCCTACTGAATCTTCCAAATATCATTGACTGGCAAGGCTCCATCTTTACCCATCATAATGTAGAGGGTATTGTTAAACACCACCGTACTATGGCTCTCTCTGGGGCCGTATGGATCCTGAATATCAAGTGCTTGCCATTCACCGGTCCAACCGTCAAGTACCCAAATCTCATCCGAATCACCTCCTTTATCTCCACCGGTCAAATAAATATCCCCATTGAAAGCTGTGCATTGGTGATTCATTATCGGATCAGGAACAACTTCTGGCTCTTCGACCCAATTCATTCCATCAACGCTTGTCCAAACATCATTCAGTCTTTGCCCACCAGCAACCCCTCCTATGATGTACATCACATCATCGAGCACGACCACTTGGTGATCTCGTCGCGCAGGAAAGCTGTGGTCACTCACTTCTGTCCAGGTAATTCCAAAGTCATACGAAACCCAGACATCGTTATTGACAAGGCCGCCAGAGCTTCCGCCTATTAGGTATAAATTCCCTTCGAATTCCACCACCTGATGGCCTTGAACCGGACCGTAATGGGTCCCTTCCGAAACAGAGCCTTCCCAGGGCAGCTGTTCCCATGACACCCCATCAGCACTGGTTTGAATCGTGTTGCGCTCGCCATTGAATACGTATAGTAGGCCCGCATACGACAGCACTTGCGACTCTGAACTCGGGTGTGGAGCATTCAAATCGAAGACATCGTGTGCGCGGACTTGCGTCCAGTTAGTTCCATCGGAAGTTTTCCAGACATCATTCCAATCGCCACCATCACCGTTATCCAGCACAAATCCACCGATCACGTAGAGCTCTCCGTTGTGAACCACAGACTGATGTCCAAACCTTCCAGTCGACTGGAACGGTGCATTCTCCGTTACCAAGGTCAAATTGCCTTGAGATGGTTCTGCCATCGTTGTGAAGAAGTACAAAGAATCTGACCACCGGTAGGCTCCTTTCGAGTCATATGCAAGCACTTCCCAGATATAATCTGTATCGTAATTCAAACTTATGGGCGTCGTAGACAGGTTTGGGTTCATACTCGAAATCAAGCCCGAGCCTCCGGACAAGTAGTCTTCAAGGTATACGTCGTAAAACACAGGGTCTCCATCGGGATCTACGGCCTGCTCCCAAGTCAATTGGGGTGAGAGTGGCACATCCGTAGCACCATTCATTGGGCTAAAGAGATTAAATGGAGCTGGAGGATTGTTGCCTGTTCCATTCTCAGCCGTGATAAAAGAAAATACATTGGTGCTCTTTGTGCTACCACCTTCTTCGTTAAAGGCCACGACGCGCCACGTGTATTCAGTGCCTTGATCCAAAGCATCGGTCATGGCGTAGTAATTCGTCGAAATATTCTCTTCGAGCACGGTAGATGGCTCCGTCTCGCCAGCACTCGTCAAATCGCCCGTTTTATCCAGCAGCACCTGATAAGTTATGCTTCCCCCGTTTGGGTCGGTCGATGCCGTCCACGACAGGTATGGTGAGAACACCACATCGGTGGCATTATCGCTGATAAAGATCAAATTAAAACTCGTGGGCTGCGCGGTCTCTTGGGTTTGTTCATCGTCCTTGTCTTCATCGCAAGATTGAAGAAAAGCAACGGGAGCTAATAGCAGAACACAAAAAAGGATTCTAGTCCAAGAAGGAAGTAGCGAAGATTTCATGACACGAAGTGTAGGTTATGGCTTTCAATGTAGTGAAATACAACGAATAAGGAACTTATCTAGTGAAAGTAGTTCGAGACGCAAATGACTATGGGAGAACATAGCTATAGATTCATCGGACTCCAAGAAAACTGCGCCTGAAGCTTTATAAGCCACCCTTTTTTTTCGCATATTTGAGAAGGACTGGTGGCGATGAGTGGTGAGCTGTTGCGATGGTCTCATATGGTCCATTGTTCGGCGCTCAAAAGTTATATATCTCCAAGCATCGAATTATATTAGAAATAGTAATTTCGATCTACA
The DNA here is from genome assembly GCA_030427905.1 of Bacteroidia bacterium. Taxonomy (GTDB): domain Bacteria; phylum Bacteroidota; class Bacteroidia; order Flavobacteriales_D; family Cryomorphaceae; genus CBDDKU01. The sequence goes on from JAUICL010000007.1 coordinate 63,475, forward strand.
GCCTATCTGATGAGAGTTACTGAGAAAAAATGCCTTTCAAAATTCATAGAGACTATTGATGGTGATATTGATCAATTATTGATTCAAAACGCAGACCGTCAAAGGGATATAAATCTCGATTTCAGGGTAAAAACCTCGGCTGTTTACTCTGCCAATATTGAGGGGAACTCCGTAGATATCAATTCATTTCTGAATTCAGAAGTTTCGAAAGACGCATTTAAACCTCGTAAAGAGATCGATGAAATATCTGATCTGGTGAAAGCCTATGAGTTTGCTATCGAGAATGATTTAAGCGAGAAGAATCTACTTGAAGCTCATCGCATTTTATCGGGTACCATCCTGATAAAAGGAAAAAGGGGCAAGCACAGAACTGACCGCATGGGCGTCTATGACAATTCAGGGCTCGTATATCTCGCTGTGGAGCCAGAAAATGTGAATCGAGAAACGTCGGTCTTATTCGAAGACATCCATCAACTTTTGGAGGAAGAACTCCAAATCAACGAGATCTTCTACCACGCTTCGTTGATTCACTTGAAACTGGCACAAATTCACCCATTTTGGGATGGAAACGGCAGAGCATCTCGCCTACTCGAAAAATGGTTCTTAGCTGAAAAGCTCGGTGCTCAGGCCTGGAAAATAGAATCGGAGCATTTTTACAAGGATAATATCAAGCCGTATTTTAAAAGCATAAATCTAGGAATGGACTATTACACGCTCGACTACGATAACTGCATTCCATTTTTAACCATGCTTGTTGATTCGCTAAAGGGCGTTTAGTAAGGCTGTTGCCTGAAAGCAGATTATATGCAACCCTTTCAGGGTTAAATTACCAGCGTGTTAACCCTGAAAGGGTTGCATATACCTCCCCGTCCCCATCACCACCCAATCACAAGTGATTAGAACGCTTATTTTCAACCACCCAAAAGCCATTTCCCATCATTTTTTTCGCATATTTGAGAAGGACTGGTGGAGTGAAGCGGTGAATCTCGTTACTCGTTATGAAACGGAAAATCTCAGATCCAGCCTGGAAAAAGGAAAGACCAATTCACGATCACATTTATCTTCTTACCTTTATTCTAAATCGAAAATCATGAATTCAGCAGACATCAAGGTTGATCTATTTCGTAAGCTGGATGCTTTAAAAGGCAAAAGTTTAAAAGAAGCTTATGGATTATTGCTGAACTATATCAATAGCCATCAAGACCCGGGAGATTGGAATGATCTGAGCGACGAACAAATTGATGCATTAAATCTGGGGCTCTCGCAATTAGATCGTGGTGAAGGAAAGTCGCATGAGGACATCATAACGAAGTTTCGCGACAAGTACTCCTGATGGGAAAGAAAGTGATCTGGTCTCTGGCGGCCGAAGGTGATCTTGAAGATGTGCTTGATTTCCTGAACAAAAAGTGGTCTTCCCGTATTGCTCTTCAGTTTTTAAAAAAGGTAGAAAATGTGATCGATCTGATTTCTGAAGACCCCAAACTTTTCCCATTGATCCATAAAAAATTGGGTGTGCGAAAATGCGTGCTTACCAAACAGAATTCGTTGTTTTACAGGGAAAACAAGCGAAATATTGAGATCGTCCGACTGTTTGACACGCGACAAGATCCATCAAAACTAAAGTACTGAATCAAATACCAGTAATTGATAGCATTAAAGGCTGTACTCCCTTTCACCATATCCAAATAGCCATTCCCCCATCATTTTTTCGCATATTTGAGAAGGACTGGTGGTTACCGTAGGACTAGTGTGATACTCTGTTTCAGTGTAACATTGAACAAAAATGAACAGAAAAGAAAAGAGACAAAAAATAGACCAAGCGATAAAGGATATTACAATACCCTTTTTGCGAGAAAAGGGATTTAAGGGGTCACTGCCACATTTCAGACGACAAAACCCAGATAGAATAAACCTGTTGACCTTTCAGCACAGTCTTTATGACACAAAGTTTGTAGTGGAAATAGCCAATTGTCCACCTGAAGGAATAATTACTCACTGGGGACAAGAAATTCCAAAAAATAAAGTCACTGCGCACGACATGGGATACAGACTCAGATTAGGTAGCGAAAAGCATAAAAAAGACTACTGGTTTGACTATGGTCAAAAATCCTTTTTCAATAATGTCTACAAAAAATTAGCCAATGAAATTATCGAACTTTGGGATGAAGCAGAGTCTTGGTGGGACAAAGATCCTTATGAACAAAAACTAAAAAAGTGAAGTGCTTAAAACAATATCTCTGTGTCAAGCCCTTAGGGCGAATGCGTATATTCAAAACATTCTAGGTTAGTAAAAAATTGAAATGGAAAAACTAAAAAAGACGGAGATAGCAATATTGGCGATTTTATGGACATTGTCTCTGACTACTTATTCCATCGCCATATTGAATAATTATGATCTTTTCACTTCAGATTACCTAGGCTTGACAGGTTTGACAATAGTGACATCAATTGCCTACTTCAAACCAGAAAAACTGTTTAGCAGTGTCCTGATTCTTTTACTACTTGGCCTATTTAATCTGATCTCGTTTGCTTACTTTTTCAATGTCGTGATGTCATTTGGTTTTTCAGAATCGTTCACACCTGGAATACAGCTCATTTCGCTCATACTGATATGTATCTTAGTGACCGTGAAAAGTGAGAATGTCGGCGAGTTTTATCAAGCAACTTTTGGAAAATCTGAATCAGAAAAAGAACAATCAAGTAAAATCGCTCAGGTTCGTTTTAAAAAGAAATTTATGGGGCTGACGGACAGCGAAATTGAGAATAAGTTGAAACAAGATTTAGTTCCAGAAGCGATTTCTGCCTTGGAAGAGTTAAAGGAAGAAAGGAAAAATATAATTCAAAACCGTACAGAGCTGTAAGGTTCAAGATACACTTACAAATCTTACACTTCGATATAGTTAACGGCTGCCAATAAGAGAATTACTTATCAGCTATATTCGGGCTCGACCGAATAAATGGCGGTCCTGATGATATATTTGATAGAGAACGAAAAAAGGTAAGAGCAACTGGCCAAAACAAAACTTAAGCTGTTCTTAAACTCAGTTTGACAAGTACATTGGCATTCAAAAAAGAAAAACAAAGTATTGAAAAAATGCATCTGGATATTGACCATTCTTTCCTTCACTGCTTGCAATACAGCTGAAGACAGCAGGACAGTAGATGGTATCTGGACATCTTTTGAGTCCATAGATGACAATACACCTAGAATAACTCTTGCATTTCAGGATACCAATCTATTGTGGTTAAACAGCTGGGGGGAAATGAAATTTTTATCATACAGAATTGTAGGAGACAGCATTTTCTTTTTCGATCAGCTTGATGGGTATTGGCAACCGAGTATTTATTTGCCTGGTAAAATTGAACGAATTAATGATTCAATAATTTGGCTCTATTCGACGCCACTAGAAATAGAGATATTAGAAAGATCCATAGAGCATATTGACATCGAGACCTTTGAAAACATTAATGAACTTGAGCTAAGAAAACATAGCTATCCGTGGTATAGAGAAGATTAAAAAGCGATTGCAATCATCAATACATTAGTTTTCTTTCCAGCGCGTTCCCCGAAAATGTCCCATATCCCTCCCCGCTCCCTAACACTACCTAATCACAAATGATTAGAACACTCATTTTCAGCCAGCCAAACCTATTCCCCCATCATTTTTTTTTGCATATTTGAGAAGGACTGGTGGGGAAGAGCGATGGTCTTATCGGTGGCGCTGGATTCAGCCTGTGTTGTATTTTTGTTATCCAATTGTTGCAAATATTCTAAATGAACTATACAGAATCCATAGAAAAAGGCCTTACTGAAAAGAAATCTCATAGAGAAATCGTCAGAAAGATTTTTTTATCGTTTCCGACAAGTGCTTTCATTGGAAATGAGGAAAGACAATTTTGCGTTTTAAATGAAATTGCACTTTACTTTCGGGTACCATTAAACTCAATCCAAATTGTCGGTTCTGCAAAAACAGGAAGAAGTTTTCATAAAGATTCAGTGTTTACTTCTGAGAATTCAGACCTTGACGTCGCAATAATTGACTCCAACCTATTTTTGCGTTATTCAGAGTTTGTATTTAATCAAACAAAAGGGTTTCGAGATAGAAGCAATTTTCCTATTAGAGATGGGAGATCAGTTTATGCCCAGTATAGGCATTATATTTCAAAGGGAATTTTTCGCCCAGATTTAATGCCTTCAGGGAAAAAACGTGGAAATTGGAATAGATTCTTTGGTAAACTTTCGTCTAACAATAAAGATCTATTTAAGTCAATTAATGCCGGTATATATTTATCCGAGATGTTTTTTGAATATAAACAATCAAAAATCATAGAAGACTTCATTGAAACAAAATCAATATGATAGAATATAGAGTTCGTTCAATTTCCTTATTGAACTTAGTAAATGACATAAGAAAGGGAGCCCTTATACCAGATGCTTATTTTCAGCGTAATCTAGTGTGGAGGGAAGTTCATAAGAAAGATTTTATTAAAACTATTCTTCTAGGGTATCCTTTCCCTCAAATTTTTATTTCTAAAGGTAAGGTTGATGTAGAAAGCATGTCAACGATATCCTGTATCGTAGATGGTCAGCAAAGAACAAATGCTATTCAATGTTTCATAAACAACGAATTTGATGTAGAGGGGAAGTTCTACGAAAACTTATCGGAACAAGAGAAATCTGATTTTTTAAAATATGAAATTGCTGTTATTGAGCTTGATTTGGAAAATGATGACCCCAAGGTTCAAGAAATATTCCAACGAATTAACAGAACGTCAAATTCTCTGACAGCAATTGAAAAATTAGCTTCTGAATATTCTACATCAGAGTTTATGCTTGTTGCCAAACTCTTGGGGAATCAAATTGATTTGGATAAAGATGGTAATAATGAAGATTTCAGAGAAGACCCAAACATTCCAGATCAATATTTTGATTGGGCTAAATCTAAAGATGTATCCAATTTCATTAACTTGATAACGAACAGAAACGTATATACAGCACGTGACTTAGCAAAAAAAGCTCACCTTATGCATGTATTGAACATGATGTCCACATATCTATCTGATTTCTTCAATAGAAATGAAAAGACAATCGAATTCCTAAATGATTATGCGATAGATTTTGAAGAAAAGGATGAGTTAATTGAAGATTTTGAAGAAACGGCTGAACTAATTACCAAATTAGAATTGGACTTAAAATCGATATGGTATTCAAAATCAAACTTGTTCTCTCTTATTGTATCTCTTTCGAAAATAAATTATCGTGATAGTTTAGAATTAGGAAAACTTAAGGAAAACCTTGAACAATTTGCTTCAAGCGTCCCACCTGAATACAAGTTAGCTTCTGCTGAAGGTGTGAATAATAAAAAAGAAAGGGAGCTTAGAAATCGCTATTTATCGGAATTAATTGAAAAATCGAGAAAATAAAATCTAGTGCGCAACAATGCCCTAAACTAAACACGAAACAAAACTCTGTCTTTCCAAAGCGCTAGTTCGCATCATCAGAATCGAATTCCAGACAAGTTTGACTTTTTTTAGATGCTTGCTTTTGCTGTTTGTTCGTCCGAACAACCGACGTGGGTATCTTTCACCCAACTCACCCAAATTAGCCACCATCTCTCACCATCCTCCCTCCCCCAAAAAAAATTTCAAAAAAAGTTTTTGAATCAATTTTTTTATTTCATTTACCGCCGCAAACGGAGCGATAACCAAACTCCGTTTACCGCGTTTAGCTGAGCATAATGAAACGTGTTTTTCTATTCGAGATGCAGGTAATTAGGAAGTCAAAACCTGCTCAGGTCTATCAGATAGGCTACCGAATAATTGAGCTAACTTCCGCTTTGATCAAGTCTTACATGAAGCCGCTCAGGCTCCGTGCCTTCGTGCCGCACACCACGGTTACCCTCAATATTTGATAGAATGTTAATCTGGCATGCTTGTTTGCCTCACAACTAATCGCATTCTTTCAATTACATTTCTTATTTTTTTACAATGAACACTAAGTACCGTGATCTCATTGAGCAGACCTATGAGTTTCCTCAACCCGAGTTCCAGCTCGACGACAGCGAGCTAAAATTTCATGACATCCCACTGATGGCCCTTGTGGAGAAGTATGGATCTCCGCTGAAGTTTACCTACTTGCCCAAGATTTCGGAGAATATCAACCGGGCCAAGACGTGGTTTGCCAATTCGATCGAGAAAATAAACTACAAGGGCACGTACAATTACTGCTACTGCACCAAGAGTTCGCATTTTCAACACGTGCTAAACGAAGCGCTGAAGAACGATATCCACATCGAGACTTCTTCAGCATTCGATATCAACATTATCGAAAGCCTGAAGAAACAAGGCAAACTCACCGATAAAACCTTTGTGCTATGCAATGGGTTTAAACGTGCGCAGTACGTCGAAAACATCGGTCGCCTGATCAATGATGGCCACCAAAACTGCATTCCCATTCTCGATAATTACGAAGAGATTGATCTGCTTTCTGATGTGATCAACAGCAATTATCAAGTGGGTATTCGGATCGCTTCGGAAGAAGAGCCAAAGTTTGAGTTCTACACTTCGCGTTTGGGTATCGGGTACCGAAACATCGTACCCTTCTACGAAGACCACATCAAGAACAACGAGAAGGTAGAGCTGAAAATGCTCCACTTCTTCATTAATACGGGTATTCGCGATAACGCCTACTACTGGAACGAACTTTTGAAGTGTCTTAAAGTCTATATCCGGTTGAAGAAGGTCTGCCCTACCCTCGATAGTTTGAATATCGGCGGTGGATTCCCGATCAAAACGTCGCTGGCATTTGAGTTCGACTACCAATACATGATCGACGAGATTCTCAACCAAATCCAGATTGCTTGCGAAGAAGCGGGAGTGCCCGTGCCGCACATCTTTACGGAGTTTGGAAGTTTTACCGTTGGCGAAAGCGGTGGATCGATCTACCAGGTGCTTTACCAAAAGCAGCAAAACGACCGGGAAAAGTGGAATATGATCGACTCCTCGTTCATCACCACCCTACCCGATACCTGGGCCATCAATCGCCGGTTTATCATGCTGCCGCTCAACCGTTGGAACGATGAGTACGAGCGCGTGCTTCTCGGTGGATTGACCTGCGACAGCGACGATTACTACAACAGCGAGCAAAACATCAACGCGATATACCTACCGAAGTACAAGCGCGAGAAACCACTTTTCATTGGCTTCTTCAATACGGGTGCTTATCAGGAGAGTATCGGTGGATTTGGTGGGCTTCAGCACTGCCTGATTCCCCAGCCCAAGCACGTGTTGATCGATCGCAATGAAAATGGCGAATTAACTACCGAACTTTTTAGTCTTCAACAAAAAGCAGAAGATTTTCTAGATATATTGGGGTACGAACCCAAAGACAAAAACAAGTCTCAAAATTCAGTTTCACAGCCCCAAAAGGCCGAAACACCAAGTAAAAACTAAAATGAACACAAGTAAAACATATGCAGGTATTCCGCGTGAATACGCCCAGCTCGAAAAATCGAATATCGTGCTAATCCCGGTTCCCTACGATGGAACCAGCACTTGGGGCAAAGGAGCCGACAAAGGCCCTGATGCCTTCCTGGACGCATCCGAAAACATGGAGCTCTACGATATCGAGACAGATTCTCAAGTCTATAAGCAGGGGATATTTTTGGCTGAGCCACTCACCGGTTTCGAATCGCCCGAAGCGATGGTAGAAGCCGTGCATCAAGTGACGAAATCGTACATCACCAAGCGGAAGTTTGTGACGCTTTTTGGTGGCGAGCACTCCATTTCTATTGGAACCATTCGCGCATTCAACGAGTGCTTCGACAACCTCACCGTGCTGCACATCGACGCCCACGCCGATCTGAGAGCTGAATACGATGGAACCGCTTGCAACCACGCCTGTGCCGTGTACGAAGCCAGCAAAACCACCAATTTGATTCAGGTGGGAATACGCTCGATGGACATCACCGAAAAGAAGTACATGGACGAAGAGAAAACCTTCTTTGCCCACGATATGAGCGTAGATGAGTACTGGTCCGACAATGTGATCGACATGCTTACCGACAACGTGTTTATCACCTTCGATCTCGACGCGTTCGACCCTTCTCTCCTACCATCCACGGGTACGCCCGAGCCAGGCGGTTTGATGTGGTACGAAACACTCGATTTCCTCAAGCGGGTTTTCGAAGCCAAAAACGTAGTAGGTTTTGACATTGTGGAGCTCTGCCCGAACGAAGTCGATAAATCGTCAGATTTCCTTGCGGCCAAGCTTTACTACAAAATGTTGAGCTACAAATTCAAAGACATAAACGAGGATGAAGCATATGACAATGCATTCACCGAAAAAGAAAAATCTCAAAAAACGGGAGTAAAATTCGAGACAAATGAAGACTAAAGGACCCATTTCTCAATTTATTGAACACCATTACCTGCACTTCAACGCCGCGGCGCTGGTAGATGCTGCCAAGGGATACGAAGCGCAACTCGAAAAAGGCGCTAAGATGCTGATCTCTCTTGCCGGAGCGATGAGTACAGCTGAGCTCGGGAAGAGCCTGGCTGAAATCATCAGACAAGACAAGGTTCAGATCATTTCTTGCACGGGTGCCAATCTCGAAGAAGACATTATGAATCTGGTGGCTCACTCACACTACAAGCGCATTCCGCACTACCGCGACCTGACGCCGCAAGAGGAGTGGAATCTTTTGGAAAAGGGACTAAACCGCGTGACAGATACCTGTATTCCCGAAGAAGAAGCTTTTAGAAGATTGCAGAAGCACATCTACAAGATTTGGAAGGACGCTGAAGAGAATGGCGAGCGCTACTTCCCCCACGAGTTTATGTACAAAATGCTCCTATCGGGTGTGTTGGAAGAGTACTACGAGATCGACATCAAAGACTCTTGGATGTACGCGGCTGCTGAGAAAAACCTACCCATCGTAGTGCCGGGCTGGGAAGACAGCACCATGGGAAACATCTTCGCATCGTACGTGTTGAAAGGAGAGCTAAAAGCCAGCACCATGAAATCTGGAATTGAGTACATGACTTTCTTAGCCGATTGGTACACAGACAATTCAGAAAATGGAATCGGTTTTTTCCAAATAGGTGGTGGAATTGCGGGAGATTTCCCAATTTGCGTAGTGCCTATGCTCTATCAGGATATGGAAAGAACCGACACGCCGTTCTGGAGCTATTTCTGCCAGATAAGCGATAGCACCACGAGCTATGGCTCATACTCTGGTGCCGTGCCCAATGAGAAAATTACCTGGGGTAAGCTGGATATCGATACCCCAAAGTATATCATCGAAAGTGATGCAACGATTGTTGCTCCCCTCGTTTTTGCCTATCTTCTAAACCAATAATCATGACCCAGCAAAAAGACCTTAAACGGATTATCGTCGACTTCAAGAAGCTCACGCCCGAAGTACTGAAGTTGGTGGTTGAAAAATTTCCCGATGGCTACGAATCTGAAGACATCATCAGCTTCAAGAATGCCGTTGGCGATACCATCAAAGCCGTGGAAGTATCGACTGATGACACGAAGTACCTCGTGAAAATCAGCGAAAAACTCGAGTACACCATGGCCAACTACGACGAGTCGGATTACGAAGACTACGACGACGACGATCCAGATGCCGTTCAAGATCCGGAGATACCGGAAGACGAGGACTAGGAGAAGATCCAAAACCATACATGATTATTTAGTCCATGGAAATTCAAGATATCGAGAATATCGAGCTCAAGTTTTTGGAGCTCGCAGACTACCAGGATTTGAAGGAAGCGATGATCGCTTCCTACACCAATATGGAAGGTGAATACTGGGGTGAAAAGCACATCAATACGCTGATCAAGAAATTTCCAGAAGGACAGGTTGTTATTAAAATTAATGGTGAATTGGCAGGGGCAGCCCTGTCAATCATCATTGATTCGGATGCCTTTGACGAAGTGCATACCTACGAAGAAATCACTGGCAACTACTCTTTTAAAACCCACGATGACGACGGCGATGTGCTCTACGGGATCGACGTCTTTATCAAACCCCAGTTTCGCGGTTTACGTCTTGGCCGCCGACTCTACGACTACCGCAAGGAGCTTTGCGAAAAGTTGAATTTGAAAGGGATCTTGTTTGGTGGACGGATGCCAAACTACCACCGGTATTCAAATGAAATAACCCCGAAAGAATACATCGAGAAGGTAAAGCGGAAGGAGATTGACGATCCCGTTTTGAACTTTCAGATCAGCAATGATTTTCACCCGGCAAAGGTGCTGAAGGGTTATCTCCAGGGCGATGCCGCTTCGGAAGAGTTTGCCATCCTGATGGAATGGGACAATATCTACTACAAAAAGCCGAGCAAAAAGGCCCGAGCCAAAAAGAAGGTAGTTCGAATCGGCTTGATTCAATGGCAGATGCGTCCCTACAAAGATTTTGATGCGCTGATGGAACAGGCGGAGTATTTCATTGACGCAGTGGCGGGATACCGCTGCGACTTTGCGCTTTTCCCTGAATTCTTCAATGCGCCGCTCATGGCCAAGGACAATCACTTGTCAACCCCAGACGCCATCCGTGAGCTCGCCAAGTACACCGAAGACATCAAGAACAAGTTTTCGGAGTTTTCGATCTCCTACAACATCAACATCATCACAGGGAGTATGCCCGATGTGGTGGATGGCCGACTCCTTAACGCAGGCCATCTCTGCAGAAGGGATGGTAGCGTAGAGCGTTACGAAAAGCTCCACGTCACCCCCGACGAAGCCAAAGTATGGGGAATGCAAGGCGGTAGCGAGCTCCGCGCTTTCGATACCGATTGTGGTAAAATCGGGATTCTGATCTGCTACGACAGCGAGTTCCCAGAACTCAGCCGTCTCCTAGCAGACGAAGGAATGGACATACTCTTTGTGCCCTTCCTGACGGATACGCAAAACGGTTATTCTCGCGTGCGCCATTGTGCGCAGGCCCGAGCCATTGAAAACGAGTGCTATGTAGCCATTGCCGGAAGCGTTGGGAATTTGCCAAATGTCCAAAACATGGATATCCAGTTTGCCCAGTCCATGGTATTTACCCCCTGCGACTTTTCATTCCCCACCAACGGGGTGAAAGCAGAAGCCACACCTAATACGGAAATGATCCTAATCGCCGATGTGGATATCGACCTACTGAGAGAACTCAACCAGTTTGGCGCCGTTCGCAATCTCAAAGATCGCCGTACAGATCTGTTTACTTTAGGAAGGAAAACAAATTAGTGGTTTGAAGGTATGATGCCCAGGTAGCCGCCACGATTAATTTAAGGGTATAAGTTTGTCTTTTCCACTTCCTTTTGTCATACCGTGCCGTCGGCAAGCCTATGGCGGCCGATGGATACAAAAGGCCCCTATTCCACCGAAACCCGTGAAACCCCGCGAAGGGCTACATTATCCCGCGATTGAACCACTACCGTATACAAACCGCCCGCCAACTGAGAAAGGTCTAATCTGACCAAATCTTGTCGGGCTACGTTCTGTTGGATCACCAATTGCCCAATGGGGTTGTAAACGAAAAGTAAGATTCGGGGTTTTGAATATCCCAAAAGCAGTCACATCGAGTATTCATGACCGATTGAAATGAGTGTCATGAATGTATCGAGATGGACTTAGATATGCCCCTATTCCACCGAAACCCGTGAAACCCCGCGAAGCCCTGAGTTATCCCGCGATTGAACCACTACCGTATACAAACCGCCCGCCAACTGAGAAAGGTCTAATCTGACCAAATCTTGTCGGGCTACGTTCTGTTGGATCACCAATTGCCCAACGGGATTGTACATCGATAAAACGCCATCGGCCAGCTCTCCGGGAACTTCAATTTGCACTTGGGTGGATGCGGGATTTGGGAAGAGTTTTAAATCAATCGTTTCGAAGTTCTCTGCAACAAAGGATATTCCAGGGCAAACAATTTCGTGCAGGAAGGAATAGGTAGCATCTAAGACCATGTTTGTCATGGTTGGATTACCAAAATACGACACATGGCCCGTGCTATTCTCGATGGTAATAAGCTCATTAGGTACCCCTACTTCGTCGGCGCGGGCAGCCATCACCCCGCTCCCATTCAACCTGATAATGGGAATGGTTAAAATGGTCGCAAAGCCATCGCCGTAAGGCACTACTTCATCCATATCGTCGTGCACTGAAAGGATGGGAACATCGCCTGCATTGATGTACTCAGCAGACCGCAGCGCTCCCGAATAGCTCAGTACGCCTTGCACTGCCGAACTGTAGGATGTATTGTCACTGCTATTTCCTTCCCAACCGCCGTTATCTTCGAGCGCTTCCAGGAGAAACTCTTCTACATCGTCGGTCTCATCCATATAGGCCACGTGATCCATCAGGATAGCTCCTGCCGAAACACCACCGATCAAGATCATGTCTGGGTCAATAGAAAATGTGTTTCCATTCTCGGCCGCATCTTCTCTAAAATACCGCACGGCTGCTTTTCCGTCTGAAACGGCTTTCATCACCACATCGCTCATCACCAAGCTGTCGGGTATTGGGAAAAGTGGTCCGTCGTAAAGTCGGTAATCAATGGTAGCCACGACGTATCCCTTGCGCGCCAAATCACGACAGGCCCAGCTCATATCTTCTCTTGAACCTAAGATAAAACTCCCACCATGAGCCAGAATCAAAAGCGGTCTGTTGGCCGAAACTTCTTCGATCGGATAGTACACATCCATCTCCAAGTCGGCGTTTACCCCATCGTAGGACGTCGAGTTACCGAAGACTACATTCATCGTAGAGTCAATTTCAAAAACATCAGTCAAAAACCTGTTTCCATCACAGTTTTCGTTTTGAGCTTGAGCAAAAACGGGTAGAGCGGCCAGTAGCCAGAGTAGCATTTTTTTCATCGTTGATTTTAATTTTTCTAGAACGGGTTCATCATTTTCGCTTTTAAATGTAGTCATTTCATTTTTGGGCATGCTTCCTTTAGAATGAAAGGAATGACGTGAGCTTTGCCATTTGACATGTACGTGAAAATGCGTGGATACGAGGATATCGAATAAAATTCCGTCATTCGTTGTTCAAATTGTTTTACTGAAATTACGATGCGTTTTATCAAGCCTATAAACCTGGTCGCCCTTCTGCTCCTTTGTCTATGTTCATTGGGAGCTAGTGCGCAGCATACCTTTCAGCTTTACACTGGAAATGGAAAAAAAGCGAAGTGGAAAAAAATGGAAAAATCACTCGAAACAGCCGATGTGGTTTTTGTGGGTGAACTACACAACAACCCCATTTCGCATTGGCTCGAGATGAAAATGATCAAGTCGATTCAAAACAATGGCGAACTAACCATTGGGATGGAGATGATCGAGCGCGACAACAACGACGATTTGCAACGCTACATGAATGGCGAGATTGATAAAGATGCACTCGACAGCTTGGTACGGCTTTGGCCAAATTACGACACCGACTATGCTCCTTTGGTTGATTACGCAAAGGCCAATCAAATCAAGACCATTGGAACCAACGTGCCACGCCGCTACGCCAGCATGATCTACAAAGGCGGGTTTGAAGCGCTAGATACCCTACCCGATTCGGAGAAAGCGTGGATCGCTCCCCTACCCATTCCCTTTGACCCAGAAATAGATACGTACAAGGCCATACTCGAAATGATGGGCGACCACGGTAGTCCGCAGCTCGTAATGGCACAGGCAATCAAAGACGCTACGATGGCTCATTTTCTGATTGAAAATAAAGAAGCCGGCAAGCCCTTTGTTCACATCAACGGAGCCTTCCACTCCGACTATTCCGAAGGGATCATTTGGTACTTGAATGCTTATGGGTTCGAAGGAGAAATCCAGACGATTTCATCAGTCGTGCAAAGCGATATTTCGGAGTTGGATGAAGAGCACCTTGGCAAAGCCGATTTTATCATTTGCATCGATCAGGATGTGACCACATCATACTGATTCCATTACTTTTATGAAATGCCCAATTGTTTGGAAAGGCTCTAAATGGTGTCTAGTCTCCTAAATAAAACAGTCCGAAAGCTATCGCGTTGGTCGAGTGCCCGCAAAGCCCGCTCCGAAGGTCCATACCAACGGAAGGTCTGGCTACTAGGAGCGCCCAGAAGTGGAACCACTTGGATCTTGCAACTATTGAACAGTCAGGGCAATTACCGGATCGTATTCGAGCCGTTTCACCCCTTGAAGGTGAAAGAAGCCAAGTTTTTGGCGCCGCACCATTACAGTGCCCCGAAGGCAGCCGACGCTCGGTTGAAGGATTTTTCAGGAAAGGTCTTTTCGGGAAAACTAGCCAATACCTGGACAGAGCGATTGAACGAAACCCATGGCCAGAAAGACCTTTTGATCAAAGACGTTTTTGCTAATCTACTTGCAGCAAGCGTCGCGGAAGCCGATGTCAAGGTGCTTTTCGTTATCCGAAACCCCTATGCCGTAGCCTATTCAAAATGGCTTAAAAAAGATTGGTTTTGGATGAAGGATGTGCGCGACTTTCTGCAGGACAAAAACTTAGTAAACGATCATCTTTCCCCCCATGTCGAATTGATCCTAGAAGTTGGCAAATCGGGTGATTTTCTGCTCAACCAAATCGCTATTTGGTGCATCATCCATTACGTACCTTTCAGAAACCTGAGCCAGTCCAGGGTTCACTATCTTTTCTATGAAGACTTGAAGGAAAATCCCCATGGCGAAATGGAGAAGATCAATGCTTACATCGGTGAAACGGAAAAGAATATAAAGCCGTTGAGCAAAGAGCTTATTGAGCGTCCATCTCCCGTTTCGAGTGGGAAGTCAAGTGCTACTTGGAAAGAGCACTTCACAAGTGAGCAATTGGAGAAGTCGACCGAAATCTTGAAGGCCTTCGGACTCAATGAGCTCTACGACGAAAATGGGAACCCATCTCGAACAATCTTGGATAAGTTGATCAACAATTAGGCTTCGTTTCTGTTAGATAGCAAATTCGAAAAATGGCTGTCTTTCAGTTTAAATGTCATCAGAATATCCCTGCATCCATCCCAGAAATTTGGGACTTTATTTCTTCACCGAGAAACCTGAAAACCATCACACCAGATTATATGGGGTTTGATATCATCACCGATGAAATCCCGGAAAAGATGTACCCCGGGCTGATTATTGGCTACCACGTGAAGCCCGTTTTGGGGATCAAAACAGAGTGGGTTACCGAGATCACACACGTCAAAGACGAAACTTACTTTGTAGATGAGCAGCGCCAGGGCCCATACTCCATGTGGCACCACGAACATTTTATTCGCCCTATCGAAGGCGGAGTTGAGATGAAAGACATCATCAGCTATGCGCCGCCTTTTGGCCCTTTAGGACGCATTGCCAACAGCCTTTTCATCCGAAAGAAAATTCAGGAAATTTTCGACTACCGAAGGGAAAAACTGATCGAGATTTTCGGTCTTTACGAATAGATAGAGCCCCACTGTCGCGATTAGCCGAAGGCGTATCGCGTGTTACTCGACTACCGAAGAGAAAAGTTAATCAGGCCTCTTGACTTTAGACTCTTGATTTACGTTGAACTCGAATTTGCGGAAAGCGCAGGATTGCAACTTAGCAAAGCGATATCATGACCGAAGGGAGTAAATCCGGCGCAGCTCTTTTGTGCAAACTGACTTAACTCTTTTTCACGCTGCCGCGCGATTAGCCGAAGGGGTATCGCGTGGTATTCGATTACCTAAAGTGAAAACGATTCGAGATTTCGGCCCTTACGAATAGAGCTTTAGAGCCCCGTTTAATTGATTCTTTATCTGCGTTCGGAGCTTTTTTGGCGCCAGCACTTCCACGTCGTAGCCATAACTGAGTATCTGCATGATGAGCTCTTTGGTGATGCAGAGTTCCAGCTCGACTTCTAAGGCCACTTCATCATTCCGCACCACTTCCTGACTTTGGTGAAGCGGCTGAGACAAAACGTATTTTCCAGTCAAAGGGCCAAACTTGAGCCTAATGCGCTCTGGCTTTTCCGCCATGGCCGTGATACCGATGCTGTACTCAAAGTATTTCTTGACGTCAAAGTCGGCTGGGTAAGTAAAAGGCAGATCGAGAATCTCCACTTCACCCTTTACCCTATCCAATCCGAATATGACAACTGCTTCTTTCTCTGGATTTTCACCTATTACGTACCAGCGATTCCGGTACTCCTTGAGCAGTAATGGTTTTAAATTGTACGTTCTCACCTTTCCACCAGAATACTTCTCGTAATCAAAGCGGACTTGCATCCGATCTTTTATCGCTCGCAGCATGATGGAAAGATGCTTTCCCCCCTGATACTCGGGGGCCGTTTCGAACTGCACGTAGGGATCGATTTCGCTCGTATTGTGATCTGGGCTCAGCTTAAACCGATCTAGAATCTTCTCAATGGCCGCTTCAGATGATTTAAACATATCGAGATTTCTGAACTGGTAGAGCGTATTAGCAGCCAATTCTATCGCTTCTATGTCGTCCGTGTTCAAGGGCATCTGCTCCAAGGTGTACTCAGGGTCTTCGTAGTAGTACCCCCTCTCGAGTTTGTCGTAGGCTATAGGCGCGTAGTAGCCTAGGTTCGACTCGTTGCGCATCGCGTAGAGATCCTTCTCAATGGTGCTCAGCGATACGCGGGTTCCATCACTTCCGTAAAGCTCGTCTTCACAGGCCTGTCTCAGGTCTTCCTTACTCGGGAATGGGTTGAATTTCGATGAAATTTTACGGTCTATTATTCGGTATCGAAGAAGGGCGTACTTATTGGCTGGCATGGCTTGAGAATTCTACACAACGAAGGAAATAATTCTCCATCAAAAACCGGAGTTAAAACACACATTAGAATTCATAAATTTGCCCTTCGAATGAATCGAATCATCTACTTGTTTGCGTACTCCTTTTTGTGGACCATCACCTGGCTACCACTTCGAGTACTCTTTTTGGTTTCTGACTTCTTCTATGTCATAGTTTACTACCTGATCGGCTACCGAAAGAAAGTGGTAAGAAAGAATCTGAGAAACAGCTTTCCGGAAAAGTCGGAATCTGAGCTTCGAAAGATTGAAAAAGAGTTTTACCATCATTTCTGCGATAGTTTTGTAGAGTGGATGTACCCGCTACACCGCGATGCAAAGGCTATGGAAAAGTACTATCGCTTCACCAACCCCGAAGTGTTAGACGAGCTCTTCGCCGAAGGAATTGGCGTAGTAGGTGTTTTGGGACACTACGGAAACTGGGAGTTCTTATCGACACTTCCAGTCCACATAAAGCACAAGGTGTGGGCTATTCACAAGCCGCTTAGCAACCCCCACTTCAATGGGTTGATCAACAGGCTTAGATCCAAATACGGTGTGCACATGATGGACACCAAGACCAGTTTCAGGACCTTGCTTTCGGAAGCCAAAGCAGGCGAAACCACCCTGACCTATTTTCTCGCAGATCAGAGTCCACAAAAGTCGAAGATTAAATACTGGACCACCTTTTTAAACCAAGACACTCCAGTGTTTTTGGGTGCTGAACAAATTGCCACTAAACTCAACAACGCCGTGGTATTCATCGACATTCGAAAAGTGAAACGCGGGAAATACACCGTCACTTTTGAAGTATTGGCCAAAGACCCGAAGGCTTGTGAGCCCAATGAGATCACAGAGCTCCACGTGCGCGCTCTCGAGAATGTGATCAATGAAGAGCCTGCGTACTGGCTTTGGAGTCATCGCAGGTGGAAGCACAAAAAGGAAGAATAGAACTTTCGACAGGTTTTTGTGGAGAAGGATTCGGCAATCATTTCAGTAATTGATCAGAAGTAATTAGTTTAAGGAAGTCAAATTCGTTTGATTTGGAAAGGGCAATCCTTCTAAAACGGTAACCTTTTAGGCCGTTTTAAGGTAAAAACGATAACCAAACCGTGCTGTAGTTCCCTTTTGAGTAATCCGATAAATGGACAAGACTGAAATTGACAAACTGAGAAAAGCCTTAAGCGAAGAGCGGGAGAAGCGAGTTATCGCAGAATCGAAGCTCGAAGCAAGCGAGCGGGCTTTTTTTAATGCGATCGACCAGCTTAGAGCAGAGAAGCGTGATGTAGAGAGCGAATTTGAAGCCAAGTCGGTCGAACTCGAAGAATTTGCCCGGTTCTCAAACCAGAGCCCCTACGCTACCATGCGCATAAGTGCAGATGGAAAATTGCTGTACTCCAACAAGAAAGCACGCGAAATCGTTCGAGGTCTTCCAAAAGAAGCCCAGGACTCTATGCAAGCCGCTTTTTTTCACAAAGTCTCTGATGCGCTAAATTCTCTAGCACCAGTTACAGGCGAGTTTATGATCGCCAAAACAACTTATCACGTAACTTTTGCTTCTGTCCAAAACCTAGGTTATGTCAATGTCTTTGCTGTAGATATCAGCGAGCAAGAAAAATTGAGAAAGTATTTCGATGTTCTTTCATCGTTTTCAGCCCACCTAATAGAGACCCAAACCGAAGAGGATGTAGCATGGACTATTGCCCAGCAAGCCATCTCGAAATTGGGCTACTCCGATTGTGTGGTTTACTTAAAAGACCCGATAACAGGCGAATTTGTCCAAAAAAGTGCCTATGGATCAAAGAACCCGCGAGATCTTGAGCTCGCTAACCCAATACGAATTCAACCTGGGAAAGGGATAGTTGGCCATGTGGCCGCTATGCAAGCTGGTGAGTACGTTGACGATGTGCGGAAAGATGAGCGATACATTCCCGATCACATGGAGAGCATTTCCGAAATTTGCGTTCCTATTGTGGTCAACGGCGAAACCGTGGCGGTGATAGATTCTGAGAACTCGGAATACGCATTTTACGGAGAAGAAGACTTGAGCATTCTAACGGCAATCGCATCAGTGGCTTCGTCGCGGCTTCAGCGAATCAAAGCAATTCAGGACGTACGTCAGGAAAAAGAACGGTTTAGAAGCTTTGTAGAAAACGCCTTTGGTGGTATCTACATCATCAGACAGAACAAATTTGAATACGCCAATGCCCCTTTCTTCGAAATCATAGGCTATACCGAAGAAGAAGCTTTTGAAGACAGCTTCAATTTCTTTGAGATTATTACCGTTACAGATGCCGAGGCGATCAAAGCGATAGAAGAGCGTAAAAGTGGGGATCGATCTCCGAAGAGCTACAAGCTGGAATTGGATACGAAAGCGGGTGAGAAAAAGCACTTGGCAGTAAACACGACCATTCTAGAAGACGACAAAGGGCCATACACGCTGGGAATTTGTTTGGACATCACCTTCATCGAAGAAAGCCGTACGCAGCTGACCAATCTGAACCTGGAACTAGAAAAGCGAAACGAAGAACTGCGGCAGTTTGCCCACCTGGCTTCGCACAATCTACGTGCGCCAGTTACCAACTTGATGGGGCTGCTTGAGCACTTTGATAGGACACAACCAGGTTGCGATACCAATGAGTTTATTATTCAGGAATTTGAGAAATCGGTAAACAGCTTGAGTCTCACCCTTGAAGAAATGCATCAGGTACTGAAAATGAGAGCAGAGAAGAATGTGGAACTCAACACCATCAAGCTTTCCGACTCATTCAATCAAGTCACCGAACTGATCAAGGAGCAGATCGCAAGCGCCGATGCCATCATTTTCACAGATTTTGATGTGGATGAGATTCGCTATGTTAAGGGGCATATTGACAACATCATGCTCAATATGATTACTAATGCGATAAAATACGCCAAACCACAGAACAAGCCTGAGATCAGAGTAAGCTCTGCCCTTTCGGGGAGCGATGTGATTATTTCTTTCAAAGACAACGGTCTTGGCATTAACATGGAGAAGTACGGCGACCAGATTTTTGGCATGTACAAGCGATTTCACAGCCACCCAGATAGCCGCGGATTGGGGCTATATCTGGTGAAAACCCAAGTGGAACAACTGGGTGGAAGTATAGAAGTTGAAAGCAGCCCTGGAATGGGTTCGGAATTTAAAATTACCTTGAGAGCAAATTAAATGATTGTAAAAATGAACGTTCTACTAGTGGATGATGACAGCACTTTTAGATTTATCTTTCGGAAACAGGTTGAAAAACAAAACGGACTTGAGATTATGCACGAGTCTGAGCATGGGCTAGCAGCTCTTGAATACTTGAAATCGGCCATTTCGGAAAGCAAAGAACTCCCCGATGTCATTATCCTCGATATCAATATGCCCATCATGGATGGCTGGATGTTTTTGGATGACTATTCAAAATGGTCAAAAGAAGCGGGCATTGACATCCCCGTTTGCATGCTTTCGAGCACCATCAATCAAATGGACTTCGACAAGTCGAAGACGTACTCAAGTGTCATTGATTTCTTTTCAAAGCCGTTTTCATCCGAGCACATCAACCGATTATTAAGTCTGGAAGTCTAGTTCCGTAATTTTTATGGAAATTCATGTCAGGTCGTATCCTATAGACATGAATAAGACTTTTCTCTGCATACTCAGTCTTTTTGCCTTGACTTCCGCCACCTTCGGTCAAGACGCAAAAACGCTTGATTTCAAGCTGATCGACAAAACGGATAGAAGACCGATAGTTGGTGCGCACATTTCGTGTAATGGATTCACGACCACGACAGATAAATCTGGAATCGCGTCCATCAAGAACCATTGCGATACGATCCAAATCAGCCATATATCATACGGCGACACCATTCTGGCTCTTGCGGCAATTGAAGAACATACCATTCGACTGACCAAAAGACATTACTCGCTCAAGGGAGTTCGTATCGACAACAAGCCCTACGAAGTATTCAGCCCACGGGACTTACACGTTTTCGATTTCACCTTTATCGGAGATACGCTCCTCGCGCTCACCTGCGAACGCGAAAAACTATGGCGACGGCAAAGCGAACAAAGCAAGCCACTCTATGTGAATTGCAAGCTAATGGTAGTAACTCCGAATGGAAATATTGCCATTAGAAGAAACCTAAGAGACTTCACTGAATCCTTTTTCACCGATGGATTGGGGCAAACCTTTATCGTACAAGAAAATCGTGTGCTTCTGGTCTCTCTACGTGGTGATCAGATATGCCTCGAGCCTTTGGATCGACCGTTTTTCGAAGAGCAGATCGCCCCTTTAAAAATGGCTTCATCTACACACTACTTCTTCGACGATCAAGAGTGGGACTACCCTGCATTTACACACTATTCCAAATCCATCAAAACTGGCGAGATAGCTGAAGTTAAGTCCATCCAAGACGATTTTGTGATGGAGTTGTTCCGAGCTGAGTACAAGTACATGGACAACCGCTCCAAGCTCCAGGCGATCCGCATGGAAACTGACACGGGTATTGACAAGGAGATCATAGGTGCCTACATGAGCCGGTTTCAAAACAGTCCTTATTACACCCCACCGGTAGCGCCTTTGTTTTCGCTGGGTGATACTATTGCCATTTTTGATCATCCCAAAAAGACCATACACCTACTGGCTCCCGATGGGACGATGAGAGACTCCCTGACCATGCAATTTACCGAAAACGGACCTGGAAAATATCGGGAAGAAATAGTGCGAGACCCCGTGCAAAACAAAGTCTATGCGATCTATCTGAAAAATGGCAAACATCGGTTGGGCCGAATTGAGTTGAGCTCGGGAAAGTGCGGAGATACAAAGACGCTGTACTATCCCTTCGTGGAAAAAATCAAAGTCCAAAAAGACAAAGTGTACTATTTGTACCGGAGGGATGCTCTGAGTGAAACCACTCATCTCTTTGCTGAAGATCTTTAGAGAATATGTGATCTCGCTACGCTGTCAAATGCTGTTACCAA
Organism: Bacteroidia bacterium; assembly: GCA_030427905.1. Lineage (GTDB taxonomy): Bacteria > Bacteroidota > Bacteroidia > Flavobacteriales_D > Cryomorphaceae > CBDDKU01. The sequence goes on from JAUICL010000007.1 coordinate 85,215, forward strand.
ATTTGAAAAACAAAAGGTGACATTTCCTTTTTGGTTTGCTTGTGTACATAAGTGTCTTGTACTCAGATTTGGCTATTTCTTTTCACCACAGGGTCGCTAAGTACTCAAAGCAGCTCTGTGCTCTTTGCGCCCTTTGTGGTGCCTATATCATACCAAGAAAAGATCGGTGACAGGAATCTCCATCACGTGGTAGTTGCACTACTGCACCGAAGAGCTCCCAACATTTGAATTCTTCCTCATATTCATCTCTTAAGAGAATATCCAGAAAAGGTTTCTATTTTCGGGCGTCCTGAACTCAACGCCTTGACTAAGAAAAACTACGGATTTGCATTTGGAGCTGTTATTACCCTGTTCTTTATCTGGGGATTTATCACGGTTTTGGTCGATGCTTTTATTCCCAGGCTCAGAGAAGTTTTTGAGTTATCGTACGCCGAAGCTGGACTTGTACAAGTGGCGTGGTTTCTGGCATATCTGCTAATTTCAATCCCAGGTGGAGCCATGGTGGCCAAGTTAGGCTATAAACGCGGTATTGTCGGTGGCCTGCTAATCGCGGGGGTCGGTTGCGCACTTTTCTATCCAGCTGCTAGTATTCGGGCATTTCCCTTGTTCTTGCTCGCTCTCTTTGTTTTGGCCAGTGGGATAACCATTCTTCAGGTAGCCGCCAACCCCTTCGTAGCTGTATTAGGCTCTGAGCGCAAGTCGGCTAGTAGATTGAACTTGGCGCAGGCTTTCAACTCGCTTGGTACCACCCTAGCCCCTATCCTTTCGGCATCCTATTTACTCTCTGATGCCATCTACACTTCTGAAGAAATCGCCCAGCTATCAGACTTGGATAAGAGCACCTACTACGCAGCTGAAGCAGCAGCGGTCCAAGGACCATTTCTGTGGATTGCAGGCGCTTTATGCGCTGTAGCCGTGGTATTTGGGGTGATCAACTTGCCTTCCATCATCGGCGAGAAAGTAAAGGGTTCCTATGCCCAGGCTCTGCGGAATAAATCGATCGTGACAGGTGCTATTGGCATATTTGTATACGTCGGTGCAGAAGTGGCCATTGGGTCATACCTGACCAATTATTTTATGAGTTTGGACTTAGCTCAGGCAATCACAGGGTCTGAGCTGATGTCGAAAATCGGTAGTGGAATAACGAATTTGTTTACCACCAATGATTTTTCGCAGCTAGACGGCAAAGCCATCGTGGGAACCTTTGTGGTACTCTATTGGGGGGGCGCCATGTTGGGGCGCTTTTTTGGTGCCTATCTCACTGCTATCGTCCGCCCTTCGAAGGTATTGGTAGCCTTTGGCCTTATGGCCATTCTGGCATTGCTCGTCACCATTTTCTCAAGTGGATTTGTCGCCATGTTCTCGGCACTCTCTGTAGGCTTCTTCAACTCAACGATGTTCCCAACCATTTTCACCAACACACTCAATGGCTTGAAAGAGTTGAAACCGCAAGCATCGGGAATTTTGTGCACGTCCATTTTTGGTGGCGCTATAATTCCACCACTTTTCGGACTACTGACTGATAAGATGGGATTTGAAGTAGCATTCGTCCTTCCTATTCTCTGCTACGCCTACATCATATGGCTTGCGAAGAAACAGGCTAAAAACGAGCTACAGCAAGAACACTAAATCCGCTAAAGTTGAAGGTGACTTTCCCATCGAAGTTATCGTTGAAGGGAATTTGCTTGACCAGGTACTCATTCGTTACATAGGCTACCCCTATTCCCACATTTTTATGGATATAGTATTCCAGAGATGCAGATGTTTCGAGAATGTTCACTTCAATATCTTCAACGCTCACTTGAAAATATTCAAAATTGTACCGCCCCAGTAATCTCGGTGTCAAGTAAGCCGAACCGTGCAATCCAACCAGCACCGCTGGAGCCCAGAATGATGTTTTTTCTCCGTAGCTATTCTCATTCAGTGTAGCGTTGATTCCCGTTCTAAACTCAATAGCTCGGATACCAAAAGATAGCCCCGCATTCCAATTTACTTTATCGAAGAATGAATAGCGGTAAGTGAGGGCGTAGTAATACGTATCGAAAAAGAAATTGGCCTCAGCACCAACGTAAAACGTGGTATCGAGAATAGTAATATCTCTATCAATCACCGCGTCTCTACTTCGTTGAATACTGGTATATGAAAAGTTAAATTGTGAGCGATTCTTCACCCGTAAAAATGCATCTGCTCTAAAAACGAACTGATCTGTAAGAAGCTTGAAGTCTTCTTCCAAACTGATATCTGTACCGAGGCCTTTATCAGAGTCGAGTCTCAGCCTGGTTTCCATCTCCACAGAATACCCACCAGCTGATACATACAAGAATGGGTTTTGCACGACAGAGTCGCGATCTAAAAACTGTTGTGCAAGCCCCTGAGTCGAAAACCCAAAAATCATGAGAAAGGTTGCGGCAAGTATCTTTAAGCTACTGTTTCTTCTTTCCATTATCCAGTTAAGATCGACAAATGTATTGATATTGGCTTAGATCATCTAAAAAGGAAAGAAGATCGGAACCAGGAGACTAGAGATAATCCAAAAAACGAGATTCAATCCGATCCCCACTTTCCAAAAATCGCCGAACCGATATGGCCCGGCAACAAACACCATGGTATTGGTTTGGTAGCCCACAGGCGTCAGGAAACTGGCCGAAGAAGCGATCATGGATGCAATCAAAAAGGGCATCGGATCCACTCCAATTCCCAAAGCGATAGCAACTCCAACCGGCGTCATTATCGCAGCCGTTGCCACATTCGAAAGCACTTCGGTCAAAAGGGACACAGCCAGGTAAAACATGGACAATACAAGGATTGGGTGGCTGTGAAAAGTGGTTCCGATCAGTGCATCAGAAACTCTCTCGTTCAAACCGCTTTCAATAAAAGCCTGGCCAAAACTAAACACCGCCCCCATCAGAAAGACGATCTTCCAATTGACTCCATTGTACGCATCCTTTGGGGAAATACAATTGCTTACGATAAGCAAAACGACTGCAGAAATCACAGCAAATTCGATGGGGATGAGTCGCAGTGCAGTCGATGCGATCATGGCGATAATTACGCCTATCACAATACCAAAGCGCTTCTTATCAAAGCCGGAATAAATAGATTCCGAAATCAAGGCAAAGTCCGCATTTTGCTTGAGAGACTCTTCCTTCAATCGCTCCACATAGTGGGTTTTCACTTCCGAAAGTATAATATCGCCCGATCGTAAATCTGTGTGATAAAGATTGGTAGACACCACATCTTCGCGGTGTCGGATGGCTAGTGGTGAAGCCCTGAATCGACGTCTAAAATCCAAGTCTTTCAAGTTATTTCCCACCATATTGGAACCAGCTGTCACAACGATTTCAACCACGCTTGTGTCATTCGAACTGAGCTCTGCTTGATGATCATCGGGCTCATCGTGCAAGTCTATCTCGTCGCGCAGTGAGCTCACTGCATCTGCCGAGCATCTCACCTTCACCACGTCGCCTTCCAAGATCTGAAAATCTCCCGATGGAAGGACAAACTCCGATCCATTCCGCATCACAGACACCACATCTAACTGTAGCTCACGAATTAGCTCAACGTCCATAATTCGCTTGTCTCTCAGAGTAGATCTCGGTCGCACCTTAATATCAGCGACATACTGCGACTTATTATCCTGCTGTTCAATAGGTTCGGATTCCCTATCGGGTAAAATGTGGAACCCGACTGTGGCGAGATAAATGGCACCTAAAAGAAGAAGAATAATGGCTATTGGGGTCAGGGCAAACACGCCAATTTCAAGACCGGCCAGATCATGCGCGATACCACTTACAATCAGGTTAGTGGATGTCCCAAAAAGTGTGAGCATCCCCCCCATGATCGAAGCAAATGATAGAGGAATGAGCAGTTTGGTAGAGCTAACACCAATTTTCTTCGAAAGCTGAAGAATAACGGGGATAAACATAGCCACGATGGGCGTATTGTTTACAATGGCTGAGAGTAAAGCCACGACCACCACGAGTATCAAAATTCCCTTCGTTTTGCTTTTTAAGAAAATGGTCGAAAGTCGGCTCGTCAAGAACTGCAAAGCTCCAGTTTTAAGCAGAGCTGAACTCAAAATAAACATAAAGAGCACAGTAATTGTAGCTGGGTTGCTAAATCCCATCAAGCCTTGCTCTGGCGAAATAACCCCAAACAGAACCAGCGCTACCATCGCCCCAATCGCCACCCATTCTATAGGTGCTTTACCCCTTATGAAAAGGATCAGCGATAGGATGATTATCAGAATAGTTAGAATTTCTTGGTGCTCCATAAACCGATCACCGAAAGTAAACAAACTTATAGGTGGTTGCTATACTTGTCCCTATATTTAGAACATATCGCCAACCAGTATGAAAGAACCTATTCTGTACATCCACATTATCTCAGGAATAATATCTCTCCTTACTGGAGCATTTGCTGCACTCAAGAGGAAAGGGAGTGATGGGCACAGTAAATTCGGCAGGGTCTTTTCTGTTTCCCTTATCATATCAGCCCTTAGCGGACTGATTCTAAGCATCATAATCTCGAGCGCGTTCTTACTCGTGGTCGCCCTTTTCACCATATATCTTGTTTGTTCGGGCTGGACTTTTGCAAGGCGAATGAAATTGAAGCAAAAGAAGAAATGGATCCGCATCTTGTCTATATACGGTATAATTTCGGGTATCGCCATGGTGACTACGGGTCTCCTGGCACAGCGAAATGCCTTGATCATCCTATTGGCTTTTTCAATATTAATTTTTTCCTTTTCCATCAGAGACTTAGTGAAGTTCCCAAAGAACTTAATAAGAGCCCATGGAGGCCGCATGGGTGGGGCATACATCGCCAGCGCCACCGCGTTTTTGGTAGTCAACACTCATGGGTATATCCCACCGCTAGTGGCATGGCTCGGCCCTGGCCTGGTTGGAGGGGTATTAATTTCACTTGGGATCAGAGCATACGAGAAAAGAGTTCGTCGATAAGTACCCGTCACGCATCTGTCATCATTAGGGCAAATAAACAGGCCAAAACTGCATTTTAAGCTAAAATCATAATTGTCAAACAAACACTAACCCACTGTTAGATAGATCATTTTGAAGAACCAACTCCACTTATTTTTGAAAAAAATGATAGGGTGTATGGAGCGACCTAAGTTGATTGAAACCCCCTTTAAAATCAAATGATCTGGCAAGGACCACATTCGACAAAGTGCTTATTTCCACCGACAAAAATACCCGATTACCAGTCGAATAATTGACTTTAGGGAAATTAGGCCTTAGTTTTGGCATGCTTATTTTCATCGACGCTATAATGCCATTCGTCGACGAAACCATTTAACCAATCAGTTTAAGCTATGAGAAAAATGTCTACCCGAACCCAGGATTCGAACTCCTGGATTGCGAAAGCTCCCCTACTCTTCAAATTAGCCCTTACCATCTTTGTACTTATTCTAGGGGCAAATTATTCATTTGCCCAGGTACAAGAAGTAGAGTCTGAGCACATGCTCACAAACCAGCAGGAATTCTCTGATCTTGTTGCCCCTTCATTGTACTCTCTGCGAGGAAGAGCAGGTGTTGCGGCTCCAAAGACCAATGTTTCTAACCCTGATCTTCCATCAGATATTGCCTGCGATCAGCTCGATATCATTTTCATACTGGATGAGTCCTACTCAATCAGTCAAGCCAGCGCATCAAATACAGTGCGCAGTGGTGCTTTAGCTCTGGCCAATGCTCTAAACGGTTCAGGGGCCACACTCCGAATTATCGAGTTTGACACAAGAGCTGATTTGATTAACCTTCCTTCAACTGTGGTTAATAGCAGCTTCATCACTCAATTCAATAATTATCTCTATGGGCTTTCAGGTGGACCTTCACAGAGTTACAACCCCACCTTTTCTGGGGGTGGTTGTTCTTCTGGCTATACTAACTGGGAAGATGCTTTAATACTTGCTCAGAGCTATTCAGCTGATTTGATCATCTTTTTCACAGATGGTAGTCCGACGGCATACAATACGAATAGCGGGAACTGTGGAGATGTGCAAGTCGGGACCTTTGGCTCCACGCCATCTACTGCCTTGGCACGTGCAATAACTCAAGCCAATGCAATAAAGAACAGTGGAGTACACATGTTTGCTATTGGTGTAGGGAGTGTCAATTCATCTAATCTTCAGGACATCTCCGGCTCCGACAATTTTGCTGATAATGGTAGCGTATATACGGATGATTATAGCATTGGTTCTTTTAGCGATCTAGCTTCTAATTTGACATCTGCTGTAAATGCAATTTGTGGTACTGAGTTGACCATTGAGAAAACGGTTACCCCAAGCCCAGTTTGTCCAAATACCCAAGTAACATTCACCATCACAGTCACAAACTCTGGTGGTGATTTTGATTTCGATGCAAACAACACCGTACTGACAGATGCCTTTCCAGCTGGATTCTCGAATTTATCGATAGTGGGCGCACCTATTTCAGGTGCTTCTTTTGCAGGAAACACACTTACTTATAATATAGGCACCTTGGCGGCGGGAAACTCCGTTTCAATTAGCGTGAATGCGGATTCTCCAGGCTCAAATGGAAATTACGACAACACAGCTTTCGCTTCTGCAGATAATGCAGACCAGGTTTCAGATAATGCGCTACTCGTAGTGTCTCCAAACACTGGGCAAGCATATGATGTGGATGCATGTATCCAATACTTCTGGGCCGCAAATGCGACCGTGTATACCAGTTCTGGCCAATATGTTCATGCTACCACCAACGAGTTTGGATGTTCAAATTCAGACACCCTTAATTTGACTATTAATCTGCCAAACGTAGGGATTGATACACAAGAAGCTTGTGACTCGTACACTTGGATAGATGGAAATACCTACACTGCTAGTAACAGCACAGCACAATGGACGCTTGAGAATGCAGCTGGTTGTGATAGTATCGTTACCCTTGACTTAACAATCCTTGAGTCTACTTTTGGAACAGATGTTCAGGAAGCTTGTGACTCGTACACTTGGATAGATGGCAACACATACACTGCCAGCAACAACTCAGCGCAATGGACGCTTGAAAACGCAGCTGGATGTGACAGCATTGTAACGCTTGACTTGACTATCCTTGAGTCTACTTCAGGAACTGACGTTCAGGAAGCATGCGACTCGTATACTTGGATCGATGGTAATACCTACACCGCCAGCAACAACTCAGCTCAGTGGACGCTTGAGAACGCCGCTGGATGTGACAGTATTGTAACCCTAGACTTGAGTATCCTTGAATCGACTGAATCGGAATTGAATATAACCGAGTGCGACACCTACACACTGAACAGCATTGTATACGATGTTTCAGGTACATATACGCAAACAATAGAGAACGCCGCTGGGTGTGATTCAACCATTACGTTGAACCTGACGATTCTTGAGTCGACTGAAGCTGAGTTATTCGAAACAGCTTGTGATTCATTCACGCTAAATGAAGAGACCTACACGGAGTCGGGATTTTTCACACAATCATTAACAAATGTTGCTGGATGCGACTCTACGATCATCCTTTTCCTTACAATTCTTGAGTCTACGACTGGAACGGATGTTCAAGAAGCATGTGACTCGTATACTTGGATCGATGGTAACACATACACTACCAGCAATAACACAGCTCAGTGGACACTGGAGAACGCTGCCGGATGTGACAGCATCGTTACACTTGACTTGACTATCCTTGAGTCTACTTTTGGAGCAGATGTTCAGGAAGCATGTGACTCGTTTACTTGGATTGATGGTAACACGTACACAGCTAGCAACAACACGGCACAGTGGACGCTTGAGAACGCCGCTGGATGTGACAGCATTGTAACGCTCGACTTGACGATTCTTGAATCAACTTCAGGAACTGATGTTCAGGAAGCTTGCGACTCGTATACTTGGATCGATGGAAACACCTACACCGCTAGCAACAACTCAGCACAATGGACGCTTGAGAACGCTGCTGGATGTGACAGCATCGTTACACTCGACTTGACGATTCTTGAGTCGACTTCAGGAACAGATGTTCAGGAAGCATGTGACTCGTATACTTGGATCGATGGTAACACATACACTACCAGCAACAACTCAGCTCAGTGGACGCTTGAGAACGCTGCTGGATGTGATAGTATCGTAACACTTGATTTGACTATCCTTGAGTCTACTTCAGGAACAGACGTTCAAGAAGCATGTGACTCATACACTTGGATCGACGGTATCACTTATACTTCGAGCAACAACTCAGCTCAGTGGACGCTTGAAAACGCTGCTGGATGTGACAGCATCGTTACACTCGACTTGACTATCCTTGAGTCTACTTCTGGAACGGATGTTCAGGAAGCATGTGACTCATACACTTGGATTGATGGAAACACATACACAGCTAGCAACAATTCAGCGCAGTGGACATTAGAAAACGCTGCTGGATGTGATAGCATTGTTACGCTTGACTTGACTATCCTTGAGTCTACTTCAGGAACAGTCGTTCAAGAAGCATGTGACTCATACACTTGGATCGACGGTATCACTTATACTTCGAGCAACAACTCAGCTCAGTGGACACTTGAAAACGCTGCGGGTTGTGATAGTATCGTAACACTTGATTTGACTATCCTTGAGTCGACTTCAGGAACTGACGTTCAGGAAGCGTGTGACTCTTACACGTGGATCGATGGTAACACATACACTGCCAGCAACAACTCAGCTCAGTGGACATTAGAAAACGCTGCCGGGTGCGATAGCATTGTAACGCTCGACTTGACGATTCTTGAATCAACTTCAGGAACTGATGTTCAGGAAGCTTGCGACTCGTATACTTGGATCGATGGAAACACCTACACCGCTAGCAACAACTCAGCTCAGTGGACGCTTGAGAACGCCGCTGGATGTGACAGCATTGTAACGCTCGACTTGACTATCCTTGAGTCTACTTCTGGAACGGACGTTCAGGAAGCTTGCGACTCGTATACTTGGATCGATGGAGTTACGTATACAGCTAGCAATAGCACAGCGCAGTGGACACTTGAAAACGCCGCCGGATGTGATAGCATCGTAACACTCGATTTGACGATTCTTGAGTCGACTTCAGGAACAGATGTTCAGGAAGCATGTGACTCGTACACGTGGATCGACGGTAACACTTATACTTCTAGCAACAACTCAGCTCAGTGGACGCTTGAGAACGCCGCTGGATGTGACAGCATTGTAACGCTCGACTTGACGATTCTTGAGTCGACTTCAGGAACTGATGTTCAGGAAGCTTGCGACTCGTACACGTGGATCGATGGAAACACCTACACCGCTAGCAACAACTCAGCACAATGGACGCTTGAGAACGCTGCTGGGTGCGACAGCCTTGTAACACTTGACTTGACTATCCTTGAGTCAACTGAATCAGAACTCAACATCACAGAATGTGACACCTACACATTGAATGGTGTTGAATACGACGCTTCAGGCGTTTACACACAATCGTTGGAAAATGCTGCTGGTTGTGATTCAACCATCACATTGAACTTGACAATCCTTGAGTCTTCAGAACAAGACTTAGTTGAAACGGCTTGTGATTCTTACACGCTTAACGATGAGACTTACACCGAGTCTGGCGAGTACCAACAAACACTTGAAAGCCAGAACGGATGTATTTTGACGATCAACCTAGATCTAACAATCCTTGAGTCGACTGAATCGGAGTTGAACATCACAGAATGTGACACGTACACGCTAAACGATGTGGTGTACGACGCTTCAGGAGTATACACACAAGAATTGTTGAATGCTGCTGGTTGTGACTCAACCATTACGTTGAACTTGACGATTCTTGAGTCATCTGAATCTGAGTTCATCGAAACAGCTTGTGATTCCTACACGCTGAATGATGAGACTTATAGTCAATCTGGCGTATTCACTCAGTCGTTGACAAACGCTGCTGGTTGTGACTCGACTATCACACTATTCCTAACAATCCTTGAGTCTACTTCTGGAACGGACGTTCAGGAAGCTTGCGACTCGTATACTTGGATCGATGGAGTTACTTATACAGCTAGCAACAGCACAGCGCAGTGGACACTTGAAAACGCCGCCGGGTGTGATAGCATTGTAACACTTGATTTGACAATTCATGAGTCGAGTTCTGGAACGGACGTTCAGGAAGCATGTGACTCGTACACGTGGATCGATGGTAACACTTATACTTCTAGCAACAACTCAGCTCAGTGGACGCTTGAGAACGCCGCTGGATGTGATAGCATTGTTACGCTTGACTTGACTATTCTTGAGTCTACTTCTGGAACGGACGTTCTGGAAGCTTGCGACTCGTACATTTGGATCGATGGTAACACTTACACAGCTAGCAACAACTCAGCGCAATGGACACTTGAGAACGCTGCCGGATGTGATAGCATTGTAACTCTTGACTTGACAATTCTTGAGTCGACTGAATCGGAGTTGAACATCACAGAATGTGATACATACACGCTAAACGATGTGGTATACGACGCTTCAGGAGTATACACACAAGAATTGTTGAATGCTGCTGGTTGTGATTCAACCATTACGTTGAACTTGACAATTCTTGAGTCAACTGAATCTGAGTTCATCGAAACAGCTTGTGATTCCTACACCCTGAATGACGAGACTTACACAGAATCTGGTGTCTTCACTCAGTCGTTGACTAACGCAGCCGGTTGTGACTCGACGATCACACTCTTCCTTACAATCCTTGAGTCGACTTCTGGAACTGACGTTCAGGAAGCATGTGACTCGTATACTTGGATAGATGGCAACACTTACACAGCTAGCAACAGCACAGCGCAGTGGACGCTTGAGAACGCCGCTGGATGCGATAGCATCGTAACACTTGACTTGACTATCCTTGAGTCTACAGAGTCTGAACTCAACATTACCGAGTGTG
>JAUICL010000004.1 GCA_030427905.1 Bacteroidia bacterium
CTGTCATGGCGTCACCGTCATCACAAGCATCTCCGATGTTAGCCATAAGCTCTGGACAGTCGTATACTTCGATTGGTGTACCGGCACACTCACATGCGTCGTTTACCATATCGTTTTCAGTCATGTCGTCACCATCGTCACAAGCATCTCCGATGTTTGCTTCAAGTTCTGGACAGTCGTAGATCGGTGTACCAACACATTCACAATCATCATTGATCATGTCGTTTTCAGTCATGTCATCACCATCATCACAAGCATCTCCGATGTTAGCCATAAGCTCTGGACAGTCGTGAATTGGTGTACCAACACACTCACAGTTATCGTTTACCATGTCGTTTTCAGTCATGTCGTCACCATCGTCACAAGCATCTCCGATGTTTGCTTCAAGCTCTGGACAGTCGTATACTGGTGTACCAACACACTCACAGTTATCGTTTACCATATCGTTCTCAGTCATGTCATCACCATCGTCACAAGTATCGCCGATGTTTGCTTCAAGGTCTGGACAGTCGTAAACTGGCGGACAAGCGTCTTGGCTCAATTCTCCATCAGCAAGGAAGTAGTTCCATGGTCCAAACGTACCACTGGCATCATCTGGGCCTAGATCGTTGACAAATTGGTAGGCTGGCCAGCCATTCACAAGAAGTACACCGTCGTCATTGAGAGTCAGGGTTGCTGTGATGTCCGCATCGACCACCAAATCTCCTTCTACAATGACATAAGGCCACGATCCACCGGCATAGGTCGGGATACCGTTTCCACCATCTGGCTCAAATGCGTAGATGGTTCTGGTTTCTGATGTTGCTGTACCACCATCTGTCTCGCCATTGAAGGCTCCTGATACCTGGATAACCATTCCGCCACATTCTAACTCGAGTAGGCTGGCGTAGGTGATTGGGGTGACGATGCAGTCACAATTGGCAACGGTCCCTTCTGCACCTGTGTCATCCATACACGGATCACCATCGGACAAATCGGCTAGCTCTGGACATTCATCTTCGCTATCGCAGATCCCATCTAGATCGGTATCGATTAGATCGAGTCCATCATTCGTTGCATTACAAGTGGTACACCCTGCAGTCGGAACGATACAAGTTCCGTCATCATCAGTGGCATCGGCGCTATAGTTACATGCCAGAAGATCTGTACATCCTTCAATCTCTTCCGCATCACATATTCCATCACCATCTGCATCTATCAAAATGAGCCCGTCATTTGTTACATTACATTCCGTACAGTCGAGTGTAGGAACTATGCAGGAGCCATTATCTTCTGTGGCATCTGCGTCATAGTTACAAGCCAATGGATCCATACAGCCTGGGATAGCATTCTCTACACACTCGCAGTTTATAACCGTTCCAGGGTTTCCTGACGAGCCTTCACAGTCATCACCATTATTTGCTTGTAAATCCGGACAGTCAAAAATGCTCTCACCAACACAGTCACAAGTGTCATTTACTATATCGTCGGTTGTATTTGGATCGTTGTCGTCGCATGAGTCTCCAATATTTGCCATGAGATCCTGACAGTCATAAACGATCGGAGTACCTGCACAGTTACAGTTTGAGTCGTAGACATCATTTTCGGTTTGATCATCTCCGTCGTCACAAGGGCCACCAATCACGCAAGGGATGCTTGAAAGCGCGCATACGGCGTCAATATCCGGACCAGGTGTAGCCGTTGAACATCCGATTTGATAGTCGACAATTTTAATCGCGTCAAACTGAACAGAATTGGTTTCGAGTCCACCGAGAAATGCATCAATATCGACCGAAGCGGTGGAACCACCAATTTCTCCAAACTCATAGAAACCATCACCATCTGAGTCAAGAATATTATTGGCAATAAGTATGTCTTCCGTCGCTGTATTAAGCGGCCGAAGCTCAATTGCCGAGCTTTCTACTAAAGGTCCCACTTCGAATACGAACAAGTCGGGATCGTCATTTCCTGAATTGATCAATGTGTTATTGGTAAAGCCTAAAGTCACATAGCCATCACCGAGGGAAACGTGCTCTAAGTCACCGCTATAATCGGGCATGCCTATGGCTTCATTTGCATCAGTAGCGGTGTTGTTGTCGCAATTGTTTACATAATCCATCACCACATCCGCAAAAGAAAGTCCGTCCCCAAAGCAAGTTTCGCACCCAACATTATTACTGAGAATAGAACACTGCGGATCTTCACAGTCTATCAAACCATCTCCATTATTGTCGATTCCATCAGAACAAGAAATAGGATCTGATTCAATGGAAGGAGAAAGATTAGGGCCATACAAACTATATGAACCACAGCCGGCTGAGCGGTTTACGCGAACATAGTAGGTACCCGTTTCATCCAATTCATCAGTATATGTTGCCTGAATCTGGCCTGCGTGGTATATGAATCCCAACTGTGTTCCGGAAGGGGAGTAGAGATACATGTACCCACTAAAATTGTTCGATTTCACAATATTCATCTCGAAGCTGAATGGCGCTTCAACAAAGACAGCGTAGTAATCGTCATTGTCATAACCTGTATCAGCATCTAAATATCCAATATGACCTTCATTCAAGTTGTCTGGGTCGTATGGAATAGCTGTTTCAATGCTGTTGTTTGATTCAGCATCGTTGGCATATAACATGTTTGATACCGAAAATGATGCTTCGTAAGAACCGCAGCCTGAAGATCTTGAGATTCTTGCGACAAGCGTGTCAGCTGCTCTACACGACGCGGTGTAGGTTCCTGCTCCTCCAGTCAAATAGCTAAACCCTATTTGGGTTCCGTCTTTTTCATACAAGTAAATGTACCCGATTAGGCTCTCAGAATAATCGGCGGCGAGTGTTACATCACCATCTGTGGGAACGATCAAATAGTACCAATCATCGGTATCTACGCCGGTATCGGCATCGGAGTGACCAAGGTGCCCTGTGAACGTTTCTCCTTCTTGCCAAGTGTCTTGGATCATGTCGATAGAAGCAAGAGCGGAAGTGTTCCCATTGGGCTCCGCATCGTTTTCATCTTCCGGGCTATCAACTGAGAAAGAAGCTGTATAGGACCCACAACCAGCGGTACGGTTGATGCGAGCGACTAGGGTGTCAGCCGCCTGACAAATAGCGGTGTAAGTCCCTGCTTCGCCTGGCAAATAGGTGAAGCCTATCTGGGTCCCATCCTTCTCATACAGATATATGTAACCAATTAAATTTTCGGTGTACTCTACATTTAAGCTGACTGAACCATCGCTATCGGCAATAATTTTATACCAGTCGTTACTATCTAGACCAGTGTCAGCATCGCTGTAACCTAGATGCCCGGTAAAAGTTTCACCTTCTTCATAAGTGTCCTGTATCATACTTATGGATTCTAAAATGATACCGCTACCATTTGGTTCCGTATCGTTCGCGTAAGTGAGGCCTGAAGTAGTGAAGTTTCCGGAGTAAGACCCACAGCCACTTGTTCGTGAGATCCTTGCTACTAGGGTATCACCAGCCATACAAGTAGCTACTGTCGTATTTTCATTTCCGGTGAGATAGGCAAATGAAAGTTGCGTTCCATCTTTTTCATAGAGATAGATGTATCCGGTCAGGCCTTCCGAATATTCAAAGGTTAATGAAACATCTCCATCGTGGGGCGAAATGATGTAGTACCAGTCTTCCGTATCGAAATCTGATGCGTTTTGGTAACCAAGTTGCCCTGTAATTTCTTCGCCTTCCAGAAAAGTCTCTTGAATAAGATCTATTGAACTGACATTGCCCCCGTTATCGTTGGGCTCTAGGTCAGTTGAAAACTCTGGGGTGGCGTAAGTGGCTGTAAAGGTGTAGTCTCCCGAACCAGAACTACGGTTCATTCTGACGTAAACTGTACCAGCTGCCACACAACCGATGGTGAGGGATTTATCTCCGCTCCCGAAACTTGAGAAACCTAGTTGACCGCCGGCGCTATTATACAGATAGAAGTATCCTGCTAAGCCTTCTGAGTAGTTTCCTTCGATTAGAACAGTGCCATTTTCGGGAAGTTCGAGCTCGTAGTAATCGTCGTTATCTCCAGCCTCGATGGCTAGAGTCCCCGTTTGCTCAGTATTAAAAGCGAGCGGGTTTGCTTCGGCAATTGAATTGTTTGGTTCGGTATCCGCAAATACGGAAACAGAACAAAACATCATAACAATCGCACATAGCGACTGAAATGATCTTTTTGTAATCATCCTTCTCATTCGATTGGTTTTGGTTCGTTAAATACGGTTTATCGTTTTTGTAGTGTAAGCGCGACAAACCATTGGTTTTCTGAAGTTAATCGAAATTATTTGAAAAGGTGAACAGCACTATTCAAAAAAAGCCCCTTAACCGGTAGGTTAAGGGGCTACTTTGATTAGAATCACTCAAATTGGCCTAGTAATAGTGCTTTCTTCGCACTTTTGCGATGTACTTCGCCAATCTGATCACTTGTTTTGTATATCCGTATTCATTGTCGTACCAAACGTAAAGAACGACGTTCTTCTTGTCAGGGTGAACAATGGTAGCTACGCTATCATAAACTGAGCAACAGTTGTCTCCAACGATGTCGCTAGAAACGAGTTCAGGCTCAATGCTGTACTTGATCTGGTTTACCAAGTTGCCTCGAAGAGCTGCGTCCTTTACAAGGGAATTAATCTCTTCTACACTTGTCTCTTTCCCTACAGTAAGGCTCATAATTGCCAGTGAACCGTTGGGAACAGGTACACGCACAGCGTTGGCTGTCAATTTGTTTGCAAGACTTGGGATTACTTTTGTTACAGCTTTACCGGCACCCGTTTCTGTAATAACCATGTTGACAGCAGCAGAACGACCACGTCTTTCTTTCTTGTGGTAGTTGTCGAGCAAATTCTGGTCATTGGTGTAGGCGTGTACCGTTTCGATGTGTCCTTTTTCTACCCCGTAGCTTTTCTCAATCACGCTAAGCACGGTTGAGATTGCATTTGTAGTACAAGATGCCGCAGAGTACACGTTTTCGTTTTCAAGGTCCAAGTCGAAGTGGTTGATACCGTAAACGATATTTGGAACTTCTTTTCCTGGAGCTGTGAGAAGTACTTTGCTGATCCCTTTTGACTGCAGGTGACGAGAAAGAGCAGTACGATCTCTAAAGGCACCTGTGTTGTCAATCAAAATAGCGTCGCTGATTCCGTAAGACTCATAGTCTACTTCGTCTGGAGCTGGTGCCTCGATCATTTTGACAATCTGACCATTGATCACGATTGCTTTGTTTTCGATATCGGCTACAACTGTTCCTGGGAATGGCCCGTGAACAGAGTCCATGCGAAGAAGGTCAGCTCGCTTTACGATTTCGAGATCTGTTACTTTACGAGTAACGATAGCTTTCAATCGCAATTGCTGGCCACGGCCAAACTGTTTAACGAGCTCGCGAGCCGCCAAACGACCGATACGTCCAAAACCAAAAAGAACGACATCTCGTGGTTCGAATTGGCTTCCATTTTCAGAAGCTTGGAAGCTTCCAACCTTAGAAAGAAGGAATTCTTTTTGAGAACTAAAATTGGCCTTTTCTTCCATCCACTCGGCGCTCAAGAGCCCGATATCGATTTTAGAAGGAGCCAAATCGAGTTCCAATAGCCCATTGGCTAGTGTACTTGTTTCAAATACGTCGATTGGCTTTTCGACCACATCGGCAGCGTACTTGTGAAGTTTCAAAATTTCGCTCACGTTGGTGTCTACCAAGTGATTTCTGAACAATACGAGCTCCACAGAGTAATCGTACAGCAATTTTCCTACCGCATTCATTAAGTCTACGGCTGCTTTCTCTTTACTGACCCAGGTTTCCAGCTCTTTGTTGTAAGTAGCCTGACCTGCTCTCAATAGATCGGTTGACATTGGATTTATTTAGTTATGATGATTTGCGTTTCAATAGGGTACAAAAAAGAAAAGCCTACCCGAGGTAAGCTTTCAAATGTTTGCTGCGGGATGAGTGACGCAGTCGTCGAATCGCTTTTTCTTTAATCTGCCTCACGCGTTCGCGGGTCAGTCCAAAACGATCTCCTATTTCTTCGAGGGTCAAACCATGCTTCATGCCAATTCCATAAAACAAGCGTATGACTTCTCTTTCTTTTTCGGTGAGTGTAGATAATGATCTTTCGATCTCCTGCACCAATGACTCGTTTAGAAGGAGGGTATCTGCGTTCGGTGAGTCGTCGTTTACCATTACATCTAGTAGCGAAGAGCTATCATCTTCTGTAAATGGGGCGTCTACCGACACATGTCTACCGCTAACCTTGAGTGAGTCTGCTACTTTTTCTGCAGGGATGTCAAGTGCATTAGCAATTTCCTCCACGGTTGGAGGACGATCAAATTCCTGTTCGAGTTTAGCGAACATTTTATTGATCTTGTTCAAACTACCTACCTGATTCAATGGAAGACGCACAATACGCGATTGCTCAGCCAAGGCTTGCAATATCGACTGGCGGATCCACCAAACGGCATAGGAAATGAACTTAAAACCACGTGTTTCATCGAATCTTTGTGCTGCTTTTATCAAGCCGAGATTACCTTCATTGATCAAATCCGGGAGGGATAGACCTTGATTTTGGTATTGTTTAGAAACGGAAACAACGAAACGTAGGTTCGCTCGTGTCAATTTTTCCAAGGCAGCCTGATCACCTTTTTTAATTCGCTGGGCCAATTCGACTTCTTCCTCCGCTGTAATCAGGTCTTCTCGACCAATCTCCTGTAGGTACTTGTCTAAGGATTGACTTTCGCGATTAGTAATACTTTTGGTGATCTTCAGTTGTCTCATAAATACAGTCCTATTGTTAGGGTTTAGTAAATAAGATTAGAACGGCAAAGATACGCTTTACCTTGGTTAAATACAATTATTTGGGTATTATACCCCACTTCAGAAAAGACTTATTTTAAAAAGTGGAAGTGGCAAGTCGCAGAGCGACAGCCACTTCCTTATTCTTCAAAATAACCGAGATATTTTGTGGGTTGATGAGATGAATCGATGTTTACGGTTTCGAAGTCAATATCTCGCAGGTTTTATTTTGATGAATCTTTTCAATTTTATTTACTGACGGCAAAATAGTCGCGGGTACCATTCGGGTAGAGCCCTTCAATAAGCACGCCACCACGTTTCGATTCCATCATGCGTTCGAATTGTCCCGGTGAATTTACCGGCTGTTTATCGACGTGGGTAATGATGAATCCTTCTTGCACACCAGCTTTTTCTAATTGGCCGTTGTCGAGCTCTTTTACTTTAACGCCATTTTCAATTTTTAATTGTCTTAGCTCTGATTCTTCAAGGGGCTGTAAGCGCGCTCCATACATAGGAGTAGAGAGCTCCATTCGCTTTTTTAGGTCGGTATTGCCGTAGCGGTCGCGCAAGGTCACGTTGAATGATCTCTTTGTGTTGTCGCGGAGTACATCCACTTTGATTTGATCACCGGGGCGATACTTCCCTACCTGCTCCTGAAGTTCAGTTACGTTTTTCACGGCGCGGTTTTCAACCCCGACGATTACATCACCTACTTCAATTCCGGCGCTGTAGGCGGCACCATCTTCTACCAGTCCGCGTACGTAGGCACCTTCTGCCACAGCTATGTCTTCAGTATTTCTTAGCACTTCATTGATATCGCTAATGTTGACACCGATGTAGGCACGCTGTACTTTGCCAAATTCGAGCAAGTCGGCAGTGACTTTTTGAACAATGCTCACGGGCACTGCAAAGCTATATCCGCTATAAGATCCTGTTCGTGAGGCGATCGCCGTGTTTATACCCACCAGCTCTCCACGACCGTTCACCAAGGCACCGCCGCTGTTTCCAGGGTTTACTGCTGCATCAGTCTGTATGAAGGACTCGAGTGGAAAAACTTCCTTGCTCGGATTGTAGTCCAAAATATTGATGTTTCGCGCTTTGGCGCTGACAATTCCAGCTGTTACGGTCGAAGTTAGGTTAAAGGGATTCCCAACGGCAATGACCCATTCACCCACCTTTAAGTGGTCGCTATCGCCGAGGGTAATTGCTGGAAGCTTTTTCTCTTCAATTTTGAGCAAAGCTATATCGGTAGCCGGATCCGTCCCGATCAACTCCGCCTTGTAGGTGCGGTTGTTGTTCATGGTGATCTCGATATCTGCAGCATTGTCTATCACGTGATTGTTGGTGACGATATATCCGTCTTCACTTATGATTACACCCGATCCTGATGCTCTTTTTTGTTCTGGAGTGATATACTCTTCACCTCCAAAAATCTGACTCCAGGGATTGTAATACGGTTTTGAATTGATCTTCGTTTTCACGTGCACCACGGCATTTACACTTCGCTCAGCTGCCCCGACAAAGTCGATGGACTCCAAGGGGATGCTCGGGCTCGATGTATAATTGGTGTAACTCACATCAAGGCGATCAGAATCGTCTGTTGAGTTTTGAATTTGCTGTTCTCCATTCAAGGAGATTAACCCTACTGCTACAAATCCGCCTAGTGTGGCTGCAAGGGTCAGTTTCAATAGTTGCTTCATCCTTCTATTACGGTTTCGAGATTAATAACTCTAATTTACTATGGAATGTTATCCATCGGCTGTTAAAGACTGTTAAGCCCTATACGACGGCATTCCAGAAGGTTTTTGCAAATACGATGCCAGTGAAAAAAACTGAAAAAATGACAGTCAAGGGTTCTGAACTTGCTTCTCGATAATCAGCCCAAACTCCATCACATTTCGCACCGGATCGGTAGGCATTTGATGAGTCATCTCAAACCGATAACCGCCCTTTTCAGTAAAGCGGATACCTTCTTCAACCAATACCTTTCGGTCGCAAATATCTTCGGCACACTCGCTCAGATATTCTTTGTTTGCGTCAAAAAGTGGGAAGGAGTAGGTGTAGACATCGGCTTGATTACTCGGACTCGTTTTGACCACCAGCGTTTTCATCTCTTCGTACTGGAACCCGTATACGTGACGCAGCTCGAGATAGACATTATAAGTGGCCGAAGTATCTTCAATGACAGGATTAAAGGTCAGCACATTTTCTTGTTCCCATCGGTACTTGGGAAAATTTTTGTTATGCTCTTCAAATACGATGTTTGGGTCGCAGCTAGTCAAAATGATAGCCATTAGAGCCAGGCAGCTCAGGGTTTTCCTTGCATTCATTGGGTTAGGTTTTTAGTCTCAAAGAGTCGACTTGGCTTGGTACACTGACCATTTTGGTTTCAATTTGCCGCTCGCCTCCAGAGAAATGGTTTCATCCAATAAACGCAGTTCGCTCGCATTTCGTGTCTTGGTTTACAAGGACCTACCTTCAACCAGCTTCTCGTATTCGAGATCATTTGGCTCCCAGAGCTCCACTTTTTGTCCGTCGCCGTCGAGTATGTGAACAAATTTGCCGTAGTCAAAATTCTCGATTTCATCGAGAATCGTTACGCCATTTTTCTTGAGTTGAGCCACTAATTCTTCGAGATGAGCTACCCGGTAATTGATCATGTACTCTTGATTGGATGGAATGTGACTTGACCCTTGACTTGCCGGACTCCATTGCGTAAATCCTTTTTGCGATGGATTGGCCCCTTGATACCATTCAAAATTGGTGCCCCATTGATCGGTGTTTAATCCAAGGTTCTTCTGATACCACTCCTTTGTGCGATCCGGCTCTTCGGATTTAAAGAAGATTCCACCTATTCCGGTAATTCTTGGTTTATCTGACATAGATCAATGATAAGAATTTCAATCATATACGGCCAACTCCTTTGCAGCTAACTGGTCTACCCAGTAGTCAATTCGCCATTTAATTTCGAATTGGTCATCCGAAGGGCTGGCTCCGCTGAAAACATCCCTGACAATACCTTCTTGATCGACGATAATATGAGTAGGTGCTGCGACTAAGTAAAACTGCTTCATGATGTTGCGTGCGGGACCTAGGTGTTTGAAAGTAACACGGTTACTCTCGTCAATAGGAATGAACTTGGGCTCTTTTGGAAAATTTACTTCGAACAATTTTTCTCCTGAAACTGGGTCCAACAAGAGACTATCGCGATATAGAGACACGAATTGAACATCATTGCGACTTTCGTACTTTTTGGCAATTGAATTCATGGTTGGCGCTTCGACTACACATGCACTGCAGCCCTTCCACCAAAAGTCGATGACTGAAACCTTGCCTTTAAAATAAGATTTATCGTATTCCTTGCCAGCATGATCATACAAGACGAAATCGGGTATGGGTTTATTCAAAAGCTGGGAATCTATAAAGCGACTATACACGGGTACTTCTTTTCTTGTTAAAGCTGGAGTAATACCGTCTTCGGCGCGTTCCCACGCGGGGTCGTACAATTCGTGAAAATAGGGTTTGAAGCCAACTGTGTCGGGTTCTGAGCGTTCAGATTCGTACATTAAGAAAAGTTCGTGGGTGTCCAAAGCCAGAATGCTTAACCCTTCAACATCGAGCTTGATTATTCCGAATCCGGCTAACTGTACATCTTGGGGACTTCCAATTATCGAGTCTATTCTGATCCACTGATGTGTGGGAATCGGAATGACCTTTGGCTGATGAGTATCTACTTCCTCTGTGCTACAGCCAATAAGCGTTAGGGCGAGAAGCAGGTGGGACAATACGTTCATCGACTTGCTTTTTGCCCTAATCTAAGTGAAATAGCTGGGCTAGAGTCAATTTTAGACTCAGAATCAAGTTCCTATTGCGCTTGGTGCTTACTCTGCTAGGTAAAGCCCCAGCCAACCGGCAAACCAGAGCTTATCGTCGGTGTCCTGGTAGGCTCTGCGAAACGTGTGGCTCACACAGCCCTGTGGTTCGAAAGCACGCTCTACTTCCGTTCCATTGTATTTGTAGGTGAGATCGCCATCCAAGGTAAACCAAATATCTCCGTTCCAATCTTCAAAAATGTATTGACAAGACTTTGAATTTCCGTCTTTCTGAGCCAAAATCTTCTCAAACACATCTCCGCGCTTCACACAAACCCCGTTGTGCTCTGTGGCGAACCAGATGCTCCCATATTGATCTTCCAAAATGGCGTTTACCGAATTACTGCAAAGCCCCTTAGCTTCAGTGATGTTTATCAGAGAACTTCCATCCCAGATAAAAGCCCCGCCATCCGTCGCAAACCATATTTTTTCTTGGCTGTCAATTGTGATTTCTCGCACAGCGTTTTCAGATGTCAAGCTTCGCGAAGGGTCGATTGGAGTTTTTGGCAGTTCGAATTGCTTGAACGAACGACCATCAAATATCGACACTCCGCCCAGTCCTCCGATCCACAATTGATTCTTTTGATCCATCTCCAGACAAAAAAGATTATTGTCGGGAAGGCCATCCATTGTGTTGAAGGTTTCAAAAGAGCTCGGTGATGGACTTTCAGAAATTGTGGGGTCGAATTTCGTCAGACCTGCGTTGGTGGCAAACCAAATGGTTCCATCGGTAGCTTCTAAGATGTCTCGTACCACATTTCCCCGAAAACCCTGCTCTAACCGGTGATGGGTGAGTGTGTCGTTGGCAAAGTGGATAACACCATACCCGTCGGTTCCGTACCAGAAATCACCTTTTTGATCTTGAATGATGGCCGTGATCGGCAGGCGAATTTCCAATGCCGGATGGGGAGGGATTTCATCCCCGCTATAGGCACCGATTAATTTAGCTGATGGCTCAACAGACTTTGAGTTTTGAGCTTGTAGTTGATATCCAATTGCAATCAATACCAAAAACAGAACTGATGTGATTTGCTTCATGTTATCAAAGAAAAACCACAGCTGCCTAAAGAGCTATCATCGATTGTAAAAGTGTGTAAATTGGCTGTAAAATTGCGGTTTTAGCTAGTTATTTGTGGTCCGGTGAATAGATGCAGGTACGGTGAATTGTGAACTCCGCGTAGTATAGAGAAAATGAAGCCGATGTTTTACATTCAACTTAATGCTGGGTTGCATACCCCTCAAAGCAGTTCCTAGAGCACACAACTATCTCATATTCCTAGCCCAGTTCAAATAAGGGTGCTTTCAAACCAATTACTCAAAAGACTAAATTTCGGTATGGTCTTGCTCAGTTCCCTTCTTAGTGCGACTTTTGAGCTGCTGAAATGAATATTCCTTTTGTAAAATATCACGGTACAGGAAACGATTTTGTCCTGATCGATAATAGAACCGGGTTTTTTCCGACTGATAATCTGGATTTGGTCAGAGACATGTGCGATCGCCACTTTGGGGTAGGATCAGATGGGCTGATGCTTATCCAGAACCACGGTGAAGCCAATTTCGAAATGGTGTTTTTCAACCCAGATGGAAGCAAAAGCCTCTGTGGTAACGGCAGCCGCTGTGCAGTGCACTTCGCATTTGGCTTGGAGATGATCCCAGCTAAAGGCACCATGCTCAGTACCGACGGCATTCACGCGTACCGAATTGACGAACAGAAGGTGGGAATAGAGCTTCATCCTGTGCAGAATGTGGAAGCTATTGGAGATGATTTTTTTGTAAACACCGGTTCGCCTCATTTGATTGTACCGCGTGATGAACTCGACCAATTTCCTGTTGTGGAAGCTGGACGAAAGCGACGGTATGAAGAGCAATTTGAATCGATTGGTGGAACGAATGTGAATTTCGTTAGCAAGCTAAATGGCGAGAATAACTTCCGAGTGCGTACGTACGAGCGCGGCGTAGAAGATGAAACGCTTTCATGCGGAACCGGTGTTACGGCTGTCGCGCTGGCAATGGCAAAGGCACACAACATCGATGACCATGTCATGATTCAAGTAGAAGGCGGTAGTCTCGAAGTCACCTTCCGCAAAAAGGGCGATGGCTTCGACAATATTTGGCTTTGGGGCCCTGCTCAAATGATTTTTAAGGGAGAATACCATGTTGGAGAATGACAAAATAACCCTTCGTGGGATCGAGATAAAAGACGTTGACTTTCTCTACAAGTGGGAGAATGACCGCGACAACTGGAGCATATCGCACACCATTTCCCCGTACAGTCGCCAGGTTTTGATGCACTACGTTCAGAATGTGACGGATGTCTATTCCGACAAACAACTGCGGCTGGTAATTCAGCCTAGAGATGGAGAGAGACCACTGGGTACTGTTGATCTATTCGACTGTGACTTTAAGAACCGAAAAGCCGGAATTGGAATCCTGATCGCCGAGAAAGCTGATCGGAACCAAGGCTGGGCATCTGAAGTTTTGGATTTGATCTTACCCTATTGCTTTCAGGTGCTGAATCTCCATCAGGTTTATTGCAATATTTTGGAAAGTAATCAGGAAAGTATCCGCCTTTTTGAGAAGTACGGATTCGAAAAGGTGGCGCTAAAAAAGGATTGGGTGATCGTAGATGGCGAATTTCAAAATGAGTGGTTGCTTCAAAAAATAAACGAGAATGAGTAAGCCCAAACGACGAAGATTTAGGCTGTTTTTGCTGGTACTGCTCGTGGTAGCTGCCTTTGTTGGAAAAAAGATCTATGATGGAATCTACGGGGCCATTGTCGATATCGATACGGAAACTGCCGCTTTCTATGTCCCCACAGGATCTGATCAAGCGGCTGTGCTACATGAGCTACAAGAGCAGAATTTTATAGATAAAATCGGTAAGCTCGATTGGGTAATGGAGCAAAAGAATTTCAAGGGGCAGAACATTGTCCCAGGGAAATATACCCTTCGAGATGGAATGAGCGCTGCCGAGCTTGTAGATCACCTTAGAGCTGGTCGTGGGAAGGAAGAAGTGAAAGTCACTTTTTCATCATCGAGATTTCTAGATGACGTGGCAGGGAAAGTAGCGCGTACGATTGAAGCCGATTCGCTGGTCCTTCTTGAAGCATTTAATAATCCTGAGATTCAAAGAAAGTATGGCTTCAGCAGAGAGACTTTTCCGACCATGTTTCTGCCTGATACATACCAAATGGATTGGGCCACCGATGCTGAAAGTTTCATAGCTAGAATGGCGAAGGAGTACAAAGCTTTTTGGAATGAAGTACGATTGGAGTCTGCTCGCGAGATTGGACTATCTCAGAGTAGAATCACGATCTTGGCTTCTATCGTGCAAGCGGAGCAACAGCTTTATCCTGATGAACGACCACGAATTGCCGGCCTTTACATCAACCGACTAAACCGTGGCATGCGGCTGCAAAGTGACCCGACGGTGGTGTACGCCGTTGGCGATTTCAATATCAATCGGGTTTTGACAAAGCACCTTTCCGTCGATAGTCCCTACAACACGTACATGTACAAGGGGCTTCCACCAGGACCCATCAATATCCCTTCTAAAACGTCGATCGATGCGGTGCTCAATGCCGAAGACAATCGGTATATCTATATGTGTGCAAAAGCTGATTTTTCTGGCTATCATGCCTTTGCATCTACACTCTCAGAGCACAACAGGAATGCTCGTGCATTTCAAATAGCCATGAACCAAAGGGGAATTTATCGATAGGGAAAACAATTCGGTTTTACTCTTGTTCAAGAGACATTCTATGGAGAGAAAAACAATCCTTCTAATCGCTGTTCTGTGTCTGCTTAGCGGCTTCATTCATGCACAGCCTGGTATCATTAAGGGACGAATTTCGAATCTGATCAACAACGAGCCAATTCCCTTTGCCAATGTTGCCATTCAAGGTACGGCCAAAGGAGCCGTTTCAGATGAAAATGGAATGTATGTGATCGATGGTCTGGAACCAGGTCTGTACAATGTTCAGGCTTCTTTTATTGGATTTAAGGGTAAAACGGTGTTCGAGGTTGAAGTTTTTGCGAAGCAGCCCACAGATCTGGATTTTGAGTTGGAGCCTAGTGCTACAGCGCTCGAAGCCGTAGAAATCACTTCTGAAGCCTTTGAAAGACCAGAAGAAACCCCACTTTCGCTACAATCAATTGGAACCAACGAAATCCAACGAAACCCTGGTGGAAACAGGGATATTTCTCGAGCTCTCCAAGTCTTGCCTGGTGTTTCATCGACCGTTTCATTTCGAAATGACATCATAATCAGGGGGGGAGCACCCAACGAAAATCGCTTTTTTCTCGATGGAATAGAAGTGCCGGTCATCAACCATTTTGCTACTCAGGGCTCCTCAGGTGGCCCCGTGGGAATGATCAACGTGAACTTTATCCAAAACGTGGACTTCTACTCAAGTGCTTTTCCTGCCAACCGAGGAAATACTTTGAGCTCTGTTCTGAGCTTCGAACAGAAAGATGGCAATCCTGACCGTTTAAAAAAGAACATCACACTCGGTTCGTCAGACTTGGGTGTCACACTTGATGGGCCGCTCGGGGAGAACACAACTTATATTTTCTCAGCTCGCCGGTCTTATCTACAATTTTTGTTTTCGGTACTTGGGCTGCCCTTTTTGCCGACCTATAACGATGCTCAATTTAAGGTAAAGCATCGATTCAATGAGAAGAACGAGATCACCTTTATTGGCTTAGGGGCTATCGACGATTTTGAGCTGAATCCCGATGCGGTGGCAGATGCCGAAACACCAGAAGAAGCGCGTGAAGCCGAATATCTTCTCGGAAACCTTCCTGTGAATGAACAATGGAACTATACTGTGGGTGCTAACTACAAGCACTACGGGAAGAATGGTTTTCAGAATGTAGTGGTAAGCCGGAGTCATCTGAACAACTCTGCGAGCAAGTACGAGAACAATGATGAATCTGACCCGTCAAATCTGATTTTGGACTACAATTCTGAGGAGATAGAAAACAAAGCCAGGCTTGAGCACACGCAGCGTTTTGGTTCGTGGAAAATTAATGTCGGTGGAAGTTTTGACGATGTGACTTACACCAATTCCACCTTTAATCGAGTTGCTTCTGAAAGTGGAATCGAAACGATCGACTTTGATTCAAAGCTAAATTTTCAGCGTTTCGGACTTTTCGGACAGGTGAGCAAAGCACTACTCAAAGAGCGAATGACAGTTTCGTTTGGGGTGAGAACAGACTGGAACAATTTCGGTCCGAGTATGGACAATCCACTTGAACAAGTTTCACCAAGGCTATCGGCATCTTATTTCTTAACGCCAAAATTGAGTCTGAGTGCTAGTGCTGGGCGATATTACCAATTGCCGCCATATACCGTTTTGGGATTCCGAAACAACGAAGGTGATCTTGTCAATCGCGAGAACGAGGTGACGTACATTCAGAGCGATCATTTAGTTGCTGGATTGCGCTACACCTTCAAATCCAATACGCAAATTTCGGTTGAAGGGTTTTATAAGAAATACGACAATTATCCATTTGCGCTGCGAGATAGTATAAACTTGGCCAATCTTGGCGGAGATTTTGGTGTAATAGGAAGTGAACCTGTAGCGAGTATTGGCGAAGGTCGAGCCTATGGAGTGGAGTTTCTGATTCAGCGAAAGCTCTTCAATGACATATACGGAATCGCCGCGCTTACCTTGGTAAGGAGTGAGTTCACCGACCGAAATCAAGACTATGTGCCTTCATCATGGGACAATCGTTACATCTTGAGTATGACTGCTGGCAAAAAGTTTAAAAAGAATTGGGAGTTTGGTATGCGGCTTCGCGTGCTCGGTGGAACGCCTTACACACCGTATGACGCCCAAACTTCTGCCGATAAAGACGTTTGGGATGTGAACGGTAGGGGAGTGGAATACTGGAATCTGCTCAACACACGCCGTCTCGATGATAGCTATCAGCTTGATATTCGCATCGACAAGAAGTACTTTTTCCCGAAGTGGAGCCTGAATTTTTACTTTGATGTTGAAAACGTGACCAATCAGCAAACCGATTTGCAGCCATATCTCGATGTGGTACGTGATGATTCGGGTAGCCCGATTACCGATCGCGACGATGCGTCGAAATATCTGTTGGAAGAAATTCCCAATACTGCGGGAACCATCATACCATCGGTAGGTGTTGTGGTTGAATTTTAAATCTCAGCAAGATCCGTTTTGCGCATCCAACCCCTATTTCCTGAGGCAATTTCTACTTCCATCCATTCGCCTTCAGTGTCTATCAGCTGAACTTTGGTTCCGGCATGAAGGACGAAAACCTGAGTGGAATTCTTGTTTGGCTCGCTCCTAACATCAACTTTAGCAGTTGTAATAATAGCCGCATGTGCTTGAGTAAGGTAAGTTTTGGCGTCCTGCCCAATGAAGAAAGATGCCAACAACAAAGCGGCTGTCAATAAGGCTCCCAAGAAGGTAGCGCGTTTATTGTTTCGGCCAGTGAGAAGAATAAAAGCCAAAACAAGTGATGCAAGAATCACTGCTAGCAAAATAGTGATCCAAGCCCATCCTTTAGAGCCAATACCGTACTTAAATTCTTTCCACCACACGTTCAGTTTGCTTTCGGGAATGGAATCAATTCGATCTACAATTTGGTCATTGGCAATTTCCAGATTGTGTCTGACATCTTCATTTCCAGGGTGGAACTTTTTAGCGCGCTCGTAGTAGCGAATAGCCTGTGGGATGTTGCCCAATTTGTAGTAAGCATTCCCAATGTTGAAGTTTACATCAAAACCGCTAGCTAGACTGTCAGCCAGCAAAAAGGACGAAAGAGCGGCTTCGTAGTTTCCCTCTTTGTATTGCTCGTTTCCTGCTTCAAAATTATCTCTAGCCATGTCTAAATCATCGGCACAGAGCGATAATCCGGGAAGTACCAAGCTCAAAAACAATATGATTCGAATCAATTTCATTTCTGAATGCTGTTTTCGAGTTTCTCAATCAAAGTAGCCGCTTGATTGTAAAATTCTTCTTCACTCATACCTGTGACTGGTGCAAACCGAGCCATTTCGCAAGAATCGAGCGTGCTATTCAAGGTGTCAATTTCTTCCATTGTAACACCGCGCTCTAAGAGCTCTTTTTCGATATTATGACGGGTCAATTCACTGCTGGCGATACTCAATCTATCTGACAAATATCCAAAAAGGGCTTTGAATACCTCGCGGTAAAAATCTTGTGTGCGCCCTTCTTTCATCGCTGTGTCGGCAGCTTTCAAACGCCGTTTAGCGAGTTTGCCGGCCCCTCGCATTTTCACCACAGTTAGATCCTTGTTTCTTTCTTGCTCACGCTTTCTGGCGAGTAGAAACATCAAAAGAATAAGAAATGGAGCTCCGAGAAAGCCGTAGTGGGCTGTAGATCCAAAAAACGAGTTGTCTTTGGATTGGAGCTTCTTGGGATTGGTCAAAATATACCTAATGTCCTTACCAGACTGCGTAACGCGATTTTTCGCACGCTGGATACCGCTATCTGTCGTGACTTGGCCACCATCACCTTTAATCTTGAACTCAAACGGTCCGGCGGTCTCAGTTACATATTTCTTCTTGGTAGGGTGGAAGAAGGTGAACTCAAACGCGGGGATCTCATATTCACCCGGATAGCGAGGGATAATGAGATATTGAAAGTTTCGAGATCCACGTACACCTGACTCTGTCACCTTGATCCGATCGTTGATCTCTGGATCGTAGACTTCAAAATCAGAGGGAAATTTGATCTTTGGTGCTTCAATAAGCGAAAGATTACCCAAGCCAGAGATGCCAATGTTTAAATTGATGGCTTCGTTTGCTTGTGTCTCAAACGTACTGAACTCCACTTTGTAATCAAATTGCCCTACGGCTCCATCGTAAGATTTCGGAGCGTTTCCTGAATGTGGTAAAATCTCAATAGTCGGACTATTGCTTTTTACGTTAAACTGAGTCCCGCGATTGAAGATTGAGCGATTGACCAAAGTGGTGATTTCCACCGGGTCGATTTGAATTTTTCCTTTTCGTTGTGGAATTAATATTTGTGTTTGCAAGACGGCTTTCTTGAAACGCATTCCATTGATAATCTCATAATTCTGCTCCCAAGCTGCGTCCTTTTCTACCGTTTCAGTCCAAAAACCATTAAGTGTTGGGAGTTTGGTCTCTACTACGTCTAGGTTATTGTACCGCGTTAGAAGTACGTATTGAATGACAATTTGCTCGCCGATATATGCTTTGCGCTTGCTTAGCTCAATCTTTAGTTGGATGTTCTCGACATTCTGTGATGCCTGCTGACTTGTTTGGGGTTGTGCCGAGTTCTGATTTGAAGAAGGAGCAGGCCTGCTTCCCTTTATGACTTCAAGTACAATAGGATCTGTTTTGTACCACTTATCATCTACTTTCACTTTACCAGGCTCAATGGTGTATTTCCCTTCTTTTACAGGGCGCAGCGTATAGGTCTGCGTAAGTGTGGATGTAGATTGACCGTTGTAGTAACTATAGTTCTGCGAGCGCGACGGTCCAAAAATCAAGTTGAAATCCCCCAGAGGTGGCGGTGTGATATCTCCACGTCCGTTTTCCACGGTAATGCGGTATGAAAAGACCTCGCCGACTTCCACCGGATTCTTGTCAACAGATGCATAGACCCTTGTGTCCTGAGCGAAGCCTCGCACAGAAAGGAGAGTCAGAATGAAGAATGCGATATGTTTACCAATCTTTCTCAATCTTCACGCGTTTAGCAGTTTTCTTTTTATTCAGCTTTTCCTGAAGTTCTTTTTCTTGTTTTTTGAGCGCTTCCAGCAATTGTTCAGCTTCTTCCTTGCTCATCTCACTTTGTTGCTGTTGTTGCTGCTGTTGCTGTTGCTCCTGCTCTTGCTGCTGTTGCTCCTGCTCTTGCTGCTCTTGCTCTTGCTCTTGCTGTTGCTGCTCTTGCTCTTGCTCTTGCTGCTGCTGTTGCTCTTGCTGTTGCTGTTGCTGCTGTTGCTCTTGCTGCTGTTGCTCTTGCTGCTGTTGCTTCAATCTGTTTGCATAGGCCAAATTATACCTAGCTTCTTCGTCTGCTGGATTCTTGCGCAGCGCTTCTTTATACGCTTCTATGCTCTTTTCTAATTCTCCACCTGTCAGCTGAGCGTTTCCGAGATTATACTGCGAGTTGTTTACTTCTTCATCTGACTCAGCTTGCTCACTAGCCTTTTCGAAAGCCGAAGCGGCTTCTTGGGCGAGCGCCTGAGCTTGACCAATATATTGCTGTCTGGCTTGCTCGTCTTCTATAGCCTGAGCTTCCTTGGAGAGCTCCGCTGATTGGCTTTGGTAAGCATAGCCGAGATTAAACTGAGCTTCTTTATAGTCTGGGTTCAGCTCAATTGCCTGCTTGTAAGCTTCTATGGCTTCCGCAGTCTTTCCTTTTGCCATCAAGGCGTTGCCCTGGTTGGTATAAACTTTTTCATCCTGCCCGAAAGAATTGACAGAGATCAGCAGCAGTCCTATTAACGCAATCCATCTCCACATCATGACTCAAAAAGATTTAGTTGTTTGGTTAATACTCCTTTTCGGCCTCTCAACAAAAACTCGATTAGCATGAATGCTAGTCCAATAGCGAGAAAAATTTGATATCGGTCTTCGTATTCTGCATAAGAAATTGATCCCATTTCGGTTTTGTTGATTTTATTCAACTCGTCGAGCAGTGCACCTAAGCCTACTTCTGCGTTTGACGCTCGAATATAAGCTCCATTTCCGGCCGCTGCAATATCTTCTAGCATCTCTTCATTTAGCTTCGAGACTACAACATTTCCGCTTTTGTCTTTCTTGAAGCCAACTTTTCTTTTTCCCTGATACTCGGGAATTGGAGTTCCCTCAGGACTTCCCATCCCGATTGTGAACACTTTCACGCCTTGCTCGGCTGCTGTTCGAGCTGCTTCGACGGCATCATCTTCGTGATTTTCACCATCGGTAATGATTATGAGCGCTTTCTGAGCCGGCGACTCGAAATCAAAGCTCTCCATGGCCAATTCCATGGCTGATCCAATAGCCGTTCCTTGTACTGGTACAATGTCGGTATCAATGGCGCTAAGGAAGAGCTTACCGGCTGCATAGTCGTTGGTGATAGGCAGTTGAACGAAGGCCTGACCGGCAAAGACGATGATTCCAACGCGATCGCCGTGAAGGTTCTCAAGAAGTTTTTCGATGGAACGTGTGGCTCTTACCAATCTATTTGGCTTCAAGTCTTCGGCCTTCATGCTATTGGAGACATCCAAGGCCAACACTATTTCAATTCCAGATATTTTGGCTTCAGACATTTTGGAGCCCAACTTTGGGTTCATCAATGCGAGCACGAGCATGGCCGCTGCCAATCGCCACATCATGTATTTGAGCAAGGTGTTTGCCGAAGATATATCCGGTACGAGATAGGGAAGGAGCGCCGTATCTGAGAATTTCTTCAAACGGCTGTTTTTGGACCATATCCCCAAGAGGAACAAGGCGCAAATAACGGGACCAATACCAAGAAGCCACACCAAATTGGGCCGATCCCATTTTAAGCCAGGAATGGCTCCAATCACTACAAAAACGGTAATTGCCACCAAAGCCCAAATCACGATCTCTACGATAAGACTCGTGAGCAACATGCCACCCAAATTATATGTAGATCGTTGCTTGGTCATGGTAGGGTTTGAAATACGAGCGTTCTCAATAAAAATTCACAAGAGAGAATCAATCCACCGATGGCAGCAAACCAGAAAAATTCTTCTGATTTTTGACTGTGTTCCGTAACGCTGATCTTCGTCTTTTCCAACCGATCTATTTCTTGGTAGATCGCTTCAAGGGCATCTCCATTGGTGGCACGAAAGTACTTTCCACCCGTCATGTCGGCAATCTCTTGAAGCGCTTCTTCGTTGATGTTTACATCGACATAATCGTAGCGGTATTTTCCATTTGGATAGATCTGTGTGGGAGCCAAGGCCTTTCCACGCGAACCCACACCAATGGTATAAACCCGAATGTCGAAATTCTGAGCAATTTCAGCTGCGGTAACCGGGGCTATCGATCCCCTGTTGTTTTCACCGTCTGTGAGCAAGATTACCACCTTGCTTTTTGCTTCACTATCTTTCAATCGGCTTACCGAAGTGGCCAGGCCCATGCCAATGGCTGTACCGCCTTCCACCATGCCCGTCCGCACTTCTTTAAATAGACTTTTGAGCACCTTGTGGTCGCTGGTAAGGGGGCATTGCGTGAAACTCTCACCTTCGTATACAACGAGACCGATTCGATCATTGGGGCGAGAATCTATAAAGTCAATTGCCACTTCCTTCGAGCTTTCAAGCCTATTGGGGTCAAAGTCTTTGGCCAGCATAGATGCTGAAATATCCATACTAATAATGATGTCAATTCCTTCTGTCTCCACGTCTTTCCAGCTCAGCTGAGACTGCGGACGAGCCAATGCAATGATGAACAAACCAACGGCCGAAATGCGCAGAAGTACTGGCAAGGATATAATCCACGGCCAAATCTGAAAGCCTGAATTTCCGAATTGTACGGCAGTAGAAAGCTGAACCGTAGGTTGGCGCTTGTCGCTCGACCACCATTCGTAAACCACCATCAAAGGAAGAATCAACAGCCCCCACAGATACATTGGATTATTGAAAGTGAAATCTTTAGAAGCGAAATAGTAACCTACAGCGGTGACGCCGATTCCCAAAAGACCCCATATGATTGCGATTAAACTATCTCGATTCATGATCTTGACTTTCGTTTAATTCTGGTTCTTGTGGAATCTGCCCCTCAATGAAAGCTAGTGCATCCTTCAGCGCTGATTCGTTTTCTGCGATGCTCGGGACTTCTTTGGCAAACTTCACCATGTCGGCTCTGAAAAGAATGACCCGCAGCTTGTTCATGTCGTCTTGGCTATAACCCACGTACCGCAATTGATCCATGGTTTCACGCGATGTAAGCTCATGTGCTTGTACATTGGTCGTGGTCTCGATAAACTCTCTGAGAATATCGGTGAGTTTGGTGTGATACAGCTTTGGTTTTTCCTTTTCGTAGGCTTTTTCTGAAAGTAGCTTCCGCAAATCTCTTAGCGCTATGACGTGCGGTGGATCAGCTGGTTTAGGCTCAAAAACCAACTCCTTCTTCTGGTTTCGCCTTCCCAGCCAAACAAAAAGCCACACGGCCAAAGCAACTAAGGCTAGACCGCCCATAACTTCTTTCAGGTAATACTTGTCGGCGTAAAACCGGATATAATCCCAGAGACCTACATCTACGGTATAACCTTCTCGACTTCCATAGATTCCTTGTGTCGTATCTACTTCCACCGTAAATACATCGATGCGGATTGGTTCTGTCGTAGTTGCGTTTTGGTTGAGCTGAAAGGAGAGTCCGGGAATCTCATAGGTCCCAGAGTCAAAAGCGGTTAGGTAAGCCTTTTGCTCCAGCCTTAGCTTTCCCGTTCTGATCGTGTCAATCGGCTTGATATCAATAATTTCTAAGCCGTTAGATGCAGCTTCATTTAGATTCGGGAAAGTCAGAATATCCTTTTCACTCTGTATCGGAACAGAAAGTGTCAACTCCACTTGTTCTCCGATCCTGATTTCATTTCGGTCCACAAGCGCCTCTGGGTTTTGTGAATACCCAAAACCTGCCATAAGAATGGCGATAGTCAGGAGTGATATATTCAAAAACTGCTTCACGATCGCTTGCTAAACAAATTTCTAAGGGGAGTGATGTAGGAAGTATGTGTAGCAATAGACGCTACGTCTACACCTGCTTTTTGGCAAGAAAGTTTCATTTCGTTCATTCTTTCCTGCCCTGCTCTGCTGTACGCTTCCCTATTTCTTTTTGAGTTGGTGTTTATCCACTGCGTAGACCCTGTTTCGGGATCCACGAATTTCACTCGTCCAATTGCCGGCATTTCCAATTCACGCTGATCATAGATGTGCAAAGCCACCAAATCGTGTTTACCACTGGCTAGCTTCAACCCGTTGGAGTAGTCCTTGTCCATGAAATCAGTGATCAAAAACGCGATACTTCTTTTTTTGACAACGTTGTTGAGGTAGCGCAGAGCCTCGGTAATATTGGTCCCTTTTTGCTCGGGCTTAAACTCAATGAGCTCACGGATGATCCGCAGAATGTGTGATTTCCCCTTTTTCGGTGGGATGAATTTTTCCACTTGATCGCTAAAGAAGATTACGCCGATCTTGTCGTTGTTTTGAATCGCCGAAAACGCCAACACTGCGCAAATCTCAGTGATCATGTTCTTCTTGAGCTGGGTGGTAGAGCCGAAGCTATCGCTCGCCGAAACATCCACCACCAGCACTACGGTCAATTCTCTCTCTTCTTCAAATACCTTGACGAATGGATGTCCAAAGCGCGCTGTTACATTCCAGTCAATATCGCGCACTTCATCGCCCATACTGTACTCTCGCACTTCACTAAAAGCCATACCACGCCCCTTGAAGGCGGAATGGTATTCTCCCGAGAATATCTGATTAGACAGCCCCTTGGTTTTCAACTCTATCCGCCTAACCTTTTTTAAAAGTTCTGCAGTATTTGTTGCCATGGTTTTAAGGTACTTCTACTGTATTGAGTACTTGTGCGATAACGTTTTCAACTGAGATGTCTTCGGCTTCAGCTTCATATGTAAGCCCAATTCGGTGTCTCATTACATCTGGACACACAGCTCGAACATCTTCTGGGATGACAAATCCACGGTGATTGATGAAGGCATAAGTCTTGGCGGCCAGGGCCATGCTGATACTCGCACGCGGAGACGCACCAAAACTGATTAAGTCTTTTAGACCTTCCAATCCGTATGCTTCCGGTGTACGCGTAGCATAAACCAAGTCTACAATGTACTTTTCGATTTTCTCATCCATGTACACTTCCCTAACCGTTTTGCGGGCTTGGAGAATGCTTTCTGCGCTGGCTACTTTTTTGGTCGTTGGGAAAGCGCTTGTTCCCACGTTGTTTCGCAAGATCAAGGCTTCTTCTTCCTTCTTCGGGTAGTCGAGCACAACTTTGAGCATAAATCGATCGACCTGTGCTTCTGGAAGCGGGTAGGTACCTTCTTGCTCTATTGGGTTTTGGGTGGCGAGTACCAGAAATGGCTTCGGCAGATGGAAAGTCGTACCACTGATGGTCACATGGCGCTCTTGCATGGCTTCGAGCAATGCCGATTGTACCTTAGCCGGAGCCCGGTTTATCTCATCAGCCAAAACGAAGTTCGAAAAAATCGGCCCTTGTTTTGGGGTGAATTCTTGTGTCTTGGGATTGTAGATCATTGTCCCGATCACATCGGCAGGAAGCAGGTCTGGTGTAAACTGAACCCTGCTAAACTCCACATCGATACATCCCGAAAGCGCTTTGATGGCCAAGGTTTTTGCCAATCCAGGCACACCTTCTAGGAGGATATGTCCATCGGCGAGCAGGGCAATGAGCAGTTTTTCGATCATGGCTGGTTGGCCGATGATCACTTTTTCCATTTCGAGCTTGATCAGATCCAAAAAGGCGCTTTCACGCTGAATCTTTTCATTTAAGGCTTTGATATCCACAGTGTTTGTAGGGGCGCTGGTGGGCGTTTCTCCCGCTATTTGGTGGTGCTGTGTTTCTTGGTTCATGTTGCGAATTTAATACTCTGGTTGAATAAAAATTACGACCTGTTATATCAAAAAAAAATCCGTTGCTGAACGGATATACAAATTTGCGTCAATCCCTTTGTACTGTGGGTTTCTGGCCGTTAAAACTTGTTAAGACCCGCGGTGGTTTCTTGTTAATAAATTCCAAACATATGTCTACAGAATACCCCTACATTTAAGTCAAATATTTGAAGAATGGAATTGGAGAAAGCGATAGCATACGTGCGAGATTTTCACGATGCGTTTGGAATAGAGAATGCCAAGTCTCAAGTGGGTAAACTCACTGATGCCGATACACTTTTGCGCTATAAACTGATGCGTGAAGAGAATGAAGAGTATCTGGAAGCTGCTCAGAATGGCGATTTGGTGGAAGTGGCTGATGCCTTGGGCGATATGCTCTACATTTTGTGTGGGACTATTTTGAAGCATGGATTGCAGGACAAAATAGTAGAAGTCTTCGAAGAAATACAGCGCTCTAATATGAGTAAGTTGGATGAGAACGGACAGCCCATTTACCGTGAAGATGGTAAGGTTTTAAAGAGTAACTTGTACTTCAAACCAGATATAGCGAAGATTCTTGAAAATTGATTTAAAGAAAAGCATCGAATTAGCTTCTTCCGGCGGGTGGGCTTTGAAAAAGCTCAACTTTATCATGGGGAGGGGAATTCCCTTCAATAAGCCGCACGGGATTAAGATTCATGAAATAGGTGACGATTTTATCACCACCGTGATTCCATACAAGCGAATCAACCAAAATCACATCCGCGGGGTTCATGCTTGCGGGCTCGCTACAGCAGCCGAGTTTTGTAGTGGCTTGGTTTTGCTTCGCAATCTAGATCCGAGAGATTACCGTTTGATCATGCAAAAGATCGAAGTGGAGTACTTCTACCAAGCAAAGAAAACGGCTCTAGCCACATTCCGGTTGTCGCGTTCTGTGTTTGAAAGTGAGATTTTGGCCATTCTCAAAAAGGATAGCAAGGTATTTCACACCTGTGAGGTCATTGTGAAAGATATCGATGGTAATCACTTGTGCACAGCACAAATTCGCTGGCAGATTAAGTCTTGGGACCAAGTGAAAACAAAAACGTGATGTTGCTAGTCCTGAAGCTTGGCTCGTAGGGCTGCCATTTTCACAGCGGCCACAGCTGCTTCTACTCCTTTGTTGCCGTGTTTTCCGCCAGAGCGGTCGAGTCCTTGTTGCTTGGTGTTGTCGGTTAAGACACAAAAAATTACGGGCACACCCGTTTGGAGACTTACGTCTTTAATACCCTGGGCAGCAGCTTCGCATACGAAGTCGAAGTGTCGTGTTTCTCCTTGAATCACTGAACCTATCGCTATGACAGCATCGAGTGGGGTAGATTTGATCAGCAGCTTTGACCCAATTGCCAACTCGTATGTTCCGGGCACGTAGTGAAAGTGAATCTGTTCGTCAGGAGCGCCGAGATCTTTTAAGGTATCTACTGCCCCTTTAGCCAGATTGTCTGTGATGTCTTCATTCCATTCAGAAACGACCACCCCAAAATGGAACGGTCGTGCTGAAGGAGTTTCTTCCTTATCGTAATTGGAAAGATTTTTACCAGAAGTAGCCATCAGCCACCAACTCTTGCAATGTATGAGTCGATAACACGCGCTTCTGTACTCTTCGGGAATTCATCCTTGATGCGCTGAAAATTCTTGAGCGCTTTATCAAACTCGCCTTGATCTTCATAAACCAATCCAGCTTTTTTCAAGTAGATCGGTGCAGTCAGCATATTGTCTGAGTGCGAAATAGCTTTGCTGTAGTATGAAAGTGCTTCTCCGTACTGACCTAATTCTACATAGGCATCGCCAATAGTACCAAGGGCAACAGCTCCTGCAAGTTCGTCATCAAGATCAGCTTTCTTCAAATACTCTATTGCGTATTCAAACTCACCTTTTTTCATGTAAATCTGACCTGCGTAGTAAGAAGCAAGCGCGCCTGCATCC
Organism: Bacteroidia bacterium; assembly: GCA_030427905.1. Taxonomy (GTDB): domain Bacteria; phylum Bacteroidota; class Bacteroidia; order Flavobacteriales_D; family Cryomorphaceae; genus CBDDKU01. The sequence continues at coordinate 27,219 of JAUICL010000004.1, forward strand.
GTAGAGCCGTACTCGTCGGCTACGTATTCGAATCCGTAGTATGATTCATCGCCTACCAACGCTTTGTCAAGTGAATCGATCTCGAACCAGTATTCTGCTTTCCAGATCAAATTCATCCCTTCTTCGTTTTTCGGCTCGAGATATAGTCGAGTTACAGCAAAATATCCAGCGAAAAGCACTACCAATATTCCAGCTATAATCAGCAAGCTGTTTTTATTGTCTTCAACGTATTGCTCTGTTTTAGAGTACACTTCTTGCACATCTACAATCGGCTCGTCGCTTATCTTTTTGTCTTTGGCCATTTTGGACACTTTTTATTAAGTCTGCAAAAATATACTTTTTTGCGTGCGAGTACAGTTTGAGCGCTACAGAATTGATATTTTTGCCGAATTGTACATGACATTATCTCAGCTAAGCCTCGTCAACTTTAAGAATTACGCATCTGCAAATTTATTTCTAGATGCCAATGTGAATATTTTTACCGGCTTGAACGGCCAGGGAAAAACCAACGTTTTAGACGCCATTCACTACCTCACCGGCTGCAAGAGTTATTTCAACCCAATCGATAGTCAAAACATCCGTCATGGAGAAGATTTTTTTGTGGTAGAAGGGGTCTTTGATCATGGTGACGGTGCAGATAAATTGTACTGCGGGGTTAAGAAAGGGGCGAAGAAGGTATTCAAGAAGAACAAAACGGAGTATGAGCGCCTAGCCGATCATATTGGTAAGTATCCTTCGGTGATGATTTCGCCCTACGACAAGGATCTAATCAGTGAAGGCAGTGAGCTGAGAAGAAAGTTTATGGACGGGATTATCTCCCAGTACGATCACAAATACCTCGATGACCTGATTCAGTACAACAAAGTGCTAAAGCAACGCAATAGCTTGCTTAAGTACTTTTGGGAGAACAGGAGATTTGAGCCCGATAGCCTTGAAGTTTGGGATATTCAGTTGATCGATTTGGCGGAGCGCATTCATGAGAAGCGGCGCCTTTTTGTCGATGAATTCATGCCTTTGTTTCGAGAACACTACGATGCCATAAGTGGTGGAGCAGAGACGGTGGAAATCAGGTATCAATCGCACCTTGGGGGAGCTTCGTTTGAAGAAGTTCTGAAGGAAAGTTTGGAGAAGGACAGGCGTAGTTCTTATACCAATGTGGGGACTCACAAAGACGATTTGAAATTTGAGATTGGTGATGGCCACCCGCTCAAGAAATTTGGAAGCCAGGGACAACAAAAGACGTTTTTGATTGCCCTAAAGCTAGCCCAGTTTGATGCCGTAAAACAGCATACTGGCAAGACGCCCCTTCTTTTACTCGACGATATTTTCGATAAAATAGACGATGAGCGCGTAGGGCATTTGATGAAGCTTGTGAGTGACCATAATTTTGGTCAGATTTTCATCACCGACACCCATTCCGAGCGTATAGCTGCTATCTTTGATGGAATAAGCGACAGTGTCAAAATTTTTAATGTAATAGGAGGGGAAATAGATGAGCCGTGATACCAATGAAGAGTCTCTGGAGAAAGTAATAGACCGCTTGCTGGCAGCCTATGGTCTCGAAGAAGGGTATCATGCCGCAGCTATCGTGACTTACTGGGAAAAAATTATGGGGCCAGCTATCGCTCGAAGAACGACTGAGATAAAGCTAGAAAAAGGAAAGCTCACCATTTTCATCGAGTCGGCTAGTCTCCGGCAGGAGTTGAGTTTTGCAAAAGACAAGATCGCTGAAAAGATCAACAAGGAGCTTGGTAAGCGGATGGTCAAAACGGTAGAGCTCCGATAAAAACAAAAACGCCCCAGCAATGCCGGGGCGTTCAGAAATTCGTTTAGGCGTATATTAACCTACAATCTCTCTTCCTGAAAAGTGGTACGCGCACTCGATAGCCGCATTCTCATCGCTATCAGAACCGTGAACAGCATTTTTAGCTTTTGACTCGGCGTATTTCTTGCGGATTGTCCCTTCGGCTGCTTCAGCTGGATCAGTAGCACCAATTAATGTACGGAAGTCAGCTACAGCGTTGTCTTTCTCAAGAATGGCCGCAACGATTGGTCCTGATGTCATGTAATCAACGAGTTCTCCGAAGAAAGGGCGCTCGCTGTGTACTGCGTAGAAAGTCTCTGCTTCAGTTTTGTTGAGGTGTGTAAGCTTCATTGCTTTGATGCTGAATCCAGCCTCGATAATCATGTCAATGATCTTTCCAGTGTTATTCGCTTCCAACGCGTCTGGCTTGATCATAGTGAAAGTTCTTTTCCCTGCCATGTTTTAATGTCTTTGTAGGTTCTTTAAAAATCGCGGCAAAGGTAGTGATTGATTCAGCGATCGACCAATTATTTGACCGGATATCTTTTAGAAAGCAATTTTTGAAATACACTACTTGGTAAAACAGTGTTTAAAAAGATGGAAAGTTTATGGACAAATCCACCAGCCGTGTACCGCAGTTTGGGGTGTTTTGATTCGATGATCTTGTAAACGAGCTGGCCAATTTTAGCTGGATCTTCGCCTACACTTACCTCCGATGAAATGCGCTCATACTGCTTTTTGAACGCGGCATAATAGTAGCTCTCTTTAGAAAGGCTCTTTTGGGGAACTATCCGGCTCTGATTGATGTTTGTGCTAAAGTCACCTGGTCTGATCATCGATACACTGATGTTAGATGGAGCCAGCTCCATCCGCAGTGATTCTGTAATCCGGTTCAGTGCACTTTTTCCAGCGCTGTAAATCCCTCTAAATGGCAGACCAAACTCACCTGCAATACTCGAAATATTGATGATTTTGCCTTGTCCTGCTTCTCGCATATGTGGAATAGCAGCCTGGCAACAGGAAATTAAACCTACCAAGTGACTGTTGAGATAAGCAGATACTTCGGCAGGACTCGTATCTTCAATGGCGCCAGAAAGACCTGTGCCGGCATTGTTTACCAGAATATCTATTCGTCCTTCTTTACTCAAGATATATTCAATGCTCGAATGAATTGATTGAACATCGGCCATATCGAGTTTTACCATGGATATACCATCCAAAACATCTCCATGTGAAACCTTGCGGCTACTGCCGTAAACTATATGATCTTTTGAAATGAGATACTGGCTGATTGCTTTGCCAATACCAGTCGAGGCGCCGGTTACGAATACAACCTTTCTTTCCATATAAGGCGAAAAAAAAGTGGGCAAGCTACTTACATCGCACCGCTACAACCGCATACCCTTGCTCCCTTCCAGGCCTGGGGGATTCTGCAGGAGCTGGTCGTATAAGACTTGCCCGGCGCAAAAGTACAAATAGAAAACATCCTCGCAACAAAAAAGTGTAGTGAAATCATCTCCATGTTTATATTTGCTGAAACTACAACCCATACCTCATGAAAAACTCTTACGCACTCACGTCCGGATTAGTCCTAGCTGGAATATCCATCGTTTTAATGCTTCTCGGCGCCATGCTCAGTGGAGCCTTACTTCTCACTTTGATTTGGATCCTTGCCATCGCCATGACTGTGGTTATTCCGGTAGTTTACGTGAAGAAGCAAAGAGCAGCAAATGGGAATATACTCTCGTTTGGTGATGGGTTCAAAACAGCTTTTCTTGGAATGATCATCGCAGGAGTTATTAGCTCTGCCTTTATGTATATTTATGCTAATTTTCTCGATCCTTCGTACGTCGATTTGACTGTAGATAGAGCACTTACCATGGGTATGAAGTTTATGGAAGGCAACATGCCTGAAGATCAGATGATCGAAAGGATGGAAGAAATTGAAAATGAAACCAGAGCTGGTTTTACCCTACCAGGACTTGCAAAGAGCTTATTTTCGTACTCCATATTTTACGTAATCGTGAGTTTAATTATCGCTGCGGTGATGAAGCGCAGTGCACCTAAAGAATAAAAACAACATACCAGCAATCGATTGATTTCAATAGCAATCCCCCTATACAACGAAGCAGAATCTCTCCCGGAGTTAATCGAGTGGATAGATCGCGTACTCAGTGAAAATAACCTTGAAGGCGAGATTATCCTGGTGGATGATGGAAGTACCGATGAAAGCTGGGATGTGATTGCTGATTTGTCTAAAAGATACTCGCAGATTAAGGCCCTGAGTTTTGCTAGAAACTATGGAAAAGCGGCAGGGCTGCAGGCTGCATTTGCCGAGGCTCAAGGCGATGTGGTCATCACCATGGATGCCGACCTTCAAGATAGTCCCGATGAAATACCAGAATTGGTTCGGATGATCCGAGAAGATGGGTTTGATCTCGTTTCTGGTTGGAAGAAGAAGCGTTACGACCCTTTGACCAAAACCATCCCGACTAAGCTGTACAACTGGGCGACTCGAAAAATGTCGGGTATTTATCTCCACGACTTTAACTGTGGCCTAAAGGCCTACCGAAAACCTGTGGTAAAGCATGTGGAACTTTACGGTGATATGCATCGCTACATTCCCGTGTTAGCAAAGCGTATGGGCTACACCAAGATAGGAGAGAAGGTGGTGCAACATCAAGCCAGAAAGTACGGACACACCAAGTATGGTATTTCTCGATTTATTAAAGGTCCCCTCGATTTGATCACCCTTAGTTTTGTTTCAAAATATGGGAAGCGACCGATGCACCTTTTTGGCTTTTATGGAGCCCTGATGTTTTTGATCGGGATGGGTGTGTTTCTCTACATCGGTGGGTATAAAATATGGGCGCTAAGCCAAGGAATAGCGGCTAAGAATATTGCCGATATGTCCATATTCTATGTGGCTCTGACCGCAATGGTCTTAGGAACCCAGCTCTTTGTAGGTGGATTTATCGCCGAGTTAGTGAGAGGTATTTCTCCCGATCGAAACAAATACTTAATCGAGAAACGTCTGAACTAGTGGATCACACCTGATCCGATAAGCTCGTCACCATCATACCAAGCGACAAACTGACCCGGAGCCACTCCGCGCTGTGGATTGTCGAAAATCACGTAAAGCACATCGTTTTGGTAGGTCAGGGTAGCTGGCTCGAGCGCTTGTCGATATCTTATTCGGGCAAGGTAGGGGCGAGACTCTCCATCTTTTAACATCAAGTCTTCTCTGATCCAATGCATTTCACCTTTCGGAACGCGTAGGCCTTTTCTATACAAAGCCGGGTGATCGTCGCCTTGACCAGTGTAAATCAGATTCTCCGTTGTATCCGTTCCCACAACAAATAGAGGCAATGCTTTTCCGCCAACATCCAGCCCTTTGCGCTGACCGATGGTGAAATAGTGTGCTCCTCTGTGCTCACCAACCACAGTACCCATTTGCGCTTCAAAGCGATGTGGCTCCGATATGGTTTCTATGCTTGAATCATTTTCAACACCTGTGATTACATCTCTGCCTAGCTCAATAATCGACCCTTTTTTAGGCTTGAGTTGCTGCTGAAGAAAGTCGGGAAGTCTGATTTTGCCAACAAAACAGAGACCTTGAGAGTCTTTCTTCTCAGCGGTAACAAGCTCTTGCTCCATCGCGATCGCTCTCACTTCCGATTTTTGCAGATGTCCGATCGGAAAAAGCGCTTTGCTGAGCTGATCTTGATTCACTTGGCAAAGGAAGTAGCTTTGGTCTTTATTGGCATCGGCTCCGGCTTTGAGCTGGAAAACCGTTTTACCATCCACTTCAATCTCCGATTTTTGGCAATAGTGACCTGTGGCAACGTAGTCGGCGCCAAGATTCATGGCCGCTTTCAGGAATGTGTCGAACTTGATTTCGCGATTGCAGAGCACATCGGGATTCGGAGTTCGCCCAGCGGCATACTCCGAAAACATATAGTCGACTATGCGATCCTTGTACTCTTTACTCAGATCAATAACTTGAAATGGAATGCCCAGCTTTTGCGCCACGAGCATGGCGTCGTTGCTGTCTTCGATCCAAGGGCACTCGGCATCGAGAATCACTGACTCATCGTGCCAGTTTTTCATAAACAGCCCGATCACATCATAGCCCGCTTCCTTGAGTAAGTACGCTGCCACACTCGAATCAACACCACCAGAAAGTCCTACTACTACGCGTTTCATGATCTTCTAAAAGGGGGGCAAAGATACGCAATCTTATAACTCCCAGCCGAATCCTGTTTGAAGGACGTAGTCCGTTTCAGCTGCACCTTGTACTGGCTCGTTGTCGTAGTTGATCGTAACCCCTGCGCTCACGTAAAAGTCGAGTGGAAGATCGTACTTGACATTCATTTTAAAGTCAGCACGATGTCTATTTGCTTCAGTCAAACTCGGATACCAATAGGCGTTCATAAAAAAGTTGAGATCACCGATGTCATACATGTTGAGCTCTGTTCCCAAAACCCCTTCGAAACTTTTTCGGTTGTTGTCCACACTCGGATCTTCTGGGCTGGGCTCGTAGTCTTCATTGTTATAGGCCACTCCAGCAAATCCATTCCAGTACATGGACAAGGAGCGCACAAAGTAATAACCGCCTCCAACCTGTGCTGTGGTACGCAGATTGAGAAGCTGCTCGTTATTTGAAAGAAAGTTTACCGCCGCTCCAGTAAAAAATGAATTAGGCAATTGATAGTCACCCCTGATGGCTGCGTCCATACGTTCTGTAGGATCTACCCCGTCTTGCCGCGAATGTACTTGGCTATATGTCGAGTTCAAGATCCACTTATCGGTCTTATAACCTAGTCCAGCGTTCGCGTTATATTGTTTTAGGTTGTTGGCCTTGGTAAGACTATACCCAATGTCGACGTTGGCCGAAAGTTTACTCCAAAATGAAGAGTCCAGTTGTCGCATATTCACTACGTCTATCACGTTTACTTCTTGAACGCCATCAGCCTCTGATAAAATACGCAATCTACCGGGTTCAATCATTTGAATTCGGGCAGAAGTCAACACCACACGGTTTCTAAGAACGACCGTGTAAAGTTGATCGGTTCTAATTTCTGTCACTTTGTCCCACTCTATTTTAAAATCTGAGTCGGAGTAACCCGTTTCAATTGAGATTACACCACGCGTCATTTCTTTTATTTCTCCTACAATTAGATCATCTCCGTTGTTGAAGCGAAGTGTGTCGTTTTGAGATAGAGCGTGAGATGAGACCATTAAAAAAATAATGAGGATTCCTGTAATTCTACTAAGCATGGAAAAGGCTTTAAACTTTAGTTTTTCATTGGAGCCGCGAAATTATAAATACTATTTTGAAACCCATGGTACTTATTGGTGTTTACAGTTTTTTGAGCAACTTTTTCACCTAAAAATCAGTCATGAGGGAGATTGGCAATTCAAGAATGATAAAATGTGATTAAATTTTATTTGGATTGAGTGAAGTGTAAATTATTATATTGTTTGCGAATTTATTTCAAGAAACCTGCAATACCTATGTTGAACCAAATGCTGCGCTTGAGCCTACTGGCTTTCGCTTTAGCTTTTTTTGGCTGTCGTGAAGATGACTCTGAGCCCCCAGTTGTTGACAATTCAGTCAATTTTGATTTAGACGAAGTTCCTTACGATAAACTTTCAGATTATAACTTCTTTAAAGGCGGACTAGCTCAACTTGAGCCCAATGATGATGTTTTACCTTACGATATCATCTCACCATTGTTTTCTGATTATGCCAAGAAGCAGCGCTTGGTTTGGATGCCCGAAAATGAAAGTGCTACCTACGACGGGGACGGCCGAATATTGGATTTTCCGAATGGCGCAGTCTTGATTAAAACATTCTACTACAATCATGTCCAACCCAATGATGAGCGTAAAATTCTAGAAACGCGAGTTTTGTTTAAGCGAAACGACATGTGGGAAGTGGCAGAGTACCACTGGAACGAGGACCAGACTGATGCTGAATTTGATTTGAGTGGGAAGAACGTTCCACTTGAGTGGATGAATGATAATGGAGAGCTTCAGGAGGTTAATTTTCGCATTCCATCTCAAGCTGAGTGTACTACTTGCCACAAAACGGGTGACATGACCATACCGATTGGTCCTAAACCACAAAATATGAATCACGACTATGACTATGACGGTCAAGTGATGAATCAACTAGATAAGTGGAAAGAAGTTGGGTATCTGTCTGGTGATGTTCCATCTGATATTTTGACAGTTGTAGATTGGGAAGATGAGACCCAAGATCTCGAAGTTAGAGTCCGTTCGTATTTGGACATTAATTGTGCCCATTGTCATCAGGAAGGCGGGCATTGCGATTACCGCCCCATTCGCCTGGCCTTTGCTGAAAGTGCAGATCCGGTTAATCAAGGGATTTGCATCACACCACAAGAGTTTATTTCTGAGAACCCTGCACTCTCTCACATCATAGCCAGAGGGAATGTAGAACGATCGAACATGTATTATCGATTGGAAGCAACGAGTGAATCTGTGCGTATGCCGTTAATGGGTCGCACCGTACAACACGTTGAAGGACTAGAATTGATGTATGAGTACATCAATTCCTTATCACCGCCGTGTGATTAATTTGAAATTTTGAAACCAACACAATCAAACCAATTTAACCATGAGAATAACCCTACTTTCTTTCTTAACACTGGCTTGCTCAGTAGCTTTCGCCCAAAACTCTTGCGACGAAGCACTGGCTATTCAGGCTGGTAATCACACCGTTGACTTTGTTGACGGCGAAATTCCAGCAATGATTTGCGCCAATAATGGCTGGGGTGGAACGGCCCACGGAGAATGGTACACCTATACCGCCCCCATGCAATACACGGTAACTTTAAATTCATCACTCGAGGAAAACTTCGGAATTGACACCCGAGTTCACGTATACACTGGTACATGCGGTGCTTTTGAGTGTCTTGCAGGAGATGATGATGCTGGCGAAGGGTACCTATCTACCACTTCCTTTTTAGTAGAAGAAGGCCAAACGGTGTATATCGTGTGGGACGATCGATGGGATAGCGATGGTTTCGTATTTGAGTTGATCGAATCGGAATACGTACCTGAACCGATCACGTTTACTCCGGTTACCAATCCTGGCTCTGGAAGTAATCGAGGAATGGTGGATATGAATGGCGACTACCTTGATGATGTCGTTAAAATCTCAGAAAGTGACGGAATCCATATTTCCTACCAGAATGCGGATGGCTCACTCACTCCAACACCAATAGGTAATACGCCTGGCACAAATTTCCCATACTGGAGTTTGACTGTAGGTGATATTGATGGTAATGGCTACAACGACCTGATCTACGGTGGTGGCTCAGGAGTTACTTTCATGTTTGCCAACGAAGACGGTACCGCATATACAGAGCAAACTACGGACGAATACGTGTTCTGTCAGCGTGGAAACTGTGTGGATATCAACAATGATGGGCATCTTGATGTGTTTATGTGCCACGATGTTCAGCCAAATGTTTATTATCTAAATGATGGCGAAGGGAACCTTTCTTTTTACCAAGTATTATTAGAAGAGAATGAACTTGCTGAGCCACACCCAGATACCCTGGCACTTGGAAATACTCCAAATGGTGGAAACTACGGTTCGATTTGGGTTGATTACGATCACGATGGTGATACGGATATGTTTATCGCAAAATGTCGTGGTGGTGGGTCACCAGCAAAAATTAACCAATTACATAGGAACAATGGTGACGGTACCTATACATCAGTTGGTGAAGAGTTAGATCTTGACGACCCAGTTCAGACTTGGTCTTCGGCATGGGGAGATTTTGATAATGACGGAGATCTCGATGTGTTTATTGGTGCAAGTTCTTTTTCTGATGGTAGCCATAAACTACTGATGAATGACGGAGCTGGAAACTTTACCGATGTTACTGCTGGAAGTGGAGTTGAAGGTGTAACGTCTACTGGAATTGAGAATGTAACCCACGATTTTGATAATGATGGTTACCTCGACTTGTTGGGAATGGGTAATAAACTTCTGATAGGAAATGGAGATATGACGTTTACAGTGGTATCATCTGATGTTGATAACGGTGCAATTGGAGATGTAAACAACGATGGATTCCTCGATGTCTTGAATTCATCAATCATGATGAATGATGGAAACGAAAACAATTACATCAAGCTGAATATGCTCGGTACTCAAAGTAACTTAAACGGAATTGGGGCAATGGTGCATATCTACACAGAAAACCTTGGTGTGCTGACCCGCCAGGTTAGATCTGGTGATGGGTTCAGATATATGAGTAGCCTTAACTTGCACTTCGGTCTTGGTCAAGAAACAGTTATTGATAGCTTGGTAGTAGATTGGCCTTCGGGAATGCACGATGTGTTCACGGACGTTGATATGAACACCACTACAAATGTGGTCGAAGGGTCTACATCTACTTCGGTAGCTGATGTTGAGCAGTTTGACGTGGTTGTTTTCCCGAACCCTGCCACAGACAAACTTATCGTTGACACACCTAGTCAGTTTCAGAGTATGAAATACAATATCTTCGATATTCAAGGAAGAATGGTTGATCAAGGAAATGTTCCTCAAAAGATTATCAACGTGTCTACTCTTGAATCAGGACAGTACATATTACAGCTCGATTTTGACGGAAACGTGATTGAAAAGAGCTTCGTGAAGCAATAAAAACACCTATATCAAAGGAATGAAAAGCTCCCCAAAAAGGGGAGCTTTTTTTTTTAGGTTAGTGTTATCTCAAGGGCTATTCACTCCACCAACCTGTTGTTTCGCGGTTGGAACGATGTATTTACGTGAATTGTAGATGGTTGTAAACAATCTTTTTTAAAGAAAGTTTTTGCTCGAAGCGACTTTTTTGAATTTTTAACGTCAGACGTGCGCGAGGACTTGTGCAGGAGAAATTTTTAACCACTAATACCTTATTAATATGAAGCAACTATTACTTAGTTCTTTCTTACTATCAGGACTGGGTATGATCGCGCAAGATTCTTGTGACGATGCCCTTTCAGTTACAGCGGGAGTATACACCGTAGAAGAAGTAAATGGAGAAGCCCCTCCATATTTTTGTACCACAGGAGCTGACGCCGATAATGCAGAATGGTACACCTACACAGCTGCCGAAGACGCTTTGGTTACCATATCATCTTCATTGCCCGAAAACACGGGGATTGATACGCGCCTTCAGGTTTATACGGGAGCTTGTGCCAGCTTGGCTTGTGCTGGTGGAGATGATGATTCTGGAGCAGGATTTTTGAGCAATTTTACTCTTGTGGTATATGAAGGAGAGTCTATCACCTTTGCTTGGGATAACCGCTGGACTTCAAGTGGATTTAATTTCGAAGTCTCAGAAGGCGATCCGGGTGATATTCCTCTAGCTTTTACACCCGTTGGGAGCCCATTGGGTGGGGGTGCCAATGGAATCGTAGATATGAATGGTGATTTTCTCGATGACCTAGTTCGCATTAGCAACGGTGTCAATATTGCCTATCAGGAAAATGGGGAGCTCAATCCGGTATCAATTGGAAACCCACCTGCACAATACCAACCTTCTTGGAGTTTCACTGCCGGAGACCTTGACGGAAACGGCTACAATGACATGATGTACGGAGCAGGTAGCGGTGTTTCATTCATGTTTGCCAATGAAAATGGAACTGACTATAGCGAGCTCACTACTAACGAGTACGTGTTCTCTCAAAGAGGGAATATGGTAGACATCAACAACGATGGTAATCTCGATGCATTTATGTGTCACGATGTGCAACCCAACGTGTACTATTTGAGTGATGGAGATGGTGGATTGACATTCTACCAAGTGCTTCTTGCAGAAAATGAGTTGCCTGTTCCCCATCCAGATACCCTAGCGCTAGGTAATACGCCGAATGGAGGAAATTATGGTTCGATCTGGATTGACTACGATCACGATGGAGACAACGACCTTTTTATCGCAAAATGTAGAGGGGGAAGTTCACCAGCCAAGATCAATCAGTTGCACCGAAATAACGGTGATGGAACGTTTACGAATGTAGGACCTGAACTTGGGCTCGATCACTCAATCCAAACTTGGTCATCGGCATGGGGAGATTACGACAATGACGGTGACATTGATTTGTTTATCGGTGCTAGTACCTTCTCTGATGGTCCGCATATGCTTCTGGCTAACGACGGTGCCGGTAACTTTATTGATGTTACTGCAGGGTCAGGGATTGACAATATTACATCAACAGGTATCGAAAACATAACCCACGATTTTGATAACGATGGTTATCTAGATATCCTAGGGCTAGGAGGAACTTTCATGAAAGGAAATGGAGATATGACCTTCACCCAAACTACCGTAAATATCACAAACGGACCTGTTGGAGACTTAAATGACGATGGATTCCTTGACGTGAGCAATGGGCAGATTATGTACAATAACGGTAATGGAAACAATTATCTGAAAATCAACATGCTCGGCACATCAAGTAATCTGAATGGGATAGGAGCTACTGCACATATTTACACTCAAGACCTTGGCGTGTTGACACGTCAGGTACGTGCTGGTGACGGATTCAGATACATGAGTAGTCTGAACCTTCACTTTGGACTTGGCGATTTGACTGAAATAGACAGTTTGGTTATCACTTGGCCTTCGGGAATTCAGGATGTTCATACCGGTGTTGCTCTGAACACCACCTTCAACGCCGTAGAAGGAGTTTCGACGGTTGATGTACTTGAAGTTTCTGAAGTCCAATTTCAGATTTACCCGAACCCAGCTTCAGACGAGATCCGTATAGATGGTGACATCAACCCAAACACCACATATTCTATTTTCAGTGTGAATGGTCAACTCGTTTCGCAAGGAATTTACAACAATGCTCCGATAGGTATAGAGAGTTTAGAGACAGGAGCATATGTCATTCAGTTTATTTTGGATGGCAAACAATCAAAACAGACGTTTATTAAACAATAGTGCACTTTCTGTTTTCCAGGTAAACCTCGGCTTTCGCCGGGGTTTTCTTTTTTACAATACTTTCGTGAAAATGGAATAAGGGAAGCGTTGGTACTCGAAACCGATTAAATACATTTGCCTAGTGAGTTCACAGCAACCTATTATCATCATTGGTCCTGCCCACCCATTGCGGGGTGGAATAGCTCAGCTCAATGAATCGCTAGCGCGCGAACTCCAGAAGAATGGGGAGCAGGTCATGATCGAGAGCTTCTTCTTGCAGTACCCCAAGGCCTTATTCCCCGGAGAATCTCAGTTTACCGATGACCCTGCTCCAAATGATATACAAATCGTTTCAGCACTTTCGAGCATAGATCCACGTACCTGGTATGCCGTGGCCAGAAAAGTAATCGCTCGAAAACCAAAATTTGTGGTAATCCGGTTTTGGATTCCTTTTATGGGGCCAGTTCTTGGGACTCTTGCACGGAGAATCAAAAGAGCTGGAATTCCGGTAATTGGTATGGTTGACAATGCCATCCCTCATGAGTCGCGTCCCGGAGACAAATCCTTGGCGAAGTACTTTTTCAAAAGTTGCGATGGTTTTTTCACCCTTTCAGCCAGTGTGGCAGATGATTTGAAAATGCTCAGTCCAGGAAAGCCCACCATCACGAGTCCACACCCCGTTTACGATCATTTCGGAGAGATCCAGCAGCGCGATGAAGCCCGCCGACAGCTTGGTCTTGAAGAAAGCGGTAAGTATATTCTCTTCTTTGGTTTCGTTCGGAAATACAAAGGCTTAGATCTGCTGCTGAAGGCTTTGGCCTTGTGCAAAACCCAAGATGCCAAGCTTTTGATAGCTGGTGAATACTACGAACCGAAATCGAAGTACGATGAGATGATCGATAAATTGGGGCTCGGCGATCGGGTAATCACTCACAATCACTTCATTGCCGAAGCTGAAGTCAGATCGTATTTTTCGGCCTGCAATTTGGTAGCTCAAACCTACCATACAGCCACCCAAAGCGGGGTTACTCAGATAGCTTACCATTTCCACAAGCCTATGCTAGTGACCGATGTAGGAGGGCTGGGCGAAATTGTAGAAGATGGAAAAAGTGGATTCGTTGTGAAAAAGGAACCCCAGGCAATAGCCCAAGCCATTGATCGTTATTTTCAGGAAGATCTGGAAGCAGCGTTTTCTGAATCAGTCGCTGAGCGCAAGCACATTTTTTCATGGGAGCACTTTACCAAAGCGCTTCTCAAGTTTTCAGAAGAATTAAAATGAACACATCCCGATTGAAACCATACCTAAGCAGTTTAATCTTTTTGTTAATCGTTGGCCCACTCTTTTCCCAAGCGCCAAACCTAGTTGATGACCAAGGCCGAAAACAAGGCAAGTGGACCAAATTCGACGCATCTGGCAATATGGTTTACCGAGCCACATTTAAGGATGATAAGCCAGTAGGAGAGATGACCCGGTTTTATGAAGACGGTTCTACACAGGCTGTTTTAAACTTCGTTTCTCCCATTAAGGCCAGGGCAAAGCTCTACTATCCAGACAAAGGTGGCTTGATGGCAGAAGGCAATTACTTGAATCAGTTGCGTGATAGTGTCTGGCTGTTTTACAACCCAACAGGTGAGCTTGCCTCACGGGAGGCTTTTTCGAATGGCAAACGCCAAGGTGAATCCATCGTATATTTTAAAGATGGGAGTGTGGCCGAAAAATCCACCTATCAAGACGACATTCAAAACGGGAAGTGGGTTCAGTATTTTGAAAATGGGAACCCCAAATTAGAAGCCACTGTAGTAGATGGCGTGAGCTATGAAGGAGACTATACCTCGTATTACGAAAATGGCACAAAAATGCTCAAAGGAAAATACCAAGACGGCAAAAAGGAAAGTTCCTGGTACCATTTCCACGAGGATGGATCTATTGAAACCATCTATGTTTATCGCTATGGAAAGGTTGTATCCGAGCATCGGAAAAACGGGACTTTCGATGAGTATTATCCCGATGACATAAAGAAGAGTACTGTGACCTACAAAGACGGGAAAAAGAACGGGCCATTTGTAGAGTATTATCATCTGGGTGAATGGGTAGAGTACGAGTCTTTGGATGAATATGGCAATCCACGTAAAGCACAGAGGTTAGAAGGTATTCAGGTTCAGCGAGAAGGAACCTACAAAGACGATAAATTGCATGGCGAAGTGAAGTATTACAAAGAGAATGGGCGGCTCGATCGGATTGAGCGCTACGAGATGGGGGAACTCATCGATTAGTTTGTACTTTTAGTTGATGTCCCATTCTTGGAAATTTCTCTTTTTGGTTTTGGCAGTGGCTCTTTTTGGGTGCGCTGAAGACGATGGCTTTGATACCATTTATCTAGACGGAGAGAGCTACTTTCCACTTCAATCTCAGGCGTACTTTATCTACGAAGTCGATAGCATTTTTCACGATAACCCAAACTCCGATAGCGAAGGTATCCACGACACAGCGCATTACTACCTGAAAGAAGTGATCGGGAAGACATTTCTCGATGCAGAAGAAAAGGAGAGTTATGAAGTGTTGAGATATAAAAAGGACTCGATCCATCACGATTGGCAATTGACCAATGTGTGGTTTGCCCGACTCAATCCAAATAATGCTGAGCGGGTAGAAGACAATCAACGCTTCATAAAAATGGGTTTCCCGATATCTCCTGACCAAAGATGGGATGGTAATGCCAAGAATGTTTTGGAAGAATGGGAGTACAGCTACGACAGCATTCAGGTGGCAAAAGTGTTTGAAGAGCTCACTTTCCCGAATACGGTACAAGTTACCCAACGGGATTTCAAAACAGCGGTAAATGATGAGCTGGCGTATGAAGTCTTTGCCGTTCAAGTCGGACTCGTAGAGCGATATCACCGGGTTTTGTTTACAAGGCTCAATTACTTGAACAATCCGTCGGCCGAAAACATTATAAATGGAAACGAGTTTAATTGGAAACTAATTGAATATGGTGAAGAGTAGACTTTTACCACTTTTGATCCTCGTCCTTTTGAGTCAGGAAATTTGGGCGCAAGTCGGTCCGAATCGCTATATCGTTTATTTCAGCGATAAGGATAATACCCCGTATTCTGTAGATCAGCCAGCAGAATATTTGTCTGATCGAGCTATCCAGCGTAGAGCATCTCAAGGAATAGCGATCAATGAGACCGATCTTCCCGTAGATCCAAACTACGTACAAATGGTTCGTGATCTCGGCGATGTAGAAGTTCTCGCCCAGCTCAAGTGGTTCAATGCTATCCTTATTAAGACCTTTGATCCAGCCGTATTGCAAGGAATTTCGGAGTTGGAGTCTGTCGATCGCCTGGAAGTGAGCATTGCATTCTCGGGCCACAGTGAGCTCGAGACCCAACCCGTGCGTTCGAGGAGCCAGAAGAGCGACGAAGATTATGGTCCTTCCCTAAATCAGATTGAAATGCTCAATGGGCTAGGGCTTCACGAAGATGGATTTATGGGGCAGGGAATGTGGATCGCCGTTTTAGATGCCGGGTTTAGACATATGAATACGGCTGCCGTATTCGAAGATTTTTGGGCGAATGATCGGCTAATCGGGAAGGTGAATTTCGTAGATCAAAATACCACCGTCTTTACGCGAAGCAACCACGGTACACAGGTAATCTCTACCATGGCTGGCTTTCAACAGGATAGCCTTATCGGGACGGCTCCCGAGTCAAATTATCTCATCTGTATCACGGAAGACGTAGACCAAGAACGCCGCGTAGAAGAAGCTTACTGGGTGGCCGCCGCCGCATTCGCCGATAGCGTTGGTGTCGACATCATCAATACTTCACTCGGTTATACCACATTCGATGTAGTTGACGAAAATTATACCTACGCCGACTTAGATGGGCAAACTACGCTGATTACTCGTGGTTCTGATATGGCTGCATCAAAGGGTATGCTCATTGTTACATCAGCTGGAAATAATGGTGATGATCCTTGGTTTTTCATTGGGGCTCCGGCAGATGGAGACAGCGTTTTGGCCATTGGTTCTGTCGATCCAGATGGACTGGTCTCAAGCTTTAGCTCGCGCGGCCCGAGCTTCGATGGACGGGTTAAGCCCAATGTAATGGCCCAAGGGCGTGACGCTGTTTTCACGGACCTTGGTGAAGGAATCAGTCAGGGGAACGGAACTTCTTTTGCATCGCCAATACTTGCTGGAATGGCAGCATGTTTGTGGCAAGAGCATCCCAATGCCACAGCTTGGCAGGTTCACCAGGCTATTGAGATGAGCGCTCACCTCTACGATATGCCGAATGACTCCATGGGTTACGGTATTCCAAATTTTGAGATGGCCCGTGCTCTGCTGCAGCCAACGAAAACAGAAGATCACACGCGTTCTGTGCGATCATTCCAAGTGTTTCCAAATCCAATGCTTGGAAATGATCTCGAATGGATATCTCCATTTGCTGAAGGGGCTGAAATTGAGATTTCTATAAGAGATATCACTGGGAGGGAAATAGTCAGACAAATTGCCGCTTCCCAAACAAGACAGATGCTTTCCCTTCCAGAAAGTCTGACTTCTGGGATCTATTTGATCACTTTATCTGATGGTGATACCCAGTTTGTTTCTCGGGTTCTGAAGCGCTAATTCTCCACAAGCCTAGGTAGATATTTATTTGGCGTGGTTTGTGATTTGCGGTCTTTTTTTGGCCTTTATTGATCTATGAGTCCACTGCTGATACTTGGGATCGTTTCCCTCTACTTCGTTGTCTTAATCGTGATAGCCCGACTGACTTCCAGAAAGGGTGACAACGACGCCTTTTTTACTGGAAACAGGAAGTCCCCTTGGTATGTGGTGGCTTTTGGAATGATCGGGGCATCGCTCAGTGGGGTGACCTTTATTTCGGTGCCTGGGTGGGTCGGTAGCTCTGAGTTTTCTTACATGCAGATGGTTTTGGGCTATGTGCCAGGATACTTGGTCATCGCATTTGTCCTCTTGCCATTGTACTACAGGCTTAAGCTCACGTCCATTTACACCTATCTCCAATCTAGATTTGGAAATCGCGCCTATAAAACGGGTGCTTCGTTCTTTCTCCTTTCCCGGATTATTGGAGCTTCCTTTCGGCTCTACCTCGTGGCGATCGTACTTCAGCTCATTTTCGACAGACTTGAAATAGATTTCCCGTTTTGGCTGACCGTTGTGATTACCGTGATCTTAATCTGGCTCTACACTTTTCGCGGGGGAATTAAAACCATCATTTGGACCGATACACTCCAAACGGCGTTTATGCTATCGGCAGTTGGAATCAGCGTTTATGCCATTTCCAGTTCTCTTGGGCTTGACTTTTCGGGGTTGGTGAGTACCGTTTCGAACAGCGACTACGGACAAATTTTCTTTTTTGACGACCCGAACGATTCCAAATACTTCTTCAAGCAGTTTCTGGCTGGGATGTTCATAACCATTACCATGACGGGATTAGATCAGGATATGATGCAGAAAAACTTGAGCTGCAAGAGTCTGAAGGATGCGCAGAAAAATATGATCTCTTTCAGCATTGTCTTAGTCTTTGTGAATTTGGTATTTCTTACCCTAGGTGCTTTACTCTACATTTTTTCTGCAAGCGAAGGTATTGCCATGCCGGAAAAATCAGACCAACTCTACCCTTTATTGGCTATTGATGGCTATTTAGGAATAGGAGTAGGGGTATTCTTCATTCTCGGCCTGATCGCTGCTGCGTATTCGAGCGCCGATTCTGCTCTCACTGCCCTGACCACTTCGTTTACCATAGACATTCTCGAAACCGATCAAAGCGATGAATCAAAAGCCAAGAAAGTGCGACAGCGCGTACATGTTGCTATGTCGCTCACTTTAGTGATCGTGATTCTAATATTCAAGGCCATTGGCAACGATTCGGTCATAGCTAGTTTATTCACCGCAGCGGGATACACATACGGACCACTGCTGGGTATGTACGCTTTTGGGCTCTACACGAGGCTACAAGTCAACGATTCGCTCATTCCTGCTATTGCCATTGGTTCACCAATCCTTTCCTTCGTTCTGGATTTTTACTCAGCTCGGCTATTCAATGGGTACGAAATCGGGTTTGAAATTCTGATCATCAATGGGCTTATCACATTCTTGGGGCTCTGGATGATTTCAAAGGGCAAATCAGATTTGGGAACAAAAGGAATCTGACTGGTAGCAACTCGCAAAACCGGAGTTTAGGTCAGTTCAGAATCGTGTCGTTCGCCCTATTCCTTTTACCGTTTATCACAGAACGATGTCGCTGTATGATTGTATTTGATATATTCGACCCACGACGATTATTATGATTGTCGATGAACTTTAACCTAATTTATGTATCGTATGGATTCACAAAGAGTTGACATGTTTTTGATGTCAAACAGCAAGTATTTCGAAAGTCAGCACCTACCCGTTATTCGCGAAAAGCTGATGGCTATGACGGATGATCAATGGCATCAATTGCAAATGACACAGTATAAAGACCCTACTGTCAGTATCATCGTTTCTTTGCTTGCTGGTGGTTTGGGGATTGACCGATTTATTATCGGAGATGTTGGACTCGGAATTGGAAAGCTTTTGACTCTAGGTGGACTCGGTATCTGGACAATCATTGACTGGTTTCTCATCATGGGAGCTACGCGTGAAAAAAACCTCGAACAACTCCGCAAAGTAATTGGCTAATTGCCTGTGTTTTTTAAATCAGCCCTTTCATACGAACCAACTGATCATGAGCTCGAAAAGGCATCGAATAGCTATTTGATGTCTTTGGTAGCTGTGATGGCTGGATTGCCCATTCCTATTGTGAATGTACTCGCTACAGTTGGGTTCTTTTTCGCCGTGCGGAAGGGTACACCTTTTGTGAAATGGCACGCCACCCAAGCGCTTCTTTCACAACTCTCGCTTGCTATTTTTAACAGCATTGGTTTTTGGTGGACGGTCGGGATTGTCTTCAACGGCGAACTGCCGACGAATGAGTACTTCACTTATTTGTTTACCCTGGTTATCGTCAACCTGACAGAGTTTATTGCCACCATCTATTCTGCCGTCAAAACGCGTAAAGGCGTTCACGTTCAGTGGTGGGTTTATGGGGAGCTAACCAATAGATTGGTGAAGACATGAATGTAAGGAATCTTGGAACGCAGATACTCTTATCCGCCTTGGTGATCGGAGGCATTTACGCTCTGCTTTATCAATTCGATTGGATGAAGATCTTCAATGTGGAAGAAACGGCGTCCAAAACCGAACAAAGGCTTGGCGATCTGTATTATGAGCTATTTGAGATGGAATACGGAGAAGTGGAAGATGAGAAAATCTACAATGTAGTTGACAGCATTCTCACCCGAATCTGCGAACCGAATCAAATAAACCGCGATCGGATTAAGCTCCATGTATTCAACAGTGATGAAGTTAACGCATTTGCACTGCCCGATGATCACCTCGTGGTGTTCTCCGGATTGATTCTCGAATCTGAAAACCCCGAGCAAGTTGCCGGAGTAATCAGTCACGAAGTGGCTCATATCGAGCTCAACCACGTGATGAAAAAGCTGGTTCAGGAAGTGGGGATGTCTGTTCTGGTAGGGTCTACCACCGGAAATAACGGCTACGGTGCCACCCAAGAAATCGCACACATTCTCTCATCTTCGGCTTTCAGCCGAGAGTTGGAAGAAGAAGCTGACCGAAAGGCCGTAGAGTATCTGGTCAAAGCCAAAATCAATCCCGGAGAACTGGCCGATTTCTTCTTTATCATTGCTAACGAAGAAGTGGAAGGCATGGAGTTTTTCTCGTGGATCAGCACCCATCCAGTTTCGGAAGAACGAGCTGAATATATCGTAGAAGAAAGTCAGGATTACAGTTTTGAAATTGACACTTTGATTTCTTGGAGTACTTGGGTTCAACTCCAATCAGATATTAAAGCACTCGACTAGTTCAGTCTTCACATTTATTTAAACTTCTCCCTTTCGATTTAGGACTACCTTTGGAGCTCAAATCAGAACTATGGCTCAGAAGACTCGCCTTGGCTTTTTAGACCGCTACCTTACCCTTTGGATTTTTCTCGCCATGTTGGTGGGTGTTGGAATCGGATACTTCGTCCCCGGTTTTCCTAACACCATAGACTCCATGCAAGTTGGTGCTACCAATATTCCCATAGCCATTGGATTGATCTTGATGATGTATCCACCTTTGGCCAAGGTCAATTACCGCTTGCTGCCAAAAGTGTTTCAAAACGTCAAGTTACTTTCCGTTTCCTTGATTTTGAATTGGCTGATCGGTCCTACCATCATGTTTGTACTGGCCCTAACTTTTCTCCACGATTATCCAGAGTACATGGTTGGGCTAATCCTGATAGGCTTGGCAAGGTGTATTGCCATGGTTTTGGTATGGAATGACCTGGCAGAAGGCAACCGTGAGTTTGGTGCCGGCCTCGTAGCGCTCAACAGTATTTTCCAGGTTTTTGCCTACAGCTTTTACGCTTGGATTTTCATCACTGTTCTTCCGCCTATGTTTGGGTACGAGGGCGCGATAGTCGACATTTCGGTGGCCACAATTGCCGAGAGTGTAGCCATTTATCTCGGGGTTCCGTTCGCAATGGGGATCGCTTCTCGGGCTATATTAGTTCGTGCGAAGGGAGAAGAGTGGTATACCAAGGTGTTTATCCCCGCCATATCGCCTATTACCTTGGTTGCTCTACTTTTCACAATCGTTGTAATGTTTTCGCTTAAGGGTGAGCTTATTGTAACCATCCCTATGGATGTGGTGATTATCGCCGTTCCACTTTTGATCTACTTTGCCCTAATGTTCATCATCGGCTTTATTATGAGCAAAGTGGCAGGAGCCAATTACGGTGAGAATGCCGCCATAGCGTTCACTGCAGCCGGAAACAATTTTGAATTGGCAATAGCTGTTGCTATCGCCGTGTTTGGACTGAATTCAGGGCAAGCTTTTGCCGGAGTAGTGGGCCCATTAGTCGAAGTTCCCGCTCTCATTCTTTTGGTTCGCGTGTCATTCTGGCTTAAGGAAAAGTACTATCCGAAGACGGAGAGTCTGGGGTAGTTTATTCCCAACTTTTGGTGATATTCAGCATGGCTCGGTGGATGTGACCATTTGATGTAAGGATGCTTCGTCCGAATACGTAGTCTTCACCACCGTGAAAATCCGTTACACTTCCCCCAGCTTCTTTCACAATAAGCGCTCCAGCTGCGCAGTCCCAGGGACTTAATCCATATTCGTAAAAAGTATCGAGCCGGCTGCAGGCCACATAGGCGAGATCGAGTGCGGCTGAACCAAGCCTTCTTATTCCACGTGTCTTGGTGTTTACTTCGGCGAGCATTTTCATGTAGGCGGCCTGCTTACCTCTGTTGTCATAAGGAAACCCCATTGCCACAAGCGATTTTGATAAATCCATTTGATTTGAAACGCGAATGGAAACTCCATTCAGGGTAGCTCCTTTTCCACGCTCAGCGGCAAAGCATTCATCTCGTTCGGGATCGTAGATCACCCCTACCACAAGGTGGTTGCCATCCATCAGGGCAATGCTCGTGCAATAGCACGGTATGCCGTAGAGATAATTGGTCGTTCCATCGAGCGGATCGATGATCCAGTTATACCGCTCGCCTTTGTCAGTTCTTGTGCCTTCTTCGGCTATGAAGCCAGCTTCTGGCAAAATGGCGCTCAACCCATCCACAAACCGACGTTCGGCTTCTTTGTCTGCTCGCGACACCAAATCATTTGACCTGCCTTTGGTCTCGATGTCCTTCTGGGTAATCTTGATTCTTTCGCTCTTGAGAAATTGCCCCACTTCCTTGCTTAGGGCTATCACTTGACTCAACATACAGTTGGTTGTACAGTTTCGTTTATCGATACTTTCATCACCCCATCCCGATCTATTTCAGAAAGGCGAACATCCTTGATTTGATTCACCAAATCGGCATTGTAAGGCGTTTTGACCTTCACATAGTTTTCGGTGAAGCCAAACATCATCCCGCCATCTTCTTCGGCTTCAAAAAGAACCCGTCTGTTTGATTCCAGCTGATCGAAATAGAAGGCTTTTTTCTTCTTGTGCGATAGCATTCTAAGCTTCTTGTTTCGCTCCTGACGAATTTTTTGTGGTACCACATCGTCTATTCTGAGCGCTGTGGTATTTGGGCGTTCCGAGTAGGTGAAGACGTGTAGATAAGATATGTCCAAATCGCCCAAAAAGCGGTGCGTTTCATCAAAGAGCTCGTCGCTTTCGCCCGGAAAACCAACGATCACATCGACACCAATACAAGCGTCGGGCATTAGTTTTTTGATGCGCTCTATTCTATTTCGATAAAGCTCAGTGCGATATCGGCGGCGCATGGCGGCCAGAATGGCATCAGATCCCGATTGAAGGGGAATGTGAAAATGCGGAACGAACTTCTCGCTTTTTGCAACAAAGTCGATGATCTCATCCGTGAGTAGATTAGGCTCAATGCTCGAAATACGGTAGCGCTCAATTCCTTCCACTTTGTCCAGCTCCTTGATGAGCCCAAAAAGATTTTCATCTGATCCATGTCCAAAGTCACCGATGTTGACTCCGGTCAATACCACTTCCTTCGCACCAGCTGCCGCAGCTTCATGCGCTACTTTGAGCGTTTCTTCGATCGAGGCACTTCGCGATCGTCCACGAGCCAATGGAATGGTGCAAAACGCACAGAAGTAGTTACATCCATCTTGCACTTTCAAAAAAGTCCGCGTTCGGTCTTGCGAAGAGAACCCAGGGATAAACTCCTTGGTATGCTTGATTTCTCTCGCTTCTGCTCGGTTTTTGTTCAAAATGTCCTGCTCTTCGAGATAGGCTGCCACATTGAACTTTTCTTCGGCACCAAGCACAAGGTTAACACCAGGTATTTCAGCGATTTCTTGTGGCTTCAATTGAGCGTAGCAACCGATAACGATTACCACAGCTTCGGGGTTTATGCGGAGTGCTTTTCGCACAATCCACCTACACTTCTTATCGGCATTGTCGGTAACCGAACACGTATTGATCACGAACACATCGGGATCATCTTCAAACTGCACACGGGCGTATCCGGCATCCACCAATTGACGAGCAATGGTAGACGTCTCCGAAAAATTGAGTTTACAACCCAATGTATAAAACGCCACTTTCTTAAACTGAAGCATGCCGCAAAGATACGACCGATATAGTGATTTTGAAATGGTTAAGTTTTGGTCAGAAGTGATGGATTGTGTTTGATGAAGAAGGTAGATTGTCCAACTGACTGCTAGCAGATTTAAAGCGAGCCTTTTCTCAGATCATCTTAAATTAGGCCTTATTTCTGCGAATGGTTTAAAATCTTGAAATACGCGCAATTGAAAAGGCTTCTATGAAATCAAAAAGATCGAAGAGACTAGCTCTAGTTCTGCTCATTTTTGGGGTGATCTTCGCGATTTTGTATTTCGCTATCCGGGCCATGTTGCCTGGAATGGCTGAAAAGTACGGCCTAACTTTCTCGGCATTTGAATTTGATTTTCCCCTAACCTTATCGCTCAATGATTGTGCTTATGAGCACGAGCTCGTTTCTGTTCAAGCCGACTCCATACATGTGGAATTTCGGTTAATTGCTCTTCTGAAAGGTGAGATAAGTGGTGAACTCGTTTATGCTCAAAATATAGTTGTCGATCTCAAAGATGTTCCGCCCGACCCGAACGATACATCTGAGTTTGATATTTCTGATCTTATCACCATAGGCTTTGATGAGATATGCGTTGACAATGGTATTTACCAGAGCTATACCGCGCAAGACTCTATGTCATTTGAGTTCAATCAGCTTCGCGCTTCCAAGTTCCAAATAGACGATGGAATTTTCGCTGACTCCCTTTTTGCAATTTCAGGTGTATCTCGATTCGCATTTCTCGATACCACTGGTACGGTTGAAGATGTAGAAGCAGAGTCTGGAAGTGTGATGGCAAACATGTTTCCAATCAATTGTTCGTATTTGGAAATTGATCAACACAAGGTGATTTTGCGCAATCCCAACCAATTTCATGAGTTTGCTGATGTGGACATTGCATTGCAGGGAATCTCTTCCGAAAACCCAATTGATACACGGGTAGACCTGATCCATTTCGTCTATCAAGACACCTTGGAGTTCTCGTCTTCAGGCGATGAGTACTTTTTAGAAACTTCTGGTGGAATGGCCTTGCGAGACTTTGAGCTGGTTTTGCCAGGTGTTGAACTGAACCTTGCTTCAGCCAGCATGCCCAGCGATGCAGATTCGGCGTATGCAGTCGAGTTTGGAGCCTCGTCTCTGAACACCAACTGGATTCATTTTTTTGTGGACTCATTGCCTATCGCAAGGAACGAAACCTTGTTTTTTGAGGGGATCCTAGCGTATCAGGGCGAGCAGTTGCGCTTTGATAATTTTCAATTCGAAGCAGGAGAGCAGACCGAGATCATCGCTACTGGTCACATAGCCTTTTCATCCGATACTTATCCATTCAATCTTTCTCAATCGAGCTTCACCACATCGCAATCTGATCTAAAATCGTTGTTTGGAGCTGATTTGAGTCCATTGAAAGACCAATTGGCTTTGTCGGGAAATGTGGCCGCCGAAGGTGACCTAGCTAACTTTGATTTTCATACCCAGCTCGCTCTTGGGGCAACAAACATTAAGACCGACGGCCACTATAGTACGGTGTATGAAGGCTCGGTCGGACTTGGGTTCCATATTTCATCACCGAGAATTGATCCGCAACAGATACTGGTTGATTTTGATGAAGAGCTAGTTGCGACCAATTTGACCTGCAATTCTGAAATCACCCTAACAAACGTGTATGACCTGATTGATTTGTCAGTTGATCTGTCGCTAGGCAGCTTGTCGTATGATTCGTATCGATTGGAAGCTCCTGTGATCGAAGCTTTCTTCAGCGATACGGGATCGGAACTTAGATTCCGCGATGCGCATCAGGTGGAGAATATCGTTTTGAGAAGCCCCTCAAACCTTCTGAAGGCTCGGAGCTTCGATTTGGAAGGGGCCATTGCTGGAAACCTACCAAATCTGTTGGACTTTAAATCGAACGCTGGAACTGTGAACATGGACCTTCGCGGACATTTTGCTTTGAGTGATACAACGCTGTTTCTCGAGTTAGATTCCGACTCACTCGTGTACTTGGCAGTTGATTCGACCACGTATGCTTCACCGTTCCATATGACTTTTCATCAGAGCAGTACCAGTGGGTACGATTTCCTACTCTACAAAGACTCAACTAGAGTCGCGGAATTTGAAGCAGATACTACTGTGATGACTTGGATAAGTGCTGGCTACCCATTGGATACCATCCTGCCAAGATTTAAGGGCTATTTGAGCCTGAATCTGGATAGTAGTTTGGTTCAGAATCTCTCGGGAATCAATGCCGAAATGGCACTCAAAAGATTTGAGATTGAATCTAATACCGATGTGATAGACGTCGAATTGACCGCCCTGCTCTTGCGCTATGAAGACTACCAAATTCTCAATCTTCAATTAGATGAAAAGATCGGTCACAACAAGGTGATCGGTCAATTGGTGGCGGAGGAGATCCATTCTGGATTCGCGTCTATCGAGACCGTGCGATTCGACAATGATACAGATGCCGAAGGGATCATCAATACCAAGTTGGATTTCATAGTGAGTAGTACTCAGAAGGAAGTGGGGCTCGGTTTTGACTTTCAAGAAAATGCAGGAATAAAGAAGATAATCTTGGACGAATCAGTTCCCATCGTTTTTGGCGATGATACCTGGCTTGTGGAAGACAATACGGGCTTGATTTTAAACCCCAAAAACTCCATTGAAGCCAGTCGGGTTGCGATTAAAAAGAATCAAGAGCGCATAGCACTCGATTACCGAGAAGAGCTCGTTAGTGTGGATGTTGAAAATTTGGATTTATCTCCATTTGCTTCTTTTTTCCTAAAAGATACCACTTGGCATGCCATGGCAAGTGTAGAAGCTACCTACCACGCCGACAACAAGGAAGCCAAGTGGAAAGGCGTGGTTGATAATATCCAACTTGATACAGTGGCGATCGGCTCGCTTCATCTAGAAGGTGAGTACCGCCAAGAAATGCTCGACGCTCATGCTTCAATAGAAAATGAAAAGGGATCAGTGGATATGCACGTAGATGGGCCGCTTGAAGATTTGGCCTATAAAATTGAGTTAAACCACTTCAAGCTTCAGTCGTTAAATCCTGTGCTAGAAATAGTTGAGTTGCCGCTTGCCGTTCTTGGAAATTCGAGCGGACACGTTCTGGGAAAAGTAAACGTTTTTAAAGTGGAGAGCGGAATGTTGGCTTTCGAAAACACCGCAATTACTTCACCTGATTTAGGAGTTGATGTCTTCTTAGAAAATGAGTCGATAAGCATTGATAATGACGAATTGAATCTTGAAAAATTCACCTTGCGAGATAAAAGGGGCAATGAACTTGTGCTGGCTGGAAATGTGTCGCTGATGGATCATGGTAAACTGTCCTTGACGGCTATCACAGAAAAGTTTGTCATTGAAAGCAAGGATAAAAGAAATGAAGTGTTTTGGGGTGAATGTGCCTTTTCGACTCGACTACAACTAGAAGGCAGTTTTGATGATATGCTACTGAGTGGAAAAATTCGTCTCATTGAGAACTCCGATTTAAACTTCAAGTACGAAAGCACCCTCGAAGAAAATGAACTTGAGAATGAGATTGTTTTTCGCAAGAAAGGTGGAGTAGATGAAGAAGCCAAAGTAGTAGCTAGAGAGCGGAGCGAGAAGGGGATTTTGAAGTACGAGGTAGATTTTGATATTGGAAAATCGACGGCCTACGTGCTGATATCTGAAGCGAGCAACGATTTTATTAGATTGACTTTTTCAGGGCAGGTGGAGCTGAAAAGCGGAGTGGGAAACATGCCGCTTCTCTACGGAGAAGTAGAGAGTCACGACGGGAGTATATTTTACGACGCACCGATGGTTTCAGATTTGAAATTGAAAATCATAGAAGCGTCAGCATTATTCAATGGGCTGGCAGAAGATACCAAGTTCTCCTTCAAGGGAAGGGAAACTTTCAGAGTGAATTTGTCGGAAATAGATCCATCTCAAAAAGGCGGAAAAGTACCTGTGGATGTAGTGGCTAAGATTAACAATAGTACGGCGAGTAATCTCGACATGACCTTCGATCTCGAGAGCGAAAACGGCCAGGTAGAAGGGTTTATCGAATCTCTCCCCATGGAAACGCGAAACCAGTATGCCATGAATTTGCTCGTTTTTGGAAGCTTGGAAGGAACTGGCGGAAGCAATTCGGTGATGTCGGCGATGTTTGCCAAGCTCAACGAAATTTCGAGACGGAACATCAAAAACGCAGATCTCAATTTTTATGTCGACAGCCAGGTTGAAGATGAAGCCTCGGGTAGCACAGAAAATGTGAGTGAAATTGGGTACAATTTTCAAACGGGATTGTACAATGATAAGATCCGTTTAAAAGTAGGCGGCGAGTTCCTTTCTGGAAACACGACAGTGGGTAGGAAAGAGTTTAACCCCTTGGCTGATGTGGAATTGGATTATGTACTCAAGCGCGACCCTGATTTTTACATCACCCTTCGTAAGCAAGATAGCTACCGCGGTGTGATCGATGGTCAGGTAGACGAATATTCGGTTGGATTTACCTATTCCATTCAATTCAAGAATTTGTTTACATCACCAAAAGATAGTATCAAGTGATTCGGAGCATATTCGGCATATTGATCTTGATTTGGATTTTTTCGGCGTGCTCCGTAACCAAGAACATCCCTGAAGGCGATGCTTTCTACCGCGGCTCTAGAATCCACATCGAAAAAAAGGAGAGCCAAGAAGAATGGGAAGTAGATAAGGCAGCTGAGAAGTACGCCACGGTGTATTACGATCTCTGGGATTCGCCCAACGGCGGGCTGTTTGGCTCGCCCTTTATTTCTGTTTTTCCAATGCGGTTGTTTATTCACAATTGGTTTAGCGACACTACCACGGCAGCTGTACCTGCATGGCTCAGAGATAATTTTGGTGAAGCCCCCAATACCATCGACCTTGTGAACCCCGAAGCCAAGATAAATAGGGGGATTGATGTGCTTGCCAACTATGGGCACTTCGGTGCGGAAGGCCATTTCGTGGTTAACTATAATAAGAAAAGGAACAAGGGCTACGTCCATTATTACTTCAAAGTGCCTAAACCATACCTGTACAGCGAAGTTTACTTCAACTCCAATAGAGACTCACAAACTTTGAACAAGATCTTTGCCGATCGCTCAATGTTCACCAAGCTCAAACCCAATACTGAGTTTAATCTGTACGAAATCCGCGAAGAGAAAAAAGCCCTTTGGAATAGCCTTCAGAACAATGGCTACTTCTTTATTTCAAAAGATGATTTGCTCATCGCAGCAGATACCACCGTGGGGCTTAAAAAAGTAGTGCTCGATGTAGACTTGAGCAAAGATTTGCCACCTTCTCATTATAGACGACAAGTGCTTGGTGAGTTTCATTTTTTGATCGACTCAACTTTCCAAAACCAAAGCCCCGACAAGTTTTATAGATGGCCTACTGGGCGAATCCGAAAGCGGGTTGTCGATAGTCTCTTGGTGGTGAATCCCGGTGACTATTTCAGCAAGAAAAGGACTGAAGCAACCATTCGAAACCTGAATTCGCTCAGTATTTATTCAAATCCGCGTATTCAATATGGCGTCAATACATCGGATTCTACGCAACTCAGCCCACGTTTTATCCTCGACATGCAAAATGCCACAAACCTGTCTTTCAATGTTCGGGGTAACTACAAAAACACGGGCTACATTGGCCCGGCCGTTGGATTTACTTTCCGGCAACTCAACGTTTTTCACGGAGCTGAAAACTTGACCATTTCGGGCGATGTATACTACGACTTCCCCCTTGGGATATTCAAAGAGCGGGTGTCTCCATCATCGGGATACTCAGTCCGATCGACGCTTACCGCACCATTTTTGGCGCATCCATTCAATGTTTTTCGAAACACGTATGAAGTTCCAAGAGAGTTTTTTACACTCAACTTCGACTACAATCATCGTACGGATTACTTCGACTTGATTGCGATCAATTCGAGCTACGGGTGGACCTGGAAGTCGAGCGAAAGGTGGTCTCACAAGCTTGCTATCGTTGACGTTACGCTGAGCAATGTGCAGAACACGACCACGCGTTTTGACGACTTGACAGACGAGAATCCGGCCTTACGCGAAAGTCTAATCGATCAATTTATTCTCGGTTCTACTTATGAAATCAATTACAATAGACCCAGTACCAGGCAGAAGCGCTGGGCATTTTACTACCAAGGAATATTGGATTTAGCCGGGAATTCCCTCAATGGACTCAACTCGCTTTTCACCGATGATCCGAGTGGTGAGCAGACCTTTTTGGGAAATTCCTTTGCGCAGTATTTTCGAATAAAGTCGCAAATTGTAGCAAAGTGGAATCTGACAAGTCGGTCTCAACTTGTGTTTCGGAATATGACGGGAGTGGGTGTTCCGTATGGCAATAGCTCACAAATGCCTTATATCAAAGAGTTCTTTATAGGTGGAACCAATAGCCTACGGCCATACACGGCGCGTACGGTGGGCCCAGGACGATTTGTACAGTTAGATCAGGCGGAAGTCAATCAGGTCGGAGATTTCAAATTGGAGTTTAATCTCGAGTATCGTTTTCCCTTGGTTTGGAAGATCAATATGGCATATTTTGTAGATGCGGGAAACATTTGGCTTCTGGAGCCCGATCCCAATCGTCCTTGGGGGGAAGTGCGCTGGGGCAAGCTCGTCGAAGATAGCTACTACACCACCGGCCTAGGGGTGCGGTATCAGAGCGACTATATCGTGTTGAGAGTAGATGTGGGTCTGGCCTTGTATTTTCCTTTTGCGGTGGATGGGCAAAAATGGGTGTGGCAAACGGAAGCATACAAGTATGCCTGGGCTCCCGTATTTGCCATCGGATACCCCTTCTAAATCCGGTTTCGCTTTATTTGATCGAAGGTAAAGAACAAGGCATTGATCATGATTCCAAAGATCAATGTCATTTTCCAAACGCTAGAGTTTTCAAATGGATCGGTGAAGTGAGACCAGACGCTGCCGAAAAGCAGGAGCGGGTCAGTAAGAATATCCCAGGAATTCCAACGCTCAAACCGTCCGAGATAAATCCCATACGATGCTGCAAACAAAAAGCAAACGGAGAGAAACCTAACGGCTCTTGCGCTCAGCCACTGCGTGAGCAATTTTTCGAGATCCCAGAGACTCTTAACTCCAAGAATGAGTCCGGCCCACAAGAACGAAAAGATCAGCACCAAATCATACCAAAGTGGAATGGGAGAGCGCGGCCTGAGATGAAACAAGTCGGTGATGATGTAGAGGGTATTTGGAAAAAATAGGAGCCAGGCACCTGCGGCAAGAATCACAAAGGTCTTTCGTTTCGCATATTTTTCGCGCGCACCGATAAAGCTGATCATGTAGAACGGAACCCAAGCCAGGAATAGATTCCAAATTAGGAAGAGATACAACTTTGACTCTGATAAGTACACTCTTCCGAAAGCGAGTAAAACAGCCCAAGCCATTAGTCCGAGCAGGAAGATGGGCAGCGAGTTTCTAATCGTTTTAACCTGATCTTTCATCACAAGGCCAGGATATAAGGTGCGAAAATGAAGAATCCAATTGCCAGAGCACCGAGAGAAGCGATCAGCACGGCGCTTGCTGCCAGGTCTTTTGCTTTTTTGATCAGCGGATGGTATTCTGGTACCGATGCATCAGCAAGCGATTCTAGGCCCGAATTTAGGGCTTCCATTGACAGAACCATGGCTATGGTCAGAACGGTGATGCACCACTCCTGTAAGGAGATAGAGAATACGATGCCCAGAGAGATGGCAAACAGCGAAACGAGTAAATGAATGCGGGCATTTGGGGTTTCTGCAAGGAAGTAGCGAATCCCGTTGAAGGCATGCCCAAAACTTTTAGAGCGATTGTGGATGTAGGTTTTCATGGTGAAGGTTTTAGGTAATTACTGTGAAATAGCCTTTTTGGTACGTCGACTTCACTAAAACATGTTAATTCCTTTCACACTAGTTTTTTCAAAGAATGTGGCCGTTGAACGTTGATGTTGTATTTTGCGGTTATGATTCGTCTAGTCGCTATCATTTTTACATCCTTCATGTGTGCTCGATGTGAGCAGGTACCACAAGATCCAGAAATGAAGTGTTGGAAGGTAAAAGTTACCGCCTACAACAGCCTCGCGTACCAAACCCGCCCCGGTACAGATGGAACCATAACCGCTTGGGGCGACAAATTGGTCGATTCGATCCCTTCGATTGCTATCTCGCGCGATCTCCTCGATAGTGGTCTAACCCACGGAACACAAGTATGGATAGAAGGATATACCTATCCATTTGTTGTAAACGATAAAATGAACCGGAGATATAGAAATCGCATAGACATCCATATGGGTAAAGATGTCAAGAAAGCCCGCGAATTCGGTGTGAAGACTCTGCGTCTCTGTATTGACTCGCCTACATCTGATGAATCTGCAAACGATCCCAATTAAAATTGGGGGGCAATTCGCTCCAGTTTTCACCCATTACAGTCCTTCTTCCTTTCGATTCTCTTGTGTGAGCCATGCTTTGCTGCTTGATCGACTAGCTTCAAATCTGAATCGACTAAGAAATATTTTTGACAGTCGAATGGAAACTTGTTAACGTTTCTAAAAGGATAAATGTATTGGGGTTTTAATTGGGCTCACCATAAATCGATTCTTAACTTCGTGGCCAAATTAAACGAAACCAAATTTTTATGAAGAAAATTTACTCATTGATGTTGGCTGCGATTGCATTGCCAACTTTGACTTTTGCCCAACCTGCTAATGACACTTGTGATGGTGCTATTGAGATTATGGTTGATGGAGCTTCTGTAACTGCTGATAACTCTGATGCGACTGTGTTTGGACCAGAAGGTGCATGCTATCTAGCAGCTCAAGTTGATGGTGATGTTTGGTATACTTTCACAACAACGGAAGAATCAAACCTCGCAATTACTACTGAAGCTGGAACTACAGATGATTCACAAATGGCCGTTTTCACAATCGCTGATTGTGGTTCTGGTTCAGAAGTTTTTACTGAAGTAGCTTGTAATGATGATATCAGTGCAACTGATTACATGTCGTATATCGAGATGATCCAATTGCCTGCTGGAACTTACTTCGTTAAAGCTGGAACTTATGGAGATGCTGCAGCTGGTTCTTACACCATTTCTTTGATTGATCTTGGTGATGTTCCAGCGAACAGCTTTTGCGATGGTGCAACTGTTCAAGATGTAGTTATCGACGGAGCAACTTCTACGGTTACTGGTTCAGGTACTGATGCTGTTGATGGTATCGGTCTTGGCCAAGCACATGTATGGGAAGCTTTTACAATTACTGATTGTGCTGACGTAACACTCGATATGTGTGGAACAACTGTTGATCAAGTGAATGCTTACACTTTCTTAAGTAATGCATGTCCAGTTGATTTAGCAAATGACGAAACCATTGTTGGAGCTTTTGATTTCACACTAGATGCCTGTGATGCTGGTGAGAATATTTCAATTTCTTTCGTAGGACTAGAAGCTGGTACTTACTACTACCCAGTAATGAGTTCAGAAGGATCTCAGATTCTTGATGACTATACTGTAAATATCACAGCTGTAACTTGTGCAGGTGAGCCAGATACATGTTTGACATACAATGCTGGGCCTTGGACTGACTTCAACAGTGAATTCGGTGGAGCACCTGAAGCTGACGAAGATGGTGTTTGTCCTGTGAATGAAATCACTGCTTTCGAAATCTTTGCTAGCGAATCTTACACAATCGACAACTTTGTTGCTGGTACTACATACACGTTCGCCTTCTGTGAAGGTGGTAGTGCAGGTGCTTGGGATGCTGCTATTTCAGTAACAGATCCTAATGGTGACCTAGTAGTATACGTTGAAGATTGTACCGTTACATGGACTGCTCCAATTGATGGTACTTACATCATTGGTATTAGCGAATTGGGTCACTGTTTCGACTCTCAGAATACAGCCACTAACAACGGATTCCCATCATTGACTTGTGAAGGTTCTGTTGGCGTTTCTGAAGCTGAAAAAGCTGAATTCTCAATCTTCCCTAATCCAAACAACGGTCAGTTTACAATCCGTAATGCTGGTGAAGCTGGAAACTACAATATCCACGTTATGGATATGGCAGGAAGAATGATTCACAGCCAGAAAGCAGTTTTGAACTCAAGTTCAATCGCTACAGTGAACTTGGACAATGTTGAAGCTGGTATCTACATGATTCAGTTCATCAATACAAAAGACAATAGCGCTGTAACTCAGCGTGTGGTAGTTCAGTAATTCTGAATTGTCAAAATTCTTTGAAAGGGGAGCTTTTGCTCCCCTTTTTTGTTTTGTGCTTGCGCCTTTCCCAAAGTACCATTCATCCCTGTTTTCTCACCCACTTGGTTTTCCAATTTCAGAGATGGATAAGTACCAAAAATAATGGCCGCACCGTTCTAGGCATTCTGTAATTTTCTCCTATGAAATCTATCGCTGATGTGAATTGTGCTGATCTGATTGAAGGAAAGAAATCGGTGTTTCTGTTGATCTTTGCTCTGACGGTTCTGCTTGTGGGTGGCTGTGGAAAGAATCGCGATCACAGCGACAAGATGATCTTTCGATACAATGAGTCCGCGGGAATTTCATCACTCGATCCAGCCTTTAGCCGAAACTTGGAGAATCTCTGGGCTTGCAATATGCTCTATAATGGATTGGTGGAAATTGATGAAGATCTCCAAATTATACCAGCTATTGCGAAGTCGTGGACCATCGATAGTTTGGGCACGACCTATACTTTCTACCTCGATCCAGAAGTGTATTTCCACGATAATGCTTGCTTTGAAAAAGGAAAGGGCAGGAGGGTAGTCGCTTCTGATTTTGTTTTCAGTTTTTCGCGAATCCTGGATCCAAAACTAACCAGCCCAGGTACATGGGTTTTTGATGCTCTTAGTACTGAAAATCCGTTTGAAGCGATCGACGACACCACTCTAAAAGTTCGGCTCGCTAGGCCTTTTCCACCGTTTTTAGGACTGCTCGGAATGAAATACTGCTCAGTCATTCCAAAAGAAGCGATCGAGAAGTATGGAGATGATTTTCGTCAAAACCCAGTGGGAACGGGACCGTTTAAATTCAATTTTTGGTACGAAGGCACTCGACTGGTTCTTCTAAAAAACGAAAACTACTTCGAGAGCGATGAGTCAGGGAACCCCCTTCCATACATCGATGCGGTTTCGGTTTCATTTGTTCCTGACAAGGGGGCTGCTTATCTCGATTTTCTTAAGGGAAATTTCGATTTCATGTCGGGACTTCACACCAGCTACAGCGATGAGCTCTTGACACCTACTGGCGAACTCAATCCAAAATATGAAGATGAGATCTATCTGGAAAGTCACCCTTTCTTGAAGACGGATTACCTGGGATTTATGATCGATGCCAACCAACCCGAAGATTATGTATGGCTTGACGCCAGATTGCGAAAGGCACTCAATTACGCCATCGACAGAAAGTCGATGGTTCGCTATCTGAGAAATAACGTGTACCAACCCGCCAATGGTGGTTTTATCCCGAAGGGAATGCCGGGATATTATCCGCATGGCTATTCGTATAACCCCGACTCAGTGCGATCTTTGCTAGCTCGTGCGGGTTTCCCCAATGGAGAAGGGCTACCTACCTTGACGCTCAGTACGACTACTGACTACGTGGATCTCTGTGAGTATGCCCAGCATCAGATGTCGCAATTTGGAATAGATGTGAAGGTGGATGTACTACCGGCTTCGGTACACCGAGAGCTAGCGGCTCGCGGAGAGCTGCCGTTTTTTCGGAAGTCTTGGCTAGCCGACTATCCCGACGACGAAAACTTTATGGCTCTTTTCTATAGTCCTTATGCTTCTCCAAAAGGGCCGAACTACTCGCACTTTTCTGATGCCCGCTTTGACTCGCTATATACCTTGGCATTAGCCAAAACCGACCCCAAGGAGCGAAGCAGGTTGTACTACCAAATGGATAGCTTGATGATGAGCCAAGCTCCTATTATTCCGCTTTACTATGATCAGGTCATGCGATTTGTCTCGAAGGATGTTTCTGGTTTGGATAAAAATCCGATGAATGTCCTTGATCTCAGAAGAGTCAAAATGAAGCTCTAGTCCCAGCTTAGCTTGGTGGAAATACCGTGGTGATCTGATATTTCCTCATCGTGACGCTCGTAATCAAAGCCCGTAAAGCGGGGTGAGTGAAAAACGTAGTCGATCCGGAAGGAAGGAAACTTACCGATGTACGTGCTTCCGATCCCCCAACCACTTTCCCGAAAAGAGTCGACTAGAATCTCCGTGATGTTGTTGTACGAGTACGACACAGGGGTGTCATTGAAATCGCCACATAGAATAACAGGGTAGGGGCTTTTTTCAATGTGTTCGCGAATGGCACCTACTTGGGCTACGCGCTTTCTAAAAGCGGAAGTCAATCGGCGAATGATCGGGATACCTTCTTTGAGTTCCGGCTTTTTCGATTCATTCTTTTGGAGTTCATCTACAAACTTGTAATCGTCAGAAGAAAAGCGAATGGAAGCCACATGGGCATTGTACACTCTAATAGTATCGCCAAAGGCCACAATGTCCGAAAAGATGCAGACGTTACTCCTTTCCTGATCGAAGTCTATCCGCCCCTGATCTATGATTGGGTATTTGCTAAATGTAGCGATGCCGTAGTGCTGTTCCCGATAAAGCGAAACCGTAAATTCTTCGTGTACGTTAGATGCCTCGAGCTTCCGCTTCAGTAGGTTGCTCGTTTCGAATACCCCAGGTCCTGAGTGGTGAAAATACTCTTGGAAACAATAGATATCGGCTTCAGCAGCTTGAATATTTCGGACCATCACGTCTCGTTCTTCAATATTCTTGCGCCAGTTGTACCAGCTAAAAAGCTTCACATTTTGGGAATATACTTTGATGCTTTTGTGTGAATCTGGCTCACCTCGCATATTGGGTAACACCTGCACAAAGGCGTTAAAATGCCCTATTCCCAGAAGGATGGTCAGAGTGGACAGAAGGGCCCACGATTTCTTGACTAGTAGCCAAAACGCGATAAAGCACAAATTGATGAGCAGGACCACGCTATACGCTATTCCAAAAAAGGCAAGAGCTGGAACGGACTCGGGACTAACCGTAGTAGAAAGATAGGCCAGTAACAAACAAACAACGGCTATCACATTCAATGTGATAATCAATCGCTTGCTGATAGATCTAAGCCACTTGATCACTACTTTTTACTCGCTTTAAATAAGAGTTCCTTTTCTTCCTTCGACAAGCTATCGTATCCGCTCCGCGAAATCTTCTCTAATATTTTGTCAATGGTTTGTTGCTGTACTTTCGACTCTTTGGAATGTGTTTCGTAGTACTGTGCTTTGTATCCTTTTGAATTTGAAGCCACCTTCATTTTGGGGCCGCGCTTAAACAAGTTGGCTACAAAATCTCCAATGCTGTAAAACGGTTTTGCCAAATCCGTTCCATTCTTCAAGGATGAGCTCCAGAGAAACCCGAATAAGGCACCACCAAGGTGAGCGACATGCCCACCAGAGTTCGATCCATCGAGAAAAAGCAAGTCTACAAGAACAAAGAAAAGCGCGACGTACTTGAGCTTTACATTCCCAATGAGTAAGAGTCTAATCTCCATGTTGGGTGTATAAGTGGCGATGGCTACCAGCACACCAATCACAGAAGCTGAAGCTCCGTAAATGATGCTACTGGCTCCGCTGTACACCGGGAAAATATTGTAGGCTAACAAGTAGGTGGCTAATCCGCTGAGACCAGAAAGGATATAGACCGCTACA
The DNA here is from genome assembly GCA_030427905.1 of Bacteroidia bacterium. GTDB lineage: Bacteria > Bacteroidota > Bacteroidia > Flavobacteriales_D > Cryomorphaceae > CBDDKU01. The sequence goes on from JAUICL010000004.1 coordinate 64,870, forward strand.
TATTTCTTTGAGCTGAAAAATTGGGTGAAGAGTCTACCACCGTAAAATAGAATCAACATGTTTCCGAGTAAGTGCCAAATCTCCTCGTGGAGAAACATGTACGTGAGAATCGTCCATGGCCGAGTAGCTAAAGTGAGCAAGTCAGATGACCCTGAAAGCCAGGGTAACACGGCGCCAACAAAATCAGTTTTGTAGAAAAAACCCGCGATCCCGACCAAAGTCATAAACAGGAAAACGGCAACATTGATAAAGAGAAAGCGAATCACGATATCGCCATTGCGATACAAGCTTTTGATATCGTCTATGATTGATGACATACTTAATATTCTCTGTAGTGCTTTTGGTTATTGTTCCAGTATTTGATCAACAAATATCCGAAGAGCATTCCTCCAAGGTGGGCAAAGTGCGCAATATTATCACCAGGTTGATTGGCTATGCCAGAAAACAATTCGATTGCTCCATAGATCATCACGAAATACTTGGCCTTGATCGGTATTGGGAAAAAGAGCATGATGAGTCGCATGTTTGGATACATCATACCGAAGGCGAGCAAAAGTCCAAAGACCGCTCCCGAAGCACCCACTACTGGGATATTGTAAAGTGCATTTAGCTCACCAAGGGGACCCCGATAGTTTTGGCCAGATTGCCAGAGAGCTATTCCATCAGTTTTAATGGTATTTACGGCATCAGGTCCAAGTTCGGCAATGAGTTGATGCACTTGAAAGGCCACAACACCGTAGTGCAATAAGAAAGCTCCAAACCCAGTGATCAGGTAGTAATTCAAAAAGCGTTTTGCTCCCCAAACCCGTTCTATGGCTGTCCCGAACATCCATAAAGCGAACATGTTGAAGAAAAGGTGGGTGAAACTTCCATGCATGAACATGTGAGTTACGATCTGCCAAGGTTCAAAATAGGGCGAGTCGTAGTAGTACGCTCCAAGAATACTTCCTAGGTTCACGCCTTGTTGTTCGAGCACCACGGTGGCCAAAAACATCAAACCATTAATGATGAGAAGGTTTTTGACGACTACCGGCATGTTGGCAAAGACGCCTCCAGTTCTGAATTGGTTCATCAAGCTTTAAATTTTTGTAGAAGGAATTCTTCGTTGAATGACAGAATAATCGGCTTACCGCTTGGGGTGTTTGAAGGCTGAGCGCATGCAAACAGCTGATCAATCAAGTGAAGCATTTCCGATTTATCGAGTGTTTTACCAGACTTAATGCGAAGGCTGCGCGCCATGCTTCTCGCTAGTCTTTCACGCGGCTGATTTTCGAGCTCTCCAGCCGAATTCTTGTACTGCTCCAAGAAGGTCTCGATCAGCGCTTGAAGGGATTGACCCGCCGCTTCAGCAGGCGATCCGTTTACCACGATGGACCCTTGTCCGAACTGGTCGATGGTAAAGCCTAGCAGATAGAGCTCTTCTTTCAAATCTTCGAGAAGGGCACAATCTCCAGCACTGAGTTCAATAGTTTGTGGAAACAGTTCTTGCTGGCTGTGCGCTCCCTGATTGTTGAGCGCTTCCAAGGCCTTTTCGTAAAGTACACGCTCATGTGCACGCTGCTGATCGATAATGATCATCCCACTTTTGATGGTGGTGCAGATGTACTTTTGAAGGAGCTGGAATACTGGTCGCTGCGTGGTTTCTTGGTAGGCACTCGTCGCAAACATTTCTTCTTCTTCCCGATCAAAAAGCGCTTCCTGCTTTTCATCCTTCGCCGCTACTTTGTATAGGTCTTCCCATCCATTGGGCGAAGCCGATCGGTGGCTCTGAGCACGGCCCGACTGAAAACTTGAAGATGCCGCAGAACGCGTCCCTTCCGTCTCAAACGGATTGAAACTAAAGTCTTTGGTTTCAGGAGGAGCGATTTCAACATTCGAAGGCATTGGAGCCACATTGAAGACATCTTCCTGCTCGAAGTCAAGGCTCGGAGCGATATTGTATTTACCCAAGCTATTTCTAACGGCAGAGTGGATAATCGCGTAGATCGATCGCTCTTCTGAAAACTTCACTTCCGTTTTAGTCGGGTGAATGTTGACATCAATAGTCGATGGATCCACCTGCAGATACAAAAAGTAGGTAGGGTGTGACCCTTTTGAAATTAATTCATCGTATGCTGAAGCGATGGCGTGGTTGAGGTAAGTACTCTTAATAAACCGATTGTTCACAAAGAGATACTGTTCTCCACGCGTCTTTTTGGCATATTCAGGTTTGCCAACAAAGCCCTCTAGCTTTACAATCGCAGTTTCTTCCTTGACGGGAACCAAGCGCTCATTGTACTTTGGACCAAAAAGGTTGACAATGCGCTGTCGCATCGGCGATGCTTTGACGTTGAAAAGCTCGGAGTTGTTGTGCGTTGCCGAAAAAGAAATCTCGGGGTGCGCCAAGGCTACACGTTCAAACTCTTCAACAATGTGGCGCATTTCCACAGAATCCGACTTTAGAAAATTTCGGCGCGCCGGGGTGTTAAAGAACAGGTTTTTAACAGCGATCGAAGTTCCGGCCGAGGTCCCGCAAGGCACCTGGTTTTCAATTTCGCTTCCGGCAATGCTGATATGTGTACCCACTTCATTTTCGCGTAGACGGGTTTTTAGATCTACATGGGCAATAGCCGCAATCGAAGCCATTGCTTCACCTCGAAACCCTTTGGTACGAATCCGAAACAACTCGTCGGCTTGTCTTATTTTGGATGTGGCATGACGCTCGAAGCACATACGCGCGTCGGTTTCACTCATTCCACAGCCATTGTCTATCACTTGGATCAGGGTTTTTCCAGCGTCCTTTACAATGAGTTTGATCTCGGTGGCCCCTGCGTCAATGGCATTTTCTAACATTTCCTTCACGGCCGAAGCGGGTCGCTGAACCACTTCACCTGCGGCTATTTGATTGGCTACGGCATCTGGAAGTAACTGTATGATATCTGGCATTAGGTCAGAAAGTCGGTATTATTGAATATGAGATAAACAAGGATGGCTAACGCTGCCAAAATTAATAAAACCCTCTTGCTTGAGTTGCGTTGTTGCCTTCTAGTTTCACGTCTTATCCACGAGTCTGAAATTCTCGTTCGCGATTCAGCTCGTACATCACCTCGCGTCCTGTTTTCAAGCTCAATATCTCGTTCTATCTCCTTCCTACGCTTCTCCAATCTCTCCTTTTGCTCGTTGTAAGTTCTAGGCTGATAGTGAAACTGCTTATGCGAGTTGTCAGTCAGCTTGAAGATGGAAGGAAGTCTGGGAGCTCTCATAATTTCGGGTTTAAACTTTATTCATTTTCCCACGTACGAACAAAACGTAAAGATCGCACTAAAAAATACACCATCATGTGAATAAATAGCGTAGACTTTTACGTTATGCCCCTAGGTGGATTGTAATTTCGTTAACAAATATCGCTCCATGAACATGAAATCCTTTCTTTCTGTCGCTTTTGTCAGTATGATATCCATTTGGGTACAGGCTCAAGGTGACATAAAGGCACCACTATTTCTTCAATCTGAGTCTCAATGGGCCGATTCTGTGATTTCACAGATGACGCTTGAAGAAAAAATTGGGCAGCTATTCATGGTGGCGGCCTATAGCAACAGAGATCAGGAACACGAAAAGGAGCTGATCAAATTGGTTGAAGACTACCACATTGGTGGTGTGATTTTCTTTCAAGGTGGACCCCAGCGCGAAGTGAAAATGTACAATGCCCTCCAAAAGAAAGCGAAGTACCCGCTGTGGGTTGGTATGGATGCTGAGTGGGGCCTGGGCATGCGCCTCGATAGTACCATTAAGTTTCCTCGTCAGCTCACCCTTGGCGCTGTTCAAAACGATACACTCATTTACCGCATGGGAATGGAGATTGGGCGCCAATGTCGTCGAATTGGGGTGCATATCAATTTTGCTCCAGTGGTGGATGTCAACAACAACCCCAAAAATCCAGTAATCAACAGTCGATCTTTTGGAGAAAATAAGCTTTTGGTCACCCGAAAGGGAGATGCCTACATGAAGGGTCTTGAAGCAGCTGGAACGATGGCAAATGCCAAGCATTTCCCTGGCCATGGAGATACGGAAACCGACTCTCACCACAATCTTCCTGTGATTAAGCACGATGCGGAGCGACTCTCGAATGTGGAGTTATACCCCTTCCGAAAACTAATCGATGATGGCCTTTCATCTGTGATGGTGGCTCACCTTTCCGTACCTGCACTCGATAGTACCAAAAACAGAGCGAGCACCCTTTCACCCGAAATTGTAACGGATCTGCTTAAAGATCAATACGGTTTCCAAGGTTTGATTTTTACCGACGCGCTCAATATGAAAGGTGTTGCCAGTTTTTATGAGCCTGGGCAAGTCGATCTGATGGCAGCTCAAGCGGGAAATGATGTCTTGCTTTTTGCAGAAGACGTGAGCAAAGCTGTGGAGCTCATCAAAAAGGCGATTAAGTCGGGCGACTATTCGGAAAAGAATCTGGATCAAAGTGTGTTGAAGATACTCCGAGCGAAAGAATGGCTTGGGCTTGACCAAGAACGCTTTGTAGACGAGTATCATGTAATCGAAGATATCAATACACCAGCAGCCTTGATGCTCAAGAAGCGATTGTCGGAAGCGGCTATGACCGTGATCAAGAATGAGGATTCTATTCTTCCCATCCAGCTTGCAGATAGTACTACGGTAGGTGTATTGACAATCGGTGGAGATGGAAAGGCATTTGCAAAGGCCCTACGTGGTTATATTCCGCACGACCATTTTTCCCTTCCATCAGATATTTCTTCATCCGATCGGGAATTGTGGTTAAAGAAATTAGCTCAATACGATACAGTCATTGTTCACATCAGTGGCACCAATAATCGACCGAGCAGGAACTTCGGATTATCACAAAGTGCAATCGGTCTGGCTGAAGCTCTCGGAAAACAGACTAGCACAATCTTGGTGCATATGGGAAATCCCTATGCACTAGAGAAATTGGGCGATACTCAGGCGTTCAAAGCCATATTGATCGGATACCAAGATGACCAGATCATGCATCGCGCCGCAGCTGATGCCCTGGTAGGAGTAAACGATGTAGATGGAAAGTTGCCCGTGCGAATCGGGGCTCGATTTCCAGCCCAGCATGGATTAAAAATTCAGGCCATCCAACGACTTCAAACTGCTACTCAGCCCGTTCTCGACTATTATGGAAAGTCCTTCCACAAGGTTGATAGCATTGCTGAATTGGGTCTTTCGAAAAAGGCTTACCCCGGTGCGCAGATCCTGGTAGCTCAAGGCGGACGAGTGATCTACGACAAAGCATTTGGCTATCACACCTACGAAAAAAAAGATCCGGTGAAACCGAGTGATGTGTACGACATTGCGTCCATTACCAAGGTAGTGGCCACCACGGTTAGTTTGATGAAACTTCAGGACATGGGGAAGTTTTCGCTCGATGAACCTATGAAAACGTACTTTCCCGAAATTGATAAAAAGAGTCCTTACGCCAATCTTACTTCACGGCAAATGCTGGCTCACGTAGCCGGATTAAAACCGTGGGTTCCTTTCTATATGGAGACGGTGAAGGATGGTGCTCCAGACTCGGCTTTATACAGCAGTGTTCAGACGGATATCTACAGCGTGGAAGTGGCCAGGGATATGTACATCGACCATCGCTACAGTGATTCATTGCTCACCAAAATTTTGGCAACACCACTCAACAAGAAAGGCGAATATAAATACAGCGATCTCGGGTACTACTTTATGCGCGAAATCATCAAGCGGCAATCGGGAATGCGAGTAGATTCATTTGCCTACCAGCATATCTACAAACCCATGGGACTGCAGCGCATCGGGTATTTACCTTTGGGGCGAATAGACGCTGATGAGATCGTGCCAACTGAATACGACCGATACTTCAGAAATCAACTTCTTATTGGGTATACCCACGATCCTGGAGCAGCAATGCAAGGTGGCGTTGGTGGCCATGCCGGTATATTTTCGAATGCGTACGATGTGGCTGCCATAATGCAGATGTTTCTAAACAATGGGATGTATGGCGGGGTGAAAATTTTGGAATCAACTACTGTAGCAGAGTATACCAAGTGTCAGTACTGCGAAGACGAATTGGATGAAAATAGAAGAGGGGCTGGCTTTGATAAACCAGTGATTCCCGATGGGCCTGGACCAACTTGCAAATGTGTTTCCTTCGATTCTTTTGGCCACTCTGGGTTTACTGGAACGATTGCCTGGGCTGATCCTACAGAGAATATTATTTACGTTTTCCTTTCAAACCGTGTATATCCGAGTGCAGAAAACAAGCGACTGGCCAAGATGGATATTCGGACGAATATTCAGGAAGAGATCTACAAGGTGCTTGTGCCGAGTAGACCACTTCCCGAAAATCCTTGATATTTTACTCTTCCAAAAGCCTAAATCCATCGATGTGCATTTGAAGCAAATTCTCATCAATGGTATGGCTTACCACGAGCTGATTCTCATTGTAGATCAGGTAGGCGTTTAGATTCAAAATGGGTGGCACGCATGACACTATTTTGTTTTCTCCAACCGTCACATCCCCTACATTGAAGTCGGTGATTCTCCCAATTTCTTCACCGATAAAGGGATCTCCATTTTCGTGTTCTACAAAACAAAGTCCTTGGCTCAACTCCACATCGTGCGGAGAATGGGTGAAAACGGTATCATTTCCGTAAAAGAAAAATAGGGTAGAACTAAAGCGCTCTGGAATTAGAATGTATCCATCTTTTTGAATCACCTGGTGAGATGTAGGCTCCATGCCAATCACGTTTGGCGATCCATCTGTATAGCTCTCGTGGAAGATCAAACTGCCATCATCTTCCTTCACTTCCACAACGAGCGTGTCTCTGGTGAAAACGAAAGAATCTTCCAACCCGCAAATAGATTCGTATTTTAAGTACATAGACTTCTGACCTGGTTGAAGGTCGGCGAGGTCAATTGCTGGTGCTGGCTTGTCTGGACTTGATGGCTGACTGTTGTCATCGTCATCGGAACACGATGCAAATAGGAGGCCAATGACTAAAAATGGGATAGCTGATTTCATTTTGTATGTGTTTAATTGTTCATCAGTACTAGTGCACTGTGCAGTCAATTGGTTACAAGCGGAAGAGAAATTGAGCCTGCATGCTCTGTATTCGAGGTGATGTTTCGAAATTCTCGGTTTCGAATAGCGGCGTAATCCATTGTTGATTGGTATAACCCACTCCGATAGACCACCTATCGGTAATCGAATACTCGACTTGTCCGCCAAAGCCCAAGTATACCGTGTGGTGGTTAAAATCGCTCGTCTTTTCAAAACGCAGAGATGGAAGCTCCGCGCTGGCTGTTTCTGATCGCTGATAGTTGAAGAAATAGGCATACCCAGCTGATAGTTCAGGAACCAAATTGAACCTTCCAAAATTGAGTTCGTAACCTATTTCTAGTGGAATACTTAACCGAGAATAACACTCTTCGGTGCGATAAGAAAGGCTATAGACTTCAGGAGAAAGCGCTGTAGATGGCAAAAAATCTAACTCGTCGTAGTTTACCACAATATTCCCGTTTCCAACGGATGTAATTACACCCTGCTCAAGAGTTCCCGTCGGGTTTCCTGATGTTTCGTACTGGCCTGATATTTTTAAATCATAGGCAGTAGATTGACACCATTTGCCAAATGAGATTGAAGATGAGAAACGCCATCCTGATGGCGTACGGTATGAAGCGAGAAAACCACCCCCAAAGTGGTTGGCGTTTTCTTCAGTAACCAACAAGCTGTCCTGGTAAGCTGGAAGCGAACCTTTGGCCTCGGCGTCTTTACCATTCAAGTCATAGCCAACAAATGCGCCTATATACCAAATTCCCTTTGGGCGAAGATCCAAGTCTGTTTTCGACCTATTCCACAGGTTTTTAGAAATGTCTTGATCGATGGCCACAAGACTAAGAAGGGGTATCATACTTGGATCTTCAAGGTGAAAAATGCTTGCTGAGCGGGCAGGTGGTTGGATAGGATTAGTCCCTCTCGAATTACCTTCATCTGCCAAAGATTTATTTTCGCTATCGGAATATGAGCTGGAAACACCTGGTCTGGGGCTTAGGTCTGTCTTAGTGGCTCTGGATTGGCTGGGTGATTTGGTCGGAGTTTCTACATGTTTCGCGTTAGCAGATGGTTCAGGTTCGATTGATCCTTCCATGTATGGCTGCTTCAAAGATGGTTGAGACTCAGCCGAATTTTTGGTACTTAAGTCCGCTAACCAATCATTTAATTCGCTGTTTGATTTGTCATTCGAAACGTACGGCGTTTGTCTGGGATGGTACGTTGGCTTTTCGCTGAGTTCATAGGCCAAGCTCACGGCCACTCCACCAAGTAATACGCCAACAATCAACCAATAGAAAAACGGAAATCGCTTGCGGCCAGTATTGAGGTTGGCGTCTACGCCATCCCATACGGCAGCACTGGGAATTTCTTCGTAGTCGATCAGTTTAGATCGAACAACACCATCTATTTCTTGTTCTTCGCTCATTTCGATCTGTATGAGTAATTTGCTTCAACTGTGCGCTTTAAAGCGGCTCGCGCTCTGCTCAATCTCACCTTAGAATTAGCCACGGAGATGTCGAGTAATTCGGCAATCTCGGCGTGACTGTACCCTTCGATGGCATAGAGGTTAAAAACGAGTCGGTATTCTTCGGGCAAGGAACTAATGAACTGAACCAACTCCTTAGCCGTCAGGTCTTCAAGAGGTGTTTCTTGAGGATGACCGGTGAGCGGCACAATATTGTCGTAGCTCGATTGGGTTTTGATTCTTTTCTTGCGAATCTGTTCCAACGCGGTGTGCACAATCACCGTTCTGATCCATCCACCCAATGGCCCTGTTGGCTTGTAAGAAGGTAAATCTCTGAACACTTTTATAAATCCTTCTTGGAGCATGTCTTCAGCTTCAGGTCTGGACTGGGCATACCTCAGGCATACCGCAAACATGAGCCCTTTGTACTTGTCGTACAGGCCCTTTTGAGCGGTGCGCTTACCCTTCAGGCAATCGGCAACCAATTTTTGCTCATCTACAACCACGTTGTCGGTTCCAGTCTAGCTCGTTTATATGCTATAGTGCATCAAGACATCAAAAGGTAACAAATTGGCTTATGAAATTGCCAGGATTTTTATCCTACGCTGAAAGCGAGTCCATAAAAGGACAGATGAAACCGTGAGTCCAAATGCCAATGCGTACCAAATACCCATGGCTCCCCAATCTGGTGATCGCGAAGCAAGGAAGGCTAGCGGAAGGGTAAGCAGCCAATAGGCAGCGAAGGTGATAAACGTTGGCACTTTTACATCAGTGAGTCCGCGGAGCGCACCGAGTGCCACATTTTGCAGGCCATCCGAAAGTTGGAAGACCACCACGACGATTAGCATTTTGGCCGCCAATTCGAGAACAACGGGGTCGTCGGTGTAGAAGCCAGCTAGATTCTCCCTGAAGAAGAATATGACTAGTCCACTAAAACCCATCCAGGCTAGTGCCATGTACAAAATAGTCTGCGAAGCCGTCTTCAAATTCGGAATGTCATTTTTTCCCGCCTGATTTCCCACGCGCACTGTAGCGGCAGCGCCAAGACCCGTAACCGCCATATAGCTCACACTGGCAATGTTGATGGCAATTTGATGCGCAGCCAGCGCAACCGCATTTATCGCTCCGGCAAAAATCGCCGCAAGACTAAAAGCACTGACTTCAAAAATGTATTGCAGTCCGGTGGGTACACCTACTTGAAGCAAGCGACGCAGAATTTTTTGGCGGTAATGTCTTACTCGAAGGCCAAGTTCATACGTAGCAAAACGCTTGTGACGTGTGATGTAGAGCCACATCAATACCATCATAATGATTCTGGCGATCAATGTAGCCCAGCCGGCACCGGCCATGCCTAGTTCGGGGAATCCGAATTTACCGTAGATCAGTGCATAGTTTAGCAGAATGTTGATCACGTTTACGCAAAGCGTGAGCAACATTGCCGTTTTGGTATCTGATAGACCTTCTGCAAACTGCTTGAAAGTCATAAACAGCATCATTGGGATCAGTGATACGCCAATAGTGATCAGGTAGGGGATGGCTAGCTGGAGCACTTCGGGGTCCTGCCCCATAAACTTAGTGAGCGGGATAATGCTTATTATTACTCCTACAAGGCTGATGGCACTCACAAGGTTAAGCCAAAAACTGTGGCGCAGCAATACACCAGGAACATGCGTTTGACCTTTTCCGTCAGACCGCGCAACCAACGGTGTCAGCCCATTGGTTAGGCCAATTCCAAAAACCATAATCATAGCAAATATGCTGTTTCCAAAAGCCACTGCGGCCAAGGGTATGGTCCCGAGTTGTCCTACCATAATGCTGTCTGCTACTCCGACAAAGATGTGTCCGAGCTGACTGATCATTACTGGAATGGCAATCTGAGTATTGATTTTATAGTGTTCTTTTAAGTCCACTTGAACTAATTATATGCGAAATAAAAAAGCCTTCCACCAAAGGCGGAAGGCTTTCCTTTATAAAAGGGATATTCCGCTAATTTCTAAATTTCTCTTCTTTTGTTTCTGGGTATCCGAAAAGTTCTTCTAAACTTAGCACTTCTAGTGTGCCCAAGTTTTCAAGAACATCTTTGTCTACCATTTCTTCATTTGCGATGACGCAGTAGGTGTAGTTGTTACCTTTTACATTCTCGTTAAAGAATCCTTCCACATCTTCAAAGGTCATGGTTTTGAGTGAATCGTAGATGACCTTATTCATATCATAGTCTAACCCGCGCTCTTTTGCCGTTTGGTAGCTCCAGAAGATATTCTCACGCGTGGTGCGGTTTGTTTCGATTTTCTTCATGGCTGCATCACGAGCAGACTCAAACTGAATATCAGATCTCGGAATGTCGTTCATCAATGCCAACATCGCTTCAGTAGCTTCAGGCAGCTTGTCGACCTGAGCACCGATGTAAGCTCTGATGTAGTGCGAATCATCTGCATCTCTAGGAATCGATACACCGCTATAAGCAGAGTAGGCAAGAGCTTTCGACTCTCTTATTTCCTGAAATACAATAGATGACAACCCGCTTCCGAAGTACTGGTTGAATAAGCTCGCTTCAGGAACGAGGCTTTCGTCAAACTTAGGCCCTTTCGATACCATAAGCATTTCACCTTGTACCATGTCGTAGTCTGCGAAGTACACTTTGTTTTCCGTCATCTCTAGCTCAGGAAACTCAACAGCTTCAGGGTATTCAAGGAAAGTATCTGGAAGCTTGTGGTACTTGCCAATTACTTCTTTCACCTTGTCTGTGCTTTCTGGTCCGTAGTAGAACATGCGGTGGCGGTAAGATGTCAAATCTTTCAACTTTGACGTAAGCACTTCCGGATCGATTTGCGACAATTGGTCGGCCGTGAGGATGTGTTTCAACGGCGTGTTTTCTCCGTACTGAGCGTATTGAGCCATTGCACGTTGAAGGATTTGTCCTTTGCTCTTCATGGCATCTTGACGCTCTTTTAGTTTTCCGGCTACCATATCTTGGTAAGCTTGTGGATCAGCTTTGGCGTTGGCCAATACATCTTCGAAGAGTGCCACACCTTGATCAAACGACTTAGACAGTCCGCTTAGCGTCACATAAATGCGCTCTCTAGAACTGAATACGTCAAAACTAAGTCCTAGCTTGAAGAGTTCTTTTTGAAGGTCTTGTGCGCTCATGTTTTCCGTTCCCAAGAACGGTAAGTATTCCACTGCCAAGGCCATTTCCAGATCGTTGTCAGATCCCATGTCCAAAATGTAGTACAGACTAAACAATTCGTTCAAATCGTTGTGAATGGTGCTAAACTCAACATCATTGGCGAACGTGCTGTTGTCAATCGCATTTTCGTAATCGATGAAAACGGGAGTCAATCTTCCAGACTCAATCGCATCCCATTCAACGTAGAAAGGCGATTTGGCTTCACGGTCGATATCAACCGGCGTGATTGTCGGTTTTTCAACTTTCACAGCGTTGTTTGCGCCAAGGTGTTTGTTTACTTGAACGTAGTTATCACTAAAGTTTGCGTTGGCGAAGTCCATGATATCTTGCTTCGTCAATTTAGCCATCGCATCAAAATCGCCGACCACATCGCTCCAATCACGACCGTAAACGAAGGCATCTACCATTTTTCCAGCACGACTCCAGTTTGATTCAAGGCCTTCAAGTTCGCGCAGCTTCATGTCATTTACTACTGCTTCAACCATCCAATCATCAAACTCACCCTTTTTCACCATATCGAGTTGTTCGAGTAGGAGAGAAGCAACTTCATCGAGCTCTTGACCTTCTCTTGGGTTTCCAGAAAGGGTGAAAACAGAATAGTCTTTAAACACAGATGGTGATGAATAGGCCTGGAGCACCTTTTGTTGCTGATTTAGATTCAAGTCTATGAGTCCTGCCTGACCATTAGACAAGATTCCGTCCATTACTCTCAGCTTCATTGCTTCTGGAGTACCAGCTCCGGGAAGACGGAATCCGATATTTACAAACTCTGGTTGAACACCAGTCACATCCACTGTGATGTGCTCAGCGATCGGCTCTTCAGCTTCGTAAGTGTACTCGGTGAGTTCACCTTGCTGGTAGTCACCAAAATATTGCTCAATCACATCGATCGTCGCATCCGGGTCAATGTCGCCAGAAAGTACAATAGCCATGTTGTTTGGCTTATAGCGCTCTTGGAAGTACGCATGAATTTTTTCCATCGAAGGGTTCTTCAAGTGCTCACTTGTTCCGATCGTAGTTTGAGTTCCGTAAGAGTGGTTCTTAAACAAGTTGCGCATCATCGCATAGTAGGCACGACGGTAATCGCTGTCAAGGGTTCTGTTGAATTCCTCATACACCGCTTCGAGCTCTGTGTGGAAAAGGCGAAGTACCAATTCTTTGAATCGCTCAGATTCGATCATTGCCCACTTCTCCAGCTCGTTGGCTGGAATGTCATTGATATAAACAGTTTGCTCATACCAGGTGTAGGCGTTTGTTCCTTGCGCACCTAATGAACCTACCATTTTATCGTATTCATTGGCAATGGCCACTTTCGCAGCTTCGCCCGAAACACTATCAATTTTTTGGTAGATCGCTTTTCTTTCTTCTGGATCTGTCGTGTTGCGGTGAAGTTCGTAGAGATCACTTATCTCTTGGAGCATCACTTTTTCAGTTTCCCAATCCTTGGTGCCGAATTTTGAAGTCCCTTTAAAGAGCATGTGCTCGAGGTAGTGAGCCAAACCAGTAGCGTCGGCTGGGTCTTGCTTAGAACCAGTTCGTACCGCAATTTGTGTCACAACTCTAGGTTCGTCTTTATTTACCGACATAAAGACTTTTAGCCCATTACTCAGGGTGTAAATTTTGGCATTTAAAGGATCACCATCTACGGTCTCGTAATTGTACTTTGATGTAGATGTTTCTTCTGTTTTTTCCGAGCAGGAAAAAGTGATGAGTAAAAGACTCAGGATAAGGAGTCTAGGTAGAAACTTCATAAAATGGTTTTAAATTTTTCTGAAAGGCCCGAAACTACTCAATATTCTCGAGTAAAGGATTCATTTTGCACACAATTCCGGGAATCCTGAAATCAAAAAAGCCCCGAATTGCTTCGAGGCTCAAAAAAAGTTTGATGAAATAAATTATACGACTTTTACGTCGATAGCATTAAGTCCTTTCTTACCTTCTTTAACGTTGTAAGTTACTTTGTCGTTTTCTTTGATTTCGTCGACAAGACCGCTTACGTGTACGAAGACTTCGTTCTTCGTTTCATCTTCTACAATAAATCCAAATCCTTTAGACTCGTTGAAGAATTTTACTGTTCCGTTGTACATAAATGTAATGTTAATTCTAGGACAAAGGTAGTAAAAGGATGAATGTGTATACCTAATTGAAAAACATATTCTTGTCCTTTTTTTAGGATGTGGGGTGTTGATATCTATTTGGTGCTCAAAAAAATACTAAGGAACCACCAATTTTACTTGGTCTAGTGGAGCGCCGTCTTTGTCGAATCGCTTGATAATAAAGGTGCCCCGTCCTAGGCTGTCAGAGTCGAGTAATTTGTTGCTCGATTTGAAAACCAGTTTGCCAGATGAATCGAATACGCCATACCATCCACCTTTTGGTAGGTCTATTTTGACCATTTCGTCAGCCGGATTGGGGCTTGGTAATTGTAAAAATGGCGTTGGTCGAGTCGTATTCGTGGATAAGATATGCCCGGAACTCCACCTATAAAAGCCTGCATCCCCAAGAAAGTTTGCTTCTCCCGTAAAGAATGTATGGTTCTCAAGGTGGTCAATGCCTTCCCATTGGCCGCTCATTCCACTTGGCACATTGATAAGCGTTTTGACTACAATTCCTTCTGATAGAAAGGGAAAACTCGCATTTTGAATGGTGAAAACAAAAGGTGCCAGTGCAGGAGAGTAGCCAAGGAGAATAATGTTATCAGTATCTGGGATGATAGTTGCATCCGTGATCAATCCTTCTACATCAATACTATCTCTCAATTGTGCTGTGTGGCTTCCGGCGGAGTTTGGGATGGCATAAACTTTTGTCCAGAGATTTCCCCAGTTTTTAGAGAATACGTACAGGCTGTCGTTGGCTGCCAGGAAAGCTTCCGCGTCGTAATTGGTTTGCCAGGCATTTGGCTCGAAGCTGGTCTGATCCGAATAAGAGAATTCAATTGTCTCTACTTGAACGGTATCGTTGGTTGCATTTAAGTACGCGTCTATTTCCAACTTGTAAATTCTCAAGTCCTGACGGCTACCCGCATTATTGCCAAAATCGCCTACGTAGATATAGTTCTCATCTCGGCAAATGCTCTCCCAGTCTACTTGCGCAGCATTGTCCAGTACTACTCTTCGAGAGAAATCTCCCGAAAGTGTATCAATATCATAAAGGTATGGGCCATCGCCAGAATCATTGTGGGAAACGAAGCGTCCATCAATATTCAGCAGCCCCGAACTTTCGGTCAGATTTTCTGACAGTTGAGTCACCAGCTCTGTATTCTGTCCAAAAGCCGCAGCTCCCATAAAGAATACAAAAAAGGCAAGGGAAGCACGGAAGAACCATTTCATACAGCCAAATTAAAACATTTGGAAAGGCGAATGAAGAATGCGTAACAATAATAGATGCAACTCGTATGTGACTAGTTGTAAGCGCCTTGTTCAGGTCTGCAAAATTCTGAGCTCCCCTTTCAAGTTTATACCCATTGGGGTGTTCGAGAATTATATATTTGCTCAGGGATTTATCCTGTGATATTAAATAATTTAACCCTTAAATGACTAGACTAACAATCGTCTTATTTGCTCTTATTCTTATCGGCTGCGGTGGAAAAAGAGACTTGGTTTATTTCAGTGATATTGAAGATGGGGACTTAAACTCTCCCAAAGAAATTACCAATACGGTGGTACCC
Source organism: Bacteroidia bacterium (assembly GCA_030427905.1). GTDB lineage: Bacteria > Bacteroidota > Bacteroidia > Flavobacteriales_D > Cryomorphaceae > CBDDKU01. The sequence continues at coordinate 80,246 of JAUICL010000004.1, forward strand.
ACCATACAACCCGACGACCTTCTCAGTATAACCGTTACCAGTTTGAGTGTCGAGTCTAATATGCTATTCAATCAAGGTGTGCTTGGGACCCTGGGTAGCGATGTGGCAGACAGGGGGCAACCTGCTACTACCATTGAAGGATACTTGGTAGATGATGAAGGGTTTATCAATTTTCCAGTAATCGGAAAGATCCATTTGGGTGGACTCACAAAAGCAGAAGCGACAGATACCATTCAAAACATTATCAATAGAGACTACGTCGAGAACCCTACGGTCAATATCCGCTTCCTAAATTTTAAGGTGACAATCTTGGGAGAAGTGAAGAACCCTTCTGTCTACACCATTCAAACTGAAAAGATCAATGTTTTGGAAGCCATAAGCTTGGCTGGTGATATGAGTGCAATCGGAAAAAGAGAGAATGTACTCATCATCCGCGAGAAAGATGGTGATAGAAGTTTGATACGGGTGAATCTCAATGACAAAGATCTTTTGAACTCACCCCATTACTACCTGCAACAAAACGATATTGTATACGTGGAAGCTGACAAATACAAGGCTGCGCAAGCGAGCTTGCAGCGTCAAAACGTTCAGTTTATTTTGTCCATAACCTTAACGGCACTCACTATTGTAACGCTTGCCTTAACCCTAAGCAACCGCTAGCCCGCTTAACATTCCCCTATGTTCGAACAAAAATTAGAGCAAAAAGAAATCAAAGGACTTTTGAGAAAGTATCTCAAGTTCTGGTACTGGTTTTTAATAGGAGCCATCATTTCTGTTGGTATTGCTGTTATTTATTTGCGGTATGCTACCCCGCAGTATTCGGCTAGTACTACCCTTCTCTTTAAAGACGAGAAAGGGGGGGGCTTGAGTGAAAGTTCGGCGTTTAGTGATATTGAATTACTAAACACATCAAAAAGTATTGATAACGAAATATTGGTTCTTAAGTCTTGGAGCTTGATGACCAAGGTTATCGTTGAGCTTCGGCTGGATATTACCTATGTTATCGAAGGCCAGATTCGAGATGTGGAAATGTATGGAGAAGACGTCGGAGTCCAGATTATTATGGACGAGCTTACTCCAGCTTGGTTTGGTAAGACCATGAAGCTTCACTTTAAAAGTGACAACAAATTTGATATTGAAATTGGCGGGCAAAGGACTTCTCATGAATTTGGAAAAGAAGTGGTGATGCCGTTTGGGACATTCACAATTGTTTCAAAGGAAGGGTTTACATTCTCAGAAAATAACAAACCATTGGTTGTCAAGTTTCATGATGCCTTTGGTGTAGCGAAGAGCTATGCAAACAGACTAAGTGTGAGACCAGTCAACTCACAGGCGAGTGTATTAGCTATTAGCCTTACAGATCCCGTTCCAGAAAAGGCCAAGGATATTTTGGTCAAGTTGATGGAAGTCTATGATCGAGAAGCGATTAATGATAAAAATCAAATTGCTTCTAAGACGGTTGAATTTATTGAAGATCGACTGACGTACTTGATGCAGGAACTCACTGACGTAGAGTCAAATGTGGAAGAGTACATGCAAGAAAAGGAGTTGGCCGATGTATCTTCTCAAGCACAAGCGGTTCTAGCCCAGAAAATAGAGAATAGGAAGGAAGTTGAAGAAATAGACATTCAGTTAGCCGTTCTAAACGAGATAGACATTTATGTAAAAGCTCAGAAGGGAAATGAGTTCGACCTCGTTCCGACGACGCTATCCATTAATGACTTGACTTTAAGTGCCCTGATATCACGGTACAACGACTTACAACTAGAGCGTGAGCGCCGCATTCAGACAGGGGCACGTCCCAACAATCCATCTATAGTCAATATAAATGATCAGCTGGCTAATATTCGCGAGAACATAATCGAGAATTTGAACAACATTAAGAATGGGCTTCGAATAACCCGTCGAAATCTCCTTGCCAAGTCGGGAATAGTAGGGGATCAATTACAACAAGTGCCCACAATGGAGCGCCAGCTTTTGGAAATAACGAGAGAACAGGAGATTAAGAAAGCCATCTACCTCTACTTACTCCAAAAGAAAGAAGAATCTGCTCTATCGCTTGCCGCGGCCGTTTCCAATACGAGAGTCATAGACCCGCCACTCGCCAAAGGTCCTGTGTCGCCGGTGAAATCAAATATTCTGGCATACAGCCTGCTCGTTGGGCTTTTTGTTCCTTTCCTGGGAACCTACCTACGCAATTTGCTGACCAATCGAGTTGAATCGAAACGCGAAGTTGAAAAAGCTACACGAACACCCATTCTTGGAGAAATCTGCCATGATAAAACGGGAAGTACGGTGGTGGCTGGACAAAACACGAAAACACCCATTTCGGAAATGTTCAGACTCCTTCGCACCAATCTCCATTTTTCGGCTGGAGGAAAGTCTATCGACTCACTGCTGGTGACCTCTAGTATGAGTGGTGAAGGAAAAAGTTTCTTTTGCGTCAATATCGGAACGAGTATCGCTGGTACAGGCAAGAGGGTATTAATACTCGAGTTTGATTTGCGACGACCCAAATTGATGTCGAGCTTAAACATCGAAAAGAAGGAAGGGCTTACGGATTATTTGGTAGGTGACGTGCCTAATGTTGAAAGCATTATATCAAAGTCAGGGGCTCACGAGAATCTCGATATTATTGGTGCAGGTACGCTTCCTCCCAACCCAGCAGAGATTATGTTGAACGAGAAGGTTGCAGACTTATTTGAGCGGATGAAAAAGGTTTATGACTTCATCATTATCGATACGGCTCCTGTTGGTAAAGTGGCTGATGCCTTGAGTTTGAAGGATTTTGCGGATACATCAATTTACATTGTTCGATACAATTACACAGATAAAGATCAGCTGCAAATCATAGAAGATATTTACGCTAATCAAAAGCTCACCAATCCATTAATCGTGTTAAACGACGCAAAGAAGTCTAATACAGGCTCTTACACTTACGGTTACTAAGGTGCTAACTGCCGTGCTATGCCGAATTCAAAGTTCCGTTTTCTCGCCTTTGCTCAAGGTATTCCAGGATATACCAAGCTATTGGAATGGGCTAAGCTAACGGGTATTACCGGTGGAGCCCAGTTTTTAATACAAGCAATCGGACTCTTGAGCGGCATACTTGTCGTGCGATTGCTTCCCACCGACGAATATGCGCTCTATACGCTAGCCAACACGATGTTGGGAGTGATGACTATTCTAGCCGATGGTGGAATAGGTTCTGGGGTAATGGCTCAAGGCGGCAGAATCTGGAAGGATAAGGATAAACTTGGCAGCGTATTGAATACGGGATTGGAGCTCAGAAAGAAGTTCTTGATCGGGAGCATTCTAGTTGCAGCTCCTATTTTGCTCTATCAGCTTCACCATCATGGAGCTTCAAATTGGACCGCGTTTCTCATTTTCTTGTCGTTGGTGCCAGCCTTAGTGGGTGCACTGACAGGCTCGGTGTTTGCCGTTCCTATGAAGCTTCACCAAGATATTACGCCACTTCAAAAGAATTTGATCAAGGAGAATCTGGGTAGGTTCATGCTCATTTTCATGCTCTTTATTTTTCCTTGGACTTTTATCGCGATTCTGGCCAGTGGGGTACCTCGGATGTATATGAATATTTCCCTCAAGAAGAAGTCAAAGGGGTATGTGAATTGGGCAGCAAAAGAAGACCCGGTAGTGCGCAAGGATATTTTGAAAATTGTAAAGCGAATACTTCCTGGAGCTATATACTTCTGTGTTTCAGGACAGATAAGTATCTGGCTCATTTCCTTTTTTGGCGATACGGCAAGTGTTGCTCAGATTGGAGCTCTTGGGCGTATTGCGGTCACGCTCACTGTGGTTAACACCATCTTTGGCACATTGGTGTACCCGCGCTTTGCCCGAATGCCTGGGAATAATCGAGGAAAAATATTGAAGCGCTTCTTTCAAATCATTGGGCTTATGATTGTCATATGCTCTGGTATAATCACGGTGGTCTGGTTTTTTAGCGATGAAATTTTGTGGGTATTGGGTGATCAATACGCCAATTTGAACTACGCATTGCTGCTTAGCATCATTGGTAGTTGTACCGGAATGATCAGCGGAGCTATTTTTAGAATGACTACCCACCGAAATTGGGCTGTACACCCTGGTATCTCCATTCCTATAAGTATTGCATCTATTATTGTAGGAGCTCTAATTATGGATGTCTCAACCCTCGAAGGAGTTCTTAAATTCAACATTTTCGTCGTATTCACACAAGTGGTGTTGAATTTAGCCTACTTTTTATTTGAAATTAGCCGATTTAAATCGCAACATTTGAAGACCGAAGAATCTGATTTCTAACCAAAACCAGAACCAAAAAAAATGAACGTATCAGTCTGTACGTTGTTTGAACGCAATTATCATCACGGAGTGGTTGGCTTGGTGAATTCCTTGGTCACGAAAGGGTTTGAAGGTAATATCTATGCAGGTTACCGAGGAGAACTTCCTAGCTGGGTAGTGTCTTCGTCTCAAAATGAAGTTGAAAATCTGGGGCATGTTGTTACGATGCAGGTCACAGATACTACTTGGCTTCATCTGATTTTACTCGATACGGATTATCACTTTACCAATTACAAGCCCGACTTCATGCTGCAGCTTTGGAAAACGGTGGCTTCCGATGCGGAAGCCATGGTATATATGGATCCCGATATCGTATTGCTGCAGTATTGGAGCAACATCACCGAGTGGCTGAGTGCTGGAGTGGCGGTCTGCGAGGATGTGAATTCACCGGTAGCTGAGTTTCACCCGAGGCGAGTGGCTTGGCGCGAATACTATGGTCAAAGAGGCGTTCAATTGAAATTTAAGGAAGCCTTTTATGCCAACGGTGGATTTGTTGGAGTTACTAAATCGCGCATTTCCTTCATAGAAGACTGGCAAAGGAATCAGGAGTTAATGGCTGAAGCGATAGGAGGTTTGAATCGATCATCGCTAGTAGGCGCTAAGTTAAATAAGGAAGATACAGGGCCTTTTGCTCCTTTCGGAAAGACTGATCAAGACGCATTGAATGCAACGATTGAGTCAACTGTTGAGACTGTGAGTTTTGTAGGGAAAGAAGCTATGGGCTTTATTCCAGGAAAAGTCATTTTACCTCACGCTCTTGGGGTTCCTAAACCTTGGGATAACAAACCGCTTAAACGAAGTTTTGGAGGAGTTGTACCACGGTACATTGATAAGGCATATTGGGATTTTGTAAGTTCCCCAATCAGCGTGTTTTCTGAAAAGAAAGTGGCACGCATGAAGCGAATGAATCAGTATGCAGCACTTGTGAGTCGGTTTTATAGAAAAAATTAAGATGATCCATATGTCTTTCTCGAGTATGAAACGTATCGAGAATGAGTGCGAGCACTCTGGTATGGCATGCATTATTGACATTGGCTCATACTTTAATAATTAGAAGGAGTAGAAGTTGTGCTAGATATTCATAGTTTTTTAGGTCAGTACAGAGATAGAGAAGTTTGGTATAAGCCCAACCCTGGAAATGGCGGCGATGCCTTAATTGCATGTGCTACTTATATCCTTCTAAAGAGACACCAAATCGAGTATCGTATTATAAAAGGGGATGAAGATTTGACTGGTAAAACGATCTTTTTTGGTGGTGGCGGAAATTTAGTGGAATACTATTCCCATGGTGCAGACTTTATTCAAAGCGTACATCGCAAGGCTCGTGAGTTAGTGGTGTTACCACATACTTTTAAAGGGCATGACCGATTGTTGTCAGAACTTGGGTCAAACACGACTCTGATAGCTAGAGAAAAACCTTCATTCGAGCACATCTCTAGGTTTAATAATATTGGACAGCATTTATTAATGCGCGATCTGGTGTTTGAGTTGGATGTAGACTCAACCTTTGGAAAACTAACGCCAGCACCAAAGCTTATTGAGCTGGTTAGGCTTCGTTCAGTGGCACGAGCAGTTTTGAAAGATGGCGTTTCGCTTTCCTTTTTCCTCAAAAGAAGGGACGCCACTTCCACACTTTTTGCATTTAGAACAGATGTTGAAAAGACGAATGTTGAAGTTCCGCCTGACAACATAGATGTGACCGCGTGGATCAATCTCGATCACGATATGACCGACGAGAAAAAAGTAGAAGAAACAACTCGAAGGATATTTAGATTCTTAAATCAATTTGACGTGATCCATTCGAACCGATTGCACGTTGGAATCGCAAGCAGTTTGCTTAATAAGGTGACGCATTTTTATGATAATTCATACCGAAAGAACGAAAGTGTTTATGAGTTCTCAATGAAGGGCCGGTTTGAAAATCTAATCTGGGAGGGAAGTGAAAAAGGTTAGGATAGTTATTATATGTGGATGCCTAGAGGATGGAAAAGATGGCGTTGGAGATTATAGCATTCGCATAGGTGAGTGGCTTCAAGCACACGGTGTAGATGTGCAATACATAGCCGTCAACGATAGTTATGTAGATCCTTCAGGTGATCTCGTTGGTAAGTTGAAGCGCCTTAGCTCTAGTGACACATGGGAGAATCGATTTCGGGAGATTCAAAGCGTGCTCGATTCGTTCAATCCAACGTTCATATTCTTGCAATACGTACCCTACGCTTTCAGCAAAAAGGGAATTCCCAACGGATTCGTTCGATTGTATGGTCAGTTGAAGTCAGAAGCGTCTCGTATGGCTATGATTCATGAATCGTACATTGATGGTGACTTGTCTGTCAAGGACAGATTAATTAGTCATTATCAAAAGAAGGCGCTTAAGCGACTCTTAACCAGGGAACCAAAAGGGCGTGTATTCACATCCACTAAAAAGTATCAAGCGATGTTGCAGCGGATCGGAGTGAAAAGTGAAATTTTACCCCTTTTCGGCAATATACCATTTGCTGAAAGGAGCGAGCCGAAGCAAATTCAAACTGGAACCAAGCGCGGTATTTACTTCGGAGCACCACCGAAAAAAGAGAATTTCTTGACTTTCTCCAACGGGTTAAACCACGCTTCCGAACGTTTCGAATTGGAGCTGAAATTTTGCGGGAGGCCAACACGAAATTCCGAAGCATTTGTAGAACATTTGAAGAATAATTGTTCGAAAGTTCAAATAGTAAAGCTTGGTGAAATGGACGCGCAAGAATTGAGCAAGACTTTTTTTGCTTCTGATTTTGGGGTTTCTCGCATTGCCCCAGATTTAATTGGAAAAAGTGGCGCTTCTATCGCTATGCTCGAGCATGGCCTTAAACTTTGGGTTCCACTTGCCAAGTCAAAACAGGAAATAGATGTCGAAGTCGGTTTTCGCAGAGAGTTGTGCTTTGCAAGTTTTGATGAACTTGCAGCATGCCACACGAGTTTCGCTCCAGAGTCTAATCTAACAAATGCAGGTCAAATCATTTTAAAGACTTTAGAAGATAATTAATTGAAAAGGCCTCTCAACATATTGCTTTTAACTCACCGGTTTTATCCGTTTACAGGGGGGATTGAAGTTAATTCTGAAATTCTTGCAACTCAATTTCATGAGGCGGGACATCAGGTGCGAGTAGTGACATGGACCATTGAAAAAGGGGAGAAATCCTTCGAGTTTGACGTTTTAAGATCTCCATCGAAAGTGGAACTGATCAAGTCTCATAAATGGGCGGATGTCGTATTTGAGAACAACCCTAGCATACAATTGTCGTGGCCGTTAATACTTTTTTTCAATAAGGTGAATGTGGTGGCTATTCGTACACTGATCAATAGGCCAAGTGGCAAGTTGGGGTGGAAGGACAAGTTCAAAATATGGAGGCTTAGAAGTGCGAATAAAGTGATAGCAGTCAGTACGCCAATCCGTGATGTGTGCTGGCCCAAAGCTGTAGTAATCCCAAATCCTTTTCGAAGAAATCTATTTAGAGTAATCCCTGAAAGTTCAAGACAAAAGTCTTTTGTTTTTTTGGGAAGGTTGGTGTCTCAAAAGCGATGTGATCTAAACATTAAGCTTATCAATAGACTCAGAAGTTCTCATCCATCATTGGCATATTTGTCTGTCATTGGAAATGGACCCGAAATGGATTCTTTGAAGGAGCTTGTGGCGGAATACGATTTGACAGATCGAGTCAAGTTTCTAGGTGAAATGCACGGTGAAGCCTTGATTCAAGAACTGAATTTATACAAATACATACTCATCCCATCAGATTTTGAAGCCTTCGGCAATGTGGCACTCGAGGGAATAGCTTGTGGTAATTTACCCATTGTTTCAGATAGTGGTGGCTTGTTGGATGCAATTGGAAAGGCTGGTATATCTTTCACTTCTTCCAGCATTGATAGCTTTTATGAACAGACAGTAAAACTTCTTGAAAACCCTGATTTAGAGAAAGAGCTCCGTTCTTATGGAGAATCTCATTTAGATAACCACATTCCTGAAAAGATTGGGCAACGGTATCTGGATGTATTAGAGACGGCATATAGTTTAGCCCATCCCAAAAAAAGCTCGAAGCACGTTTCAAAATGAAGGTTTGTATTGGCATAACAACAAAGAATCGCTGTGATATACTACCGAAGGCCATCCAGTCGGGGTTGGATCAGCTGTACCCTAGCAAAGAGGTACTAGTCTTTGATGACGGGTCTACGGATGAAACAAAGAGTCTTCAACCGCAGTTTCCAGATGTGAAGTGGATGAGGGAAGAAGAGAGTATTGGACTTTTAGCTGCCCGAAACAAAATGATGAAGGCCACCGACGCCGAATTGTTCGTGAGTCTGGACGATGATGCATGGTTTTTAAAGAGAGATGAAATTGGGATAGCTGTTGAATTGTTCAAGAAGAACCCCAACTTAGGGGCTATTTCTTTCGATGTTCTTCAAAAAGATACAAAGCGCTTCAATCAAGTAGAGCGCACAGAACCGATTCCCACCAATGTGTACATAGGCTGCGGTCATATGCTGCGGTTAAGCGCTGTAGCTGAAGCAGGCTATTACGTTCCATTTCCTGTGAAATATGGTCACGAAGAGAAAGATTTGTGCATAAGAATGCTCGACCATGGAAGAGAAATTGAATTTTTGCCTGGAGTACATGTATGGCACGACTTCACACAAGTTGAACGAAATCGGCCTGAGCAAAGAAGGTCATTTATTATCAATGATCTAGTTTATCCTTTTAGAAGGGTTCCATTGATATATCTGTTGCCAGTTATGGCAAAGAAGATTCGACAAAAGCTGAAGAGTGGAGACGACGATCGAACGTTGACACGCGAAGCGGTAAAGACTTTCATTAAGTTAACACCCACTATCTTCAAATTTGGTGGAAGAGTAAAACCTTCAACCTATCGAAAGTACCTTACTATATCTAAGTCATTTTTAGAATACATAGCCAAGCACGATCAAAACTTGAAACACGAATAGTGTAATATCGTAAGCATATCCTATGAACATCCTCGTATCTCATCCTACTGGCAATGCCAATGTGCGTGCGGCAATAGCGGGCATGGAGAGTGGTGAGAGCCTACTTGAATTTCATACAGCAGTTTCAGTCGAGCAAGAAGCGTGGTTTTTAAAATTCTTACCGTCAAATCTGCGTGCTGAACTATTGCGGAGAACATTCCCGATACCAAAGGAGCGGATTCATTCTCATCCCTTCAAAGAGCTTGGTAGGCTGGGGTTACCCAAGCTAGGGCTAAAGTCTGTTGTGAAACACGAAGTAGGTGCGTTTAGTGTTGATGAAGTCTACCAGCACTTAGATAAGGTAGTGGCTAATCGGGTCTCGAGAATGGGGTCATCTCATATTGATGCCGTGTACGCATATGAAGATGGGGCACTCCAAAGCTTTCAGTCAGCTAAGAGCCAAGGTGTTCAAGCCCTTTACGATCTCCCAATTGGATATTGGAGAGCTTCTCAAAGGCTTCTGAAATCCGAGCGCGAAAAGAATCCAGCATGGGCGTCAACGTTAACGGGTTTCAAGGATTCTGAGAAGAAATTAGCGCGTAAGGACGCTGAACTCCGTCTCGCCGATCAGATATTTGTGGCGAGCTCTTTTACCAAGAAGACGCTTGAAGATTTTCCTGAAGGACTTGCGCCAATTCACGTTATTCCATATGGTTTTCCTGAACCGGGTGAAGAAAAGGAATACAGGCCCCTGCAAGGAAGAAAGCTAAAATTGCTTTTTGTAGGTGGTTTATCGCAGCGCAAAGGATTATCCTATCTCTTCGAAGCAGTAGATGCATTGTCCGATCAGGTTGAGCTCACAGTGGTTGGGCGTAAACCTGTGGCCGACTGCGCAGCTCTAAATACAGCACTCGAATCGGTAAACTGGATTCCGAGTTTGTCGCATGCTCAAGTACTCGATTTGATGAAAGAACATGACGTTTTCGTCTTTCCATCGCTATTCGAAGGTTTTGGGTTGGTCATCACTGAAGCCATGTCGCAAGGAGTGCCAGTGATTACCACAAGCAGAACCTGTGGCCCCGATATCATAACAGATCGTGAAGATGGCTGGATTATAGACCCTGGTTCAGCTAAAGCTATTGTTGATGTGGTTTACGAAATATTAAAGAAACCCGAACTAATTCAAAAGTTTGGAAGTGCAGCTAGACAAAAGGCGATTTCTCGTCCATGGACAGTTTATGGTGAAGAACTAAATGCCCGAATTTCTAGCCTTCTTTGATTTTCAGCTAAATTGGACCACTACATAATTTCATGAACATTCTTTGAATAGACAAAATGCCATAACAAATTCGTCGACTGCAGAGCCACTTTCACAAGCTGAGAAAGTAATGTTTTGGATGAAGCGAGGGGTTTGGCTTTATTTCTTATTGCTCATTTTTGAAGGAGCATTGCGTAAGTGGGTTTTACCTGGCCTTTCTGAAGTGCTTCTCATTGTGCGTGACCCCTTGGTGCTCGCTATGATAGTGTATGGTTGGTTTTATGGTGTGCTACCTAAAGTTTCCTATATCTGGTGGATGTTGGTCATAACCGTTGTTGCGGTGTTCACGTCCTTGTTTACTGGGCACGGTAATCTCTTCGTGTCACTCTACGGCGCTAGAATCTTAATCCTTCACTTTCCGATGATTTTTATCATTGGGAAGGTTTTTAATCGAGATGATGTCGTGAAGCTTGGTAAAGTGGTTCTTCTTCTGTCAATGCCAATGGCTATCTTGATTGCACTTCAGTTTTACAGTCCACAATCTGCTTGGGTCAACAGGTCAGTAGGGGGTGGTTTTGGAGCAGGATTTGCGGGTAGTATGGGCTATTTCAGGCCTCCGGGTACGTTTTCATTCACCAATGGTACCACCTTATTTTTTAGTTTGGTTGGCTCCTATGTGTTCTATTTCTGGATGCATCCTAAAGGAGTCAATAAACTAATCCTTCTCGGTGCTACGGGTAGTTTGCTTATGTCAATCCCGCTATCTATTTCTCGTGGATTGACGTTTACAATTGCCATTATGATCGTATTCACACTGGTGGCTGTTTCGAGAAAGCCTAAATATTTGGGGCAGTTTATAGTCGGAGGGGTGGGTGTGCTTCTTACGCTCACAATACTGAGTGGAGCTGGATTTTTTCAAACGGGCCTCGAAGTATTAACTGAGCGTTTTGATGCTGCCGCAAGGGTAGAAGGTGGTGTGGAAGGAACAATTGGTAACCGGTATATCGGCAATATGATACACGCTGTAACGGAGGCTACAAAGCTTCCTTTTTTCGGTTTGGGGATTGGGATGGGGACCAATGCTGGAAGCGCAATTCTCTCTGGATCTCGTGGATTTTTAATCTCTGAAGGAGAGTGGGGCCGTTTGATCGGCGAGATGGGGGCACTACTGGGCCTCGTTGTCATCTTTATTCGTATTCTCATCAGCTTTCGGCTTGGAGTGGCAAGCTTTTACAAACTCAAATCAGGCGATATGCTCCCGTGGATGCTCTTGAGTTTCGCCCTACTTGTCTTTCCGCAGGGACAGTGGGCCCAGCCAACTACACTTGGCTTTAGTACACTTATAATGGGCTTATTGATAGCTGCATTCAATGACTCGGGCGAAATCGAAGAAGAAAAAATTGATGACAGTTTTACGGGCGAGAAACTAGACATCGCTTGATTTTAATTGCATCTTTGAACTGATTTAGTGAAACATAATTCACTGATTCTGGTATGATTCAAGCTAACCAAACTGAATGCCAACCAAAGTTAAGAACGTATTGATTTATCGATTGGGGAGTCTGGGAGATACGGTCATAGCCTTGCCGTGCTTTCACCAAATTAAGCGCGCATTTCCCGAATCGAAAATGACTCTGCTAACCAATAAACCTGTAGCTTCCAAAGCGGCGCCACTACAGGCCATATTGGGTGAAGGACACTTTTTTGATGATACGATTACCTATCCCGTAGGTACTCGTAGTCCAGGTGTTTTGCTGAAGCTGATGCGAGAAATTCGCAAGCGGAAAATCGATACGGTTGTAAATATTACCGCTCTTCGCTCACCAAAAGCCGATCAACGCGATAAACTTTTCTTCCAACTCTGTGGTGTCTCCGAATTTCACGGTTTTGACCAGCACCCGACTGATTTTAACCTTTCCATCGACCCAGAGACAGGTGCATTTGAATGGGAAGCAAAGCGGCTGGCGCGAAAAATAGAGACACTAGGATATATCGATCTCTACGATGACCTAAATTGGGATTTGATGCTCACTAAAGCTGAGCTCAATAATGCCCATGAAGCTCTTGGTTCTCTCCAAGGCCAGCCCTTTGTAGGGATGAGTCTAGGTACCAAGCTCGTTGTAAAAGATTGGGGAATCGACAACTGGAATAGACTCATTGAGCTCATCCCAGCTGAAATCAAAAAAATGCCTTTGGTTATGGTGGGAGCTCCCGATGAGTTTGATTCAGCACAATTGGTGATAGACCATTGGGGTACAGGTGAAAATCTTTGTGGAAAAACCACTCCGCGAGAATCTGCTCAAGTGCTTAAGCAGGCTGCATTTTACATGGGGCATGACAGCGGGCCAATTCATTTAGCCGCCGCAGTGGGTACCCCTTGTGTTGGCGTATACTCATGCATTAATAGACCAAAACAATGGTACCCGAAAGGAGATCGAAATAGCATCATTTTCCCCGATACTGAGTGTGCTAAGAATGATATCAAAGGATGTGTCCATGCAGAAGAAAACCGATGCATTCTATCAATTCAACCCGAAGAAGTGCTGGAGAATGTTTTAAAGATAGCCGCTGCAATATCCAAATAGTGAAAGTACTCAGAGTCATAGCGAGCATGGACCCGAAGTCGGGCGGCCCCTGTCAGGGAATTCGAAATACCATCCCGGAGATGAACCGTCATGGCGTTGAAACAGAAGTGGTTTGTCTCGATAGCCCCGAGGCGAGTTACCGCGGCAAGGACTCATTTCAAATTCACTTCATGGGCCCAGTTTCCAACCCTTGGGCTTACTCTAAGAAATTGGCAAAGTGGCTCGAAAAGAACATTTCTAGATTCGACATAATTCTTGCTCATGGACTTTGGCTTTACCCTACATACGCTCTGGCGAAAGCCATGAAAAATTATCCCTCTTCGGGTACCGTCATTCAAGAAAACAGACCAAAGTGGTTTATCATGCCGCACGGTATGCTCGATCCGTACTTTCAAAACGCACCAGACCGAAAGTTGAAGTCAATCAGGAATAAAGTTTATTGGAAATTGATCGAGTCAAAAGTCATTGAATCTGCCGACGGTCTATTATTCACCTGCAAGCAGGAATTACTTCTTGCACGAGAAACGTTCAAAAAATACAAGCCCAAACTCGAAGTGAATGTAGGGTATGGAATAAACCCACCACCGCAGCCAACCCCTAAGATGGAAGCGGCCTTTGCAGAGAAGTGCCGTGTTGAAGAAGGTTATTTGTTGTTCCTGAGCCGCATTCACCCTAAAAAGGGAGTCGATCTTTTGATTAAAGCCTATCAAAAAGTGCTGAACGACTTAGGCCATGTACCCGATCTGGTTATCGCTGGACCCGGAATGGAGTCTGAATATGGAAAAGGGTTGTCAGACTTGGCCAATCAGTTGGGCGTGAAATCGAAAGTGCACTTCCCAGGTATGCTGATCGATGATGAAAAATGGGGAGCGTTTCATGGTGCAGATGCTTTTGTTTTGACCAGCTTCCAAGAGAATTTTGGAATTGCCGTGGCAGAAGCATTGGCTTGTGCAAAGGCCGTGATCATTTCGGATCAAGTCAATATTTGGCGTGAAATAGAATCTGGAAATGGTGGGTTTGTCTCTTCGACCGAAGTGGCAGAAATCGAAACCAGCTTGAAAAAGTGGGTGACTCTAAGTGAGCAAGAGAAAACAGGAATGAAACAATCTGCTGCACAGGTTTATCGTGAAAACTTTCGCGTGGAAGCGCACGTAGAAAATCTGATCAGCCTATTTTCAAACCAATTAAAAGGCACCGACCGAATTGCATAACCAAAATACACATACTGGCCCTTCTTTCTCATTGTCCAACCGCATTGGTCGGATCGTGTGGGGCATGCTGTACGTGCTCTTATTCCGCTATTCGCCCAAGCCCTTGCATGGATGGAGAAGGTTTTTGCTCAAACTCTTTGGTGCAAAGGTGGGCCGTGGTGTTCATGTCTATCCGAAAGTTCGTATTTGGGCCCCTTGGAATGTTGAATTTAAGGATGGAGCAGGTGTGGCCAACGATGTCATATTGTATTCACAAGGAAAAATCACCATCGGTAGGCGTGCTGTCGTATCGCAAGGTAGCCATCTCTGCGCGGGCACTCATGATTACCAAGATCCAGGGTTTCGACTTTACACCAAACCAATTAGCGTTGGTGACTATGCCTGGGTAGCTGCTGAATGTTTTATACATCCAGGAGTTGAAATTGGCGAAGGCGCTGTAATCGGGGCAAGATCGGTGGTGGGCAAGAACATGCCAGCATGGATGATTTGTGTTGGTTTTCCTTGCAAAGCAGTGAAACCGCGAGGTAGCCGTGAAGAAATTGATGCCATTAAAAACGCTAAGTCGTAGTATGGGAAGTTTGGATTTGACTATAGCGATTCCGGTTAAAAATGAATCAAAGAACCTTCCAGGGTGTCTCAATTCCCTCGATGGAATTGCCAGACAAGTTGTGGTGATTGATTCCGGGAGTACCGACAATACGCGTAAAATTGCCAAAGAATGGGGAGCCGACGTCATTGATTTTGAGTGGAATGGTCAATTTCCCAAAAAGCGAAACTGGTACCTACGAAACCACAAGCCATCTACGAAGTGGGTGCTTTTTCTCGACGCCGATGAATACCTTACCGAAGATTTCAGGGCAGCGCTTCGAGCCGAATTACCATCCACCGCGAAAGTGGGATTTTGGCTGCATTACACCATTTATTTTCTCGGTAAGAAGCTTAAGGGTGGATATCCGCTGACTAAGCTAGCCTTGTTTCAAGTAGGGGCAGGCGAATACGAACGCATTGACGAAGATCGGTGGAGCGATATGGATATGGAAATCCACGAGCATCCCGAAATTGAAGGAGACGTAGGGGAGATATCTGCGAAAATAGACCACCGTGATTTTCGCGGTATGGAGAGCTACGCTAACAAGCATAATGGCTATGCTTCTTGGGAAGCGTCGCGGTACTTAAAAGTGATGAGCGATAAAAAGACCCAAATGAACTGGACTTGGAAGCAAAAAATGAAGTATCGACTCATGCGCACCGTGTGGATCGGCCCAATCTTTTTTCTCGGTAGCTTTTTTCTCATGGGAGGATTTCGAGATGGAAGAAGGGGCTTGGCATTTGCCATCATGAAAATGTCTTACTTCACCCAGATTTACTGCCGAATAAAAGAATTAGAACAAGTCAAATCCTAAAGACCACGCCAAATGAAAGCGGGAATAGTGATTATTACGTACAACAACGAAAACCACATCATCGAAGCAATCGAATCAGTCCGAAATCAGACGTTGACCGATTGGGTTTGTGTGATGATAGACAACGGAAGTACGGACACAACTTTTGAAGTCATTCAGAAGCATATTGAAGGTGACGAGCGTTTTTCGTGCTTTAAAAAGTCGAATGAAGGACCGGCAGCAGGTAGGAATATGGGTTTCAGTAAGCTACCTGAAAATGTCGAGTATCTCCATTTTCTAGACGGTGACGATGTTCTAAAGCCAACATTTATGGAGCATCTTACAGGTCATTTGGATGCCCATCCGGAAGCGGGCTTGGCTGCTTGCCAATTCGATGAAATTGATTTCGACAGCAATGATTGTGGCAAAGGACACCGCAGTCGGTTCGCGCCAAATAAGGCAGGATGGCCGCATGATATTCCACTGGAAGAGATTAGAACGCCATTCGTCTCCTTTTTCGCCAGCACAGCTGTTGGCCCCTACGGCGTGTACAGGCGATCAGTCTTTATTCATACCAATGGGTATGAGCTAAAGTCGCAGGAAGACACAGACATGTTTTGCAAAATGAGTCTCTTGGCAGAAGTGCACTACCTTCCCGTTTATCTCTACAAAAAAAGAAGGCATGCCAATAATTTGGCTCATAAGAAGAGCTACCGGGCAACGCATCAGGTGTTTCGCGACAAGTGGGATTTGTATCAAGCCAAGAATGCAGAAGAAGAAAAGCTTGTGCAGGATGCGATCAAGTATTACTACAATCGACACAAACCCCTTCGCGACTTTAAAGTTTCGCTCAAGGCATTTCGAAACTTTGTCAAAAGATTGGATTTTGGACAGTTTAAATGGTCTATGAAGTTGCTGGGTGATGGGCTCAGTGAAATATTGTTTCAGAAGTCGTTCAAGAAAGTTCAAAGAAGACGAGCTGCACTTTCAGCTGCTGCTTAAGGGATGAGAAGGGACAAGAAGCGGATTATTATGCTGGGGTACAATTTTGCCCCGGAACCGACGGGTATTGGAAAGTACAGTGGCGAAATGATGGATTGGCTTGCAAAAAAAGGCCATGATTGTCATGTAGTCACCACCTACCCGTATTATCCGCATTGGCGAGTTCAGGAGCCGTACCGTAAGAATAGATTCTGGTATAAAACAGAGTTGGATTCGTTTGAATCAAAAGGCCGATTGAAGGTGTCGCGCTGCCCGATATACGTTCCAGAGAATCCAACGGGAATGAAGCGGATGATTCTCGATGCTACATTTCTGCTGAGTTCCTTTTTTGTTTTAGTCAAGAGCATTCTTAATAAGAAGCCCGACGTACTAATCGCAGTGGTGCCGTCCTTTCTCATCGGTTTACCCCTGGTGTTTTTGCGATTTCTGACAGGAGCGAAACTGGTATATCACGTTCAAGATATGCAGATAGAAGCTGCGAGAGACTTGGGAATGATCAAGTCCAAAAGCCTTTTAAAAGCCTTGTTTTCTGTTGAGCGATTTATCATAAAACGTTGCGATGTGGTTTCGACCATATCAGATGCGATGATGGAAAGAATGGAGTCGAAAATGGAAAAGGAAGCGTATTTCTTTCCGAATTGGGTCGATGTAGAGAAATTTCACCCCTTGCCGGATGATGTGATTGAAGAGACCAAAAAGATTTACGGATTTGACTCTGCAGATAAAGTCGTTTTGTATTCGGGTGGGATAGGGCAGAAGCAGGGCCTCGAAGCCATACTAGGAGTGGCCAAAAAGATGATAGGCGATCCGCATACCAAGTTCATAATCTGTGGTTCAGGGCCGTATAAAGACGTGTTGGAGCGTGAAGCCAGAACGATGGGCTTGTCGAATGTACATTTCCTTCCTCTTCAAGACTTCGATCGGTTTAATGCCTTTTTAAATATGGCCGACCTGCACTTGGTCATCCAAAAAGCCGATGCCGCTGACCTGATGTTACCTTCAAAACTCACCACCATCCTGGCCGTTGGTGGAGTTTCGCTCATTACCGCAAACCCTGGCTCTACACTTTTTGAAGTCGCAGAGAAGTACAAAATGGCGCATCTCGTGGAAGCTGAGAACCAACAGGCTTTGGAATTTGGAATTGAGAAGGCGATACAGTCTCCAGAATTAAACCAATTATATCGGGAGAATAGTCGACTATATGCCCAGGAAAATCTGGATATCAGAAAAGTGATGAGCCGGTTTAATAATGATATCATAACATCTGGCAATCAGAATGGTCAGTGTTAAATATGATCACATTTGATCTTCCTATTTGTCTTTAAGCTGCCCCATAGTTTGACCTAGGGCAAATCGTGTAGAATTTTTTTCTTTTTATATCCCGCGTAGTTCGGATTCCTATACATGTCTAAAGCTCAGTGATTATTGGGGCTTTGGGAGACTAACCGAATTAAATCGTCGATGAAATTCTTAAAATCATCGTTAATTTTTGTCACTCAGTGGCATTTAATTTAATTTTGTCCTACCTTTGAGTCGATTCGTCGAAAACGATGAGTCAACCTGAAAAAGGATTAAAGAACCATTTTTTTGAGATTTAGTTTTTAACCAATCCGTAAAGCAGAAATAACATTTGCCTTACGCTAAGTTTCAAAATCGTACCAATTTTTGCTTACTGCTTGATAACAAGCGAAATAAGATGCCATGCAATACAAGTACGGAACGTTTTTTAAGCTTCTGAACGCCCTGATTGACTACTTGGTCTTGAACGTTACTTTAGCCATTTCTCTGCTCATTATTTGGCCAGAGGCGGTCGAAGCATCTATCGTAAATGATGTGAGATTTCACATCCTTCTTTTCAACCTACTTTGGTTTTTTGCGTCGAATTCGACTAAGCTTTACGACCGTATATTGAAAACAGAAGCTATTCCAACCCTCAAGAAGGCCATGTGGACCTTGGCTTTGTTTCTGATTACTCCTATCCTGATCAGTTTCTTGGTGCCTAAATTGATCGTGCCTCTTGATTACCTTTTTTCCATCTTACTCGTTCTTGCTGGTGTAATTCTAACGTGCAAAATCCTTTTTCTTTCTGTTAGAAAATCTCAAAGAAGATACTGGGTTGATTACAAGAAGGTCGTTATTCTTGGGTCAGGTCAGGCAGCACACGAACTATCAGAATTCTTTATCGAAAACCCCAATACAGGATACCTGATACAGGGTTATTTTGATGACGAGCCAAATCCTTCCTTATCGAAGAGAATTAAGTATTTGGGCAAATCGGATAATGCGATTGAGTACGCATCTGAAAATGGATGTTCTGAGATTTTTAGCGCTCTTAGAGCAGATAGACTTGACAAGGTTAAGGCCATGATGAAAGAAGCCGATAAGAAATTGATTCGGTTCAGATTGGTTCCTGATTTAACTGCCTTCATTGAGAAAAACGTGTTCATCGATTACTGTGGAGCCCTGCCAGTGCTTAGTACAAGAAACGAACCGTTAGAGGTAAAAGTCAATGAAATGGTCAAGCAAGGTTTTGACTATGTCTTTGCTGCGTTTACGACTTTGTTTGTTTTGAGCTGGTTAGTCCCAATCATTGCGATTGCGATCAAGCTCGACTCAAGAGGCCCCGTATTTTTCCGTCAGTTGAGATCTGGAAAAGACAACAAACCTTTTTTCTGCTTGAAGTTTCGAAGTATGTATGTGAATGCCGAAGCCGATAGCAAACAAGCTACCAAAGGCGATAAGCGAATCACGAGGGTAGGAGCCTTCTTGAGAAAAACAAGCCTGGATGAACTACCACAGTTTTTCAATGTTCTCATGGGCGATATGTCTATAGTAGGGCCGCGACCACACATGCTCAAGCACACCGAAGATTACTCTGAAGTGGTAAACGATTTTATGGTTCGCCAGTACGTTACTCCGGGCATTACCGGTTGGGCTCAGGTCAATGGGTACCGAGGTGAAACCAAAGAAACGGAAAGTATGTCCAAACGTGTGAAAGCTGACCTCTGGTACATGGAAAACTGGAGCTTGCTACTCGACCTGAAAATCGTGTTCCTTACAATCTTCATGGCGCTAAAAGGAGACGAGAAGGCATACTAGTCAAACAGAACCTGTGTTGATTTTTCGTTAAGAATTCTATCTTAAGTAGACCATTGAGCGGTATCTTTGTAACTTTGTCCGTCATAACCGACGGTTGAATTCAATGATATCACGGTCTAAGTGTTTCTTCTGTATTCTTATTCTTTCGATATTCGTAGCGAATATCTCGGCTGTGGGTATTTCCTATATTGATGATGAGATCATAGAGTGCTGTGAATTACCTGATGAACAGAATGACAAAGAAGATTCAGAAGAAGAGTCCAAAGACAGTGAAGAGTTCATTGATCGCAGTAAGATTTGGTATATCCCATTGGATAGCGTAGTCGCGTTTCGAAATTCATACTCAGAATACAGGTTTGAAGTAGTTATTGAGATTCTTATTCCGCCTCCGGATTTGCTAGTTGTATAAGCGTCTATTACATTCTAACACAACCTGGGCATTTCGCCTTTACAACTAGTATTACATGAATTCTCCTATTAAATCGGGGTTCTTTGGAAACCTCAAAAAAGATTTTCCGGCAAGTATTGTCGTTTTTCTCGTTGCACTCCCACTTTGCTTGGGAATAGCACTCGCCTCTGGCGCTCCTTTGTTTTCTGGTATTATTGCTGGAATAGTAGGGGGGATAGTCGTAGGGGCGCTCAGCGGGTCCCCTCTTGGAGTAAGTGGGCCAGCGGCTGGGCTAGCCGTAATTGTACTTGAAGCAATCACCGACCTCGGCGCCTTTGATGTATTTCTTTTGGCTGTAGTATTGGCGGGTGTTATTCAGGCCATTCTCGGTTTTCTGAGAGCAGGAGTTATCGGATACTATTTCCCGTCTTCAGTTATCAAAGGAATGCTATCGGGAATCGGGATTTTGATCATTCTCAAGCAGATCCCACATGCATTTGGCTACGATAAAGATCCTGAAGGAGACTGGAGTTTCTTTCAGGTTGATGGTGAAAATACGTTCACAGGAATAATGCATATCATGGATGCGGTGACCCCAGGGGCGGTGATGATCTCTGTTCTTGCTATGATAATCCTGATCCTTTGGGAACGACCATTTATTAAGAATCTCGGCTTTACAAAGATCATTCAAGGGCCATTAGTGGCTGTTGTAGCGGGTATCGTAATGTACAGTTTGTTCAAAGGCACAAGCTATGAAGTGTCTGGAGAGCATTTGGTACAGATACCCGTTGCAGAGTCTTTCTCAGGGTTTTTAGGTCTATTTACATTTCCCGACTTCTCGCAAATCATGAATCCAGCCATTTGGATTACTGCGGGAACAATAGCAGTTGTAGCAAGTTTGGAGACCTTGCTATGCGTTGAAGCAACTGACAAACTGGATCCATACAAGCGAACGACCCCTACTAACCGAGAGCTTAAAGCTCAAGGTGTTGGAAATGTGATTTCTGGTTTGATCGGAGGGCTTCCGATAACTCAAGTAATCGTTCGCTCATCAGCAAACATTCAATCTGGTGGGATTTCGAAAACATCAGCAATTATCCATGGGGTTTTCCTACTAATATCAGCGATGGCCATTCCAAAGGTGCTGAATATGATACCTCTCGCTAGTTTGGCGGCTATTCTTTTGGTGGTTGGTTACAAATTGGCGAAACCGACATTGTTTAAGCAAATGATTAAAGCTGGTCCGGCTCAGTACATTCCATTCTTCGTTACAGTTGTGGGTATTGTATTCACAGACTTATTGATCGGGATCACACTGGGACTAATCGTTGGTATTTTCCATATTTTATGGAATAATTACAGAACTCCGTATCACTTTACGGTAGCAGGCCATGAAACCGGAAAGCCGATCAGACTGGAGCTATCCGAGCAGATGAGTTTCTTAAATAAGGCTAGCATACAGCGCACCTTGAACAGGTTGCCCAACAATACACATGTGATCATTGACGCCCGCAAAACCAAGAGCATCCACCCCGATGTAATCGAAATCATCGAAGACTTCAAAGCAAATGCTTTGATTAGAGATATTAAATTGGAAGTAGAGGGGCTAGGAGTAAGAGAGAATCACGACTCTGAAGCTCATCTGAAAGAAGTAATTGAAGATAAGCTTTAAGAAAAATTCATGCTATCAGAAAAAGACGTCCTGAATAATCGGGACGCCTTTTTTTTTGTGATAGGAATAGCTTGTTAGCAGCAATTCCCGCCTGGAGAGCAGCAAGATTCACTTGCTGGGCTTTCTGAAGCCACCGGAATTCCACAGTTTTCCTTAGCAAGACAATCGGTCTGCTTTTGTGTCAAAAGGAAGTTTTCACCATCAAACTCGAAACCATATTTCTCAATTGAGTTTCCCTGGTACTCGACTTCTACCTCCAAATCACCCAAACCAATGGCCTTTTCAGAAAGCTCAATGATATGGAGCATTTTCTCGGGGTGGAGCCTATGGTTGTAGTCGTTTGCACTCCAAAGCTGGAGACTTGCTTTCTTTTCTTCTCGAATGGTACCCCCACAATCTATAAACGTTTTGTTAATGATTCCCACTTCGGTTACGTGAAAGTGCGGTTCTACAAAACTTCCATCCGGAAGTTTGATGCCAAATTCAGTGACTTCCTTCAATGCTGATTTTACTTCTGATATGTTCATTTTTAACCTTCTTTATTGTGATAATACGATTAATAAATTCAAATTTTTTTAGCATCCGCAGTTGGCTTCGTCCAGATCTTGATTAAGGAATGTTGTGAGTACAACTTTCATTTTAGACCATTCATCTTTATCGATACAGTAGCACACGCTCGTGCCTTCAATGTTTCCTTTGATTAGACCAACACTCTTCAATTCCTTCAAGTGCTGTGAGATGGTAGGTTGCGCAAGGCCAATTTCGTTGACAATATCACCGCAAATACAGGAGTTCATTTCAAACAGATATTGAAGGATTGCGATCCGCGCTGGATGTCCCATCACCTTGGCATACCTAGCCATTGCGTTCTGATCGGCGGTGAATATTTCAGTTTTTGATAGGCCCATGCGGCATATTTATATTGCAATATTACGATTAAAGAATATTCTATGCAATTGAAACGTGAATATTATGATTTTCCTATTTGAAGAAAATGTATAAAAACAGAAAAGGCCCTCATCCTGAGAATTGGGCCCTCTCTGCATGATATTCGGATTAGCGCGATACTGTTCCGTAAGGAAAGTTTGTCATGACTTGGATGTCCATGTCGATAACTGTATGTTCTGGCGCGTTTGATTCTACCATATGAATCAAAGGCTTAAAGGCAAATGGAGCGGGGGAGTTGTCTGGTACAGGCTCGATTGAAATGACAATGGCGCCACCTCTCAAATCGGTTGGAAAAGAAAGATTGGCAGGTGCATTCATAATAAAGTCTTCTCCGGGGAATGCGGGTCCACTTGCGTCGGTGCCGCTGTAGAGAGCCGAATTGTCAGCCCCTTCTACACTTGTAATGGTACCTGTAGAAACTGGAGTTCCGTTTATCACTGCCCAACCTTCGTATGCCCAATTGGCGGGCAGTTCTGGTAAGTCAAGTGTAGGCATACCCACCGCTGGATCTAGAAACCAGACTCCACTAAATTCGTCGTCCATAGACATCGTTGTAGGAGTGGCCAGAATGTAGGCTCCGGTTGAGTTTCCAAAGTCTGCATTGAGTGCTGCTGGGTGATCCACACTCACAGTAGCCGTGTTTCCAGAAAAGGCCCCACCGAGTATTTTGATATCGCTGGGAGCAGGATCGCTGTCGGGATAGGGTTCAATGCTCAGCACATAGGCTGTAGCCGTTTCTAGGTCTGTTTCACTGACTGAAAATGAGATGGAACTAGGATCTCCTGATGCATCCACTTGAAAGAGACCCGTTGATACTGGGGCCCCATCTACTATAATCCAGCCTTCGTATCGCTCGTCGTCTGGAAGTGCTTCTAGATTGTCAATGTCCATGGTCAATGTAGCCATGCCCGGTTGTGGATTGGCAGGAGTCATGTCCTGATCGTCGTCGTTGTCGCAAGAAGCGAGGGCCAAGATAGACAGGCCGAGAGCTAGTTTTGTCGTTTTATTCATCATGCTTATTTGTTGATTCAGAGCAAATGTCCGTCAACGGTATCACGATGAATTCACATAGAAATCACATTTCTGTGAGAATTAGGGTGCAATAGGGAGTTGGAAGGTGAAACTGATTCTCTGGTCTTTAAATGTGCTCACTTTAATAATGGAATCGTGAACTTCTAAGATTTTCTTAACAATAGCTAGACCGAGCCCCATTCCACCAGCGCCACTATCTTTCTGGCTATTGCCAGCTCGATAGTTTCTATCGAAGAGATGCTCTAATTCCTTCGGATTTATCGAATTGACAGAATTAGATACCGTTGTTTTCACAGCGCCTTGCTCCAATTCTAGCTTCACATCAATATTCCCATTTTCGGGCGCATATTTTACAGCGTTGTCAAGCAAGTTTTGAAAAACGCGGTTGATAAGCTTAACATCTGCCAGTACATTGGTGTTGGCCCCTGAATCAATTTCGGTTTTGATCTCTATTCCTTTTTTCTTGGCGATAAGGCGATATTCTTCAGTTATCCGCTCAACTTCTTCTGAAATGGCGATTTTTTCTTGCTCGAGTTTTACTTGACCTGATTCGAGTTTGCTCAATTCAAATAAGTCGGTTACTAGTCTGTTTAACTTCTGGCCGCTACGGAAAATGATGTCTAAATACTTCTTGCGCTGTTCTTGATTCAGTTCGGCATCCTTGATCACCAGTGTTTCGATATAACCGTTGATCACCGCAAGTGGACTGCGCAAATCATGAGATACATTGGCTATTAGCTCTCTGCGCAGGGTGTCTACCTCCTTGAGTTCGTCTATGTTTTTGACGATGGTGTCAGCCATCGAGTTAAAGGTTTCGCCAATGGTGGCGAGCTCATCCTTTCGTGAGATTTCTACCCGCTTTTGGTAATCTCCATCGGCAAAGGCGCGCATGGTTTCGGCTACATTTCTGACATTTTTGGTGAGAAAGAAAATAAGTACGACACCCAGACCTAGGGAGAATATCAGAGTGATAATGAATGTGGAAGTTCCAACCCGAATAAAATAGCTTCCAAGAAGGGCTTGCGATACATTTTCGTACGATTCGCTAGCCAAAACCATATAGACGTAGCCTTGGAGTTCACCATTTTCTTCAATGGATGTGGCCGAAAAAACGGTTTGCTCACCCGGTTTTCTCGGATCATCTCCAAGTACGAAGCCCTTTCCTCCGGAACTGATAAACTCTTTAACAGGAGAAATGTCGACTGATTTAAGTCTCACTTTCTTATCTAAAACGACATACGATAGGATCGCCCCTGACTCGTCGAGCAAGTACACTTCCAATGTTGGGTTTACCGCCATCATAGAGTGCATGATCTTTCCCAGGGCTTCTTCGTTTACTGCTCCATCTACAAAAGGATTTACTTCTAAGAGCATATGCTCGGCCACGTGGGCATTCAGTTTTTGGGTAGTTTCCTGATAATATCTTTTAGCTGAATAGGCCGTGATCAAGATGTACGACAAACCAAGGATTACCAAAATACCCAAAAGGGCAAGGGCCAAGCGCCATACTAAGGATTGTCTCAAGCTCGTTTTGTTCATGATCAAATTTCTTCGTTGAATCGGTATCCAACTCCCCATGAAGTCTGGATCAACTCGGGATAGTCTTCGAGAATTTCAATTTTAGTTCGCAGCCTATTGACATGAGAGTTGACCGTGTGCTCATACCCATTAAATTCATAGCCCCATACAATATTTAGGAGTTCTTCCCGGCTATAATTTCGGCCTGGGTTGCCAGCCATTAGAGCGAGCAGACCAAACTCCTTTGGGGTGAGTTCGATTCGATTTCCATCGAGCATGACAAGGCGCTTGTTCTGATCAATGCTCAGCTTTCCGCGTTCTATAACACTTGCTTCTTGGTCTATTGGTTTCAATTCTGATCTACGAAAAATCGCTTTGACACGTGCTATGAGTTCGCGAATGCCAAACGGTTTGGTGAGATAGTCGTCAGCGCCAGATTCCAGACCCAATACCTTGTCGAATTCCTCCGCTTTTGCAGTTAGCATGAGTATGGGCGTATGGTTCTCGTGAGCCCGTAGTTTCTGGCAAATTGATAATCCGTCCATTTCAGGAAGCATCAGATCTAGAATGATCAAATCAAAATTCTTTTCTCTTGCTATGTCGTAGGCCTCACGACCGTTAAACACGGAACTAATATCACAACCCAGGTCTGAAAGATGGAGTGCTACCAAGTCCGAAATATCCCGGTCATCTTCTACCAAAAGTACTTTCTTCATGCCTGGCAAAGTAAGATTACAAATCTCACGAAAATGTCACAAAGGCGATAAAAGCTTGGTTTTGAACTTAACAGGTGCGTTTTATAACTCGTTTAAACACTAAACTTGATATTAATCAAAGTGCCTCTGTTCTGATTATTGCGAATTTCTAATTCACCCGAAATTTGTTCGGTTAGTGTTGATACAAGCTGAAGGCCAAGCGTTTTGGTCTCCCTGACATTGATCTCAGGGGGAAGGCCGCAGCCGTTGTCGGCAATGCTCAAAACAAAATGACCTTGATGGGGCTCCTGGAATTTAATTTGCACAAGGCCGTGATAGTCTTCGCGGTTGAAAGCATGTTTTATCGAATTCATTACGAGTTCCATCACAATCATACCTAGGCTAGTACCTACTTCTAAAGGCAGCGTGCTTTTAGAAGCTTGAAGCTCGAAAGTGATTTGCTCAGAAAAATATGACTCGCGGATATACTTGATCAAGGATCTGAGATACTCGTCATACCTGATCTCTTTAAACTCATTGGTTTGGTAAAGCGTCTCATGAATCAATGCCATTGAGTGTATCCTTCGCGCAATTTGGTCAAGAAACTCACCAGCTTCTTCGTCCAAGGTAGTTTTTTGCAAATTGATCAAACTAGAGATAATCTGCATATTGTTCTTTACCCGATGAGTCACTTCTTTGAAAAGGACTTCTTTTGTGGCAAGGGAGTCCTTCAATTGCGCTTCGATATCTTTTCGAAACTCGACTTCTACATTCAAGTTTTGGATGGTTTCGTTAAGCAAATTCGTTCTATCCTCCACCATCGATTCCAGTTCGCTGTTGAACTGATTTATGAGCTCCTCTTGTTTGATTCTCTCCGAAACGTCTCTGATTGTTCCCAGTACCAATGACTCACCATCTACATTGATAATATCACCAATTATCTCAGCGTAGTATTCTTCGCCTGTTTTCTTGCGTAAAATCACTTTTACCGGCTTGCCTTCCATGTCTTCCTTCGAGTTTTTAAAGCTCGAATGATCTTGTGTTTTAGCTTTCATGTCGAACACAGTCAGCTTCAGAAGTTCTTCTTCGGTGTAGCCCGACATTTCGCAAAAGGCATCGTTCACATACACATAGTTTCCGTCGTGATCAGCCACAGTGATTCCCTCGGTACTTTGGTTAGAGATGGCCTTAAAGAGTTTTCGACTTGATTCAAGTTTGTGCTGGACAGCAATTGTTTCGGTGATATCTTGAATGGAACCAACTTTTCTGATGGGGACTTCGCCATCATTGTCCAAGGTGCCGGACTTTACCACGATATGCCGCGTTTCGCCGCTGGCCATATCAATACGAAGCTGCAAAGTGGACGGTTCATGGTTGATTTCAGCATTTTCTAGACATTCCCTAACCTTTTGTAGATCATCGGGATGTATCCTTTCGAAAATATACGCAAGGTTGGGTTTGAAGCTAGCCGGATCTTCACCAAAAATCGTAAAAACCTGGTCCGTCCATTCCAATGATTTGGTGGACAGGTTTAATTCCCAATAACCAATCCCACTAAATGCTTGCGCTTCCTTCAATGAAATCATTTGGTTTTATGACGTTTGATTTATTACATCCAATTATACCACTTAATATGAATGTTTGGAGTGAACTCGGAGAATTAATTCATCTATCTTTAATCATTCTTAAATCTAAGTGAAATGATTTTAATTCTTGCTCTACCTGCTGCACTTAGATTAGCATATATAGGTTTGAGCCAAGAGTTGAGCTAAAGAAGATTATGGAACACTACCACCTCAGGATAATCCAAACTATTGTGGTTATCCTCATTTACTTTGTATCCAAAGGACTCATTTTTGGGTTGATTAAGCGAACATTGACAGCTCGGTATTTGAGCGCTATGCGTGGTATGGCTATGCGCAAAGTGATTGATATCGTGTTCATCATCATTTCGATCATTTTCATCATGCTTATTTGGGGTGTGAGTCAAAGCGATCTGGCGGTTTTTGTAGGTTCTACGCTGACCATAGTCGGAGTGGCCCTTTTTGCCCAATGGTCACTTTTATCCAACATCACATCAAGTATTATTTTGTTTTTTAATCACCCCGTTCGGATCAATGATCGCATAGCCATTGTTGAAAGTGCCGACTACATAATAGAAGGCCGAGTGATTAGCATCAGTATGTTTTTTACCACACTGCTCACCAAAGAAGGCGAAGAGCTCACGCTTCCAAACAACATATTCATCCAGAAGAGTATCAAAAAGCTGGACTCCAAAACCAACGAGCCCGAACCTTGGGCTGAATAGAGATTCCTATCTTGGTGATATTAAATAGTCTTTTGTCCATGAAAAATAAAATGTATTTGTTCTTTTTCCTGACTGGGCTCATGTTTAGTTCTTGCGTGGAAAAGTCGGTGAATCTCAATGCGGTGGGTACAGACAAGTTTGCAGCCAATCAAATTGATGCGATGCCAGATAGCTTAGGTTTGATGGATACCGTGTACGTATCGGTGTATTCGGATATTTATAGTGAAACAAAGTCTACCAGGTTTAACCTGACGGCTACATTGAGCTTGCGCAATACGAGCATTGATCACAGTATTTTTATATCAGATGTAGATTACTACGATTCTTCTGGTAAAATGTCGAAGGCCTATCTCGAAAAGCCAATTGAGCTATTGCCCCTTCAAACTGTTGAGTATGTTATCGAAGAAGTGGACGAAACAGGGGGGACCGGAGCAAACTTCATCATTTGTTGGGGGGGCAAAAATGGAAATGTGAATCCTTTGTTTGAAAGTATCATGATTTCTACTCAAGGCCAGCAAGGTATTTCATTCACTTCTCGTGGCGTTTCTATCAGCAGGAAGTGATTCCTTTCCATCTGGTTTCGCGTGATATAGGGCTAAACTGGAAGCATCAAAAAAAAAGTGGTGTGATGTTTAGCATACACGAAAAAAGTAGTATTGTAGCACCCGCGAATTTGGGGGCTGTTGCTCCATTCGCAATTTGAAGGAAATATGAATTTCGAGGTTTTAAAATGGATAAAATAATTGTTGGAAGTCAAGAGTGGTGCGGGTTTCCGCAACTTCACATTCCTACCATAAAGGCACGGGTAGATTCTGGTGCCAAGACATCTTCTCTACATGCTGTCAATATTGTACCGTTCAAGAAGGGCACAGAGCGATGGGTGAAGTTTGATGTACATCCTATCCAGGGAGATGCCAAGACCACAGTGAGTTGCGAAGCTCCAATTTTTGATAAGCGAAGGGTAAAAAATTCCGGAGGTCAATCGGAAGTGCGATTTGTGATCAAGGCGGTACTCTCGCTCGCTGAAGACACCTGGGAAATTGAAGTAACCTTGGCTAATCGAGATACCATGGGCTATCGGATGCTACTCGGGCGCCAAGCCATGCGAGGTAAAATTCTCGTGGACCCCGAAGCTTCTTTTCTGCTAGGCGAACCTTCAAGCGATATCCTCAGGCAGCATTATCATTCAAAAGTGATCAAGGCTACAGGGCTTAAGATAGGCGTATTGGCAACGAATCCAGACTTGTATAGCAATAGAAGATTGATAGAAGCTGGACAAGAGCGAGGCCACGAAATGGAGTTTTTGTCCATTAAGGATTGCTATATCAAACTAGATGGGAAGACCCCTGAAATGCACTACCGCGGTGGGCGAATTCTCGATGATTTCGACGCAGTGATACCACGTATCAGACCAAGTGCGACTTTTTATGGATGTGCCTTGACTCGCCACTTTGAAGCCATGGGCGTATACACCTTCAATACGGCATCGGCGATAAAAAAGTCGAGGGATAAGCTGCATGCCCTTCAGCTTTTGATCAATAATGGATTGCCGATTCCAACTACGGGTTTTGCCAATTCGCCACTCGATACTAACGATTTGATTCAAATGGTTGGTGGCGCACCTTTGATCGTAAAGCTTCTGGAAGGAACCCAAGGTAAGGGTGTCGTGCTGGCCGAAACCAAAAAGGCTGCAGAGAGTTTGATTAATGCGTTTAAGAGTTTGAAGGCCGATATTCTCGTTCAGGAATTTATCAAGGAAGCTAATGGACAGGATATTCGCTGTTTTGTAGTGAATGGAAAAGTTGTTGAGAGCATCATGAGAACTGCTGCGCCAGGAGAGTTTCGAGCGAATATCCACATGGGGGGTACAGCCTCTTTGGTGAAAATTACTCCGGAAGAACGCCGCGTTGCTCAATTAGCTGCTAAAACCATGAACTTGAAAGTAGCGGGTGTGGATATCATTCGAGGGCAAAACGGGCCACTTTTACTCGAAGTCAACTCCTCACCTGGGTTGGAAGGAATCGAAGGAGTATCAACGAAAAACATTGCGGGTAAGATTATCGAAGCGCTTGAGAAGGACATGAAGTTCCAGAAAACAACCAGCTGAGAGCCGTTTTACCCAAGCCATTAAAAGACGAGCAGGTATCATCAATTTTTAGATACCTGCGTTTTTTGTATTCAAGATTTGCACGCCTAGCGACTTCTCAATATGAAGATTGAGTACCTCGGCCATCGTTTGAAGATTAGAGAAGGCGTCGGTGTTGTGAAATTGGTTGAGGTCTTTCGTCAACGATTTGACCTTCTCTGGAGTCGATATTTTCTCTTTTTTCATCCTTAAGAGCAAGCTTCTCGCCCTGCGCCGATATGTGCTCAATCGCTTTTTCATGGCAACGCGTTCCATTCGACTATACTGATTGGTAGTTTCTACACTCATCAATTCCTGGACGAGTTTTACCAATTCGATATTGTCCTTAAAAAACTGGGGTTTATAGATGTTGAGTCGCCCTTCGTACGATTGCTGGTCGAAATCCATGGCGCGCAAGCGATATTGCACATTATCAAAGTCTTGGGTGATCTCAACCACGAAGTTATAGGCTCGCATATCGCCTAAAAGGCGGATCGAACAGCGCTCATTAAACCGAATAAACTCCTTGGCCAGCCGGAGTCGATTTTCAATAACCACATCTTTGTTTTGACTGATAAATTCATCCATGGGAATCCCGATCACATGCTCCTCAACCAGCGTGCGCTCATCTACCAGATAGTTCACTCTATCTGGTGAGAAAATCTCTTCAAGCTCAAGGCCATATATCCGTGAAGCATCAGCTTGCTTGATGTAGAAATAGTCATGGTTATCATTGAGTTCGTTGATGATTTTCACCCGAAACGGCTTCGAGTTTCCAAACGAACAGTAGTCGATGCGCTCTACTTTCAAAAATGGGATTCGATCGCCTTCTGAGAAGAGATCTTCATAGACTGAAACCAGGCCTTTGTAAATTTCATCTCGCTCATCTTCTCGGTACACGACCGAATACCACAGCGTTTCTTCATTTTGACTGTTGAGAACGGGAAACATATCATCAAAACGAAGCAGATCGTAGTAGGAGATGGGCAACTTCGAAATGCGCGAGTAGTTTCGCAAATGCTCCTTAAGCGGCGCTTTGATCTTGTAAATGGGCTTCTTGAATTTAATGGTGTTGAATTCCATTTTACTACTTCCAGGTGAGTTTTCTCTTTTTGCTTTGATACCCTTGTCGTTTTGGTAAATGATTAATGCGATTGAACGGAAGTATAGCAGATTAAGACCAGACTACAAAGCAGTCACCCCTAGTTTTGGTCTAATTTTCATTACTTGATAAATTTCACCCAAACAATCGTGTCCATTGTCGATTGATCAGATCTAAAGGCATAGTTCTTGTCTTATCCTAGATCTAGGGACAAACCCAAGGACTAGGAAGTATTAATCACATTTGAAATTGAATTATGGCCATTATTGGAAAACTGCTCAAAGGAGCGCTCGATGTCGTACTTGCATTAAAACCCGAAAGTTCAGATATAGCAGCACTTCAGAAATCTGAGTTACAGAAACTCCTAACAAGTGCAAAAGATACGTCATTTGGAAAGTATTACGGCTTTAGTGCGATTCTGGAATCGGATGATATCATTGGGAATTTTAAGCGCACCGTGCCCATATATGAGTATGCTGAAATGAACGAGCGGTGGTGGAGACAGCAACGATCGTTTCCGGATATTACATGGCCTGGACGTCCCGATTTTTTTGCAAAGAGCAGTGGCACCACTGGGAAATCGAGTAAGCGAATCCCCATCACATCAGATTTTCTTTCCAGTATGAAAGCGGTTGGAAGATCTATGATACAGGGACTCGCACATTTTGATTTGCCTGAGTCTGTCTTCGAAAGTGAAATTCTCATGTTGAGTAGTTCAGCAGATTTAACGGAAAACGAAGACGGCTTTTTGGAAGGAGAGATTTCTGGAATCAATGTGAGTAACTTTCCCAATTGGTATGAAACATTTTACCGCCCGGGAAAGGAGATAGCGGCGATAGATGACTGGGATGAGCGCATTCAGCGAATAGCCGAAGAAGCGCCAAATTGGAATATTGGCGCCATAGCGGGAATCCCTTCTTGGGTATTGCTGATGCTCAAAAGAATAGTAGAGTACCATGAATTGGAAACGATTCACGATATCTGGCCTAACCTAAAAGTCTACTCATCAGGTGGGGTAGCGTTCGAGACTTACCGTAAGGACTTCGACGCGATTTGCAAAGAGCCACTGATCATTATGGACACTTACTTGGCTTCTGAAGGCTTTGTGGCGTTCAATTCTCGTCCGAATTCGATGGCGATGGAGTTGGCGATAAGCCATGGCTACTTCTTTGAGTTTATTCCATTTGATGAGCGAGGAGTAGATGAGACTGGACAAATTTTGGATAATCCTTTGTCTCTTAATATTGATGAGGTAGAATTAGATCAGGAATACGTACTGGTACTTAGCACTTGCGCTGGGGCATGGCGCTATGTGATCGGCGATGTCATCAGGTTTGAGCGAATGGATCCACCAGAGATTAGAATCACTGGGCGCACGAAATTTTTCTTGAATGTAGTTGGGTCTCAGCTATCGGAAGAAAAGCTCGATGCAGCTGTGCTAGAACTGTCAGAAAAACACGGGGTTTCGATCAATGAGTACATTGTGGGCGCTGTTAAAAATAAGGGGGGTGACTACCTACATCAATGGGTAATCGTATCGGATGACAAGCCCAACTCTAAGCATTTGGTGGATGATCTAGATTTAATATTGAAAGGTGCCAATAAAAACTACGAAGTTGCTCGTTCCAAAGCTTTGAAAGGGGTAGAGCTCGTGGTTATTGATAAGAATACCTACAATGCCTATTTAGAGAAAACCAAGAAGAAAGGTGGACAAGTAAAAACGCCAAAGGTGATGGGACAAGAGAAAATGAAAGCATTACTGGAGCTTATTCGTTCAAAGTAGGCTGTATTGGATTTTGATCCTTTACACACATCTCAACGCCTTCTATGGGCATGTAATATTTGTGCAACTGATCCTTGTATGATTCGCTGACCAATTCATTTTCAAGTAAATACCGTTTTGTGGCGATGATTTCTTTGTGAAAACCGTGTTCGATTGCAATACTGTCGGCTTCATGCTCTACGCTTTTCTTGAATTCATCAGAAGTATAGTACCGAATACCATAGCTCATCATGCCCATAACCGACCTTTTCTCGTAATCTACGATATGCCCGAGTTCGTGAGCAAACCAGCCCTTCAATACCTCGGTTGGTAAGTCTGAAACGCGCAACTCCTTTGAATCGCGAATGTATTCAGCTATCATTATTCGGTACTTGCGTTCCCCTTTCACTAGGTTCGAAAGATTAATTATCGGTTGAGCCACCATGGTGGTCTTTTTCAACTTCCGTTTCTCCAAGGTAATCTCATACGGGTGAAGGACTTCATATTCTCGAATGACTTCATCGAAAGCCATTTGCACGTCTTCATTTTCTATTCCCTTGTAGTTAACAGTCATTCCGTCTAATTCAGTTGGTTTTATGTTTATTGATATGATGGTGGACCAAAGGATCACAACGAGTATCAGCAAAAGTCCAATCATTCTAAGTCTTTCATTCATAGCCTGAAGGGCGCAAGAAGTATACCCAGCTCCAAAATAGCTTAACCCACTGCAGTTTAGCTCGTGAGTTTAGGCTACCTCGTTTCGATTGACCGTTTTTACAAATACGTATTGGGGCATGCTCATTGCCCCGGTATATGAAACTTAAAATCAACACAATGAAAAAGAGTTCAGGACAATTCGAAGAACTTTCCGCTGTTTTCCTTAACACCAGTCTGAAAAGGTCTGATAGAGTTAGTCATACCCAAGGGTTGATGGATTTGTCTATTCAGATAATGAAAAGTGAAGGTGTGAGTGTGGAGAATGTTCGCATAGCCGACCATAATATTCCACACGGTATGCTGCCAGATATGACCGAAGAAGGGTATGAAAAAGATGATTGGCCTCAGATCTATCAGAAATTGGTAGGGGCTGATATACTCGTTATCGGAAGTCCAATTTGGATGGGCACAATGTCTTCGGTGGCTAAAAAGGTAATTGAAAGGTTAGACGCGAATAGTGCCGAGATGAATGACAAGGGTCAGTTTGTCTATTACGGCAAGGTAGGCGGAGTTGTTGTTACCGGAAATGAAGATGGCGCCAAAGCCGTGGCGTCTGATGTACTCTATGCTTTGCAGCACATCGGATTCTCAATTCCACCTCAAGCAGATGCTGCATGGTTGGGTAAGGTAGGGCCTGGACCGAGTTACCTCGATGAAGAAGCAGATTCGGAAAATCACACCTTCACCAATCGCAACTTGACTTTTATGACATATAATATGATGCACTTAGCGGCCTTGCTTAAAAGTAAGAATGGCTACAGCAATATGGGGAATAGTATGGAGGCTTGGGAAAACGGTGAGCGATGGTCTTTTAAAAAACGCAACGAAATTGAGATGCGGGCATAGGTGCCTGCTCTTGATGTTTATTCACGAATTCCCATTGCGTTTAAACACGACTCGATTATCGGAAGTACCGGATCATCATTCATCGTAGGCATGCCATATGTAGCCTGGTTTAAACAATTATGAAGCTCCATGGTCAAGGCGTTAATTTCAGTATTTGATGGGTACTTCATTGTGTCGGCAAGTTTATAAATCACACTAGCACAGTTCGCGATTCTTAACGTGTCGACCGCCATATTCCAGGATTCGACATTCAACTTGAGTAGAGTTGTGTCTACGTCTAGAAGCGCTTCGTCCACAAAAGTGTCTTTCACGGTTTGCTCACTGACGATCGGTTCTTGATTCTTTGGGCTATTGCACGAAAACATCGCTCCGCAACAAAGCAGAATAGCGAGAAATTTAGTGGTTATGTACAAGTGTTTCACAGTACGATTTGTTTAAAGGAATTCTCTTGACCCTGTGGTATTTTTGAATGTCTGAAAGTAAGGATCAGAACTTGGATTACCTAGGCTCCTAAGCGTGTTTGCTCGAGAATTAGAAACACAATTCAAAGAACCCTTATTTCTTGACATT
This sequence comes from Bacteroidia bacterium, assembly GCA_030427905.1. Taxonomy (GTDB): domain Bacteria; phylum Bacteroidota; class Bacteroidia; order Flavobacteriales_D; family Cryomorphaceae; genus CBDDKU01. The sequence goes on from JAUICL010000004.1 coordinate 115,763, forward strand.
TTATCAGGCGGAACCCAGGTTAATAGTGGGAAAACTTCTCTACAGAGTTGTAGAGTCTCCTTGACTTGTGCATTGTAGAACAACATGCAGTTTAGATCGTTTTTTTACAATCTTCACTTTCAAAGCAACAGTTTCTCGGAGCGGCAAACTTCTTGTTTTCCGCACTTTTCGATTCCCATTTGACCCACATAGATGCCCTACATTGTTTTGTGAAATGTCTTTGCGGTGATTTTGTTCAATTCGGCACATAAATGGCTTTTTAATCGTCATGAAAAAACAATACAAATGGGGCATTGCTATCGTTGCGCTTTTAATTGGGATCAGGCTAGCCTTGCCTTTCATACTCGAAAACCACATCAATAAGGCACTCAATAAGATAGAAGGATACCACGGTAGCGTTGATGATGTAGATCTACAGCTATATCGTGGTGGATTTCAATTATATGACTTGATTCTATTTGAAGAAGCGTCTGAAAACCCCGATTTACCAATTGTAGACTTGAAAAAGCTAGATTTTAGTATTCAGTGGAATGCCTTGTTCAAGGGCAAGTTTGTTGGTGAAGTATATCTCGACACTTTGGACGTGAATTTCACCAAAAGAAAAGACGAAGCTGATACAATGGTTGATAGCACCGACCAGCGTATCAACTTGATTCAGGAAGTGCAAAAACTGAACCCCATACTGATCAATATCTTTGAAATTAATAATGGAAGTTTGTCCTACATCGATCCTACTTCTGAGCCTAAAGTCGATGTGAAGTTGAATAATTTTAATCTCTACGCGAGAAACCTTGGAAATGTAGTGGACAGATTAAAGGAGCTGCCTGCGAGCATTGTGTTTGAAGCTGCTACTATGGACAGTGGTTATATACATCTTGATGCACAGATGAATTACTTACTAGATCCACCTGACTTCGATTTTGACTTCAAAATGGAGCACATCAATTTTCCAAGATTCAATGAGTTTTTTGAAGCCTATGCTAAATTTGATATCGAGACGGGCGAGTTTAACTTTTATGCCGAAGGAAAAGCGAAAAATGGGGTGCTCGAGGCCTACGCCAAGCCGCTCATAGAAGGCTTGGAAATAGCTCCTGCTGACGAGGATGATGGTGTACTCAAAAAGATTTACGAAGGAGCTCTAGAAATAGGTACTGAAATATTTGAAAATTCTAAGGAAGATCAATTCGGAACAAAGGTGCCAATCTCAGGGACGCTTGAAAATGATGAAGCAGCTGTTTTACAGAGTCTTTGGAACTTTGTTAAGAATGCTTTTATAGAAGCATACAAACAAGAGATTGAACGAACGATCGACTTCCGATCAGAGTCAGAGATAAAGAGAAAATGACGGCTATCGACCTGCCACCTGATCTCGTCTATCTGACCGATGAAACACTCGGGATAAGACGTCGAAAATACGGGCGCGGTTTTTCCTACCTCAACCCGAAAGGTGAGTTGATAAGGGATGAATCCGAGTTGAGCCGAATTAAGATGCTAGCAGTGCCGCCCGCTTGGAGCGAAGTGTGGATTTCGCCACTTCCAAATGGCCACCTGCAAGCCACTGGGCGAGATGAAAAACAGCGAAAGCAGTACCGCTACCACGAATTATGGACTTCATTTGCACAGCGACAAAAGTTCCACCATCTATGGGAATTCGGCCAGCTACTTCCAAGAATACGTGCAGTGTGTGAGAGCGATTTGAGAAGACCAACCTGGGATTTTCAGAAAGTAGCAGCGCTTGCGGTTTCTGTCATGGATTCCCTTCATCTGCGCGTTGGAAGCCGGTTTTATTCTAAAACCAATCACACTTATGGCCTCACAACTTTGAGACGCAAACACATCCATCTTTGTGAAAACGAACTCGAATTGAGTTTTACCGGGAAAACAGGCAAGGAAAGGAAGCTTATCCTCGATGATAAACGGCTCGTGAGATTGATCAAAGAATGCTCTGATTTGCCGGGCTACGAAATATTCAGGTATCGAGATAAGGATGTAAGAAAACCACTGAGAAGTCAGGACTTTAATGAATACTTGAGAGAGATCTCTAAAAATGACGAAGTTTCTGCCAAGGATTTTAGAACATGGGGTGCGAACGTGCTCTGTCTCCAAAAAGCTGATGAAGCTTTTGAATTATCAAAAACTTCTCGGAAAAAGATTGAGAATATACTCGCAGGGCTCGTTGCCAAAGAGATGGGGCACACGCTTTCGATTTGCAAGAGCTCTTATTTACATCCCAAAGTCTTGGAATACGCATTAAACAAAAAGCCTGGTACTACAAAAGTGGAAGAAAATGACTTCGATGTATTTGAGGACGAGCTTCTGATGATTCTTCAAAGTCAGTCCCAATAAAAAAGCGACTTTCTTGACTCTGAATTGCCCCAAATAGTATTGGCAGCGCGAAGAGACAGGAAAAATCGCTTGCGACTCTTTTAAAAGTACAGACTACCTTCCGTTCATCATACTCCGGTAGTCTTTGGCAAGATCCGTCATTTTTGATTCAGAAAGTGTCTTGTCGGCCATGGGAAAGACATCTTCTTCTTCCTCGTCTAAGTGATGCAGTACTTCGTGTTTCAGCTTCTTAGCAGTTGCCAGCCAGCCTGGTGAAGACATATCGGTCTCATCAAGTTCTTCAATAAGCTTGTCGATGTCTTGGTGCTCTGCTACGCTATGTCTGGCTTGATCTTGTGTCTCGTCAAATTTAAAAAGTGGACGATAGAAGTATCGCTCTTCAGCATCGGCGTGAACCTTCAGTTCATTTTTGAGTTCTTCATAGATGACCTTGCGCTTTTTGGTTTCACCGCTGGTGTCTACGAGCATGTTGCAGAGTATACGTTGCTTTTTATGATCTTCTATTATTTCTTCAAATAATTTCATTGTAAGTGGGTTTTTGATGTTAGAAATATTCAGTCTAAGGGTGTCGATTCCATGAGAGAATTCGATGTGGGTTTTTGAGTAGGTAGTTTAGATATGACTATCTACATGACCTTTTTCATTCATTTGAATGATATGAAACACGAGCCCTACTCAGAGACGATCGATTTCTGTGAAATTAGATCGCTCTTTCCCTCTTCAAACTCAACCAAGTAAACTGGATTTTCTGCGGTTGCATGAGCTTCAAGGGTTTGGCCGTTTAGTTCCAATTCAATATCCTGTATGTAGCGGTCTTGAATTTTTCCGGTCAATTTGCCGTGTCTTGTTTCAACTTGTACTTTGTCGTTCTTCTGGTAAGTCATTTTTTAAATGTTTTGGGGTTAATAAGTGATGTGATCGGTTTCAGCTATGCGCAAGGGGGCTGACAGATCTTGGGAACATCAACCGAGAAAATTCATGACTACCGATACGATGAGTACGATGATGAAAATGTAAAAAAGGATTTTGGCAATTGATGCGAAGCCAGATGAGATCCTTCCAAATCCGAGTATTCCGAAGAGAACCGCAAGGATTGCAGCTCCTATAATCCATTCAATCATAACATTTATTTTTTTGGGGTTTTTCTTTACTTGAGCCAACTATAGTACCATACCCATCCAACCCTTGCTGATATGCGCTATTTTGGATTGGAAACCTTGAAAAAACCTACTCGAGAGCGAGATTTCAATCAAATATTGTGATGTCTTTGGTTCTTCAGTTCGCCTAATTGTTCACCCCATTTCTGTTGATTTTGGGGATAAAATTCCACACTTCAACGTGAGAACCTACTGAAAATGCAGTTGAAGATCTCTGGAATCATTTTAGCAACGCTTAGGTCAAAGAACAGATTATGGTCCAAAATCAAGAAGGCTCGCCACAGCGCTTTAAACTCAAGCATAGTTTCTCAATATTAAAAGAAGCAGGGAAGAACTGGAACAAGTCGGATCCATTCCGATTGAGTGCCATCATCGCATACTACGCCATACTTTCAATGCCAGCTCTGCTGGTTATCATTGTCAACTTGCTCGGTTTGATCTGGGGAAATGACGTGGTAGAAGGAAGGCTGAGTGGAGAGTTGACCGCTGTGATGGGCCAGAATACGGCAGAAGCCGTTACCACTATGATCGACAATGCCATGTCCACCGACCAGAGTTTAATTTTCAACATTATCGGGATTGCCAGTTTGATTTTTGGTGCTACAGGAGTCTTTTTTCACCTTCAGCGCTCGCTCAATCGCATTTGGGGGCTGCGCGTCAATCCCGACGCGAGCTGGTTGAGAATGTTAATCGACCGTACTTTGAGCTTTGGTTTCGTGCTAGTACTCGGATTTTTGCTCCTCATCACCTTCGTGTTGAGTGCGGCTTTGACCGCCTTGAGCGATCGCTTGAGAGATGTGTTTAGTGATTTAGTCGTAGTAGTAGCTCAAGTGGCAGACTTTATCATCACCATAGGGGTTGTCGCTCTCTTGTTTGCTTTAATATTCAAATTCCTACCACATGCGAAGGTCAAATGGAAATCAGTTTGGGTTGGAGCCTTTCTTACTTCTGTTTTGTTCGACTTGGGAAAGTACGCATTGGCCTTTTATTTTGGCCAAACCGAACCGGGAAGTACTTACGGTGCCGCAGGATCTATCATTCTCATTCTGCTTTGGGTGTCGTATGCATCCTTAATCATGTTTTTTGGCGCTCAAATCACTTATGTCTTTGCCAAGCGTTATGGGGGTGGAGTCCAACCTACCGACGCAGCTGTTAGAGAAAACGAAGCTGTATACGCCTGAAGGACTTTTCTTGACACAAGATCGATACTCCACAAAGCTTTCTGGAATGCCTATGGCTTTAGAATCAATCATCAGTCTCAAACCCTAATGTGTAGAACGGATGAGCCTTGTGGTTCCGCATTGTTGAAATTACTCTGGCGAGCATTTTGCCTTGATTCTTTTAGCATGTTCAAACCACGCCATTTCTATACACATTTTCCTTCGGCAGCGCTATTATTGATCTTCTTGTCTTCATCTCTAGAGATGAACGGGCAGCACAATAAAGATGAGTTGGGTTTGGTGGAATTCTTCACCATTCACACCAATAAGGGAAGGCTTCAAAAAGTTTCGACTGCGTACCCAGCTAAATTGATTCTAGCACCAATAATCTCATTTCGTTCTGAGACCAGTTTGGCTTTTGGAACAGGAGCCAAATTCCTCTTTAAGTTGAAAGGTTCGGGCGACGAAACCCGGACATCCAACATGCCAATGGCGGCTCAGTACACCTTGAAAAATCAGTTTATACTTCAGTCAGGCTTTGAAATTCTTGCCCCTCAAGAAAAATGGATGTTGACGGGAAATTTTCGCTTTCAAAGTTTTCCGCGGTCTTATTTTGGAATTGGAGATGACACTCCAGAGTCAGGCGCTGTACTGTACGATTACGACCAGTTGCTGATTGAGCCGATTCTCCTGAAGCAGGCCTTCGCCCGCTATCTCTTTCTAGGAGCGGGGATAAGATACAACTATGTGAATAATGTTAAGTTTGATGAAGGTGAGCAATTGTCAGATGATTTGAATATCACCGGTGCCTATGGCTCACAAGTCATTGGTGTGGAGCTAGCCGCGGTGTACGATAGCCGCAATAACCTGCTCAATGCCACCGACGGTTGCTATTTTGAATTCACCTATGGAATCTATGACGATCGGGCGGGGAGTAGTCACTCTTTCAATCTCACCCGATTTGATTTTAGATACTACTGGAGCCTTTCCCAGAAAAGAAATGATGTCTTCGCTGTTCAGTTAATTGGACACTTCGCTGATAAGAGTGCCCCGCTCGCAGAAATGGCCTATTTCGGCAGCCCTGAAATCATGCGGGGGTACTACGAAGGTAGGTACATTGATTACACCATGCTGGCTTTTCAAACCGAATACAGACGACCGCTTTGGGGACGCTTTGGTGCCGTTGTGTTTGCTGGGATAGGGAATGTACAGCCTAATCTACACGACTACAATATCGCTGATATCGATTACTCCATTGGCTTGGGGCTACGTTTTCTCCTAGATCAGCGCGAAAACTTGAACCTTCGTTTCGACTGGGGCTTTGGGGATAACTCTAACAATTATTATTTCAACATTGCCGAGGCTTTTTAAAACACAAAGCCAACCATTTAGATGATAGAAACGTGGGGTGAAAGTTCTACGGTATTGATAAAATCTGCCCCAAAATGATATTCGGTATCGGCTGAAACGTACGGTTAACAAGACGTATTTTTCCAAGTTTTCTGGAACCCTTTTTGGATCATTTACTATACCGATGGCAATTAGAGCCCATCGATCTCAAACGCATAAAAATTATAAAAACATGAAAACGATATACTTAGTGTTTATAGCCAGTTTTTTAGCTGGATGTAGTTCTGTAACATCCCTCGAAGATGTTCGAAAACAAGAAGATGAAGCTCGCAGCGACCTATTGGAAGCCGAAGAAGAGTTGATTGAACTTGCTGAAATGAAAGAAGCGTATTCTGTAGATTCGAAGGAAACGGCGATTGAAGCTTTGGAAGGCCGTCAGAAGCAGATCAATTCGGATATAAAAAGCTTGAAGAAAATTGAGTCAAAGGGCCTGACCAAAACCAGTGACTCTATGATAAAGGGGCTTAAGAAAGAAGATGATGATATCAAGGCTCGAATCAAATCACTCAAGAAGCTGGAAGACGAAAACTGGGAGGCGCCGATGGACTCGATCAACGATCTGATTGATCAGCTAGAGATCAAAATCAATATGATTACGTCGAATTTGGAAGAATAGTCAGGGATTAACTCTTTCACTAACCCTTTTAAGAGTTGATATACGCTAAAAAAAACGGCACCCCATTTTTTGAGGTGCCGTGGTGTTTAGGGGGTGATTTAAGAAACAGAAGCTTATCGCCATCCACCACCCAGCGCTCGATAGAGATTGATCCGCGCATGAAGATGATTCTTTTTTGTTTCAACCAGTTCTAATTTAGATTCAAGTGCGTCTCTTTGAGTAAGCAACACTTCCATATAGTCTGCTCTGGCCGACTGGTAGAGCATGGTCGAAACATTGATGGATTTATTTAGAGCATCCACCTGCTTGTATTTATAGTCATAGCTGATCCGTATGTTTTCCAGATTCGACAGATCATTGGTCACTTCGATGTATCCACATAGAATAGCGCGTTCATACTCAAAAACAGCGGCAAGCTGTCTGGCGTTGGCCCTGCTATACTCTGCTTTAATGGCTCTTCTGTTGATAAGTGGCCCAGCCAGCTCGGCAGTGAGATTGTAGAATATCGCCTGCGGTGTAATACTGATAAACTGCGGCTGAAAGGCTTCTAAACCTATTCCAGCACTCAGTCCGACTTTAGGGAAGAAATTGGCTCTGGCTACTTGTACATTGAGCTTCGAAGCCGTTAAATCATATTCAGCTTGCTTGATGTCAGGACGATTCAAGAGAAGTTGTGACGGGAGACCTGTGAAAACAGTATCGACTTGTTTATCCAGGAACGCAGATGAATTTCGCTCAATTGGGGCGGGGTACCTTCCGATCAAAAAGTTCAACTCATTCTCAACTTCTATAATCTCTTGTTTTATGGCGAACTTTTCACTTTGGCTCTTCATCACTTCCGCCTCAAACCGCAAAACAGCCAGTTCATTGGATTGAGCTGTCTGCTTTTGCATCTTCACTATTTGAAGAGCGTTCTTCTGAATGTTCAAGTTTTGTTCGATGATCGTCAGCTGATTGTCGAGCGCTTCCAACTCGTAGTATGCCATCGCAATTTCAGCGACAAGGTTAGTCACAAGAAAGTTCCGCCCTTCAATGGTCGCGAGATATTCCATCACCGCGGCCTTCTTCGAATTTCTCAGCTTTTTCCAGATATCAATCTCCCAATTCGCGACCAATCCAGCTTTGTAATTGGTCAGTGGCTCGGGAAATTCTTCCTGACCTTTTATCGGAAGATTTTTCTCGACAGCACCATTTCTGGTGTATTCTCCAATTTTCTCAAGGTCAGCTCCAGCTCCATATCCCACGCTTGGTAAGTATTCACCGGTTCTTTGGTTTACTTCACTTTCTGCTACCGCGATTTGGCTTAAGAAAATGTTGAGTTCTTGATTGTGGGCGAGCGCTGAATCAATCAAGGCGATGAGTTCAGGCTCTTTAAAAAAGTCGCGCCATGAGATGGTCGAACTGTTCACTGAGTCGGCGGGAAGTGAACTATAGGTGTCAGGTGTGGCTGTATTGGCTTCTTGAATGTGTTGGGTAGGCACACAAGATTGTGTGATCACGATCAGCAAGACAAAAAGCTGTGCCGTATAAAGGAATCGCTTCATGATTTCTTGTCGTCTTTGTTTTTAGAAATGATTTTAGCCAGCAATTGGCGAATTTGCTTGAATTGCCTGTCAGTTGTTGTTCCCCCCGACATGGTTAGAGCTACATCTTCTGAAATAGGTATGTCCGCTTCTTCTTTGATGAGTTTTTTTCCATCGATGAGCTTGGCGAAAATGTAGTATAGACCTGGGATGACAAATACGCCAATCACGGTACCCAAGATCATTCCGCCCATCGCTGAACCGCCGATGGTTCTGTTTCCAATTGCCCCAGCTCCAGTGGCTATGATAAGTGGTATCAACCCTGCTACAAAAGCAAATGACGTCATCAAAATAGGCCTGAACCGAACTCTGGCTCCATCTATGGCGGCTTCATAGAGTGAAAGGCCCTCCCGTCTTCGTTGCACCGCAAATTCTACGATCAGTACAGCATTTTTTCCTAAAAGCCCTATGAGCATGATCAAGCCAATTTGCGCATAGACGTCGTTCGCAAGCCCCATGAACTTCAACAGGGCAAACGATCCGAATATTCCGATTGGCAAGGAAAGAATTACAGCCAATGGCAGAACGAAGCTCTCGTATTGAGCTGCGAGTACGAGGTACACAAATATGAGTACGATGATGAAAATGTAGATAGACTCATTTCCTCTCCTCGCTTCATCGTAAGAAATTCCTTCCCAGGCTATATCGTATCCGTAGGGTAAATTCTCTTTCGCTACTTCTTGAATGGCCTGAATGGCATCACTACTGGTGTAGCCTTTGGCCGGTAATCCGCGAATGGCTGCCGAGTTGTAGAGATTGTAACGTGTAATTTCATTGGGGCCGAGCTTCTTCTTCAGGGTCATAAATGAAGAATATGGAACCATTTCACCGGCTTCGTTTTTCACAAAGAGCTTTTCCAGGTCGGAGGGAAGCCTTCGGTATTCTGGAGCCGACTGGGTATACACCTTAAAGAAGCGACCGTACTTAATGAACCCTTGCTCATACGTACTACCGATTAGAATATTTAGATTTTCAACCGCATCTCCAACCGATACGCCTTTTTGCATAGCCGCCCTGCTATTTATTTCGAGCTCAAATTGAGGATAGTTGGCAGCAAAAAAGGTGAACAACCCGGTCAACTCGGGGCGCTTCTGAAGCGCGTCCATAAAGCTGTTGTTGATTTTTTCGAACTCCAGATAATCTGTGTTGTCGGTCTTGTCCAACATCCTTAGAGCAAATCCACCAGAAGAGCCGAAACCGGGGACAGCCGGTGGTTCAAAAAACTCAATGACAGCTCCAAGTTCTTTCGTTTCATGTTCCAGCTCTTCCATAATTTCATGTACCGAGTGCTTTCTTTGAGACCAAGGCTTCAAGTTGATCAAGCAGGTTCCCGCATTAGAGCCGCGTCCTTCAGTCATAATTTCGTACCCAGCTAGCGAAGAAACCGATTCGATGTCGTCCATCTCTTCACAAATCAATTGCAAATTGTGGGATACTTCATTTGTGCGCTCCAGCGTTGCTCCCGGAGGTGTTTGAATAATTGCATAGATGGTTCCTTGATCTTCATTGGGAATGAAACCGGCAGGAAGACTTTGATTTGTAATAACGATTCCAGCGCAAAAGGCTATTAAGATCCCGTATGTGAGAAAGCGACGATTGACAATAAGTCTAAGCACACTCACATACCGCCCCGTTAGTTTCTCGAATTGGCGATTAAACCCATCCAGAAACCGGTTAGCCAGCGATTTCTTTCTGGGCTTTCCGTGGTTGTTTTTCAGGATCATCGCGCACAAAACAGGTGTGAGTGTGAGGGCTACAATGGCCGATATGATTATGGCCCCAGCCATGGTTATCGAAAACTGGCGATAGAAAACGCCGACTGGCCCCGTCATAAAGGAAATGGGTACAAATACCGAGACCATAACTAAGGTTATGGCGATGATCGCTCCCGATATTTCACCAATGACCTCCTTCACTGCGGCATATGGAGCGAGATGTTTGCTTGCCATCTTCTCGTGGACGGCTTCCACCACCACAATGGCGTCATCTACCACAATACCTATGGCCAGTACCAAAGCGAAAAGGGTAATCAGGTTGATGGATAATCCAAAAAGCTGCATCACGAAAAAGGCACCGATTAATGACACCGGAACGGCTATAATTGGAATTAGGGTAGATCGCCAATCACCGAGAAACAAGAATACGACCAGCGCAACCAAGAAAAAGGCATCTCTCAGTGTGTGAATGACTTGGTCTATTGATGCATCGAGAAATGTAGAGACATCATAGCTTATTTTATAATCGACCCCCGGAGGTAAAGAGGCTTCTATTTCGTCGAGCTTCAATTTCACTTCGTCAATAACATCAGAAGCATTACTCCCAAAAGTTTGCTTAAGAACGATTGATGCAGAAGGTTTTCCGTCGAGATTGGAGTAAATATCGAAGAACTCGCTTCCCAGTTCTACGTCGGCGATATCGCCTAGTTTGAGAATTTCTCCTTCTGAGTTCGCCTTGATTACAATATTCTCGTATTCATCGGGCTCATTAAACCTTCCTTTGTAGGTCAGGACATACTCAAGTGACTGCGCTTGTTTTCCTGAGCTTCTTCCCAATCGTCCCGGACGAGCAATGAGGCTTTGCTCATCCATAGCTTCCAGTACTTCTTCGGCCGATACGTTGTAGGCGCGCATGCGGTCGGGTTTGAGCCATACACGCATGGCGTACTTTCTACTCCCCAGAATTTGAGCACTTGCAATTCCCTCGATTCGTTGAAGTTCGGGAACGATCTTGGTATAGGCGTAGTTGTAGAGAAACTTCTCGTCATTGTTGTCATCTTCACTGAAAACATTGACATACATCAGCATACTCGGCTGAACAGGGGTGATGATGACACCTTCTCTTTGCACGAGGGGTGGAAGTAGGGGCATCACTTGGTCTACCCTTGTTTTCACCCTTACTACAGCCTGATTTGGATCCGTGCCCGGTTCAAAAATGATTCGAATGGTTCCTTCACCCGCGCTTGTCGCATCAGAAGCGATGTACCGCATTCCCTGCACACCGTTGATTGAAGTTTCGAGCGGGATAAGAGTAGACTTTACCAATACATCGGCGCTGGCACCGGGGTAGGCAATGAAAATATTGACCGTTGTTGGCGCAATTTGCGGAAATTGAGAAGTCGGTAGCTTATTGATCGACAGGAAACCTACGAAAACAATAAGTACCGATATAACGATGGCCAAGACAGGCCGTTTGATAAACATCCTAAACATGGTGTTCTCTTTTTAGAAGATGAATTACTCGGCGTAGAGATCGAGGCTTGCAAAGACCGCCCGGGGTTCCAAATACTGGTGGTCAATTTTGTCGCCATCCTTCACAAGTCGGATTCCGTCTAGCAAGATGAGATCACCTTCTTGAAGCCCTTTGTCAACTGAAAATAGATGTGGTAGCTCAGCTCCGATCACCACTTCTCTTTGGCGGATGACGCTGTCTTGATCTATGACGAAGACAAACTTTTTCTCAAGTACTTCAAACGTTGCTTTTTGGGGGATTAGCAAGGCGTCGCTCAACGGTAATTCCATGAGAATACTTCCCGTTTCTCCGTGTCTGAGCAGTTGGTCTGGATTGGGGAAATTGGCCCTGAAAGCGATGTTTCCCGTTTCGTTATTGAATTCTCCTTCAATGGTTTCTACCACCCCATCTTGATCAAAGAATCGATTGTTGGCCAACAAGAGTCGAACCGCTTGTTCCTTGTTCCGCCTATCGCTCATCATGTAGTCGAGGTACTCTGCTTCAGGCACGTTGAAGTACACCCACATTTCGCTGTTGTCCGATAGTGTTGTTAGCAATTCTCCTTCTTCTAGTAAACTTCCTTCACGTACTAGTAAATGGTCCATGATTCCATCGAAAGGTGCTTTGATATTGGTGAAATCTAAGTGTGTAGAAGCCATGGTGACTTGCGCCATGGCTTTTTCGTATCGAGCCTTAGCCATGGCCAGTTCGTTGGCTGAAACAATGTTGCTATCAGCCAGTTTCTTGGTGTTTCTGTATTCTATAGCAGCCACATCAGCTTCGGCTTGAGCACTGCTTAGCTCGGCTTCGTACACATTAGGCATGATTTTGAACATGGGCTGGCCTTTGCGCACAAACTGCCCTTCATCTACAGTAATTTCCTGGAGATAACCTCGCTCAAGTGCTCTGAGTTCAATATGCTTGATAGAGTGAATTTGGCAAACGTAGTCCTTGACAATTATGGTATCTGTTTTTAGAGGACTGGTTACTTTGAATTTTATCGGTTTATGGTGTTCTTCTTCGTGGTGGCTGCAGCTTTGAATGGTGATGCTGGCCAAGACTAATAGGATGAGTAGTCTCATTTTAAATGGGTTTTAAACTTGATCGAATGAATGAAGCAGAACCAATTCTGCCTATTCGAAAAATGAATCGTTGAGAGCCGCTTTAAATAGCGCAGTCAAGATGGCTGGAAGGATAGTCCAGCAAAACCCCATTTATAATCTGAAAACCTGTAGAATCAGGTAGCACGGGACGCTTTGATCGTGCCTATTTAGATTGAAGTCCTGGATGGACTTATTCGATGCTTTTGAACTGTGATAATTCGAAGGTGAGCACAGGGTGCCTTCCCAGAACCCGCTTGTACTTTCGTTATCATCTTCACTTTCTTCTTCGGTCTCTTCAACTTCTATCTCGGCGAAATGCGTATGATGACAGGCTCGATGAGAAGTAGGAGCAACGCTTGAAGATTCGACTTGTTCAGGGTAAAGGTTGCGATCGCTCTGCGGAGCTTGCGCAGAAATAGCACCTGCTGTAATTCCAAAGAGCTGAAAAGCCAGGATTAAGATAAGCACAACTCCATTCAAGTTGAACTTTGCGTACAGGCTAGATCGATTCACAATTTTAAATCATCTGGTGGTCAGCCGATTTGAAATAGTATCTGACAAATTACATACCAAATGTAGGGAAGTAAAAAATGGGATGGTTTAAATTTTTGCTAAATTTTCGGGCAGGTCTTTTTATTGACCATAATGGATGTTTGTAAACACCCCATTTCGCACTTCGTAAACCTCGTTGGTATCTTCATCGATAGCGTCAAAAGAGAATTCGCCTGAAACGAGCTTATTTATTGGATCTAATTCGGTGATAACACAGGTCGCAGAAGCCACGGAATCTGATCGCGACTCAAAGTCGATGTTCCCATCATCATCGGCATTGTACTGCCCAAAGAAGAATAAGTCATCAGTGTCACCAGAATAAGTTGTACCCACGCTCACCGCGCTGAAGTCATCGGCATACATGTTTAACGTCATGGCCTTAACCAAGTCGCCTTGGTATTGCGAGCCACCGATTAATAAATAATCTCCGATAATACTGGTGGAAGATAGAAACCCAAAAACGAAAATACCACTTGATGAAAACGGTGTGCCGTCAATCTCGGCTGAAATGCTCGCCACTGGGTTTTCACCGCCTGTGCCACTTATGGTGTAATTCAAATTGGTAAATACTCCTTCAGTAACGGTGATAACCTGCCCTGTGGATCCATCAATAGCTTCGAAGGAAAAGGTTCCAGAAATCAATTTTGCATCAAAATCGATGGCAGTTATTGTGCAAATTGCAGATGAATTGTCTTCAGAACTAGCACTTATTTCTGTGCCATCATCCTGATCAAGAGCATATCCGCCATAAGCGAGTGTGTTGCTGCTCTGCCCGGTAAATACCGATCCAGCGGTCAAGGACATAAAGTCGCTTCCTACCACACCGACGGTTACAGCTTCACTCTCTGAAGTAGATACCCGAGTTCCGGCCAAGGCGATTGTAAAGCCTCCATTGCTCGTTTCGGTCACGATAGCTGTGGCAAAGGGCCACGAGCTGCTGAATGATTCTCCATCAACTACAGCCGTGAAAGTGCCTGCTTCTGGCTGGCCGCCTGGGGTATTTGAATCATCGCTATCGTCCGAATCGCAGGAAGAAAGCAATACAATAGAACTGAGGAGAAGGGTGAGTAGAAATCGTGGTTTCATCTTAGTTTTTTGAAATGTGGTTGTTTTAGGGTTGTGAAATTATAGAATTTATCTGTGCCACCTGAAAATGTTATAATAATTCACTCGTGTTTTTCAGCTGGTAATCTGCATATTAAACCAAAACCCCGAATCGATGACTCGGGGTTTTGGTTTAGCTTACTCTCAGAGTAATCACAACCTAACTACTAAATATGCGCTATGAAAAGCTTCCTTAATGTTTAACGAATTTCTGTACGGATACCGTTCCATCTGTAGACTCTATCTGAATGGTGTATATTCCTTCAGTTAAAGTTGATACGTCAAACCTATTTTTATTGGTTCTGGAGGCCATGACCAATTGCCCGCTGATATTGTAAATCCGCACCTGTGCTAAATTTTCCTTGTCTTGGATGAAAAGGTGGTCAACTGCGGGGTTTGGGTAAACGAGCACTTCGCTTTGAGCAGGGGAGTCAAATAGCCCAACTGTATTCATGTCAATGGTATGTCTAACAAGCCCGAGGTCAAACGCACCAAAGTACACTTCGGCACTCTGCTCGTAGAACTGGATGGCTGATGAGTTTCCGTGAAAGATATAGTGTAAAGCTTCTGGAGCTACAGTTTCCCACGTATCGCCATCGTTCATGGAATATGCGATTGAAGCGTATGAATTTGGCAAGTAGGAGTTTCCTTCCATATAGTGTGTAACACCTACAATATGTCCTTCGTTGAACGGTGAAAATGACACATTGTATACTGGGTTTCCGTCGTAAATGATATTCCAGTTTTCACCTTCATCTTCCGAAACGTAGATTCCGCGTGTTGTACCTATGGCAATTTCACCCATGTTAAGTGGGTTGCGCTCGATGGTCATAATAGCATCGTCTACTTCTGTAAGCTCATCAAATTCGGCAAGCAGTACCCAGTCGGCACCCGCGTTTTCGCTTCTGTAAAGCTTTTTTCCAAAAGCCATAGTCAGCAAGTCTGAATCATCTACATCCACCATTAAGCTATAGGCTATCTCGGTAAAATCTACTGGCTCAGGTGTGGCGATATCGGTAGATGTGATGTTGTCGAAATCGGTTAAGTCCAGGCGAACCAACGAGTTTCCAAGAGATAAGTATGTGATGTTTGGATTGGATGCCGAAGTTGCAACATCATAAATGTTAGCTACGAAGGTGCTGTAGGCAAGGACGAAATCGTTTCCGTGATCGGCACTTACTGAAACACTAGCTCCCATAAAGGCATTCGTTCCCAAAAATACTCGTCCTGGAACCACCGGATCAGCAAAAGCTCCAGTGCTGTTGAAGCCAAACCCATCAAGTGGCATCATGGCATAAGGCGTTTCTTGGTCAGTTTCTAGATCGCGTAGCATCCAGCCACTGCGCAATCCATAATACAAGTTTGACACCTCGTCGTTGCTGTAGTGCGAAATGCGCCCTGTGCTGTTTATAAACGGATTTTGAAGCTTGGCCAAGGTGGTTCCGTTATCATCAGAGATAAATGGGTAATAATTGGCCGAAATAACCACTTGGTCATCTTCAAATGGATTGTACGAAGCAGAGAGACCGTAGTAGTAATCTTCTGGGTCGATTTGTGGGTACACGTGGTTTACCCATGTACTCCCATTGTCTGTGGTTACAGCAATCTCATTTTCTTCCAGCACCATGATTTTGGTGGGATCTGTTGGATTAAAAGTGATTCCTTGAATGCTGTTGGTCGACATGTCGGTCCAATCGATTGGCACAATGGCCCAAGAATCACCCCCGTCTAGCGATCGGTACACATTCTCTACGTGTTCAAAATTTCCAGCGTAGAAAGTTCCGACGAGAATGTCATTCGCATCGGTTGGATTAAAAGCGATAGGAGAGTAGGTGTAGCCTGGGATTTTTTCTTCCCAGGTTTGCCCTGCATCGCTTGATACTAAAAGTCCACCAACCGTTTCAGTAGGTGCTCCACCACGCATCAAAAACACTTTCTGATCATCGTTTGGAGCTATGGCTACATTGTTGATCGTAATACTGTTATTGTCCGTGCTTAAGTAGATAGACTCCCAAGTTTCACCGCCGTCGCTCGTATAAAACACTTCAGAAGTTAGGGCCCATGATGCGTTGGTATATGTGGTGTGCATCACGGCTACATCGTTGTTCTGGCTTGAGATGGCGTATGATTCAATGAGAATATCCGATTGATCGTCATTCGGACAGTAGAATTGCTTGATTATCTCTCCAGTTTCCAGATCCATTAAGTTGATCGAGTTGTAATCTGTCCCTTCAGCGAGTACTGTAAAGCTTAGAACTTCACCATCGTTTATAAGCTCTAATTCTTCCACTCGAGAAATGATATCCATCGGATCGCTGTACAAAACATCCCAATTTTGGCCACCATCTTCCGTTTTAACGATATGGCTTCCTACTGTTCGTGCGTAAAGCACATCTTCTTGGTTTTGGTCGTAAAGCACATCGAAAATTTGGCCATAGGCATCATTTCCAATAATGTCGGTTTGTGCATCTACCCCCTTGGATAGAATAAGGCATAAAAGCCCAAAGATTAGATAAGAGTATCCTTTTGTCATAATGTTAATTTTATTTGGAACGAGACCAAAACTGACCATTAGTGCCGATAAATGCCCATGAAAACATGCGACATTTTGTGACATATGCTGTAGACTTTGTGTGACGGAATTTCGTTAAATCCTTGATAGGTAGGTGAATAGGCTGGAGTTTTCCGGAATGCCCAATTTTTTACCCAATCGCTCTTTTCTTTTTCGGCAAGATTGGTTGGTAATGTTGAGGAGAGATGAAATTTCCTTATTGCTAAGGTTCATGTACACGTAGGTGATGAATCTTACTTCGCTCGAAGAAAGATCTGGGTGTTTCTGTGTGAGCCGATCCAAAAACCCTTTGTTCACTTCTTCGAAATGAGTAAAGAAGCTATCCCACTGAATGTCTTTTTTGATTTCATTTTTCAGCTCAAGAATTTCTTTTTTCAGTTCTCTTTTCGCGGCGATCTCGGGTTTGTTTGAAAGTGAATCGATCATTTCTTCGATCAGTTCATTTCGGCTGGATAAGTGAAGCGCTTTAGCAGTTAATTTCCTGTTTTTTGTTTCCAGTTCATTTTTGAGTCTTTCTTGCTCAAGCATGGCAATGGCTTCCTTTTCCCGAAGTTGCTTCTCGAGAATGAGATGTTGCTGCTTCTCTTTTTCAAGTTCGAGCTCCACGATTTTTTTTCGCTGCTGAACTTTGGTAGCGTTACTCCGAAGGATCCATATTACGAATATCATGATCAGAATGACCGATGCGGCAGTGGCCATAAACAGACGACGTTCTGACTGAAGTGTATGTTGACTCTCAGCGAGCTCCTGTTGGTAGTTTTGAAGTTCAAACTTGATCAAGCCATTTTCAAACTGCCTTGTATTCCTAATCTTGTTTAGCGAATCCTTTGCAGCAATCACCGAGTCTTTCATGCCCAAAGCCTGATCGTAGAGCTGACTTTTGGCCAAAAGTCGTGAGAGATACTCCATCACTTCTATATGACTCTCCAACCCACCTGCCACTTGGTTTGCAGCCCGCCCAAACTCTAGTGCCTTTGCAAGATTTTCTTCACCTTCATAAGATCTGGCAATGATTTCCAATGTCGATTTTCTGTTGTCGCCTTGCTGTATTCCGTCCATCTGGGGGAGAATGCGCTCAGCGATTCGCCTGGCTTCCACATAATTGCC
Organism: Bacteroidia bacterium; assembly: GCA_030427905.1. GTDB lineage: Bacteria > Bacteroidota > Bacteroidia > Flavobacteriales_D > Cryomorphaceae > CBDDKU01. The sequence continues at coordinate 133,701 of JAUICL010000004.1, forward strand.
TTTGAGTAGATGGTTTTCTGCTAAAGCAATATTGGCTTGAATCAATACCATGGTCTCATTCGAGAGCAGAGGAATGGCCTCTTGAACATATGTGTAAGCTTCATCGAGCTGACCTTTTTTATTGTTCATCAGAGCCAAATTGGTGGCGTAGTATCCCACCTTGGTCCAATCTTCGGTACGCTTGGCTATTTCGTAAGCCTTATATGAGTATTCATTAGCCTTGTCTAGATTTTTCTCTTGAAAGTATAAGATGGCAATGTTGTTTAGAACCACCATTTCAGACTGCTCATCGAGCTTGGCCAGCGCATGCTCGTATGCGTGAAGGTAGTGGCTCACCGCCTCGCCAAAGTCTGACATGGAGTAGTAATTCGCTCCAATGTTATTTTCTGCAAGAAAGTATAGTTTGTCCCACTTGTTCTCGGCAGCTATGGCCTTTGCTTGTACCAGTAGTTCAAGTGATTGAGTGTGCTTCTTCTCAAACATCAATTCCACACCTTCTCCAATCATATTATCGCAGTCTTCTCTTGTGTATGACTGTGCCGACAAACAGAGTGCGATCAGACAAAAAAAAGAAGCCAGAACTAGCTTCAATGTGGTGTGAGTATGTCGGGTTAACAGTATCGCAGGTGCCTTGTGGGCGATACGGCCGTGAGTTCCAAATGGCATGCAACAAAAATAGGGAGATTTTTGTAGGCTTAAAGTCCGTTCATCAAGCCAGCCGCACTCTTATCATTTGACATGGAACCGCAGTTTTTGAAATTAAGGTGATTCACGTATTGTCTGCAGAAGAGCAATGCATCAATTTTGGCCAAACTCAATAATCAATGATGAAGAATCTTTTTTCTGTCGCCATTGCGGCAAGTTTGGCGATTACTGCTAGTGCGCAAGAATACGAATGGGTTAGGAGTCATCCGGGCTCGTCTAACAATGAAGGAAAGGCTGTTGCAGTAGATGGACAAAGCAATGTGTACAGCACTGGCTACTTTGGTGGCACCATTCAGGCCGATGCAAATACAGAGCATGTGAGCAATGGATCACACGATTTTTATTTGTCAAAGCACAGTGCAGATGGTGATCTGCTTTGGAGCCTAAATGTAGGTGGAAGTGATGACGATTATTGCTCGGCACTCGCGGCTACCAATGACGGGGGTGTAATAGCAGTAGGAGAGTTTGAAGGAACGGTCAATTTTAATCCATTGGGGCCTGAGAATAGCCTGACATCTGCTGGAGCTCAGGATGTTTTTGTTGCAAAATACGCAACAGATGGCATGCTTGTGTGGGCGAAGCGAATTGGAGCTTCAAATATAGATCGTGCCACAGGTGTGAGCATTTCATCTAGTGGAGAGATTCGCGCAGTAGGGACCTTTGCTGGTGTAGTTGATTTCGATCCGGGTGATGATAGTTTTGAAATGGGAACCAATATGGGGGGCGGTTTTGTTCTAGCTCTCGATGCCGATGGAGACTTTATCTGGGTCAACACCTTTGAGAACACTTCGTTCCAAGCATTGGGAAGCTCGATTTCGGCCGTGAGTACTGACATAAATGGCAACACCATCGTTGGGGGCTCGTTTAAGGGCACAATCGACTTCTTGCCAGGCGAGGATGGTGGTGAGCTTACATCGCTTGGCCTAACCGATTGTATGATAGCTGTAATTGACGCTGATGGTGAATTTCAGTATGGAAAAAGCTGGGGTAATCAGTTTGCCGATTTCCTTTATGGATTGGATGTGGATGCTCAGGGAAATATATATTCCATAGGAAGTTTCGCGTATATCGTGGACTTTGATCCAGGTGAAGAAAACTTCGATCTAGAAGCAGAAGATTTCTCTGTTGACTTCTTTGTGTCGCGACTAAATGCTGACGGTAGTTTTGGGTGGGCATTTAAGATTGGCGATACGGGAATGGACGAAGCTTATGGTATCGACGTAGCTGGATCGGATATTTACATTACAGGTGTGTTTGCAGGTGCCGATGTGGATTTTGACCCGGGTATGGGAGAAATCCTCTTGTCAGCCGTGTTGACAAGCCCTTTTGACCCGTTCTTGCTGACTGCTGATACAGATGGAAACGTAACAGCGGCCATTTCCTTCGGTGGTGAAGACAATGATATTGGCTACGGAGTGGCCATGGATCCAAATGGAGCGGTGTATGTTGTAGGGCGCTACCATGGCACCGCCGACTTTGACCCATCGGAAGAAACAGCCGAGCTTACTACTCAGGTGGGACACGATCCATTCTTGGTGAAGTTTGCTGTGGAAGCTTCACCGATGAGTGTGGGTGATTTGAAGAAAGGAGACATTGGTCTCAGCGCTTACCCTGTGCCTGCTGACAAGACAATTACGGTTCAGTTTAACTCTGCAGCGCCACAGCCTTATGCTATTTTCTCCTTACAAGGGGAAGTGGTGCAACGTGGTATCTGTGCCAATCAGTCGGAGCTCAAAGTTGATGGCTTGATAAATGGCGTATATATCTTAAAGATTGGTGCACAATCGCAGCGAATTGTCGTTGTGAAGTAAATCCAACGATTGGACTAACCTACTTTAAAACCCATGGATTGAGATACAGCATTGGCGGTATCCAATTCATGGGTTTTTGTTTTAACATCGCCACTTACCGCTGGTACTCTACTAAAAGCAATATTGAACTTACTCTGAATGAGATGTGCTGCACGGAAGAATTTCCTACTTGCCAACCCCGCATGACTGCGCCAATTCTACAATCCGGCGTTCATCCGTGGCAGAATCCTTGCCGATAAACCAACCCATCGACTTCTTGCTATTCTCTAGCTTCTCCTTCAGACATTCATCGTCGATGTTGTTGATCACGTATTTCTTCGATTTCAAGTCGATCAGCCCATCGCCATAATCCAGTAAGTAGGTCTCGTCGTACAAGAAAACATAGATGAGATAGGCCGACCAGTTCCGGTAGTACAAAGCCGGCTCTCCGGGTTTTCCGCCGATTAGTTTATACTCCTTCCCATCCACGTACCGAAAGGCCACGCTCTCGTCGGTGGTGGAATTGGTTGCCGAGTAGCCCCAGTATTCACTAACCCGATACCGAGCTTCCTGCTTATCCTGATCTTGTAAAACGAGGTAGTTGGCTTTTTCCTTTTTGTTATAGACGGTATACACCTTGGCAACGTCATTGACCGTGGTTTCTGTCAAGGCACTCAGCGCAGAATCGTATTGGAACAAGCTTACCGTATAGGCTTGCTTACCAGTAGCGTGGACTTCCACCACTGTAAGGAGAGCAATTGCGAGTATCGTGAGCTGGCGAATCATGGTTTCTGGGATGATGGTATCAAGATATTGAAAATTGGTGAGTCAGCAGTTGAGTTTTGCAACCCATCTCATTCAGGAAAAATAGAAAAGGGATAGCCTTTCGACCATCCCTTTTCCTCATAGGCTTCTAGAATCTTATTTTTTCAAGAGATCTCTTATTTCTGTCAGCAGAACTTCTTCTTTTGATGGTGCCGGTGGGGCGGCAGGCTTTTCTTCTTCCTTCTTCTTCATTTTGTTGTAGGCTTTTACAACCATGAAGACAGCCAAGGCCACGATGATAAAGGTAATGATGGTATTGATGAAAATACCGTAAGAAATGGCCACTTCGGCTACGGCATCTCCGGCTCCTTCGGCGCTTTCAGCTACCCCTTCGGTCAGGACGAGCTTTAAGTCACTAAAATCAACACCTCCGAGTAATAAACCAATCGGTGGCATAATGATGTGATCGACCAGAGATTTGATAATTGCCCCGAAGTAGGTGGCTAAGATCAAACCGACAGCCAATTCCATTACATTTCCTCGGCTGATAAACTTTTTAAATTCTGCGAACATGATTATTTGGTTTTAAGATTGATACGGTAATATAAAACTTTATCTGAATCAATTTGAGCTTGAAGTAAGAGAAAGACAGCCTTACTTGAGAATGTTTACGAGAAAAGAGAGTGAACTTATAGAAGTGCCGTTCACTATTCAATCAGCTCAATATAAAATCTACCGCCATCTGTGCATGCAGAGTGGTAGTAGCCAACATGGGAATATCGGCCTCGTAATCTTTGAGCAAAATGGGGAGTTCAGTGCACCCCAATATGATGCCATCGACTCCCCGCGATTGGAGTTTTCTTATCTCTTCTTTATAGAACGTTTTGGCCTCCAGGCTAAAATTCCCCTGTGTGAGTTCATCAGATACATAGTGATGCGATTGGTCCAAAGCATCACCTTCGGGATGTATCACTTCTATGTTGAATTTTTCGCCGAGGTAGCCGCTGATAAAACTTCTGGTCATGGTAGGTTTGTTGCCGAGTATCCCGAGCTTTTTGAGCCCTAAACGCTTAGCTTCGCGCCCCGTGGCATCTGCAATATGTAGAAAGGGGATGCCAACTTGTGGCTGAACGAAATCGTAGACCATATGCGGCGTATTGGCGCAAATGGCGATGGCACCTGCTCCCGCAGCTTCCAGTTTTTTGGCCGTTTCGAGATATTTCGATTGAATAAGCTCCTTATCAAGTGTCCGCATAATCGCGATGTTGATACTGTGAAGAATGATTGGGGGACTGTTCCACGCCCCAATTCTGTCAGCCACCCGTTCTTGAATAAAGCGGTAATACACCTCCGTAGCATGCCAGGATGTTCCTCCGATCATGCCCAGCGTGTTCATTTCAATAATCTCGTTCATATAGCAAAGTTAGGAAAGGAGCAGGACGAGATCTGCGACTTAGGTTACAGAAGTCTTAACCCGCTCACCTGAATTTACTTCCTGCGGTCATGATATCGTTTTGCTAAGTTCAAGTGTAGAGCCGGTTTTCGCCAATATCACTTTGACTTTCCTTTTTTGGCAATTCGTTCCAACTCTTTGTCGAAGTCTGATAAATACTTTTCGTCCTGAATTACCCGAAATTTCTTAAACTCTTCTTCAGCCAACTGTTTGGCAATGGATGCCGAAATTTTACCCGAGTCTTTTAGCACTTGGTATTCATTAAACTGAAGGAAAGCATCCAATCGGTTTGCCCAATCTTCCATTTTCAATGGGTTCTGTCTTTCAGCTTGCAGTTCGGCAAAGTCGAGATACATGGCCACAATTCGGTTTAAATCTTTCAACTCCTTTTCACTGAGATAGTTTTTGGCAACTGAAACGTCTAATTTCAGAATTTTTCCTTCTGGAGCGTTTTTCCAAGTAGTAAGTCCCATGTTTGGCATTTCAGAATCTACTCTTCCTTCTATAAGCTCCGCAGTAGTATGTCATGTAATTGCCCAATGCAGTTTGTTTTGAACTGTCTTGTAAAAAGTTTGTGTGATCTCCGATTTGGGATCATAGTCAACGCTACATTGAGCGTATATATCGGTGATCTTTTGGTAGAACCTTCTTTCACTTGCACGAATTTCACGAATCCGCTCGAGCAGCTCGTCAAAGTAGTCCTTGCCGAAAAGAGCACTTCCTTGCTTTAGTCGATTATCATCAAGAGCAAAACCTTTTATTAGATACTCCCTAAGCACTTTGGTAGCCCAAATGCGGAATTGAGTACCTCGTTGCGATTTGACCCGGTAACCTACCGAAATGATAACATCGAGATTATAGTAGTCTAATTCACGTGCTACATTCCTACTTCCTTCCATTTGAACTGTTCGGAATTTCCGAACAGTTGGCTCTTGCTCCAATTCTCTTTCCTTATATACATTTGAGATGTGTTCAGAAATAGTTGCTTTCGCTTTTTCAAAAAGCTTTTGCATTCCTTCTTGAGTTAACCATACCGTTTCATCTTCCAAGAGTACATTTACCTTTACATCACCGCTCTGCGAGACATAGATCAGGAATTCAGATTGATTTGGTGTGAGACTATTTTCCATTTTACAAGTCTAGAAAGTGGATAGGTTGGTCCACAAACATCAGTGCCGTCAGAACTAGTCTGAAAGATCGCAATTCGAATTTGTTTTTAAAAGGAGAGTGAGATCATTCTTGGGTATAGAGCTCAAGTTCGATCATCAAATTTTCCATCGATAGATCCGCTATCACTTATATTAACCCTCGCGATTTGAGCTCAAGGTATTTGTTGATCGTATTTGCCGTCAAATCTTCAGGTTTCGTTTTGATAGTTTGGATTCCAACTTTTTTCAGCTCAAACATGACCTGATCCAATTCTTCGCTCAGGCGCTGCGCCATCGTTTGTGATGCAATATCAAATAATGTATTGACCGATTCTCGCCGAAACTCTTCAAGCTCTGTGTTCTCAAAAAATATGACCACTAATAGGTGATCCCGATTTATTCTTCTGAGCTCAGGTAGGACGCGGTAAAGCGAATTTAAGCTCAGGAAATTGGTGAACAAAAGCAGCAATGAACGCCCCTTTAGTTTGAGCTTAAGTGATTTGTACAGACCACCAAAATTACTTTCGTATTCTCGCTCTTTCTGGTTGTACAGTTTGTCGAGGATAGTCTGAATTTGGTAGTTTCGTTTTTGCGCGGGTACAAAAGTTTCGACATCCTTCGAAAAGGAAACAAGCCCAATGTTATCATCATTCCGCAAAGCGATGTTAAGCACCGATAGGGATGTATTGATGGCGTAATCCATCAAGCTCAAACCGTTGAATGGCATCCGCATAACACGACTTTTGTCAATAACGGCATATACCTTTTGCGATTTTTCTTCTTGAAAATTATTGACCATCATGTGGCGGCTGCGGCTACTGGCTTTCCAGTTTATAGCCCGTGGATCGTCGCCATTTACGTATTGCCGAATATCGCTGAACTCATACCCATGACCAGTGCGCGGTGTTTTTCTGAGTCCATCCTGGTTATGTCCCGTATTAAACAGCATCAGCTCAAATTTCCGCATTTGAACAAATGAAGGATAGACCTTCACCATGTGCTCGGCATCAACGATCTTCCGATATTCAACCAGTCCTAATCCGCCTGTTATAAATAGATTGATTTGGCGAAAGACGTATTCACCACGGGTTTTGGGAACTAATGGGTACTTGAATTTATCGGTTTCACCAGCAGGCACTTTTCTGGTAATATCAAAATCGCGTTCCTGAAATTGTGATGGGAGTTCATCGATGATCCTGATATCGAGATCGCTAGAACCTGCGTTGGTCAAGTGAAAGACTACGTTGTTCTCGTCGCCCATGGAGAAATGCTTGGGCAGTTTTCGATCGATATAGACGGTTTTGATCTGCTTTCTGCAATAGGCCAAATCATAGCCGATAGCTGCGAAAACCCCTGCAAGAGCTATAAAACCAAAAATGACCAGCCAAGCCCAGCTGAAGCCAAACATAAAGATGAGTACACAGGCGCCAAGAAGATAAAACACCCTGTCTTTCAGAAATATGGGTCTCAGGATTTTCATCGAGGCACTTCAATATCTTCAAGTATTGATTCTATCAAATCTTCGGTGGTAAAGCCTTCCATTTCGGCGGCGGCACTTGGTATTAATCGGTGATTTAAAACGGGTTGACATGCCCGCTGAACATCATCTGGCTTGACAAAATCTCGCCCGGCCATGGCTGCGAAGGCTTTCGAAACGCGCATTATTGCCAAAGAAGCACGTGGGGAAGCTCCCAGGTAAACAGATTCGTGGTCTCTTGTGGCCTGAATAATCTGAGTGATGTAATTCAGAATCTGCTTATCAATGTGAACTTCTTGGATGAATTTTTCGCATTTTTTGAGCTCATCAGCCGTTAATTTGGCCTGAATGCTCGACTCTATCTTGTGGTCAAAATCATTCTGGAAACGCTCCAAAATGGCCAACTCTTCTTCGGCAGTCGGGTAGGGCACTTTTATTCTAAACACAAATCGGTCTAGCTGAGCTTCTGGCAACCGGTAGGTTCCTTCTTGGTCGATGGGGTTTTGAGTTCCCACCACAAGGAAGGGATAGGTGAGGGGATATGTTTTTCCTTCTATGGTCACCTGTCGTTCTTCCATCACTTCAAACAGCGCAGACTGGGTTTTGGCTGGCGAGCGATTTATTTCATCAATCAAGGCCAGATTTGTGAAAATAGGGCCTTTGTGAAAGGAGAATGTTCCTGTTTTTTGATCGAATACCATAGTTCCCAATACATCAGATGGCATGAGGTCTGGTGTGAATTGAATCCGTTTGAACTCGACTGAGAGCACGCCCGACAGCAACTTGACCAAAAGTGTCTTGGCAACTCCGGGAAACCCCTCGAGCAGCACATGGCTATTGGTAAACAAAGCCGCCAAGGTATCTTCAATGGCAGCGTCCATACCGATCAACACCTTCTTCAGCTCTTTCTTAATTTCAAGGACATTCTTCTGAACCAAATTAGAATTCGGTGTAGCTGGTGTCGGTTGTGTTCCTTCTAGATCGGGAGTCTCCTCCTGAGGGGTATTTGTTTCTTCGGTCATTTTCTGGCTTGTTTGTAGTATGATTGGAGCTTTCTGTAGAGAATTCCGTTTTCGCTCATCCGAGAAGATGGGTTGAAAACGATTTTTCGTTCGAGTTCCAAAATAGATTTCACTAATTCTATTGGCGTTTTCGACTTTTTAGCGATTTCTTCAGCTAGTCCGGATATATCTTTTTTCCTCTTGATACCGTACCTGCGGCGGTTAAAATTGTTGAATAGATGCATCATTTCTTTGGCCAAGTGTCTACCGCTGTCGGCTTTGTAGTGCAAGGCGCCTAGTGAATGGGCAAAAGCAATGGATGTATTCTCAACTCTGGGCATAAGCGGTATAATACGCTGCTGGCGCTTCGATCTGAACAAGACAAAGAGCAAAGTCGTCAAAATGATGGTGTACCATGCATATTTCAAGGGTGGATTTTCGAATACAAAGCGCAAGGGCGAACTAGGTGGCCCATCGGCGAATTCCCCTTCGTAGTGGTAGTTGGCATGGTAACGATCCCAGACTACGCGTTTGTTTGGCAAGTGAGATATGACTTTTTGGGCATATTCAAACCCTTCATTTTCGATGATAAAATAGTTGGTGAAGAAGAGTTGGTCAGAGTGAAGAAATAGCTTCCCTTCCCCAATGTTAAAACTGATAAAATTCTCCAGAACCCTTTTCCCGTCTTCGTTGAATTGGATAAATATGGAATCTTCAGTTGTTGGCTTTACAGGTACTGTATATTTATCTATGCCCTCAAAATCATCATTGTCTTCATCGTAGTAATCTTCATCGTCATCATATTCTTCGTCATAGTATTCTTCATCGTATTCATCAATCTCATCAAAGTAATCAGTCAGCGAGTACCAACTGGGCGCTTCTGGGACGTATTCACCTAGCACTTCCTTTTTGTACGATTCATTCTCTTGAATAGTGAAGTAGCTCCAAAACCGCTGTGTGGGGCCTTTATCATCTCTATACTCAAAAGTGTATCTGGTGGTATCATTTCCGATGTATGCATCTACCCGCGTATCCTCTGCAATGGTTTGATACGGCCCCGTATTATTTGCGCTGATTTCTTGAAGTAGGGGTAGAGTAATCGACGAAGCACAGATAAATGCAGAATTTCCAGCTTCAATAAAGTCTAAGAGCTCTTTGGACTCTTCTGGGGTAGCTATAAAGTCTCTTCCTAAGAAAACCAAACAAACTGCAGAATCACCAGAATCGAAAGCTGCGATACTCTCATCTAGGTAGGAAGTAGCACTTGGAGATGACCTTTCGAGCAATTCGACAAAAATATCAAGGTCGTAAGGCTCTGATTCGTCATGGCGGTAGGTTTCCACCCAAAGATCGCCCTGAAGGGCCCGAATGATCAAATACAGAAGAACTAGCCCTAAAGCTATTATGCCGATATAGTATCCACTGGTTCTAGTCATTGCTCAGTCCAGATTTCATGACGTCAATTTGCCCGGAGACCAGGTTGTACTGTACCTCTGTAATGTTTCCGCTGCCGTACCAAACTTTGTCGTACAATTCTACAATCTGACTAAACTCAAACTTCTGCCCTTGATCAGCTATTTCATACAAGAACTGCTCGTTCGTTTTCCGCTTTTTCCAGAGAACCAACTTTTCGTCAATGAGCACTTGAAGGAGCATCAGGAATTTGATCCGCAAAGCCGACTTAAAATCTCCCGAATCCACAGCCTCCGCGTGTATCTTATTTAGCGTTACATCAGGTAGGTTCTCTTCGGCGTCTTCAATCGATTCGGCTTCGATCCGCTCCGGCTTCAATTTGTTCGGGCGCAATGCATTTTTAAGAATAAAGAAGAGCGCAATGAGCGCTAGCAAAATGGCTATGCCGTAAAGGACGGGGCTCGGTATATCAAAAGAAGGAGATGCTACGGGATCAGAATCCGGCTTCGGCTTCTCTTTTGGTGGTTCATTCTTTTGTGCGGAGTCATAAGATCTTTCGGATCTCAACTCCTCCCAGGCTTCTCGGTCTAGCGTCATCCCACCTTCTTCAGGATTTTGAGCGCTCATGATCCCTACCAACCCAACAAATATCAGACTTAATAAATGCTTCATGTCGTCTTCAATCTTCTATTGCTGAGTAGATTGGCTTTTTCTAGTTTTTCTTGGTCCGAAGGGAAGCTCTTCTCAATTTTCTGGCGCAAACTATTTGCTGTCATAGCCTCCTTTGCGCCGTGGTACTTTAGACCGAATGCGGTAAACATCGAAAGGAATAAAAAGAAGTTTAAAGCTAGAGACGGCGTAAAATAACAGAAGAAAGTGAAGAAATTGTAGTACTCTGCGGTATCGATAAAACTACCAACAGTACTCATGAAAATGCCGATAGAGATAAAGTTAACGAGTGAGTTAGCTGCGATAGAGACCACGCATAGCACCAAAGTCAAAAGGATAAGCCGCCCGTAAGAGACGGAGAACCAAGAGCCGAAATTCTTCCAAGGCTCAGTACCCGGAATCGTAGCTAGTGTGAAGGTGAACCCAATGGCTGGCATCAGCACAATGGCCATCAAATTGAGTATGCCCACACTCATCAAATAAGCAAACAATCCACCGATCAATAGGGCGTAGATGAGCACTTTTCCTCGCCTGTTTTTCCACTCTCCCAATTTGATATTGGCCTTTTTCGCTTTCAGGTAGTTTATGCGTTGTCCTAAGAAAAAAGCCAGGGCTATGGTTGCCACATTGCAGGCAATCATGAATTTATCGCTCTGATTGAAAAAGCTGAAAAACTGTGCGTACTGAAACACGGAAGTCAGATTTTTGAAATCGATGTAAGCTATGAGGGTGGAAGTACCAATGATAAAAAGGCCACCAACCAGAAAAGTGCTTTTCCAATTGCTGCCAATGGTACGGAATGCCTCCCAGATGATCGCTGGGTTCTTTTCGATCTTTTCAAACGAAAACTTCGAATAGGCTATAGGTGTCAAGTAGGACTGGAATCTATCTTTCCAGTCTACTTGTTTGGCTACTTTTCTGGGGTATATCACGAAGTAGACAATCACAAAGCCAAGTGTGATCAGAATGGATGTGAGTCGCACGCTCCAGTGAATATCCGTGTACCGCGTCAAAAAGGCTTCAATGGCACCAGAATAAACCAGCAATGGCATAATGCCCAGCATGATGACGAGACTCTTGCGTCCAGCTATTCGAAAGGCATCGAGCCTAGAGTAGGTGCGGGGGAATAAAATTCCCTTGGCGAGTACCAGCCCGGCAGCACCGGCCAATACAACGCACGAAATTTCAATGACGCCGTGCTGCCATATCGTAAGAAAGGATTCGGCAAAAAGGCCCCGCTCAATAAAAAAGTACTGGAACACACCCAGCATCACCCCGTTGAAAATAATGACGACTAGCGTACCCACTCCCGCAAACAGTGATAAGATAAAGGTACGCGCGGCTACTAGAATGTTGTTGAGGGTGATTCCCAAAAACATATCTGAGCGGTTCGGGTCTTTGTATATAGCCATCGGGTCGCCTTTCTCGATATTTTCAATGGTTATATTCACGTAATCTTCACCAAGAATATATCCCGCAAATGAAGGATCATGCATACTCGAAAAAACGCCGACAGCGATAGAAAAGGCCAGTAGTAGAAATGAAATGAGAAACTGATTTCGCGCTTCATACATGATAAGCGGTAAATCAGTTTTCCAAAACTTGATGAAATTCCGAAAGAAGTTCTTCTGACTTTTTTGAACTTCAATAGAAAGCTTTTCAGCTAACCCGTTCAGGTAGGAGCGTACGAGCCTATTTGGGTAATGTGTGCGTGCAAAAGAAAGATCTTCTACAGTTTCGATGTAAAAGTGAGCGATCCGCTCAGGATTTCCCTTGCTCTCTTTGAGTTCTCTTTCAAACTCTTGCCACTTTTTTCTATTTCGTTCTACGAATTCGGATTCCTTCATGTCAATAGGCGTTGTAAAAAAAGGCTTTTATTCTAATATTGCAACATGAATTTTCTAGAGTTTGAGAACACCCAAGGGATCACTTTAAAGTATGCAACCGCATCGGTATTCGAAAGAGTGATAGCATATGTCATTGATCTAATTATCATCATTTTTTCTTTGGGCCTATTGTATGCCCTTTTTGGGATAGATAATCCAACTTTGTTCTTTACCCTAGCCATCTTCCCTGCTTTCTTTTACACATTGTCTATGGAGATACTCAACGATGGACGTTCGGTTGGTAAGCTCATCTTAGGCTTAAAAGTGGTTCGGGTAGATGGGCGATATCCAACTGGTTATGATTATTTTATGAGGTGGATATTTCGTTTTGTTGATATTTATATGACCTCTGGTACACTGGCCGCTCTAATGGTTTCTTCAACTCCACGAAGTCAGCGCGTGGGAGACATGCTTGGCGATACCACAGTGATTCGAACCAGAAATCTACGTGTTTCGCTCAGTAGAGTATTGAGCCTTTCAGATTTAAGTAAATCTACCCCCAAGTACCCACAAGTGCTGGAGTTAACCGAGCCGCAAGTTGTTCTGATAAAAGAAACGCTTGACGCAAAGACAAAGTACAAAGCCGAAGCTTACGAGAAATTATTATTGGATCTGTCTTTGCGAATCAAGCGGAACTTAAACATTACCGATTCGGAGGCTCCTAGTGTTTTTCTGAAAGGGATAATTAAAGACTACGTTGCGCTGACGCGGTAAATCAGTTGGCTTTAATGGTGTATGTATCAGACCATTTGTCGTGCCACATCAATTTTGTCGAACTAAATGCCGAAAATGCTTCAAAGGGTACAATTCTGCAAAGAGACCTTTTGAGAACCTGAGACGCCTTCGGAGTTTCTCCCAATTCATTTACAACTTTCGTTTTAGTGATCAGTTTCCCCAACGTTCTTCCTCCCGACATTTCGGTCAGAGTGTAATAGATTACCATTGATATCACACCCAAAAGCCTGTATATAAGGTCGTTGTCAGGGATTGAAAAGCTTAGTAATTCTAAAATTACAGCTAGCAGGACAATGACAATTAATACCATAACCAAGTCGATCAGGTAGTTGGCGAATCGCTGCCCAGTAGTAGCTAAATTTGTAGTTGTTGGTTTGAAATAGTCCCCATCTATCCCAGCATCTAATACAGTGTTTTCTGTGTTCATGTTTTTTAGTTTTTCTCGGTGGTGAATATAGGCGATGAAAAATAATACGGCAAATACCCCGTGAAAAGTTCGGCGAAGCTCCATAAATACTCTTCAAGTGGGTACCTGGTGGTGGCGTACCTTTTATTGGCCTTCCCGCCAATGTTTCTTTACCAATTTAGTCACGGAGTATCAGTTAGGAGAGCTTTACGCTGTTTTGAAGAGAAAGCTTAGATAATGAGCTGAGCATGCAAACAGGATTGAGCGAAGAGTGTTAGTCTCATTTGTATAATGTGTTATTAAAGAGTCATAAATGCTTATATTTGTATTAATAATAAAACATTATGGCAAATAGAACCCCGACATTATTACCGAGGATTCAGCGCATCTTGGAAGAACTTGGTGAGCAAATCCGATTGGCACGTCTTAGAAGAAAACTAAGCGCGGCGCAGATAGCCGAGCGTGCTGGCATGGGAAGGACAACTTTAGTCAAAATCGAGCAAGGTCACCCAGGTGTTGGGATTGGTCAATACTTAAATGTATTAAAAGTGCTGGGCTTGGAGAATGATTTCTTACTTGTTGCCAAGGATGATGAGTTGGGTAGAAAACTTCAAGACGCAAACTTGAACACTGGTAGGCGCGCGCCTAAAAGAAATAAGCCATTATGAGTAGAAAGGGCGCTCAAAGAGATCTATTCGTTTATGCCGATTGGCAGGATGTGAACGGTCCAAAGCTAATGGGAGTTCTTCATTCTGGGCTGTTGCGCGGTAAGGAGGTCTTTTCGTTTGAATATAGGCAGGAATGGCTGGAGAAGGACTTTTCGCAGATTTTAGATCCTGATTTGGCCTTCTATTCAGGGCTACACTTTCTGAATGACGATAAAGCAAACTTTGGTGCTTTTCTGGACTCTTCACCTGATCGCTGGGGGAGAGTTTTGATGCGCAGGCGAGAAGCAGCCATAGCTAGAAAAGAAGGGAGAGCCGAGCGCAATCTCTTTGAAACGGATTATTTGCTGGGTGTATATGATGATCACCGCATGGGCGGGCTCCGTTTTAAATTGGCTGAGGATGGACCATTTTTAGACAACAACAAAGAAATGGCTTCTCCACCTTGGGCATCTATTCGGGAATTGGAACATGTTAGCTTAAGATTGGAAAATGAAAATGCCGTGGATGATCCCGACTACCTTAAATGGTTGGGAATGTTGGTAGCTCCGGGAAGTTCATTGGGTGGAGCGAGACCAAAAGCAAGTATTGTAGATGAACAAGGACATTTATGGATTGCAAAGTTTCCAAGTGGCAATGACCAATTTGATGTGGGAGCTTGGGAAATGGTGATATGTGAGTTGGCTAAAGCTGCCGGGATAAATATGGCCGAATGCAAGGCACAACAGTTTTCAAGCAAGCACCACACCTTTTTAACCAAACGCTTTGATCGCACAAACGACGGACATAGAATTCATTTCGCATCGGCTATGACCATGCTTGGTTTTGTTGATGGTCAAGAAGGAGCCAGCTATCTGGATATGGTTGATTTCTTGACTACAAATGGTGGAAATGTGGATGCGGATTTGGAAGAGCTTTGGAGAAGAATTGTTTTTAGCATCAGTGTATCGAATACCGATGATCATTTGCGTAATCATGGTTTTATTCTTGGTCAAGAAGGTTGGGTACTGTCTCCGGCCTACGACATCAATCCAGTAGAAACAGGAGCAGGACTTAGTTTGAACATATCGGGTAGCGATAATGCTTTGGATTTTGATTTAGCTATTGAAGTGGCAAAATTCTTTAGATTGAATGATGCTCGTGCTCAGCAAATTATTGAAGAAGTTTCCAATGCAGTTAAAAACTGGAGGGTGATCGCGAAAAAATACGGTATTTCAAATACCGAGTGTGAGCTTAAGTCTAGGGCATTTAGGTTTTCTGAGAGCTAAGTTCTAATGCTAGTTCCACCGCTGTAGCCAGTCTACTGCCCTCGCTGCGCTGCATTTACTTCCTTCGGTCGTGATATCGCTTCACTAAGTTGCAATGCTGCGCCCAATTAAACCACCTAATTAAGTCCTTGATTCAAAAGTAGCTATCGAATTCAACTCTTAGTTTTCGTTGTATTCAAAATCGCGTAAAGCGCAGGATTGCAAATCACAGCGCAGCACTTTTGTTCAAACTGATTTAATTCGTTTTCGCATCCTGCGCGATTATCTGAAGCCGTATCGCGTAGTTTCTTGTGAACGATTATGCAAACGGTCGTGATATCGCCATGCTAAGTTGTAATGCTGGTGCAGGATAGCCACACCACTCTCCTCAGCCCAAAACACTATCAATTTTCAGTTATCATCCTTAAAATGTGTTGAGGTTCCTTTCGATTCTTTCTTCCAGTTCAGGATTTACTTGTGCTTGTTTGGCGTAGTCTTTCCAAGAATGGACCACGGCATTGATCTCATCTATAATTTTTCGGCCTTTCTTGATATTATTGGCTTTGGCAATCGTCATCAGATCTTCAGGGGTGATATTCAATCTTTTGCCATTGACACTCAATGTTTGTTGGTTGACCCACAGATTGTTGGGGTCATAGGCGAAACATAAATCATAGGCAGGGGCGAGTCGCCAGTTTTCGTCTTTTTTTAAGATAAAAGAGAAATTCTTGGTGTGGTCGTCGTAGTTGGTAGCTAGCACGTTGAATACCATTCTGCGGAACATTTCTTCGGCCTCGGGATAAGTCAGTCTCAGTATGCGCATGGTTTGAAACACTTGTTCATAGCTGAAGCTCGTGAGCTCGTTGTAATTATAGTGCTGGATTCCACAGAGGGTTTGAATATGATGTTTGACGTTCTCTTCTCGATCAAAGCGTTTGGTCATAAAGTGTGCCCTTCCATTTTCTTCCAATAGTTGGCATTCATTCATGTTTATTCCACTATCATTTGCCATAAGGTGATAGGCGTATTCAACTCGTCCCCAGCCCAGGCTATCTCCAAATTGCTCTCCGCTTACACCGTCCAGTTTGATGAGCCAATGCTCAAAACCCCTCGGCACCTTTGCCTGACCCGATCGCACTTCATTTGTTTTCGGATTATAGGCAATCACCGCTTTTGGTCTTGCTCCACCGGCAGAAGTTCCCACAGTCAATATATCCGACATGGCTTTTTCTTCGTCAGTGCTCAGGTTGGTCAGAAAGTCATTGCGCTCAGTTAAAATTTTGTGTGCTACTTCAATCAAATGATCCAATTCAAGGGCACGGCTCTGAGAAGAAACTTGCTCAAGAACGGGTTCAAACTCCAAGGCTCCCATTCCACGAGAACCGATATACAGCAATCGCTCAACGGGGTTCATGCTTTGCTCAGCTCGTCCATGTTGGGCAAGCCACGTGTTGATCAGACGATTTCCATACCTGTCGGGTAGGGAGTCGGCCAATAAACCGGGAAGCCCTTTGAAAGTATCTTCCGTTTCACCTCTGGCTTTCCTTAGTTCGGGAAAACTGTAGATGCGGGATCCGTTCTTGATTGGCATTTTGATAGGGGATAGGTCCCAGCCTTTTTGCAGAAATTTAGGATCGAATTGAAATTCGCCCAACTGCCGTTGCTCATCCCATCGAATGGCGCCTACAAATTGCCCCCATATTTTTACTTCGGCTACATCTACCATCCTAAATCGTCTTCATCCTTCTCTTCAACTCTCTTGGGAGAAGCTTGTTTTCGTTGTTTCCTGCGCAGCTTGGCATATTCCAGTGGACTCAATTCTTCTTTGATTTGGAATGCCTCCAATACGTAGAGTAAATCCAAGACACGCAGTATTTGAATCAGTGAGTCAATCCTGACTTTTTCGCCTCGCTCTAATAGACTCAATGTTGACCTGCTTACTCTCGCTGAGCTCGCCACATCACTCTGAGATAAGTTCTGGTTAAGCCTATGCCATTGAACGAATTTCCCAATAAGTTCAATTAAGGCCTTATCGGTCATTGAACTGAGTTCATTGTGTGAAAAGTCATTCATAATAGTGCAATATATTAGTATATGCGTTATATCTCATTCAAATATAGGGAAATAATAATTTTGTTCAAATATTTGCATGGTTTATCATTCAAAAGGGCTAATAATGGGTTTTTATGAATGATATATCATTCATTATTAAGAGCGCCCATCATCACCCGTGCAGCTAAAAGAGCTGTGAGGAGTATTAAAGAGAAAGCTTAGATTTGGTGTTATGGCGTTGTCAATTCAGGGGAATGGATAGTCTGACTAACTGGAAGATAAGCGGTTAAATATGAGTAGGATATATATACAAGAGCACAATACAAAGCCTTCTAATTTTAATTTTTATGACTATGAGCCGAAGTGGCATGGCATGAGCTATGTAATCGATGGAAATTGGAGAGATAGTTATGCTTCAGACATAGATGCATCTGTCAAAAGTCTTTCAATAGGAAGTATAGATGAATCTATTGATCTTAGTTTTCTGTCGATTCATTTTTATGAAGTTGAACAAATCTTTATTGAATGCCAGACTGTGACAAATTTTGACGTTATTCAAAATCTACCACATTTACAATCGCTCTCACTTATATGCTTTAAAAGCTTCAATCTTGAACTGACCTTTCCACCATCCTTGAAAAATTTGACGATTGAATGGAAGTCGAAGTTTAAATTTATTCAATACCCGTCTAGGCTTGAGCGCCTTACAATTATTAAAGGGGCTAAAATAAACTGGCCAGAACTCTTTGGCTCAAATTCGAACTTGGTCAAGTTGGAGCTTGAGAAATGTGATATCAAGGATATCCAGAGCATTACAGTTTTACCAAAATTGCGATTTTTATATGTACAGGAGTGCAAAAATCTTTCCTTCTCTTTGCCTAAAATCGCAAATACTGCATTGAAATACTTATACTTTTACAAAGTACCAACTGCCCATCTTGATTTCCTTAAAGGATTCTCAAGGCTTGAAGTAGTAATTTTAGAATCTTGTGGGAAAGTAGATTCAATTTCTCCAATTTCTGAATTGGTACACTTGAAAGGCTTGATGCTTTCTGGGAATACCATAATAGAGGGTGGAGATTTTGATTTTTTAAAAGATTTAAAAGACTTGCGGAATTGTTTTATAGCTCCAAAGAAGCACTACTCTTTGAAAACAAAAGAGCCATGGAACTGGAAGAATTTTGGCCAGGTAAAAAAGGATCTATTCAAGTAATTATTTGTTCAATGAGGACTTTTACAACCTTCTCCCTAGCAGTTACTTCCTACGGTCGTGATCTCACAAGCTGAGATACACCCGCTCCCCAGCATTTCCAAAACTAGGACCCGCTTCAACACATTTACTTCCTTTGGTCGTGATATCGCTTGCTGAGATGTAAAGCTGCGCTTCATCGCAATTAGCGAACAGCCTTCGCCTAACCTACACCAATTTTAAAGGATGGATTGATCTGAAAAATCAAACCCTGTCAGATTATTCTCTTGAATTGAGTTTTTCAGTTCCTGCGAAATCAAAATTTTCGAATGAAGTGGTGGGAACATTGTTACATGATGCTTGCGTTCTTCAGAATTTGAAAAAAGAGTCAACTTATCTGCTCTCACATGTTTCATTCTATTTTCAGCCTTAACCTGGATATAGTCAGCTTGAGAAGAAATATGCAGATCTCTGATTTTTACCATAGCGAGATTTGCCAGATGAAATTGAGAATTAGAAAAATCAATTGAATCGAAACTTTCTCTAACGGGATGAAGCCAAAAGTATTCGTAGATAACTCCGGAATGTTTAAGCTGAGCTGAATAGAATTTATGGGGCATCATCGGAAACACTTGTAACACCATCTTGGCTCTTTTACTAAGTAAAAGTCCTCTGGCTGAAATGTTACTAGGACTTACGAGATCTGTCAGGATGGAATCTTCTTCTAGTTCGAATCTCAGATCAGGTTCAATTTTAGGGAATGTTCGATTGTTGAGTTTTGTCATAGAGTCGGGCATGTCGAACCAGTCCTTTGTTAGGCCTTCACCACTTGGCATACCTTTACATTGAGGGTATGAAGCGCCAATCACATTATCATCTGTTGAAGCAGTAAGAAGGTAAAAGGTCATTTTGATGGAATTCTATTTCAGTTCGAACAAATTTGAGTTCCCTTCCAAAGTTGGGGCTTTGCAGCCAATTTAAGAACAAGAACTATTTCCCAATACAATATCTAAAGCACTATTGATTATCAGTTAGTTATGTGCTTCTAGGTACAAATCAGTAACAAAAAGTCCTGAAATAGAGCTAATTAACCGCTAAACAAGTGCAAACACAAAGGTAAGGGAATAAAAAAACCGCCCTAGAATTAGAGCGGTTTTCGAGAGAGAACCAATTGCTATTAAGCAACTGTTACAGAACCGATATAAACGCTGTTAGCGACTTCTTTACCGTCTTCTGATAAGAAACCTATGAAGGCTTCTACATCATCACCTACGTAGCTTGCAGGCATTCCTAAGTTCTGAGAAGTGGCACTTCTTACAGCTCCTGCGGAATCATAGATTGATTCGTCCTTGGTTGGGTTGTAAACAACTAGCAACGCCTTGTCAGTTGCCTGAGCGTTTCCGCTGCCTGTATTGTCGTCCCATGTGAACTCAACCAATCCACCTGAAGAACTAACAGCTGCGTTTGCTGCGCCTACTAATCCACCACGACTAACGAGCGCATTGGCGTAGTCAATGGTGAAGTTGGGATATGATCCCGTGATTGCGTTGTTCAAGTTGTAAGACATTGCAGCGTTGAACTGCGTCATCTTGTTTGCGTACAACTTGAAACCTACTCTCAAGAAGTCAGTCATTGACTGCAAGAATTTAAGAGTAGTTGAGAATTTAGAACGTTGGTCAACCTGACCTGCAGTTCTTGGATTCGATACGTTGGCAGGCTTGATTCTCATGTAATCAATACCTTTCCATGTACCACCTACGACATTTCCGACCTTGCCGGAGAAGCCGCCTAAGACACCTTGTGAAATTTTACCCATTATCTTTAAATTTTTAGGGGTTAAACATTAGTTACTTGGACTTGACTCGGACTTGGTACGGCCTTGTCACTTTCCACCAAGATTACGTCAATAATTGGGCAAAGTGGTTTCTTTCGGTTTCTTAGCTCTTTCTTGCTTCGGTTTGCTTAAACTCCTATGACAAAAGGGAATGCAGGTCATAGCAACTCCCTGAAAAATGCCATTCTTGCGGTTTCAATCATTCTTAATGAAACATGGATTTTTTGTTCTTGAATCTCTAAGAGCTTGAAGCTCTGAATGAGTTTTTCAAGTTGTTTTTCCTTCTCTTCAGCAGCCTTTATGGTCCTTAGAAAATGCTTTCTGTATTCTCCAATGGTTATGAATGGAATCACTGAACCACGTAGAAACATTTCAAGCTGTCTTGACTTCCAAAGTGCGTATGCTATCCAATACACCTGGTCAACCGAATCAGGATTTTCGAGGAGACAAACAAAGCAATTCGGGCAGGGTGCTTTCAATGGTTTGCCGCTATTCAATCCTTTATTCAGAATAAAGAAATGGGGCTGTGTGTAGGTGGTTTTCGGTCTGTGTGTCTTTATCAGAAGCGTTTTCATATAGCAAGCCATTAGAATTATGCTCGCTGCGCTTCGCACAGACATTTTTAAAAGAGAAAAGAAAAAAGGGAAAAAAAGAAAAGAGAAAGCTCTCTTTGAATGTGGGGAGGGATTGTGAACAAGGTTTTTGGATCAAATACTACCCGAAGGGTGGAGATTTTATTCAAAACCCGCAGGGCTTGACCTTGTGAAACAATACCTAGTGCTAACGACCCACTTAAATTTGCTTTTCTATTTTTTTGTTTGACAACATGAACTCCCATTATCATTTTGAATAGGTGGACAGGGAGTTGAGCCATAACTGCAGTAAACACAACAATCACCTTGTTGAGGTTTCAGTACTTTCTTACAGTTCTCGCACTCATAGAAAAATTGACATGCGTCTGTAGGCATGGTTTCTTCTTTCTTGTGACCACATTCAGGGCAAGTAATTGTCGATTGTAGGATTATTTCGCTCATTTTAATTTATTCACTGATTTAACTTTATAACCTGTATTACCGATTGCCGATTTAATTTCTTCAATATTCGTTTGAGATTCATCAAAGGATACTACGGCATTCTCATCTTCATAGGAAACTTCTAATTGTGTAATACCCGGAAGCTTACCAATTTCTACCTTGACGTGTTCTTCGCATCCTGTACAGGTCATACCTTTAATTGAGATTTGATAGTTAGATTCAAGGGTTCTATCAACGGAATTTGAAAACTTTGTCTCAGGAAAAAAGGAGTCGGCATAGTATGGAAATGCAAGCATAATTGCGGCAAATACTGTAACAATGCCAAGGAATCTTTGCGATTGCCAAAGGCTTGGTTTTTCGACATCATCACAAGCGCATTCAATTTCTTCTTTTGACTGAGGTTTTAGTTTCTGATACCATGCAAATGCTAGAACTAGCAGTGTTATTGCTATTAACCATGGACGAAAGGGTTCTAACCATGAAAAGGAAGCTGCTATGCCGCTAGACCCTGCAATAAGAGCTAGTACAGGTGTGATACAGCAGAGTGAAGCACTGACGGCAGTCAGGACGCTTGTTAAGGCCAAGGATTTTGATTTATTAGGTTTCATATAGCTAGTTGTTTTTCTGAAGCCAATAGATTGAATATTGGATTGAGTATGTGGCTATTGGATTCTGCAAGTGAATAAAAAACTGTTTGTCCAATTTTTTCATACTTCACTATTCCCGCTTCCTTGAGTTTTTTTAAATGCTGAGAGATTGCAGGTACAGTCATACCGAGGACATCACTTAAATCACAAGGGCACATTTGGGATTCTTTGTCCAATAGGAATAAGATTTTTAAACGAACTTCATTACCTGCAAGGTTTAATGCCTTTGAAATACGTGTTACTGACGCTGAGACATCTTCAATGCTTTGTTTACAGTCATCTATTTGTGCCTGATTAGCATAAACCCTGATACATGATTTTACCATAATTGAGCGTATTTAAGTGATTGCTTAAATTAACGCAAATAAAAGAAAAGAAGTTTATTGTTTAAGCAAATACTTAAACATTAAATCTACAACTGTCTTTCTTGGTTAGGAGTGGGGAAACGCAGGTAAACTAAGGCGAAGCCGATTTCGCGAGCCGCCTGCGAGCGGAGCAAGGGTGGTGTAGGAAAAAGCCTGAATCCCTTTAGGGTGAAGGCGACCTACGCCTATGTAGGAACTACACAGGGCTGGCGTGATTTTTTGCAACCGTGTCGGGAGAGGCAAGTGTAGTGAACGAATTGAAAGGAATGACGAGGCACAAGGAATGAATAGAAATGAGTGAACTGCTCTTGTGAGCGGAGGTGAAAGGGGCTAAGTAGAAGGAGTGGATTGAAAAGAATCGACTGAAACGCAGCGCCTGTAGCCGTGGAGGTAAGCAAAAAGCATGACAGCCCGATTAGCCCGCAGCGACCCGCAGGCGAGCAAAACAATAAGCAGCGATAACCCCCCAATTAAATATATGTGAGTTTAGCGAACACCTTAATCGGGGTTTGGGGGGATAGAAAAGCTGCGAATGAGGATTGAGTGGAATGTGTGAAACAAAACAAATGAACGACTTGAAGTGAGCACCCACTGGAGCGCAAACTGAAAGGTAGTGAGTGGTATATGCAAGGGCGACCGTAGGGAGTGCATTTACCCTTGCAGATATGTTTTTGTGAAACTAAATGGAGCGATTGACGAATACCGCTTTACCTGCGTTGGGGTTGTGCGTTGGCAAAAAGCAAGTGTAGCACGATATGGAATGTAGCCTTGCGGAATGGAATAACGGGCTTCTCTTGCTGTGCGGTGCTAAAGGTTGGTAAATGGAATGAGGAACGAATGAAATGCACCTACCGTAGGCACATGGCCGTGGGAGGGATTACTTTGCTAATTTAAGTATTCGGAAAGCACCCTGAATGACTATCAAAAAGACTATCGAACCAATTGCAAGGTCAGGAATCTGACTGCTGGTAAAATAGACAAGGGTGCCTGCTACAATCACACCAATATTTATAATAATATCATTGGAAGTAAAAATCGCTGAAGCCTGCATGTGAGCTTCTTTGCTTTTGGATTTTTGAATAAGATATAGCGAAAGACTATTGGCTATTAAGGCAAGAAATGAGATTATAATCATGGTTTGAAATACAGGCATTTCTTCCGATCCTATAAATCGCCTTATCACTTCAATTAATCCTATTAGGGCTAGGAGTAATTGAAAATATCCACTCCATTTCGCAACGTTCTTTTTGCGGATAGCAGATTGCCCCACTGCCATTAAACTGAGCGCATATACAATTGAATCAGCCAACATATCTAATGAATCAGCCACTAAACCCATTGACCTAGAAAACCAACCAAAGAGTATCTCAATTACAAAAAATGAGAAATTAATAAGTAGTACTGCCCATAGTAGTTTTCGCTCTTTTTTGGAGTCTTTAGAGTAGTTTATTGACTCTGTCGTTTTTGATTCGAAAACTAATTTTGTATCCAATTTCAGCTCTTCTAGCAGATTCAATATTTCAGTTGAATTGCCAAGGTGCATTACAGTTAGTTTTCTGTCTTGAATTTCAAAATCAAGTTGCTGTATGGAATCATAATCGGAAAGCTTCATACGAATCATTTGCTCTTCCGAAGGGCAGTCCATTTTAGAAATGTGGAATATTGCTTTTCGCATCAAATCCATCGTCTCACACTATTTTTATATGCTTGGTATGCTTCACCATGTGTTTCAAGTAAATACTCTTCTTCTAATCTTACTTGAACTTGTACGGTTATGAACATCACTACTACCAATGTAAAGCTCAGGGTGTTTGGAAGAATGAGGAAAATGCCAATGTAAAATACCACTACGCCTAGGAATACTGGATTTCTTGAGATAGCAAATATCCCTTTATCAACTAATTCAGTCTTTTCGTCATAGTCTATTCCAATACGCCAAGAATCTGACATTTGAACTTGAGATATTAATGTCCAAAGAAATGAGATTAGCAGGAGGGCTATACCGACCATTTGTATTGAGTCCTGTGATAAAAAAGTGATAGGATTCAAAAACTGATAAACAGCTGGTAGGTAGGAGTAGCAGACAATTGTTATAGCCATAAAAAGAACGGCCATTTTGTAAATGAAACCGAGGTAGTCATGTGCTTTCTCGGTTGAACTGAAAACAAAAGGATTAACACCCGATTGCCGCCATACTATGATTGAGCGAAGCACAAAGACTATGAGCAAATACGCAACGGTGATAATTGGAGTTATGATTTGGTAAAAGTCCATGATTTAGAAAATGTTAATCTTCACACCACCATTAAATACAAAGCCTGGAGTGGGTGCCCATATATCATTAAAGGTTGGATTGGAAATTGGAGCATTTACAAGTGGTTCAAAATTGGTTTGTATTGTGTTGGTGAAATTCTCGAAGTTGGCAAATAGGGTAATGTGTTCAAAGTGCTTCATCACCATAAAACCCATTGTCCAATAATCAGGTTTTTGATCAAAGCTGTTATCAAATTGCTGGCCTGTGTAGTAGAGTTCGTAGCCAACTGACCAATTGTCTTCTAATTCATACATCAGAATGAAACCTGCCATACTCTCAGGGGTTAAGGGCTGCTGCTTATTTATATTGTCGTATTTCAGTTGTGTGTTGGTATAGGTGTAATACATAAATAATTTAAAGTCTTCGTATGTGGTTCTAATCGAAGTTTCAAAACCTGAACTTTGAATTGGGCCATCGGCATTTTCATAAAAGTATGTGCTGCTTGGTACATCTTCTCTTAGGACTAATGCTTGGTTGAGCTGTGTGAAAAAGAAGAGTTGGTTAATGGCAAACGTGAATTTGTCTAGTACAATAGTTTTATAGTTGAAGTCAATATTCCCACCAATGGAGGTTTCGGGATTGAGTGAACTTGTGCTAATCGGTGCTATATCTTTATAATAAATACGCTCCGCATCTTCTGTAAATAGCGTTGGGAGTTTATAACCCATTGCACCGCTTATCCTTGAAGAAAACTTATTGCTGTGCTTGTAAAGTAGTGCAAGTCTTGGCAGTACAAAGGGGCCATGTTCAATGTTGTAATCGGTACGTAAGCCACCTTCAAAAACAAATCTTTCACCTAAATTCCTTGTGTTCTGGACAAAAGCACCAAACGTATTGAATGTGTAATCCTGAGAGCCAAGGCTATCAGGATTGTTGTCTGTAAAAGACTCGTAATAATGATTCACTCCTAAGTGCCATTCGTTTTCATCTGATTTGTCGAGTTTTAGAAATGCTTCTGAAAAACTGGATAGCTGCTGTCCGTCAAATAGATAGTCGGGAATAGTTAATTCCCGGTTGAACAGGCTTATATTATTTTTTAAAATTATTTCACGGTTTTCCTTTTGGTTCTTCAAGAGGAATTGAGAATTATACCTTTCGGATTTATTTACTTCCGTAAAGACATTTTCTATCTCGGGATTGCCGTCAATCACTTTCATATCTCCACCTGTTCTTTCATCAAGGGTTGCACCTACACCAAGCGAAACTTCTGTGTTGTTGCTGGGATAATAAAATAATCGTGGATTTAGAGTGAGAGACTGTGATTGAGGCATGTTCGAGAAACCATCATCATCTGGGTCGTATGCTATTTGATTGTTTCCTGACCCATACATGGTTAGTCCAAACTTTCCATACTTCTGGGCATAGAAGATATTTCCTGTAGTTCCCAATGCGCTTGTTTGGTCAATCATTATGGTAAGTTCAGGTTCTTCTTCTGGGGGTTTGGAAACCAAGTTTACTATACCTGCAATGGCTCCACCCCCGTAGAGTGTAGAATTTCCGCCTTTAATTATTTCAAATTGCTTTAAGTCAAGTGGCGGGATCTGTAAGATTGATAGCCCACCTGCAAAGCCGCCATATATCGGTGCTCCATCACGGAGCATTTGGGTATATCTACCGTCAAGTCCCTGAATACGTATGTTCATGTTTCCTGAACTCAAAGAGGTTTGTTGCATCATTATACCTGGAGACTCTCTAAGTACCATGCTTATGTTACTTGAGTTCATTGCTGCTTTCTCTCCAAGTTCTTCTAAGGTTACAGCTTCTATACGTGTTGGAATGGTCTCTATTGTTCTTGAAGAACGTGTAGCAGACACAATTACTTCTTCAAGCTCTTCACCGGATTCCATGACAATAACAATCGTTTGACCATCAGATTTAGGAAAAAGTAGTGTTTTGGATTGCGGTTCATACCCTACATAACTTATAAAAAAGTTGATTGAGCCGTTGGGAATATTTTGAAAGTGATACTTGCCTTCCGCATTTGTTGTACCACCATTTGTCGTTCCATCAATAACAATAGTTGCTCCAATGAGGCTTTCACCTTCTTCATCATTTACCTGAAAGTAAATGTTGTTTTGTGCAATAGCAGATACGCTAAATAGAATGAAAAGTGATAGAAATGCGTGCTTCATGTTCAAGTTTTAATTCGAACACAAAGCAAGCTATTAAGGAGTGCAATGCCATTGCAAAGTTTAGGTACATGTAGAACAAATGCCTTCAATCAGATAATTAGCAAAGTTTGCTCTAAATCCATTTGGTAAATTCGGAGTTGCGATAGGGGTATCCTTTAGGCAATAGGTTTTCTCGCATTTAGTACACAAGAAATGAATGTGGTTATCTTCCAAACTGCAAATACAGTCATCATCACAAAGCGCATATTTGATTGCTCCACTACCGTCATTGATTCTGTGTACCAAGTAGTTTTCTTGAAATGTTTTGAGCGTTCGGAATATGGTTGACTTATCAGCATTTTCGAAAAGCACTTCTAGTTCATTCAAACTTAATGCGCGATTTTGCTCCATTAAGTATTGTAAAACCAAAAGGCGCATGGCTGTTGGTTTAATAGATTTTTTTCTAAGTTTTTCTTCTTGTAAGGTGCTCATAAAAACCAAAGATTCGTTTTACCATATTCGGGAATGTCGTTTGCGTTGAAATGCCCCTACTGAAACGACATGGGCGTAGAAAGGGTTTAATACCCCAAGCATTACACTTGAGGCATTAATTGAACCTAGTTACAATTCTTCTTTTACACTTCCACAATGCAACATTTTATCACCAAAATAGGGATTGTTCACTTCTTTTTCGGCACTGAGCCAATAGGCACCTTCGTTGTTGAATGCCATCGGACAATACTGCTTATATAGCTTTTGATCATTTACATTAGTTTCTTTTACCCATTTGTAAACATTTTCTGACAAGCTGTTGAAATGATCTCGCTGAGTCTTGACATCTTTTGTTTCAGCGATCAGTTTGGCGTTAAGCAGGATAATTTTCATCAAATCAGTTCGTTCGCTGCCGATTCCGTTCATGAGTTTTTTTGCGGCTTTGCTCGCTGCTTCACTATCGGTTTGCACGAGGGCATCCTTTATTTCAAGGTAGTGGTCTAATATTTCAGAAGCTTTCGCATCAGTACTAGATAATCTTTCAGTTTTGTTTTTTGTATCACTAGTCCCTGAGCTCTCACAGGAAGATAGGAATATTAAACATCCAAGTGCGATGGTTGGGATAAATAGAGTTTTGAGTATTCTCATTTTGTTGAATTTTAGAATTTTGATTAAGAAAAATTTGATGTGTTTGTATTTCGGTACTTGCTTGATTTTAAGTTAATTATTTAGGTTTCGAGTTTCTTCTTCAAGTGAACCTTTGAATTGCGGCAGGGGTCGTTTCATTTTTTCTTCTTCAGATAGAACCACACCGTTTTCTTTGATATCGTTGATTAGCCACTCCATTTCCATGATTTCTCTTCGTTGAGCTTTGACAATTTCATCGGCCAGCTCCCTTACTCTTATATCCTTAATTTGGGCTCGCTCGCTCGTAAGTATAGCGATAGAATGATGAGGAATCATCCCTTCCATATAGTCCACACCAGTAACTGTAACTTGGCTTCTCACCAGACCTATACCCCCAGCAATGAATACGATTCCTAGAAGAATTATGGCAATATTGACGTTGCGTTTTTTATACATATTTAGCATAAACAGCAGCATTATTAGAATCATGGAGCCACCCATAATAACGGTCATGAACAAGCGTGTTTCACTAAACCAGAAATGATCAAGAACCTGGTATGAGTGGGTATACATTAAAAAAAACATTGCCACCATAGATGTGGTGATCATTGCAAAAAATTTTAGGTAACTACTGTTGTGATTCTCTTGGTTTTCCATTGCTATTGATTTTTAGTGAATAATTATTTGATTTCTTTCGTTACTTCTCCGCAGGTAAGCATTGACTCTCCGAAGTACGGGTTGCGAATTTCTTTCTCTTTGCTTAGCCAATCTGCCCCTTTATTAGAATCTGCCATTGGACAATGCTGTATATAAATTGGAGATCTATTGGGTTCAAAAGACTCTGCAATTTCTATCATCCCGTTTGAAATATGGATAAAGCTTTCTCGCAGGGAGGCTATGTTTTCTTGGTGTTCAATGTGTTGTAAAGAATTTTTCAGGGAAGATGATAACTCCATCCAAACAGCATGAGCATCGCCTTTGAAAAGGTTCATATCCACATTAGCAAGTGCAGACTTCAGTGCCAAACTTGATTGCCTTGCTTTTTTGAAATCGTCAGAAGCAAGGGCGGTTTTAAAGCTAAAATAAGACTCGAAAAGAGGCTCTATGGATTTCTTTGCAGAGGGGGATAAGGAAGTCTTCTTAATGGCAGAGGGCTTATTCTCCCTTGGAGAATTTTTTGTGCCACCATGATTATGCCCCGTCATAGCCACCCCGCCTTGAGGGTTCATCATGCTAGGTTTTCCAGCCAATTGAGCTGCTGCATCAATGCTAAAGGTACCGTGAACTGCAATCTCTTCCCCAGCTTCTAAACCTGACTCAATTACGTAACTATCTCCTAATTCTGGTCCCAACGTAACCACACGCATCATAAAACTAACACCTTGTGAGCTCTTTTGCATGACGTAAACAACAGAACGAGTGCCTGTCCACATAACGGCTGATTTAGGTACCGTTATTGATTGCTTTTTAGTTGAACTACTTGCTTCCACAATTCCACTGGCAAACATTTCGGGCTTTAGCAATAAGTCGGCATTGCTTCGTTCTACTCTTGCTTTGGCCACTCTTGTTTTGGGATCTATTACAGGGTCGATGTAGCTGATTGTACCATTGAATGCTTTACCTGGTATTGATTGGATGGTGTATTTGACTTCATCTCCTTGGTTTATTAAACCCATGTCCGTCTCATAAATATCAAACAATACCCAGACCTTTGTCAAGTCCGCTATTTGATAAATTGGTTCACCTTGTCTTACGTAATCTCCAAGGTTGACCATTTTTTCAGTAACATAACCTGATACATCCGCAAGAATAGGAAATGACTCAATAGCCTGACCTGAAGTCAGCACCTGATCTATTTGCTTTTCAGTGAGCTTCCACTTCTTTAATTTTTCCTTGGCTGCATTGAATAGAGCAGGCTGTGTCGTGGCAATTTTTTGCGCTTCGAGAAGTTCTTCCTGAGCTGTCACTAATTCGGGCGAATAAAGCCTTGCAATGGTCTGACCTTTTGAAACAACATCTCCTGTAAACGTTACCGCTAGTTCTTCAATACGACCTGATACATGGGAAGATTGCGTATGCAGTAATCGTTCATCTGCCTGCACTTTGCCATTCAGTTGAATGGATTTTGTGACATTTCCCTTACCCACCGTGAGCGTTTGAATCTGTGCCAACTGCATAGCGGTAGCAGACATACTTACTGCCATGGGGTCTAATTCTTCGTTTTGGTCTGACTTCAGCGGAATTAAGTCCATTCCACAGATCGGGCAATCACCTGGCTCGCCCTGTCTGATTTGCGGATGCATAGAACAAGTCCAGATGGTCTCTTTATCCGCATTGGTTATATGCTGATGCTCGGTTAGAGAAGTGCTATTTGATCCACCAAAAAGTAGCCATCCAATAAGTACACCGATGATCAGTGTACTTAATGCTGTGATTAGGGTAGTTTTATTCAACGTTTTCATTGTAAGTCTTTTTTAAATTTTAATCTCAACAACTGTGCATTGGCGGCACAGATTATGGTGCTTAAGCTCATGAGAGCGGCACCTAATGCGGGATTGATCATAATGCCTTGATAGAATAGAACTCCCGCTGCAAGTGGAATAGCCACCACGTTGTAGCCAGTGGCCCAAATGAGATTTTGAACCATTTTCTTATAAGTTGCTCTTCCGAACAGAATCAAAGTAGCTATGTCGGATGGGCTGCTTTCGGTGAGAATGATGTCAGCTGTTTCTGCGGCTACATCTGTACCTGATCCTACTGCAATACCTATATCTGCTGTGGCCAAGGCAGGAGCATCGTTAACACCATCGCCAGTCATTGCAACGAACTCACCTTGCGTTTGAAGCTTCTCAATCAGTTCAGACTTTTCATGTGGCAGTACCTGACTGTAATACCCGTCAAGGTTTAATTCGTCTGATACTGCTTTGGCGGTTTGTTCATTATCGCCAGTAGCCATTAATACTTTTATGCCTTTTTCTTTAAGCGTTTCAATAGCGGATTTACTTTCTTTTCTGATTTGATCAGCCAATGCGATGAAACCTATCAAGTTGCCTTCTTTGAGAATGAACACCACAGTTTCAGGCTTGTCTGAGTTGGCTTCATTCGGAAGGTCTATACCTTCTTCTTTCAGGTATCCAGGACTTACTATTTGAAAAGTGATTCCTTCAATTTTTGCACTTACGCCTTTTCCCTTCGTGGAACCGAAATCGGAAATTGAAGGTAGTTTGAGGTCACGGCTTTTAGCTTCCTTTACAATACCCTTGGCGATGGGATGCTCGGAACTTTGCTCGATAGCAGCCGCTTTTGAAAGCAAATCTTCTTCTGATTTATCGGCTAGTGAAACTACTCGGTTTACTCCGAAACTTCCTTCCGTCAGTGTTCCTGTTTTATCAAATACGATAGCCGTTATTTTGCGGCTGTTTTCAAAAGCTGTTCGGTTTCTGATCAACAATCCATTCTTGGCCGATAGCGCAGTAGAAATAGCTACCACCAAGGGAACAGCCAATCCCAAAGCATGGGGACAAGTAATGATCATCACAGTTACCATACGCTCAAGTGCAAAGTCCATTCCCTGTGAACTGAAGAAAGCCCACGCAATGAATGTAATTACTCCAACACCGATGGCGATATAGGCTAACCATCCTGCAGCTTTATCGGCCAAATTCTGTGTTTTTGATTTGGTCTGCTGAGCTTCTTCTACAAGTTTTATAACCTTGTTCAGGTAGCTATCTTCACCAGATGATTTAACTTCAACTTTTAGGCTTCCATCTCCATTGATGGCCCCACCAATGACTTCATCACCTTTAGATTTCTGAACGGGCTTGCTTTCTCCTGTTAAGGCACTTTCGTTTAGTTCGCTATCTCCTTCTACAATCTTACCATCAGCAGGCACTTTTTCTCCTGGCTTAATCAGGATCAGATCACCTTTTTTGATGTCACTTATTTTCATGTCATGAATATTGTCACCGTCTATTTTGTGAGCTTCTGAAGGCATCAATTCAGCTAATTTTTCCAATGCTTTAGATGCTCCCATAATGGAACGCATCTCTAGCCAATGTCCTAAGAGCATAATGTCAATGAGCGTGACTAGCTCCCAATAGAACACTTTACCTTCCAGCCCGAATACTACTGCCGTGCTGTAAGCCCATGCTACGGTAATGGCAATGGCAATAAGAGTCATCATACCAGGACCGCCTTCAGAAAGTTCATCCTTTAATCCTTTAAGGAATGGCCAGCCACCATAAATGAATATGAATGTTGCTAAAGCGCCTGCTACATAGCCCATGCCTGGAAAACTGATCGAAAAGCCAAGTATGTCTTGAATCATTTCAGAAAAGGCCAAAACAGGTATGGAAAGCGCAGTATTGATATAAAAGCGCTTTTTGAAGTCTTCTATCATATGGGCATGGTGATCATGATGACCGCCATGTGAATCATGATTATTGTGTGAGTGTTCGTGCTGTTTATGATCGTGTTGATGTTCCATAATTATTTCGTTTTTGCCGTTATATAGTCCAACTCAGCCAAAGCGATATGATAATCCGACAGGGCAGTGGCTTTCATTCGTTGATACTTTAAAATTTGCTGTTGCATCCGCAGTACTTCTTCAAACTCTTTCCCTGAGTTGCTGTAGGCTGAGAAAAGGAGGTTGAGGGATTGCTCTGATTCCTGAATTTGCTCTTCGAATAATTCAATGAGTTTAAGCTGTTTCTGAATCTCAAACCAAATCATTTCATAGGAGCTAATAAGCCGATTAGATACTTCTTCCTTTTGAAACTCATAGGATTCTTGCATCAATTGCGCTTCATTTTGGGCAGCTTTATATTTCCCACGAAAAATGGGAAGGCTCATGGTAACCATGGGCATCAATACATCCTTGCCATTATCAGATATGGTGGCGTCCGTTCTTTCTCCAACAATCACATAGTCAAGACCTACCCCAAACTTGGGTAGCCCTTGTTTGATAGCCGCCCGTTCCTGGGCTTGGCTTGCCTGAACCTTCAGATCCAGTTCTTCTAATAAAGGATTTGCCAACAGCAATGAATCCTTTCTAAAATCTGGTATGATTCTTTTTATTTGAAGCGAGTCAATTATCTCAATGGATTCGTTTTCATCTCGATTTAAAAGCTTATTAAAGCGGGTTTCCAGAGGCTTTTTCTTTTGATTGAGAATAGATAGTTCAGTGGTTGCATCCTTTAGCATGATGTCTACA
Source organism: Bacteroidia bacterium (assembly GCA_030427905.1). Lineage (GTDB taxonomy): Bacteria > Bacteroidota > Bacteroidia > Flavobacteriales_D > Cryomorphaceae > CBDDKU01. The sequence continues at coordinate 166,938 of JAUICL010000004.1, forward strand.
CGCAGCGCATCTACCATCGACCCTTTATCATTTTGAAACTGAACAGTGGCTATCTCCTTGTAAGAAGATAGAATGCGTTGATTTTCTGCTTCAATCGAAATCAGCTTTTCTAGTTCATAGAGCGGATAATAGGAGGCGGCCACCTGATAATAGAGCTTGTTTCGAGCATCCAGAAATTCCTGATACTTCGCTTCCGCCAACAGGGAAGCGGCATCTTTTTGGGCACTTAGCGTTCCAAACCAGGGAAACATTTGGGTTAAAGAGAATCTGGCTTGTTGAGGGCCAACTCTGGTTTCAACAGGAGAGATGAAGTAACCAAAAGACAAATTTGGATCAGGTAAGGTACTCACCTGTGTGACCCTTTGTATTGCTGCTTCAAAGTTTTTGTATTTAGCCAAAAGCCCAGGGTTATTTTCTGCGGCTATTTGGAAATAGTCTTCTAGCGTTTGAGCATTTCCTGAAAAGTGAAAGCCCATGGCAATGCATATGATTAAGATAAATTTCTTCATGATTGAGCTTTTTTGATTTTGCGTTCTTCTCTCCAACAGTAAAGCACTGGAACAATGAAATATGTGATAGCCGCAAATAGCATCCCGCCAAAGGCGGGTATTGCCATGGGTATCATTATATCGGACCCACGGCCTGTTGAAGTGAGGATAGGGAGCAAGGCAATAATGGTAGTGGCAGAAGTCATCACAGCAGGTTTTATTCTTCGCTGACCTGCTTCTACAGTAGCTGCTCTAATACCTTTAAGGTGGTCTGTTTTGTTTCGCTTAAAACTCTGATCTAAATAAGTGGCCATCAAAACGCCATCATCAGTTGCGATACCAAATAGGGCTATAAAACCGACCCAAACTGCTACACTGAGATTGATGGTGTGAATTTGGAATAGGTCTCTGAAATTGGTGCCGAATATGGAAAAGTCGGCAAACCATGTTTGACCGTACAACCAAAGGATAATGAAACCACCACTAAAGGCCATGGCAATACCTGTAAACACCATTAAGGATGTGGATACAGATTTGAACTGAAAATAGAGAATTAAGAAAACGATTCCAAGAACCAACGGCACGATTATGGACAGCCGCTTTTCTGCTCTAACCTGATTTTCGTAGCTTCCTGAAAATTTGTAGCTCACTCCTGAGGGAACTGTCAATTCTCCTGAATCTATTTTTTTCTGAATAGCTTGTTGCGCATCATTTACTACAGTTACTTCAGAGAAACCATCCATTTTATCGAACAGAACATAACCAACCAAAAAGGTTTCTTCACTCTTGATGGCTTGAGGCCCCCTTACGTATTTAAAATCTATAATTTGAGATAGCGGGATTTGGGCGCCTGTAGGTGTTGCCATTAATATTTTGCCAAGAGCTGAAGGGTCATCCCTAAGTTCTCTTGGATAGCGAACTCTAACAGGAAAGCGCTCACGTCCTTCTACCGTTGAGGTAATCTTCATACCACCAATAGCGGTTTCGATGGTCTGTTGAACATCTTCGATGTTTAGCCCATACCGTGAAATTTCATCGCGATTGATATTTAGATGTAGGTAAGGTTTACCCACTATCCTGTCGGCAAAGACCGCTTCTCGTTTTACCGATGGAACTTCTTTGAGGATGCTTTCAAGCTGCAAGCCAAAGTCTTCTATCGTTCTCAGTTCTGGGCCATAAACTTTTATTCCCATAGGAGCACGCATACCCGTTTGAAGCATTACCAACCGCGTTTCTATAGGCTGAAGCTTAGGGGCTGAAGTAACCCCTGGAATCTTGGTGACTTTTATAATTTCATTCCAAATATCATCTGGTGATTGTATGTATTCACGCCAATTACGGTAGTATTTACCATTATCATCTGCAATTAAATCGCTCGCATCAATTCCCTGTTCTAGACCTTCTTGGTTACTCAGGGTATCACCCGAAACGGTGATGAAGTGATTGTTATCACCTACTTTAAACCTTTGTCTATGCCCCTTTTTGTTGAGAATGTATTCGGACTTGTAATTGATGACGTTTTCATACATCGAAATGGGTGCAGGGTCAAGAGCAGATTCTACCCGTCCTAATTTACCTACCGTCAATTCCACTTCAGGTATATTGGTTAGCAACATATCCAATTGCCCGACCACTCTTCGATTGTACTCCATACCTGAGTGTGGCATGGAGGTGGGCATGAGTAGGAAACTGCCTTCATCTAGTGAAGGCATGAACTCCTTACCAATTCCTGGAAAGGTATGCGCCAATTCAGACCAAGCTTTAGTCTTATTTATGTTCCAGCCTACGGATTCAAATCCTTTGGAGACAAAGCCGAAAACGGTATTGAAACCAAGCCAAATGTTGGCAGCCAACAGAATAAGCAAAGAAGGAATGACAAGAAACTTTGTTTTATTATTGAGGCACCAATGCAGAATTCTTTTGTATTCATATTCTAATAGAGTGAAGCTGCCCAAGATTACAGCTACTAAAATGGCTACAAATGCGAAGTTGATGGGGAGAGACTTTGATGCCCCCAGTGGTAACCAGTATTTTGCCAAGAGCCAGGTAACGCCTATTAATACGATGATTAACTCTGCGTACTGGTATAAAAAGAAAACGGGTTTCGGAAAGTTCTTGCTGTTGGCATTTAAGAATTGTTTGAGAATGCCTATTACACCAAAGAGAAATAGCATCACTCCACCCCAAACCTGACCAAAAGCAAGTGCGACTACCCCAATGATGACAAGTGAGTAGCTACCGTACTTTTTGAGCAGATTGTTCTTGATTTTGAACCCGAAAAACCAATGTGCCAGGGTAGGCATAATTAACAGACTCACGAGCAGTGCAGCAATCAGGGCAAAGGTTTTGGTAAAGGCCAAAGGCCCAAATAGCTTTCCTTCGGCTGCTTGCATGGTGAATACAGGAATGAAGCTCACAATGGTGGTAGAAACTGCTGTTAAAATAGCGGTAGCCACTTCTGACGCTCCGTTGTAAATAGTGTTAATCAGTTTCTGCCCAGGTGGGGCTTCATCAATGTGTTTGATGATATTCTCTGAGAGAATCACGCCTAAATCGACCATCGTTCCAATGGCAATGGCAATACCCGATAGCGCAACGATGTTGGCATCCACTTCAAAGTATCGCATGGCGATAAACACCATGAGCACAGCAATAGGTAGTATGCTTGAAATGAGAAAAGAAGCTCTAAGATTATACACCATTACAATCACTACTAAAATGGTAATGAGTACTTGCAGTGAAATGGCTTCTTCGAGCGTGCCTAAGGTTTCGTAAATCAATTCCGAACGATCGTAGAAGGGCACAATGGTTAATTGAGATTCTCTGCCATCTGCTAAAATTTTCTGCGGAAGCCCAGGTGCTATTTCTTTTATCTTCTCTTTTACATTGTTGATGACCTGCAAAGGGTTGGCGCCATAGCGTGCCACAACTACTCCACCCACTACTTCTGCGCCATCTTTATCTAGCAAGCCCCTGCGGGTAGCAGGGCCGAGCGAAACCACGCCAATATCTTTTATTCGTACAGGCACATTGTCCTGCACGGCAACAACGGCCTTTTCAATGTCTTCGACTTTTTTAACATAGCCCAAACCACGTACTAAGTATTCTGCTTGGTTGATCTCTATGGTTTTTGCTCCTACATCTTTATTCGATTTTTGAACTGCCTGCATTACTCTGTGCAAAGGGATGTCGTAAGCTTTGAGTGCATCAGGATTCACGTCTATTTGATACTCTTGCACAAATCCACCAATAGAGGCTACTTCTGAAACTCCTTCTGTTGCATTGAGTCCATACTTCACATAGAAGTCCTGAACCGTGCGGATTTCGTGTAAATCCCAACCACCAGTTGGGTTACCGTTTTTGTCTCTTCCTTCAATGGTGTACCAGTACACCTGACCTAAAGCTGTAGCGTCAGGACCTAAGCTTGGCTGAACTCCATCGGGCAATAGTCCTGATGGTAATGAACTCAGTTTCTCCAGGATACGGGAGCGTGACCAATAGAACTCTACATCTTCCGAGAAGATGATATAGATGCTTGAAAAACCGAATATGGATGAGCTACGAATGGATTTTACACCAGGTATACCCAGCAAATAGGTGGTTAAAGGATAGGAGATTTGATCTTCAATGTCTTGTGGCGATCGACCTTGCCATTGGGTAAAAACGATTTGCTGGTTTTCGCCAATATCAGGTATAGCATCAACGGGTACAGGGTCAGACGGGAGAACGCCCACCTGCCAACCGAAAGGTGCGGTGATGATACCCCAGGCCACAAAACCTGTAAGGACAAGAACAGTAACCAACTTGTTCTCCAAGAAATATTTAATGATTCTATTAAGCATAATACAATTGATGTTGATTGAACAGAAAAGGAATGTTCAATGGCAAGAAATGCCAAATTGCTCAGCGATCTATTGACCGAGAGCATCAAATTGTATTAATGGCTTAAATCAAGAAGGTTTGAAAAAGAACTTGAACGTCTCTTTCAAAGAAGGGAGGGGGATATTCTGAATATAGTGATTGCCCTTTGTCAACAAAGAACAGAGGTTGTATAAAAACCTGAACAAAGGCAGCAAAGAAAAAAGGATTAACTACAGATGTAGAGGGCTGAGTTTTTGCAATGTCATCTGTTTGAATTACTTGATGCTGATTTTCACAGCAAGGCTTAGCTTTAATCTGCTCTTCTTCAGATGGCATGTTCTCGCATTCCTGTTCCATATCTTCCATGCCGCAGTCAGGATTTCCTAAGCCCAGGGTAAAAGTAGTCTCTACCGCTTGACCGCCACAAAAATGTGTATTCATAGCAAAACCAATGTTGGAAACCAACATGAGTAAAGCGAGTGATATGGCAATTACTTTTTTCAAGATTTTCAAAGATACGAAATTACAAATTGAGTGTTTTACAGAATTTTGACTTTGGTTTACAAGATTTGGTAACTAAAAAGCATAAATACGGCCATTCCTACCATGGTTAAATCTTCGACAATGGTTACAGTACTCATGGGTAAGTTAAATACATCTCCAAGGCAGGCACATCTGATTTTTTTCTTATCAAGGTTGCTCTTTATAACTCCAATACTGCTTACTCCTAAAATAATGGCAGTACTGATGTTCGTTGCAAGTGGTGCCAGGTTAATTAAATATAAAACTCCAAGGGTTAATTCCACGAAGGGGTAGATATATCCCCAAGCCGACCATCTAGCAGCAATTATGTCATACATTTTGTAGGAGTCTGCAAAGCCTTTTAGGTTTAATAGTTTAAAAAAGGCGAAGACAATGAAAAAGCCCGCCATAAAGTGGCGCATCCACAACATCCCCGAAAATTCATTGAATGGGTATTGGCTCAAAGCTGTTACCACAGCAATGAACCCTACAATAAGGATCAGTGGTTTGTAGGTGGTAATGGACTTCTCAGCGAGTGGTTCTTGTTTTTTGATCTTAGGGAGCGGAGCTTGTACGGTCTCTTGATATTCTTCAGAAATGGCATAGTTCCCTACCTTTTTTAATGCCAGATTAATTTCTCCAAGGTCTAAAGATTCATCGGAGATAATCTTTGCCTGTGGGTATTCCAGTTGAATAGCGGCTTCTTGTATCTCTTCGATTCCATTGATCGTTCTCTTCACTTTGGCCAAACAGCCAGTGCAAGTCATTCCGGTAATTGTATATTCTTTGGTCATCTTGTTATCGTATTAATTGTCACGATACAAAGATGATCGGTAAGCTGCTTGTGGCTGTTACACAATTTTGAAAAAGGCTTATGAGATTTTGATCACAGCTGATCCAGTGATTGCCGTCCCGGATTTCTCATTTTCTTAAAAGCTGTGGGGGTCATGCCCGTCTCTTTTTTGAATTGGGCGGATAGATGGGCTACACTGCTGTAGTCCATTTGATGAGCAATCTCTGAGAGCGTTAGCTCATTGTAAAAGATGAGCTCTTTCACTCGCTCTACTTTTTGTTTAAGGATAAACCGCTCAATAGTGACTCCTTCGACAGAAGAGAAAAGCCTGCTGAGAGAAGAATACTCCTGGTGCAGTTTATCAGCTATTAGGGTAGAGAAATTGATATTTAAGGCTTCTTTGTTGTGATGAATTTGATCTACAATGATCGCTTTGATCTGTCCGATCAGTTTCGACTTTTGATCTTGAAGCAACTCAAAGCCTCGTGCTGCCAGTAGTTCCTCCAGCTGTGATTTCTGATCACTCGTGATGTTGTTTGGTGTATGAACTTCTCCGAGTTCAATGGAGGAGGTTTCTATATTCAGGTTATCCAAAATGTCCTTCACTGTGTCAATACAGCGAGGACAAACCATGTTTTTTATGTAGAGGGTGTTTAGCTTCATTTTGTTTTAATCTGATATTTTTTCATCACTTATCAAATGATTTGATCAACAATCCTCCAACTCACAGTTTTCACCCTGTGCTTCAAACTCTATGGTAATGTGATTAATCGATTCATCTTTTAATTGTGTTCTTACTTGCTCTTTGAGCTTAGCTTGTTCTGAAAGTTTGTAGTCTTTATCTAGTCGAAGGTGAAGTGTAAGAATGTTGTACTGGCCGTCCATCGACCATGCGTGGCAGTCATGGATGTCAGTAACTTTTGATATGTTCTTGAGCTTTTGCCGAATGTCGTCAATGGAAATTTCCTCGGGAATGCCCTGAAGAATTACTAAAAGGCTCTTTTTGAGGTTTTTGTAAACATTGTACAAAACAAAAAGCGAGATTAGTACTGAGAGTAACGGATCTATAAATGGTGCATCTGTATACATCATAATGACACTACCTATAAGAACGGCCACCCATCCCAAGACATCTTCTAAAAGATGTAGTGAAACTACTTTTTCATTCAGAGATTCTCCTTTTCGGAGTTTGAAAACAGCTGCACCATTTACTACTATTCCCAAAATCGATAGATAGAGCATGCCTTCAACATTTGTTTCCCCAGGATTAAAGAGTTCAGGAATCGCTTTTGTCAGGATGAATATTGACCCTGCCACTAACACAATCGAATTGATTATCGCACCAAGCAATGAGAATCGTTTGTACCCGTAAGAGAATGTCTTGGTTCTACCTTTCTTGGATAGCTTCTGAAAGTACCACGAAAGTCCTAAACTGAGGCTATCTCCTAAATCATGCAGTGCATCCGACAGGATAGCCAAACTATTGGTATAGAGACCACCAATGATCTCAATGATTGTAAAGGCAAGGTTGAGAAAGAAGGCTACTTTTACATTGCCCTCTGAATAATTATGTGAATGATTGTGATTATGTCCCATAATCATTTTGCCAATTTCAGTATTCGAAAAGCACCACGCATAACAAAGGAGAAAACAACACCACCAACAACCAGATCCGGCCATTTACTTTTTAGAAAATAAACCAGAATCCCAGCTAGTATTACCCCTCCATTCACTATAATATCATTAGATGTAAATATCGCACTGGCCTGCATGTGAGCTTCATCACTTTTAGCTTTGTTGATCAGCCAAAGCGAGACCAAGTTACCAATTAAGGCAAGTACCGAAATGATGATCATCCATTGAAACAGCGGTGTTTCGCTTTCGCTGAAAAACCTGCGCAAAACTTCTGAAAAACCTAACAGAGCCAATCCCATCTGAAAATAGCCACTGATTTTGGCTACTTTCTTCTTACGAGAAATAGCTGCACCGACAGCAAATAAGCTCAGGCCGTAGACGATGGAATCTGCCAGCATATCCAGCGAGTCAGCCACCAGACCCATGGAGCTGGATATCCATCCGGTGGTCATTTCGGCTACAAAAAAACCAAAATTGATGCCCAGCACCCACCACAGTATTTTCTTGTGCTTGGTCTCGTCTTCGGCAATGGGCATTTCTGCCTCAGAGGTACCTTGTAGTTGATCGTTGAGGTTTAGTTCACTGATAGCATTTTGTATAGGCAATACTTCATCCTGATGAAATACTTCCAGCTTGCGTGCCGGGATATCAAACTCCAGGTGCTTTACCTGGCTCAGAGGTTCCAGCTTCATACGGATCATTTGCTCCTCGGAGGGGCAGTCCATCTTGGTTATTTTGAATGTGCTTTTATTCAATTTTCTTATTCTTTATAAGCTAACAATCTCAGCGCATTAAAGACTACAACCAAGGTTGAACCTTCATGAATAAGCACTGCAATACCGATATTTGCAAATCCGAAAATTGTGGCAGGTATTAATAGAGCAACTATTCCCAGACTCACCCACAGGTTTTGCTTGATAATGCCTTTTGACTTCCTGCTTAAACCGATAGCGAAGGGCAGTGTTTCCAGCTTATCGGCCATCAGGGCAATGTCAGCTGTTTCCAGAGCCACATCACTTCCTGCCGCTCCCATGGCTATGCCCACCGTACTGTTGGCCATGGCCGGGGCATCATTCACGCCATCGCCTACCATGGCTACTTTGTCTTCTTTTTGTCTAAGCTCTTTAATGGCTTCTACTTTTTCTTCTGGTAGCAAACTGCCCCAGGCATCTGTAAGGCCTATTTCTTTAGCTACCGCATCGGCCACTTTCTGGTTGTCACCGGTGAGCATGATCATGCGTTTGATACCGATCTTTTTCAATTGCTCTAAGGTATTTTTTGCTTCTTCTCTTGGCGTATCCATCAGGGCGATGATGCCTATGTAATCGTCATTCTGCCGGATGAGCATGGTAGTATTGCCATCAGACTCTAAGGATTTTACTTTTTCTTCTATTTCCTCTGGTGGCTTCTTATCATCCAGCGACTCAAACAGGTCCAGGTTGCCAATGTAGACTTTGTCACTTCCCAATGTGGCCTTGATCCCTTTCCCAAGCACTGCCTCAAGGTCTTTCGCCTCAGGTATGTCAGCACCCTTCAGTCGTTCTTTCCCGTCACGCACTACGGCCTTTGCAAGTGGGTGATCACTAAGACCCTCTACCGCAACTGCTATCCTCAGTAGTTCCTCTTCATTCACATCACCCAGGGCTACCACTTCGGTTAACTTAGGCTTCCCTTCTGTTAGGGTGCCGGTCTTATCAAAAGCCAGGGCAGTAAGTACGCCTAAGTCTTCCAATGGCCGGCCACCTTTGATAAGCACCCCACTTTTGGCTGCTCGGGCTACTCCACTGAGCACCGCACTCGGAGTGGCAATAGCCAAAGCACAAGGGCTGGCAGCTACCAGCACGGCCATGGCACGGTAGAAGCTTTCGCTAAAAGTTTCATCAATAACTAAAAAAGCGAAATGGAGCAATACTACCAGTACCAATACAGCAGGCACAAAATATTTCTCAAACTTATCTGTAAGTTGCTGGGTAGGCGATTTCTGGGTCTGGGCTTCATTGACCAGTTTCACCAGACGAGAGAGTGTAGAGTCCTTCGCTACTTTTATCACTTTGATTTCCAGTGTATTGTTTCCATTGATTGTACCAGAAAAGGCACGGTTCTCGTCCTTAATGTCTTTTTCCTGTGACCAGTCTTTATCGGGATCATCCACAGGTTCTTTATCCACTGGTACACTTTCCCCGGTAATAGGTGCTTGATTTACGCTACTCCGACCATCCACTACTACACCATCGGCTGAAATTTTGCTATTAGGCTTCACTACGATGATGTCTCCAATGCTCAGTTCTTCTATACCTACTTCTTCTGTTTTTCCATTTCTCTTGAGCAAGCCGGTTTTGGGGGCCAGTTCTGCCAAAGCAGCAATAGATTTACGGGCCTTGTTCATGGTATAATGCTCCAGAGCATGACCCATGCTGAACAGGAACAGTAACAGGGCACCTTCTGCCCATTCACCCAGAATAGCCGCACCAATTGCTGCAACCAGCATTAGGAAATCTATCTCAAAGCCGCCTTTGGTAACTGTTTGAATAGCTTCTTTAGCGGTAAAAAAGCCACCAAAGAAATATGCTGCGATGTAGAGCGTCAAGCTTACCCATGAAGGAATAGCTTCAACAAAGGACAGCCCAAAACCAGTGCCGAGCAGTGCCCCGCAGATGATGGAAAAGATCAGCTCTGTATTTTTGCCAAAAATACCACCGTGTGAGTGGTCATGATCTTCACTTTCCTCATGTGAATGCTCATTCTCCTTTTCTTGGGTTTCCTGTTGTTCAGATTTCTTGGCTTGCTGAAGAAATCGCTCAGCACTTACCTGCGTATCCGGTATATCAAGACCGTCCTTCCTTAACGATTTCAGTATCTCCGCTTCATCTATTTTGGTGGTATCAAATTCCAAACGCACCATGCCGGAACCCGAGACAGCCGCTTCCAGAATGCCCGCTTTGCTTCTAATGTTTCGCTCTATGTTACGGGCATGGCGGGTATGCCGTATCCCCTCTACTTCTATGAGTTTATGCCCAAATATTTTGGTGATCTCTGCCCCGGTTTGCTCCGCTAGTTTTTGGATTCGGTCAATTGATATTACCTCAGGATCATAATGGAAGCAGAGTTGTGGCACACCATTGTCGGTTTCATCTGCTACATGTACTTTTTCAAGACCGTCCTTGTCCTGAAGCTTTTGGATTAGTTTATTAACACATTGATCTTTTTCATCCGGTACTTCGGGCAGGATGAGTGGTATTTTTATTTGTAGTTTTTTCATTGAGTTTAGCTTGATAATGCATATTGTCTTTCAGTCCGTTTACTGAGTAATCACGTTATCAGTAGGTTTGACATTTAATGCTCATGGGATGTTTCTCCTTTTTTCATCTCCGAAATGAGATAGTAGGCATTGTTCCAAGCTACCTTTGTACCCTTGGGCAGCGGTTCCAGCAGATTGATTTCTATCCACCCTTCATCGGAGTTACCTGTCCGTATTTCCACCGGCTTAAAGGCCCATTCGGTTTCGCCATCTTCATTGTGCTGTTCTGCGATAAAAATGTAAGGCTTGCCATCTTCTTCAATTACAGCCCCTTCGGGCAATGCGGTAATCGCATCATTAGAGGTATGTATTTTCCCATTGATGTACATGCCCGGAATCAGGAAATCCTTCTTTTGGTCTATCTCGGCATGAACATGCACTGCTTTAGGGTTTTCCTCAAACTGCTTGCCCACCGAATAAATTTTGGCGGTAAGCTGGGTACCCGGAACAGACTCCACGGTGAATGAGATTTTTTGGCCTTCTTTTACCTTATGCACGTCTTTTTCAAAAACCATTAAATCTGCGTGGATGTGCTTGGTATTTACAATTTGGAACATACCCGTTTGGGGCTGGATATACTGCCCGATTTGTACCAGCACTTTTTCAATATAGCCGTCAATGGGGCTCACCACCGGGATGTTGTCATAAATTTCCCCCTTGCGGATTTTATCTACAGTGAGGTTCAGTTGTTTCAATTGTGATTCATAGCCCTTCACTTCACCTTTCAGAGATAGGTATTCGGCTTTGGTTTCCTGAAAGGTTTTTCCAGAACCAACTTCTTCCTCATAAAGCTTCTTCTGTCTATTAAATTCCTGCTCAAGGTATTCACTGCTGTTGTAGGCACGTAAATACTCGGTCTGCACTTTAGAAAGATCAGGATGGCTGAGATAAGCCAACACCTGCCCCTTGCTCACTTTGTCTCCCTCTATCACCTTTATGGCTGTAATGTTTCCACCTAAAATGGCCGTCACCGTAGCCTCGTGCTGTGGTGGTACCTCCAGCTGACCATTGGCGTACACAACCCCCGATAATGGCCGTGTGGGCAGGGTGTCCACTTTCACGCCAAGGCTCTGAAACTTGAGGTTGGAAAGATGCACTTCGCCCATGCCTTCTTCGCCTCCATGCTCTTCATGGCCTTCTTCACCGTGGCCCTCATGGCCGCCTTCCTCATCATTGTGGCCATCGTGTAATTCTTGTTGTTCACCCTCCTTGTGATCGTGGCCTTCTTCCGAAGCATTGTTTCCACAAGCCCCTATAAATATGGCCAGTAGAGCCAGCGCGAAAAAATTTATGATTTGCTTTTTCATGTCGTTTATATTTAATCCGTTTCCAGTTTTAGTTTGTTGTTTGTAAATAGTATTCAAGTTCATAGCGGCTATCGAGATAATTACCTAAGGCATCCCAGGAGCTTATTTCTATGCGTATAGCATCCCTTATGTTCTGCAGGAATGTGACATAGTCTATCGCCCCTTCGCGATAGGCTGTAATGGAACCAGTCCTTTGTTCCTTTGCCAATGGCAGGGCCTGCTCACGGTAATAGGTCCATGAATTGCGCCACTTCAGGTATTCTTCGCGCATAGACAGGTATCTGGCATTAAGCTCAAACTGATTTTGTCTGAAATTCTCGTTGGCGATTTCCCGTTGAATTTTCGCCTCTTGGGTACGGCCAAGTTCAGGGGCAAAGAATAAGGGTATTTGAATACCAATCTGATAGGTATAAAAACCAGTTTGCCCATCTACTTTTTGTTGACCGTACTGGCCTTGAAGTTGGGGAAGGAACTGAGCTCTTCTTTCCTTTATTTGTGCTTCTGCCACTTCTATTTGTTGTTTATAAACATTGAGCAGGGGGTGTGTGCTTAATGAATCCGTATTAATGTTGAGCATCTCGGTCAACTGGTCGGTGGGTACGTCTGGCACCGTATAGAGCGTATCGCTTACTAACCATAAGTTGAGCCGCTGCAAGGCACTCAGATAATTGCGGTATGCCTGTTCCTTTTGAATGCGCACCTCATTGGCTTGGTTTTTAGTGGCCAAATACGCCAGTTTCGAAGTTTCTTCCACTTCCAACCTTATATCTGCCGCCCTTTCAATATCAGTAAAGAGCGAATCAAGACGGTTAAAAACCTGATACGTGTTTTTGGCAGTATATAACTGGCCCCAGGCCAATTTCACTTCCCTTTTAATTTCTGCCAGCGAAAGGTTAAGGGCCGTTTCAGCAAGAGCTACTTTCTCTTTTTGTAAACGAAGACGCGGGGCGATGCCAAAAATGTCAATATTCTGCTGCTGAACGCCAATTTGGGTATAAACCCCATTGGAATTGCTAGTGGCCTCCTCGGCCCCGGTGAAGATTTGCGTATTCCCAAAATCCCAGGCAGTTTTCTTTAAGGCTTCTTCACTTTCTATTTGCAGTTTTTTTGCCTTTATCTGGGGAAAATATTCAATGGCTCTGTTTTGTGCCTGCTCAAGACTGATGGTTTGCAATGTATCAGGGTTTATTCCTTGCGCGCCTGCCGTTTGGGAAAAACCGAGGAAACCACCTACTCCTAACATGAGCACGATGGTGCTCATGGACATTCCGCGACTACGGTTTTCCAAATTCTTTTCCTTTCTTTTTTCTACAAAAGTGTACAGCACCGGCAGCACTACGAGCGTAAGCAGCGTGGCAGTAAGCATACCGCCAATTACCACCGTGGCCAATGGGCGCTGTACTTCAGCACCGGCCGAAGCCGAAAACGCCATAGGCAGGAAGCCAAAAATATCAGTAGTAGCCGTAAGCATTATCGGGCGTATCCGCTCTTTGGTGCCCGTAAGGATTCGGTCCTTTATACTTGTTACCCCTTTTTCTTTCAGGGAATTGAAACGATTGATCAGCACCAAGCCATTGAGTACTGCAACTCCAAAGAGCACGATGAATCCAACCCCGGCTGAAATGCTAAAGGGCATATCTCTCATCCAAAGTGCGAAAACACCTCCAATTGCCGCCAATGGAATGGCCATATAAATCATAATGGATTGGGAAACCGAGCCCAAGGCAAAATAGAGGAGAATAAAAATGAGAAACAGTGCAATGGGCACTACAATCGTCAGCCTTTTTTTAGCACTCTGTAGGTTTTCAAATTCTCCACCGTAGGAAATGTAATAACCCGAAGGCAGATTTAGCTGCTCATCCAGCTTGGCCTGTATGTCGTTTACTACAGATTCCACATCGCGCCCCCGAACATTTACGCCTACGTAAGTTCTTCTATAGGTATTGTCGCGGCTTATCTGCATAGGGCCGGGCTGATAACTTATATCTGCTACTTCCTTAATGGGAATTTGGGTCCCGTCCTGGAGGTCAATGTAAAGATTACGGAGGTCGTCTATACTTTGTCGGTGGGCTTCATCAAAACGGATGACCATATCAAAGCGTTTTTCACCTTCAAAAATTACTCCTGCTGTGCCTCCTGCGAAAGCAGAACTTATGTATTCGTTTACTTTTTCAATATCCAGGCCGTACTGTGCCATTTTTTTGCGGTTATAGCGCACAGTCATTTGCGGAAGGCCCGATGTCCTTTCGGGGTTTACATCACTCGCACCTTCTACGGTTTCTATAATATCAGCCATTTCCTGAACTTTTGTAGAAAGGATTTCCAGGTCTTCTCCATAGAGTTTAACAGCAATGTCTTCACGTACTCCCTCCAGCAGTTCGTTAAAACGAAGCTCCACTGGCTGGGTAAAGACAAGGTTCACTCCAGTCAACTGTTCTTCCAAAAGTTCTTTGATATTATCAATTAACTCTTCCTTGGTTTCGGCCGTAACCCATTTGTCCTTATCTTTTTCTAAAATCAGGTACATATCCGCAATGTCCATCGGCATAGGGTCTGTAGGGATGTCTGCTACTCCGATTCGGGCTGTAACCGTTTTGATTTCCGGAAAATTTTCCAACAAAAGGTTTTCAATTTTATAGGAAACTTCTGTTGCTTCACTCAGTGAACTACCAGGACGGATTAAAGCCTGCATTGCGAGGTCACCTTCATCCAGTTGAGGCACGAATTCGCCACCCATCTTCGAAAAAGTAAACCCGGCAATACCCAATAGAATAACGGCCACAACAATCACAGCAACTTTAAAGCGCATTGCACTTTTAAGCAATGGCAGGTAGGCACGATGAATGCCTCCAATGATTTTATCGCTGATTTTCTCCAACCATCGCTCAAACCGGCCAAACCAATTTTTCTTGTTTTCAACAGGCTTCATAAAAAGCGCAGACATCATAGGGACGTATGTGAGGCACAAAACAATAGCCCCAATCATGGCAAATCCAAAGGTGTAGGCCATAGGCTGAAACATTTTACCCTCTACACCCGTGAGGAATAGAATAGGGGCAAACACAATGAGTATAATGACCTGACCGAAAAAGGCAGAGCCCATCATGGTGCTTCCTGCTTCGTAGGCCAACTCATCCATCACCCCTTGGTTAAACTTAATCTTTCCTGAGCGTATGCGCTTCTGAATTTCATAAACGGTTCCTTCAATGATTATCACTGCACCATCAATGATGATCCCAAAGTCGATGGCACCCAGGCTCATCAGGTTGGCCCACACATTAAACTGCTTCATCAAAATGAAGGCGAACAATAGGGAAAGTGGGATAGTCGTGGCTGTAATAAGCCCCCCGCGTAAACTTCCCAGTAAAATTACCAAAGCAAAAATGACAATTAATGCCCCTTCAATCAGGTTGGTTTTAACTGTATCAGTAGTTCGTGCAATAAGCGCGCTACGGTCAATAAAAGACCCGATTGTCAGTCCTTCAGGAAGTGATTTTTCCACTTCCTTCATGCGCTCTTTTACATTTTGAATCACCGCATTTGGGTTCGCTCCTTTGAGCATCATAATCATACCGCCAACTGCTTCTTTTCCATCCTGTGTGAAAGCTCCGTAACGTACCTGATGACCAAAATGGACTTTTTCAGCCACATCATTAATGGTGATAGGAATGCCATTGTTATTGCGAATGACAGTGTTACGTATGTCATCCAGGGAGCGTACCAGACCTTCGCCACGTATAAAATTGGACATTCGGTTTTTTTCGATATACGCCCCTCCAGTATTCACATTGTTCCGTGCAAGCGCTTCATATACCTCAGAAATGCCCACGTCCATTGCATTGAGCTTTTCGGGGTTAATAGAAACTTCGTACTGTTTGATGTAGCCGCCAAATGAATTTACCTCCACTACACCTTCCAGTAAGGTCAGTTGCCGTTTTACAATCCACTCCTGAATGGTGCGAAGTTCCATTGGACTATACACAGAATCATAGCCTGGCTTCGGTTGAATGGTGTACTCGTAGATCTGGCCAAGACCTGTGGAAATAGGTCCCATTGTTGGGGCTCCAAATTTTTCGGGGATGGTTTCCTGCAATTCGTTTAGCTTTTCCTGAACCAGTTGACGTGGCAGGTAGGTGCCCATATCGTCTTCGAATACGATGGTTACCACTGAAAGGCCAAACCTTGAAATAGACCGTATTTCATCAACTCCCGGCAGGTTTCCCATTGCGAGTTCTACCGGGTATGTCACAAATTGCTCTATATCTTCGGTGGCCAGGTTTTCGGATACTGTGATTACCTGCACCTGGTTATTTGTAATGTCTGGAACAGAGCCCAGATTTACCGTGTACATGGAGTGGAGTCCTACCCCAATAATGGCAAGCGTAAGCAGGCCCACGATAGACTTGTTCTTTATTGAGAACGAGATGATTCTATTGATCATGTATAGAATGTTTTAGTATCGATAAAAATGATATAGTTTCAACTTTAGTGAAAGTCGAAAAGGACAGAGTTGTCCTGAGAAATACTGATACTAAACTTGTGGTGGTTGAAGGATAGAGTCTAGATAGCCTTTAGTAAAAAAGGCACGATACAATGTGATTTCACCCTTATAGTGAATGGATATCAGGTGTGGGTAAGACACATGATTTATCACAAAATGAGAATGGCAGCAATGACATACGCAGAAAGGTGAGCAAGGATTTTCAGTGTCGCTATGATCGTGATCTGCTTCTGTATTGTATGAAATTTCCATATTGTCAGTTACTGGCACATCTGCGCATGGCGCAATGGAAAGCCCTAGAATGAAAAGAGACAATATGAGTGATATGAATTTCACAATGCAATAATAACGAAAAAAAAATGCAACCTGTTTGCAAAGTTTAAGAGCAGTTGGCGCAAGCCCCTTTATATACCATACTTGCGCTCGAAGCTCTAAATCCAGCAGGAATTTTTGTTTGTGGTATTTTAGATTGTGTTAGACAATAAGTCTCACCGCAATTTACGCAATGAAAGTGAACGTGTTGGTCTTGCGGTTCACACTCGCAACCTTCTTCGCAAAGTGCGTACTTGACCGAACCTGTGCCATCATCGATGCTGTGAATTAGCTTTTTGTCTTCAAAAGTCTTCAGGGTTCGATAAAGGGTTGCTTTATCTGCTCTTTCAAACTTGGCTTCTAAATCACCGAGACTGATCGCTGCTCCACATTCGATCAATTGCCTCAACACGAGCAATCTCATGGTAGTGGGTTTGATGTTTCGATTTTCTAATTTTTCTTCGAGCATAGTTTGATCAGTTACAAAAACCAAAGATTAGTTTTACCATATTCGGGAATGTCGTTTGCGTTGAAATGTGGGGCGATTTGAGCCACCATTTCAGGGTATTTGATTGTAACAGGCAGATTCTGTTGGCGTACTGACTTCCAATACATTCTGCTGAACTGATAGACTTGTTCTATCAGGTTCTTAATCACTTTCGTGTCTTTCAATTCTTCCTTATCAGTACAATCAATTTTGAGCTTTACAGGAAATGGATAGCCGTCTTTTGGTTTGGGTAATGAAGTGGCGTACCTGGTACTGTTGAACAACAAATACTGCTTGCCACCTAAATTGATAAATGTGCCGCTCATTGGCATTCTGCCGTTCCATTTCTTGTCAAAGGCTAGTATGTCTCTTGATTCGGTTTTGTTGATTGTGATAATGAATACTGGAATGTCTAAGCCAAGATTCTTTAGTTCGTGTTGTATGGGTTCAATTTCCGCTTTACTCATGGTTTTGTAGAAGTGGATAATGAGTCTGGAAGGTTCGCCATGTGCCGCTGCATATTGACGAACTGAATCTGCTATTGAACCTGCAAGTACATCAATCTCATTTTTCATGAAATACTCAAAGCGATTGAAGCGGCCATGATTGGTGAAGCTGAAAGACGAACCTATGTACTGAATGTTTTCTTCTTTATGGAGGAAAGCTCCAATACCTACAATCAATTCACTCTGTTCAGTTTGTTTGAGTTGCCAAGGAATGCCATTGAGCTTTGCGAGCATGGCAATAGAAATGTTGGGTAAGCTATACACCCAATCTTCACCTTGCTCTTCCATCTTGGCAGGATCTATAGCCTGAGAAGTAATGTTGCGTTTGAGTAAGAGTTCTTTGACCTGATAATAGATTTCTCGGTGTTGCTTGTCTGTATCAAACTTGCCAAATGGCGTAATATAAACTGCTATGTATTGTACCGAAGGGTCAAATGTTCTCTTAGTTAGTATTTCTTCTATCTGCTCAATAGGATTCTCTCTGTTCTTAAAGCGAATACTGAATCCTTCCTGCGTATGGAACATGATTTTGGCATAACGCTCTAAGCCTTTGAAAAAGCCGAAACCATTCTTGAAACGACTGTCAAGGTCTTTGACAGTTTCGTAATCATCTTCATGGAAGATATAGAATAGGTTGACGGCTGAATGTGGGCTTTTCTTGTAGGGCTTATGCAGCTTGATTCCTGTGTAGGGTACTTTCTCGGTATTGCCATTGCCAAAGAGCAATTCATTACTTTCTTCTGAGGTGGAATCAATAGAAGTGGGCTTTACCTTGATAAAACCGCTTTTGTGTAGGTCTATGACCTTTTTGAAGTCTTCAACATTGATATTCTGCTTGTAGAACTTAACAATCAGGTCTAAATAATCAGAATACTTGTTGGTAGGTTTGATTGGCTCATAAGGATAACCCATGGCGTTTTCAATGTCTGCATTGAGCACTGGAAACACTTCTGCATTATCAACGTCTTCTTCAGATTCTTGTAGATTATCCCATTTTTGTATCGCACCTTCATACATTACCCAATTGAATGCCGCTGCACTTACAGAATGGACTAGCTCGTTGGCTGGCTGTTTAAAGACTTTTGACCTACCATCAAAGGAGAGTAGGATTTCAGGATAACCGCTAAAATGCTTGATTTGAACTTTGAGCGTGTACTTTTCATAAACTGTAAAATCGGTGTAGGGCTGTTTGGTTGCAGGAATCCAAACGTTGGTATCTGAAATGAATGTAGAGCGAACCAAGGTGTCTTCTTTGCTCAAAAAGTGGTTACGAATGAGCCAATTGAAATATCGCTTGGCGAAACTGTATTTGCTCTTGCTAAGGTTGAGCGAGACATGAACGGAACCTTCACTAGCCACCGTATAGGTGGTGTAAAGGTGTTCTTGCTCTTGGCTGCCAAGGTTTGGAAATTGCTCTTTGATTTCATCAGGAACTACCGTATGGTAGATCCGTTCTGCTCCTGGTATTTCATCTTCGAAGAAGTGAAATTCTAGTGCTTCTGTAGGCCAATCGAATTTAAGTACATTGAAAAATAGCTCTTGGTTAGATTGATTGATATTTTGATTTGGCCTATTGCTATTCATTTTATTCGACTTTTTACAATTTCAAGGGCGGCTTCAGCAACTTCTTCATCCATGACAAGCTCATATACCTGATCCGCTAACCAAATTGTGAGTAATTCATTGGCATCAGCTTCTAACAGTTCAGCAAGTAAGAGAACTTGCTCTCGTTTCGCACGCCTTTCGCCACGTTCTATTTTACTGAACATTGGAGTGTCTATTTCAAGACTGGCAGCTAATTGGCGTTGCAAAAGTTCTTTACTCTCACGCAGCTCTTTTATTCGTTCACCAAATTGCATGACCTTTCTATTTATGACTTGTCAAATTTTGGCTAATTTACCATTTTAAGAATAAGAAAGAACTATACAAGAGAAGAAATCTTTGATAAAATGTGAAAGGACTTTAAGGAAGCTAAGGAAACAAAGGACTTGAGAATATTTTTCCTTGAAATCCTTAACATCCTGAGTTTCCTACTTCCCCGATTTGGTGTAATGGTCTTGCTTTGGGTGGTGAATCAATCCTTTCTTTTTGAATTGCCCTATGTAGCCTTCTGCCGTTTTTGGATTGATACCCAATGTTTCAGCCAACTTCAAATAGGCTTGCCTATTGAAGGTTGGGGGTAAGGCATCAAAGAATTGTTCTTTGGTGGTCTTGTGAATCGGTAAATGGGTTTCTTCAGGCAATTCTGAAAAGATATGGCTAGAATGCTTCATCAAAACCGCAATGATTGAAAGCGCAGCTTGAAAATCTTCATCAGCGCAAACCAAAGGGTTTGCAGCTTCACCCGTTTCAAAACTTCTGAGCACAGTAAAAATCATGGATAAGCGAAAGGTGATTAAACCTAAACGCCTTATTGAGCCTAAGAAATCATCACCGAGCAATGCGAGGTATTTCTGTTGCATTTGAGCGAAGTATTGATTGAACTCTTGCTGCTGCCCTGGAGACAATTTGAAACAAATTGGCGGTGTGGCTTTCAGGTATTTATAGTACTCATAAAAGGTATCACCAAGTCCTTTGTAGTAGTCTTCTAATGCTCCGCTTTCTGTGTTCGCAAATACATCTAACCATTCATATTTCGTATTCATGTAATAGAACATAAAGCGGCTGAATAAGCCGTTTTCAGAACTAGGAATGAGACTGGTAATTTGCTTGGGTGTACCTGAGAGCATTGCAGAAATGCAAGGCTTCTCTATCTCTACAAACTCTTTATCGGTTCTGCGGAAATAGGAAATGGTTTCATGGTGAAAGGCTTTCCTGAATCCGTCTGAGTAGTTTCCGTAATCTGATTTGAAAGATTGGGCAAGCGTGTCGCCTTCTGTTTCAAATATCAATCCTTTGCCGCCACTGTCGGCCAATAGTTGATAGGCTCCTGTACTGCTATTGTTGGCAGGAATGTAGAGCATCATTTCAGGTGGTTTGGCTGGTTTCTGTACACTGGTGTCAGATCCTTTGGATTGATTGTAAGCTGCCAATTCTATTTCATATTCCTGTTTGGCTCTTGCTGCCTGTTCTCGTAAATCATTGTGTACCGGGTTTACCAAGTGCTTGCAATGATTCAATACGCCTTTACCTGCTGAGGCTCTACCTGTAACGAATACAAATAGATTGGGGTGAACCTTGCTATTGCCATATATGCCGTAAACATTGGGCATACATGCACTTAAACAGACTACTGCACCTAATAGGAGAATGTCTCTTTCTTCATTGGAATTGGCGTACATGGTTACGTTTTGCAGAAACTCAGGAAGCTGCGGAAATACAGTATCAGGAATGGTTGGCATATCCATTGGCTTTACTTCAATGGTGGTTTCTACTTTGCCAATCTTTATTCCTACCTGTTTCGCCAAATAGAAGAACGTACTGATATTAACTCCATGCCCTTTGGATTGTAGGCATTTATCAAACTGCTCATCACATTCTTTCTGATTGTATTCTGCATGAAACCTACTGACACGGTGAAACAGGTCTCGACCTGATTCGCCTAACTCATCAGCGAAAGCGAAACCAATGTTTCGCCAATCGCTGTAAGTGCCTGTAATGTCTTGCTGTGCTTCTTCAAGTTTAGCAACAACTGTTTCCACTTCTGAAAGCTCAACAGAATGTTGAGGTGCTTCCTGCTTGGGCTGTGCCTTGCTTGATTTGTTAGTGGTTTCTTGCTTGGGTTCTGTATCTATTGCTTGTTGCTTGGGTGTATCTACCCAATCGTTCAAATTGAATTTCTCTCTCATTGTCCTAAGTATTTTGAATGAATGAATATCTCTGGGTCATGGGGTAGGAAACAGGCTCTTGAAATGTCTTTTCCTGATTCATCTACCTGCAACTGGTAAGTTGCGTTGAGGTAGTTGGCTATGCCCCTGAACCATGTTTGGTGATCGGCTTCCTGAATGTCGATAGCAATTACCCATTTTAACCCATCACCTGAAGGTGAGGTAAAGAGTAGTTCAGTATCAAAGTGCTTATCATTCAGTAGTTTATCCTTGAGACCGTTTAGGTCTTCAAGGTGGTCAAAGTCAATCACTATCAGTCCTGAATGTGCTTTCAGGTTCTTGTCGCTTCTCGAAGAGAATGCGCCTGAGAAGGTGACGTAATCAAAGCTGAAGGCTTTGTATTTACGTGCTTCTTTTACATCCGTAAGCGAACGCAGCTTTGCTGTGTGAGCTTTGAATGTTTCACCTTTAATCAGTTCATAGACTTCAAGTAAGCTCTTGGTTCCATAAGGATTGACATTGGTAATTGGCTTTTTGAAGTAGCTGAATACAGGAATCTTGATTTCTTCCTTCTTGGCAACTGGCTCCTTCTCTTTGTCAAATTCCTTGTAGTCATAGAACGGGTGTTTGGTGTCAATTCGCAAGTGCATTTCTTCATTCAATACATCGAACAGGGCTTGCCCCTGGACTTTGAAATGAAGTGCTGCAAAATCAAAGGCATCACCGTTTTCAATGGCTCTTTCAGTATCAACATGAGTGGCCATTCCTTCTACAATCTTTATCCAAAGGGTAGCCTTGGAGTTGTTGAAAGGATTTTTCGCAGGTTTACAGTCCCTTCCCGCAAGGGAAAGGACGGTTTCACCCGGATAGTATTTGCGTAGCACATGGGCGTAGATATTTAGCCCGTAGTGCGTTCTCTCTAGGACTGACTCTCTACTTATTTCCATGGCTCTTGCTTTTAAAGGTTGAGTAATTGGATTCAAGTAGTTTCTCTAGGTCAGAAACCTTGTAGTAGAACTTGCCATTGATTCGGCTGTATGGCAGTGTTCCATTGTCTCGCAAAGTCTGTAGTGTGCGCTTGCTGATATGCAAGGCCATCATTACATCTTGTCCATCAATCCAAGCATCTTTGAAATGCTCTAATTGGCTCTTCTGAAACTGACCTAAGTAGGCTCTAATCCATTTGATTTCCTGAGAGAGCTTCAGGATCATGTCTATCAACTCACTCATAGCTTCACTCTCCCTTTTTTGATTAGATAATCCGCTGCTCTTTGGTCTATCTCAGCATCCGTTTCATTTCGGTTGCGCAGCAACCATTCTTCTAACTCTACTCGGTTGAAGTATATCTTCTTACCATTCGGTTTATAGAATGGCACTTTGCCCGAGCTGGTGAGCTTGTACAGGTGCGAATGCGACACTTCAATGAATTGTGCTGCTTCGTTGAAGTTGAGTACATTCTTTAGTATTAGATTTTGGCCTAATACGTGTTTTTCTATGATTTCTAGTCTTTTTAAAATCTCTTCCATTTTTATTGGATTTTGAAAATTTGAAAAAGACTTCAGCGCTAAAGTCACCAACGATTTCCGTTGACAAGACCAAAGGAAAATAAAGGCAAATGGTAAGGTTCTCAATGGTAATTCGAGACACCAAAAACCATTGAATAACAGAATGTTATGAAATGAAGTGGTAATTTGAAATGGTAAAATCGAGCGACTTTACCATACTAAAAATCAGGGCAAAATGAAGCGGATTAACGAAGGGTCGGAAGGCTGTCCAACCAATATTGGCTGTCAAGGTATTCCTTGTGCTTTTCTTCGTTCTGTTTGTATCTCCTGAATTGCTGGCTAAGGTTGGTGTTGTATCGGTAATCCAAGAAAACCCGAATGTCAGTAGGTTGGATTGGCTTCATGGGCTGAAAGGTTCTTTCATTGAAATATCCTTTCTCAATAATCCTGTGATAGATCGCTGCTAGTTTCCCTTTAGAGCCGTGCGATTCAATGGCATTGTATTCTGAATCAATAAAGCCACTTTGGAATAGCTTCTCTTCAAATAGGGCGAATTTGCTGCCGTCCTTAATTACTACTTTGTAGCTGAGAATAGAATCCTTCTCGGTTCTAAAGTCTCGTTTCAGTACTTGCAAGGCTTTATTGGTAGCCTTTACTTTTTGCTCAGCTATTGGCTTTTCAATCTCAAGGGTAGGAGCGTCTGTGATAACCGGCACAGGCGGTTGAACATGCTTATAAAATTTGATATAGAGTTTGTTTACGTCCATCTCAGCATCCTTCGCATAATCGGGGTAGTGTTCAATTACTTCAAGATATAAGCGAATGAGTTCATGCTTTAAGTAGTGGAGGATATAAGAGTTATCATATTCATTGGTCAAATTGATTCTACCGCTTGCATCAGGTTCAAATTTTGGGTTGGTGAGATCCAAAGTTTCAAGTGTGTTGTGGAGGTCATTCATCAGACCTGGTAATGTTCGAGATAGTGGAAAATACACTTGGTAAAGTCTCGCTTTGTCTTTGGATTCAGAAACAATGCTGTGGAAGCTGTTCAACTCCTGAACTGCGTATTGATCTATCAGCTTCTTGTAGTAGGTGGTCTTTTCAGTCAGTGGATCTGGAAAAGTGAGTTCGTACAATGGTTGGGTATTGTAATTGGGAATGGTCACTGCAAGGGCTTGTTCCTTGTATTTGGCATCTGTAAAGTTTGCCTTCCAAGGCTCTTTACCATTGTGAATGAAGTCTCTGAAACTGCTGAAAAATGTATTGCTCATAGGTCTAACTTGATTTTGTTTGCAGCTTCTTTCTTCTTGTCGTCAATGATTTTGGCATAAATCTGAGTGGTTTTGAGTTCTCTATGTCCTAAGAGCTTTGAAACGGTGTAAATGTCTGTTCCTGCTGAAAGCTGTAAAGTAGCGTAGGTATGCCTTGCACAGTGAAATGAAATGGTCTTACTGATTCCTGCTCTCATCATCCATTGTTGCAGTTTCACATTGTGCCAAGAAGAGTATTTCAATCCTTTGAATACTCGTTCATCCTTATCTTGTCTTTCACCGAGCAAGCCAAAGGCTTGTTCTGAAATGGGTAAGGTTTCCGCTCCTTTGGTTTTCTTCTGCCTGAATCGAATATAATAGCCCATATCATTTGAGTGCTGTACTTCTGACCAAAGTAGCTTCTGAATATCGGACCATCTTAATCCTGTAAGAGCCGAGAATAAAAAGGCTGTCTTAATCGCAGGAATTTCACATTCCGCTTGTGCTGCAGCTTGTAGCTCTTCTAATGTTAGAAACTCTCGCTGAGGTTCTCCTTGCTTAAAGGCTTCAACTCCTTCACTAGGGTTGCTTGGTATGATACCGTCCTTTACCGCTTGTTTGAGTGCTGCTCTGAGCTTGTTGAAGTAGGAGTACTTTGAGTTTTGGGAAAGCGGTTGACCGCTTGACTTCTTAGCATCATGGTCAAGGTATTCCTTGAAACCCATTACGAATTGTCTGTCTATTTCTTCAAAGGTCTTGTCATAAGGAATGTAGCCTTTCAAGTGTTTGAGCATACTATCCCAATTCCCGTAATTGCCTTTGCTATTGTGCCGCTTGTTGGTTAAGAGTTGAATGTACTCTAGGAAACTGCCTTTCAGCTTTTCATTGTCTCGGAATCCATACACACCGTTTTGAATTTCAATCAGGCGTTTAGCTCGGATTGATTCTGCAAGCTGCATTGTCTTTTTATTGAGTTCCCTTTCAGCTTTGGTTTTCGGGTTTGGCTCAATGTATAGTTTCAGGTACTCAGCTTTGCGTTTTCCTTTATGGTAGTAGTCAAGGTATAGGCTGATCTTGCCGCCCTGGTGGCGTTCTCTCAATGTTACTTTCATGCTGTAAACAGTTTTTCAATATCGGTTCTCTTAATAATGGTACGGGCTCCAACTTTGGCCGCAGGGATAGTTCCGCTCTTGATTTGGCGGTAAAGGGTCATTCTACTTGTGCCTAATAGCTGACAAGTTTCTTTAATGCTTAGAAACTCTTTGTCGCCAACTATCTCTTTGGAGTGATTGACCTTTTGCTGTGAAAGGGTGGGAACAGCTTCAACCTTCTGTTTGCGCTTGCGCTTCTTGTAAGCTCGCTTAGCACATCTGTCACTGCAATATTGAGTAACGGTGGTTTTGGCGATAAAATCGCTACCACATTCTTGACAGATTTTCGGAATACGAAGATTGCTACTCATGTTCTCTCTCTTTCGTGTTTCTGTATCAGGGTGTATCGCTATGTATCAGAATGTATCTGTATGTAACATAATCTCCCCCTTGATACTTCTAATCTGTTGCTAGAAACAAAAATGGTGTTCTCAGTAACAAATTAGTAACGAAAGATACGAAAAAATAGGCAATTCAGTAACAAATAAGAGAAAGAAAAACAGTCTAAAAGGCACTAAAAGAAGGGATTAACTAACCAAGTGAAAAGTAATCACTTTCCGATACAGAACTTCGAAAAGATGTTACCTAACAAATCGTCGGTAGTGATCTCGCCAGTGATTTCACCCAGGTGGTGCAGGGCGCGGCGGATATCGATCGCTAGAAAGTCGCCGGTGATGCGGCTTTCAAGTCCGTGTAAAACGCCGTCTAGTGCTTTGTTGGTATTGGCTAGTGCTTCGTAGTGACGGATATTGGTTACCACCACATCCGAGCCTTCGTTTTGGAGGCTTCGCGCTTCCTCGGCCAGGGTCTTTTTTAAGTCGTCCAGACCTGTGCCATGGGCAGCAGAGATCAGGTAGGCGTTCTTAAAGTCGGCCGCAAGTGCCTTGGCTTGCGCTGGGTCCGTGATCTGATCCACTTTATTGATCAATAAGTAAACTTTGGCATCGCTTCCCACGCGGCTGCGGAGTTCATCGAGATTTTCCTTCACCCTGGCTTCGTCCATAGTAGCGGCTTCCACAAGGTAAAGCACAATCTGTGCCTTCTGTGCCTTGTCCCAGGCGCGGTCTATCCCGATGGTTTCTATTTCATCAACCGTTTCGCGGATTCCCGCCGTGTCGATAAACCGAAAGCGCACACCTTCAATCACCGTCTCATCTTCGATGGTGTCGCGAGTGGTACCGGCAATGCTGCTCACAATGGCGCGTTCATCACCGAGCAGGGCGTTGAGAAGGGTGGACTTACCCATATTGGGAGCGCCGAGAATAGCTACAGGCACCCCGTTTTTGATAGCATTCCCTGTGGCAAAACTGGCCATCAATTCGCGGACAACGCCTTGAATTTCGACCACGAGGGTGCGTAGTTCGTTTCGATCGGCAAATTCTACATCTTCTTCCGAGAAGTCGAGCTCCAGCTCGATCAGCGAAGCAAAGTGAATCAGCTTCTCCCGGAGCTCGTTGATTTTTCTGGAGAACTGTCCCCGCATCTGGTTCATGGCCAGCTTGTGCGCAGCTTGTGATGAAGAAGCGATCAGGTCGGCAATGGCTTCGGCCTGACTCAAATCCACCTTTCCATTCATAAAGGCGCGCATGCTGTACTCGCCCGGCTCGGCCATCCGGCACCCATTTTCGATCAGGAGTTGGAGTATGCGCTGACGGATGTAAGGCGACCCGTGGCAGGTGAGCTCCACCGTGTCTTGACCCGTAAACGAACGCGGGCCCTTGAACACCGACAGCACCACTTCATCGATCCACACATCGCCGTCTTTGATGGCTCCGTAGTGCACGGTGTGCGTATCCACCTTGCTCAAGTCCTTTTTGAAATAGGGCTTTAGGACGGTGAGTGCTTCGGGGCCAGAAATCCGGATAATGGCGAGCGCACCAACACCTTCGGGCGTTGATAGGGCGCAGATCGTATCGTTTGGGTTGCCAAATTGCATGGCGCAAAGATAAGGCGATTCCAAAGAGAATTTGACATGGTTTGGACCAGCAGCCGTTATTGAAAAGGGCCATGTGAATTAATCCGCGAAAATGACCGAAAAGGGCTTGGCAGAACTATGGGAATCAACTAAGTTTGTGGCGCTGAAAAAACGAATTTAACAAGCCGAAATGAGCGTTCTAGTAAATAAAGATTCTAAAATCATCGTTCAAGGTTTCACAGGTGGAGAAGGAACTTTCCACGCTGGCCAGATGATTGAGTACGGTACCAATGTAGTTGGTGGAGTAACTCCGGGTAAAGGTGGACAAACCCACCTCGACCGTCCAGTTTTTAACACAGTAGCTGAAGCTGTTGAGAAAACGGGAGCCGATGTTTCCATCATATTTGTTCCACCAGCATTCGCAGCTGATGCCATTATGGAAGCAGCCGACGCGGGAATTAAAGTAATCGTAACGATTACCGAAGGAATTCCTGTAAATGACATGGTGAAGGTGAAGAGCTACATCGACCAGAGAGACTGCACGCTTATCGGGCCAAACTGTCCGGGTGTGATGACTGCCGGAGAAGCAAAAGTAGGTATCATGCCAGGCTTTATCTTCAACAAAGGAACTGTAGGAATCGTGTCTAAGTCGGGAACTTTGACTTACGAGGCGGTTGACCAAATCACAAAGGCAGGATTGGGACAAACGACAGCTATCGGAATCGGTGGAGATCCTATCATCGGAACAACGACCAAAGAAGCCGTTCAGATGTTGATGAACGATCCAGAGACCGAAGGAATCATCATGATCGGTGAGATCGGTGGTAACTTGGAAGCAGAAGCTGCACGTTGGATCAAAGAAAACGGAACGAAGCCTGTAGTTGGATTTATCGCTGGTGAAACTGCGCCTAAAGGACGTACAATGGGTCACGCTGGAGCCATCGTAGGTGGTGCTGAAGACACAGCCGAAGCGAAGAAGGCTATTATGCGTGAATGTGGAATCCACGTTGTGGATAGCCCAGCACACATCGGAGCTAAAATGGCTGAGCTACTGGCTTAATACTGACAAGAAACCTTCTGATGAAGTCACATCGAGTGGCCGAGAGAATGGAGGCTGTATCGAGATGGACGACAAGGTTTGTGCTGTTTCCATTTAAAGACAGCCCTAACAATATTAGATTTTTCATAAGTAAACCCTGACGAATCTCGTCAGGGTTTTTTCTTGCTATAAAAGTTAAATGATGTTAGCCTATTTGGAGAGAACTAAGTCACATTAAGCGACAGTCCTGATCGCTAGCGTCGGGGATGGACGTCATCAATTTAGTGAACTATTAAATTCAACCACTCTAAGCCGTCGTTCTCGATACACTCCTAACCCTTCCTTTGGTCGGTTAGGACTACCATTGACGCTACGGTCAAGACATATGCTCGAACTGACTTTAAGCAATAAATAAAGTCACATCGAGTGCCTGTGACCGACCAACGGGTAGGTCTGAGGCGTATCGAGATGGACGGCAAGACTTGTATACAACTTGACTCCGACATATTTTCCCGTCGTTCTCGATACATCCCGAAAGCTTTCGGGATACCCTGACGTTCTCAGTCAGGGCAGGTGCTCGAACTGACTTAAAACCGTAAAATTTAGTCACATCGAGTGCCTGTGACCGACCAACGGGTAGGTCGGAGGTGTATCGAGATGGATGGCAAAGTTTGTACTGTTTCCATTTACTTTCTTATCCCTAGAAATATTAGCCTTTTCAAAAGAAAACCCCAACGAATCTCGTCAGGGTTTCTTTTTTGCTTAAACCTTCCGGTCTATTTGCTTACAATCAGTTTTTCCACGTATCGGTTTCCTTCACGATCTTCAGCCGAAACGATATAAGTTCCATTCGGCAGCTCAGAAACATCCATGCGGCGGTTCAGCTCATTGATTGAGCTTTCCATCACCAACACACCCAGGGTATTGTAAATGCGAACGCTCTCTAATTGATGGTCGCCATCAATAGTGAAGTGATCAACTGTAGGGTTGGGGTAAATGCTCAGATCGCTGATGTTGGGATCGAAGGTAGAAGTCACCGCATCAAACTCCATGGCATCGACAGAGATGATGGCGTCGCCAGCCACCAGGTCTCCAACTTGAGCTGTAACGACGATCTCAGCATCGGTTATGATCGGATCAATTCCATCCATTTCGATGGTGATTTGGGTCCAATCTTCTATAGTCTCCGATGTAAACCATTCGTAGTAGGCTACGATGGCTTCCTGCTCATAGAAGTAGATGGTCACCTGTACCGCACCGAATTCGCAGAGCGTTTTCACATAAAAACTCAGGTTACTCGGAATGTAGTCAATCTCAAAAAGGGCTGATGCCGAAGCGTACTCACCAATTCCCGTTGTCGGTTGTGATGTGACGCGCATGGCGTAGTCGCCTTCGTAAGCATCGAAATCCCGATCAACTGGCTCCCAGAGCTGGGAGTTTTCTGTCATCCAACCATCAGGGGTGTAGTTCCAAGTGTTTGATGTCCAGTTTTCAAACCCTGGGTTGGGGATTGATTGCCCCAGCAGGGTCAGGCTTATAATAGAGAATAAAAAGGTAGAAATGGATTTCATGTCTATATGTTTAGTTTGCTTGTGTTCATTTTCAATAGTGCAGGAATGATCAGAAAGGTTACAGTTAAATTACGAATGTTTGAATTAGGAATTACGAGTGGGGAATGGGGAATTCGGAATTGGAGTGCTGAATCAAACTTTTCCAGAGCATTGTCAGTTAATTTAGAACGCCAAAATCAAGTCACATCGAGTGATCGACTGAAAGGAGATTGTATCGAGATGGACGACACTATTTTTACAACATTTCAATACCGAAGAACATTCCCGTCGTTCTCGATACATTCCTGACACTCTTTATAGTCGGTCAGAAATACTCGAACTGACTTAATGTCCTAAGATGCAGTCACATCGAGTGGCTCTGCCCGACCAGCGGAAAGGGTAGAGCTGTATCGAGATGCGACGGCAACCAATGAACACATCTCATATCTCGAAACATATATTCTCAACTATCACTTTTCCCCAGTCAAAACTTCTTTTTTGCCAAATCCACCAGTTTCCCAAATTCCCCATCTACTAGAGCTTGCTTTTTTGCATGGCTCCACTTTTTGATTCTTTTTTCCATTGCAATAGCTGCTTCGGGCGATGTAAAGCCTTCCGAATAAACGAGCTGCACAGGCCTCCGGCTGAATGTGTAAGAGTTAGGGTCTTTTCCTGATTGGTGTTCTCCAAACCGATGCTCGAGATCATTCGTAACACCGGTATAAAAAGTCTCATCAGTACAAAGTAAGATGTACAAATACATTCGTGAGCCTGCTTCTTTCATGTTTTAAAAATAAAGGAATTGAGGTCACTTGCCGTCGTTCTCGATACACCCCGAAGGCTTTCGGGGTACCCTAACGTTCTCAGTCAGGGCATGTGCTCGAACTGACTTAAAACAGTAAAATGTAGTCACATCGAGTGGCTCTAGCCGACCAGCGGAAAGGGTAGAGATGTATCGAGTTTTAGATCCCGACCGTTAGCGTCGGGGATGGACGACAAGTCTTTTAGAATTGTTCATTATCGAAAAACATTCCCGTCGTTCTCGATACACCCCGAAGGTATTCGGGGTACTCGAACTGACTTCTTTACCGTCGTGATTCACAATTTCTCGAATCACGAGCCAACCCAAAAAGCTATAATTTCTAAATTCCCGTATTCCATATACCTGAGTTTTTAACTTTGTTGGCTGTTTAATATCTAGACTATGAAATTACTGGAAGGAAAAGTAGCCATCATAACAGGTGCATCGCGAGGAATCGGGAAAGCCATCGCTCAATCATTCGTTAATCAGGGAGCCATTGTATGCTTCACATACCGCAGCTCTGACGAGAAAGCCAGGGAGTTTGAAGCGGAGCTTACCGCTCAAGGTGGAGTAGCGCAAGGATTCAAATCTGACGCGGGCGATTTCGACGCCGCTCAAAAATTAGTTGATGAGGTGATCGAAGCCCACGGATCTATCGACGTATTGGTTAATAACGCCGGTATCACACGCGACAATTTGCTGATGCGAATGAACGAAGAGCAGTGGGATGAAATCATGGCTGTTAACCTCAAGTCTGTTTTCAACCTGACCAAAGCCGTTTTGCGCCCTATGCTAAAGGCGCGTGGTGGGTCTATCATCAATATGAGTTCTGTAGTAGGGGTGAAGGGTAATGCCGGTCAGGCCAACTACGCCGCTTCAAAAGCAGGAATTCTAGGGTTTACCAAGTCGGTTGCCTTGGAGCTCGGTTCGCGAAACATTCGTTGCAACGCCATCGCTCCCGGATTTATCGAAACGGAAATGACCGATGCCCTCGATGAGAAGACAGTTCAGGAATGGAGAGATGCCATCCCGCTCAAGCGCGGTGGTACACCAGAAGACGTGGCAAACTTGACGCTCTTCCTAGCTTCTGATATGAGTAATTACATCACCGGCCAAACCATCAATGTGGATGGTGGAATGCTAACCTAATTTGGAGAATTTAGCGATCGGATATCCGCTGTGGGCCATATTGCTATGCCCCACGATTGGATTGGTTTACGCCTTGATTCTCTACTATCAGAATCGGCGAAACCAGTCTTTTGGCCAGACCCTGGTCTGGGCTTTGGGTATCGGTAGGTTTCTGCTCGTGACTGGGCTTTGCTTTTTGCTGCTCGAGCCTTTTCTCACTTACCTCGATATCGAAATCGAACCGCCCATCGTGGTGGTGGCCGTGGATGAATCGCAGTCGATGGTACTGGGACCCGATTCGGCTCAGGTCAAGGCCGATGTCCGCGAATCGCTTGCTCTTTTGAATCGGGAATTGGGAGCTGAATTCGAACTGGCCGTATATGGTTTTGGGCAGGAAGTCCGCAATCAGATCGATTCGAGCTATGCCGATCCCGTGACCGATTTTTCCGATCTCTTTTCATCGCTCTCTGGACGTTACGCCAACCGAAATTTAGGAGCTGTGGTGGTGATCTCTGATGGAATCTACAACCGTGGCCGAAACCCGCGGTATGCCGTGGATCAACTGGCCACGCCGGTTTACACCATTGGAACGGGCGACACCATCCCACGCCGCGATTTAAAGATCGCCGAAGTAGCGGCCAACCGAATCGCCTTTTTGGGCAATCAGTTCCCAATAGAAGCCACAATCAGAGCCAGAAAATGCGAAGGTGAAAACGCCAACTACAGACTGGTGGGCCCAAGTGGAACCATTGAAGAAGGTGTGCTGCCGATCAACTCCGATGAGTTTGAAGCGACCGTTCGCTTTCTTGTGAATGCTTCAGAAATTGGCCTGCAGGCTTATCGGGTGGAAGTGAGCGGAGTGAGCAATGAGATCACCAACTCAAACAATGCCCAGACGGTGTTTGTGGATGTGATCGACAGCCGACAAAAAATAGCCATCGTGGCTAAGGCGCCACACCCCGATTTGGCGGCTATCCGCAATGCGATTGCCACGAATGAAAACTACGAAGTCGAGATCATTTTTGAGTCCGACTTGAAGAAGGGAACCGAGAGTCCCGATCTCTGGATTCTTCACCAGGTTCCTAATCGAAATACATCCCAAGACTGGATTCAGACCTGGGCTTCAGGCAAAACACCGATCTGGCTCTTCGGCGGAATCGATTCGGATATTACCAACTGGGCCAGGCTGGGAGCAGGGGTGCGTCTTTCTGGTGGAAATGGAAGTTGGAATGACGTGGGCGGTTTGCTTTTGTCGGGATTCAATGCTTTTAAAGTCGATACCGAGATCAAATCCTTGCTGGCCGATGCCCCACCTGTGAAAGTGCCTTTTGGAAAGTGGATGACTTCTGGGGGAACACAGGTATTGCTGGATCAAAAAGTCGGTCAGATTGAAACGGGAGACCCGCTTCTGACTTTCTCAGAAAACACAAACCACAAGACGGCCGTGTTTATCGGCGAGGGAATTTGGAGATGGCGTCTGTTCAACTTTGCCATGAGCGAAAATCATCAGATCTTCGACGGAATGGTTTCGGGCATTGTTCAGTACCTATCGCTTAAGGAAGACAAAAGGCTGTTTCGCGTTTTTGGTCCATCTGAACTGATGGAAAACGAGCACGTGGTCTTCAACGCTGAGCTATACAACGACGCCTACCAACCCATAAACGACGAAGAAGTGGAACTTCGCATTGTCGATGCCGACGGTGTGGAATACCCTTTTAATTTCTCTCGAACGGGATCGGCCTACCGACTAGATGCGGGTGTTTTGCCGGTTGGTTCCTACACCTACCAGGGAAAGGTGGTGAAGAATGGGGAAGTCTTAACCGATGGTGGAAAGTTTGCCATTCTCCCATTCGCGCTTGAAGGCGGAAATCTGACAGCCAATCACCGTTTGCTTTTCCAAGTGTCAGAGCGGAGTGGGGGAACCTTTTATACCAGCGCTGGCACAAGCGACCTGATCGCCAATCTTAAAGCCGAATCGAAACTTGCACCGCGTAGCTT
This sequence comes from Bacteroidia bacterium, assembly GCA_030427905.1. Lineage (GTDB taxonomy): Bacteria > Bacteroidota > Bacteroidia > Flavobacteriales_D > Cryomorphaceae > CBDDKU01. The sequence continues at coordinate 200,753 of JAUICL010000004.1, forward strand.
TAGCACCGAGCGCCGTAGCTCCGTACTCGATTTTAAATGGATTTTCTTCGTTCTACTCGGTATCATGACCTTGGAGTGGATCGCCCGAAAATGGGCTGGTGGGTATTGATAGATCCATTGGTCTTTTTGTAGAGTTTTCTTAAAGTCCGGGCTGATCAGCACATTAAAAGGAGATTTGTCCACATTTCTTACTACTTTCAGTAGAAATGAAAGAACTCAGATGAAAGCCCAGAGAAAGTTTTGCGTTCCTTTTTTGGTAGTCGCTTTACTCCAAGTCGCAGGTGTTCGAGATATCTACGCCCAGAATTTAGTCCCCAATGGTAGTTTTGAAGAAGGGATAAACTGTCCGACTCAGGCTGGAAATGTTACATTAGAGTGTGCTGAATGGTATGCTAGTGTGCAGAACTCTGCTGGGACTTCGCCAACTCCTGACTGGTTTCATGGTTGTTCTGAAAATGACGGGTACGTTCCACCGGAAGTTTGGATTGGTTTTCAAGAGCCGGTAGATGGTGATGGGTATGTTGGGTTGTTTGCGTTTTCAACCACGGTTAGCAATGGTAGAGAAATTGTTGCTGTACAATTGTCATCACCTCTTGAAATAGGTTCAGTATATCAAGTTGAGTTTTCTGTTTCTAATATGGCAGAACCAGAGATAGCCATTGAAACAAATCAAATTGGATTTAATTTTTCCACACATCAGTATTACAACTACGATCAATTCCCTATTAATCAGAGCCATTTTTCAGTTGAAGAGATTATTCCATGGTCATTGGATTGGTATCACGTCTCTTATCAATTCGAGGCAGACTCGGCATATGAATTTTTACACATTGGAAATTTTTATGATGACCAAAACACGCTAACCAACTTTTTAAATGATAGTGCAACTAGAGCGTATTATGCTATTGATAATGTCAGTGTCTCACACGTGCTGAACACTTCAGAAAATGGTCGAAGTTCAACCGTTACCGTTTATCCAAATCCAGCTCATTCCAGTATTCAAATAAATGCTCAATCTGAATTGAGAGAAGCGATAATTTCGATCTATTCCGCTACAGGGAATAAGGTTTTTGAAGAATACTACAGGGATTGGGCGCCAGGCGATCAGATTGATGTTTCTGACTTCGAGCAGGGGATGTATTGTCTAAGAATTATTAGTCCACAGGGAGTTTACTTCGAGTCTTTTATCAAGAACTAAAACCGCATTCAAACTCAAAAGAATGTCTCTGCTCTACTTGAATTGAGCAGGAACAAGGGCATTAAAAAACCCTGACAGCTCAAGACTGTCAGGGTTTCTTTTGGTTTCAATTTCCCTTGAAATTATTTGATCAAGAGTTTCTTTGTCAATGCACCGTGATTTACCGTGTTGATCTGAATCAGGTAAAGCCCCGGAGCAAAATCGTTGGTTTCGAGCTTGATCATCGTCTCCCCAATTCCAATGTTTTTCTCAGCTACTTTTCTTCCTTGGATATCTACCAAAGTAAGCGAAGTAGATTCTCCCGCCAGATCTCCAATTTCAATGCGAACGGCGTCAGTGGCTGGGTTAGGGTATACGTTGATGTCGTTTAGAAGTTCGGCGTTTGCGACACTATTTATGATGATGCAGAACTCAACTTCATCCATATCTCCAAACTGACCACCCGTTCCAAGTACAGTCCCAAATTCATCCGTCAGGGTATAGCTACCGTTTCCTTCACCACAGCAAATACCATCGCCCCAGCTATCTTCGATCACGAAAGTGTAGCATCCTTCACCAAAACAGATTTCTTCTGAAATAGTAGCTCCTGGCTGTGAGTAACCTCCACCAGAAACCAAAATATCATTGCTCTCATCCATGATAAACCAGCTGGTTTCACCAGGGTATTGATCAAACGTAATTTCAAGGGTAATGTCTTGCGATTCTTCATATGCGATCATGGAACGATCAACCGTATTTCCGTTCGGATCCACGTCTTCACTACCATTCACCGTTACAACAGAAACCTGAATGGTGTTTTCGCCATAAACCAAGGCGAGCGCACCGAGATCGATATTTGTCGATTCTCCGTTACCCAGATTGAGTCCGTTTACTTCGATCGTTTCTGGACTTCCTCCGTTGGTGATCACTTCTAGCTCAACAGATGTTACATTGTTTAACCCTGTATTGATCACTGTTACGAATGGCTCAATAGTCTCTAGTTCGCAATAGCGGCTCTCAACATCTCCAATTTGGCTTAAGATTACGTTGTTGTCAACGAGAATAGCACAAGAGTTTGGAACAATCATTTGACCCGTTCCAGCCGGATCGAGCCAATGCTCGAGTTGTTCGTCGTTGTTTGACGAAAAGTCCCACGACACACCGAATCTTCCATAGTAATCTTCCTGTCCATTATTGACCGTTCCACTGCACGCGGCAAGTCCACCAGCGAGTTGACCAATGATATTACCACTTTGGTTGAAGAGTGGAGATCCCGAAGAACCACCTTCCGTAACACCCAATTCCCATTGGTTGATAAACCAAACCTGGTTTACAAAGGATCCTTGGTTTGCGTGAAAAGGCGCATCATCTTCAAAGCAGATTTTCTTGTAATCTCCACTTGGGTGGTGAATTCCATATGCGTTAGTAACGTTCAGCGCATCGGTGGCATCCCACCCGGAGTAACACACATTGTAGCTCGCTGGGACGTCATCGTGCAATTCCAAAAGTGCAAAATCTGATTCGTCATTTGATGCCAATAGGTCGCTTCCAGATACCGTTTGGTTGGTTGGTCCATCTTCAGTCCCTTCACAATCTGGCGTTTCGTGGTTGAAAATGAAAATCCAGTTATTCAATGTGTTTTCGCTGAACGGAAGACAGTGATTTGCTGTAAGGAAGTAAGGCAATTGTTCAGTGGAAGTGGTGTTGATCATGGCTCCGCTACATACCGAATTATTGCCTACAACAATCAGGGCCACGCTTCGCTTTTGGATGTCAAAGGGGATTCCTTCCGGACAGTTTACATTAATGTTACAAGCACCAGAATTACCGTAAGGGCCTGCTTTTTCTTCAGAAACGATGTTTCCACCCAAAACGCTTCGGTAACCGTGCACGATATTGCTGATGTGGATGTATCCTTCACCGGCAACGCCAGCGGGCTCAAGGTATTCGATCACGGCTTCGTCCCCTTTCAGAAGGCCGATAGCCAGAGAGTTAATTTTGCTTTTGTTTTCATGGGTGAAACTTCCAAGCATCTGTTTGCGGTCGGGTGAGTAGACGAATACTTGTCCGCCAACGGGAATTTCGAAGGCATCGAGCACGAAATTGAGCGTAAGCGCTCCTTCCGATTTGATTCCCAATTGCCAAATGCGGTCTCCATTTTCCAATTCTGTCCAAACCCCATTTGTACTTGAAGATAGATCTACCGATAGGTCAACCCCATAGCGGTAAGGGATGTCTTTGTGCTTGTCTGTCATTTCATCTTCGCGGTGGAGTGGGGCTAAATCTGGTTTTTCAAGTGTTTCCCAAATCACGTCGGTGGTGATTTCTTGCGTCCATGAAGCGGGCTGCCCACCATGGCTTATTTGGGCTTGCGAAAGCGTTGAAATCAACGCGAATAAAAGAACGAGTCGAATCGTTTTCATAGGCTATTAGTAAGAGTAATCGATGGTTTTATTGGTGTTGGTGACCACGAAAAGCACCTGGCTGGTGCTCGGGTTTTGAAATGGTGTCACGTCGAAGAAAAGTCGCTTGTCAATCAATGATCTGCATCTATCACCATTGGCATTGTGCTCTAGGTGTATTTCTAATTCTACGGGGTAGGTTGGCGTGAACTTTCCATTGGAAACGAGATTGAACTCGTGCTCTTCACATCCACCCGAATACGATACATCTATCTGGAGAAAATCCCCAACAGTTTCCACGTGTTTTATGTTGACTGGATCGGTGTATCCGTGCATCGAAGCACTTAAATCGATGATGGCTTTGGGTGCAGATTCGGGAATGTGGGTGTTGGCAGTATGCATGTTGACGCCACATCCGACAAATAAGCCGGCCAGAATGATGATGGTGAGCAGGTTTTTCACTTCGACAAATTAAACCCGAATGAACGGAAGAATAGCATAAAGATGAAGGGTGCCATTGGAATCTTAAGAAGATGAACCTGTTGAAACAAAAAATCCCCCCGGTTTAGCGGGGGGATTGGATTATTGAATGCTTAGCTTTTTCTCCAGGTCTTCCAGATACTTCCGGAATTGCTTATCGGTTTCCTGCAGGTTGTTTACCGTTCGGCAGGCGTGCAGCACCGTAGCGTGGTCTTTCCCACCGCAGTGCATCCCGATATTCGCCAGACTGCTTTTGGTCATCTTCTTGGCAAAGTACATAGCGATCTGACGGGCCTGTACCACTTCTCTCTTTCTGGTTTTAGATTTGAGAAGCTCAATAGGCAAGTCGAAATAATCGCACACCACTTTTTGAATGTAGTCGATAGACACTTCGCGGGCCGTATTCTTCACAAACTTGTCGATCATCTGTTTTGCGAGTTCCAGATTCACGGCCTTCTTGTTTAGTGAAGAGTGGGCAATTAGAGAAATCAAGGCTCCTTCGAGTTCGCGAATGTTTGTCGTAACGCTGTAGGCAAGGTACTCTACCACATCTTTGGGTAGGTCTATACCATCGGCGTACATTTTCTTTTCCAAAATGGCGATTCGCGTCTCGAGACTTGGTGTTTGCAAATCGGCTGACAATCCCCACTTGAAGCGCGAAAGAAGGCGTTGCTCCATTCCCTGCATTTCTACAGGTGCTTTATCACTTGTTAGAACGATCTGTTTGCCGGTTTGGTGCAAATGATTGAAGATGTGGAAGAACATGTCTTGCGTTTTTTCCTTTCCTGCAAGGAATTGCACATCGTCAATGATTAGCACATCAATCATTTGATAGAAATGACTGAAGTCGTTGACATTATTGTTTTTAACGGCGTCGATAAACTGGTGAATAAACTTCTCAGATTCGACGTAAAGCACAGTCTTGTTCGGAAATCTGTTCTTGATTTCAATTCCGATAGCTTGTGCCAAATGCGTTTTTCCCAGTCCAACACCTCCATATATCAAGAGAGGGTTGAATGCTGTACCACCAGGGTTTTTGGCAACTGCAAATCCAGCCGAACGGGCCAGTCTATTGCAATCTCCTTCTACCAGGTTTTCAAACGAGTAGTTGGGTTTAAGATTCGAATCCACGTTGATCTTTCTAAGACCAGGGATCACAAAAGGGTTTTTGATCTGCTTGCTCCCGATGTCCATTGGGGCAGATACAGGATGATTCTTGACGGCGCGCTTATTGGATGTCGGAATCTTCACGGTATAAGGGCTAGAGCCATTATAGTTGTTTTCCATGATGATGCTGTACTCCAATCTCCCCTCATCTCCTAACTCCTTCTTGATGATCTTCTTAAGTAAGTGGATGTAGTGTTCTTCCAACCATTCGTAAAAAAACTGAGAAGGTACCTGGATGGTCAAAACCTGGTTGTCCAATTTGACAGGTTTGATCGGTTCAAACCAAGTTTTGTATCCCTGAAGGCTAACATTGTCTTTTATTAACGAAAGACAGTTATCCCATACTTCCTCATGTTTATTACTCATTAGTTGATCTGTGTAGTAACGGTTAATAACTATGGTTTCCGATAGCGGCTTCTTGCCTATCTATCACCTTCGAAAAGCGTGACAAATATTTGAGAAAAAAAGTGAAAAAAAAAGCCGTTTTGCTATTGTCAGAAATAAAAGTTTTACAGGGCGGAGAAAAACTGTCATTCTCGCGATAAACCCTGTTCTGGCACGGTTTTAATTTCAGGCTGTAAACCCTATCAGTACTAGGGTTCTAGCGTTTTTCATGACGTCATTTTTTGCATCCTTTTGAGAAGCAAAAACCAGGAAAACATCCTGATAATGAGTGTTTAAAATGGCATGCTTTATAACAACTCTAGACGGGGTTGATTTAGTGTGTTCGTGAATGAAAAAAATTCACTTTCCACTTCATCAACGAAGCGTTGAAGATAGTCCATTTTGGTGGGTAATAAAAGAGGAATCCAAAACTTAATTTTGGTCAGAGAAGGATATATCTTTGGCTGCATGATCGTAAACAATACAAGATTTAGAGTGCGGTATGCCGAAACCGACCAAATGGGGTATGTCTATTATGGTAATTACGCCGCTTTTTTTGAAGTAGGGCGTGTAGAGCTCCTCAGAGATTTGGGGACGAGCTATAAATCGCTGGAGGATGAAGGTGTTATGCTCCCCGTCCGCGATTTCACGACGCGTTATTTTCGTCCGGCGAAATACGATCAGGAGATTTTTCTCGAAACGCGCTTGGAAGAAATGCCGGGATCGCGGATTACCTTCCACTACACTCTAAAGTCTGCCGAAGACGAAGTGCTCACCACCGCAGTAATTACACTGGTTTTTGTGGATATGAAAACCCAGCGCCCGATGAAGATCCCGGAGTCTTTAGCCAAGCTGATGCAGCCGCATTTTGGGTAGGGTTTATGCACTTAAGGTAAGTCACATCGAGTGGCTCTGGCCGACCAGTGGAGAGGTCAGAGGTGTATCGAGATGCGGCGACACTAATTGTACAACATTTCAATTCTGGGAACTTTGCCGTTGTTCTCGATATATTCTTCACATCTTGTTAGTCGGTAAAGAATACTCGAACTGACTTAGAATCGTAAACTGCAGTCACATCGAGTGGCTCTGCCCGACCGGCGGGAAGGGTAGAGGTGTATCGAGTCTTGATCCCGACCGTAAGCGTCGGGGATGGACGACAACCAATGAACACATCTCTTATTTCAAAGCTTAAATTCTCATTTACCACTTTACCCCAGTCAAAACTTCTTTTTCGATAGTTCAACCAGTCTCCCAAAGTCCCCATTTACCAGGGCTTGCTTTTTAGCATGGCTCCACTTTTTTACTCTTTTTTCCATTGCAATAGCTGCTTCAGGAGATGTAAAGCCTTCTGAATAAACGAGTTGCAATGGTCGTCGGCTGAATGTGTATGAGTCCGGGTGTTTTCCCGATTGATGTTCTCCAAACCGATGCTCAAGATCATTCGTGACACCTGTATAAAAAGTGTTGTCAGAACAGAGTAAGATGTACAAATACATTCGTGCGCCTGCTTCTTTCATGTTTTAAATTTAAAGAATTGGGGTTGCTTGTCGTCGTTCTCGATACACCCCGAAGGCTTTCGGAATACCCTGACGTTCTCAGTCAGGGCAGGTGCTCGAACTGACTTTAATCAATTAAATTAAGTCACATCGAGCGACAGTCCTGATCGAAAGCATCAGGATGGCCGACTGCAAGGAGGCTGTATCGAGATGCGACGACAATAGATGTATACAACTTGATTCCACCATACTTTGCCGTTGTTCTCGATACACCCCGAAGGCTTTCGGGGTACCCTAACGTTCTCAGTCAGGGCAGGTGCTCGAACTGACTTTAATCAATTAAATTAAGTCACATCGAGTGGCCGACTGCAAGGAGGCTGTATCGAGATGCGACGACAATAGATGCATTCAGCTTGGTTCCCACATATTTTGCCGTTGTTCTCGATACATCCCGAAGATTTTTGGGATACTCGAACTGACTCGAGCTTTGGGTTGTTAGGTTATATCTTCCACAAGCTTCACCGACAAACCATTAAAACCAACTAAAAAATCCCCACCAATTTAGCCTCCACACCACTAAATGCTTCAAAGCTTCCCGGCACTTGATCTTGGTTCTCTGGAAGCACCACAACATCCACTGTACAAGTGTCTCTAAAATCTTGATTCATCGACTCCCAGCCATTGGTGCGGATTATGCGCATCACATCGCTCATGCGGTCATAGCCGAAGTGTATAGTGAAGTGCGCCATCAATTGGCGTTCGATGATGGTAGCGTCTTCAATGGCCATGTCGGCGGCGGTGCGGTAGGCATCTATCAGTCCACCTACGCCTAACTTCGTTCCACCGAAATAGCGGACTACGGCAATCAGGACATTGGTGAGATCGTATTTTTCAATCTGGCCGAGAATCGGTTTCCCGGCAGAGTTTGACGGCTCCCCATCGTCGTTGGCACGGTATTGCTCTTTATCTGCTCCGAGTCGCCAGGCGTAGCAAACGTGTCGGGCGCTGTGGTGTTCTTCTTTGATTTCATTGAGACGCTCCTGAATGTCTTCTGCCGTTTTTACATGGATGGCATAACCAAAATGCTTGCTGCCTTTCACCTTGTACAGGCTTTTCCCGGTTTTCGAAAGTGTCAGATAGTTATAGTGCATGCGTATCGATCATTAAGAGAGCAATGGCTGCAATAGCCAATACGATTCCCAGATTTCGTTTCCAATTGGGCTTTTCTTTGAAAAAGAGAATACCCATCACCGTGGAGAGCGCCACCACGCCCATATTATTCACCGGTATGGTGTCTGAGCGGTGTAAGATATCGGCATTAAGCGCTTTTAGCAAAAAGAATATCGAGCCGTAGTTTACCAGTCCAAGTGCTAGGCCGCCAATCAAAGCCTTAGATTTGAACTGCACTCCGCGCTTCGCCACTTGTAAACCAATTCCGATAATTCCTAAAAAGCCCGAGATCAAAAAAGGAAAAGGGGTGAATGTGAGAAACGCTTCGGGGCTGTCCAGATAATCTCGTTCGGCAGTGGCGAAGAGAATGTCGATGATTCCACTCCCCAGAAAAACCATCAAAGGCAGCCAAATCCACCTTTTTCCAATTTCAGATTTTTGACCAGAAGCCGTCATCATCCAAACCGAGATGAGTCCACTCGCGATACCGAGAACTTTTAGGGCGGAAAAGCGCTCCAGTGGATCGACGAGCACAAAGAATACGGCGGGGATTATAAGCGACATCTTCGTCGCTACGCTGGCAGTAGAAATGCCCATTTTTTGGGATGTAATCGCCATCAGGTAGAAAATGGAAATAAGCGAGCACCCGGTGATTAATCCAATTCCCAACCAAGGGCTTTCGTTAGATGGTAGGGCGGGAGCACCATTGGCACTAGCGTAAATCATTCCAAATCCGGCGGCAACAAAATAGTTGACCACAATGGCGTGGAAACTATTGATGTCATAGGTTTTCAGAAGTTCGAAAACGGCGTAGATCAGGGTGGAACAAAGAATACTGAGAAGGAGAAATGTCATGCTTTGTCCTTCCGGTATGTGTAAATGCGATCTGGGCCAAACTCGTCCTGATTCATTGGACGAAGGTGACGAATGTCAGGTGCTGGAATTCCTTTTTTGATTTCAGTTTTTCCAATGAGTCGCCTGATTTCATCCCAACGACCAGCCTTCAAAAAGGAGTTTAGAGTTGTTGCGCCGCCTTCCACCAAAATGCTTTGAATTCCGTTTTCAAAAGCCCAGTTGAGAGCGGCTTGAATGAGATCACCTTCTGTGTAAAAGTGTGATTCTTTTCCTTTTAATTCTTCACGCTGGTGAAATACCATGGTGGGTGCTTCGCCGTTTAAGATGGCTGCATCAGAAGAAATGCCATTTGGAGCGATCACCATTCTTACGGGGTTTTTTCCGTGATATTCCCTTACGGTTAGGCTTGGGTTGTCGATCTCCACCGTATTGGCACCGACCAATATTCCCGCTTCTTCGCTCCGCCATTTGTGAACCAATACTTTCGTTCCGGGAGCAGTTATCCAAAAAACTCCTTTCTGATCGGCATCGCGATCAATGTCCATAAATCCGTTTACAGATTCTGCCCATTTCAAAATGGTGTACGGGCGTTTCTCTTGATGAAAAGTAATGAAACGTCGATTGAGCTCCAAAGCCGCCTTTTCGCAAACACCCTCGATCACTTCAATGCCCTGTTTTTTCATCCGATCGATTCCTCGGCCTCCGACCAACGGATTTGGATCGCGCATCGCCAATACTACTCTGGGTATTTGGTGAGAAATGATCAGGTCGGCACAAGGAGGTGTTTTTCCGTGGTGAGAACAAGGTTCTAGGCTCACGTATATCGTCGATTCTTTGAGAAGGTCCTTATTCTCAACAGCCGCTATGGCGTTGACTTCGGCGTGAGCACCACCGTATTGATGGTGATATCCTTCGCCGATGATGCGGCCTTCGTGCACCACCACAGCACCTACCATCGGGTTTGGCGCAACAAGCCCTTTTCCTTTTTTAGCCAGGAAAAGGCAGCGATTCATAAATGACTCATGATGGTCCATCTCGACAAAGAAAAGTGATGAAACAGGTTATTTCCAATTTTCTGTTTAAAAACATCCCAAAAGGTGATTGCGTAGCCTGTTGGTCTCGCTATTTTTGATGGAATTTTGAAAAAGGGAACCAACATAGCTGAGTGGTCGCAGGTATACCGCGATGCCTTGAAAGAGCGATTCGATCGCCGTGAAATCGACGCGATGCTCGATATGATTTGCGAAGCCAATCTAGGCTACTCCCGCATTGATACCATCTTAAATAAGGATACACCGATTGCTGACTCTGCGAATAAGAAGATTGCTGATGCACTCCAAAGGCTGCAAGATGGTGAACCCGTTCAGTACATTCTGGGCAAGGTCTTGTTTTACGGAATACCGCTTGATGTCAATCGGCATGTGCTAATCCCCAGACCCGAAACAGAAGAACTGGTCAGGTGGGTGCTCGACGAAACCGTTGGCAAAGAAGTGGAACTGCTCGATCTCTGCACGGGATCGGGTTGCATTGCTATTGCGCTCAAAAATATTTTGAAAGATAGCAGCGTTTATGGTCTAGATAATAGTGTGAAAGCCTTGAATGTAGCCACTGGAAATGCCCGGACAAATGAAATTGGCGTTGACTTTTTTCATTTTGATCTTCTCAAACAGGAGAGTCTGGCTTTTATGAGTTTTGATGTCATGGTGAGTAATCCGCCGTACGTGAGAGACGCTGAAAGCGGAGAGATGGAATCGCATGTGCTGGACTATGAGCCCCATCAGGCCCTGTTTGTTCGCGATGATGACCCGCTTATTTTTTACCGAAAAATTGTAGATCTCGCAGAAGGACACCTTAAAAAGGGTGGGCGCATTTACTTTGAGATTAACGAAGCCTTTGGTGGAGAGATTGTCCAGCTCTTGCGCGATCGGGGTTTTGTGGACGTGGAGTTGCGGAAAGACTTGAATAGCCGGGACAGAATGGTAAGGGGGGTAAGAGCTTGAGAGCCGTATTGACCGTCATATTCCTATGGAGTTTTCTGAGTGCCTTTGGTCAATTTGGGCAAGGCAATACGGTGTCGTTGATTACGGGTCAGCACACCCTAGAGCTCTACCAAAACAAACTGAAACCCGACTTTAGCCTCGATGCCAGACGCACCCTTTTTAATAAACAGTGGGTTGCCGTCATGGGGTTGAAAGGTGGGGTGGAATACAGGAGGATTCACCGACTTGGGGTCGGTATTTACTTCCTGAATACCCGCGTCTTTGATCGGGAATTCGACTTTGATGTGCCGGTCGATAAATTGGAATACGAGTTTCGCTATTCGACCATCTATTATGAGCGAGTACTCTACTTCGATCGAAAGTGGGAGTTTGGAGCAACTGCTCACGCGGGTGGTGGGCGAATCAAGATTTTTTACCAGAGCCCTGATAACCCAAATGATCGAGTAGAAATTCCGCCCGTCGATTTCTCTGCCCTCGAATTGTCGGTTTATGGAGACTACAACATTCTATATTGGCTAGGGGCTGGTGCTGGTATTGGTTATCGCGGAATTGTTGGGGTCGATAAAGACCTCCGAAAAGAGTTTAGTAGCCCTATTTTTGTGGTGACCCTTCAGCTTAAAATGTTTAAACTCGCAAGAAGTTTTTACGATGAATCTGTCAAGGATGAATACTGATCAGGCCAAGCACAAAATAGAAGAATTGCGAAAGGAGCTGCATGCTCACAATCACAAGTACTACGTCTTGGATGCGCCTGAGATATCCGACCAACAATTTGATATGCTGCTCAAGGAACTGGAATCGCTCGAGTCCAAGTTTCCCGAATTTGATGATCCCAATTCACCCACTCGCAGGGTAGGTAGCGGAATCACCGACAAGTTTGAAAAGGTAAAGCATAAATACCCCATGCTTTCCTTGAGCAACACCTATAGCATTGAAGAAATCGAAGCTTGGGAAGAGCGAATAAAAAAGTCGATTGACCAGCCGGTGACCTATGTCTGTGAGCTCAAATATGACGGCGTAGCAATTGGAATCACATACATCGATGGAAAGCTGCACCGCGCCGTAACACGTGGCGATGGGCAGACGGGTGAAGATGTTACGGCGAATGTGCGAACGATTTCAACTATACCACTTAGTCTCACAGGCGATTACCCCGAAGAGTTTGAAATCAGGGGCGAGATTTTCCTTCCCCTCCAAGCATTCACCGAAATGAATAAGCGTAGGGTGGAAGCTGGTGAAGACCCTTATATGAACCCCCGAAACACAGCGTCGGGAAGCTTGAAGCTTCAGGACTCGAATGTAGTGGCCGAGCGTGGTTTGGACTGTTTTCTCTACGGGCTCTACGGTGAAAATCTGCCAGGCCAATCGCATAGCGAGAATATGGAAGCCGCCCGCAGTTGGGGATTTAAAGTGCCGACCTACGAGAATAGACAGATCGAAAAATGCTCCGACATCAAGGGAATTGAATCCTTTATCGCTCATTGGGATAAGGAACGACATGCCCTGCCTTTTGAAATCGATGGCGTGGTGCTCAAAGTAGATTCTTACCAGTATCAAGACGAGTTGGGCTTTACAGCCAAGTCACCGCGTTGGGCCACTTCGTATAAGTTTAAAGCCGAACAGGCGTCGACCATTCTCGAGCGTGTGACATTTCAGGTGGGGCGTACCGGAGCGATCACTCCAGTAGCCAACTTGAAGCCAGTGGTTCTCGCTGGAACGACGGTAAAGCGCGCATCGCTACACAACGCCGATCAAATTGAGAAACTCGATCTACGTGAAGGCGATACCGTCTTTGTGGAGAAAGGTGGAGAGATTATCCCCAAGGTAGTAGGTGTAGACATTACCAAGAGACCCATAGACTCAGAGCATTTCACTTATATATCGGAATGTCCAGAATGTGGCACCCCGCTTATTCGGAATGAAGGCGAAGCGCAGCATTTTTGCCCGAACACCTTGACTTGCCCTCCGCAGGTAAGTGGACGCATTGATCACTTTATTTCGCGAAAGGCCATGAATATTGATGGGCTCGGAACCGAAACGGTTGATCAGCTCATTCGTGAAGGATTGATCCAGAATCCTGCTGATCTTTACGACTTGCAAAAGGATGATGTGCTGAAGCTGGAGCGAATGGCAGAAAAGTCAGCCCAGAACTTGATCGATGGGGTTGAAGCATCAAAAGCGATTCCTTTCGAAAGAGTGCTTTTTGCCCTCGGAATCCGTTATGTGGGCGAGACGGTGGCTAAGAAACTTGCGAAGCATTTCAAAACCATCGAAGCCCTAATAGCAGCCGATCAAGAGCAGCTCGTTGCGGTAGAAGAAATAGGAGAGCGCATTGCCGAGTCGGTGGTGGCTTACCTGAACGATCCTGCCCATATTGCTATGATCGAACGACTGAAGAGTCGTGGATTACAGTTTGAACTGGAAGAATCGGATGGGCCGAGTTCCAACCTTCTGGAAGGAAAGTCCTTTGTGGTTTCTGGTGTTTTTAATCAGATGTCGCGAAACGAACTCAAGCAAGCTATTGAAGCCAATGGCGGCAAGGTGTTGAGCGGAGTTTCAAAAAAAACAGACTACCTGGTGGCCGGAGATAATATGGGGCCATCGAAGCGCCAGAAGGCAGAAGATTTTGGCGTTAAAATTATTGATGAACAGCGATTTATTGAGATGATATCGGCGTGAAGTGGCTAGAAGGAATTAAGAAGCAATTTGGCCTTAAGGCCTTGAAACGATCGCTCGGAGAAGAGCGAAGATCGAAGGTGAAGAACTTCGACGACTCCCGTAGCGTGGGTATTTTGTATCAGGAAAAGGGGGAGAGCTTTTACATATTGGTGAAGCAGTATGTGAAATATCTCCAGGAAGAACATGGAATAAGAGAAATCTTGGCCATGTCGTATATCGACGACAAAAAGGAAGTGCCGTTTTACCATGTGCATAGGCTCAAGTACGATTACTTTACCAAGGCAAATTTGAATTGGAAATCGGAGCCAGAATGCGAAAATGTTCACAACTTTGTAGCACGCGATTTTGACATTCTTATCGATCTTGAAAAGGACCCAGTCCTGCCTCTGAAATTTGTCCTAGCCAGAAGCAAGGCCAAATTTAAGGTGGGGTACTACTCCGAAGCCAACGAAGCCTTTTACGATATGATGATCAAAACGGGCGATAACGATACATTTGACGATTATATAAAACAAGTAAACCACTACTTAAAACGAATAAACAAAGGATGAACGAGTTGAAGGGGATGGGTGTCGCTATGGTGACTCCGATGAATGAAGAGGGGAAAGTTGATTACAACGGTTTGCAAAAGCTGGTGAAACACCTACACGGTGGCGCTGACTTTTTGGTGGTGATGGGAACGACGGGTGAAGCGGTGACGCTGTCTCACGAAGAGCAAATGTCCGTTCTCGATTTTGTGCTAGAAATCAATGCCGGAAAACTTCCGGTCGTATTTGGAATAGGTGGAAACGATACCGCCGCAGTAGCCAAGGCTATGGTCGATTTTGATCGGAAGGGTGTTGTCGCATTTCTCTCGGCTAGCCCGAGCTACAATAAGCCAACACAAGAAGGGATTTTTCACCATTACAAGGCGATCAACGATGCTTCAAATCTCCCAATCATTCTTTACAATGTGCCGGGGCGTACGGCGAGCAACGTACTTCCAGCTACAGTAAAGCGCATAGCCGATGCCTGCGATAAGATCATCGGAATCAAAGAAGCTGCAGGCGATATAGAGCAAGTGCTGGAGCTGAAGCGCGTCCTTCCAAATGATTTTCTCCTCTTGTCGGGAGATGATATTCTCGTACTACCGCACATGGCCTGCGGTGGCCATGGGGTGATCTCTGTAATTGGGAATGCCTACCCGAAGGAGTACGCCAAAATGGTAGCGCTTGCAGCGAAGGGAGAAATAGAAGAAGCGAGAGCGATTCAACTCCGATTCATGCCGATTATCCGCAATATTTTCGCCGAAGGAAACCCTGGTGGTATCAAAGAAGTGCTGCGATTGCTGGATATCTGTGAGCCCCATATGCGTTTGCCGCTCTACCCGGTGAGCGAAACGCTATCGAAGAAGCTCTATCAAGATGTGGCGGAATTGAGCTAGATTTTGAAAATACCTACTGCGGCCCACCGCAAAAGTGTCGAAGCTTTTGCTCAGCTTTTTCGAAACCCATTTGGTTACTCTTTTCCAAATCGGCACAACCATCGATGATGCTGTAGTTGAGAATGTGGGTGATGCCTCGATTGAAGTAAGCTTCTGCGTATTCCTTGTTGAGCTCTATCGCCTGAGTGTAGTCATCTACAGCTCGATTGTACTTCCCGAAGAAGGAATTGATGTTTCCACGCATATTGTAGGCTTCGGGGTCTGTGGGGTCGCTTTGCACAGATCTGTCAAAGTCGATGATGGCCTCGGCGTAGGACCCAAGCATGGTTTTCGAGAACCCTCTATTGAACAGGGCGTCGGTAAAGTCACTTTTGATGCCGATCGCCTTGGAGTAGTCTTCAACGGCCTGCTCAATATTCCCCATGTTTTTGAGCGTCACAGCTCTGTTGAAGTACGCGTTGGCAAAGTTCTGATTGAGCGATATGGCAATGTTCAGATCGCTTAGCGACTCGTCGAGTTTGTTGAGTTTCTTTCGGCTGATGGAACGGTTGAAATAGGCTATGGCGAAGGTGGGGTTTAAATCGATCGCTTTCGTAAATGCTTTCTCGGCTTCTTCATTCTCTCCAAAATTCAAATGAAATAGTCCTTTTACATCATAGACCAGCTCAGAGTAGGGGGAGAGCTTCATAGCGCTGTTTATGTCCGCCAGTGCAGCATCGTAGTCGTCGGCTCGGGTGAAGGTGATGGCCCGCTTGAGATAAGCGATGGTGTCGTTGGGATTTAAACTCAAAATAAACGTCAGATCCTCTATGGCCTCGGGGTAGTCTTTGTTTTCTAGCTCAGCCAAAGCTCGCGCATCCAGGTAGTAGGCGTCGTAGTCAGATAGCTCTAGTGCTTTGCTCAGGTCTGTGATCGCATCTTTGTAATTCCCTTGCAATAGTTGCAGTCTAGCCCTTTGATCAAAGTACACATCGCTATCGGGGTTGATGGAAATGGCAGTGTCGTAGTCTCGCTTCGACTCTTCGTATCGCCCCATTTGCTGAAGCATAAGTGCTCGTTTCATATATGCCTCTGCGAAGTTTCGATCTACTTCTATTGCATTGGTGTATTCCAGAATGGCGTTGTTGTAATTCCCGCCGCGTTTTTGCATCTCAGCTTTTTGCAGGTAGCGCATGGCTTCCTGACGGTTTTGCGTATATATATTTTGCGCAGTGAGCACGATGGTGCTCAAGCAAAGCGTTATTGTGAGTACAAGTTTGTGCATGCGGTCCATCTTTTCGTTTATATCTTAACAAGTGAAAGGCCATTTTGTGGACGACTCTTCTAATTGATAAAATTGACGTGCTCACACGGACATACGAAAGCCCTGACTGAGCTTTCTGAATATACGAAAAAAGGCCCAAAAAGGGCCTTTCTAATTTGATATGGGGTGAAGTGATTAGTCGATGTTTTCGATAACCATGGCTGAAGCACCACCTCCACCGTTACAGATTCCAGCTCCACCGAGTTTTCCTCCGTTTTGTTTCAATACGTTGATCAATGTTACAATGATACGCGCACCGCTACATCCAAGTGGATGTCCTAACGATACGGCACCCCCGTTCACATCTACTTTGGAACCGTCGAGTCCTAGTTCCTTGATATTTGCTAGTCCTACTACAGAGAAGGCTTCGTTCAATTCCCAGAAGTCGATGTCACCAGTTGACAAACCTGCTTTTCCAAGCGCCTTCGGAATAGCTTTTGAAGGAGCTGTTGTAAACCATTCAGGAGCCTGAGCAGCATCGGCGTAGCTTACAATTTTAGCCAATGGCTTTAATCCAAGCGACTCCATTTTCTCTTTGCTCATCAGGACCAATGCAGCAGCGCCATCATTAAGCGTAGATGCATTGGCAGCAGTTACAGTACCTTCTTTTGAGAACACAGGGCGCAAAGCTGGAATCTTCTCCATCTTCACGTTTTTGTATTCCTGATCTTCAGACACCATAACCGGGTCGCCTTTGCGCTGCGGAACAGCAACAGGAACGACTTCTTCAGCAAATTTGCCATCCGCCCAAGCTTTGGCAGATCTGTTGTATGACTCAATAGCGAAGGCGTCTTGCTCTTCACGGCTGATCTTGTACTCTCTAGCGCAAAGATCAGCGCAGTTTCCCATGTGTTCGTTGTTGTACACATCAGTCAATCCATCTAGTACCATCCCATCTTGCATGGTGATGTTACCAAGTTTTGTTCCCATTCGAGAACCTGGAAGGTAGTGCGGCACGCGGCTCATGTTTTCCATTCCACCAGCTACTACCACATCATTATCGCCAAGGGCAATAGATTGAGCTGCCATCATAATGGTTTTCATTCCCGATGCACAAACTTTGTTGACTGTAGAACAAGGTACACTGTCATCTAGACCAGCAAATTTAGCAGCCTGTCTTGCAGGAGCCTGACCAAGTCCGGCTTGCAAAACGCAACCCATCAAAACCTCGTCGACTTCTTTAGCGTCAACACCTGCTTTTTCAAGAGCACCTTTAATAGCTGTGGCTCCCAACTGGGTAGCCGGTACTGATGCAAATACGCCGTTGAAGCTTCCTATGGGAGTTCGAACAGCTGATACGATATATACTTCTTTCATTTGAAATGTAGTTTTCTAGTGATAAAATTCGGCACAAAGATACACGCAAAATAAAGACCTAAGTCTTACTTGGTGATAAGGACGAATTCTTGTGAGCCCGCCTGGTCGAAATCTTCGCCATTCAACTTAAATGCCTTTTTGGTATTGGTGTAGCCGCAGTCTCCGTCGTATTCACCTCCCAACTCTATTTCTTCAATGATGGTGGCATACCCATCAGATTCTACTACGATTTCATACCCGTACACCACATAGTATGGAGCTTCGTTGTTTCGGAATGGGTACTCATCATTTATCAAAAACTTGGTGCCACCTTCGGGAAATACTCCACCTGTATAGAATGTGTCGGCGATTAATGGCTCGCTATTTGGTACGTAACGCACAAAATAAAGCTCATCAATTTCGTCTTCATCAAATCCATCACTGCCCCCTTGCTTCAGTTCAAAGTAGAGCGAGTTGATTCGCTGAATATCTGGTTCATCACATTCTTTTGCGCAGGAAATAGCAAGAAAGCCAATCGCGAGAAGAGAGTAGAAAAATTGTGTTTTCATAAACTTGCGGCCAAAAATAGTGAAATGAAACAATGGAATCAGCCATTTTTTAAATTTGTCGGCTTATGACTTTTCGCCTTCTCTTATACGGCTGTATTGCGTCAATATTGTCTAGCTGTTCTTCGACCTATTACTACGCCGACTTTTTGGTTCCTTCCGAAGTCTATGTTCCATCTGATTTAAGAAGGGTGGGACTTTTGAACCGTGGGGCCGATCAAAGAGATGCGAGTCCTATATATGTCGATGGCATTCCTGTTGAGTATTTCGGCGGGGTGGGGAAGGCCGTAGGTGATCAAACGCTGGGAGTATTGTCTACCGCCAATCTCAACTTGAATAGGTTTCAAACGGTTGTTGTCCCGCTAGATGAATATCAAACCGATGATCGAAAAGTGGTTCAGGATGAGCTTAGTCAAAGTGAAGTAGATAGTATCTGTATGGTGTATGATCTCGATGGATTGGTGTCTATTGATGGAATTGATCTGAGCATTCGCACCAGCGGTGAAATCAATGTGGTGCCTACTACCGATCAGTTTGGGAATGTGGTTCGCGTACCCGAGTTCAGCCAGGATCAGGAAATTAGCTATCAAGTTTCATGGCGGTTTTACAGAGCGCGATCGAGTAAATTGATCGACAGCTTTTCGGAAGAGTACAGAAGGATTACAACCACCATTAGCTACGCTAGAGAAAATGGTTCGCGCGAACGATTGCCAGAAGATTTTGAAGTGGTGGCCCAGATGGCAGCATATGATTACATCCGACGCATTTCACCACATTGGAAAGAAGATTACAGACTCTACTACAGGGGTGGCGAAGCCTTGTCGCGGATTTCATCCAATCTCGACTACAACGCCAATTGGGAAGAAGCGGCCAGCAAGTGGATTGCTCTGACTACAGCTGAAGATGAAAACACGCGATATATGGCTATGTTCAATATGGCTGTGGCTAGTGAGATGATTGGAAACCCGAGATTGGCCAAGGAATGGGCTGAAAAGGCAAAAGCTGTAAAGCCAACAAAACAAGTCGACAAGTATTTGGAAATCATCAATCGCCAGATCTTGATTTACGATGTCCTTGAGTATCAGCTAACCAACTAAAAGGGGCTTTGAATTTCCCTGGATTAAAGTTGACCGTTCTCATTCTTCAGGTTTGTCGTTCAAAACAGGCTGTGAACTCTTTCACCACAGAGCACTCAAAGAACACAGAGAATCTCTGTGCAACTCTGTGCCCTTTGCGGCCTTTGTGGCTCCTACGCTAACCGCGTGCCGCCTTAGCTCCAGCGGTGGCGCCTTCGGCGACAGCGTGGTGCCTATTTTAGCTCAGAGCGTTTTTATTTCAGAACTGCGAAGCAGTGGTGACCGACTGCAAGGAGCGTCAGTACAAGAAGCAGTGGTGACCGACCAGCGGGAGCTACAAAGTAGTGGTGACCGATAGCGTCAGTACGTCAGTACAAGGAACACCCATTAGCGATTTTAGAAGTAATCACCAAGTTAAAAACTTCGCAAATCGACATTCGTTAATCGGTGTTCAATATTCAATAATTCTTAACGTCGACTTCAAACAGAGATGTAAATCTACATCATCACTCAGCGCAACCCATATGATAGGTAAACCAACAGCTCTAGGCTACTAAAATCAACTCACGGTCTCCATACGGTCTCCTTACGGTCTAGTGACGGTCTTCAGACGGTCATAATACGGTGATGTTGCGGTCAAATTGCGGTTTGACTTCGTATCAAATATTAAGCAGAACCATGACTTCCATGGAGATACTTTCTCACATCACTGTAATTCTGATCTCGAATGGAGAATAGCTCGAATCCAATATCTCGCAAATCGGCAATCGTTAATCGGTGTTCGACATTCAAATATTAAGGGGGGGGAGTTCTATCCGTGAAGAAAATCACGATGTCCTTGAGTACCAGCTAACCAACTAGAAAGGGATTCAAGAATCGTAGATTTTGTTCTCAGGAATTTTCAGTACTCCCGATTATCATTTCTTAACAATTTCTTTATATTGCTCGCATGAAAAGTTTACCTGCAAGTTTACTTCTCGCCGCACTATCTTTCTGTGGCGTAAGTGTCTATGGCCAATGCGAGCCTTTCTTCGGAAAATTGTTGATTAATGAAGTCATGCCGGCTAATGACATGACGGCAACTGATCCCGCGGGTGAATACGACGACTGGGTGGAAATAGTCAATACCACCGATGAACCCATTAACCTAGAAGGCTATTTTTTATCTGACAACCATGGAAATAAGACCAAATACGTTTTTCCCGATGTGGAGATCGAAGCCAACGGCTATTTGGTAATTTGGTGTGATAATCAAATTGAGCAAGAAGGACTTCACGCTCCTTTTAATCTCAGTTCGGCCGGAGAAGAAGTAGGGCTGTATAACCCCGATACCACTTCGGTAGACTTTGTGCGCTACGGCGATATGCCAGACGATATCTCAATTGGTCGCTTTCCAGATGGTGCCGGTCCGTTCAAGATTTTGATTCCGACCTTTAACGCCGAAAACACCAATAGTGTCAACCCGGGATTGGTAATTAACGAATACCAAGCCGAGAATGAGACCACAGAACAAGATCAGTGGGGTGGATATGAAGATTGGATCGAGTTGTACAACAATAGCAACTCACCGATCGATCTGGAAGGATATTTTCTGAGCGATAAAATTGGTGATCCTACGCAGTTTGTTTTTCCTGACACCACAATCGGAGCGCATGACTTCTTAATAATCTGGTGCGACCAAGGGCTCTTCGAGCCAGGGCTCCACACTTTCTTTAAGCTGGGCGGAAGCGGTGATGATATTATTCTCTCCGATCCAGATACCCTGACAATAGACTATGTGCGCTACATGGAGCAGATTCCAGACGATAGTGAAGGAAGGTTTCCAAATGGAGTAGGTCCCATCTCTTGCATGATTCCTACACATGGTATTAGCAATGGAGAAATTAACTCCGTATTTGATCGAGAAAATGGAGAACCATTGAAAGTTTGGCCGAATCCAGCCACAACATCCTTTTGGATTGATATTGACCCGAATAAATCCATGTCGAGATTAGAACTTTTCGATATGCAAGGTAGGAAGGTGATTGATCGCGTTTTACCTGCCGGATTGAATGAGATATTTATTGATAATCTGCCCGATGGAGTGTATCTTGTTAGGGCTGAGGAGTATTGGACCAAAATAATCGTGAATTAAAATACAACTTTTGAAGCAGTTGTGCGTCATTTTTGGGAATCCGAAGTAACCACAATACCTGCATGAAAACCAAGTTTTACCTTCTAGCAATAGTCATTTGCTGGGCGCATATCCTGAACGCCCAAGTTGTAATAAATGAAATCAGCGCCGCCAATTACGACGGAGGCTTTACCGATAACTATGGTGAAGAAGAAGACTGGTTTGAACTGTACAACCCAACTGGAGCCGATGTAGATATTAGCGGGTACTACTTTAGCGATGATGATACAGACCCTATGAAATGGGAAATCCCAGCTGGGGTTACCGTTCCAGCCAATGGGTACTTGCTTGTATACGCTTCGGGGCGAGGTGAGTTTGCCGCCGGAAATGTCCACACCGATTTTAAGATTACCCAAGCAAAGCAAGAAGGAGCTGTTTTAGCCGATGCAGCTGGAACGATCATAGACTCTTTCATGCTCGACATTCCTAACCAAGAAGGCCACTCGCGTGGTAGAACAATAGATGGAGCAACGACGTGGGGAATCATGACAACACCAACGCCAGGAGCGTCCAATACAGGGGTTTTGTTTGGAGAGTATGCCGATCTAGAAATAGAGACTCAACCGGGGTATTACACAGGAAGCGCGTCTGTAACCATCTCGAGTGCCACTCCGGGTGTTGAGATTAGGTATACTTTGGATGGTTCTGTGCCCACTGGGGCGTCTACCCTTTACACCGGGCCTGTAAATATTACGCAAACAACTACGCTTCGTGCACGTGCTTTTCATCCAGATGCCGACATCCCCGATAGCTTCATTGAAACCAATACCTATTTCATTGATGTCACGCATACCATTCCCATTATCTGTGTGTCCGGAGACCAGTTGCAAGTGCTTCTTGATGGAACCCAGATTGACCCAATAGGCCATTTAGAATATTTTGATGCCGATGGAACACTCCTCGCTGAGTGTGGAGGGGATTTTAATGAGCATGGAAATGACTCTTGGGCCTACCCACAACGAGGAATTGACTACATCACTCAAGATGAGTTTGGTTATGGAAATGAAATAAACTACCCCATTTTCAGAACCAAAGATCGCGAAGGCTACCAGCGGGTGATTATCAAGGCAGCGGCTAGCGACAACTATCCTTTCGAGAATGGTGGGGCGCATATCCGAGATGCCTATGTTCAAAGCCTTTCGCAAATCGCAGATCTGCGAATGGATGAGCGTACCTATGAGCCGTGCGTGATGTATTGTAATGGACAGTACTGGGGAGTTTATGAAGTGAGAGAAAAGGTAGATGATCTGGATTTTACAGATTACTACTACGATCAAGGATCGGGAAATGTCGATTTCTTGAAAACTTGGGGTGGTACCTGGGAAGAATATGGCTCGGCTGATGAGTGGGATGATCTGAGAGATTACATTCTCGGAAACGACATGACCGATGCCGCCAATTACGACTACGTAAAAGGGCTTTTCAATACGGGTAGCTTAATTGATTATTTTACACTCAACTCCTACACCGTATGCTCCGACTGGCTCAACTGGAACACAGCTTGGTGGCGTGGTAAAAATCCAGATGGCGACAAAAAGAAGTGGCGCTACGTACTCTGGGATATGGATGCCACCTTTGGCCATTACGCCAACTTTACGGGAATTCCAGATCAAACACCCAATGCCGATATCTGTGACCCACAACAAATAGGTGACCCAGGAGGGCAGGGGCACGTTCCCATTTGGAACGCGCTCGTAGAAAACGAAGAATTTTTTGCAGACTATATCAATCGTTTCTCGGATTTATCTGGATCATACTTCAGCTGTGAGTTTATGATTCAGCATTTGGATAGCCTTGTGGCAAACATTGAGCCCGAGATGCAGATGCACATAGACCGTTGGGGCGGAACATATGCCGAGTGGGAATCAAACGTGCAAGAAGTCAGAGACTTTATAAATGATCGGTGTGCGGTGATCAATGATGGGTTCCTGGATTGTTACGACGAACTCGACGGGCCATATGAAATTACGCTTATGGCTAACCCGCCAGAAGGTGGGCGTATTGACCTGCCTACTATGGAGATAGATACATACCCTTTCACAACCACTTATTTTGGTGGGGTGGATGTGCCTCTTGATGCCGATGAGAACGATGGATACACTTTCAGCCACTGGAGTTCAAACAACAACACCATCACCCCCGATGCTACGCTCGAAGAGATCGTGATGAACTTTACAGCAAATGATACACTCATTGCTCACTTTATACCAGACGTTACATATCAAGTAGTTCTCGATGTCCAGCCTGCGAATACCGGGACAATTACTATCAATGGTTTGGAATACACAAGCTTCCCAGTTACAGTAGATTTGCCAGGCGATAGCCCAATAGATATTCAGGCTACTGCCATACCGGCTTGGGATTTTGAAAACTGGACATCAACTGTGGCAATGGCTTCTGGAAACTTGGCGGCCACCAATAACTTTACCCTGACCGAAGGGGCAACCATCACGGCTAATTTCTATGAAGTGATTTACAATGTTCACTTTGAAGTGAGTCCAGCCGATGTTGGGGCCATTGATATAGATGGCGAAACCATTGATCCACTTCCACAAGAATTGACTCTCGCCGGAAACGTGCCTTTTGCAGTAAGCGCATACCCTATCAGAGAGTTCTACGAATTCACCGATTGGAATATCATTTCAGCCAATCCGCTTCCCGATGCCAACACAGCAGATGTGGAACTGAGTTTTGGTAGTTCTGATCTCGTGATTGCCAATTTTATCGAATTGCCTAACTATCCGCTAGTAGTAGACACAAAGCCGCGAGATGTGGCTCGGATTAAAGTGGAAAGTGAAGTCATTACTGAATTCCCCTTCCAAAAGAACTATCTAGCCGATGAGCCACTCTTTATCGAAGTATTTGAAAGAGATAAGTGGAAGTTCTCGCATTGGGAAGTTGTATACGGAGCACCAGTTAACTTCCCTAAGGTTCTAGCCCAAAATTACATCTTGAGCACGTCAACTAAGCTTGTTGCTCACTTTGAAGAGCGAATTAATAATGTGTGGATTCCGACGAGTTTCACGCCAAACGAAGACGGAATTAACGATGTCTTGAAAGTGTATTACGAAGAGATCGATCTCGATGATTTCAAATTTATTGTGATGGATCGCTGGGGCAATGAAGTTTGGAGTACAACAGACCCCAACGTTGGGTGGAATGGCTCAAATGAAGGTGGTGATTACTATGTTGACCCTGGAGTTTATGCCTACTTCATCAGATACATCGACTCAATCACCAAAAAGATTGTAGAGACTCACGGTCACGTGACGGTGGTTCGCTAGAATATTTTATATTCACTCATTATTAAGAAATCATTACTGAACCATGATGATTTCTGTGTTGAAACCAGCAAGATAAGACTGCATGCGAAGATTAATTTGGCTATTTGGGCTGGCTATAGCCACGCTCACCATTTCTTGTGAAAAAGACCCCGGCGAAGGGGGTAGAGCATCAATTTCTGGGAAAGTATGGGTTGAAGAGTACAATGGGAATTGTACAGAGCTTCGAGGCTCATACTATGGAGTTGACGAAGAAGTATACATCATCGCGGGAGACGACCCATCCTATTTTGAACGCGTACGCACTGGGCCCGATGGCACTTTTTGGTTTAGATACCTACGTGAAGGAGACTATCGCGTGTATGCCATTTCAGAAAATTGTGTTCCTTTCAGTGGAGATGAAGCAGTTGAAATTGCCGTAGAAATCAAAGAGAAAAAACAAGAATTCGTTACCGAAGACATTGTCGTTATCAGATGATTAGAACCTTTTTCATATCAGCTCTCCTCGTATGTTCCATAACTGTAAATGGGCAGTCAAAAAAACTACTCAGAACCTACGGCATTCAGTCTATGACTGAGACTACCGTGAAGTATGAGAACGGGGTGGAGATAAGCCGGTACGTTTCAGAAAAAGAGATATTTGACAAGGATGGCGAATGGATCGAGCAATTCGACTACACCGAAGAAGGAGAGATCAAAACCTACCGATCGCGTGTGTACCACAAAGGCGAAGTGATAGATGAAGTAGAAGACAAGCGGATCGTAAAAAACAACGACAAGCCTGAATATTCCAGAACCCAATATACCTTCGACAAGGATGAGCTTAAGAAGGAGACCGATCTGGATGAAGAAGGCAATGTGGTTCGCGTGAAGACTTATTTCTACAACAATTTTGAAGACGTAAGCGAAGTTACCATCGCCGATGGTGAGCAAAATATTCAGGAGAAGCTCGTGTATACGTACGATGATCGCGGGCTTAGAATAGAAAAGCAGCGCATCGACTCAGAAGGTGTTTTACTCGAATCAAAGCATTATGCCTATGAGTGAAGACGAGCTGCAAAACGGACATAGCAAAATTGTTGGCTCGTTTGACACCATTGGGCTCGAAGAACTTCCAAAAGAAGTTTTGATGGAGCGCGTCGATCGAAAGTACGCTTTCCATGAATCTGAAATGGTTAATGTTTTAACAGGACTTTCAGAACACTATTATTTGATCAAGGCCGCTGGATCGGTGGTGGCACCGTATGAGTCACTCTATCTAGATACCGAAGATTACAACTGTTACTATAGACACCACCGCGGTTTTAAGAACAGGGAGAAAATTAGATTTCGCCATTACCCCAAAACGGGGACAGCCTTCCTGGAGCACAAGTGGAAGAGCAATAAAGGGCGAACGTCCAAATCGCGTATTCCAATAGAGCCAAGCTTTGAAGTAGGAACAGTTGGAAAGGAATTTTTAAAACAAAGTCTGGTCAATACACCCTTTGACCGACTCATTCCTACCGTGCAAGTCGATTATCTGAGACTTGGGTTTATCTCCAAAGATTCAGATGAGCGATTTTCAATAGATTTTAATGTAGAAGGAGAAATGAATGGCCAAAGTGCTAGCTTCGGCGATGTGGCCATTTTAGAAGTAAAACAAGGGGTTCGTCATACCAGCCCAGTGGTTAGGAAGATGAGAACTTTGAAGATTAACGAAGTATCGATGAGTAAGTATTGTTTGGTGCTGAGCATGTTGAAACCTGAGCTCAAGAACCACAATTTTAAAATGGCATTGCGAAGAATTACCAGAATAAACCATGCGTAGAAATTTGAACCGATTTGGAATCGCTGCACTAGCTGCGATCATATGTTTGCTATTTGGAACGGAGTCCTTTGGACAGGCAGCCCTTGCCGCTTTAACTGAGAGCCCAGTAAAAGAGCCCGCTTCGAATGTCGATTTTTTTAGTTTTCAACTCGATCGCTTCAATGTCGATTTTTTCGTCAGGCTGGCGATTGACCTGCTTTCGATGATCATCTTGATCCGTGGGATTTACTTCAGAGTGTACCGCCGTATCGATTTCTTCTTCACCTTTTTCATGTTCAATCTCATCATCTTTATTATCACCGTTTTGCTCAATAGCAATTCAGGTTTTAGCATTGGTGCGGCCTTTGGACTGTTCGCCATCTTCGCTATGCTGCGGTATCGCACAGAAGATATTTCGGCACGAGATATGACCTATCTATTCATGTCCATCACCATTGGTTTGATTTCTTCAATCAATATGGGTACGGCTCTTGAAATTCTGGTGATCAATGCCATTATTCTTCTGACGGCGTTTTGTATTGAAGGAAATATTTTGGTGAAGCAAAGCTTTTCTAAGGTCATCGAATACGAGCGCGTCGATCTCATTAAGCCCGAGTACAAAGCAGAGTTGATCGCTGATCTTAAGGATCGAACAGGGCTCGCCATCCACAAAGTATACGTGAAGCGCATCGATTTCTTGCGTGATACAGCCCTTCTAAAAGTGTACTATCACAACGTTTCAAACCAGGATGTTTAGACGCCATTTACTGGCATTAGCCCTCTTGTTTTTACTTTCCTTGCCTAGCTTTGTCTACAGTCAGGTGGAAGATGATTTTGGGGTATGGACTACTTTTTCGTTAGATACAGATCTCTCGAAAGACCTGAATGTTTCCATTGATCAAGAGTTTCGTTTGGAAGACAATGCTACCCAATTGGGGCGTGTGTTTACGGATATCGGGTTGGACTATGAAGTAGAAAACTGGCTTCGCTTTGGTACCAACTACCGGTTCATCATGGATAGGCGTGGGTCTAGCAATATTTTTGCACACCGGCACAGGCTTAGTGTTGAGTCGGTTTTAAGAGCTCGCCACCAGCGCTGGACTGTGGCGTACAGGGCGCGATTTCAATGGGAAGTCAGAGCCCATAATTACGAGCAGGAATATGGATTTGCTCCCACTTATGATTTGAGAAATCGAATCAAATTGAGCTATCAGTACAACAGGAGATTTGAGCCATATACTTCTTTCGATATTCGGGTCTCGATACACGATCCCGATGTGCCATACCTTCAAGGTGTTGACCGATTTCGGGTACGGGCTGGGACAGATATCAAACTCTCCAAGCGTCAAGTCCTTGATCTATACTTTCTCTACAGCGAAGATGTACAAGTCAATTTTCCCGAGCGTAGCTTTATTCTTGGGGTCGCTTATGGATTCGGTACAGGACGCGCTAGGATCGGATCTTAATCTTTCCGAGAAGCTCTCTTAAGCTTGTCATTTATTGCCTTGCCTAACCCTGTGTTCGGCATCCATTCAGACAAAATCAAGTCATAGTTTCCCCGATCCAGTGCGCGAAGCGCCGCGAAAAGATTTCGAGCTGCTTCTTCCAAATTTCCAGATGGTGATAAGGCGATACCTTCCTTGCCATAGGTGGATTGAAAACCGAGCACAGCGATGCGCTTTTCGGTATACTTTTCAATCAGTTGAGAAATGTCTCCTACTACTAATTCTGCCGTTGGAGCATAGTGATTTTCTAACATGCCCGGCGCCTTGGGGTTCGAGCTGCTTTCTTCTCTCACAGGAATTTCACCCAATACTTTGAAAATCGCTTCATTGGGTATTCCACCTTGACGTAAAATTTCATAACTCGAATGGCTCATATCAACAATCGTCGATTCAAGTCCAACCTGACATGGCCCGCCATCTAGGATGAAATCAACTTGGTCGCCAAGCTGATCAGCCACGTGTTGAGCTGTGGTAGGACTCACGTAGCCGAAGGGATTGGCACTGGGAGCGGCAAGGGGAAATTCGAGTGACTCGAGCAGCTTTTGAGTGAGTTTGTGGTTTGGCATTCTAACACCCACTGTATCGAGTCCAGATGTCACAATATCGGGTACGATGGCCGTTTTTTTCAAGATAATTGTGAGCGGGCCCGGCCAAAACGCCGCGGCCAGATTCTTGGCGTCTTCATGGAATTCGGCACTGAGTTCAGCCTGGGCAATGGACCCAATATGCAGGATCAAAGGGTCGTAATTGGGTCTGTTCTTGGCTTTAAAGATTTTCGCCACCGCCGACGATTCCAGCCCGTTTGCTGCCAAACCGTATACCGTTTCCGTAGGTATAGCTACCAAACCACCGCTAATCAAAGCCTGCCTGGCTCTTTTGATATCTTCGCCTAGAATCATAGTCGATTTAAAGGCTCAAAGATATCTCCTTTCTGCATTCTGAGTATAGAATCAGCTGATTGCTCTCAAGCCGTTGTTCAAACCACTCAAATTCCCTGATCTCTCCTTCGTTGCAGTTTTGACATTTCGGAGTGTACTCATCTCCAAAAAGTGATCGGCGGAGACTCCGAGAATACAAATGTCATCGACTTGTTCGGTGGTGCCCATCCAGTTTTGAAGGGTAGACTCGAGCAGGCCTTGGCTGTAGTTCACATCGTTTGGATTCATTTCTGAAACCAATGACTTAAAATTCCGGTACTTGAATTTTTTATCCTTCACCCCACCAAACTGGTCGTAGTATCCATCTGATGAAAGGATGAGTAAATCACCTTTTTCTAGCGTGAGTTCACTAGCCGAGAATGGTTTTCGCTTGCTGGTGAAGTTCCACCCGATTGGTAACCTATCCGACTTGTATTCTCGTACTTCTCCGTCGCGAACGATAAGGAGTGGTCTATTTGCCCCCGAGTATTGTAGCACACCTTCGCTTTTTATCCACCTACATAGAATGATGTCCATCCCATCTTTAATTTCATCCGTATCTCGATGCTGATTGAGCAAATCAGAAATACTTCCATTTAAGTAGTCAAGAATATCATTGGTGTCGTGAAGATCCATCTCTTCAATGGCCTGATTGAGAAAATTGTATCCCAAAAGGCTCATAAATGCTCCAGGAACTCCGTGTCCTGTACAGTCGGCTACGGCAAAGAATATGGAGTCTGGTGTGTCGGTAACCCAGTAAAAATCTCCCGATACCACATCCTTCGGTTTGAAAAGGAGCATGAATTCTCCTAGGAATGCTTGCATCTCAGACTCTTGCGGAAAGATGGCTCTTTGCAAACGCTTTGCATAAGCAATGCTGTCCATTACTGATTTGTTTTGGGCGGCGAGCAAATTGCGCTGCGATTCGAGCAATTCTTTTTGATGTTCGATTTGCTCGTTTTTTCTCAAGATCTCTTTGTGCCTTCTCTCGGCAGAATCTCGATAGTTTCTAAAATGAACGGTAATCTCCTCGGCGAGATCCCTAAAAAAGCCGTAAAGACTTCCCATTTCATCCTTTCGAGTTTCCAGTCTTTCGTTGATAAAGTTTGCGGTAAAGCCAGACTCCACAAAGGCTTGCATATGTCCTGATAGGGTGATGATGGGTCTGGAAAGGAGCCGTGAAAGGTAATTTACCATGACACTTACCAGAATGAGACAAAGTACTATCATGACCCAGAAATACGCTTTAATGTCAGCGAGAACCTGGCTGGCTCGGTCTTTTGTTTCAGTGATCAATGTCTCACAATAGTTCAGCAGGTTGTTCTCGTTTTGATCCAGCTCTGCTTTCAGTCCAGAGTGGGTGTAGAGTCCATTCTTCTTGTGGTAGTAGTATATGTTGTTGAAGGCTTGCTGATAATTTTCTAGCAAGATGATGGCCCCTTTTGTACGCTCGGTCTGGTTTTTAGATTTGATATTGAGCAGAATGAGATTCAGGAGTTCTTCAAATTTCTGAGCGTATTTATCCTCCTTCCGAATGATGAAGTCCTTTTCATGTCTTCTGAGCATAAGCACCTTCTCCAGTGGAATAATCTCTGGAAAGCTGTCTTCCAACAAGTGGGCGTAAGTCCGCATCTCGCCCGTCAACCCGTAGTCCTTAAACCCGAGTATGGTCGTAGACTCTACCAAATTGTGAAACGATTTATTGTATCGCTCCGAGAGGCTTTCGAGCTCTTTAAGCTGCTCATCCACCACAACTGATTGGCTCAAGTCATACTCCGATAGTTTTTCAATGGTTTCTTTCATTACCGATTGCCACTGTCGGTGATCGTCGAGCCGCACGCTCGATTCAGTCAGGAAATACGCATCGCTAATCAAGTCGATACTGATAAAGTCGGTTTGGGTCTTGGCATCGTTTAGCACCAGAGTTTTGTATCGCTCAAGCTCGTTTACAAATTGGTTCGTCTCACTCTTTCTTTGAGTGTAATATGCCTGAATCAACAGGATTCCCGAAACGCAGATACTCACCGCTATAAATGCGAGAATAATCTTGACACGGATGGGTTGGTTTCTCATTTTATTGCACGTTTGCCAGTGCTTACGGCAAGTGTATGCCCCTGTTTCTAATTCAGGGTTATGAGATTGTTATTCGAATGTTAATTGGGTTAATGATAGTTGGTAGAGCTCCATAGGCCTTAATTTCCAGGCAAAACTCCACCAATAAAAAAAGGCCCTTAAAGAATGATTCTTTGGGGCCTTTAAAATGAAGTGATCGCGACAGATTCACAACTTAAAACTCTCTATCTCTTGGCTCATTTGGAATCTAGATAATTTGATGGTTTTTTCGGGGCTGATTCGGGGCTAATCTGAGACGACAAACGAATTAATTCGTAGTATAGCTTGAATTTCATCGATTTTACGTGAGGGCTAAGTAACTAATTCTGATAACTAGAATTCAATCCTAATAAATTATAAATTCAATGATTGATTTATATTAAGAGATCTGATTTATCTTCTCGTTTAGCTCAGTAAGTTTTTCAATAAGCTCACCGAATGGCTCTGAATCACCATAAATGAATTCACTCTGAAGTTTTTGATAATCATTTTTGTAGTCATTCATTACCGACTCGGGAGGTATGAACTTCAACTCTTCAACTACATGCTTAGAATAGTCTACCCATTTAAACCCATATAGCATCTCTCTACTTCTTACTACTTTTTCGAAGTAATTTAGATTTTCAAACGGAATTAGTGCCTGTCCGCTTTTATATATTTGAAGAATATCAAACAAATGTCTAGACATTCTGTAGCTAATAATTTCATTCGGGTCTTTTTGAAATTCTTCATGAAGGAGTAGTATTTTATCCAAGCACGTTCTGTGGGCAGATATTAAAGGTATTTCTATGTTAAAGTTCTCAAGATATATTTTGCTTTCTGACGCATGTAAATTCATTATTAGATCAAGCTCTACATTCTCTTTAGGTGATAGAAGCGATCTCGTCCCAATTTGAATTTGAACATGAGGAATGTAATACTTATCATCTCTTTCACTTAAAATACTTGGAGCCTCTAAGTTGATCTCTATCGGATCTTTATCCGATGCTTTATATTCAGGGCATTCTAGCTCAAAATCCGAAATACCTATTTCAAGAATATTGGCTTTCAATTCTTGAATAAACGATTCAGATCTCAAAAAAGCATGACTTTTTCTTCTGAGTTTTTTTACATCCTGCTTACTCAATTCATCAGGGAAATCGAAAAATTCTCTGTCGATGGCTAAATCTATATCTTCTGAAAATCTATCAATAAGTTTCCATCCTTTGCTTAAAGATGTCCCTCCTTTGAATACTAAATGCTTTCCAATAGAAGATTCAAATAGTGCTTTTAGGGCCACCATCAACCAAAGGTCTTTCTCTAAAACATTAGGGAGTAGCCCAGTAATTTCCGAAAGTCTATTGAATATTTCAATTTGATCTTTCTTGGTTAGTTTGAACCAATCTAGTGTCTTAATTTCAGGAGTAGCCGTCTTATCCATTCTGGTGCATATTTTAAATCACGGATTAGTTCATTTTGATTAATTCTTTTAACAATTTCTTCTATTCTTTGATTATCCCTATCCGAAATTTCATCCTTCCCCAGAGTTTTTAAGGCTTGGACTAAAAGCTGCACGTCATCATTCTTTATTGCCAAGATTTTAGGGGATGCGGTTTTAAACTTAACTTTGTGTTTACCAATTGTTAAAGTTCGATGATATCCGTCTATAAGGTAAACCGGATTCATAGGAACTTGGTTAGATAACCCTAAACGATTTAGAGCTGACATTCCAGTAGGAATTAGTCTTATTTTATCTCTTCTGGCAATTGCTCTAATTATTTGATCTAAAGTTGGACTAGACTCACCAAATAAATCACTTTGCCTGGGTTTATAGTAAACCCCCCTTGACACTCTATTTATTACTCCTTTCTTCGTTAATCTTGACAGAGTTTTGCGAACAGCATCATTAGATCCTATTTTTTGGAAGTCTTTTGCGAAAAATATTTTTCCAGATCTATTTCTACTTATTGCTCTCTCTACTTGGCTATCAACAGATAGATGCATGTGTGAAATTGATATTTTGTCACAAATTTCGCAGATTTTTGTGACAAACAAATCATAATTTTGAAATAAAAAAAGGGGGGGGGGTACAGGATGCTCTTATCTACTGATCCTAAAGAATCAGTAGACTTAACCATACCAATTCGAAGAATTGGTATGCAACGATACGCATTTCTTTCTGATAGATGAAGTTTTGTTGGTAAATAATGATAACTTTTTCAAGTTCGACAGCTCATTAATGAACTTAGACTTAATTGGTAATATATGACCGCTCTAAAACATCTTCTACCAAATCCACAGAACAGTACATTCAGATAGCTCTTAAACCTGAAAGCAAAGCAATAATTAGCAAATGGGGAATTCAATCTCTTGATAGATCAAATTATATATTCCCACACATTGATAAAGGTATGACAGCAGAACGGCAGAGGAAGTTCACAGTTCTTGAGAATATCTAGAAAATGAGCAGCCAGCTATAAACTGAAGTCTGATGTATCTGATGAATCATTTATGAGTACCACCCTAGAAATTCCCTTATCTACTTCGCGGAACTCGACACCAACTTTAGAGTTTTTTGCGTTCACATTAGATTTAGAAACTTTGTAAAGTGTAATATATAGTGGGTACTTATACCCAATTATTTCTACCCCTTTCTTCTTGAGTGATGCTATTTTTTGATAGTCTCCATTGGCCACAGCCCACAGCTCACCTTTCCATTGTAAATATTTCAGATTAGGGTATTCTTTCAGATATTGATCAGTCATTTTTGGCTTATCTTGGTGTTTATTCGAAGATAGCGAATTAGGATGTAAACCAATGATTAGTCAAACTGCAAGTAAATTGCTGGTTTCGAGGATATTGATTAAATACATCTCTTATATAGATAGGTTTAAATAAAGTACTATTCACGACCCCCATTCCCCATACCCCCCCCTTAAGTATTCATTCAAAGAGCATTTAATCTGATTATCAATACACTTACGAGCAATAAGGATACTGAAAACTCCTAAAAAAGGGCAATTCTTTTAGGCGCTGATTATCAATGTTTAGGGTTTCATTCAGTATGATCTGGGATATAGTTTGGTTGTGTAGTTCTATTTCGGACTATACCTAATAAAGTGGGGCTAAGTATTGAAATAGGGAAAGACATGGGAAGGGTTTGGGAATATTCAAATCTGGAAAGTGCTGAACCTGATTGAAACAAAGCAATTAGATTAACATTGAATCTCTCACCTGAGTCAATTCAAATTAGTAGGCTGTAACGAACTGGTTTTCCAATTATCATAGATCTTCAACTGGATTATATTGGTAATAAAGTTTAACAAGAATATTTCTTACCTAAAGCCTTAAGGTGTTTTTTGGATCTCATGTATTGTGCGCACTAGGCTCTTAAATTAAGCCTTAAGTATTCAACAGATTTACTAATTGATTCTTGATAATTTTTTAAGGCTTGAATACAATTCTCGGTATACATACTTTTTTTAAATGCATGATTCTTACATGCTCTAATTTCGGTAACATGTTTTAAAGCATCTTTACCAAATAAACTAGTCTCCATTATATCTGATTGAATTGCACTCAAAACATCTAAATAATCTCTTATCGTTCCGCCATCATCTCTTACTTTCGCATAGAGGTGAACATAATTGTAGGCTTTACTATACTCTTGTATCAAATCTTCATCTTCTGTAGTTTCAACAGTTTCGGCTAAAGAGTGTACGCGAGCATAAAACAAGTCCACTACATTTTGAATTTTATCTAAAAAAGATATTGCCTCAAAATCAGAGTCGCTAGAATATTGTGCTTTTAATTCTTTGATACTAACTAGTTCATTTTTAATATTTTTTAAATGCCAAACAATATGAAATGGATCTACTTTATGTTTTAGAACAGTTTCGGAATATCCAAACGAATCAAACAGTTCTTTGCCGGAAAAACTTAAGAGCAAATCAACATTAAATATGCCACCATCAATCTCAGGAAATCTAACATTTGCGTAATAATCTTTGCCTCCTTCACAAATACTTATCTCCAGCTTTTGCAGATAATTATCTATTTGTGACAAACTGTCCATTGAAAGATTTAAGTAGAGTTTGAAGTAATTTATTGAATCGCTTTTCTTTCGTTTATTTTCTTTTTTGAATTCAACTCGAATTTGCCAATAAAACAGTCCCAGAGAAAACATAAAGCCGAAAAAAGCACCAATAAACGCTTCTAACATCATGGCAGAATCACCGAAGCTATGATCAGGAAAAAATTGTACCAAAACTCTATGATTAAGCGAAGGTGTCATAGCAAAGATTCTAAAACGATGCTAATAATAGTAAAATCGTAAACATTCGCCTATAAGCATAAGTATCAATTGTATTAAAATATTAGCCATCCGAAAGACGCTTAAATGGATTCTGTGTCACATTCGTGTTACAACAATAAAAAAAGCACCCGCGAAATAAACGCAAGTGCTTAATTATCAGTGTGATCGCGACAGGATTCGAACCTGTGACCGTCTGCTTAGAAGGCAGATGCTCTATCCAGCTGAGCTACGCGACCGATAGCGTGTGCAACTCCGTTTTACTACAATCCGCGTAGTGAAGCTGCCTGTGTCGTACTAGATGAACCCGAAGGTTGTGAATCTTGATACGGTAAGCTACGCGACCGATTTAAATTTCGGAGTGCAAAAATAGTATTTTAAGTAATAAGACCAATCTATTCTATTGATAAACCTTGAATTTAGTCATCATCTTTCGAGACTTTTGGAAACGTGGAAAAAAGAAATAGCTGCCAATCGTCGTTGTGATTCAGTTTCAACGATCCTATTACGATAGAAATTCGAACGCATAAGTTTTCTCCAAGCAGAAGGGAAAATCCCCAATTTCATTACATTCGGAAAAATTTATCGAAAATGAAGAAGACTATACTCTGGACGCTATTTTGTTTTGTTTCGGTAGCAGCTATCAGTCAGGGCGTAACTTTCAAACCGAAGTGGAAGAAAGGGGAGAAGTACCAACTTGAAATTAAATCGTCGGATGTGCGATGGAACGGGGAAGAAATCCTGAGTGCGCATAAAAAGAACGTAAAGCCTATTCTCGATATAACAGATGTGGCTAAGACAATTATCGTAACTGTTTCGTATGAAGATGTACTGCAAGGCGAACTCGATCAGGACTACTACGCGGCAGGCCTTTCGCCCGTGAAAGTACCGATGAGTTTAGTTTACTCAATCGATAAGAAGACAGGGGCGTACTCGTTAACAAATGGGGCACAATCGAGCAAAGATGTGACCAACGCCATCATCAAAGCTGGATACGATCTTCGGATCAAACTCGATGAAGTAAAGATGGGAATTGCCAAAAAGAAACTCGATCGATTCCAAACCCTGTTTGAGTCGCAGGCTGTGCTTGAAGCTTATTTTGGAAACTACCTTGAGATGATGCTCATTCCTTTTTTCAGAGAGTACACTGTAGGGAAAGCTGTTCAAGTAAATGGCGAAACAGCCAATCCATTCGACCCATCTAAGCGCGTGAAAGTTTCTCGCTCTTTGGTGCTTAAAAATCAAGACCAGCTCTCCTACAAAGCCTATTTTGAAGAGAATGCCACGATGGATTTGACGAACTACATTCCTTCCTTAAAGCCCATGGTCGAAGAGTCGATCAAGGAATCTGCAGAAGCCGACACGAGCATGACTCAGGCAGATCTCGCAGCTAAGTTGAGTGCCGTGGATGGAATGCTGCAGGAAGCTACATCTGAGAGCAAAAAGAAGGTGAATGTGGAGTTTGACTCGAAAGACACCATGCCGATCAAGATCAATATGACTTCGGAGGCTAAGGTGATGGTCAGCACGCTTAAAACGCTTCGTTCAGAATCGTCAGCCGACATCGTGATCAAAAAGATCCCACAATAGGTTTTATATAAAAATTGAGAATTTTATCATAAAAAAAGGTTGTCCTCGTTTGGACAACCTTTTTGGTATTTAACCAATACTTTCTTGCAATGCGAATAGCTCATACGTTTTTCATAGCAGTATAATTGAAGCCCGAAGGGCGCTGATCATTCCAAGAGTTTTAATGTTTACGGCCGCAAATTTATGCCTTGATAGCTTGGTTGTCAACTTGAGTTTTTCAGAATAATGTTTTCATAACATTTACGAATCTGCCCATATTGTACCTATTTTCAATTGTCATTTTTACCTTCGATTTATGCGTACTTTAAGAACCGACCAGCATCATCCTGATTTTGTACTTCTTGTATCCAAGCTGGATGCAGAGCTAGAAGGTATAAATGGAGCCGATCACGCATTTTACGCACCGCTAAACACAGCAGATGACTTGAATTGGGTTGTTGTGGCCTACGAAAATGATGTTCCCGTTTCATGTGGAGCTTTCAAAAAGTTTGACGCCGAAACAGTTGAGATTAAACGGATGTACACCCTCCCCAATCATCGGGGCAAAGGATTAGCGAAATTGGTTCTCAAAGACTTAGAATCTTGGGCGGCATCTATCAAGGTGCAACGCATTGTACTCGAAACAGGAAAAACCCTTCCAAGTGCGGTTCAGTTGTACCAAAATCGCGGCTATGATATTATTCCCGCATATCCTCCGTACCAGGACGATCCGAATAGTCTCTGTTTTGAAAAGGTCATCGAGAGCGGAATATCAAGTAGATAAATTGAATCTGATGCTTCTGTAAAGTCATGAAGTTTAGAGTCGATTATTTTAGGCATTGTCTTGATATTGAGTAAGTTTAAGGGTACTTAAAACAAACTAATCATGACTGTAAAAGAAGTAGCAGACCAGCTCGTGGCCTATTGCCGAAAGGGAGATTTTGAAGGGGCTATGGCCGAATTGTATCACCCCGAAATTGAGAGTTTCGAACCGGAAGGAACTCCGAGTCCGTATGTAAAAGGATTGGACGGTGTGAAGCGAAAATCAGCGGAGTTTGAATCGATGGTTGAGGAGATGCACGGAATGGAAGTGTCAGATCCCATTATCGCCGATAGCTTTTTCTCTTGTGCTATGACAATGGACGTCACATTCAAAGGAGCACCGAGAATGAAAATGACAGAGATATGCGTTTATGGTGTTGAAGATGGAAAAATAGTGCGAGAGCAATTTTTCTTTACACCAGCTCCACAGGAGGCGTAGTTATTTGGAAGAGTCGGTAGGTAGTTAAATATCTTTTGATTCTTCCACTTCTTCTTCAATCGCCATAGCGATATAGGCCTTCACGATTTCAAATTGATCTGGAAAGACGCTCCACTCAAAATCTTCTATGCTTCGCGGCCAAACGCAGAGCTGAACCACTTCCACAGGGTCTTTATCAATATGCCCCTTCCAGGTGATCGGCTTCCAGTTTTTTCGCGAAATTTTCTTCGATGAGTCTGCCTTCAAGGCAAAGTCACCACTGATCTTGCGTCCACCTTTAAATTTGAAAGAGCCTTTGATTTTATACATACACTTATTCAGATTGGCCAAAATTAATAAAGCTGCGCCACTAAGTCTATAGGTGCTAACAATTCTTGTACTTGTCGTAAAGCCCCTTGCCATCTAGGATTAGCGGAATGGCCTTCTCCAATCTTCCCAATCGGGTTTTCTCCTGCTTGGCAGAACCGATGTGCTCGGCATATTCTTTCTGCTTACCTGGGCTCAATTTGTCAAACTCAGTTTTCAAGACTTTATCCGACTTTAGGGCATTCTTAAGTTCAGCTGGAATTTCGACCACCTTCTTTTCTGGTTTTAACCCCTTTCCCTGGCGTTGGTTTTCAATGGCTTCCTTCACATAAGCGTCTATCAGCTTCTTATCCATTTCATCTACTGAATTGAACCGCCATTGCCTAAGCGCTTTGGTTTTGCCATCTTGCGCATTGACGAGCACCTTCGAACCATCTTCGAGAAATACCCCTTGAAAAAACCAAATACCTACATAAGATTTAAATGCAGCCATCCCGGCTACGTTTTTTCCATCGATACAATAGACTGGTGCGCCCCATTTGATGGTTTCTTCCATCTCATTGTGCAGAAATACCGTTCTCAGAACGTTTAGCTCTTCTCGGTAGTTCTCGTGTTTGGCAATGTAATCTTCAACAGTTTTCTTGCTTGGCATAATTCTCTGAAAATAGAATTTCAAAATATTGATACTATTCCGAAATTCAAAGTGTAATTTCGACTCAGTTAAATCACTCTTCATGAAAAATCTCCAAGTTCTCGCTCTTTTACTCTTTTTCTTTATAACCAAGTCAATATTGGCTCAGGATGAAGTTCCCGAACTTAGTTGGCCAAGAGAGGTGGAAGCCGCTGATGGTGTGGCCACATTTTACCAACCGCAGATCGACTCCCAAACTGGAAATATTATTGAAGGTAGATGCGCCCTTAGTTACCAACCCAATGATGGAGAACTGGAGTTTGGGGCTTTTTGGTTTAGAGCTTTTCTACAAACCGACAAGGAAGTGCGAACAGTGGTTCTCGATCAAATGGATGTGTTAGATGTTCACTTTCCAGGCCTCGAAGGTGAAGAGAAAATAGCCGAAGTGGGAAAAAAGATCCAAGACGTTTTCGAATCGATGGATCTCGTTATGTCGCTCGATCGACTTTTAGCTTCACTGGATGATGAGCAAGACGTGCAGCATCTTTCAGATGAAATAGACAACAATCCACCCGATGTGTATTACCGGGAAGAGTCTACCATTCTGATCACGATCGATGGTCAACCAATATGGAAAGAAGTTTCTGACAAGAATTTAAAGTATGCGGTGAACTCTGCCTTCTTTATTTCGCAAGATTTGAAGTCGGACATGTACTTCATCAACGGTGGTGACTTTTGGTATACTTCGGCATCGCCAGACCAGCCTTGGGAGCTCACTACCAACATTCCCAAGGGCATTAGGAGCTTTGCGGATCAAAACAAACCTAAGTCGGAAACCGAAGAAGGTGAAGGAAATACCAAGGCGCCTAAGATACTGGTTGTCACAAAACCTTCTGAGCTAATCGTAATCCAAGGCAAGCCAGATTACCAAGCCATAGAAGGTACGAGTTTGCTTTACGTCAAGAACACAGAAAACGATATTCTCATGGATATCAATTCACAGATGCACTATGTTCTGATAGCGGGAAGATGGTACAAGTCTAAGTCGCTTGATGATGGTTCTTGGAAATTCGAAGACCCCCAACAACTCCCAGACGATTTTGCGAAGATTCCTTCTGGAAGCGATATGGAAACCGTTTTGGCCAGCGTACCAGAAACCCAAGAAGCTAGAGATGCACTGCTAGAGCAAGCCATACCGCAAACAGCAGAGGTGAGTAGGAGTGAAGCGAAGGTAGAAGTACAGTTTGATGGATCGCCAAAGTTCAAACAAATTCCAAATACGGATGTGGCTTATTCCGAAAACTCGGACAAGTCGGTGCTTAAAATCGATCAGAAGTTTTATGTCGTAGATAATGGGATTTGGTTTGTCTCAAACTACCCTGAAGGCCCATATGAAGTGAGTGATCACAGACCAAACGAAGTAGATCAAATTCCACCATCAGAGCCCGTGTACAATACCAAATATGTGTATGTCTATGGCTCTACGCCAGAAGTGGTCTATGTGGGCTACCTACCCGGATACACCCACTCATACGTGTACAATGGGGTAGTGGTATACGGTACTGGGTACCATTACCCATACTGGTACGGTAGTTACTATTACCCACGCCCAGTGACGTATGGTTTCAGCGTACACTACAATCCCTACACTGGGTGGGGATTCAGTATGGGCTTTTCAGCTGGATGGGTTGGTTGGGGGTTTCATCCTTACTACCGCCCATATTGGGGACCTTGTGGTTATCGAGCAGGGTATAGACATGGCTACTACAATGGATACAACCACGGATATCACAATGGGTATAGACGAGGTGCTGCCGCTGGATACGCAGCTGGAAGTAGAAATAATGCCTATGCCAATAGAGATGGTGTAAGGAAATCAAATTACAAAGGACAAGTTGGAAGTCGGACGGATCGATCGCGTCCTTCTGGAAAGCAGAACAATATGTATGCTGACAAGAAGGGAAATGTGTATCAACGTGATAAAGGTGGAAATTGGGACCAGAAATCTCGCCCGAGTCGCGACGGAAGCCAAACTCCAAATCGCGGCGATTCTTCGGGGATGAATAAAGGCCAAAGCCCCAGCAGAACGCCATCTACCAAACCGAATACCCCGAGCACAAGGCCGAGTACACCATCAACAAGGCCTTCAACCCCAAGTACGCGGCCACAGCAGCCGCAGACACGTCCGGCCACTTCGCATTCAAGACAGCAGCCGTCAAATTTGGATCGCAGCTACCAGAACCGGCAACAAGGACAACAAAACTACAACCGGTCTCGTCAGCAAATGCAGAGAGCCCAACCCACAAGATCGGCGCCTACTCGCTCGGCTCCAAGTCGCGGTGGCGGTGGAAGACGCCGGTAATCTTTTTGACCAAATGAAAAGCCGACCCAATTGCGATAGCGCATTCGGGTCGGCTTTCTACTTAAGGTTGATTTTAGATTATCTTTTCAAGATGTTGAAGGGAGATTCTTCAATCAAGTACATCAAATTTTGATTGTATGCATCTGGTGTTTGCCAAAATGACTCATGTGCATTTGAATAATCAGTCTCCGAGAGTTTTCGGAATCTTCGAAGGCTCAAATTCATTTCGAGATGTTATGATTTTTTTAAATTTTTGAGATGTGGTAGAACCAAGCGGATATTCTCTGATTTTCGTAGCTTACAAGCCATAAAGAGTAACACTAGAAATGGGTAAGAAGATTAAGCCTGGCAAAGGCTACGGCAAAATCAAATTTGGTGCTTCTATGGAAGATGTGGAAGCCAGACTGGGAAAGCCCAGTGAAATAGAACGAGATGAAGACCAATTGACGTATTGGCATTACGACGATGAGATCTTATCGCTCACATTTGATGGGACCGAAGGCTGGAAGCTATCTTCGATTCTCGCGGGAGACTTAGGGATGAAGCTTTTTAGTCAAGACTTGGACGAAGTCAATCAGAATAGCCTTGTGGCATTGCTGAAAGAAAACGGAGTGAAGAATATCACATCGCAGGATGAGATTGTCGATGGAGCTACTGTAGTAACCATCGAAGCAGAAGATCTGGAAATGATATTTTGGTTCGAGAACGGAGATTTGACTGAAGTTCAGTGGGGCCCGTTTTTCAACGACGAAGACTCCATCATCTGGCCGGAATAAAAAAGTCGCCACGAATTTCTCCGCGGCGACCTTTGAATTGATTTCTTAAGAACCTTATTTGGATGTTTCTTCTAGTAGGTGTTTTACAGCTGCTTCGAGTTGCTCATCGCGGTTTTGGGATGCCATGCCAGGTTGGTTCGGCACTTTGATGTCTGGTTCCAACTGATTGTTTTCCATCAGCTCACCGGTTTTCACATCGCGCATACCCACTTGTGGAATACCAAATACAGTACCGTCTAGCATCGACTCCCACCACACCGCAGTACCTGTTCCCGGAACGGGCATACCAATGAGTTTTCCGATTTCGAAATACTTATAGGTGTATGGAAACAAGTGTGCGTCGCTATAGTTGCTTTCGCTCATAAGCACACAAGATGGTTTTTGCCATTTGCCAAGTGGTTCACCACCCATATTTTCTTGGCCACGGGGTACAAACTGCATATAGGGTTCGCCGCTCAAGAAGGTGGCCAAATCATCGTGCAGCCAACCACCACCATTGAAACGCGTATCTACAATCAAGGCATCCTTGTCGTTGTGCTTACCCAATGCACGGCTGTACAATTCTCTGAAGCTCGATGAATTCATTCCTCGAACGTGTACGTATCCGATTTTTCCGCCAGAAAGACTGTCAACAGCGGCTTCACGGGTTTTGATCCAGCGTTCGTACGCCAATTGATTCTGAGTTCCTCGGCTTATAGGTTCAATAACTTCGTCCCA
This sequence comes from Bacteroidia bacterium, assembly GCA_030427905.1. Lineage (GTDB taxonomy): Bacteria > Bacteroidota > Bacteroidia > Flavobacteriales_D > Cryomorphaceae > CBDDKU01. The sequence continues at coordinate 243,914 of JAUICL010000004.1, forward strand.
GCTATCTCCATTTAGGCTAAATGAAACCAGTACTTTATCGCCCGCTTTCCGATTGAGCATCGGGTAGTAGTTTTCACCCGCTTTTATTTCCTTCCCATCTATTTTGGTGATGATGGTCCCTGGCTTGATCTTTCCTTCTTTGTTAATCAGCGGACTCTTATCCATGATCTCAATAATCTTGAGACCGTCGCCAGTATAGTTCTGGTCATAGAAAACACCAAAGCAAGCGGTAGCATCATCGGTTGAGTTGCCATCCCAGGCAAAGGCTCCCGTGTGAGATGCGTTCACTTCTCCAAGCATCTCGCTCAGCATATCGGCAAAGTCATGGCGATTGTTGATGTATGGAAGAAAGCGTTCGTAATTGGCTTTGTACATATCCCAATCTACGCCGTGAAGATCTTCTAGGTAGAATTTCTTCTTAAACTGCCGCCAAGCATGCTCAAACATGTAAGCACGCTCTGCATCGGTGTTCAAATTCATTTCAGAACTGTAGGATATTCCTTCCATCTTTCCATCGGCTACAGTTATTTTCTTCAGACTACCGCGGTTGTTCAGAAAGATGTGCTTTTCCTTTTCATCAAACTGTAGCTCTGAATATCCACCGTCCAGATTTGAGATAATCTTGGTTTCATTCTCTTTGAAATTGGTTTTCCAAAGATTGGTTCCTTCTCCGGTGCTGGTGAGATAGTACAGGTTTTCACCTTCTTCATCCAAAAGCATATCTGAGATGAAAGATGAAAAGATGGTCAGCTTGATCATGCGATCTTCCAATCCTTCCCATTCAACTTTGATTGGCTCTACTTTTTTCTCTTCTTCTTCATCGTCATCTTTCTTGTTCTTCTTGTCTTTTTTATCGTTTTCATCTTTATCTTCTTCACCGTCCTTGTCGTCTTCTTTGTTTTCTTTCCAAAATTCGTAGTCGGCTTTGTCGAGCGTGAAGCGCTGGTAAGCATCTTCTGTCAGGAAAAGAGCAAACACATCAGACTGCGATCCCCAGCTCCCGTGAGAGCGGTAGCCGCTGCGATCGGAAACCCAATAAACTACTTCACCGCCCATTCCAAATTTGGGCCGGTAGTTCCCATATCCGCTTTCTGATAGGTCTTTTGGGTTTTCGTCACCATTTACATTGAGCAGACCTACTTGCGTGTTCCATCTATTGTTGTCAAAGAACTCTACCAGCAACCACTTGCTGTCGGGTGACCAACTGAAGCCCTGATCTCCATCAGAATAGCTATAGTTCAAATCGCCTGACATCACGGTGCGAATTTCTCCAGATTCCAGGTTTTTAACTCGGATGGTGGTTCGCTCTTCGAGAAAGGCGATTTCTTTGTCGTCGGGGCTGTATGCCGCCTGAAAGGTTTCGGCATCTGTTTCTACCAGCGCCTTTTCATCTATCAAAGTGGCATTGTAGAAGTACTTTTCTTCTTTGCGATTTAGGCTTGCTTCATAAATATTCCAGCTCTCATTTCGCTCACCAGAATACATGAGCTTGGTTCCGTCGCTATTAAAATCTAGATCGCGTTCTTGCTCAGGCGTGTTGGTAATGCGCTTTGTGGCACTGAAGTCAATAGATGTTACGAACACTTCTCCACGAACTATAAAGGCAATCTCCTTTCCGTTTGGAGAAACTTCAAAATCGGAAGCGCCGCTGTTAATCAGCTTAACGATCGTTTCATTGTACAGTTCATCACTGTGAATTGTGATCTCGACTTTCTTGGGACTCTGAGTCTCGAGTTGTGTGTAGATTTCACCATTAAAATCATAGCAAAGCATGCCATCATTGGCCATGCTCAATGAGCGAACGGGATGGTCTTCGAACATACTGACCTGAGTAAAACCCGAGGCCTTTCCGCTTGAGATGTCGGCTTTCCAAACATTGAAGGAACCGCTGCGCTCTGAAAGGAAGTACATCTTGTCATCGCCTTTCCATATGGGATTGCGATCTTCGCCTTCCCAGGTGGTGAGCTGGTTGTAGGTCTTTGATGGGATGTCGTAAACCCAGATGTCACGCGCTACCGAAGAAACGTGGTGCTTTCTCAGTGGGTCTTCGTATCCCTTTTGGTCGTGGTACAAAAACTTGGTCTCATCAGCCGAAAAATTAGTGGCAATAGCCGGTGTGGTGATTAATTGTGTGGGCCGGCTGCCAGTATCAGACACGGTATAGAGTTCGCTCAATACGCCTGATGGAAACAACACCGATCGGTGATCATCTAACCGAGATGATTCAAACACAATTCGCCCATCGCTCAGGTACTCACTAGGAAGATCCCATGAACTGTGAAAAGTGACACGGGTAGGGGCACCGCCTTTGGCATCGACAACATAGATGTCTCGATTGCCATTTCTCACCGAGGCGAAGGCAATTTTCTGACCGTCGGCTTTCCAAACGGGGTGTGATTCATAATCATCGGTGTGCGTAATAGCCGTGGCAACACCGCCACCGCGAGGTACGGTGTAAATATCTCCTTGAAAAGAAAAGGCAATGGTTTTACCATCGGGAGAAATACTTGGAAATTTCAACCAAAGTGGATTCTCTTGCGCATGGCAAAGTAAGACGGTAAGGGCGCTGAATAGCCCGAGGATTAGTTTCTTCATGATGGGTTTGATTGGTCTGTATTAACTCGAAGAAACGAAAAAAAGTGATGCCTAATTAGATTTGTGATTTTTTAAGATGGTGACTACTAGACTTTACTGAGGTTGAGCGTTCAGGTGTGGACGTGAAGGTTAAGACTAGAATCAGGGGTGGGAGAGAACCAAATCTTAATTTGATCGTGTACCACATCGTTCCACAACATTCTGTAGTGTCCGGTTTTTTCCAACGCCACAAGCTCTGTGTCTGGGTGGTTGCTAGCGAGCATTTCGGAATTTTTGAAGGGAATGACTCTATCAAACTTATCATGGATAATGCCGCGCCTATTCGGAAACACATCTTTCATTTTGTGGTTCACTTGAAGCGATGAAAAGGGTTCATCAAACAAGTACTCAGCGTTTGAAATAATCTGATTTAGCGCCGGTTTGGAGAACCCTACTAGTCTTGAGAATGGTTCGATAAATTCCGAGAAGTCGTTTGGGCTGGTCAGGATGATAAACCTATCAATGGCAATAGGATTTCGAGAAAGCGTATGTGTAGCCACTGCCGAACCGAACGAATGGGTGACTATAGAAATGGGTACAGCCGGATTGACCCGACGGATCACCGCTTCCAGTGCTAAAGTGCATTCCTTCAGATTTGTTTTGCGGTGTTTTGAATGGCCATGGGCAGGAAGATCAAAGCTGATGACATGATATCCTTGATAGGCCAATACGTTGCCAATACCCGACATACTCCCAGCGTTTGACTCCCAGCCATGTACAAGAATTACAGGTGCACCCGCTGGGTCTCCGATTTCATAGCATTGAATATCCCCGAGTTCTGAAGGGGCAGAAAAGTGATGTGCTGTGTTGTAAAAAGCGATTTCCTTTTTCTTGAAAGGTAAGCGCTGCGTTTTCTGCATAAAATCAAAAGCGATATCACCGGCTTTTTTAGAGTCTATCCGATCGAGAATCTTGAAATAGGTTTTGATGAATAGGAGTTGTGGTTTCATGGTTTCGGTTTAAAATATACCAAACGGTATATTAGAAGGTAAAAAATATATTAGCTCGTCCAGTAGTCTTTTATCATTTGGTCTACAAAGTCCATGGTGTCGCTCAGGTGCTGGGGATCTTTCAGCATGCTAGCAGTGAACACAGCTCCCTCTATAAGCGAAACCAGCCTTTTGCCTTCTACTTTGGCATCAAGGCTCGCTTTAAATTCACCTTGCTCTTGCCCAGCTTTCACTATTTTGATCATGTTTTTCTGAAGCTTTTTTAGCACGGTAACAACTCGCTGGTGAAGTTGCGGATTCATATTATTCGAATCTACGCCCACATTGAGCAGTGGACAACCCCCAACTGCTATCGTATCGTTGTAGTAGTTTCGATAGAAGTGCGTCATAATTTGGAGCTTGGCATGGGGCGATTCCACCATGTTCATCAAATCGGCGAGCTTCCAGATTACCGTTCTTACATTGTAATTAAATGCTTCAACGGCCAGATGTTCCTTATTTTCGAAGTTTCCGTAGATGGCACCTTTTGTAAGGCCCGTCACCCGTGTAATATCAGTCATGGACGTGGCCTTGTAGCCCATCGTATTAAAGACGGGAGCTACCTTCTCAATGATATACTGCGTGGTGAGCTCTGACTTCTTGGCCATGGGACAAAGGTATAAAAAATACCGATTGGTATATTGTGGTGTATCACCAAAAAGAAAGAAGTCGTTGCAAACTAGAAATTCATACGCATAAAAGTGAAGTCCTCGACATCTTCTTTGCGCGGAGTTGGGCGTTTGTACTTCTCTGGAACTTCATCCCAGCTTTGGTAGATAGTACCATCGATGTAATAGGTGTTGTCGGTTGCTGCCATCGCCAAATGTTCTTCGTCAGTTGCGACGCTGTAGGAACGACTAGGGGGCTCAAGACCTGCTGTGCTACCGGCTGATATCATTTCAAGTTTTCCATCGCCATCGATATCGGCCTTGATCCAATGCAATTTCAAAATCCGATGGTAGCTTCCATCTGCTATCATCTCACCGATAGTCCTGTTGAACTTAGCCATCAACTCTTCTCCACCTTCTAGGTCTTCTCGCACGGCAAAATACAGTGACCGCGTGACCAATGGCACATGACCGACTTCTAAGTGAGTCGCCAAATCACCGGGCTGAAACTGCATGAGGTAGTGAATCAATAAATCATCGATAAGAATGTATTCGACTCTGCCTTTCAGTAAGGCATTGAGATTGGCTTGATCGCTTTCACCGCTTACAATCTCCAAGTGCTCAAAGTCTGCAGACTCGGGCCCATAAGAGTAGGAGTCTACGATACCTAGTGTGGTTCCATCTGGAAGCTCGCTCAAATCGCTCATAGAAACGTCGCCACCAATCTTGGAAACAAGAACGAGTTGGTTTTGTAAATAAGGGTCAGAAAACCGAAGGTAGCCTTCTCTTTCTTCGTCTTTCCACAAGGCAGCTGATCCATCGTAGTCCCCAGTTTGAAGTCCCGATAAGACGTTTTTGAAGGGAATTATCTTTGTGCTCGTCGCGATTTCATTTCTATTCAACGCCTCACGCACCAACTGCCCAGCTACAGCCATAGATTCTTCAGAGTGAGTGAACGGAGGCCAAGAGTCCGAAGCCAATTCTAGATCAACAATTTGAGCTGTGGCGTGAAAAAAGGAAGTACCAAAGCACAAGGAAATGAGTAGGAGTCGCAACATAATTTTAGTTTGAATCTAAAGATAAGCTAAAGACGGAATTTATTAGCAGTTCGATAAAAATTGAAACCTGCCAACTAGGCTTAAAGAACTGAATCAATTCTTGGGAAAGATTGCTCTTAATTCAATGGCTTTATCGTATTCCGATTAGGCGAAATGAGTCTGTTGAGTGAAAATGAACTAGGCTAGAAACGGTAGTTTGCATTGAGCAAGAACTGGCTACGCTTTCCAAAAACACCCAACTCTACTCGATACATCCAATGCTTATTTATTTGATACTGCGCCCCAAGGAGAAGGTTAAATGGAGCGGCCACTTCTTTATCGAGTTGATAGTCAATCTTGGAGTTTCCAACATCGTTTCCTTCTCCATACTCTTCAATCTTATCAATTATTTGGTTGGCAATCACTCTTTGTCCTGGTGGAAGTCCACTGGCCCACTCACGCATGGTTTCTATATTGCTACCTGTTCCTATCGAAGGAAAGATATCACTAATCGGTATGCTCCCGCGCGTGTCGCTATTGATTTGCTGATAAAATGTACCCACCCAAGCAGTGAGCATTCGGTCTGCTCTTTTTTCATCAATAAAATTGTGACCTAATCTTAGACTACTATTGAATGCTGGAACTGGCTCCACAATTACGTCTACATCTACAAAGTTGTAGTTGTTGTCCCATATTACTACAAGTTGGCCAACCTTTCCTGCTAAAGTCATCCCAAGACCGAATGATGTTGCTTCAAAGTGCTGAGAAGTTTCAAACCCGATGGGCTCGATAAGAGTGACATCGGTATTCGTTGTTCCTCCACCAATTACCCCGTAAACATTTAGAAAAGGAAGTACCCAAATATCAGGGCGAAAGGTCACCGCATGAGTTGTAGCAATGGTTGGTCCAAACTTTATAAAATTGCTCAGGTCAGCCATTGGCCCACCATTGAGTCCGATTTTAACACTCGAAATATCTATTTCTTGCGTTTGAGTGAAATAGATCACACTGGCCCCGTAGGGCAATTGGATATCAAACCCCCGCTTGTAGGCCTTGGCACCTAAGAATGGTAGTGCCCGATCGTAGTTCATGGATTTCAAGCTATCATAATAGGCTTGATGTATAGCATTTTGAGAACTTTTGTTCTCTTGAGCGGAAGTCAGTGTAGAGATGAATATACTCGAGACCAGTACACTCCAAAACAAAATACTTTTGATTCTGTAATCCATGGGCTAAATTTAAAAACTCTGAGAAAGCTCAATTAAAAAACTTTTCTATGCTCGAAAGGAACATTTTTCATAAGCAGTTAAAACCTGTTTTTACAATTATACTTAACAGGGGTGTACTTTATGCGATCATACTAAAACTAGGATTACAATACTACCGAATGTGTTAATTCTCGCGAAGCATCTTAGTGGTGCTGGGAAGCGTCAAATGAATAAATTGAACTTAGATGTTTTCTAGAATCTTTACGTTACTGTTGTTCCTTTCATCCCTTAGCTGTTTTTCTCAAACCCTTGAGTGGTATGATGTACATACACCAAGTGATGTTATAAATAGCACTTATTTTCACGGCCCCATGGCAGTAACCGATGACGGCGTATGGGTTGCTTCTATCAAAGAAAACCAGGACATTATTTCTACCATAGAATATGGAAAGCTCATGCTACGAAAGTTTGATCTTGACGGTATTTTGCTCTCAGAAATAATACTTCCTGGGCAAGGGCATGTCGCCGATATAAAGGCCGTAGAAAATGATCTCTACATGCACATCATTGTCAAAGACAGTATTCAGCTGGGTTCAGAATGGGTCACCACTGAGAATGGATTTAGCAAAGATATATTCGTCAAGAGAGATAGTGAAGGGGCATATTCTTATGTGGAACCAAGTACCAATAATTTGGCCGGAGTGGGAATCACTTCAAGCGGTGAATTTCTCTACGTAAATCAAAACGGATTTGCGAATTCTGTTGAGCTCAAAGTAATAAGCTTGGATGGTCAGGTGCTTATGACAAAGGATCTTCCTGGTATGGGCTACGTTACAGGAATTGAAGAGAAATCAGATGGCACTGGTTACATTCTGCTTGGTTCATGTGCTCAAGCTACTACCATAGATGGTTTGGAGATCGTACCACCGGCATTTTATAATAATTACATTATTTCAACTGATACTGAGCTAAACTTCGAGTGGTTCAAAATCATAGATGATATTTCTTGTGTACGATCCTTTGGATGGAGTGGCGAAGGAGTCACATATTGGTTTGGGGGTACTGCTATAGCTCCTACTTTTGAAGACCATCCATTTACTGGTCCGAATGAAATTGGACTCGATTATTTTCTGACCAAGGTGCAAGATGAAGCATATAACTGGGTCAATGAAGTTGTGGACTCTACGGGGTGGTCTGGCGCTTTCCCTTCAGAACAGCAACCAATGGGAGTTGATTCGGAGATGAATACCTACATCATAGGCTATGCTCGAGGAAATGCAATTACCTGGGAGAATGGAGATGTAACGGAAAACGAAGGAACACGCGATATCTTCGTCGCGTCATACGCACCCAGTGGAGACCTACGTTGGGCACGTACTTTTGGGTCTATGAATTTTGATGCGGGTGCATCTATCGCGGTAGTAGGAGTTGATGAGTTCGTAATTACGGCCACAATTAGCGGAGAGATGACCATTGACGGCGAAGTCATCAATGGGGAGCCAGGTGTATTACTAACAGCCAAGTTTAACACTCAAGCCCTAAGTGCTGGTGATGTGTCAGAACGAAGATCGATCCAACTTTACCCGAACCCCACTGCTGGTTTGCTCAATTTGAAATCAATAGGAGAGAGTGAAGTGCATCAAGCCTCTCTTATTTCAGTGGACGGGGATGAGATCAAATCGTGGTCGGGCAGTATGCCGGAGCAAATTGACTTATCTGAATTACCTGCGGGGCTTTACTTTCTGAAACTCCAAGACGCCAGGGGAGTGACAGTAGAGCGTATTATTAAGAGGTAGATTACAATTCACGGGTTAATCCAGTCATTCGAATCTTTCGGAATATAGTTTGTGAGAGTAGCACGCCGCATTTCTTTCCATTGCTGTGCCGTTAATTTTTGAATGGCGGTTTCCGGTTTGGTGAATTTGTCACCGAAGTGATCGAGAAGATATTTCAGGCTTGGTTCTTCGAGGTTCAAGCGATCTAGCCAAGCGTAGAGACTTGCCTTCTTATTGCCTTCGTCATTTGCATCGAGTGATTTTAAAAATAACTTGAAATAGTGCTCTTCGGATTCTAAGTAGGCTTTGTGAGCCAGGCGACGACGATCGATGAATTCTTTGAGTTTCCAAATCAGGAAAATCAAAATGGCTAAGCCCAATCCATACGCCGCCACCTTTTTGGCGATGGTTTTGAAATCCCGAGGCGATTCGGCTTCTGTGGCAGCTGCTTGTTCAGCTCGGAGCTCCGCAGCGAGCGAATCTTTGATCGAAGCGACAATTCCCAAATCGGGATTGGGGCCAACAGTTATCGTTTTAGCTGGAAGCGTGCGTTTGTATAGCTTTTGCTGGTAAGGGTGCCACCATTGAATGACCTTTTTAGGAATGGTCACTTCACCTTCCTGCTCAAACAAGTAACGCACGGTTTCTTCCGAGCTGGCGCTGATAGATGTTTTAGTTCGGTTGTTTTGTGCACTCGGTGTCTTGGGGTAAAGACTTACCTGCGGAATGCTATCCCAAGTGATGGTGGGAATGAGCGCTGCAATCGTGTTTTGAGCAACCAAGGAGAGACGTCGTTCTACCACATCGCCTACCTTGACGTGAGCCAAGTCGCCGCTCCAGTTATCTCTAACCGAAAGATCAGAAGTCACCAGCCAATTAGAAGGGTCGAAGCCCGGTGGAATGGGTTTGACGGTTATCACGCGCTCCTTTGTAGACACCGTTCGCGAAACTCCTTTGTATCCACCATCCGGAGGTGTTTCCACTTCGACTTTAATCGATGGAAAAGTCAGACTTCCCTCTTCAAAAGGAAAAACGTTGAAGATCATCTGCACACCGGAGTATGTCTTACCGCCACGCGATTTACTCGTGCTCACCGATCGGAAATAAACGGTGCTGGCATTGTTAACCTTGATATTTCCTGGATCGACCCCCGAAGTAAACCACGTGGATGTGTACACGAAAATGGACACTTCGACTGGCTCACCGACATATACTTTGGTCTTGTTTAATTGCACCTCGCTCCAAAGTTCCTGGCTTTTTGCCGTACCGGAAATGAAAAGCGCTAACGCAAGAAGCAGGGAATAGCTCCAGCGCAAACCCTTCAAACTGGAGCAATATGTTCTACCAAGGCTTTTCATTGGCATTTGGCTTCAAGTTTTTGCGCTTTACTTCGAATTCAAATTTCTTCATCAGGAAACGAGCCGGATCATCGTCGATCTTTCGCATCAGGACTTTCTGGTTGTTTTGCTCGCTGCCAGATTCAAAATCATCTGGAACTTCATCCATTTCCTTTCCTTTTCGAATATCCGTATTGACCGTTTCTTCCAACCTTTCCTTCTCCATATCTTTCTTAGTGGCTTCTTGCCCGCCACCGCTTAGGTCTTCCATGCTCTTGTTTTCCTCGTTCTTGGCTTTGCCTTTTTCCTTGCTCTCTTGAGCTTCTGCCAGGCTGGCTTGGGATGTTTCCTGGAGCACGCGCTCTAATTTCGAATACCCATCTTGGGCCGCTTGCATAGTGGGATCCATCTCGGCTGCCTGACCAAAGGCCAACATGGCCGAAGCATAATCACCATTTTTATAATAAGCCAGCCCCAAATTGTATGCGCCCAAAGAAGTGGTGTCCTTGCTGAACTCAAGAATAGCGTCGTCGTAGTCGGCGGCTTTAAAATAAGCCACACCCTTGCGCAGTGGATCTTGGTAGGCGTCTGCCGCAGCGGTGTAATCTCCTTGGTCGCTTAAGCGCTGGCCTTGGTAGTCGGGTGTGAACCAGAGATCTTCGAAGGTCTTTGAGCCATCAGATTGGCAGGAGCTCAAAAACAAAACCCCCAAGGTGGTGTAGAGCACCCATCCTTTCCGGAACCACAAGAGCACAATGGCCACAACGGGAATTAGGAATAGAACCCCAAAGTCGCGCCAATCGTCTTCTTTCTTCTCTGGCTTCTCGGTAAACTCTAGATTTTCGCGAGTCGTTTTTGCGATCAATTCCACATCACTCTGATCGAGTGTGAGCTGGTGGACAGTGACCTGTTCGAGTGAATTTATTTTGGAAAGGGCGTCAGCATTCAGGCTCGAATACACGGCCTTTCCTTCATCCATCAGGCTGCCCCGCCCAGAGTAGGCCGGCACTTCGCTACCCATGGCCGTACTCATCGGCATCACATCTATGGTGCGGTTTTTATCTCGGGTGAATGCTTGCAAAAGATTAAAGTCGGCGTCTTCAAACTCATCGGTAAAGAGCAGAACGCGTCCCGGTGCTTCGGTAACAGAAAGAAGCGTGTCGGCAAGGGCAAAAGCCTTCCTGAGATCGGAACCTCGAAACGGCATCACCTTTGGCGATAAGTTTTCAATATGGGTATTGATGATGCGATAATCGTCGGACAAGGGCACAATGGTATGAGCAGTTCCAGCAAAACCGACTAGAGCTACTCGGGCACCTGGGTCTGCCTTCAGCAGGTCTTGGATTTTGAACTTGGCCCGCTCCAACCGGTTTGGCTGCATATCGCTCGCCATCATACTCTGAGATAGGTCGAGAAGGATCACTAGTGGGCTCTCAAGCGTTTTACCCGGAAGTTCTACTTTTTTCCAGGTCGGGCCAGCCAAGGCAACGACTCCAATGCAAAAGGCCAAAAACTGAACGACTTGCATGGTCACTTTAATACCCGTTCGCCCCTTTCCGATCACGTATGGTCTCAGGTGCGGGGCGATTATTTTCTTCCACTTTACATCTTCACGGATACTGAGTATTCCCATCAAGAACACCAAAGCCACGGGAACCAGAGCCCAAAGAAACTGGGGCCTGATAAAGTGAAAATCACTCCACGATATGGGAAAAACATCATGCAGCATGCTTCAATCGGGCTTTGTTAATCAATGAAAGAATACTTCCCAATAAACTCAGAAATAGGAGCAGAGCGAGCGAAATACCCAGCGGGTAGTGGTAGAGCACAGTCACGGGTTTGTACTTCTTCTCTCTATACTCAATGGGTTCGAGTTTATCTACTACGGCGTATATTTTCTCTAATTCTTCGGCATCCTTGGCGCGGAAGTATTTACCTCCCGTGATTTCCGCGATTTCCTGGAGCGTTTTCTCGTCCAAGTCAGAACCGCCTTTTCCCGGTTCTCCAATGCCTATGGTATAAACGATCACGCTATCGCGTTTGGCCATTTGGGCACCATCGAGTGGGAGGATGTCAGTGCCCGCGTCCACCCCATCAGTGAGCAGCAGCATGACCTTAGTTTTGATCGAATCTTCGGCAAACATGTCCACACCTTTGGAGATGGCTTTTCCGATGTTCGTCATCTGCCCCGCCATCCCCACATCGGCTTCTTCGAGCAATTGGTCTACCGTTTTCAAGTCGGGGGTGAATGGAGCTTGCACGTAGGAGTTCGTAGCGAAAAACAAGAGTCCCATTCGATCGCCTTCTCGTCGGGAGATAAAGTCGTGCATCAAGTTTTTGACTGCGTCCCATCGTCTGGTTTTTTGTCCATCGAGCACCCAATCTTTGTGAGCCATACTAAATGAGATGTCGGCTGTAATCAGGAAGTTTCTGGAAGTCTTGACTTCCATTTCGGGTTCGCCCACAATTTGTGGCGACGAGAATGCCCCGATGAGCAGAATCCAACTAATGAGTAGGACAATCCAATAGAAGGCGTTTCTCCGTTTTACGAAAGCCGATTTCCGAAGCTTTTCACCCGTACTCACAGAGATTTTTTCCACACTGGGCATGCGAAGTGACGCGCTCCGCATCCGCAACCGCGGTACCAAAAGGTACACCAGGACAGGGAGTGGTAGTAGCCAAAACACCCAAGGGTATGCTATTTCAAAATTAGCTGGTAGCACGGTGGTTTTTTATCCAATTTTCTATTTGTTCTACAATCGCTTTGCGGTCAGATTCAGCGGGTACCTTTTCTTCAAAAACGTATGCTGTCAGCTGGGCTTCATAGCTCGATAGCCTCGTTCGTCCTTTTGTGGTTTCATCCAGAAAAGCATACCATGACGCACCTGTGAGTGATGCCACTTCTTCACGGCTATAAACTGAAATGGCTGTGCGTTTTAGGGTGATCAAGCCATGACCGAGCTGCTCAGCGCCGGACAATTGATTCAATTCGCTCAGGGCTTGACGTCGGTAACGGTTCTTTCGGTAATGTCTTATCAAAACAATGATGGTGGCAGCGGCGATGACTATCAAGACCGCAGCCAGAACTTTCCAACCAATAGTCTCAAAGGTAAAAGGCACCGGATCGGGCTCTTGCAATGGGGCCAAGTTTAGGTTTTGAGCCATAACACTCAAGGAGTCTGTCGCCTCTTGAAAACTCATCGTCCAGCGTTTTTAAAATATCCCTTCAATTGATCTTCAAGCGGCTCAGCGGTGTTGATTAAGAATGTTGGAATTCGGTGCTTTTTTAGCTTGAGCTTGAAGTCTTCAAAATCACGATCAAAATCACTGCTCACCCGATCTCTAATGTCTTTTCGCTTGCCTTTCACGTTGACCTGTTGGCGGTCATCACCCGCAATAAAATTGGCTTCGGGCAAGTCGCGCTCCATGGGGTCGTAGATCTTGGCCGCAATCACATCGTTGTGTTGCGCCATGATGGTCAGGTATTTGATCGTCTCGGGAGAGTAGCGGTGGAAGTCGCTGATGAAAACAACGAGGTAGTCGTGGGTCACGATGTTTTTGATCTTGCTTGAAGCTTCCTTAAATGCCAGTTCAAAATCGAGATCATTGAGCTCGCTCAGTTCTTGGTTTCGCTTTACAATTTTCTCAAAAAATCGGAGAATATTGCGTCGATCTCTTTTGGGGGCAACGATGTCGATTCCCTTGTCGGCAAACACCACACCACCCACGCGATCTCCTTCCTTTAGGACTCTAAATGCTAGTGTGGCAGCCAATTCGGCTGCACGCGTAGCCTTCGTGGTTTCTTTTGACCCAAAGAACATCGACCTCGATTGATCGACTACAATCAGAGCTGGCTTTTCTTTTTCTTCAGAGAAAACCCGTGTATGGGTCTCGCCAGTTCGCGCTGTCACTTTCCAATCGATGGTGCGTATATCGTCGCCTTTGCTGTAGAGCCGCACTTCTTCAAAGTCAAGGCCGCGACCACGGAGTTTTGAAGCGTGTTTTCCTCCCAATACAGAACTCACTTTCTGCCGATTGGCTTGGAGGCTAAATTGCTGGGCAATACGCTCCATTCTCAGCAAGGAATCGAGTGAGGTAAAGACTGGTTCCGGATATTTAGTATCCTTATCCATTTATGCGATTACCGCTACTTTTTCCAAGATCTTCTTGAGCACGGTGTCGTGTGAGATTCGATCGGCGTTGGCTTCGTAGCTCAGGATCAATCGGTGTCTGAGACAGTCGAGTGTCACTGCGCGTACATCATCAGTGGTTACGCTATCGCGCCCATTCATCCAGGCATGGGTTCTGGCGCAACGGTCTATGGCGATGGTACCACGCGGACTTGCTCCAAAGTCTATCCAGGCGTCGAGCTCTTCATCGTATTTCTTCGGGTAGCGCGTAGCGGAGATGATGTCGACTATGTACTTTTCCATTGCTTCCGAAATAGTGATTTTGGCGATCTCTTTTCTCGCTTCAAATATGATTTTTGGATCGAGCTTGTCGTGCTTCTCTTCCGAATTGCCGTGCTGCTCTTCTCGGTTTAGACGCATGATCTTTACTTCCGAAGCATCGTCGGGATAGTCTATCATGACATGCATCAGGAAGCGGTCCATCTGCGCTTCGGGTAGGGGATAGGTTCCTTCTTGCTCCACGGGGTTTTGGGTGGCGAGAACCATAAAGAGCGGATCCATTTTATAGGTCTTGCCAGCTACCGATACCTGTCGCTCTTCCATGGCTTCCAGTAGCGCCGATTGCACTTTGGCCGGCGAGCGGTTTATCTCATCGGCTAGGATGAGATTGCTGAATATGGGCCCTTTTTGGAAAATGAATTTTTCATCGGAATTGGGCTGGTAGATTTCGGTTCCCGTCACATCAGAAGGAAGTAGATCAGGCGTAAACTGAATTCGGCTCAGCCCACAGTTCAATTCCTTGGCCAGCGATTTGATGGCTCGCGTTTTGGCTAAGCCGGGAAGCCCTTCCAAAAGCATGTTGCCATTTGCCAAAAGAACGAGGATCAATTTATCGACCAAGTCATCCTGACCGATTATGGAAGCCTGCATTCGCTTTCTAAGTTCCTGTATAGATTGGTGCGCACTCATTTTCTCGATTGGTTTTGGGATTGAAAATGGTTAAAAAAAGGAGTACCTGAAAAGATACTCCTTTTTAATATTTCAATAATCAGCGATCTAGTTTCTCGGTGGCGTCGCCAACGATTGGACAACTTTGTCAACCGACAGCGAAGATCCCGTTTGTGGTGGGAAATCCTTAAAAGTTCCTAGAAACTCGGCAGCAAAACGCTGTGCGGGTACAAATAACCACATGTTTTCTCCATACCAGCGAGTGTACATTCCAGATTCAAATGACACTTCGTATGGATCTGCTCTCAAGTTGATAGCCAAAGGCCAGCTTGGAGACTTACGATATGCAGTTGAAATATTTCCTTCTTGAATGGTAAAGTGAAGTTTCCAATCTGCATAGCGAATCGCGTTGAGATTTGCTCCAGCATCGAAGTAGAAGATTTCCTTTCGTGGTGCTTCTTCAACTTCACCTTTGAAGTAAGGCATCAAATTGTAGCCATCCAGGTGTTGCTTAAAGGTCCGTCCATTGGCAGAATAACCGTTCAATACTTTCTCTTTGATATCTGGTTCACCAGCTGCTGCAACTAGAGTCGGCATCATGTCTTCGTGCGAAAAGATGTCGTTGTATACTGTTCCCGGTTCAATAACGTCGGGCCATCTGATAGCACATGGTACGCGGAAACCGCCTTCCCACGTTGTTCCTTTTTCGCCTCTAAATGGGGTTGAACCACCATCAGGCCAAGTGAATTTCTCAGCACCATTGTCGGTTGAGTACATCACAATGGTATTGTCTGCAATCCCCAGTTCATCAAGCAAGTCTAGAAGACGGCCAACCGCCATATCGTGCTCTACCATCGCATCAGGGTAGAGCCCGATACCCGTGGCTCCATCGCTTTCTTCACTCAGGTGAGTCCAAACGTGACAACGCGTTGAGTTCATCCAAACGAAGAATGGTTTCCCGTCTTCGTGTGCTTTGCGAATGAACTTTACAGCCGCATCTTCAAATTCTTTGTCAACGGTCTCCATACGCTTCTTGGTCAAAGGGCCGGTATCTTCGATTTTTCCATCAGCCGTACTGTGAATTACTCCTCGTGGCCCATACTTCTTACGAAACTCTGGATCTTCTGGGTAGTAATACCCTTCTGGCTCTTCTTCAGCGTTGAGGTGGTAAAGGTTACCAAAGAACTCATCGAATCCGTGGTTCGTCGGTAAATGCTCATCTTGATCTCCAAGGTGGTTTTTACCGAACTGCCCTGAAGTATACCCATGCGGCTTAAGAAGCTCTGCAATAGTGGGTTGAGATTCTTGGATGCCGTGAGAATCACCAGGCATACCAATTGTCAGAAGCCCTGTTCTAAATGGGTGTTGGCCAAGTATGAATGCAGCGCGACCTGCCGTACAAGATTGCTGTGCATACCAATCGGTGAACTTGGCTCCTTCATTAGCCACACGGTCAATGTTTGGCGTTTCGTACCCCATCAATCCGTCGTTGTTAAAACTTACATTCGACCATCCAATGTCGTCTCCCCAAATCACTAGGATATTGGGTTTGTCTTGTGCATAGGTACATACAGCCATCAGAGATGCTGCCAGTACCGCGTTTAATCTTTTCATTATTGAATCGCTTATTTGGTTGATGGGGTAAATATAAGGACAGTAAATGAGCGTTTGGTTTGATATCGTATTAATTTAATTGGAACCTATCGAGATGAAGATATGTATCTTGCCGACTGGATTGATTTCTCTATCGATAAGTGAGCTCGTCTGTGATAAGGTTCTTGAAAAGGTTAGAGAAAATTTTAGAGATTAGGTTGCTTAAGCTGTAAACTTATGGCAACTATATGAAAACCAGACTGCTAGCATCAAGAAAAAGCCGAACTCACAGTAGCGAGTTCGGCTTTTTATAGAAATATCAGGATTTTAGTGTGTCATCAAAACCCTACGGGCTTCTGCTTCCAAATCCACATATGGAGTGCCTTCTACAGTTACTCCTACAAACTGGATCTTTCCACCTTCAAACTCTCCAGGTGTTTTGTATAGATCACTCACATTATCACCACTGTCATATCCTACACAAAGCCCATCACCCGATAAGGTAAACTTAGCCGGCTGGGTTTTTATCTCTTTTTCGGCGACTACTTTATCATCGATATAGAGCTTGGCAGTACCATAGGTTTCGCCGTACTCACCTGTTCGCTCCTTGGTGAATTCGAGCCCTAAAGTGTGCTTGCCTGCGCCCAACTTTTCACTAGACATAAGCACTTGCTCAGGCTTAATACCTAGGAAATTGTAAGAGTAGTAAAGTTTTTGATCTTTGATAAAGAGTGCATGTCCACCAAATCGCGATCCATGCGCAAAGAGCACTCCTTTTGAATTTGACTCTAGATCTACATTCGCTAGGATCTTGTAGCTTCTACCTCTGATGTTCACGGCAACTCCTTCAGGTACGGGAGCGGTATTTGGGTAGTAAACATAGCGATCTCTTGGCGGCTCTTGAGATGGACGCTCAATGGTCAAGATCTCAGCTGCACTTCTATCATCAAGGGGAAGCACTTTATTCTTTTCAGCTTCTTCAAACCAAGTGTCAATCAGCTCTTGAAGCTTCTCAGGATGTTCTTCAGCCAAGTTTATAGACTCTGCTCGATCTTCTTCTACGTGATAGAGCTCCCAGACGTCATCATCAAAATTACCTTTACCTGTGAGCGGAGCGTGGATAGTCGCGGCTTTCCATCCGTCTTTCCAGATTCCGCGCGTACCCAACATGCAGTAATACTGCACATCCTTTTGAGTTGGTGCGTTTGGCTCTGCATTGAAGGTATAAGCCATTGAAACGCCTGACAGGGGAGTTTGCTCAACGCCGTTGTATACCTCTGGCATCTCTACCCCACAAGCTTCTAATAGAGTTGGCACGATGTCAACAGAATGGTGATATTGATGACGAATCTCTCCTTTTGCTTTGATTCCTTTTGGCCAGTGAATAACCAATGGGTCATTGGTTCCACCGGCAAACTGAGAGTAACGCTTGAACATTTTAAACGGAGCAGAAAAGGCAGCAGCCCAACCCGTAGGGAAGTGGTTGTAGGTCTCTGGTCCACCGAGAACTTCCAGATACTTCATGTTTTCTGATAGTTCATCTGGATAACCGTTAAAGAACTTGTTTTCATTCACCGATCCATTCGGGCTTCCTTCTCCTGAAGCACCATTGTCTGCTGCGTAGAGCACGATGGTATTATCCAACTGTCCTGACTCCTCGAGGTAGTCTATAACTCGACCTACTTGAGCATCAGTGTACTCAGAGAATCCGGCGTAAACTTCTGCCATTCGCGAGAAAAGTCGCTTTTCATCATCGTTTAGTTCATCCCAAGGCCGCACGTAGTCAGCAGGGTTAGCCATGTTTTCTGGAATTGGGTTGAAGTCAACCATCTCCGTATTTTCAGGAAGAATTCCCTTTTCCTTCATTCTTTCTACCACCCAGTCGCGGTAAGCGTCGTATCCATCGTCGAATTTGCCTTTGTACTTATCAGCGTATTCTTTTGGTGAGTGGTGTGGCGCGTGATTTGCCCCAGGACAATACCACATATACCAAGGCTTAGATGGGTTTGTGGCGTTTTGATTGCGGAGCATCTGAAGCGCTTTATCTGCTAAATCCTTCGAAAGGTGATAGCCTTCTTCTGGAGTAGCAGGAGCTTCAGTGAAATGGTTGTCTTCAACCAGATCCGGGTACCAGTTATTGGTTTCACCCCCGATAAAACCATAGTAGCGATCAAAGCCAATTGAGTTTGGCCATTCAGATCGGCTTCCACCTGGAGCTACATCTTGCTCGGGAACATTGTGGTTCTTTCCAATCCAAAATGTACTCCATCCATTGTCACGCATGATTTGTGCAAATGGGGCACAGTCGTCAGGTACACGTCCATTGGCTCCGGGATAACCATCTGCAGTTTCAGTAATGGCAGCCATTCCGTTTAAGTGGTGGTTTCTACCGGTTAGAATAGTCGAACGAGTAGGGGAGCAGAGTGCAGTTGTATGCCACTGCGTATAGGTCAATCCGTTTTCAGCGAGTCGATCCATTGTAGGCATATTGATTCGCCCACCGTATGGCGACCAGGCTCCTAGTCCGGTATCGTCATAGAGAATAAATAGAATGTTTGGAGCTCCTTCTGGAGCACTTTTTGGAGTAAAAGCCGACCAGTCGGGTTTTGAATCACGTACATCCAAAGCGATGGTGCCTTTGAACCCATCATCTGATTTTGTGGTCGTTTTATCGCTTTTCTTTTCGGCAGGCTGGCAAGAGGCGAGAATTGCAATTCCCGCACAAATTACTCCAAAGCGAAAGGGAGAAAGGCTAGATTTCATAGTTGGGTGAGATTGATTTGGGGCAAGTTTAGTTATAAATGTTGAAATCTTGCCGTATCCAAGAAGTTATAAGGATTTCAAGCTCAAATATCTGTTTATCATTGAGACTAAACAGTAAATCGCATTGCTTCATCAACCTGCTTTCTTCAAAAAAGCCCTACCCATCAGCAGAATAGGAATAAGGAGAAGAATGTAGTTGCTCAACGAAGGCATAGTGAATGCCGTGAAAACCGAAACGATACAAATAACCGGTGTTAACAGAATCATTCTCGAAATAGATTGAATAACGCCTCTAGGGATTTCATGCGTATGCCATTCGCTATGCTTGGAAACATAATTCCAGATCATAAACATGATCATACCGCACAAGAAGTGCGCAGATGCGAAAATAATGGTCACTTCTACATCGGTTCTGTACAGTGATTTTAGCTTGGAGATAAAAGGCAGGAGTGATACAACAACTAAAAGGAGCACATTAAACCAAATGAGCTTCGAGTTTACGTGCTTCACTATTTTGAAGATAAGGTGATGCTGCATCCAGTATATGCAGATTAGCAAGAAACTCGTGACATAGGCGATGAGATAGGGCTCCATGGAAACGAAAAACGCATTTAAGTTTCCCTCGCGGATATGCTCGCCTTCGGGAATATCTATCCCGAGTACCAGTAGGGTAGAAGCAATAGCAAAGACCCCATCGCAAAAGGCAAGCAATCGCGATGGGGTCAATTTTTCTGGGTTTACCAATTCCTGATTTGTATTTTCTACAGGCATGGGTTTTACTGAATCGGTTTTTCTGGAAAAACTTCAATCGTTACTTTTTCAATTTTCCCTGAAAATTTATCAGATTTCCCATAGTCAGCCACGTAAGTACCCTCATCCATGCCTACATCGGCCAGGTCATCTACTGAGAATATGCCCGGCTGAGTGCGTTCTATTCTTCCTTGGGCTACTTCTACACCGTCTGCAGTGATGGTTCCTAGTCCACCTTTACCTAGGCCCTCTCCATCGTACTCGAAATGATACACAAGGGTGTGCACTCCTTTGCCTAGCTTCTTGTTGGCGATGATGTCAGTAGTTTCCAAACCTAGGAAATTGTAACTAAATGCTGGTTTTCCATTCTTGACATAAAACGATAGTCCACCGAACCTTCCACCCTGACAAACCATGACGCCGTTCCCATTTTCATCGACTTCTACTTCAGCAGTCATGGTATAGCTGGTATTGCGCAGGTCAATAAAAATATCAACCCCCATACCGCGCATACCTTCAACGTACGTCACCGATGTGCGGTCGCCTAGTAAGACAGGTCTTCCCACGGCCTTTGCATCTGTTCGAATCAAGAGACGATCGTCTAGTGGCAGCACGTGATACTTCTCAGCTTCTTCCATAAAGAGATTTTGAAGCTCATCAAGTCTCTCAGGCTGGTCGTCGGCAAGGTTATTGGCCAAACTATAGTCTTCGTTTGTATTGTAAAGATCCCAAACATCTTCTTGTAGGGTGTGAGAAGGCTTTTGTTTCCATGGAGCCCTGTGAATGGTGCGCGCTAACCAACCATCGTGATAAATAGCGCGGTTACCAAACATCTCAAAATACTGAGTGGTATGCTCTTCGGGAGCATCAGCCTGATTGAAAGAATATGCAAAACTCGTTCCCTCTATTGGATCTTGGACAATTCCGTTCACCATTTCTGGTGCAGGAATAGATGCGAGTTCATAGATGGTGGGAGCAACGTCAATAACGTGCGTAAACTGCGACCGAACTTGGCCAGTCTGATCAATTCCATTTGGCCAGTGAACAACCATTCCGTTTCTCGTTCCACCAAAGTCAGAGCCCACTTGTTTGGTCCAGGAGAACGGCGCATCCATAGCCACTGCCCAACCGGCTGAGTAATGCGGATAGGTAGACGGCGAACCCCATTCATCGTAATGCGTAAGCATTTCATCAACGGTTTCGGGATAGGCGTTGAAGTAGGTCATTTCTTGATACATACCATTCATTTGACCTTCGGCACTTGCACCATTGTCTCCAGCGATGTATATGAAAATGGTATTGTCAAGCTCGCCCATTTTTTCGATAGCGTCTACGAGTCTTCCCACTTCGTGATCGGTGTGCGAGGCAAACCCAGCGTATACTTCCATCTGACGCGCAAACAGCTTTTTCTCGTCATCTGAAAGCGTATCCCAATCCTTAATATCTTCGGGCTTTGGCGCTAGCTGCGTGTTTTCTGGTACAATACCAAGCTCGATTTGCTTAGCGAGCGTTTCTTCTCTCACCTTGTCCCAGCCTTGGTCAAACTTTCCTTTGTACTTCTCAATCCACTCTTTTGGCGCGTGGTGTGGCGCATGAGTAGCTCCCGGGGCGTAGTACATCATGAATGGCTTGTCGGGCTGCAAACTCTGTTGCGTTCTTACCCACGATATAGCTTGATTGGTCATATCGGTGGTGAAGTGGTAGTCTGGATCATTTGGAGTTTCGATCAAAGTCACTCCATCGTAAATGAGCGGAGACCATTGGTTCGTCTCTCCCCCCAAGAATCCGTAAAACTTCTCGAATCCGGAATGAGCTGGCCAACGATCCATGGGGCCGTTATTCGAAATTTCCCATGGCGGAACTTCGTGACTCTTCCCAAATTGAGCTGTATTGTATCCGTTTTGGCGGAGAACTTCGGCCATTGGCGTCACCGTTTGCGGTCGCACACCTGTATATCCGGGAAAGGTGGTCGCTGTTTCGGTGATTACACCCATATTGTTGCTGTGATGGTTGTACCCAGATAGTAAGGCCATCCGTGTAGGGGCACAGAGCGAGGTGGTGTGAAACTTATTGTAGCGGAGCCCTGCATCGGCGAGCCGTTCGATCGTGGGCATTTCAAGAGGGCCACCAAAAGCTTGGCTGGCACCAAAGCCCATATCATCGATAAGTAGCACGACCACATTTGGAGCGCCCTCTGGGGCTTTTACTTCAAATCGCTTCGGAGGAGTTGCGTCTCTGGCGTCGAGTTCAGTATACTTCTGCCTTTTTGGTTCTACGATGGGCAGCACGGTCCGATCTATTCCGCCAGTCTGGGCTTTTGGAACCTGTTCGGGGCTTTCTTTTTTCTCCGATTCACAGCCAGCTAAGGCTATGAGCGAGAGAGCGATGATTAATTTTCTCATGATTGGTTAGGTTAAGGGGTTGATTGTGAGCTATACGTGAAGTCTTTTTAGTTCGTGAGTAAAAGGGCTCTAGTTGAAGCTGTATTTCATACTGAACTGAAATCTATTTGCTTCTCCATCGGCACCATCCTTGTTGGTACGCGTACCGTAGAGGTATTCTATTCCCGCAAACGCATTTGGCATAAAGTGCCAAATCAAGTTTGCAGCAAAATAGTTGGTTCGGTTAAAGCTGTTTCCCGGTTGACCATCTGTATTGTAGTTGAATCCGTGGTTATATACTACGAGTGACGTGAACTTTGGAACCCATTGGTGCTGGTACCCAAGTGTAAATCCTTCATCAACGATTGGTTCGATTTTTCCATTCTTATCGAGCCCAACAGAAAGGCCACCTCGATAACGACCCACACCTGGGCCATATAGGGCTTGGTAGATAATCTTATCTGCTTTAAATAAATTCAATTGACCCGATAGGTTTGCACCATACAGTGTGGCCGATTGGCTACCTCCAGCATCGAGCTCGTACGTAATATATCCAACAAAACCAGTCAGTTGAATATGTCCCCATTCTTTGGTGAGTCGATAGCGAGCATTAAAGTCGGGGTACGGACTGTAGAAGGCTCCAGTGTCAGCCGGTGCTTGTCCAGTTTCTGTGGGTACTTCCACTGCCAAGGCAATGTAAGATGACTTGGTGATCAGCGGCTTGAATCTGAGCATGGGGTTTCTCGCGAAGGCATAGGCACCGGGTTTCTCGAAGTCGAGGGTAGGAGGGATGATGGTCTCATCCATAAAGTTTGACCACCACTGACCGGCCATCCATCTTTCACCAACTTCCACGAAGGCATGTCGCATTCTAAACGCACCGCCACTTCCGTAAAAATCGCCTTCAAAGTATGCCCTAATTTTAGTGCCATTCACTTGGGTGCGTGCGTCTAGGTGCAGTCGCGATTCCTTGGCGTTTAAGTGTGTGCTGGCACCTTCCGAACCGTCGGTTGGAATTTTAGTCACATCAAAAAAGTCAGGCGACCCAATTGGATCGAGATCGTGGATAAGGTCAAATTTGACATACCCGCCGATCTTTAGTTTTGTCTGGGTATTTGGGATTAAAAACCATCCCGGCTCTACCGCTGCTGTTGAGTCCTGCGCCTTCAGACCATGAAGTGTCATAAGTCCAATGCCCAGGCAAATGAGCTTTTTCAAATACATCTCAGCGGTGTTATTCGGTCTCGAAATCTATTTCGTCGGCATTCACCACCCGATCGTTCAAGGGCTGTACTGGTCGGTTGTTCTCAGCGATTTTTGCTGCAAACGCACCGATCTGCTCAGGAGTCAGAGAGATGGTGTTTTTCATGACCAACCACTGTACATCTTCGCTACAAGGTGGTGTAGTCAAAGAACCAGAATAGTGATAGGCAGGTTGTTCTGAAGGTACCACTGTATTTATGTTCAACTCGGTATCCGTTACATGCTTTGAATCTCCTTTCTGATTGGGGATATGAGCAATAATCTTGTCAAAATTGGCATTTGGAGTTTCTCCTTCTTCAAACAAGACGCTTACTACAGCTAAACTTTCGTCGTCGCTTTGGTGCACTAGGTGCATTTCCATAGGAAAGTGCATGCCGTCTACGGTATGCTCACTAGGTGTGTGAAAGTGGAATTGTTTGAGGGCGTATGTTTTCCCATTAATGGTGGTTTCACTTCCTTCTTCCACCGAAACTTGAATGGTGTGTCCATTATCGATGATCTCATCCATATGCTCATTATGAGCTACGTGAAACGCTGGGTGGGAACCGTAGTTTAAGGTGAAGTCAGTGCCAGCAACCACGTCGCTCTTTTCAATATCGATAGGTGATTGGTGAGTACCGTGTGCACACATATTATACACAGGATCCAGGTTTCCCCAGTTTGCAGGACCTTCATCGCCCGTGTAGCCCCAGTGGGCTGGTCGCGCTGATGGCTTTGTTTCACTCTTTGGAGTTTCTTCTTTTGTGGAATCTTGACTCGTTTCCGTTTTGGTTGGTTCTTGCTGACCACATGCGGCCAAGAGAGTCATAGCCAGAGCTATGAATCCGATTCTTTCTAAGGTTTTCATCAATTGGTAGTTTGGTTGACTAAAACTATTAAAAAAAATGTTAAACCGTACCTATAAATGAAGGGATGTCTTAATGACGTCAGGTCAAGAAGTTTACTGGCTTATTTGTCCGTCAGCTGTTTATGCGACCCATCGCATCGCGGCATCCTTTTCGACAATCCACAAATGCAATCGTGGATACCCTTGCCAGCGAAAACGCGGTCGCGGCTTTTTTCAATGCGTGAAGTTCTGGTGGCGGATTGTTTTGGTTGGGCGAAATGCAATAAGTAGCCACGCTGACGCCCCGGTGTGAGCTGATCGAAAGCCACTTTGTAATCTGGATCGTCGGCAAAATAGGTCTCCAGTTCGGCGGGAACGTCGTAATCAGAAGTCTTCTTCATCTCCACTTTGAGTCCGGCCTTTTCCACTTCTATGGCTTCGAATATGTATTGCTTGATGAGCTTCTCTGATTCGACCACTTCGGTTACAGAGTGAAAGCGCATTTGCCGGGCACCCTGCACATTTTCGGTGATTTTTAAAAGGACACCTGCATCATCTTTGAGCAGGCTACCCTTGGTAAACATAATCGCACAGTAGCCTTTAAACTCGTGGATGATCACCACGTTCTTTCCCTGAAAGGTGTAGCAGGGATGCATCCATTTGAAGTCTTCTACCATACCGCAGTCACCGACTATGGCTCGCAAGTGCTTAAGTTCTTCCTGCCACTCGGCTAGTGCGTCGATATAGGCGTCTACTTTGGGGTTCATGGGGGAAAGAAACGAAAACTTGGAGGAACGAGTAAGAAAAACGCCCCAAACCGCATAGTGCGATTCGGGGCGTTTCAATAGATGACTTATGCGCTTAGCTGATAACTTTTACGTTAGTCGCGTTTATTCCTTTGCGTCCTTGAGTCTTTTCAAAAGATACTTTGTCGTTATCTCTGATTTCGTCGACAAGACCACTTTCGTGTACAAAAATGTCTTCGCTTCCGTCGGCTGGATGAATAAATCCAAACCCTTTTGTGTTGTTGAAAAACTTTACAGTTCCTTCGTTCATGATATGTGTTGTTAAATAAATACTTAATTGATAAATGTGTAGGCCATGCCTTTCTTGCCGGCCCGGCCTGTACGTCCTATGCGGTGTATATAGCTATCCATCGTCAAAGGCAGTTGGTAGTTGATGACGTGGGTCACGTCCTGAATGTCGATACCCCGAGCGGCCACATCTGTTGCCACGAGTACTTTGGTTTTACCCTTCTTGAATTGCTCAATGGCTGCATTTCTATAGTTCTGGGACTTATCGCCGTGAATCATCCCACTCGGAATTCCCGTCTGGCTTAGCTTTTTGGTCAATCTATTGACGAGTCGCTTGGTCTCAGCAAAAAGAATAACCCGCTCGAAGCTGTCCTGGCTGATGAGATCTACTAGCTTACCAAACTTATCTTCAGTGGGTCCTACTTCTATAATGTCTTGCTCTACCGTGTTGGTCGATGTAGTCCCTTGACTCACCTTAATCTCAACAGGTCGGTATACCAGGCTATCGATGATCTTGCGCTGCTTCGGATCTACAGTAGCAGAGTAAAGCAAGGTTTGTTCTCTATTCTGCATCCGTGCCACCATTTTCTTGATGTCGTTGACGAAACCCATGTCTAGCATTCGGTCAAACTCGTCTAATACCAACACCGAAACATCCTGAAAGCGAATGGCACCGCGATTGGCCAGATCCATCAGCCTTCCGGGAGTACCTACGATCATGTGGCTTCCGCGACGAGCTTTGGTCAAATCCTTACCCATCGCTGTACCACCGATATAGCACGATACAAAGAGCTTCATCCCGTGAGTCAAACTCTTAAACTCGCTTTCTACCTGAAGCGCGAGCTCTCTGGTTGGCACCACAACGAGTGTAGTAAATTGATCGCGCGGATTTTCCGCTAGTCTTTGGATAAGCGGAATAAGAAAGGCACCGGTTTTTCCTGTACCTGTATTGGCTACCCCAATCATATCCTTGCCTTCTAGAAGGCTTTTATAAGATCGGCTTTGTATTTCTGTCGGGGTGGTGTAGCCCTTTTTGTCGATGTTTTGCTGTAATCTTTGATTCAGTTTAAACTGACTGAACGATCCCGTAGCTACTGGTTTTGATTCAATAGCTGTTTCAGCTTTTTTGATTAATGACTTTGGATCAATCGAAGACACCGCCTTTTTCCTTGTTTGGTGCTGTCTTCTTTTTTGTGTGCTTCCACCCGTATTGTTAGGCTTGCGGCGATTTTTATTTCTTGTATTATTCATTATTGTTTTGTTTGGTGAACAGTCTTTTTTCGACTGTTTTTAGGCTGCTCTTCCTAGTTCTTTGAGCATCCTGGAGTGACTCTTGATCGCTCCGTAAAAAGAAGCTTCAGAGTTATAAGGGATATTAAATTCTTTCGCCGTTTTCATTACGATGGGCGCTAATTTCCGGTAATGGACGTGGCATACGTTCGGAAATAGATGATGTTCTACCTGAAAATTCAACCCTCCAATGAACCAGGTCAAAACTCTATTTGTTGGACAAAAGTTGGTGGTGGTGACCATCTGATGAACCAGTCTATTCGTTTCCATCACACCTTTTTCATCTGGCGATGGAAATTCCAGATCAGGCATGACGTGGGCAATTTGAAACACCGTAGAAATGGCCATTCCGGTTACAAGATGCATACTAATGAAGGCGAGAAAGACCATCCACCATGAAAACGATGTCACCAAAATAGGGAGCACTAGAATGAATGAAAAGTAGATGACTTTCCAGATGATTATATTCCAAATCCGACGGTGATATGCTCGTTTTGTGCGAAGTAGTCCAAATTGGTAGTATCGTTTTGCGCGAACAAAATCTTTGGACGTAACCCACGACAGTGTAGCGAGTGAATAAAAGAACCACGTATAGTAATGCTGGTATCTGTGAATTGCCTTGCTAGGTCTATCTGGCGAGAACTTCAGGAATGGCGGCGTATTGATATCATCATCACCATGATGGATGTTGGTAAAGCTATGGTGAAGTACATTGTGCTGAAGCTTCCACATGCCGGCATTAGCGCCAACCATATTCAGGGTTAGTCCCAAGACCTTATTGACCATTCTGTTTTTTGAATAGGAGCCGTGGTTGGCGTCGTGCATAACCCCCATGCCTATTCCAGCCATACCTATGCCGCTGATCACGTATAGCATGAATAGTAACCAAGTTTGATGGAATGGAATAGTGAGAATGATAAGAATAGGAAGTGCGAACAGGCAAAGCATGAAGGCGGTTTTTGCCACCATCGATGAATTTCCGTATTTGGAATTCCCACTTTTCTCAAAGTAATCTGAAACTCTTTCCTTGAGCACTTTTGAGAAATCAGCTTGAGCTGACCTGGAAAATGTGATATTCTTTATAGAACTGTTTTTAGTTAATCAATTTCATCTTGCATTAAATAAGTAAGGCCAATTGATGCAGTACAGCATACAACACTGTATTGCGATTGGCGGTGAAGTAGAGATGAGAGTGATAACCTAAACTAGGGAATGTCTTATAGATACTGACCGGAGGAATTCTAAAAATTCCTTTACTGACTTAATGATATGGGTAAAACTTTTTTTACCTGTGGCAAAGGACGTTACAATAAATGGCTATTCCTAATAAAAAGATGCAAATCGCTATTTCGACCGCTGCTCTCCCGAGTAATAATGGTGCAGATTAACGAGCTAACCACTTTATAGGTTTCCAATTCAGAATTTGTATATTTAGCTAGCAACCAATCAAATTATGGGCTATAAAACTCGGCAGCTTCTAGTTTGCCTGTTTTGTCTATTCGGCATTTCGGGTTACGCCCAGTTGGACGTTCAGCTCAATATTAACCCCAATATTTCACCCTATTTATACGAATGGGAAGGCGCCGGAGCACAAGATATTTTGGTGACCGTACAAAATCCCCAGACCAGTCAGGTACAGGCTATTTTTAGGGTTTGGGTTTTGAATGGTGCTGGTGAAGAAATTGGAAATTCCAGCCCGGGCGACAGTCCTATCATTCCTATCGAACCCGGGATGTTCACGGCACCCCTGGCTGAGCTGTTTCCCATCTCAGCACTCAACTATGAAGGAGATTACGAGACGGAAATAGTCCAGACTGGGAAGCTTCCAGAAGATAACTATACCATGTGCATTGAAGCATTGCAGCCCAGCACATTACAACCCTTGTCGCAGACTTCATGTGCATCATTTAACGTGATGGGCTATCAGGATCCTTTCAATATTTTCCCTCCTGATGGTCAGGTAGTAGAGCTGTCCGTAGTTCAAGACATGGTTTTTCAGTGGAGTAGTGTAGTGCCCGTACCGAATTTCGGAGGAATCTACCAGTTTTCCATTTACGAAGTCTTTCCCGGGCAAGACCCTGTTGAAGCCTTGAACGTGAACCCTTCCATTGTCTCAGAGGAGATATTTGATGAAACACAGTTTCTTATGCCGCTGGACTATGCCCCTTTTGAGCCCAACGAGGGAGGGTACGTTTGGAATGTTCGAGCTGTAAACCCTGGTGGTGAAACGTACACTGAGCCCAATGGGCAGAGCGAACCATCTGTGTTCTATGTGAGTGATGGAACCCAAGGTGAATGCACCTGTGTTTCTTGCACCCTGACTGGAATGAGCATGTTCGTAAACGGTCAAGAGAGCGCTTCTCTACAAGTTCCAGCCAATGCGGCAGTTAACTTTGTTCCCCAATACGATGTGGTTTGCGATCCAGACGATTGCCCGGTAGTTTTCGATGGATATTTAACAGCTACCTATTCTTCTCAGCAGAATCCCGATCAAACGTACCAATTGCAAGCTGGAGAAGAAATAGTCTTGCCCGGCTCTGGCTTGCTCTATATTACTTGGAGCGGCTCAGCAACTTGTGATGGAAGCATTTGCACTTGTGAAGGTACCTACGGACCTGTGCAATGGCAGGTGACTTCAGACGAAGTCACAGATCCGACGGGTGGCACTTCAATCAAGGATGGAGAAGAGACGGGTGGTACGGGTGAAGACATGTGTGAATGTGGACCATGCTCGCTACAGTCCTTGTCTATTCTGCAAGATGGTCAGCCACTCGATGGTGAGAATCTACCGATAGGTACGCCGCTTACCATTGATGCTCAAATCTCAGCATCCTGCGTACCCGAGTCGTGTGAACCGCTTGTAAACGGATATTTTAAGGTTGGTTATACCCCTCAAGGTGGATCCTGGACTGAGCATGTTTTAGCCGACGAGAGTTCAACCTTTTCTATTCCCAAGGTCGTTTCTATGCTCATTGTTGATTTTGTGGGAACCGTCTATTGCGATGGCCAACCTTGCCCATGTGATGGCGTGAACGGGCTCGAGATTTTTGTCAACCCGTATCCAGTTACAGGGGGACCACCAGACCCGATTCCAGACCCCGAGAATCCGGGGGAGCCACCGCCTGAAAAAGTTCCACCAGACTCCATTGAGATGGCTTGTAATCCGCTTATAAAGCGATTGGATCCGGCAACTCCCATCGACTTGGGCATGGTTCTCGAAGAACCTGAGACCTTTCCATTCCCAAGGGCTGTGCCTATTCATGCGGAAGGAATAGATTGGGATTATGCGATTTTCGAATGCGATGGTTGTGAGGGCGGCAAAAGCCAAATTCAATATCCGGTGAAGGATAGGATGAACTGGGGTGCCTACAGATGGCGGATTATCTCAGGGCTGGGCTCTTTGAATGATCCTTTTTCAGCTGATTCCATTCAGAAGGCAGAAGAGAATAAGCAGGCGATCTTAGATGAAATCGACAAGCTGAATAAGAAGCGCGATGAGCTCAATGACAGGCTGGCTAACGGAATCGAAGCTGATACTGCGCGCTATAGCCAAATGCTTAATGAAGTAAAAACGGCTTATGAAAGTCTGAAGGAAGAACATGAAGCCTTAAAAGACTCGATTGCTGATCTTTCTGAAGCAGAGCAGGAGGAATACGAGTATTTCCAAGACCAGCAAGATACCCTTGGAATTTTCCAAGACAGTGTTTCCGCGATTCAAATTCGGATTCAGGATTTAGAAGAAAAGCTGTCGAACCCACCGAGTGCGGAAGAAGAAGCCCTGTTGATAGTAGCTGAAGAAAAGGCCGAGGAATGGCAGGCTGCCAGAGATGATGTTGCCGCCTTTGAGGAGACAATTTTAGAGGAGCGACAAGCGATTGAAGATAACCTAAAAAGTCTGAAGGAAGCTGAGCGCTCAAGTGCCGATGCTTATGTAGATGCTAGCAATGATATTCTCGCTCAAACCAGGGCCATTACAGAGCTCGAAGAATCGCTGTACAATACCTCCGAATTGAGGGCATATCGGAAAGCGAGAATTAAATGGAACATACAGTACAATCGCATGTTCGGAAGTTTTGTCTCCGGATATGCTCCAGAAAATTTGTGGGAGCTCAAAAAAGAGAGTATTCGGGATAAGACACTTGAGCTAGCCCTGACTCACCCCGATGACCGGGAAGACGAGTACCAGGAAATCCACACCGAGTTGATGAGCTTCGTACCGCTACCCAGCCAAGCATGTGTGGTGTATTCTGAAAATGAGAATTGTGCCCTTTTCGCTAGTGAATTGGTTTCAGCGACATTCGATTATGACACGGCCATGTCAAACTTGAATAATAGCGCTTCCTTCTTAGATCCAGCCATTAGAGCTGCTCTGGCCGAGGCCCGCGCCCAGCTCGAATCGAGCGAATCAGCTCTTGTTACGATGCGAACCAATGCTGCTCAGGCGTCCATGGCCTACAATGGTGCCGCTGAAGAGTCGATTCAACTGCTCCGCGACTTGGAAGATGAAAAGATTCAAAAGATTGCCACCATGGATCAGAAGGCCGAAGAAGCTGGTGCAGCCGAAGCGAATTATCAGACTGCCAAAGGTGAGCGACAGGCAAATTTTGAAGCGAATAAGCTCGGTTGGGAACTAGCCTTGGCGGAAGAACGAAATCGCGAATCCGTCTTCCATAGCAATATATCTGCCCAAGTAGATTCTATAGTGAGTATCCAAGCCAGACTAGACTTGATGCGCACAGAGCTTCGCAAGCTGGTCTTTGAAGAAGAAGCCCTTCAAGATCAGTTGGATAAGCTAGAGAATTCGATTTCCAACCTGGATGGAATTCTCGAAGCCTTGAGAGAGGAGCCAGAGAAAATCGAAGAAGAGCTCGAAGAGCTGGCGAATCGCTTGAAAGACCTCGAAGAAGAATTGAAAAAAGCCGAAGAGCATCTCGCTAAAGTATCGCAGCCCAAGCGGTTTGCAAGTGGTCCCGAAGTCTATTACATCCCTCCGCCATTGGAAGAAGTTTTTAAGGTAAATGGGAAAATGCCGACTTTCCAGGAATACATTTCCAAAGTAGATTCTGCAAAAGCAGAGCTTCAAATCGCTCAAAACAACAAGAGATCAATCCAAAAATACCTGGTGTCGGTTACTGATCAGGTCGCTTGGGAATTGTTAGGATATAAGAACAACGAGAACCGTATAGCTGAACTCGAAGAGAGAATTTCAGAATTAGATCAGGAAATAGCCCAAGCTCAAGGTGAGTTGGCCCTAGAAGAAATGGACGACCATGCTGATCTTCAGCAGAAATACGATGAGGCCAAGGCGAAGCAAAAGGAAGCTGAAGATAAGGCCGAAGAATGTGAAGAGTCGGACTCTGAGCAAAAGCAAAAGGTAGAAGACTTGATCGAAAGGAGAGATCAAGCTAAGCAGGAATTAGACGAGAAAAAAGAAGAGCTAGCTACGGCTCGGTCACAGAAACAATATCAAGAAGATCTATTCAGGAATTCATCAAACACACTTCGCGAGCGCAGCGGAAAAGTGCAGGAAATGCGTTCGGAGATTGTGGCACTCGAGCAAGAGCTCGGAAGGCTTCAAAATGAAAAAACGATTGCCAAGGCACAAGATGAAGAAGGATTGGGTGATGATGTAACAGGGGAAGATGCTTTAGAAAGTGGATTGGAATCAGCGGAAACGGAATTGGCCGGCCTGGAGTCGTCTTTGGCATCTATTGAATCGAGTCAGCAATCAAATGCTCTTGCCTTGAAGAATGCCACCAAATCGGTCTTTGAAGCAGATTCTTTAATGGTAATAGCAAGAGACGAATACCTGGCACTTGAAGACTCTCTGGAAGCCGCTTATGAAGAGCTTAAAGAAGGTGCGAATTGCTCCAATCACTGGGCAACTGTAGCCAAAGAATGGGAGCGCAAAGCAGAAAAAATAAAAAAGGCGATCGATTCGCAGACCCAAGCCACATCAGATAAAATTCAGGAAGATGAAGGCGTTTCAGAATTGAATAAACGGAAAGAAGAAGCGGAGGCTCAGTTGAAAGAAATACAAGAAGCCTTGGCAAAAAACGAGAGTTCTGTTTCTGATATTTTGTCCGAAAAGGCCCAGCGCATTGAGAAGGCAGACGCTGAACTGGAAGCCGCAAAAGAGAAGTTGGAAGAAGCCGAAAAAGCGCTGCGCGATTGGCTCGTGAAGGAGTTTGAGTCGGTGACTTTCGATGTGGAAATTGAGCTGATCGGAGATGACGAAATCGTCGATAAATGGCGATCAAACGATGGCGAAGTAAAACTCATTCGAAAATTGAGATACAGCGGAAGCCGCATTCCGAAACTTCAGAACAAGTACGCGAAAGGTAGCATCCCAGAATTGACTACAAACGCCATTTGTCAAGTGACATTGGATAAGCTCATCGGTGGCATGCCCGATAAACTAATTCCACCCACACCGCTTGGACCCGAACCGCGAACGATTGCATTGGTGTATGAAAATGGGAAGCCAATATGGCCCGAGTGGCCTGTGATACCGCAAGACGAGAAGCGGTTTTTACAGAAAGATGTCCTTCTCCTAGCTTCCTTCTTCACACCCGATTTTGACGAGTTGCAGTATTACTGTTCGAGTAATATGGACTGCCCTGCGCATCCACCTACTATTGATGGAATAATGGATGTAGGCTCTTACAGCTGGAATTTGGAAGGAAGGCAAATCAATAAATCAACCAATTGGAGATACGCCATTTGGGAAACAGCTGAAGTGAACAAGCCACTAAAGGAGAAGAAACAAGAGCTTAAATCATACTTCGATGGAAATTTGATTGTTGGCGATAATCCGGTAGAGCAAATCTCAAAATACAACGTTGTTCCGGGTGTACTCATAGAAGTTCCGGACACGCTATTTGGAGTGCCCGATACGACAGTAGAACTCCTTGGAAGGGTAGTTCGGGGTGATCACAAAGGCTTGCCAGCAGAAGAAGTTGAATTTGAAGCCAGATTAATTGCGGGTAGTAGCACGGGATATGGATTCGATGGAGATAGTCTGAAAACTGATGACACCGACAACCTTGGGTACGCTAAATTGGATTTCGATTTTGGAGATGGCTTCGCCAAGTTCGAAGTAGATGTCCGTTGGAAGCGCGGTGGTCAAGTGATTGAGTCCGATAAAATAATTCTGATCGCTCCCGTATCCATCGATATTCATAAAGTGGGGCCGGGGCCTCCCGAACTGGCTTGGGTCACCGCTGCTGAAGCAGTTGATAATGGAAGTGCCGACGTCAAAGGCCTGGCTCAAGGTTTACCTGACTGCGTTTACGATGGCGAAACGGAATTGACTGAAGATTGTCAGCGACAGATGCGCTGTGTTGCCGGTCTCCTAGACTATTACTACGGATTTGTCAATGAGAAAGTGGTTGAATTTGAAATCGATGATTCCGAAATCAGTCTCAAACCACCTTCCGATTCGACGGAATACTTCGGAATAGCTCACACCATTTTGATGAATGTTCGAGAAGACGTCGAGGCAGAGATGACAGCCTCAGTCGAAGAGAAATACATGCCACTCGGTCGTCCGGGAACTGCGAAGGCCACGATGAGTTCGGAATTGATTGAAGAGTTCTATATCGGTGAAAAAGATGCCTTATTCCTCGTCTTGTTGGATAACCCCGTTCCAGTCGGGACCGTCATCAACGGTCAGGGTATGCTTGGCGTTGATGCAGGAGGAGTTGGCATAGGCTTAATGATTCCACTGCAACAGGTCAAACTTGAAGTTGCCGCCGTAGAAGTTCAAAAGGAAGGGGATGGGTTTATTGCCATTGCCGGAGAAGTGAGCTGGAATGGTAGCGTCAAGGCTCAGGTGCTGAGCTTTGATTTGGAAGCTACCAAATTGGGGATAGAAGTGGATGTGGGAGCAAAAATCGAAGGGACAGTGGGCCATGAAAAATCCTTGCCTGACCCCATCGCATTTCAAGGGATATTCAGTCCATCTGGCGATTTTGTAGCTGGAATCTCGAATCTCCCCGAATTGGAATTCAAAGGCCTGAAACTGGTTCAAGGCGCATCCATTGTGCTAGATATGCATAGCAACGCCGGGCCTACCGCTAGCCTTGCCTTCAAAGGGGTTTTTATACCAAGTGCATCACTTGAGCTTCCAAGTCAGTTCAACAAAGCCGAAACGGATGAACCAACCTTACTAACTGCTGAAGACTTTTACATCGGTATGGAGGGAGTAGGTGGAACCATTTCGCTGAGTGGTACTCTTTTCGCGGTGGGCTTTAATGGCTACGTCCTTTCGGGTAAATCTGTGTCCATAACGCTTGAAAACAACGAACTCATGGCTTTCGAAGTAGGCGGACAGCTTGATTTAGGAAGTCCGTTTCAGGGTGGTTTGGTGACAACTATCACCCATTCTGGGGAAGAGTTTAAAGCTGAGATTCACACGGAGACACCAATATTTATTCCACAACTGAAGGTGGTCTTTTCGATTTTACCCAATTCAGGGTTTACGGCAACGGCAGATGTTTATACCCTAGAATTGAATTCCAATGTGCAATCAGAAAAGATTGGGACCTTTAAAGTGGACAAACTGGCCATCAAGTCGAATGGCGACGTGAGCGTAGATGAAGTTGGACTCGAGGATGGCACGCTCGACTTTGGCTCCGGATTCCAGATTCAACAACCGAAACTCTCATTTACAATAGCTAACAAGGAGTCTTCTTTCTGGCTAGCCGGTAAAGTGATTTTACCCAAATTGGAAGATACTTACGTAGATGGAAAGGTAGGAATGAAGCCGGGTCCGGTTTTCTTTGTGGAAATCAATGAAGCGGCCATTACCATTGAATATGGGCCAGTGACAATGGAAGGTAAGCTCGCTTTTAGCCAGTCAGAATTCAGAGGCGAGTTTGGTGTTGGCTTCAAGAATATGTCTGCCGGAATTGATGGCTTGTTGATCTTTGGAAATAAACCAACAGAAGAAGGTACAACTGCATTCAGCTACTGGTACGCCGAACTGAGTGTACCCGTGGCTATTCCTCTGGGACAAACCGGAGTTTCCATTCTCAAGCTGGGTGGTGGTTTGGGCTTCAACTATACGCCACCTATGGGCGATGTAGACGGCTTTGCTGTAAATACGAACGCACTTTCGTTTAAGGCCCTAATGGGATTTGGAAACACACCTCAGGGAAAAGTCTTGGCGGGTGAAGTGCAGGTATCGTTTACGGTTACAGAATTTAGTCTTTACGGAAGAGTTTGGGCTCTTAATAAACGCGAGTCCTTTTTTGGTGAAGGTCAGATCACACTGGTTTATGACCCAACTCCGGCAGTTTTGAAAGGCTATATCGGAATGGGTGTGAAACTGCCAGATCCGGAAGGATTCTTGATGGATTTTGATGGAAAGGTCAGCTTCTTATGCAACAACGAAGGCTTGACCATTAAGAGTGATGAGCTGGCGGGATCGGTTTTGCAGGAGATCAAAGCAGAAGGGAAAATTGATATCGACCCCACCAAAATGCACGTGAGCGGAAAGCTCTGGTATGACTTGAATAAGTCTATTGATATCACGGAACAGGAGCGCATTGAAGTCGTGCTGAATGTTTCTGCACAGGGAAATCTGGATTTGTACTATGCCACCCAAACGATGTCGGCCGGAATAGCCTTTAATGGCAACTGGCGAGTGACTTTTGTGAACCGAATTTACGACCTGAATATTACGTCTGGTCAAATAGCTCTGGCGGCCAATGCTTATGCGAGCCCAACAGAACTTAAACTTGAAGCGAGCGCAGAAATATCCTGGGATTTCTGGATCGCATCTGGAAGTGTAAACGCCAACTTCGGATACTCCACACCCGTATGAAAATCTGGATAAGCTACATATTGACCTTTATGACCATTTCGGTTGCAGCACAAGATCCACTCTACGTTCATATGAATGAAGATGGTATTCACCTGCGCTGGCAGGGCAAATATGATGCTCGAAATGATGGTTATAAAGTATACAGGCAACAAGAAGGTGCGCTATGGGAGCTGATTACACCCGAGTTGCTAGAGCTTCCAAAGTCTACTGAAGAAGCCAGAAATAGATCGGGAAGAAAAAGTGAGCTGCTCTATGCTCTGCTGGGTAAAACCGGCGGGCCGATCACGCCATCTGAGCTGGAAGAAGCCGCAACGGATTCTCGATTGTTCGAATCGACCTGCATTGCCAATACGGAATTGTCCTGGATGCTTTGCGAACGATTTACCGATAAGACAGCTCAGCAGGGTGTTGGTTACGCATACAAGGTAGTCTGGGTGGACGGAAACAAAGAAACAGATTGGGTGGAGAGTAAAATGGCCACATATTCCGTTCAACGAGTTCCAAGTCCCGGTGAAGTCAACATGGTTGAAGGCGATGGTCAAATTAGCTTGGACTTAGAACCCAATCCAAAAGACCTAAAAGCCGGAGATGCGATTACCTGGAATGTGTACCGAAGCTCAAGTCCCAATGGACCATTTGAAAAGTTGAATTATGAAAACAGCTTACCACTCTCTGTAAGTCAGAATGGTGCTTCTGCCCAACCCAAGTTGGCACATCTCGATCGATTTTTAACGAATGGTGAGACGTACTATTATCGGGTGAAGCTGGTGAATGTTGCAGGTGTTGAGAGCGATTTTTCTAGAGTTTATCAGGCGGTACCAAAGGCCGGTACTTCGGTATTCGCTATTAAGGGTTTTAAGGCTGAAGTTCTTGCCAGTACGGCGATTTTCAATTGGGAAATAACCAGAGCAAATGCCCTTTACGAAATCTATGCAAAGCCAGCGAATCGAGATGAGTACAGACGTGTTCAGCGGGGAATTACCGCTTTAGGGGCCATGCGATGGATCGATATTGACTTTCAGCCTGGCCCGAGTGTAGAATACTTCATGAAAGCTACTTTGGACAACTCAACAGTTTTTTCCGATACGCTGACTCTTATGGCTCAGGACAACCTTCCGCCAAAGACCCCCGTGAATGTTGAAGCTCGTCTTATCGATAGTCTGGTCGTTGAAATTTCCTGGGAAACGTTGAACGAAAGTGATCTTCTGGGTTATGAAATTGAGCGTCTTACGGAGAATACTTCGAGAGCTGGGTTGAAGATCAACTCGGGATATTTTCAGGAAAATAGATTTCTCGATACCCTCGATTCACCAACTAATCGAGTCTTTTACTATTGGGTCTTTGCATTGGATAAATCTTACCAATCTTCTAAAGGATCCGACTTGGCTAGAGTCGTATTACCCGATTCTCGGCCTCCACAAACGCCACAGTTTTGGAACTTGAAATATCGGAATGATTCCCTGTACATGCGCTGGAGTGCGGTTCCAGACTCAGACTTCAATTCGTTCTTAGTCTACAGCATACGCTCGGAGGGCGAAACCCAAGCTAACTTGATAACCGAGTCGAAGCAAACTGAATGGAAAATTGCCTATTCTGACACAGGAAGAGTAGGGGTGTTTGTACAAGCTTCAGATACATCGGGAAATGTGAGCTCACCGAGTGACACCTTATTTGTTCGAGTGAAACCAGCTCCCCCAAGAGCCCCGGATATTGTTTCTGTTCAGAAAGAAGATAAGGGATTGAAAATCGATTGGGAACAATCCGACTCAAATCATATTCATCGTCTACTGCTCGCCCGAATTGATCCTGTCAGTGGCAAACGTCTCGACGTTTGGCAGGGTGGACCGGAAGTCGGTTCTTTTTCTGATTTATATGCAGACCCGGACAAATCGTGGCGATATGAATTGTACACCTACGACAAGGAGTGGATTGAGGGTGAATCGAGCTATTTCTTGTATGAACCACCTGAGAAATGATCAATTTAAAGCGTCTTCGTCTTGGACTAGTCTTCGCACTGGTTGTAGTCCGTGTGAGCGGACAAGACGCTTCCGAATCTGATCCTGAACTTAAACTAAGTGGAACCCTCCGAGCCGATTTCGGTTATTTTGAGAGTTCGAGAAATCCGAACCGAATGCCGAACAATACTTTTGTCATCGCCGGAAACCCTCGATTGACATATGGTGAATGGGATATTCCAATTGATTTCCAGGTCGGGAACTATGCCAATCGATTAACTCAGCCATTCAATAAAATAGGTGCAAGCCCATCTTACAAGTGGGCAAAATTGCACTTGGGATATCGGCAATTGAGTTTTTCGCCATTTACGTATCACAACCACCTGTTGCTGGGTGGGGGAATCGAGTTAACTCCCGGCAAACTCAGGCTCACAGCTCTGTATGGAGAACTTAAGCGAGCGAGTGCGGGTGGGCTCTTCGATGATGATACTCGGTTCGCACCACCCGCCTTTAGAAGAATGGCCGTACTCACTAAGCTCGGTTTTGGAAGTGAAGAGCGATTTGTAGACTTTATATTCATCAAAGGTTGGGACGAAGAATCGCAAGCTAGCATGGTTAAAGATTCTTTGGGTGTTTACCCCGAAGAAAACGTCGTACTCGGAATTCATATTGATCAAACAATAGCTGAAAAATTAAACATCACAATTAGTGGAGCTTTGAGTGCTTATACTCAGGACACGCGAAGCCCTTTGGTAGATACAGAACCATATTTTGGACAAAACATAGTTGATGGAATATTCGAACCTAAGATCTCGAGTCAATACCTCACGGCGTTTCTGGCATCTGCGGAATACCGGAGTAGCCTATGGCAGCTGAATGGAGAGTATCGGATGGTTCAACCCGGATTTCAAAGTATGGGGGCTTATTTCAATCAGAGCGATATTCAGCGAGTCGGATTTGGTGGAAATGCTCGCCTTCTCGATAAACGCTTGCGCGTCAATGCAAACTGGAGACAAGAAAACAACAACGTATTCGATACTAAGCTTTCTGAAAACAAGCGACAGTTTATTAACGCTCAGGCAGAGTGGACTCAGAAGCGATCCTGGACGGCCAGTTTAAACGGGTCTTTTTTCTCTTCTAAACAAAACTCAACGGTAGATTCGCTGAGCGGTTTGTTCGATTTTCAGCAAAATACGCTTCAGGGAACCGCCAGGTTTAATAAGCTGAGAACCACAGGCGAAAACCACTATTCAATTCAGTTGCTAGCTATGCAAAGAAGAGATTTAGTTTTTGATCAAACGCCTTACTCCAACCTTACTTTTCGAGGATCATACACGGTTCCGTTGGGAAAGAAAAATTTGTGGTCGGTCGTTCCCGAATTGGGCGTGAGCAGGTTTGTGATTATAGAGACCATTACTACTTGGCGAATAAACCCAGGTGCCCGATTGAACTACAGAAGCAAGAATAAAAAGTTCAGTGGAAATTTTTCCGCATTTCCCAATTTTGAAATTGCCGATGCGCGTGACGATCAGCTTGTCTGGCGCACTTCACTCTCGATGGCCTATCAACTGAAAAAGAGACATAGGTTCTCTCTGAGAGCTGATCACACAGTGAGTTCTGGTGGATACTCGTACAGTGAGTTTAGAGCGAGAGTTGGCTACAACTATCGTTTCTAGTAGTGGTAAAGTGACGATGTTAATCTTTATGAAGTCTACTGGCAAATAGTCGGAGAATATAATTTGTTGAAGAATCTCTACCTTATATGGATCAACCAAAACCATTAACCAATGAAATCACCCATCAAGAATTCATGGATATTATTTCTTGCAATTGCTTTTGCGCTGGCTGGCTGTTCTGAAGAAAACAAATCAAGCACTCAAAAGAGCGATAGCGCCTTTATTGTCCTTAAATTCAAAGCTCAGCCTGGAAAAAGCGATCAAGCTATTTCTGCCATGCTTTCGATGCTTGAAGAAGTCAAGAAAGAGCCCCATTATGTTGATATTCACATACACGTGGATCCAGATGATAGATCGAACATTCTGTTTTACGAAGAGTGGGAAGACCTCGATTATTACAAGGGTGACCATATGAATACCGGGCACCTTCAAGCCTTTATGGCTTCTTCGAGAGAATTCTTAGTGGGCCCACCAGAAATCACTTATTGGGGCTTGGAGAAAGTGACCCAATAAGCTCATTCGGATCTAAGCAAATTGGTTGTACTTTCCTATTTTTATAAAATGGCTGTTTATTTAGCGGCCGTGTCTTAATCAATCGGTGGGTTTAGCATGTATGAATTTCTTCAATACGCAGGAGTAATTGCTGGGATTTTAGTCATCCTTGTTCTGCTCTTTTACCCGCAACGTCATAACAGTGCGAACTGGCTTTTAGGACTGTCAATACTCTCGCTTTGGTATGCCATGATCATGGCTATCCTATACGAGACCAATTATATATTGGTATACCCGCATTTTTCCAGAACGGGAAATTTCTTTGCCTTCTTCACGATTCCTTTCTTTTACCTTTTTACGCGTTTCATCTTCTACCGCGACAAGAAGATTAAGCGATACGATTGGATCTTGTTTTTGCCAGCCCTGTTCTATCTGATCGACTTCTTTCCATACTTTCTGATCAGTGCTGAAGAAAAACTCGAAATTATTCGAGCAGAGCAAATGAATCTAGGGCATTTTGCTTTTTCAGAAGGATGGCTTACTTCATCCTGGTTTCAATTTTACGCCAGACAGTTTTGGTCGCTTGTAATATTGCTCATGACTTTTAGATTGATTTGGATAAACAGAGTGATCTTCCATAGAAGCTTTAGGGGGGCAAACCGGGATATACTCATTTTGATAGTCGCCATTGGAGTCTTCTATGCCGTTTCCTTTATTCCGGGGTTTATGAAGCTTTTTAAAGCCGGTTCCGCATACAATATCGAATTCCAGAATACGACCATAGCCCTGACCCATATTTTGCTCGGGCTATTCTTGGCGTTTCACCCTAAGTATTGGTACGGATTCTTCTGGGAGAATGAATTGGTGAAATCCCCAGTCAAAAAATCAGAAGGGAAGGAGAACACTGACTTTCGGGGGTTGAATGATACGTTCGCGCAATTGGAAGATTTCATGAAATCAAAGAAGCCCTTTTTGAATTCGGGGTATACCATCAATGATCTGAGCAACGATTCGGGCATTCCGGTCTATAAAATTTCCCCAGCCGTTAACTCGGGTTTTAATACCAATTTCAATCAGTGGCTCAATTATCACCGAGTAAAAGAATTTGAAGAATTGGTAAAAAAGGGCGAAACACATCAACTCACCCTCGATGCTCTTTCAGGGAAATGCGGTTTTTCAAATCGTTCTTCATTCAACACGGCCTTCAAAAAATTCAACGGCCAAACCCCTAGCGCGTTTATAAAATCCCAAAATGGGATATAAAACCCTTTAAAATTTGTGTGGATTTAGTGAATCCAAACACGTGTAGGCGTGAATTAACGTGACTTGCAGTATCTGTGAAATAAATTCGCTGCGCTTTTAAGAGTTGGTTTTTAGTGGGGTGTTTGTCGTGATTTTCGAGTGGCTTTTTTCAAAGCGGATGAAACAAGGGGTCAGGCAAACACTCCGAAATTCCTTCCTACGTCATAACTAAATATTTAACCCAAATGAAGAACATTTACGCATTACTATTCCTCTTTGTGTCTACCTATTCGATCGCACAGATTGGAATCATTGAAAACTTTGACAATGCACAAGGAGCGCCACCTTTCGGGTGGACCGCTGATGGATTTGTCGACATCGCCGTGAGATCTTGTCAGAATATTAGCTACTATGACAATATGACCGCAGGACAACCAACTGCAGGAAGTCTGACAACTCCGTATCTAGCAGATGCATCGAATGCAACTGACCTGGAAATCAGCTTTGACTATAAAGTATCATCATTCTCCTTTTTCGGGGGTGAGACAGCTGCGCCTGAAAACTGGGGTAGCTTGACTCTCGAGTACACAACAAATGGTACAGATTGGACAAACATTGTTACTCTCGATGAGTCTAATTACGACGCTGGGACTAACTGTACCACAAAGACATACACGATCGATAGCGATTTGCTTCCATCGGGTACTGACTTTCAAGCGCGATTCGTTACTGCTCACCAAAACGGAAACTGGCAGTGTTACATTGATAACATAAGCCTAGCCCAAACGGCCACGCAGGCACCAGCTTGTGATGCTGTTATCACTTTACCAGTGAACGGTTCCGACAATGTGGATCTAGACACAGACTTGGCTTGGAGCAACGCCAATGGCTTACCAGCTGGGTATAAATTGTCAGTAGGAACAACTGCAGGGGGTACAGATGTAGTTGATACAGAGGATGTAGGAAATGTAAATACGTACAGCTTTGCGTCAGACCTTGAGTTTGAGACGACCTACTACGTGACCATCCTTCCTTACAATAGTTTTGGAGACAGTGAAGGTGATTGTGTAGAAAATTCATTCACTACCCGATTGGCACCGTTGCCTGGATCTAGCTGCGATAACACCATCGTAATTGATCCTTCTGATCTGAACTACACCACTGATGATTCTACAGCACTATACGAAGACTTGCACTCGACAACTCCATGTGGTGGAAACTTCACGATCAGCGGAAGAGAAGTAGTATACACATTGACTCCCACAGAAATCATTTCGGTAAATGTATCTGTAACGAATATCCTTAACTCGCGCACCACGCTTCACATTATGGACGCTTGTCCTGAAAATGGCCCATCGTGCTATGGGTATGGCGACTCAAGCAACTCACTTGATGATGTAGTACTTGAGAACGTAATCTTAGAGGCCGGTACGACTTACTACTTCTTTGTTGCAAACACCGGTAGCATTAGCTCTGACTATACATTCAGCATTGAGCAAAACTCTTGCATCATTCCTGCCATGGAGCTTACAAGCGTTGGTGTTTGTGAAACAAATGAATTCGAAGTGAATGTTGATATTACTTCACTTGGAAGTGCTACATCACTTACCATCACAGATGATCAAGGTTCGGATGCAGTAATGGTAGAT
Organism: Bacteroidia bacterium; assembly: GCA_030427905.1. Lineage (GTDB taxonomy): Bacteria > Bacteroidota > Bacteroidia > Flavobacteriales_D > Cryomorphaceae > CBDDKU01. The sequence continues at coordinate 287,323 of JAUICL010000004.1, forward strand.
GAACTAGGAATTACCACATTTGGTCCATACCCAAGTGCTACTCAAGTGATGTTTACTGTTACCAATGATCAGGACAACACTTGTGTTATTTCAGATTCTACAGTGTTTTATTGCCCACCGGCAAATGACCTCTGTGCTGATGCAACTCTGTTGACCGTAAACACGGCCTACGCTTGCGAAACAGTAACTGCAGCAACTACTGTTGCAGCCACAGAGTCAGATGAAAATCTCAGCGATTGTTCTGCCACAACAAATGATGTTTGGTTTCAGTTTGTTGCTACGGATGCGAATCACATTATTCAAATATTGAACGCAGAAGTTGTAGTTGGAAACAATGCAACGATCTACTATGAGCTTCTCGAAGGTGATTGTGGTACGCTCACAAGTGTGGCTTGTAACACGAGTAACAATGGATTTGGTTCTTTTACAGGACTTAATATTGGAGAAACGTACTATGTGCGTGCATACAGCGCAAACGCTGCTAACGGACAGAATTTTGATATCTGTGTGAGTACAGCACCTGCAGCACCAGCGAATGACGATTGTGCCAATGCTGAAGCAATTTCAGTATCAGAAACTAATGCCTGCGAAAATGCTGTGTCGGGGACGACTATTTCAGCAACTCAATCAACTGATAACAGCTGTAGTGGTGCATACAATGATGTATGGTACACTTTTACTCCTTCGCAAACCGGAGATTACATTGTGACATTGACATCAGATGCTTCAAGTGGGCTCTACCACTACGTGTACAGTGGTACTTGCGGGAGCTTGGTTGATGTGTCGAGCTCTTGCTTTGCATCTACGTATAGCAATGTGGCCTTGACAGCTGGAGAGACCTACACAATTATGGTGAGAAGTAATGCCATCAACCCAGGCATCGATTTTGATCTTTGTGTTTACTTATTTGTACCTGTAGCAAACAACGACTGTGCTGATGCAGATGTGATTATCGAATCTCCAGATTCTGATGGAGAAAACACAACATCTGGAACAACAACCGATGCGCTTTACTCTCCAGAGGGTTGTGCGAGTTCATCTAATGAGTCGGTTTGGTACACATTCACACCAATGTACGATGGCCTTTACCACGTAAACTTTGAAAGTACAATGGGTACGGCCTACTTTCAGATGTACTCTGGCGATTGTGCTGGATTAACAACCCTACCAGAATTTACAAGTTGCTTTAACACGGGCTTGCATGATGTGGTACTCGAAGCAGGAGTAACATACTACCTGAGCGGACACTCATCCAACCCAGCCGACTTTGATGTGTTTATTTACCCAGACCCGACCATCGTGCCAGTACCAGTTCCTGAAAATGACCTTTGTGCTGACGCATTTGTATTGCCACTATCAAATGAAGACTGCGACAATATGGTAACTGGAACTACGGCAGGAGCAACAGTTTCTGATAACAATGCTTGCACCGAAACTCGTGATGTATGGTACACTTTCACACCAGATTCGGATGGATACTTTGAGTTTAACGTGAGCGAAAACGATACAGTAACTAACAGTTTGACCCTGTACAGCGGTTCATGTGATAACCTAACAGCCATTTCAGCGCTTTGTGCTGATACCAATGTGGTTTCATTCTTGAACGGAAGCGAAACATATTATGTGATGATCGGAAGCAATACCACTGCTGTTGGTATTCCATTTGACCTCTGTGCAAAGCCATTTATTCCCGCTGATAACAATGAGTGTATTGATGCAGAGAACATCGTTGAATCGGCTGATGTGAACGGTGAGAATACTGTAACGGGATCGACTATGAACGCATTCTTCTCAGAAGAGGGATGTGCCGTTGATCTTTTCTCATCTGTTTGGTACACATTCACACCAGAAGAAACGGGCTTGTACTATGTAAATCTTACAAGCTTGACAGAAGATAGCTACTATCAGGTGTATGCTGGTGATTGCGAAACGGGATTAACTCCTATCGAAGGGTTGACCGAATGTAACAACGTTGATGAGATCGCTTTTTCTGTAGAAGCTGGAGTGACTTACTTTATCGATGTTCACTCTTTGGAGCCAGCAGATTTCGAATTGTTTGTGTACCCAGATGTAACAAATTCATTGGATGAAGCAGCGATTTTAGGGTTGAACGCCTATCCTAATCCAACTGCTGATATTGTCCGTGTTTCTGCTGAAGATGTGATCACAGAACTCACAGTTTATAACATGCTCGGATCAGTTGTGTTCCAGTCCAACCCTAACCTTCAGTCCACCGTTGTTGATCTGGAGACGTTGACAGAAGGCGTCTACCTGATCAAGGTAAAAGCGGGTGATAAAACCGGTATCATCCGTATCGCGAAGAATTAAAAACTCAAAAGAAAGGAGAGCCTTTACTCAAGGCGAGTAGAGGTTCTTCCTCTTTTAAAACCTAAAATCATGAAAAAGATAATTTTTGCATCACTTGCAGCTTCATTGCTTGCCCAACTCGGTTTGGCTCAGGTGTATCAGTGGTCGTATTCGTATGGAAGTACAGCCATTGACTCTCAGCATGACTCACACCTCACAGCAGATGGTGACATTCTCGTTACCGGGATGTACGCATCTACGATGACTTTCGGAGATACGAGCATCACGTTTCAAGGTGGAAATGTGGATGTGTACCTCGGTAAAATTAATGCTGATGGCGAGCCACAGTGGATCCGATCATTTGAAGGAAATGCCGATAACTCTGCTCTCCAGGTGGTTGAAAACTCAGTTGGAGAAATTCTCATAATGGGGTATTTCCAAGGAGCTGGGCCCTTGGCATTCGATGCAGATCCAGGAGAAGGAGAGTTTCTACTCGAACAGCCAGCTCCATTTTTATCGAGAGACTGTTTTATTATTAAGCTAGATGAAGATGGGTTGTTGCTTTGGGCTAAGCAAATCAGTAATCCAGCTGGTGCGGCTGCCGAAGATGGGTATGCACTTGCCGTGGATAGTGAAGATAATGTATACGTCGGCGGACGGTTTCAGTACGCTGATTTTGACCCATCCGATGAAGGTGAAGACATTCGGTTTTCGAATGATGATGGCCAAGATTTCAACCCCTTCTTAGTTAAGCTCGATACCGATGGTAACTACGTTTGGGCCGAAACACTCAAAAGTACAGGGCATGGAGCTATCTATGCTATTGACTTTGATGCTGAAGGAAACATCTACATAGGCGGTGTTTTTGAAGATTCCATAGATCTGGACCCGACTCAAGCAGGTGTTGAAGTACATCCTAGCGAAGGGGGAAGAGATATTTTTGTCGTGAAGCTCGATGAAGAAGCAAACTACCTTTCGGGCTACACTCTTGGAAGCCCTGGTCTTGAAATCTTGAATGATCTTCTGATTGTGGATCAACACTATTACATAAGTGGTGCAATCAATCTCACCATTGATATGGATCTTGGAGACGATGTGTACGAACTCACACCCGTAGAAGGAACAGATGGTATGTTGGCTAAGTACAGCATCGATCACGAACTAGAGTACGCTTTCCTAGTGGGAGGAGAAAGTGAATCTAACATAGAAGAAATGCACCAAGTAAAAGTTGACGGAGATGGCAATGTGACTGTTTCTGGAAATTTTTTCGGGACAACTGATATGAACCCGGGAAGCGGTGAAGTGTATGAAGTGTCGCAAGGATTGGGAGATCACTATTTGATCAAGCTTACATCAGAAGGTGAATACATTAATCACGCTGCAGTAAGTGGACCTGATGCTCAAACTTCTTCTATGCACGAAGTTCACCCTGATGGAACCTGTACCCTTATGGGTAATTACAGAGGGGCTGTCGACTTAGATCCGACTAGTGCTGCTGTGATAGCCACGTCCAACGGACAATACGACATGTATCTTTCTCAGTTTACTTTTGAAGATGTCAATAGTGTGACGAATGCTTCCTTCGCTGATGGACTGATCTCAGTTTTCCCAAATCCAGCACTTGAGAGCTTTACGGTAGATGCTCCATTCCAACTTGCCGAATTGCGTCTGTTTAACATCGCAGGTAAGCAGGTTTTAAGTCTAAAGAACCCAACGGTCGAAAAGATCAACATTGCTCATCTTCCGAAAGGGATGTACATCATCCAAATTGCCGATGAGAGTGGTAAAACTTACACGGGGAAATTGATTCACTAAGACACTTTGTTTCGTTTAATGGAAAGCGCCAGCTCATTTTTGAGTTGGCGTTTTTTATGGCATCATTTGGATTAAGCCAAGTCCACCAAAAGCCCATGCTTAATTAAAACTCGCTCGAAACTCCATTGGCGACATCTCCGTTTTGCGCTTGAATAGCTTGTTAAACGATGAAGGGTGTTCAAACCCTAGCTGATAGGCTATTTCGCTGACAGATAGCTGGGTGGTACTAAGTTGCTCTTTGGCCTTGTCAATGAGTTTGTTGTGGATGTGCTGCTGGGTGCTCATTCCAGTCAAGCTCTTTAGCGTGCTACTCAGGTAATTCGCCGAAAGATTAAGCGCGGCTGAAATATACTCGACCGTTGGCAGTCCTTGGTCTCCATTGTTGTCTTCTGCAAAAAAGCGATGCAGCAATTCTTCCACCTGAGCCAATATCTGGTGATTCGACTTTTGGCGCGTTATAAACTGACGCTCGTAAAAGCGCTCCGCATAATTCAGCAAGACTTCAATCTGAGAAACGATAATCTTCTGACTAAACTTATCGATGTTGGCCAGGTACTCTTGGGAAATGTTTTGCAGAAGGCTCACCACTTGGGCTTCTTCCTTATCCGACAAAAACAGCGCTTCGTTGATGAAGTAGCCGAAGAACGCGTAGTTCTTAATGGTTTGGGCTAGGGATGTGTTCCACAAGAAGTCTGGGTGAATCAGAAGTAGCCAGCCCGAAGGTTTTTTATCTGTTTCCACACCAATATTCGGATTGCGCTCCATGCTCAGAACTTGGTTGGGCGCAACAAAAGTCATCAGGCCGCCGTCAAAATCATAGTTCTGCTGGCCGTAGAAAATCTTGTAAGGCACATGGCGTTTCAAGCCTATGACGTAGTAATGCTGCACCAGCTTTAGCTCACCAATATCATCGGGATAACCCACCTGACTATAATCGACCAAACTGATAAGCGGATGTGCCGGAGCGGGCAATTGAGCCAGCTTGTGGTACTCGGAAATGGAGGCCAGTTGCTTTAATTTCGGCATGATCTATTCTTGAGTTTAAACGAGCATTCCTCCAGAAACTTCTATTCGCTGTCCATTTATCCAGCGAGCTTGTTCTGAACACAAAAATGCAACAACTCCACCAATATCTTCAGCTTCACCGATTCGGCCTAGTGCCGTCAAGCTTGAAATGACCTTTCTTTTCTCTTCGTTGTCGCGATTTGCTCCCCCCGCAAAGTCGGTGGCAATGGCACCCGGAGCTACCACATTGGCTGTAATCTGCTTTGATCCGAGCTCTTTGCTTAGGTAGCGGGTGAATACTTCAATTCCGCCCTTCATCATGGCATAAGCCGATGATCCCGGAAAGCTAAACCGCGTCAATCCACTCGAAATATTGATGATTCTACCACCTTCATTGATGAAGGGAATAGCGGCCTGGGTGGTGAAGTACACCGATTTTAAATGGACGTTGAACATCTCATCAAAATCTGACTCGGTGGTTTCGGCTATGGGCTTAAAAATCCCAGTGCCAGCATTGTTGATCAAAAAGTCAAAGTTGGGATTGTTGTTTTGCTGGCGCAGAAAATCGGTTACTTCAGAGACTAGAGTTTTCCCTGATAGTGGGCTATTAGCATCGTACTGAAATGCTTTGGCCGCTGAACCCAGTTGCTCAATTTCTGCTATGAGCGCGTTGGCTTTCTCAATGTTACTGTGGTAGGTAAATAGAATATGAACCCCTTCTTTTGCAAGGTTAAGCGCCATATCGCGGCCAAGTCCACGGCTCGCACCGGTAATCAATGCAATCTTGTAATCCATTTTGTTCTGTTTTAATTCCAGACAAAGGTTGGGATTCTACTTGGCTCAGACTTTGCCAGATCTACGGAAGGCTTGTCCAAAAATGGCAGTCATGGTACATTGATTTGAATGAATCTGCTTATTCCTGGTTATGGTTTTGATAGCGCTCAATCATCTCTAACGGACTTTTATGCGCTCTGCCCGCAGCCTTTTCAAAATCAGAAGGCACATCGTTGGCGCCACTGCGGATGCCTTCATAAATGCCAGCGATGACGGTCCCAATAAAATCGCCCAAAGCGGCTTGGCGTTCTTTTTTATATTCTTCTACCGAAATAGATGTGAAAGAAAGTTCCGTTCCAAACACCTGATTGATGGCTTCTGCCAGTTGACTTTGCGTAATCGGCTTGCCCACCAGGTTGAGCGTTTCGCCATTTAAGCTGTCGTTTAGCAACATTTGTGCGTAAGCATAACCCAACTCTTCGCGGCTGGTGTAGCTACATTTGCCATCGGCAGCACAGTTGATGATGCCACCTTCTTTTACATAGGTGTCTATGTATTCCAAATCGGGCTCTATATAAATGCCGTTGCGACCAATCACAAAGTCCAGCCCCGAGTTGCGCACGTCTTCTTCGGTTTGGCGATTGCTTTGCACTACCGGGCTAAAAGCAGTGTTTTCTGCATCGCCTACGATGCTGGTATACACTATTTTTTGCACGCCATTTTGCTTGGCGGCTTCTATCACATTGCGGTGTTGCGGTATGCGCTTTCGCGGATCGTCCATACCCGAAACCAGCAGTACTTTGTCGATGCCTTTGAGTGCTGCGTTAAAATCTTCACGGCTGTTGTAGTCGCCTTTGCGCACTTCTACGCCCAAGTGTTCTGCTTTGGAAGCCGTGCGGGCAATGGCCACCACATTTTCTTTTCCAATTTCTTGGATGAGTGCTTTCACAATCGCAGCTCCCAATTGGCCACTGGCTGATGTTACGGCTATTTTCATTGTTTAATTTATCTCCAACTCCCCATTCGTCCGCACATAAATCACCACTTCTTCGTTGGTGCTCACATCATGTTTGGCTTTGGCCGATGATGTAAAGTAGCTTCCAGGATCCAAGCTTTTGGTTTCTCCGCTTTGGGGCAGAGTGTAGGCCAAGTCTCCCTGAATAACTACAGCATGAAAAATATCGCCTTCGCTGTTGATGTGGCCTTTGAATCCTTGGGGCAGCTTGATGAAAAGTCCTTTTAGGTTTTCGTTTTTCCACAGAAAACTAAGAGCGGCACCGCTGTTCGGAGCAATCCACTCTGCTTTATCGCTACCCATCCATACCACGTTTGATGCGTCAATATTTATTGGGCGTTCACCATTGTCAAACGCTTCTTCGGTGGGTTTTACTAAGTACGGACCATGGTCAATTTCAACGTAGGCAATGTTTTCATCACCTTTAGCGGCTGTGATGTGTGCTTCGCCAACGGGCTGTGTCCAAAAGCTTCCAGGTTTCATCCACATTTTTTCAGCTGAAGGATCATCATTGTGGATGCTTCCACTGATGACTACCGCTCTATACGTGACATTGTGGATATGTGGTGGCGATGAGAATCCATCTACAAATTTGGCCAGAAACCCCGTTGCAACTTTCCCTTTTCGATCTCCCCAAAGTGTACCTGCCTGCGGACTGGCATCGCCCCGAGCTGGGTTTAGCTTTTCCCAGTTTACCTCCGAACTCAGTACTACGGAATTTGTGGGGTTTTCGATGGTTTCAGTAACCACCTTTTCAGTTTGTTCTTTTGGTTGACTGGAACAGGCCGCAAAGAGCGCGCTAATACCAAGTGTTACAATTACTTTTTTCATCTTAATTATCTATAAGGAATTCCTTCCGTTAGGGGTTTAAACTTAAAAATGTAGAAGGGTTGAGTAGCCTTGTTTTCTCCGTTATTGAAAATGGCACCTCTGTTTACTTGAGCAGCAGATACGTACATATAGCCATCAACGTGATTGTAACTAACACCATCTGGCCACACCATATTTGCGTCTTGGGTAATGGTTTTCACACTTCGGTCTTTGGCTAAAACTACTGCCGCAGATTTGCTTTCTACCGCTGTCATATAAATGTTGCCTTCTTTGTCTATGCTCATTCCTCCATTGTTCGGTTTTTCAGAATAAGTCTCAATTCTAGCATCTAGCTCAGCTTCGGATAGGTTTTCATTTAAAAGGTCTTCAGTTCTGATTCGGTATATTTTGGTGCCGTTGAGCGGGCCGTAATAAATCCACTTAAAACCTTCATCCGCGGTAATACAATCGTTGCCAACGAGTAAATTCTTACCGTTTATTGCCAATGGTTTTCCGTCAATCACTGTAGGGTTGTTTTCGGGTTTAGTGGTTCTATGCCCTTCAAGCAGGCGTCTGGTTTTTCCGCTTTTCATATCTACCACAATAAATGCCGCAGCATCACCATTGCCGCCATTCCCAATGCCTTCATCGGCAATAATAAAGGCTCCATGTTGGGTGTCTACTACCATGTCATTAGGTTGTGAATGCTGTACAGTTGATTGATCCAGGTAATAGATGTTCTCGAGTGAATCGGTCTTGGTATTCCAGCCTACAATTTTGGGTTTGATGGCATTTCGTTGTGCCATGTCTATCATCCAAACGATACCATTTGCATCATTTCGGATGCCCAGTACATTACTTAGATAGTTTTCATCGTCTTCTCTTGCTGTGTTCCATGCTAGATTAGGAAACGGCTTAATCTCCTTGGTTTCCCGATTCATGTGAACCACCCTTATCTCAGGTTCAAAAAAAGGATGATGACTGTACACCAAGTCGCCATTTGCAGTAAATGAAATATTGCCTACAGCTTCATTCACTATTGCAAATGATTCTGCGCTAGTCGTATATCTTGTTTCTTCGGCAGCTTGTTCTACTTGCTTGGTAGTATCACCTTCTAGCTGGTGAGAGCCGTTGTTTTCACAACCGAGAAGTGTGAAGCCGAGGAGAATTGGGAAAAAATGAATGATTGTTTTTGTACTCATGGGTTAATTCGAATTAGCTCTCTTAGAATTTTTTACAAGCTCATTTATACATAATGATCATTGAGCAGGGGGCATAAGGCAAAATGGATTTATAAACCTTCTAGTTAAGAAAATCAAAAAGGTGCAAAATGATCTTTAGGCGTTGAAGGAACACTCCAACGCTGGCGGGCGGTGGCTGTTTGTTTGTCCGACTCTGGAGCCGTTGCATGAGCAAACTTGCCATAACTGCTTGCACCCCCGCGCGGAATTTCCATTCGCTCACCGTAAAGCCAAACCACCAAGTTGCTGCGCTGCCCGCTAGTGATGGGGTGCGTAGCATGCGGTACGTTGCCACGGTGAATAATGGCTTTGCCAGGTTCAAAAAAGGTAGGAACCGTTTTGCCCGTACTTTTATCGTGAAAATCAACTTGAGAGCCTGTAAACTTTTCGTCCGGCAGATTGATGTTGATGTTCAATGTGGCAGCCGAAGCATCGGTATGGGCGTGTAAATCTTTGTCTTTATCCGGGTTGTACTGAATCGAAAAACCAAAAGTCTGGCTATCGAAACCGTAAGTGTCCAAAAGTAACCGAGCCACCGGGCGCATGTAGCGCTCCATCATAAGATTATAAAAATCTTGGAAATTGGGTGCCGCGAGGTGCCCTTCCGATCTGGGATCCAGCATCATACCATATCGGTTGAGTTGAATGCCATAGGGCGCACGTTTGGGGATTTGTGAATTGGCAACGGCTTCCAAATAGTTGCGGAGGTCTTTTAATTTTTCCACATCAAAAAACTGCGCTACGTAAACTCCCGGAATTATCTCTTCCCACAAATCGGCTACGGCACTTTCCTTTTCAGGATTTTCCCATGCTTCGTTTACAGCTTTTCGTAGGCGTGGATCTAGCAAGCTTTCATCCAAAATTGGCAGTTCACCTTTGTTTTCCATTTCCCATTCAGCCCAAGCTTCTTCCAGCGTGTTTCGGTGGGTATTCCAAAATTGAGCTACAGATGGATAGCGATGGAGCGATGCTTCTCTCGATGGAGGTTCTAGCGTACGTGCTTGTGCCAGAGCATTATTGTTTGTCATTGAATGAGCGAATTTGTTTTAGAAAGCAATTGATCGATTTTTTCTGAATCGTAAGCGTCTGGGTGCGCATCCGCGTAGGCACCATGATCGTTGTCAAAGTATTTTCCACTTTGTGCCGCGTGCGTCCTAGAGAGCGCTAGTTCATAGAGTATTTCACCTCCTTTCTCTGCTGACGACCAATGCCTGCCAAATGTTTCCTTAACCATTTTAGTGTTGAGAAGTGAACCTGGGTTTACAGCAATAATGTTGGCAAATGACCATTCTTTGGCTAGGTCAAAGCTCCACATGGTGAGTGCCAGCTTGCTTTGAGCATAGGCTTCTTGCATACCAATGCCTTCAATTCCGGCAAGAGCTGGCAGTGAAACCGATGATTGAGCGGCTGAACTCAGATTGATGACTCTTGGCTCCTCAGAAGCTTCAAGAGCTGGCCTGAGTTTTTTGGTGAGTAAAACAGGGGAGAGATAGTTTACGACAAACCGAATGTCGTAACCATCCTTGGTCCGTTCAACCGGGACTTTATAAACGCCAGCGTTATTGATTAGCACATCTATTTTTGTTTGGTGCTCTATTATGGCGTCAGCCATTTTTTTGACACTTACCAAATCTGAAAAATCGGCTACAAAACCTGTGATATGCTCATTTTTAGAACGAGACTTAATCTCGGCAGTCACGGCGTCGAGCTTCTGAGCGTCTCTTCCGTGAAGTAGTATTTCGTGGCCGGCCGAAGCCAATTTTTGAGCGACAAGTTTTCCAATGCCGTCTGTGCTGCCGGTGATAAGGATTGTTTTCATGGTTTCGGGATTAATCGGGTTTTGTCTTTTCCTACCAATAAATACTAGTTCAGTTCAGTAATGATCAGCTCTTTAGGTAATCTTGATTTTGGGGTTTTTTCTGTGCTGTTAAAGTCTGATTTGTCACGGTATCCAAGAGCAACCACACCAACACTCGTAAAACCTTTCTCGCGCAAGCCAAATTCTTCATCCAAAGCCTTCAAGTCAACACCTTCCATCGGAAGCGCATCGATTTCCAGTGCGGCAGCCCCCAAAAGAAAGTTACCCATGTTGAGATACACTTGCTTTTCGAGCCAATGCTGAAAATCTTTAACATCGTACCTATGAATATCTGCGAAAATCTTCCTAGCCTGATACACCTGCTTTTTTATCTCGGCGTTGGGATATCTACCGTCTCTTTCTTCTTGGGTTGACAATAGTTCCATATACGATTCGTCGGCATCGGTGCGGGCGGCAAAGACAACCACATGCGAAGCAGACATGATCTTTGATTCATTGAATTTGAAGAATCCTTGAGCTCCCTTTGCAATGCACCTTTTACCTTCTTCGGTATGTCCAATGATAAAGTGCCAGGGCTGGATGTTTGTGCTCGATGGGCTGAGTTGTAAAATGGCTTTCAACTTCTCAAAATCTTCTTTAGAGATTTTCTTTTCCGTATTAAAACTCTTCGTTGAGTATCTCCAGTTAAGAACGGTTTCTATATTTCTCATAATACTATACAAATTATAGTGGCAAAACTATTTATAGTATCTTATCTTTGCAATAACGGTCTAAAAGGATAGTATAAAATGAATGAGAAAACAGAGCCTAGAATGTTGACCTTCAGGGACCGCCAATTCCCTTGCTGCACGAGTTTGACGATGGGAATTATTGGCGGAAAGTGGAAAACTGTGATTTTATATCACTTGATGGTAGGAGAGAAAATGCGCTACAATGAGCTGCGCAAAACGATGCCAACAGTCACTGAACGCACCTTGAGTCTTCAACTTCAAGCCTTAGAAGATGATGGGGTTGTTCGTCGTGAAGTCTTTCACGAGAAGCCTCCATTGAAAGTGGAGTATTCACTCACCGATTTCGGTAAAACACTCAAACCGCTGATTCTCGCCATTGCCGATTGGGGAGAGCAAGCTTCAAAGGAGTATGTGTAAGTTTCGATTATATTGTTCTCACAGCGCGCTTCAGTATTCTTCAAAAGAAAGTGGGTGTACTTCGGTGCAAATACTTTCTAGTTAGATTGGTTTAAGATATTGCTCTTTTATGTTGCCTGGCGATCTGGCATTACCCTTGAAAATACTTTCAACCAAATTACTTTTACCTTTCTGCCTGTGTTAGCGCCTATCAAATATTTCTTTCTCATCGCATCTGCATTGCTCAGTGCTCAGCTCAGTGCTCAAGACATGCTCCGGTCGGTGTCTGGAAAAGTGCACTTCGTCTCTGATGCACCCCTTGAACTCATCGAGGCGGAAACAGAATCTGTACGCGCATTGATTGACCCTGATAAATTGGAGTTTGCGGTGACCATTCCAATTGAGTCTTTTATGGGGTTTAACAGCCCACTTCAGCAACAGCACTTTTATGAGAATTACATGGAAACTGATAAGTTTTTATCAGCAAGTTTTGCAGGTAAGATTTTAGGCGATCTCTCGTACAGTACGGATACACTTTCTCTTACAGCAAAAGGAAAAATGGCGATTCACGGAAAAGAAGTGTCCCGGATAATCCCAGTAAAAGGGCTGTGGCTCAGCGAAGAAACGCTAGTTATTTACAGTCGTTTCAGCATTCGGCTCGATGATCACAATATTGATATACCACGTGTTGTGTACCAAAAGATAGCTGAAGAAATCAGAGTAAACTTTGAATGCGTATTGAGAGCAGAATGAGATCGGGTTTTCTTGTCATATGCTGGATTTTAGTCAGTGTAGCTGCGTTTGGGCAAGAGTTTATTTTTAATGCCTATACGCCTCGCTACAATGTTGATGAACTCGAATTCAGGTTTATTTGCACCGACTCCAAGGGATTAGTCTATGTGGGTACCAATAACGGACTCTTTCACTTTGATGGAATCGAAGCTAGGCAGGTGGTGGAAGGAAATTTTACCGCAGGGCACATAGATGGAAACCGCATTTTCTTAGGCGAAGTTGATGGACGATTTTCGGAGTATCACCTTAGAGAGAAGCAATTTTTAAATCAGGCTGTGATGACCGATTCGGTGGCCATTTCATGCATCCAAACGCATGATGAGATACGCTTGGTAGGAACCGCCGGAGCGGGCTTATACATGATTGACCAAAGTGATACCATATCGATAACGAGCCAAAGCTCAGGTATCAGTGATGACTTCATTTATGCGGTAGAGTGGTTTGATGATAAGATTTGGATGGGAACTGATAGGGGATCGAATCGGCTATCTAGTTCGGGAGAACTGGAGGAGACTTATCCTGAAACGGGAATCACCAAGAGCGTGGAAGTCGACTCGGGAAGACTATTCATCTCGGGTTATACCGCGGGCATTTTGAATTTGGATTCAAGATTAAGTCAAGTAGATGATAGGAAGTATATCGATGAGCTTATTTCTTGTTCTGGTACCCTCGTTTCTCTCCAAGGTGGGAAGTTGTTTTGCAAGCTTTATGAAAGCTGGAAGCCTGTGGATGTACGAAACGATGTGGTGGATATAGCCAAGCTGCCGAGCGGCGAAGTGGTATCCATTCACGCCAATGGAGATATTGGCATGGTAGATTTGAGCTTTGTTCATTTCGATCTTGATTTTGAACAAGAGATTTCTGCATTGTACCAATCAGATTCCTTGCTCTACGTTGCTACCCCTGGAGTGATTTCTATCGTAGAGATTGGCACTGGAAAACAAGTCGATCAGATTGAAATTGGTCCAGATATGATCGTTGTTGACCTGGCTATATTGGGAGGGCAGCTTTACTGTGGCACCTTCAATCGGGGACTTATTGAAGTCAACCTGAAATCTAAAGCGCTCAGAACTGTCGAAGGGTTGCCAGACGAAAGTGTACTGAGCTTATCCGTGGCCGATGAAGTGCTTTGGATATCAACCTTGAGTGGCTTGTCGCAATATACGCCGACTCACCCTGTGGCTGTCCCTTTTCCAGCTCCAATGCCATCCACTTACATTTACAAAGTCTTTGCGACCGACTCCGCTCTATGGCTGGGTAGTGATGGACATGGCGTCTTCCGTATTCAGGGCGAACACTCCGAACGGATTCCAATTGGAAAAGGAGAAGTAAAGCAACGGGCTTATGATATTGCAGCTGACCGTTTTGGCAATCTCTTCGCAATGGTATTGGAAGAAGGCCTGGTCAAATACGATCTACAAACGAAGAGTTTTGATTCAGTCGGTTGTTTGAAATCAAGCGATTATGCCAGTTTTGGCGTGACGGGTGAAGGTCATGCCCTTTTGGTGGGGCAGGAAGAGCTGAAGGTGTGGGATGGCCGCCGTGAACAAACTTTTCAAAGCGATTACTTTCCTGAAAAATTGTCTGGATCATACATCAATACATTCTCGGATTGGCCTGGAGAGTGGCTTTACTTTGCTTCGGGTAAAGGGCTGTATGGTTATAGGTCGAGTGCCTACCAGACCGAGCCAATTCTCGAATTGACCAGCTGGGAAGTCAACTCGGAAGCACGCCCTTTAAGCAAGTCTGTTTTTCCTTCGAGTGAGCAAAATCACAGCTTTCGATTTTCAACGAATACCTTCAGCGATGCGGAAAGTGAAAGTATTCGGATTCGGCTAGCTGGGTATGAAGAGAGCTTTAAAAGGGTCAATACGCGAGAAGTAACGTTTTCTAAACTTCCTCCGGGGAATTACACTTTAGAAGCCCTTTATGGCGACGGCGAAAATGCATTACCAATTGAGCTTGCAGAGTTTAGGATCAAGCGCCCGCTATACATGCAGTGGTGGTTTCTGCTTTTCGTTTTATTCGTCCTAGGGGCAGTCGTTTATGTCTTGGTGAAAGTGCGAGTCAATAGATTGACACGTAGTAGGCTAGCAGAACAAAAGCTCTTGGAATCTGAGCTTAGTTTGTTGCGAAGTCAGGTCAATCCCCATTTTCTCTTCAATAGCTTCAATACCTTGATGAATCTCATTGAAGACTCTCCGGCTGAAGCCAATGAGTATCTTCAAAGACTCTCAGATTTTTATCGGCGAATGCTCGAGAAGAACCAAGATCAAGTTGTAAGCTTGGGCGAGGAGCTCAAAATGGCCCAAGAGTATTGTTACCTGCAATCCAAACGTTTTGGAGATTCCTTCAAGTTTGTAATGAATGTAGGTCCCGAATGGCAAACCAGTCTGGTTCCTGTTCTCACCCTTCAGTTATTAATCGAAAACGCTGTAAAGCACAATGTGATTAGTAAGTCGAAGCCCCTCGAAATCATTTTTGAAAAGGTAGGGGACTCCTTCTGCTTAAAAAACAGGGTTGTCCCAAAGCGCGAACCGACCGACGGAACGGGCTTGGGACTCGAAAACATCAAGAAGCGATACGAGAGTCTTTTCAAAGCCCAAGTGGAAGTGGAGATAGTGGATGGATGGTTTAATGTATATCTTCCCATCGTAAACTAGTCTTATGAGGGTATTGATTTTTGAAGACGAAGTTCCAGCGGCTGAAAGGTTGCAGAAATTGCTCACCCAGATTGATTCTGATTTGGATGTGATTGAAATCTGTGATACGGTAGAAGGCGCAATTGAGAAATTGAAATCAAAACCGGAAATAGATCTGATAATAAGTGATATAGAGCTTGCCGATGGGCTTTGTTTTGGAATCTATGAAGAAGTAGATCCACGAGTTCCAGTCATTTTCACCACAGCCTATAATCAATATGCCATAAGAGCTTTCGAAACGCATGCGGTCGATTACTTGCTGAAGCCTATCAAGGTGGAAGAATTGACCAGAGCTTATGAAAAATCGAAGGCGTGGTTGCCAAAAAAGCCGACTCCTATTGATTATAGTGCTCTAGCACGTTCGATCAGTTCGCAGAGTCAGGCCGAGTCAAAAAGGTTTCTGGTGAAGTACGGAAATAAAATGCAAGTCGTAAATCAAAGCGAAGTGGCCTATTTTTATTCTGTTCAGAAAGCCACATTTCTCGTTGTGAATGGTGGAAAGGCTTTTCCAATAGATGAGAGTTTAACTCAAGTGGAAAATGGCATGGACGCTTTGAAGTTTTTCAGAATCAACCGAAACCTAATCGTTAGTTTGGAAAGTATATCTTCAGTTGAAATGCTGGGGAAAGGAAGAATGAAGGTGCTCTTGCACCACCCACCAGAAGATGATCAATTTACGCTTGTCAGTGTCGAAAGGTCACCAGATTTCAGAAGGTGGTATGCCGGCGATATGGCGTGAATAGCTGTTAGGAAGGAGATAATGCTTGGTTTCCTGTCTTGCTTATCTTTAAAAATCAAGGCTTGTCTGTCAAAAGTACAGGCTCGTCAACTTATCGAGTAAGAATCTCAAGCACCATTTTATATTTGAATCAAGAATGAAGGCAAAGGCATTTTATATCATCGCTATAATCGTACTGGCAATAGGAAGTTGTCAGCATGAGCCCTTGGTGCCGCCCGGCCAAACTCCCGATGGAGGAGGTCCTGTCGATCCAGACCCTTGTGATCCGGAGGTGGTTTATTTTGAACAAGAAATTTTACCGCTTATCGTAAGTAGCTGTGCTATCCCCGGATGTCATGACCCCGGATCGGCCGAAGATGATGTGATTTTGAACTCCTATCAAAACATCATGAACACTGGTGATATAGATCCTTATGATCCAGATGGGAGCGACTTGTATGAAGTGATTACAGAAGACGATCCCGATAAGTTTATGCCGCCGCCCGGTGAGTACCCGCCCCTTTCATCAGCAGAAATTAACCTAATCGAAGAATGGATACTTCAAGGAGCGCAAAACTTGAGCTGCGAGTCGGCTTGCGATACCACCAATGTGACGTACAGCATAAAAATAGAGCCGATTATCAGCGCAAAATGCCAGGGTTGTCACTCAGGTAGCAATCCGCAAGGGAGTATTTCACTGACATCTTATTCGGAAGTGCGCAATGTAGCGCTCAACGGTGAAATGCAAGACGCCGTGCAATACACAGGCGACGCCACCCCAATGCCGTATAATTCAAATCAATTGCCGCAGTGCGAGATTGACTTAATCAGAATCTGGATAGAAAATGGAGCGCCTCAGTAAAAATATACCACTCATAGCAACGCTATTGTTCTTGGCGAGTACGGTTCTGTTCACTCAAGGGTGCTACTACGACAATGAAGAAGAATTGTACCCTTATGCATTCTGCGATTCATTGGAGAATGTGACTTACACGAGTCATATCGAGCAGATTACTCAAACAAATTGCGCCATTTCTGGATGTCATACAGGTACCAGTCCCGGAGGGGGGTTGTTCTTAGAAACCTATCAACAGGTTAAGGCGATAGGCGAAGATGGCCGAATGAGTACGCGTGTCTTGGTGATGCAGGATATGCCACCGTCTGGGCCGCTTTCGGCCTGTGAGATGGAAGCAATTCAAGCATGGATTAATGCAGGAACCCCTAACTAAACATTGAAATGAAAAAGTTTATTCTCATCGGATTAGTGGTAGCGCTTGGTGCTGCGATTGCTGGCTATTTCTACGTTCAGCAGCCCGTCGCGAGCATCGCTGATGATCCGGCTTACGGCACTTATTCAAGTGAAGCGCTTTACACTTATTTCGAAGAAGACGAAGCAAAAGCTACTGAGGAGCTCACCGGTAAAGTCCTTGAAGTTTCAGGAGAAATCGCTGAAGTGCTGGTCAATTCTGACTCGAGTACCACCGTTGTTCTCCGATCAGCTCACCCCATTTTTGGAGTCAAATGCAGATACGAGCCATCGGCTACAGACCTGAACGTTGAAGTGGGAGAAATGATAAGCATCAAAGGCGTGTGTACGGGCATGACTGCCGATGTAGAAATGAATCAATGTGTTAACCTAAATAGAAAATCATGAAAACGATTATCACCATTTTATTGATCGCAGTGGGCTTTCATGCAAACGCTCAAGACAAGTTTTTCACACGAAACGGAACGATTACGTTTTTCTCAACCACCCCAGTTGAAGATATTAAAGCTGAAAACTTCGGTGTGACAGCCATTCTCGATACGAAAACCGGAAATCTGGAATTCTCACTCCTCATGAAGTCTTTCAACTTTAAAAAGGCTCTAATGCAAGAGCATTTTAATGAGAACTATGTGGAAAGCGACGCTTTTCCGAAGTCAACTTTTTCAGGGACCATTATCAACTTGCCAGACGTTAATTTTGAAAAAGAAGGTGAGTACCCAGCCAAGGTCAAAGGAGAGCTTATGATTCACGGGCAGACTCGAGAGATCATGGTAGATGGCACCATCGAAGTGACAAGTGAAGGCGTGGTCTTGAGTTCTGAGTTTCCGGTATCGCCCGCTGACTATGAAATAGAGATACCAAGTGTAGTAGAAGATAAAATTGCCAAGCAAATCTTGGTTACGGTAAATACGGAGCTCGAACCACTTAAGAGATGAGATACATCGCGGTTACTTGCCTATTCTTTCTCGTAATCCATGCCACTGCGCAAGACGAAGGTGGAAGTTTACTCGATCTTCTCGGTGAAGAGGAAACGACCAATTATGCCACCGCTAGCTTCAAATCGACGCGAATCATCAACTCGCCAAGTATTGAGAACGTAGCAGAAGGTGTTTTAGACTTTCGGATCTCTCACCGATTTGGAAGGGTTAATTCAGGAGCACAAGAGTTTTTTGGTCTCGATGCGGCTACCATACGTTTGGGGCTTGATTACGGAATCACCGATCGGCTAATGGTGGGTATTGGGAGAAGCACTGTCCAGAAAGCGGTAGATGGATTCTTCAAGTACAAGCTACTGCGCCAGAGTACGGGGAAAAAGAATATGCCAATCACCTTGAGTTTGTACAGCTCCATGATGATAAACTGGCAAGATTGGCCAGAGCCAGACCGCGAAAACTACTTTAGCTCAAGGCTGACCTATACGTATCAGCTACTAATTGGAAGAAAATTTAGCAAGTCTACCAGCTTAATGCTGATGCCAACCATGGTTCACCGCAACCTTGTGCCAAACAAGAGCATTCCCAATGATGTATTCGCCATCGGGATTGGTGGAAGACAGAAAATCACTTCTCGGTTGGCAGTTACTGGCGAGTACTACTACGTCTTTGCAGATCAGTTGGTAGAAATTTACACCAACTCCCTTTCTATTGGGGTGGATATCGAGACTGGTGGCCACGTTTTCCAACTTCATATGACCAACTCGCTGGGGATGATGGATAAGCAATACATCACCGAAACAACGGGAAAATGGCTCGATGGGGACATCCACCTTGGGTTCAATATTTCTCGTGTATTCACGATCAAGGACCGAAACAAGGAAAAGGTCAAAAAGAAAGAAGCGGAAGACCACTAACTTTTAGAAACGCTGAATCATAACACCACCAAGCGGCTTCGCACTAAAAGCCTTCTCCATAAGTCCATCTCTTCAAGCCTATATCAGGTCGTGCATAGGTAAAATGTCCTTACGGTCTCCTCACGGTCTAGTGACGGTCTAGTGACGGTCTTCAGACGGTCTAGACACGGTCTAAATACGTTATCACTCGGAGAATACACAGAATCTCATTGTTCCTAACAAGAGTGTAGTATCCCTATGGGTTCTGTCCGCCAACCTACTCATCCAGCAATATCCCTGCAAGCTGCTTGAGCACCAGCTCTTCGTACTTGGCGTTGTACTTCGCGATGCTGTAATTGTTCTGAGCATTTCGAAGGTTGAGCTGCGCCTGACGAAACTCGATCGAAGAGATTTGCCCTTGCTTGTACAAGTCATCACTTCGATTGAAGTTCTTGGTGGATGTAAGGAGATTGTCCTTCTCAGCTTCGAAGACAAACAAGGCGTTCTGGTACGAAGCATAGGCGTTGAGTACATCTCGTTGTACCGAAAAGGTCGTTTGCTCTTTCAAAATCTCTTGCCGCTCAATTTCTATTCTGGCATTCTGACTTTGGACACGAGTTGTTCCACCGTCAAATATGTTCCAGCTTAGCCTCAGACCAGCCTGTGGGCCGTGGTTGTAGCTTCCCGTCACAAAGGCTCCAGCTGGGTTTTGATTTCCCGCGTAGTCATAACCCGCATTCACGGATACGGCCGGAAACCATCCCGCTTGTCTGGCCTTTAAAGCAAATTCGCTGTTTCGCAACTGGCTATTGGTTTGCTGAATTAAAACGTTTCGCTCATAGGCTTGGTTCACAAGATCGTCCTTAGTTCCCGGGATAAAAAAGGTCACGTTTGTATCAACGGCAAACTCAGTTTCAATATTCCGTCCCATGATTAAGTTCAGGTTGCGCTGGGCGTTTTCGAGCTGTTGAATGGTGTTGAGCAGATTGATACTGTCGTTGTTGACATCTACCTGTGCATTTAGCACATCTATTTGAGTCGATTGCCCATACTCAAAACTATACTTAGCGCGCTGGAGTCGGGTAGAAGAGATGCTCAGTGCATTTCTAAAGTTTTCTACACCTTCAGTAAGCTGGGCCATTAAGAAGTAGGCGTTCGCCAATTCTAAGACTGTATTCTCAATGATTTGTCTGGCTTGCAATTCAGAGATTTGGTATTCCATCTTGAGCTGCTCGTAGTTGTACTCGCGTCCAAACCCATTGAAGATCAAGTACTCCACACCGACAGAAGCACCATAGTTATAAGCTTCAGTAGCATCGTAGCTAATGTCGCCATTCACCGTTTGGTTCTCTCCTTGATAGCCGGTGATACCTGCATTACCTGTAGCGACCAAACTGGGTAGATACCCGCTGTTCAACATGCTTTGATTGTTGTCGGCGACTTCTACCACCTTATTTGCCACTTTGATGTCGTAATTGTGCTCTAGCGTAAGCTCAAGAGCCGCTTGGCGCGAGAGAACTTCCTGACCACTGGCAGACCTGCCGAGTGAAAAAAGGAATACCAGCGCGAGCATTCTGACTACCATGTTTGAACGTGTTAGATTTAGATTATCTGTGATTTTCTGAGACATCATTTCAATCTTAATGAGTTGATTCTTCGAGTTCACGCAATTCTTCGATTGCTGGTTCTACTGATTCTTTCGATGGCTTTTCTCCTTCCCACAGCCAAAGGGTATAGACTTTCAGATCATTGGCAACCGATAGAAGCATAGGTAGCATGATCAATGTTAAGACCGTGGCAATGGCGATACCGTATGCAATAGCGATGGCCATCGGTATCAGAAACTGCGCCTGTCGGCTCTTCTCCAGGATAAGTGGCGAAAGACCAGCGATGGTCGTAATGGAAGTCAGGAAGATGGCTCGAAAACGCGATTTTCCAGCCTGGATGATAGCTTCGTCAAATTTCAAGCCTTCTTGCAAGTAGCTGTTAAACTTACTAATCAGGACGAGTCCGTCATTCACTACGATCCCGATCAAGGCAATGATTCCCAATAGGGAAAGTACGTTGATTGGAAAGTCGTGAACCCAGTGCCCCCACGCCACACCAATGATGCTGAATGGGATCATAACCAACAAGATAATGGGTTGGATATAGGAACGGAAGGTGAACCCGATAATCACGAGGATCAAGAAAATGATAATGGGAAATACCTTTTGGGCTGATCCCGTAACCTTACTTGCCTCTCGGTTTTGCCCCTCGAAGAGCGTTGAAACCGATGGGTATTTTGCGAGTATATCGGGAAGCACGTTTGCTCGGATATCTTGAATGATATCGGTGGAGCTGTCCTTGGGATTTTTCAAATCGGCTTCCACCTTTATTTCCCGCTTTCCGTTGAGGTGGTTTATGGTTATTTCCCCTCTCGCAATGTGGTACGTAGCTATTTCGCTCAAGGGAACACGGTCGCCTGTCGGGCTTACAATCCGCATGTTGTCGAGATTGAGAATAGAAGATCGGCCTTCGCGTTCATAACGCACCCATACAATAATCTCGTCTTGCCCACGCTGAAAACGCTGCACCTGAAGTCCGTTGAATCCAGCCCGCACTTGGCTGATCACATCGTTGAAGGTAAAACCGAGCACATAGGCTTCATCCTTCAGTTGAAGATTGATCTCATTAATTCCGGCAGGGTCATTATCGCTGATGTCGCGCAGAAGCGCATTTTGCTTTAGGTGATCTTTCAGCTCCAGTTTGGCGGCCTTAAGCTCTTCAATATTGCTTCCAAGTAGAGATACCGAAACCGGTTTTCCCCCGAAGCTCGACCCAGCATCAAAAATTAAACTTTCGGCAGATGGGTAGGCCTTACTGGCCTGTGCAATTGATTGGGCAATTTCAGAAGCTGTGAAATCCCGCTCTTCTCCCGGCAATAGATTTATCTTCAAAGATGCATTTGCCGTTCCGGGTCCAATGCGTTTGATGATGCTTTGGAATACTTGCTTATCGCCCGTTTGATTGGCTGTATATTCTTTATTAACCTCGACGGCCACTGCTTCGATCTCAGAAATGATTGAGTCGGTTACCTCGGGATTGATTCCTTGAGGCATTTTGAGCGTCACGTTCACCTGATCGGAGGCGATAACGGGGAAGAATGTGGTTCGGATGATACCTCCTTGGATAGCACCTGTCGTGATTACAAAAAGAGCGATGAGAATGCTGAATCCCATGATCTTGTTCTCCATGAAAAAGTGGAGTGCTGGGCTGTAGAGTTTATCGCGAAGGAAGTTCAACAGCTTGGTGGCCTTCGCATTAAACCAGTACGTTTTCTGCTCGCTCGAAAGTGCTTTGGAGTGTGCAATGTGGGCCGGTAGGATAACCAATGCTTCGAAGAGAGAAAATAGGAGAGTAAGGATAACGACTACCGATACTTCGCTGAAGAATTCTCCCAGTCTTCCATCCAAATAGAAGAAAGTAGAGAAAGCCACAACGGTGGTGATAATAGCTGAAGTGATGGCCGGCACGACTTCCATCGTTCCATCTATCGCCGCACGGATTCGCGACTTTCCTTTCTCGTGGTGGTGGAAAATATTCTCTGCGATCACAATACCATCATCAACGAGAATTCCGATTACGATGATCATTCCAAATAGTGACAAAACGTTTATCGTGACATCGAAGTACGACGCCACCATAAACATTCCCATAAATGAGATGGGGATTCCAAAAGCAACCCATCCCGCCAGGCGTGGTCTCAAAAACAACGACAGGAAGAATAGCACCAGCGCGATCCCTTGAATTCCGTTTGTGAGAAGGAGTTCAGTCCGTTCTACTATGGTTTGAGATCGGTCGTTGGTAATGTTGAGCTGTATGTTTTGATGCTTCTTGTTGAAAGCTTCAGCGTATTGCGTTGCATTCGCCGCCGCTTCAATCAGGTCTTCATTGTTGGTAGTGCTTATTTGGAAGGAAATCGACGACTGATCGTTGTAGTAAATCCGGTCAGGGGTTTCCGACCATCCATCGGTGGTTTTGGCTACATCTTCGAGCCTAACGATGGCTCCGTTCTCTTCCGTTTTAAGAATGATGTTGTTCAGCTCTTTTCCGTAGTAGGAGCGGTTGCTGACGCGAATCAGGTATTCCTGAGCTTCCGTCTTGATGGCTCCACCCGTCACTAAAATATTGTTGTTGGCGACAGCGCTGGCCACATCGGCAAAGGTCAACCCGTAGGTGCGCAGGATCTCTTCGTTTACCGCTACGGTGATTTCCTCATCGGGATACCCCGTGATTGTAAGCTGCGAAACGCCATCTATGGCGCGCAAATCGTTCTCTACCTGGCGCGAGATCGTTTTAAGCGTCTTCAGGTTGATGTCCCGTCCGCTCAGCTCCATCTCAATCGCCACGTTCAAATTTTCGTTCTTAGAGACTACGGGGGGCTCCATTTCGCTGGGGAAGGAAGGCACTTTGTCTACAGCGTTTTTGACATCCGCCAAGAGTACATCAATGTCGTAGCCCTTTACCGCTTCTACCGAAATACTCGCAGTGTTTTCTGAAGAAGCAGAGGTGAATCGGTCTATACCCACGATCCCTCTCAAGTTGTCTTCAATTTTTAGGACAACCCCTTCTTCCATTTCTTGGGGTGAAGCACCGGGGTAAGCTATGGTGATGTCGATAAACTTTGAATCCTGGAGGGGAAAGAAGCTAGATTTCAGTGAAAGCATACCGGCTGCTCCCAACACCACCATAGCGACTATGATCACGTTTACCGCAACGGGAAACTTTATGAAATGAGATATGATTGACTTCATAAGAAGTTCTGAGTTTTAGAATTTGATTGATTTGAGCCGTTGTGGTTTATTCACTGAGTACATTCACCTTCATGCCGGAGTATGCGGCTGTAGGGAGCTTCGCAAGTGTCTGCTCTCCATCATTGAGCCCGCGCACCACTACAGATTTTTCGTTGTAGTACACTGGGGTAATGGTTTTCTGAACCAAAGTGGAATCTTCCACGACAAAGACCTTGTCGGTATCGAAGACAACGCTTCGGCTAAGCTCAAAAGCATTCTCTATTTCCGTAGCCCTTATGGTGGTGTTGACAAACATGCCTTCTTCCAAACCTTCGCCTTTCACCTGGATATAGATGTCGGTCGTTTGGGTCTCGGTATTCACTTTTCTATTGATGCGGGTTATCACTCCTTCCCACGTACGGTCAGGGTTTGATGTGGAATTTACAGTCACTTTTTGACCTGTTTTCAAGAACTTAACCATGCTCGTGCTGACAGGTGCTTCTACTTCGTATATAGTGGGCTGAATAAAGGTTCCGAGCTTCTGGCCAGTTCTGATAAGTGATCCTGGTGTTACCAAAGCTTCCACAAGCACACCATCAAATGGAGCAGCGATATTGTACTTCGCCAAGGTCAGCTCCATATTGTGAACAGTGTAGTACGTTGAATAGATATTTCTTCCGGTGATGAACATCTTTTCCTTCTCCGTTTCCGTTTCTGGCAAGGGCGGAAGTGGCTGGTTAATATCCAGCTTGGTGAGAAACTTATTCCATTTTTCGAAAGCATCTGGATAATCGAGGCGAATATCTGCCAGTGCTGCGGTAATCAGATTTTGCAGGCTGCTCTTCTGAGACATCAGGCTCGCACGATATACATCTGAGTCGATCGATACCAAGGCACTTCCTTTTTTATACGTCATCCCTTCTTTGAAACTACCGGCAGGCGAGGTCATAACCCCTTGCACTTCTGCATATATCTCCACCCGGTTTTTGGCCTGAAGGCTTCCCGTCACCGAAAGCTGAATAGGAACGGTACCGTTTGTCACCGATTGGGTAAATACAGAAGATATCTGTGAGCCATTAGCCTTTGGCGGGGCTTTTTTACTCGACTTCAGTGTATTTGAGATGGTGAAACCAACAACTAGAATCAGGATGCTGGCAGCGACGATTATGATTTTTCTTTTCATGGAAACCTTAGTTGTTTGTGCAACTACTTTTTAGGGAATGGATATTTTCTTTGATTTTGAGAAGTGTGTCTACCACCTGGTCCAATTCTGCTTGTGGAATGCCAGCCTGTATTTGCTGAGCTAGGCTTTTAAATAAGGGTTCAGTCTCGCCAAAAACTTTTTCACCTTGCTTGGTCAGATGAACCATGTTTATTCGCTTATCCGTAGAAGAAGGGATTCTCGCGACCAGATTTTTTTTCTCTAGCGTATTTATAAACCGCGCCAATGATGCCTTGTCGCGGTCTGTGATGAAGGCTAGGTCGTTCTGCGGGAGCGGGCCGTTTTCAGTTAACTTCTTGAGAACAAGGAGCTGTTTTTTGGTCAGGCTAACTCCAGCTTCTTTTAGCTTATTGTTGACGTAAATGTCAATGCACTTCACCGTTTTTCCAAGGGTAGGCAAGATGCCATACTCTTCAAATTCTGGTGCACATTCTTTGTCCATCGGCAAAAATTTGCCGCAAATTTAAGGACGATAGTTGCGTATGCAACTATTGAAATGTTAAAATTTGATTAAATGCCGAATCAATGGACGTCTCGGTTTCTGATCAAAGGATTTCTAACTTCTCTGATCTTGAGATCGAGCCGGGATTTAAACCTGGCTCACCTTCTGGTATTTCTTCACCCAGTTCATTAAAATACTCAACCCATGCCGGGAAGAATGCATCACTGTTTGGCTCTTTGAAGGTCATCGCAGAGACTTCAAAAAAGGCATCATTTCCGCTAGCAGATCGGTAGCTTTCGTAGACAAGTTCGCTGCAATACCAAGTTTCGTTTCCTAGCGCATAGACATCGTCGTATGGCTTGCCGACTTTACTCAGCGCGAATTCACTCGCCAGATCTATCAAGTTTCGATACTCGGGTTTCAATCGGGCCACCACAATGTTTTTTACTTCATTGCTATCGCCGCTGCGAGCGTAGAAGGACTCTAGGGAGCTGATTTGAACCCCACTGCCTATGGCTTCTACAACTTTTAGGGTATCGTTTATACTCACCACCATGGCACAATGCGAGAAATCTCTTCCATTCACACCTTCAGTCACCGACTCAATGGCATCACAGAGATCACCGCAGTTTAGATCCTGAAAAAGTAGGTCACCGTGTTTCAACTCTGGAAGCCTTTCAGGCTGGCTGCACGCAGCTGAGATGATCGCAGTTAGAATAATAAACAAGTTCGCGAATGATGATTTCTTCAATGGGAGCAAGGCTTTATTTAGGCAGGCAAATATAAGAAGCGAAGCTGGTAAGCATCGTTCAAGTGCCACGAGTTTAACTATCTTAGACGCGAATGGAATCGAACGATCAACGCCAAAAGGAAAGGTTGTTGGTGAGCCGCCTAAAGAATGGCGACCAATCAGCTTTCGGCGAGGTATATGACGCATATGCTTCAGCACTCTTTGGTGTAGTGAGCAAGATCGTCCGTTCAGAAGGTGAAGGGGAAGATGTGCTCCAAGACGCCTTGGTGAAGGTGTGGAAGAACATCCATTCGTTTGATGAAAAGAAAGGCACGTTTTTCACTTGGATGCTAAACATTGCTAGGAATTCGGCTATTGATCGACTCCGAAAATTGCAGAAAGAAGGTAAGGTCGAAATCCAACAAATAGATTTCAACGTAGATATTGAGCGCGGTCATCAAACAGCTATCAATACATCGGTGATTGGAATCGGCGATTTGGTAGATAAATTGCCAGAAGAGCACCGGCTTATGGTGGAGTACATCTACTTCAATGGGTACACCCAGCAAGAAGTAGCCGATGAGTTGGATATGCCGCTGGGAACGGTTAAAACGCGTATTAGGGCGGCTGTGAAGTCGCTTAGAAAAGTTTTTACATTACTGTTGTTTTGGATATAAAGGAATACATATCGTCTGGCATCATTGAGCGCTATGCCTTGGGTTCGGTTTCTCCGCAAGAGAAGCAAGAAGTGGAGTGTATGTCTCACATTTATCCAGAAGTGAAAGCCGAATTGGTCAAACAGCAGGATGTCATTGAGAGGATGGCGATGGAGATGGCCGTTGATCCACCGAAGGAATTAAAAGGTAAGGTCATGGAAGCGATCTCCCTGGAAAAGCAGATTATTCCTGATTCAGATAAACCGAACGAGAGCAAGGTGGTAGCTATGAAGCCAAGAAAGCCCCAGCAGCCGAAACAGCAGTTCAATTGGGCTGTTGCCGCATCCATACTATTGCTGCTCGGTTTGGGAGTTTATTATGTAGTCTCTACCAGCAGAGTAGATAGACTGCAGACTGAATTGGCAGAAACGCGGAATGTCTTAAAAGAAGTTGAATCTCAAAAGGAGCTATTAAATACGAATCTCTCAGAAACGGACAGCGCCTACCAAAGAGCGACCTACGCCAATGCGGTGCTTGCCCGCAAATCTACTCGGGCTATCGATATGCCGGGAACTCCAAATCAACCCGACGCCTTGGTTCGTGTATTCTGGGACAACGAGTCAAGTGAAGTGCTTATGAAGGTTGAGTCCTTGGCAGAAGTTCCACCAGGAAGGCAGTATCAGCTCTGGGCCATTGTAGATGGTCAGCCTACTGATATGGGCGTGTTTGATTTAACTGCCGACTTGGATGATATACTAATCGTACCCCACCAAGTAGCCGATGCCCAGGCATTTGCTATAACACTTGAAGAAGAAGGTGGTAGTCCAACTCCAAATCTCGATGCCTTGGTGGCCATCGGAAATGTATAGCCCACGAGGCACCATTTAGGATTCACGTACATCCTGATATTTCTTTAGATATTTTACTATTCCACTGGAGAGTAACTAGTATTTGAAAGTATAGGTACGTAGACGACTATCTGACAACTCTCCTAAAACACGATATTTCTGTCACTTCGAGTGCCCCGAACCCTTTCGGGGTGTATCGAGAAGTTGTACGAAATTTTGAGAATCTCAATAGTTCTCGATACGATTCACTCCTAAGGTCGTAAATCACTCGAACTGACCACGACTGGACGGTTTCTATCTATGAAAAACATCTACACTTTGAGAGCTAGTATATAGCAGGAAACGTAGAATCTTCGTTCCATTCTGACCAATATCAGGGTTTTCTTTCAATTTAATTTCCGGCTTTAAGTCTCAGTAATTCAGTGGTTAGCGGCTTTTCATGTTGGCAAAACCAATTTTTTTTCGTTTTCAAAAATCCAAACAGAGATCTGTGGCGTAGGTATTCCAAAATCAATTAAAAACGAAAACCATGTTACGATCACAATCAATTAAATCAGTTCTAGTGGCCTTTGCATTTTGCGGATGTGCCTTTGTATCACAAGCTCAATCTACTACCGAAGTAGGAGGGGAAGCGATGTACCCGAAAAAGGATATCGTGACGAATGCTGTTAATTCTGAAGACCACACCACTCTGGTGGCTGCGGTTAAGGCAGCGGGCTTGGTAGAAACACTCCAAGGAAAAGGTCCATTTACCGTTTTCGCTCCTGTGAATGACGCTTTTGAAAATTTACCAGAAGGTACGGTTTCAACACTCCTGAAACCCGAAAACAAATCGACCTTGACCAATGTACTCACTTACCACGTGGTATCTGGGAAGTGGGATTTCAACGACTTGAGTAAAGCCATCAAACAAGGGAAGGGTAAGTACGAAATCTCGACCGTTAGCGGCGGAAAGCTCTGGGCCATGATGAATGGAGAGCACAATATTCTTATCAAAGATGAAAACGGCAACGTTGCGAATATTTCGGTTTACGATGTGTACCAGTCTAATGGAGTGATCCATGTGATTGACACGGTTTTACTTCCGAAATCTTAATTGCTATGAACAGATGCCGGCGAGCGGCAATTCGGCCGCTCGCTTTTTTCTAATCTCAAAAACCTAAGCTTATGAAATCTTTATTACACAAATCAATAATTGCAATTACCGCGCTGACTTTAATCCTTCCGGGTTTTATCATGGCCTCAAACAGTCATTCGGTAGTAGCACATCAACTAAATTCTGACCTTCCTGAGTTTTTCCAAACTACAGATGATGAAGAAGGCGGGGATACAACAGAGACTAGTGACGGTGTTCCAACTGACCCCAATTTTCTACCAAATCTCTTGTTCAGCGCAAGGCTATCAGGCTCACAAGAAGTTCCTTCTGTTATGACCGATGCCTCGGGTATTGGTGGATTCCTTTTGAATACAACGAGAGATACCATCTGGGTCAACATTCACGTCAATATGCTCAGTGGCCCGATCACAGCAATTCATATTCACGAAGGAGAGATGGGTATGAACGGCGATGTGGTAACAAACCTAGGAGAAATGGTTGAAGAGAACCGAGTGCAGGGATTCATCACTGATTTCGATCTCAATAAATTCATCACTGGTGCGTACTACGTGAATGTGCATACCGATGCCAATCCCGCTGGTGAAATTCGCGGTCAAATTCTCTTTGAAACGGACCCAACCCTTCTGGCCAATATTACTGGCGATCAAGAAGTACCTGCTGTTATGACAGATGCTCGTGGAAATGGTGTTTTTACCTTGGTAAACAACCAATCGATGCTCCAGGTACGCGTTGTCGTTGATGGTCTCTCGGGTCCGATCATGGGCGCACACCTTCACCTTGGTGCCGCCGGTTCAAATGGACCTGTAGTGTCTGACTTGACTCCGATGGTAGAGGGTAATACCATTGTTGCCGAAGTAGATCCTAGTGATTTCTTGACTGAATTAATAGCCGGAAACATCTACTTGAACATACACACAGCCGACAATATGGATGGCGAGATTCGAGGGCAGCTCAACTGGGCTAAAGCCTTGGTAATCGATTCGTGGTTGAATGGAGCTCAAGAAGTTCCCGCAGTAGAAGAAGACGGTGCAGGAGTAGCCGCCATGTGGATGAACCCAAGTTGGGACACCCTGTACTACGACATTCAAGTGACACAATTGAGCGGTATGATCGATATGGCTCACATTCACACCGGAGCCATCGGAGAGAATGGCGGCGTATTGGTTAATCTGACTGACGATATCATGGGGAATCGCATCATGGGCTTTGTTGCCGGTGATGACTTGACCAGTGGATTGATCGACGAGCTTCTATGGGGAACAACCTATATCAATGTACACACTATGGCCTACCCAAGTGGTGAAATTCGCGGTCAGAATCTCAGACTTGCGAGAGATGGATATTCTTTTGATATGTGTGGAAACCAGGTTGATCCGTCGCTAGATCTTATGTCGTACGGTGGAGGTATTCTATCGATCGACAGATGGGCGACTAATGCGCACCTGATGTTTACCACAACTGACTTGACAGGTCCGATTACCGCGGCTCATTTGCACGACGGAATGATGGGTGAGAATGGCCCCGTGCTCTATGATGTTACAGCTTCCATATCCAATGGCAGCGGTTATAGTTATTTCGAAATTGATAGCGCGAACACTTCCAAAATCAAAATGGGAGAAGTGTATTTGAATGTTCATACAAGTGCTTTTCCAGATGGAGAGCTCCGTGGTCAAATCGACAACTTTTTTGGCTGTCCTTCTATCGTTACAAGTACTGCGGATGGGCCTTTTCGGGATACTCAGCTTCAAGTTTTTCCAAACCCAGTCGGGAATGAGCTAACCATTGAGATTCCTGAAGGCCTGTCTTCAGATTTCCGGTTGCGAGTGGTCAACGTGGTTGGTGCGCTGGTGTTTGAGCGAAATGTTTCCAGCGCTAGCAATCTGGAACGCATTAGCTTCTCCAAATTTAACCCTGGGGTCTACTTTGTGCAGATCGAAGGGCAAAACGAGAGCTATATCCAGAGAGTCGTTAAAAAATAGTGGGAGTAAGGTTACGTCTGACTCATGCTAGTTGCAGAAAAGGGCAAGCCAAAAGTTGGCTTGCCCTTAATTTGTTAGTGCCTTTAGCTAACTATTTCTTCAACAAATTTGGCAAAGACCGCTTTGTGTCCTTCTAGATCCAAGTCTGGCGAAACCGAAACGCGGGCGATGTAGTCCTTGTCTCCTTCCTTGGTGGTACCTTGAGTAGATGTGGCGGGAATGGTCCAATAGCACCCTTTCAACTGACCGTAGCTCACGCAATACTTGCTCTCATTGGGCAGTGCCGAGATCATCATTTCAATCAACTTGTGGTTCAATGAGCGCTTGTAAGCTTCCCGTTCTACTTCCGTGTCGCCCTTTGTTGGAAGGTCGAGTGAGAATACAGAAGGTGTAAAACCACGCTCTGCCAACTCTTCAGAGACAAAGTTGATTTTGGCCTTTGGTAAGACGCGCTCGATGTAGTTCACAAATTCTCTCGTGTTCAGGTAAGCATGGTGAATCCGTTGGTTCATCGAAGGCATCTGTTCCGCGAGAATTTTAATCTGAAGATTTGTTGCACCGTTGTCGCATAGAGCCATGTGTCTATCAATCTTAGGCATGAGCTGGCTCGCTTTGGCGTTGCTCACGCAGTATCCCGCCGTACATTTTCCACCACTCGGAAACTTAGAACCGCTGACATAGGCGATCGTTTTCACGTCGGAGAGCAGTTGGCCTTCACCGAGGAAATTGACGTTGGGGCAAAACGTCTGGTCTATGATGAAAATGGGCTCAATGGCTTCATTTCCAGAAGGAGTACTTCTTTTCTTCTGAAGCACATTTTTAAGTTCGTCAAGATTTGGAACTTCAACACGCGGATTGGTCGGAATCTCGACGATAATAAAGGGAACTGCATCCATGCGAGCAACTTCGTCCAATACCCGATCGACGCTGCTAACCATATCGTTTTCTCCATCCACCGGCAAATCCAGCACTTCAACAAACGAAAGGCTTTCTGCAACCCTACGGGCTTGATCATTCGTGCCGCCGTAGCAATTGGGCGGTACAAGTATTTTGATGTCTTTGCCAGGATGATTGTCCATGGCATCATCTATCAGGCCCATCACCAAAGCGTACTGCACCGAAAGGCCACTTGAACCAATTACAGCTTTCGACTTGCTGTGGGTAATGTCTGCTATGCTGTCGAGAACAGTTTCTTTCCTAGACTTGAGAACAGCATCAGGCCCAGAGTTTAACCCAATCAGGCGCTCTAAGGCTACCTTACAGTCGGCAGGAGTCATGGCAATCGACTCTCTTCTGCGCACATGCTGAATAGCAGAAATATAAGGTTCGTTTGCTTCGCCATTGATGAAAATCACGCTGCCCAATTCTTTGTCGACACTCAAGTAAAAGTCCACCTGTTCAGGGATCTCAATGGATCCCAAATTCACATCTACCGAAATGAAGACCGTACTTCCATTGTGGCTCGGGATCTCGTTTATACCCTCAACTTTCAGCAATTCAAACTTATATCCGTAAACCCGATTGATCAGGTCAGCTTCAAACTGAATCGGTAGCTCTCCGGAAAAACAGATAGTCGTGTTTTTTCCGTCAATGGTGTTCTTGCGAAGTATCGCCATCAAGGGCATGACGCGCGATGAAAAACTAATCACCCGGTCGCGATGAAGGCCTTTCATATCAGCTAGAGCCCATTCGAATACGGATGAAAGGGGGTGTCCTAAACGGATGTAGTCATAGGCTGTGGCTAATTGTTCAAGGTTCGCCCTTTCGAGCTGGTCTTTGCTCACGAGAGCTTCGAGCTCATCCAAAAACTCCGTTTTAGCAAGCGATTCATTGTAAATATCCAAACGGTGGGTGGTCAGCTCCAGCCAATCTGAAGGCATGTTTTTCAGGATTTTCTCCAAGCGATTGAACAACAATGTCTTTTCCATAAGTACCTATTGAGTGGCCCAAGGCCGAATCTTAAAAAGGCTCAAAGGTAAGGGATGTATCCGGTATTTCTGAATGATTGTGCTTTCGGACACATGGAAGACAGGAGCTTTTCAACTCATTGAAAAGAGTGTGAAAAAGGGATTCAGCCTATCCCACCCAAATACCCTGTATAAAAGAGTTGAAAAGGTAAATCTGAAGAATAAGGTTGATGGTGTATAGCCCAGACCAGAGATATGGTTTGAGCGAGTCCTTAGAAATTAAAATATAGGTCAAACTATAAAGGAATATCACCCCAAAGTATAATTTGGTTTTTAATGTTTGGAGGCTAAAGTGACTCAAGGACTCGAGGTATCCCGCTGCTCCGAACAATAGCCAAGTGATCGTGGACAGCCCTAAAAACATGGTTAGACCCAAGCGGTTTACCCGATTTTTCTTTAAGACTTGTATAAGGAAAACTGCAAAGAAGGGGGTTGCGAATATATACCGGTTCAAGCTGTGTAGACTAGTTCCACCTTTTAAATCAACCGGTGAGTAAATAACGGTAACGATAGCAACTAACGCAAGGTATCCGAGGGAAAACAAGTAGCTCGAAGGAATGGATAATGAGCTACCCTTTAATTTTTTGATAAGAAATATAGCACATAGCACCATGGCACTGAACCCAACAAATAGGGCTAGTCCATCCAACCAAACTAAACGTGCTCTGTCCCATGTTGTGAAGTAGAGTTCGGGTAATTGAATTACCCTTTGCCATCCTTCCATGGCTTTGAAAATGGTAAAAAACTCTCCTGAATCTAAGTATTGGATGTATTGAGCAATTAGTGTTGAAACCACGGCTGATCCGAGAAGAACAGCTGTTTCTTTCAATACCAGGCCATTGTTTTGGTCCTTACCTAAATTATAGAGTTTGGAGAACAAAATGATTGGTATAAACATCATTGAAGCTGATCGCGTCAAACACGCGAGAAAAATACCTGTGGCTGCAATCCAATTATTCCTGTCTAATCCGTAAATGATTATTGTACCTGCCAGAAAGAAAAGAGCTTCTGAGTACGGAATAAAACAAAAGAAAAGGCTCGGTATAGAGAGCAAAAGCAAAAGGGTTTTTTGATCGAGTTTGTATTTCAGGTACAATAAAAACATGCCTCCAAAAAGGAAGAGAAGATTTAGAATGCTGATTCCCACTCTCGATAGTCCAAGTGCCTTCCATGTAAGCGGAAACAAGGGAAAGAAACCAACATTGGATTGTTTCCCCGCTTCGAAAGAATAACCCTGGTTGATAATAGATTCATACCATCCAACGTCATATTGAATAAGATTTCCATTCTGCGGCTCACCTTGTATGAAGCCTAAGAAGGACATGATCAAATAAAAGGTAAACAGAAGTGCCAAATGGATTACACTCGGCACTACAAATTTTATCATCTGTTCTTTCATAGTCTCAAAATTGAATTCGGAGAGTTTTACTTAACCGGTGACTCTATTGAAGGCAAATAAACACTTTTCAATCCGTTTAGCAGGAAGAAGTATGATTTATGAGCCGGACGAATTAAAGATTGAGCACAATCAAAATGAAAGTGGCCGTACCAATCACCGTAGTGAATATCCCAAGCTTCTTCGATTTTGTCCACCCTGAAAGCGAAATAAGTACCGATAATGTTAGAGTTCCCAAGAAGAATGACGCAAACCCTATTATTTTGGTTGAGTTTAAACTGCTTTGGTCTAGTTCAAGTGGATATCCATCGGTGGTCATCATGACGATTTTGGTCATGGCAAAAACGGTGATGAGAAAGGATGATGCCGCAATAGCAGTGATCCGCATGATGTTTTGAGAAAGACGGTCTTTTGATTCGCTCACCAGTAAATTGGCCAGCACAGCAATCGAAAACCCGCTCAAGAGGGAACTGATTACGATTAGTTGATTTGCAATTTTGTTGAGGTATTCCGGAGCCAATTCTATCATGCTAGCCTATTCAAAATGGAAGAAAAAGATGTCTGTAGTCCAAACTACCAATATTCAATTGAATTCCATTGGTTTAATTGTAGGAAGTATTTAATTGCCGTTTTCTTCCATAGCCGCTGCTTTGCCATCTTCGACCTTTTCACTCACCACTGCTTTTTGCTCCGCCTTCAGCTCCGGATTCGGCTTTTCGGAATGTACCACATGAATCTCAGCCAATAAGGGTAGGTGATCAGACCCAATGGGATCCAAGACTTTTAGATTCAGTATTTCCACTCCTTTTGAGTGAAAGAACAAGTCGATTGGTATCCTGAAAAGCCGGTTTTTGGCAGGGAAAGTGGCATAGATTCCCTTGTTGATTCTTGCATCTTTCATACGCGAAATACGACCAAACTGCTTTGAGCTTTGCGACCAGCATACATTATTGAAGTCACCACAGACCACTACCGGAACGGCAGATTGACGCACGAAGGCCGCCAACTTCATCAATTCGCCATCCTTCTGTCTGGCAGTTGGTTTTTCTGTTGGGCTCGGTGGTGGTGGGTGAATTCCCCAAAACACAAAGTCATTTCCTTGGCTGTCTTTCAGATGAGCTTCTATGGAAGGGTGCTCTGATGATATCAAGTGATGGACTTTTGAGTCTGTGAGCTCCAATTTGGAGTAGAAATGCATACCGTACCGATTCTCTTTGGGCACTTTAACAGAATGATCGTAATGTTTTTCCAGACTGGAAAGGGCTCGTTCCCATGATTTGTTCGTTTCCATGGTCAGGACAATGCAGGGGTTGATCTCCTTTATGAGCTCTAAGAGCTTCTCATAGCTTGAATTCTTTTGCATCACGTTCACGCTCAGGATGGTAATTCCATCCGGGTGGTGTCTCTGACTTGAAATTCTGGGAAGATATGGCAGAATAACTCTGATCTGATATCCAATAGCAGCGAGAAGTGCGAAGTAAAAGATCCATGATGAAGAGTGGACTAATGGGAAAAAGGCAAACCCGATACACAAGGTTAGGATTAAGAGCGCTAAAATTTGTAGCCGAAGAAAATCGAAAACTCTAAATATCCAATGGCTTGAATTGACAAGCGGGAAGAAGCTTACAACAGAAAAAAGGGTGGCAAAAATAATCCAGACGTTTATCCAATCCATCGTTCAATAATAGTCTAAATATCATTCACCAAAAATGAGATTTATCTTCTCCCACATTTCATCGTGAAATAACAAAGGAACCAGAGATCCGTCAGGGGCTTCACCCATTCTCACAACAACCATGTTCTTGTTTGGAATCACTTCCACATACTGTCCATTTTTTCCCATGCCTGCAAAAAGATCGCTAGGCGCGTGCTCTGAAAGTGGTGTGTTGAGAGTGAACGGCAACCCTGGAACCATGCTAGAGCTTTTGCCATTCAACCACCACAAATAACCGTATGATAGGTTGAGATCTTGTGACGTATTTGTCATTTCTTCAAAATATTCTGAATCAGACAATACGGTTGTATCGTCCCATGTTCCTTTGTTTAAGGCAAGGAGTCCAAATCGCGCCATATCGCGGGCTGAGCTCCAGTATACGTTGTTGTAATCCAACATGATCCAGTTGCCATTCATCCCAATAGCCGATTCTACTTTTTGGTCTGTGTAGGTGTTGTAGTCGGTTCCAGTTGCGATTTCTACTACTTGCTCGAGCAGGGTGTAAGGGGCGTTGTGGTAATACCATTGTTCTCCCGCATCAGTTTTATATTCCAGGCAAGAAGGAAGTGTGCAGTCCAGATCTGATACATTGTAATCAAGGCCTGTCGTCATGCTTAGTTGGTGACGAATGGTTATCAAGTCTTCCTTATCGTCATCCAGACTTGTCCAACCAGGCCCAAGAAACTCTGAGGTGGGTTGATCTATGTGCAATTGCCCTTCTTCTTGGGCAATTCCAACTAGAGTGGCGGTTAGCGTTTTTCCCGCTGAAGCCCAATACCACTGCGAGTTAACACCGAATGTAGCATTACCTAATATCGTGTTTCCAAAATAGGCTTCGATCGCAATTTTACCATCTTGAAGAACGATGAAAGCTCGAGTATTATTTGCTTCTAGAAAATCGAAGAGATTAGCTATCTCATCACTGTTCCACCCTAATTCTTCAGTCGAAACGGTGGCCCAGTCGTCCGAATCCACAGGGGGGAAGTATAGGGCAGGCCCTTGTTCCGTTTCGGGTGTGTCATCATCTTTTTTGCAACCGAGAAGGACGGAGATAAGCAAGAGATAATATGCGATTTTCATAGGTGGTCTTGATTGTTGAAGATACAGTTTTGCGATGTATTTCCATGTGTTTCAATAATTGCGCCAAAGGATGGGGTGATCCATTATGTGTTTCAGGAATCTTAATGGTGCCAAAGAGCATCATGTCGATTATCATTGCGTGCTGGAACGGGTTTGGTCAATACTGGTAAAAAAGAAACGGGTGCTTGCGGAATCAAATCCGAAGCACCCGTTGCACTGTTTTAAATCTTTCGTTTACTTGACGTCGATCACAAACTCTTCGCGTGGAATACGCACCTTTTTCATCGGTCGCATCCAGTCTTTTTCTTCATTGGCATAGCCTACATAAAGTAAGGTGACGCTTTTAAGTCCGAGTTTATCGAGTTCCAACACCTTGTCAACTACATTGTTGTCAAAGCCTTCTGCCGGACAAGTATCTACTTTTAATTCGGCTGCTTGTGCCATCGCCAGCCCCAAGCCAATATACGATTGGCGCGATGTGTGGGCGAAGTTTACTTCGGCAGGTTGGCTGAGGTAGATTTCCTTAAGCTTGTCGGTGTAGCTACTAAATCGTCCCTTCGGTAAACCCCGTACTTCAGTGGTATAATCAAAGGCTTCGTCAATTCGTTCAGCGCTGTAGGCATCCCAGGCGGCAAAAACCAACACATGCGAACAATCCTTCATGCTATCGGGATTGAGTGCACCTTTTACGAGTTTCTCCTTTATTTCCTGGTTTGAAACAGCGATTACGCGAAATTGCTGTAACCCAGAAGAAGTAGGGGCGAGTCGTGCAGCTTCAATGATTTTATCAACTTCTTCCTCTCTCACTTTTTTCGTTGGATCGAATGCCTTTACGGCATGTCTCCAATTCAAATCTTCAATCAATGACATATGTCTAATTACTTATTTGTTACGTTGAGTTTGACGTCGACATTACCACGTGTAGCATTAGAGTAGGGGCATACTTGGTGCGCCTTTTCGGCTAGCTCTTGTGCTTGTTCCTGACTCACACCTGGGACGTTTATATCGAGTTCAACCCCGATTTCGAATCCTCCCTTTTCATTTTGACAAAAGCTCACATGGGCAGTTACAGAAGTTTCTCCTGTTTCCACTCGTGACTTCTTAATTACAACGTTAAGCGCTCCGTCAAAACAAGCTGAGTACCCTGCTGCGAAAAGCATTTCGGGATTTGGGTAATCGTCATTGGCACCACCCATAGCTTTTGGGTGTCTCACATCGAGATCAATGATTCCGTTTTCACTTTTTACATGTCCGTTTCTACCGCCTGAAGCGGTCGCTGCGATGGTGTATAGCGTTTTCATTTCTTGCTTGTTATTTGAGTTAATACATCTGTAATTCCTTTTTTAATTGCACCGATGTTTTCGGGAGAAATGTCAAATGACTCCATGATCTTACCTGGAACGCATTCTGCGTTTTCCTTCAATCTCGCTCCTTTACTAGTCAGTTTTATTTTAACGACGCGTTCATCGTCAGAATCTCTTTTGCGTTCAATAATCTGTTTTTGCTCAAGCCGCTTAAGCAATGGTGTAAGTGTTCCACTGTCTAAGCTTAATCTTTCTCCGATCTCCGAAACTTTTAGATCATCTTTTTCCCAGAGCACCAACAATACCAGGTACTGCGGGTAGGTGAGATCTAGCTCGGTGAGTATCGGCCTGTACAAATTGGTCACTTCCTTAGCTAAAGCGTAGATCGGGAAGCAGAGCTGATTTGAGAGTTTTAAATTCTCAGCCATGGTTACTTAATTTGAGACAAAGGTAATTAAAGAATATATTGCGCACAATATAATTGCGTGTATTAACACTTTTTAGAGAAAAGCCGCTTTAATCCAAGTTGGCTTTTGGCTCAACGGTAGTTTAAAGCGGCTTCTTTGGTTTTTCGTTTTCCGTTTGAAGTTTCAGCAAACGGTAGCTTCTGTGAATTAACGACTAGCTACAGGGCTGCCTATACCTGTACTTAATGCATCAGGCAAGATGGCTAATGATTCGATGATTCCGTCGTTTTCGCAAGCAGCCAAAGCTTCAAAGCTGTGTGTCCCATTGCTCACCCCAAGACTTAATGCGCAGCCAGCACGCTTCCCTGACTCAAGATCTGATGGGGTATCTCCGATGTTGACGACACGCGATGGGTCGGTTATGCCAAACTCAGCCATCGCTTTCTTAATCATATCGGGATGGGGGCGACCGTGTATGACCTCGTCGCTGGTAATGCTCATATCAATGATGGATTCGTTGCTAACTGAAACAAAGTTTTTATTCAAACCTTTTGTCCATCCCAGCTTCTCCAGAATGATTAGGGCTACTGCGCGGTAGAATCCAGTGGTGAGCGCAATTTTAATTCCATGATCTCTCAATATCCCGAAGGTCTCAAGGCATCCTTGCGTTGGTGCCACGGGATTATTCATGTAATACGTTTCAAGGATATCCTTGAATACTTCATACGATGAGTTGATTTGTTCTTCGAGTTCAGGGTGATCTTTTCCGAGTTGCTTTGTCCAAAACGTTTCAAATACGAATCTTTTGGCCCAGCCTTGAGCGGCTAAAATCTCTTCGTCGGATACTTGGAGCCCCACTTTTTTGGCAGCTAGTGCAAAGCACTTCTCCACTTCGTGATTGTCGGTAATGGTTGTTCCGGCCATATCAAATACGACCAATTCTATCTTACTTGTCATGTGAGTTGTTAAATAATGGTTTACAAATATTCACATTTTAGATTTTGTGTGCAAATCTGAAAATTGATTGAATTTGTTCTGCGAGTCACGTATTTGCTAGGTTCTAACATTCGGTTAGTAATTGCTTAAACATTTGTTAAACTTGAATATCGCGAAATGGGCATTGCATAATAGTAATTTTGGAGCGTTCAAAGTTGAATATAAGTAAATGTCAATATGCGACTCATTGAAAGAAATAAAATAGCCTTTGTAAGCTATACAGCACTAGCTGCTTTTGGGGCTTATTTCTGTATGTATGCTTTTCGCAAACCATTTACTGCTGCTGTATATGCTGATGCTTCTTGGGGAATTCTCGATTTGAAATCGGCAATGATCATAGCTCAGGTACTCGGATATATGTGTTCGAAATACATCGGGATAAAAGTCATTAGCGAGCTAGGTAAAAATAGCCGCGGATGGTTGATTATGGGGTTGGCGTCTTTCTCGATGATCGGCCTGTTTCTGATGGGTGTGTTACCAAAACCTTATCTTTTAATTGGGCTGTTCTTGAATGGTCTACCGCTCGGTATGATTTGGGGAGTCGTTTTCAGTTACCTCGAAGGAAGAAGACTGACAGAAATACTTGCTGCCTGCCTGAGCGTGAGTTTCATTATTTCTTCGGGTGTTTTGAAATCTGTAGGGCGCTACATTATAGAT
Organism: Bacteroidia bacterium; assembly: GCA_030427905.1. Classification (GTDB taxonomy): domain Bacteria; phylum Bacteroidota; class Bacteroidia; order Flavobacteriales_D; family Cryomorphaceae; genus CBDDKU01. The sequence continues at coordinate 327,833 of JAUICL010000004.1, forward strand.
AATGGTATAGCTACGGAATATTGGATGCCTTTGGTGGTTGCCGCCATTTTTCTCCCGCTTTTGGGCTTGTTTACATATATGCTAGAGCGGGTGCCCCCGCCTACCGCCGAAGATATTGCCTTGCGCACAGAGCGGGTCCCAATGTCGCGCGAAGTGCGCAGAAAGGTCTTTTTCAAGTATATGCCGGGCTTGTTGGCCTTGGTTATGATATACGTCGGAATGACCGTGCTGCGCGATGTTCGCGATAGTTTTGGAGTTGAGATATGGAGTCAGCTTGGCTATGCAGATCAGCCTATGATTTTTTCAAAAATGGAAACGGCAATTGGTTTGCTAGTGCTTGTGAGCATTGCCTTATTGGTGTGGGTGCGCGATAATCGGAAGGCATTCGAGTGGAATCTGCGCTATATCTTTTTCGGAATTGGAATTTCGGTAGCTTCTACGTTCGCCTTCGAGTTGGGCCTTCTCTCCGCGGTGGCTTGGATGTTTATCGGTGGCTTCGGGTTATTCCTTGCGTATGTGCCTTTCAATTGTGTCTTATTTGATAGGCTGGTGCCTATGCTTGGGGTCAATGGAAACGCCGGTTTCCTGATCTATATAGCCGATGCGGTTGGGTATTCTGCGAGTGTGGTCATGCTCATTTACAAATCCACTTGGTACAAGTCTTTAGATTGGCTTTCGGTTTTCACATCGCTTACGTACTGGATTTCGGCATTGGCGCTCATCTTTTTGCTGATTGCTCGAATTTATTTTAAAAGAGCAACTGACAAGCCAGACGTTAAAGTGAGTTTATCTACTCCGGTTGCTGCGACTATTCTCATACTCGGTTTGGCTTCCATTCAGCAGGTACAAGCTCAATATGGTCGTCCGCTTCAAAAGGATAGCCTTAAGAGTGAACTCTGTGGAAGGCAAGCTGCCTTGCTCTACGGAGAATTGATTGACCTAAAAGAGCAGATTATTAGCGATGACCACTTGGTGTACACTTCAGGTGGCCGCGACCAATGGGATGCTATTTGGGCGAAATATCTAGTGATAGTCCCTGATGCGTTGGCCCAAACCAATTTGGTAAAAGCCGTGTATGTGGATTGCTTTCCTGAGCAGTTTTTTCAAACGGCAACTACCGTTGCAAAGCAATTCAGAGCCTCTCAGAGTTTTCTGAAAATTATTAACGACGAAAACGAGCGGAATACCAAGATTTCACCTCCGCCGCATAAAGACACTTGTTCCTGTATCACCTGCAAGCTATTCAGCGGACATGCGTCAAACCTGATCACAGATTACGATGAATAAGCTATTCTACATTATACTTTTTCTTTGCGCAAGTTCTACTGTTTTCGGACAGTATGGATCTGTTAAAGGCGAAATTCACGACAATGTGGGGCCTTTGCCGGGAGCCACCATTTATGTGAAGGACAATGCACTTCTGGGAACTTCTACCGATTTAGATGGTGCTTTTCACCTTCATAAGATCCCTGTGGGTAATGTGGTTCTTGTGATCTCTTATATCGGATTCAACCAGATAGAAGTCCCAGTTGAAATCACGGCTGGAGAAATTACCCAGCTAGACCCCATTACCATGGAGCAGGGTGTGGTGCTCAACGAAGCGGTGGTAGAAGCGGAGTACAACGCTGATGAAGCGCGGGCCATCAACATGATGAAAATGGACAAGCGAATTGTCAACGTTTTGGCATCTGATGCCATGAACAAGCTTCCAGACCGCAATGTTTCAGAAGCAGTGCAGCGCGTACCGGCAATCGCAATCGAAAAAGATCAGGGTGAAGGCAGGTATGTTTCGGTCAGAGGAACCCCTCACGATTGGAGTTCTGCGCTGGTGAATGGAAACAGGCTGCCTGTGGCCGACGAAGACAGCGATTCGCGTACCATGTCCTTCGACGTCCTCCCGACAGAATTGGTAGAGTACATCGTAGTCGCTAAGGCCATCACGCCCGACATGGAAGGGGATGCTATCGGTGGGAGTATCGACTTCCTTACACGAGCAGCGCCCTTGGAGCCGGTAACTCAACTAAGCGTTTCTGCTGGGTACAATGCCCAGGCTCAAAAACCAACATACAACGCTTCTTTCGCTTTGGGAAACCGCACCAAAAACAAGAAATGGGGTGGCCTATTGAGTGGGGTAGTCTGGCATAGAAACTACGGTACCGATCGCTATACCGCCGCTTATGGAAGTAATTATAGCCAAGGATTAAACCGATTCGAGCTCCGCGATTATCAAGGTACTCGAACCACCATTGGATTGACGGCTTCAGGAGAGTATCAATTCTCCGAAAAAGGAAGTGTGTACATCAAGTCGCTTTTCGGGAAAATGATTGATGAAGAGTGGAACAGAAAAGTTATGTTCAACTACGCCACTGGTGCGGGAAAAACCTATCGCCAGCAGCATATCCACGCCAAGTATTTGTGGCAATTATTTGGGGGAGAAGTGGGGTTGAAGACTGATCTGACACCCACCAAGAAGCTCGAGTTGAAAGTAACTTCGTATGACAATTCTTTTAAATACGGAGATGTACCATACGGGGGAGATGACGATAGAAACGGATATTATGTCATTCAGTTTGAAAGCCCAAATCTCCAGTACGATGATATGGTGTATCTGGACGCTGAAGGAAATTACCTGCCAACTTCTGACGGGGCAGCTACACAGCTCAAACTTCTCGGAAAAGACAACCCAATTGGTGGAGATCCACCCGATAATATCCAGCCCATGCCGAGCATGGAGATTACCGACGACAATCTCTTTTTCATAGGAGCATACTCGGAGTTGAATAATACCAACGAACAAGATCCAATCGTTGCCCAATTTGATATCACAGACGATGTGTCACCACGACTTCAGCTCAAGTACGGGGGAAAATACCGAATGAAGGAAGGTACCCGTGATATAGGGCTTCACGAATGGCTTCAAAATTTTAACACGACGTCTAACCCCATTTACTTGAGTCAGTTCAATACCGAGCAAATCGATTTGAATGGTGGCTTTGTAGAAGAGATCGGTTCGCCATACGATCACTGGTTTATGTCGTATATGACGCCCGATACCCACGAAGACTTCTTGAACATCATGGGCGATAGCCTTGTGGAGCGTACCATGGATTCAAACCATCCAGAATACGAGCAGTGGGTGGGAAGTAGCTACTCGTACCGCGAAAACGTCTCATCGGCTTATGCCATGGGAGATTTCAAACTCACCGAGAAGATCAATTTTATCGGGGGGCTGCGCGTAGAATACACCGAATCAGAAATAAAAGGTGATACGGTACTGTGGGATGAATTTGACTTGATCAATTTCACATATCCTACCAAAGAAGTGGTGTCTGACAATGATTACTGGGCCATTCTTCCCATGCTCCATGTGAAATATGCTCATACCGAAAACTTGAATTTGCGAGCGGCAATCACGCGAACATTTCGTCGGCCAAATTTCCTGGAAGCTAAGCCTGGCGAGCCAGTGCGCGATTTGACCAATCTCGAGTTTACCGTTGGGAACAGCGGGTTGAGACCTACCTTTTCATGGAACTTTGACCTTATGGCCGACTACTACTTCAAGAAAGGGGGAATGTTTTCGGCGGGTGTCTTTTACAAATATGTCACCGATCACATTTTCGCTACCAATACAGGTGATGCTGATCCGGCTAAGGGGATCATCTACAAGAGCTTCCAGAATGCTGAACAAAGCGAATTGTTTGGGGCAGAATTTTCATTTATCCACCGACTGCATTTTTTGCCAGGGATTTGGAAGCATTTTGGCGTGAATACCAACGTGACTTTGATCAAGTCGGAAATGCAAGTGCCCGGGCGTCCAAAAGCCCAGCCGCTGCCACGTCAAGCCGATTTTCTTTTCAATGCGGCACTGACATACGAAGGAGAAAAACTAGCGGTGCGATTGGCCTATAATTTCAAAGGTCCTTATCTAATGGAATTGAATCTGGCCGCTGTAGAAAACAATGAAACGGGCGAACAGGAGCTTCTACATCAAGACACCGAGTACGACATTTTCATGGATCAGTACTCGTCTCTCGACTTGGCTGTCTCTTACCGCATTTCAGATAAACTCACCGCTTTTTGCGACTTCAATAACCTACTAAACAAACCCATGTACACCTACCGCGGACAAAAATTCCGCCCAGTGAATGTCGAGTACTACAGCTGGAAGGGACAGGCAGGAATCAAACTTTCTCTCTAATCTAAATACGTTCAAAATCCAAATCAAATGAAAAAACTGTTTACAATTTCAATGGCACTTGCCCTCGGCGCTACAGCCATGGCGCAAGAGACTAAGGTGCTCTTTATCGGTATCGATGGGCTGCGCTCTGATGCGCTCCAGCAGGCTAATACGCCAGCCATGGATGCCTTGATTGACGAAGGGCTATACACCTTCGATTCATGGCACTTGGGTGTCACTTCTTCGGGGCCATCATGGAGCGATATGCTTACTGGGGTGTGGGAAGAAAAGCACGGTGTGACCAACAATAGCTACACCGGAAGTAACTACAATGATTACCCATACTTCGTGACCCGCGTAAAGGAGTATCGACCTGACCTAAAAGCTGTTCAAATCACGAGCTGGGGGCCTATGAGCGATGCTGTCTACAACGACGGTTGGGATCAAAAACTCATTCCGCCTACCGATGACGCTTGCCTACAGGTAGCTCAAATCCAGTTGCTCGACCCGGAGCTCGATCTACTCTTCGTGCACTTCGATGATTGCGACGCGGCTGGACACGGTAACGGATTTTCGACCGATGTAGCACCCTACATGAATCAGATCGAATATGTAGATAGCCAAATCGGACAATTGATAGCTTCACTTGAAGCCCGCCCGACTTATGCCAATGAAGATTGGCTGGTTCTTCTAACAACCGACCACGGTGGACTCGGATATTCACATGGGGGACTGACTGATGATGAGCGCGCTATCTGGTGGATTGCTCGCGGTGGAAACGTGCCAAACGTTGAAATTTTTGGTGAAGACCCAGGGAGCTACATCGCGGGCGATGCCAACGAAGAATTGATCCCGTTGACGCCTGTTTTGACAGATATCGCAGTGACTGCTATCGACCACCTTTTGCCAGAAGTAGACCCTGAACTTGAAGAAGAATGGGATCTTGATGGTAAGTCGTGGTTGGATTTTGCCACTTATATCGAAAAAGGTGAGCAAGCCGACATCGACTTTACGGTATGGCCTAACCCAAGCAACGGTTCATTCTACATCGAAATTACGGAAGACATGGCCAGCCATGCTAATGTACGCGTGCTTGATATGAATGGAAAAGTGGTCAAGGTAATCGCTGATAACCTCGCTTCCAACACACAGAAATACGTGAATCTTGGCGATTTGGAAGCTGGGGTCTACATGCTTCAAGTCATCAATAATACTCAAACTTCAACAAGAAGAATCATTATCAGATAAACGAAAAAAGCCAGACGGTGGATGTCTGGCTTTAGTTCATATTCAAAATCCTTTTCACATGAACAAAACAACAAAAATACGCTTTTGGATTTATATGCTGGCGATATGCTTGCCGGTGTTTTCGATGGCTCAAGGTGGCCAATCAGCCCTTTCGATTACAGAATTTTCGCAATACCTAGAAATAAGTAAAGAAGGTACGACTGATTTCGACTTTGGTGCTGATCAAGACTTTACAATCGAGTTTTGGATTTCGATTCCTTCCGAAACGACTGGTTTTGGTGGCGATCCAGCCATCATTTCCGACAAAGACTGGGACAGTGGAAACAATCCTGGTTTTGTGATTTTTCTAGAAAGTGGTGCTGTGCGTTGCAACATCGGTACAGGCGGTACACGGTTAGATATTGATCACGACTACAACATGGAAGACGACCAATGGCACCATGTGGCGCTATCTGCCGATCGCGATGGTGACCTGAATCTGATTGTTGACGGTGTTATTGTTGGATCAACATCTATGGTTGGATTCGGCGATATCACGTCTCCAAACAACATCTACCTCGGACAAGATGGTGTAGCGGGTTATGCCAGTATCAAGTATAGAATGGATGAGCTTCGCTTTTGGAACGAAGCTCTTAGTCAGGAGACTATTCAGCAGAACATTTGCTTGAAAGCAGATGAAGCCGATGAGAACCTGATCGCATACTACAGCTTCGATGATGAGAGTTTTATGGATATCGCAGGAGACCATGATTTGGTAGTGCCTGCTGATGGTCCTGGCTTTGCCACATCTGGCGCACACATCGGAGACGCTAGTGTATCTAGCTATCTCACAGATTGGTCTGATGTGGAAGTTGAGTTGTCTAGCACCCAATTTGGAACGGCGCTCGTTGACAATGTTCAAGGGCTAGATGGAGTAAATATCTATTACGTAGAAGGGGAGCCAAACGATGACAACGGATTTCTTTCACTCGAAAACCAAAGTGGATACTTCGGGGTGCACGTGGCTGCCATTTCAGAAGGTACGGCCAATTTCACCTACAACTACGATGGTTATGCTGCTGCAGAAGCGGTAGCAGCTGAAGAGAATTTTGATATGTTCTACAGATTGCACAGTGGGCAGCAAGCCTGGACTAGCACAGGAGCATTCCACAATACCGATGCGAAAACCTTCTTGGTAACGGGAACTGGTTTTTCTGCTCAGCTCATTTTGGGACAAACCCTTGATGGAATCTGTCCAGAGCCATACAGCTTTGAGCTCGACCAGATAGATATGATTTCGGCCCAACTTTCTTGGGGCGAAGATGGACTGGCTTCGGAAGTGGTATACGGGCCAGCTGGTTTTACACCAGAAGATGGTATGTTGATCACCGATCTCGAATCTTCATCAATTGCGCTTGAAGGTTTGTCTCCAAATACAGACTACGATGCCTACGTGCGTCACGCTTGTGTTGGTCTCGATGCCAGCGCTTGGGTAGGGCCACTGTCGTTTACAACCGATGCCTTACCAGTCGTATCCAGCACTGGTGCTGGATCTACCATCGATTTTATCGGTGGAGACGATGGACAAAACGTTCATATGGACCTAGGTGAAGTCGCTATTGCTGAGAATAGTTTTACGGTTGAAATGTGGGTCAATGTTCGCGATGTACAAGGCGATCCAGCATTCTTTTCCAATAAGGATTGGAACAGCGGAAACAACACGGGGCTCAATATTTTTATGCAGGGCAGTGGAGCCTTCAAGGTAAACTACAAAACAGATGAGTCTCCTCGAGTTGATATCTCTTCTGATGTATCCATCCTAAACGCGTGGAATCACATTGCTGTGGTTGTAAACCGCGATGAAAACATGACGCTTTACATCAATGGTATCGAAGTGAATTCTGGCGATATCAGTACAACTACCGGGACGCTTGCCAGCGACCTTCCTTGGATACTGGGACAGGATGGAACTGGAAACTACAGCTACGGACACCAATTTGATGGATGGATTGACGAAGTGCGAATTTGGAATGGCGTGAGAACCCCAGAAGAACTGCGCCAGAATATGTGCGTTAGACTTAGCGGTACGGAGCCAGGCTTAATGAACTATTTCCCGCTCGATAATGCTTCGGGAATAGTGGCAAACGACCACGCTAATGAATTGAACCATGCGACGATCTACAACATCGAAGAAGCAAACTGGGTGATGAGTGCTGCGGCGATTGGCGAAGAGTCAGTGTGGTCATATGGCGAAGCTATCTCAGATTTGAGCTTGAGCTCAGCTGCCAACGGTACCTTGAGTGCAACCAATTACGACGCTCTACAAGGGTTCCACATTTACCGAATCGATCAAGCTCCCAACCACACCGTGGGAATGACGGCATTGGAAGGCGAGCAAATCCAATTTGGAGTATTTCCAGTAGGAACGGGCTCTGCCGATGTATCATACGATTACACAGGCTGGACTGAAGCTGAAACGGCTACAGAAGAACTCGCTCTCTTTGGACGTGAAAACTTGGACTTCCCGTACTGGTTGAACACCAATGCGAGTACTGATGAAATGACCTTGACCGCTACAATCTCAAACCGCACCGAGTTTTTGATTGGAGTGCCATTAACAGGTACCTGCGATGATCCAACAGACCTAGCCGTAGAAGCATCGGTATACTCGGGTCTCGTTTCATGGACTACCGGTGGATCTGCCAACTGGAATCTAAGCTATGGGCCTGCAGGAATTACCCCTGAAGAAGGAACCATCGAGCTGTTTACAGGCGATAACCCCTATACCATTGCCGGTCTGGAGCCAGAAACGAGCTACTACGTATTCGTTCAAGACTCTTGTGTAGGAATTGGAACGAGCAACTGGGTTGGACCAATCGAATTCACAACCCTTGAGATTCCAGCTTACTTAAATACTGGTGCAGGAACGGCGCTTTCATTTGATGGAAGCCAATCTACTTCTCACGGAACGCCTGAGTCATTGAGACCAGAAACTGCCGTGACACTCGAAGCGTGGATCAATCCAGTGGAATTGACTACAGCATGGACAGGTGTATTCTCATACCTGCAAGACAATGGAAGCAACGAGTCGGGCTATGGTTTGGTATACAACAACGGTAAGATGAGAATGTACATCATGACCGAAGGAAGCGCTGGAAACCAGTGGAACAATGGTCCTGGAGCCGAAATGGAACTCAATAAATGGAGTCACATTGCCGGTACATACGATGGCGAAACCATCAAGTTTTACCTGAATGGGATCTTGATGGAAGAGCAAGCCGCTACAGGAAATATTGACTGGGAGTTTTTACCTATCGACTTTAGAATCGGAACCTTTTACGACGACAATGAAGATGTTCGCTTCAATGGACAAATCGATGAAGTGAAAATTTGGGATACCGCTCTGACTGCTGAAGAAATTCGTGCCAATATGTGCCAGAAAATGGTCGGCGACGAAGAAAACTTGATTGGTTACTTCAATTTGAATGACGGGCCAGGAAGTATTAACGTTACTGATCTGAGTGTCAATGCCAACCACGGAGTAGTAGAAGGAAACTTTGATGTGAATGCCAACTGGACCATTTCAGGTGCACACATCGGTGATGAAAGCGCTACGATGTACGGTTCTGACCTGATGACTACACCTATTGCCATTTCGAGTGATATGTATGGAGAGCTTAGCTTGATAGCTAATGATGAAAACGTACTTGGAGCACACGTATACCGTGTGAATGAGAATCCAGATGCTTCAGAGATTAGCGATTTGAATGAAAACGCTTCGCACTTCGGAATCTACGTTGTAGGAAGTGGTTACGTGTCTTATGCTTACGACTATAGCGCGTATTCTGAAGCCGTAGCCGAAGCTGAGAATTTGATGCTCTTTTCGAGAAACAATGGCGCAACAGATATCTGGACCGTTGCCGTAACAGAAAACAACACGGACGAAAGTGTACTTTCTGGAGAAACGTCTGCGAGTCAGCATGTTTATCTTTCAACCGATGCATCTACATGTGCCTTCCCTTCTGGAGCTACTTTCGGTGACGAGGAAGTGAGCTCGGCAGTGCTTAGCTGGGATGAAGTAGAAGGTGCTTCTTACAATTTGATTTACGGCCCTGCTGGAGCTGAAATTCAAAACGGTACGCTCATCGAAGGAATTACCGAAAGTGAGTACCTCGTAGAAGGTCTTCAGGCTAATTCCAGTTTTGTGTACTATATCCAGACCATTTGCGGCGATGACGAAACGAGCTACTGGGTAGGACCAGTGCCTTTCAACACCTTGCAATGCGAAGCTCCTGCGAATATCAATGTCGATGAAGTAACATCAAATTCGGTAAGTCTCACATGGGAAGGTGGATCGGCGTCTACGTACCTGATCGAGTGGGGGCCAGCAGGTTTCACACTTGGTTTTGGAATTCAAAGTGCTGCCAATGAGCTACCACTTGTTCTTGAGCCGCTTGCGCCAAATACGACTTACGAATTCTACGTGCAAACCGTATGTGGTGAGTGGGGCGAAAGTGTTTGGATGGGGCCTTATTCCTTCACTACCGAAGATCCGAATGGATTGGTGGAAGCAGAAGCATACAATACGGTAGTTTATCCGAACCCAGCTCAAGACCGTTTGACTGTATCGAGCGATTTGGTTGATGAGTCGGCCATTATTCAGATATACGACATCACCGGAAAGATGATGATAGAATCGCAAACCGGTGCCAATGAAGTGATTGAAATCAGCGTGATTGACCTGGAGTCAGGTGTTTACATCTTGAGCATTCAGAGCGATAAAGCAACACAATCAATGAGATTTGTTAAGAATTAAAAGAGAATCCTGTTTGAAATAAAGTCAAGTCGGAGCTGTTTTAGGACAGCTCCGACTTCCTAATATAAAAGCTTATATGAATTACGATCTAGCCGTAGTAGGAGGTGGAATCCTTGGGTCATTTCACGCATACCATGCCGCAAAAGCGGGTTTGAAAACTATAATCATTGAAAAGAGTCCCAAGGCCATGGGGGCGTCAGTTCGCAATTTTGGTCAGGTGGTTCCATCTGGCTTTGACTTGAATAGGTGGCACCATTACGGCAGATACTCAACCGAACTGTACAAGCAGTTTGGACGTGACCACGGCTTCGATGTTTTCGAAAACGGAAGCACGTACATAGCTTCGACTATGGGCGAGCTAGCTGTTCTTGAAGAAGCTTACCAACGCTTTCTAGAAAGCGGCTATGAGTGCGAACTCTGGTCTAAATCGAAATTGATAAATCGGTACCCCGCTGTAGATGTCAACTATCCCGTAGGAGCCTTGCACTTTCCACAAGAAGTGTCAGTGATCCCTGGAAACTTAATGAATCAACTCCATGGCATGCTCGAGGAAATGGGAGTGGAAGTATTGACAAACACCGCTGTGGTGCGATGTGATGCCGAAGCCGATTCTGCCCTAATTTTGACGGCTGGCGGAATGCGCATTTCTGCTTCAAAGGCAATCATTTGCAATGGTAGCGATTTCGAATTTTTATACCCTGAGATATTTGCCAACGCGCCACTCGAGTTGGTCAAGCTCCAAATGCTACAAACCCATCCCATCCAGAAGGCGCGGATCCCGGGGAATATTCTCACCGGCCTTTCCGTTAGGAGATACGAGAGTTTTAAGGGATGCCACGCCCACGCATTGCTCGACCCATCAGAAGTTAACACCGATTTGACCGACAATGGCATTCACATTCTCTTCAAGCAGAATCCGGATGGATCAGTTGTTATTGGCGATTCGCACCACTATGCCGACATTCACCGCAGAGACCAGCTCGATTTCGCAGAAAACGGGTATGTAAACGATCTCATTCTAAATGAAGCAAACCGCATAATTCCCTTTCCGAAGTCAAAAATAGCACGAGCTTGGAGTGGCTACTACAGCCAAACCACTTCTGAAGAGGGTATATTCGAGTTTAATATTGAAAATCAAATCTATATTAGTACTGGAATAGGCGGGAAAGGTATGACTGCAAGTGCAGGGTATGCCGCGGAGAACATAAAGCGAATATTCGCACTCGAAAAGATAAGTATGAAGGCGTGATGAATACCAAAAATGCAAATCAAGTAGAAACGGAATCGAACTCAAGAGGCGTTTCAAAAAGCAACGCACTAGGAATGGTTGGGCAAAATATCCGGGCGCTCCGCAAAGAAATGGGGTGGAGCTTGAAGGATTTGGCTGAAAAAAGCAGCGTTACCCCTGGGTTGATTTCAAGAATCGAAAACTTCCGAACAATTCCATCCCTTCCGGTACTTCACCATATCGCAGTGGCGTTTCAAGTGCCCCTTGCCGAATTGGTTGAAAACATTGATGGAAACGATAGCCTGTACATTCTGACCAGAAAAGGGGAAGGTGAAACCGAAGATCGTGATGACTCGGCCGGACTGATTTACGAAAGCCTACTTTCGCAACCCATTGGCGATTCTACGATTCGCGTCAATGTGGTTACCGTTAACCCAGACACCTATAGGCCGCCTATCTCCAATGATGGAATGGAGCTTTTATACGTTTTGAACGGTGACATCGAATACGGAATCGGTGAGGAAGTCATTAATCTTCGCCAGGGTGATACCCTTTACTTCAATGGGAAGATTCCACATTCGCTGAAGAACAACTCAGAATCTGCTGTAACCTTGTTTAAGGTGTACTTCTTGAAGCCTTAAGCTTTGGTGGTACTTTTCGAATAAAAAATAGCCCGCTTAAAGCGGGCTTTTTACTTCCGAGACTTGGCATCTCAGTATTGCTGGAGCTAGGCTGTTTAGGCTTCTACTGGCTGGTTCCATACTCCAGAAGACGCCGTGTCTGCAACATACTGAGCAAAGGTTTTGGCTTTTCTTCCTAAAATGGTTTCGATGTCGTGCGAAATCTTTTGATTTTCAGGATTGGTGAGCACATGAGAGAATAGGTACTCAATAAGCCAAATCACATCGCCAGGAAGGCCAGCCGCCTTCATTCCGTCCACATATTCAGCCAAGCTGATTTTGTGCAGATTGAGTTTTCTGCCAGTCGATTCGGCTATCAGGTCTACGATTTTTTCGAATGTGACAAGTTCGGGCCCCGTCACTTCTACAATTTGACCATTGTAGCCATCATCCATCAATACCTTGGCGGCCACAGCTGCAATGTCATCTGCATCCACAAAAGGAATCAAAACATCCGAAAGGGGTAGGGCTACTTCGCCGCTGAGAATGCCATCGAGGAAGAAGCTCTCACTCCAGTTTTGATTGAACCACGATGCGCGTACAATGGTGTAGCCAATTCCAGACTTGGCAACGATTTCTTCGCAGGCTTCGGCTTCTGTCTCACCTTTTCCCGATAGAAGAACCATTTTTTTGACACCCAATTCCACAGCGAGATGTGTTAGGCTGGTTATGGCTTCTTTGGCTCCTGGTACGGCTAGGTCGGGGTAGTAGGTCACGTACATTCGCTCTATTCCACTTAGGGCTTTGACCCAGGTTTCTTTGTTGTCCCAGTCAAAGCCAGGGTTCGCATTTCGAGAACCAATTCGCGGCTCTATTCCGTTCTTTTGAAGGTGTTGCACTACGCGGCTTCCCGTTTTTCCTGTTCCGCCGATTACTAATACTTGAGAGTTCATAAGTGTTTGGTATTAAGGTGTTTGTTGTTTGAATATTGAAATGAGTAATAAGATGAAGGAGACTATGCCGAAGGTGGTTCGAAGGTTGTGAAGCCGGTTCCAGCTCTCTTCATAATAGGTTCTAAATCTGTGAGCTTCTTCAGATGCCAATTGAGTGAGATCCAGTTGATCGAGGGCATTGTTGAGCGGCACATTTCCAAATGCTGTGATTCCAAAGGTGCCGATGGCGTATACCAGTGCCGCCGCTAGAGCAAACCAGAACACTGGCTTTGTTTGAAATTGGAAGTAGGCGTTGAGAATTAGAGCGAAAAGACTTCCGAAGAATACCGTGAAAAAGACGGGGTTTAGAATCTCTCGGTTGATACTTTGCATCGTCTCGAGGTAGGTCATATCGGGCACTTTCTTGGTGCCGAGAATGACTGACACTGACCACGCGAAAAAGAATCCTGCGGAAAGTGCGCTCAGCACAGTGGTAGAAAAGAGAATGGCGGTTTTCATTGGGCAAGGTTTTTGGCGTAGCTCTTTCCAACGAGTGAAACCACGATAAAAAATTCGGCGACGATGATGTAAAACATGGGGTGGCCAAAGAAGCCAGCGTAGCTTCCCCCAGCTGGGATGATAAACACCGGTACCGTAATGATGGCGTCGAGCAGAGCGGCTACCAATACAAACCGCAAAGCGAGGAGTGTTGGGGCCATATTGCCACGTCGATAGAATAGGTAGGTGCAAAGAGCCGCGCAAGGTATCACACCAATTGCAAGGGCCAAATTGGCTTGTAGCTCTGGGTTTTCGAGTAGGGGAAGTGTGTACGAAAGCAAGTAAATGCTGACTCCGAGTGTCCATGCCAACACTGCCGTGGCGATACTGGATAGTTGATTTTTCATGATTGGTTGGTTTAGATGGCGTCGAGCCAATTTTTAAGTGTTGAGTATTCTTCAGGGCTCAGCGTGGTGCCTGGCTGCGGCATGCGCTTTAGCTCAAAAACTTGCTTTTTGATCTTCTCAGCACGTCGCTCCATATTTTTCAAGGTGAAAACCATAAACGGATTTCGCTTTTTGTGACAGGTATTGCACTTCAATTGAAGAATAGAAAGAGCTTCTTCTTGAAGATCAATAGGGGTGTCGTTCGAGTGAGCTTCAATCCGCATATCCAGGCTTTCCGATTGAGATTGCGAACTGGAATTGGCCGCTAGGATGGAGAATAAAATCGCTAGCGCAATGGCTATGCTAATCCCCATATTTCTTTGCTTTGCTTTCTTGATCATAATTCTTGGTTTGAATGATGATGCAAAGCTATGGTCACTGTTTTCCAGCGACTTATTCGAAAGGAATTCTGATTTATTCGAAAGGGATTTTACACCTGACTAGGTCTGTACCCAAACTTTTTTTCGAAGGCATTCGAAAATGACCCAAGACTGTCGTAGCCTACGGCCCAAGCCGCTTCCTGGATGGTCTTTTCTTCGTTTTTGATGAGTGCGTGCGCCTTTTTTAACCGCTCGTTTTGCAAGTATTTGAAAACGGGTACTCCAAATTGCGTTTTGAAATCGCGCTTCAGCTTATTGGTATTGGTTCCCACGCGGTGCGCTAGCTCGGTAAGCGTTGGTGGATTCTCTAAATCGGAAATCAAAATTTCATGCGCCAAGTGCATTTGTTTGAGCTGAGTGGAGTCCAATCCCACCGATTTCTGGCTGGCCAAGTACCCAAAATAATGCGAGAGCAAAGCCGTCATATGGCTTTTGTAAAACATCATTTTCAATTGGTCTTGATGGGTATTCTTGAATATCTGATCCACCAAAATATACATCTCGGGAGTCATGTGAAATATGGGACCCTCTACGTAGTGGTCAACGGGGTGAACGAGTTGGCCCAGAAATTTCTCCATAAACACATCTTCACCATTCGGGAGTTTATCTAAGTTGCGAATGGTTGTAGCTATAACGAGACATTGCAGGGGTTTGTTGGGTGAAACATGGTGCGCAAATTCTACATGTTCATCGGCATAAAAGGACAAGACCATGCCTTTGGTGTGATGAAACTCCTTGGTTTTGCCTTTGTACTTTACCTGAAGTCCTACATCTCCAGCGCCATAGAAAGCGATGGCAATGACGGCTTCATCAAACAGACAGGAATCAACCACTTGCTTGTCAGCTTTGGCTTCTTCCAAAAGGATGGTGAAATCATTGATGTCGACTATTTCCCGGTTCATCCGCTCATTTGCCAATTCCGGTTTTTTCGGATCGACGTGTTGCTAAAATACGGTTTAAACAATTAGGGTAGCGAGCAGGATGAATGATATTCAACCGCATACCAACCCCTTATCCGAGCTTGTTGGAAGAAAGCCCCGCTTTAGCCTAGCCCACCAGCCCTTTGAATCCACCAAAGACCATTCGCCTGGCGTCGAAGATAAGCCGTTCTGGGTCTGTAAGCGGGCCTACCAGCTTGCCCATTCTAGGATCTAGTGGCACCTGCTTATTGGCTGTGTCTCGTACTCCTTTTGAAGGAAACACCGCCCAGCCAAACACCACCACTTCATCAGATTTAAGATCGACCACATCGGCAAAGGAGCGGGTCCCTTCCAATGTCAGGTCATCGCCCACGAACTCAAAATAAGCCGTGGCGCCATATTCTTTCCAGATTTCACCAACCTGCTCAGCTACCTCGCGGTACGTGTCGAGATGTTGACGCGCGATAGGAAGGAGAAAACCATCGATGTAGTTTTCCATATGAATCGTTTTTTGGGAGCTTCGCTCCAACCCAAACTTAGTTCTTTTCCAAGAATTCTGTCAGCTCAGCTGGTTCAGCTCTGTTTCGATAATCGGCATCGAGAAATGCGTAGGAGATGGTTCCATCTTGCTCGATGATGTATGTGGCCGCCAAGGGCAACTCATTCGATTCATCACCATTGTGCGTATTCAAAGCAAACGACTGATTGTACATACCTGCCACTTCATCCGTGAGTTTAAATACGATTCCGTATTCACGCGCTACGACGTTTCCGACATCGCTGAGTACTTCAAATTCCAATTCGTTCTTTTCGGTCGTGCTGATCGACTCGTTGGGAAGCTCAGGAGTTAAGGCTATCAAGTTTGCACCATTTGCTTTAAAATTCGGGAGCTCTTCTTGCAAGGCATGCAAGGTCAAGTTGCAGTAAGGGCACCAGCCACCGCGGTACCAAGTGAGTACTACTCTTCCTTCTTTTAGGTATTCTGAGAGCGTCACTTCATCGCCTACGGCATTGGTTAAGGTAAAGTTAGGAGCCGTGTCGCCAACTTGCACGGCCGATTCGACAATACCACTGTTTTCTACCGACTCGATCCCTTCGCGGTACGCTCTCTTCTTGTTATCGTCAGCTTTTTGAGAAAAATTAGCCTTGCGCTCTTCCAGTTTTGACTTGAGTGTTGGCTTGGTCTCTTGAGTCATTTCAATTTCTTCTTTTGGCGTTTCTTTTTCCTTTGGTTGGCTCTCGCCTGAACAGGCTGCAAATAGGCTACTCAATGCGATAATGGTAATTGCTTGATACTTCATCTGGGATGGTGGAGAGAATTTACGTGTGGTGTTTTATTAAATAGGCTTTTCGTAATGAAAGGAGCAAAGTTATTGGATAGATGTTTCGAGAAGCCACTGGAAGTGGCAATTTCTGTTAAGATGTTGCTTTTCTACTTGGATACTATTTTCAAACCGACAATAGAAATAATCAGTGTGGTGATGAAAAACAGGCGCCAGAAAGTAGCTGGTTCTTTAAAGAATACGATGCCGACTAAGACGGTACCGACTGCTCCAATTCCAGTCCATACGGCATAGGCCGTGCCTATCGGAAGTTCTTTTGTGACTCTTACGAGAAGAAACATGCTGATGGCCAGGCATACTAAAAAGCCCAGGTACCAGAAAGTCGTTTCGGCCCCAGTTGCTTCTTTGGCTTTCCCCAGACAGGCGGCGAAAGCTACTTCAAAAAGTCCGGCAATGATTAAGAGTATCCAATTCATGTTCTCGTATTTGTAATTAGGCTAAGCCAGTCCAGTTGACGTAAAGACTCTCGTTGGAATGGCGCATTCGAAGCAGGAGGGTGCTAGTTGATACCGCGGCTCTTCATTTCGTTTTTGAGCGCTTCGTACTTCTTGGGCTTCTTCAGGAAGATGTAGATCAAAAACAATGGAATAAGCGCTGTAAGTCCCCAACCATTTGCCAGTAGTCCGTAGAGCAGGATTCCGGCTAAAAATCCAATAAAAAAGGCATCGATGATGGGGGATGGTTTCTGGCGCTTGGCCAATTCCAATAATTCTTCGTCGCTATACTGCGCTAGCTCCTTCTGGGTCATGAGTCTAATTATTTCGCATTACGAAAAAGGCAAATGCGTATTTTAAGAACACGCATCCGCCCTAATTTTGAGTTTTATTTGAACCGGTAGATTTCACCCGATTTTCCTTCTTCGATTGCCTGTTTGTAGAGCATGGCAAATTCGATAGCTGGAATTCCAGAACCCGAGTCCATTCCCATTTGCTCCATGGTTTCTTTGGCAAAAGATGGGCTCACGGCATTGATCTTTATGTCTTTGGCTTCGAAGGCCACACCGCGTACAAAGGCTTCGAGCCCGGCGTTGATCACGCCATACGATAGGCCGCCTTCAATGGGGTGCTGAGCCAAAATTCCCGAAGAAAGCACAAAACTAGCTCCCGGGTTTGCGTATTTACGTCCGATCATCACCAGATTCACTTGTCCCATCAGCTTACTCTGGAGTCCGTCGTGAAAATCTTGAACACTGTGTTCATCCAGGCTTCCCCATTTTCCGTAACCACTGGTAGCAATTAGTGCATCGAAACCACCGATTTTAGACAAGGTCTCATCCACTGCCTTAGCGTCGGCCATATCCATTTTATAGTCACCACTCGATCGGTTGATGGTTACGATTTCGTAATTATCTCGCAATACTTTCTCAACCTTTGAGCCTATAACTCCTGTTGAGCCTACTAGAACTACTTTTTTCATGTCGCAGATGTTTTTACCAAATTTAGCTTTCATCTACGAGAATATGCCTAGCATTTGGAGTTGATTTAAAATCAGTTTTAGATTTTCTCTCAATTAAAATCTGCTCCGCCAGACATACACTCTGCGGCTTTTATTCTCCCAAGTTACTTACTTATGAGTGATCTCCATCAACACACCCTTCAAGAGCTCATTAAACTCATCTGGTTTTTCGATCATAGGGTAGTGCCCAGTCGAATCGATCTCAACCAGTTTGTAGTCGAGTTGAATGGCATCCAAACCATCGGTCAGTGTTGGGCTGGCATTGCTGTTGATCAGATAGAGTTCTTGTTCCATTTTCTGAAGCTGATCAGCTTCGCGTTCAGCATAATTCCATAAGGCTTCCAGGGTGGAAATGGCCACGGTCGAATCGCTTTGCATAAAGTCAGTCATCACCCTAGATTTAATCGCATTGCTGGTGCTTGAGTGAAACAGAGAACCCTCGGCATAAGCTGGTGCAATTACCGAAAAATTGCTTCTCAGCATCGCCATAAACTCATCGATTTGGGCCATGGTTTCTGCATCGTATTCCACACCGACTTCCTTGAAATTGTCGATTCCGACTAAGGCGATGATCTCCGGGTTTTTGAGCGCGGCTTCAAGAGCTATGTCTCCGCCCATCGAGTGGCCAACCACGATGACTTTGGTCAATCCCAGTTGATCGATCACGGCTTTCACATCATCGCCATAGGCTTCAATCGTCCAGATATCTCTATTTGTTCCCGAATTCCCAAAGCCGGGTAAATCCATTGTCACAGTTTTGAAATCTGATTTCAAGAATTCGACCTGATCTTTCCAATACGATTGATCGATGCACCACCCATGCACAAAGAGTACGGTGTATTCACCAGCCCCCGCTATTTGGTGATCGACAAATACCCCATCGCTGTAAACCGAATCTGGCTGGTTGAATGTCGATTCATTTTCTGATGTCTGCGGGTTTTCGCTGGCACAAGAGTAGAGTAGGGCTAGGGCGAAGAATGCCATGGTTCTGAAGAAGGTCTTCATAGACTTTGGAGTTTGTTTAGTTGTTTGCTCTAAATATAGTGCATCAGTTGAATGCAAAGCCATTTTGGCGCTTACAGCTGTGACAAAAATCGGCCAATTATCGAATCCTAATTGTTGACTTCAGCAATGCGATCAAACAGGAGCACCATGAGAATGATGAGTGCCAGGTTTAAGATGATGTAGCCTACTCTTTTTGAAGCTACACCGATGGGAAATACACGGTTGTTCCAGATAACAATCACAAGTACGTAGAGAATCACAAAAAGGCTCGAATAGTTGGAGCCACTCAGTAGATACCTATCTATGATGACAAGTGGTAAAAACAAAATGGTCCATAAGCTGGTATTGTAGACTGTGATGACAACGTGCTCGGTAAAGTTTTTCTTCCATTTGAGATAGTACGTGAGATAGGAAGTCCACGACAAGAGCAAGATGAAGATAAATAGAAACAAGAATTGCCCGGCGATGCTTGAATTCTCGACATCTACCTTCACAGCAAAGAAGCTGCTTTCTGTAAATTTGAAGGTGATAGCTACAAGCAAAGAAGCCACGATAAAGAGCTTTCCCGGACTGGCGTAGTAGTTTCTGTAACCATCAATATAGCTGTTGATGATGAGCCCCGGCTTGGTCAAAAGGAGTTTTAGGTTGGAGAAAATCGATTTGTCGAGCGCGTAAATATTGTTGAATAGATCGCTCGCAAAGGTGTTAAAGCTGACCTTTTTACTGGTTTTTCGCTGTCCACAAGTGGGGCAGTAGTTTGAATCAAAGTCTTGTTTGCAAACGGGGCAGTATGTCATAGGTGCGACTGGTTTACGCTCAATATATCCTTGTTTGTTAGGATAAAGTTAGAAGCAAAATTTGAAGCGTAAAACTCGAAGTAAAATTCATGTGCGTAGATGTGAATGACTTGTTAATCAGATGGGTATAATCACCTACTTCGAACGGTAGAGTCTTTTGAGAAGCCATTTTTCTTAACTTAACGGGCACCTAACCCAAACCATCATGAAAAATCTAACCTATCAGACTTATCTGATATCCTGTCTATTGCTTTTTGGCTTTGGCCATAGTTTCGGACAAGTTGATCCCGCTTTGGAAGCAGACCTTCAGGCCATTCTCGACGACAACTTGACCGCATTTGGACTCAAGGGAGTCGAAGCGACCATCATATTGCCAGATGGCTGCCACTGGACGGGAGTCAGCGGAGTAAGCGACCCCAACTCCACACCGGTCGACACCATTCGCAAATGGCACTGGGGCAGTGTCGGGAAGGCCATGACGGCTGCAATCGTCCTGCAATTGGATGATGAAGGCGAACTAGATGTGAACGATCCGATTGGCGATTACCTCGGTGTCGATACCATTCCTTTTTTGGATGGGGAGACGACGATCAAAATGCTGCTCAATCACACCACAGACTTGAACAATTCCTGGGAAAATGGCTCAGAGCTATGGAATGCCGTGTGGGCAGATCGAGACAGCGTGTGGAATATTTGGTCTGTACTGGAGCCAGAATACCGCGCAGCTGGGGAGCCAAATCCCGATTTGATCCACACCTACAACGGCTACGACAATTACCTGATGCTCGGCTTTTTGATTGAAGAAGTGACGGGTCAAACCCTTGATGAGCTTTATACCAGCCGACTTTTTGAGCCCCTTGGATTTACCAATTCAGTGATGGGAACCCAAGGCATAGACATGACCGATTTTAACGGCTTGTACGATGGAGACTCCTACCGTGGCGATCTCGAGCACAACTCGTATATGAGCACCCGCGGTGGCGGTGGAGCACACCTGGGCTCTTCGCATGACGTCGCTCGGTTTATAAGAGCGTTTCACAACGATGAATTGGTTTCTTCCGGCCTGATGACTGAAGCACGACAATCTACGGCAGGCGACCCCACAGTAGTGCCCGGCACCTGTCTGGGGACACTTTCTCAAACCTACGGCTATGGGACCAATATTGTAGAGTACACCGATGGCTCTGAAACGGTGCGTTTTTACGGACATGGCGGCAATGGTCTGGGAAACAGCCTGGCCTTCCACAATATTGATGAAAACTTCACCTTGGCGATTACCACCAATGACTTTTCCAGCAGCGCCCAGCAGGGCAATCTTGGTCTGTTTATGACCCTTGTTTGCCATATCTGGGATAATTGGCCACAGGCCACCTGTGTGCTAAGTACGATTGATGCAGCGAGCGATGATTTTCTGATTTACCCCAATCCAGCCAATACGGTTTTAAACATCCGTACCAGCACGACTCCAGAACGGATTAGCATCTACAATATGGAAGGGAAGCGATGTCTCACGGCCACGGGTGGCAGTTCACTAAATATCGAAGAATTGGATGCCGGGGTTTACGTGGTCAAGGTCGAAACTGATCGAGATGTGGTGACAAAGCGGTGGGTGAAGGAGTGATTTTTATTTCTTATTCGGAGACAAGCAAATACTGTCTAAAAAGTTAGTGCCGTGTTCAGTCCCAATTAGACTGTCCATTGCTTGTTTATAAGCTATCCAATAAAGTGCTTCATATCCATAGTTGTTGTCATCTCGATCAATCCCCTTTTTAATTGGTATAATTCCTATTTTAATAAGATTTGAATCAAGTCGTTCAAAACATTCTGGACAGGTTAATTTACGATTTTCTCCATACCAAGTTGGATATAAGCATAAATGCTCTAGTTGACCCTTTTCCTGTGTTTTAATAGCGTCAGAGTAACCGTTTTTTATGGCATTGGATTCGGCCTGCGTATATGAGTGTACCTTTCGAATTGGAGTACATTGAATCATGAGCAGCAGAAACCCAGGTATAGATGTTTTGATTAAAGGAATACTTTTCACTAATTAGGTCTCTTTTTTATGCGCTACGAGGGTCTCCGCCATCATATGATGCCAGGAATTTCGCACCGGCCTTCTCCGAAGTCATAATTGCTTGTCATTGATGGCAATCGTCTTTATTTATTATTCGTTTTGAAGTGTCCAATTAAATTGTTTTTTAAGAAAATTATTTGGTTTTCAGTAGGTTCAATTCCTTGATAAAATATTCTTCTTGATTCACAATTATTAAAAGCCCTGAATTCATTTGTTCGATGAAAATCCTTTATAATATTAAGTATTGCGCCAACTGAATCTTTATTCGAAGTGCTATTAAAGTCGGGAAGTATTATATCACTCTCGTAAAATTTGAATGTTCCCTTTGTGTAAAGCAAATTTCTTGATACTACTTTTTAACTCATCTTTATACCGTCAAAAACGACTGAATCAAATTTTTGGTCGCATGGATAGTTATATGTTTCCAATTCATAATTCTGTCCAAATGACAGGGTGACGGAGATTAATATTAGTAGTGATGTCAATAATGTTTTATTTGCGTTCTCCATCAAATGATTGCCAGCGGTTTGCATATAGCTTTGTAGCGGTTTCGAAGCACTTTCCTGCCTGTCCGTCCGTAGCTCTGCGAAGGCGGGTCCACCTAAATCAAAGCTGTCTTCATGTTGCAGTAGTTCTACTAATTCGTCTTGCAGGTTTTGCATACGCTAATTCATTTTTTCAACTAGTTCAGCTTTCAACCATTCAAAGGCGTCTTGCTGATTGTATTCAATTTCGGGTCTTAACAGGGCTTCCATGTCACCCGTAAAGTCTGTGTCTTTTTCTTTCGCTTCTAAGTTTTGAAGAAACTCTTTTTTTGATGGTGGTTTCTTTTCTGTGGCAAATTCTATGTACTTGTAAAAGCATTGGAGTATCTCATCCAGATTAATCTCCATATTGAGCCTTGCATAGTCAAGGTCAAACAAATCTCGGCCTTTGCTGCGCTGATATAATGCCCGTAGTTTGGTGCCAAGCAACTCGTTAATACTGTAGGTTCTTATTTCGCATTCTCCTTGAAACCAATCACTCTCAACTTTGTAGGGGAAGTCAGTCCAATCCAACACATTGAAATGCTCTCGGCAATTGATTTCCAGTTTTAGGCGCATGCGTATTTCTTCATATTCAGAAGTGAAACGATACAGTGCCTTAATACCATGTCCTCTGTTTTGTGTTTTCCTGTCTTCTTCAAAAAAGGTAATCACCTCACCAATGCGTTGCATTATAGGTTTTATAGGTCCGGGTTTAATCTGAACCAAGTCTATATCTTCTGAATACCGCGGAGCAGGGTTTAGATAGAGTTTATGTAACGCTGTACCTCCTCTAAATGCCAAATGATTACGTAAGAAGTCGTCAGAGAAAATTTCAACCAAAGCCCGGCTAATAATTAAGTCTTGCTCCACCTGTGCAAATTCTTTCCAAGGGGCATGTTCTTGCCATTTTGCTATTTCGGGTTTTGGGATCATAAGTCAGACTCAAGTATTAGATTAACATCTATTTTCCAGCGATTATCCACGCTACCAGGCTTTTGGTTCTTTTTCGGACTTAGTAGTACTGGATAGAAAGGACGTTGCCTGAGTTTCTGAAAAATCATGTCAGAAAAACTGTTCGGACCGAGTAATTCATCCAATAAGAATCCTGTCCTCTGCATTGAACTCTTATTATCGTACCAATCAAGTAATGACTTCATGTCATGCTCAATGAGTTCTTCTGTGAGTTCTTCTAAAGAAGCTAACATTCGATTCAAGCCTCCGAGTTTGGTGTGGTGGTCAATTAAGTCAATGAAGGTGAGTGCGGGAGAAGCTACTTTGTAGATTCCTGCATCTGACTTCTTCTTTTCAATGTTGTTTTTTGGCCAGTTGCCGGTGGTATGAAATTGAATATCAAAATTCTTTTTTTTAATAGCAATTAGCATAGGGGTTTCAATGATGAGGTAGTCTCGTTGGGTTTGCTGATGACTTGCACCATGAATTTTGGCAGCTGAATACAGTCCTATGTAGTAATTCCGTTTGAGGTACTTAAATAGCTTTTCAGAATAGAGTTGTAGCGGAAGTTTTTGTGAATTGGAATATCTGGGAGGAATGATTAGGTAAAACCCTTTTCTGAGGTTTACAATCTCCTTTTTTTCTATCAATCGGTTTAGTTCTCTTCTTATAGCAGTAGAATCTTTAGAAGACTTTGCCGTCACTTCTTCAAGAGAGAATGAATACTCTTCAAATGAGAGTAGCTGCCTTATATATTCTGAAACTGCCAACCTTAGAAAAATTTTGAGCAAGATATGCTTTTTTGGTGTAAATCTCGAATTATTTCTAAACATCATGTGGGGAGGAAAAGAAATAGGCTCTTTTGCTTGCGAAGGGTCAGCCTTGTGAGTTGGGGCAAGCAAATGTGCCTTTTTGTGCGTTGGCTTTTTTCAAATGGGGCACAACAATTGAATAACACATATTAGGCCTTCGCTAACCGCGTGTCGCCTTAGCTATAGCGGTGGCGCAGACTTCGGCCTACACGGTATGCATGTTACTCAACTTATGGGTTGATCATTCTTATCTTTTCCGGACTAGCTATGAGAATTGCCATTTATAGACGTGCAATGAAATCCACCGCTTCACTCCACCAGTCCTTCTCAAATATGCGAAAAAATGATGGGAGTCAGGGGAGAAGCCAGGCTGAAAATAAGTGCGCTGATCACTTGTGACTAGGTGGTGGTAGGGGCAGGAAGGGATATGCGACCCTTTCAGGGTTAGCATGCTGGTAATTTAACCCTGAAAGGGTTGCATACTCCCGACCCGCATGGGAATTTTGGCCTTCCGGACCAATCAAAGACTTAGCGTTGGCACCTGTTTTATTTTATTATTTGATCGATGTCTTGACGACCTATGATCGAAATAATTTCAACCATGCTATTATTAATTCTGAAATAAATACTGTCCACTCCGCAAACACATCGTCGATAACCTGGTCTTATATAGTCCACTGTCTCATAGTGATAAGGATTGGTCGCAATTCTGTCAAAGCACTCAAAAAAAGCTTGGAAGTTTCTATCAGCTTGTCTCATGCCAAATTTACGTACTCCATACAGATGAATTCTAATTAAGTCTTCTCTGGCATCGTTACTTAATCGGTAATCAGCCATCAAGTCGACTCTTTGAATCTTTCAATATATCAGATGCAGAGTCTGTTGTGAAACCTGATTTTTCAGCTTTCTGAAGTCTCAGTCGTAACCAGTCGACCTGTCTTTGTTGTTGTCGAGCTTGTCGAATCAAGTCGTTCACGAGTTCACTTTTACTTGTATATTCTTTGCTGTCAATTTGACTTTTGAGCCATTCGTCATTTGGCTCTGTCAATGATATACTCTGTCTAGCCATAATTTTATTTTGGTGTAAAAGTACACCACATTCGAACCAGTTCAAAGAAAGGTTCCTTTTTTATGGCTGCTAACAATCGGATAACATAGATCAGGCCTTCGCAAACCTTTCTATAGATTAGCATGGAGATTTACCGCTTAAAGACGTGTCATGAACTTCACCGTATGCGACCCTTTCAGGGCTACTATGCTGGAAATTTAACCCTGAATGGGTTGCAAATCTATTGTACAAATGGGCTAGAGAGCGAAGAGCCCTTGGTGTTGGCCTATCGAAAGAAAAGCCATCTCTATCAGAAGCAAAGCTGGGTAGGCGGGATTGAATTAGGTTCATTTTTGCAGGCTGAAAAGGGTTCATGAAATTTTGGGACAGGTTCCCGACATTTCTGGACAGGTAGTGCGCGTCTCAGCCTTTAACCTGATCTGCTGCGTAGGGTAGGCGTTCTCGCTTGTTTAATTAATCGGAAATAGGCTATCTAAAATTAACGGGAGAATCAGCATGCGAAATACGAACATTCCAAAAAAGACAATGAAAATTTTTAGAAGACGCCAAACAACACTAACTCCTTTGAAAAAATTAAAATAAGCGAAAGTCATATAAACAAAACCAATAACACTGACCAAATTCATGGGAAGATTGTCGTTGGTCAATGGTTTATAAACAATAGAAATTAAATTGATTAAGATGAAAATTGTCCCATAGAAATATAAGGACGAGACCAATAATTCGGTGAAGTTGTACTTAGACTTCCTAAACAAAAGGTAGATTAAAACGGTCCAAATCAGCGTGCTAATAATCCCTAGAAGAACCGGATAATTAAACGTCAAAAGCTCGCCCCAATACTTAATGTTTTGATTTGTTTCATCTGGTAGAAAGAAGAAGTCAATAGTAGGAATACTCGTTGAATCGCTTAAAAAGAGATACGCCACGATCGCTTGGATTATAGTGGAAATCACGAAATATTTTACAGGGTTTGTGAATCGTTTTCTTTTGCCTTCTATAAAGTTTTGAGCAACAATGTGCGGCTGTTTGATTAAACTCCAAAAGGTGTACCATAGCCCTTTATCGAAATTAAATATGGTATCGAAGAACTCACTAACTACGCTCGTAAATTTTAGCCGGTTATTTGCTAGTTGACTCTGGGAACAATCAGGACAAAATTTTCCTTCAAATTCAAAGTCGCAATTTTTGCAAGTAATTGTTTTCAAAACAGAGTTTTAATGGTTGCTGATGGCCCCGCTACGAAACGTGTCCAGATGGGCATTTTTTAGCGCGATTCTTGCATTCGTTTTCCTTTCCTTTTTCTAAACTTTCTCTTGACTAGCTCCGAGATCAACCGTTTAAAAACGTGCAACGAAACCCACCGTTTCACTCCACCAGTCCTTCTCAAATATGCGAAAAAATGATGGGAGTCAAGGGAGAAGGCTGGCTGAAAATAAGTGTGCTGATCACTTGTGATTAGGTGGTGGTAGGAGCGGGAAGGGATATGCAACCATTTCAGGGTTAGCATGCTGGTAATTTAACCCCGAAAGGGTTGCATATTCCCAACCCGCATGGGAATCTTGGCCTTCCGGACCAACCGAAGGCTCGGTTATTGTTGCCAGTTATTTTTTCAGAACTTGAATCTCAGATTTAAGGACAGGAATATCTTTCATCAATATCTTCCATAGAGTAGTTGGGTCGATCGAATCATGGACAATCATATTGCGCAACCCAATAATATGCTTAGTGCTCGAAATTTGAATATTTGGATCTTGCTTGCTTATTTTATTGATGGCTTCTCCAATAATCATCAAATCTCTTTCAACAGCTCTGATAGCAATAAAGCTTTCGGAAAACTTCGTGTAATCCATTTCATGCATTTCAACAATGCTTTCAAGTTCTGAGATAATTGATTCAATATCTAAAAGATATTTGAGGACAGATTTAGGCTGCATACAGAGCTACCTTTGAACTATCCAACTCTTCTTTAAAGATTGGATTTTTTAACGCTCTGTATGAAACTAAGTCGATAGGTCTTTGGAAAAGTTCTTCCAAATCATCCATTAAGCCAAAGAATGCGTCACCATGTTCTAATGGCTCAAGTGATGAGTTAAAAACCACAGCAAAATCAATGTCGCTATTTTTATTGAAAGAACCAGTTGCTGCAGAACCGAATAAATACAACTCTGCTACTGAGTGCTTTACGCAGATGGCTTTAATTTCTTTCAGCTTTGATTCAATCAGATCGACCATAATACAAAGGTATTAAATTGAATGGTGAAATATGCAACTCTTGTAAGTCATGTCATTTGGCTACAAAAGCTGGATAGCATATACGCCAGAGTGCGTTATCCAACATATCTGTTGAAAATCGCTATGCAAACTTTTCCCAGACAGGCTGAGAAATTAGCCTTAATTAAACGGTTATAAATCGGAATAAATGTTCCACGAAATTCAGTGCTTCACTCCACCAGTCCTTCTCAAATATGCGAAAAAATGATGGGGACAGGGGAGAAGGCAGGCTGAAAACAAGCGCTCTGGTCACTTGTGATTAGGTGGTGGTAGGGGAAGGTAGGGATATGCGACTCTTTCAGGGTTAGCAGGCTGGTAATTTAAGCCTGAAAGTGTTGCATACAAGCGAAAATTCTCGACATGACCAAGTTTAGGAACCCCATCGAGCTGCAGTAAAGCGAGATATTTGGTCTGTCCTTTGAAAGCAGACGGGCAAAAAACCTACTTCTTTTCCTGCCGTAGGATTTTGTCCATTTTTCGGCCTTTGGCTAGCTCGTCAATGAGTTTCTCCATTCTCCTGCAATCGCGGTAGAGCGCAAACTCTTCAGGGATTTCTTCGATGCGATATCCACAAACCACCCCTTTGATCATATCGGAATTCTCATGCATTTTGGCTCCTTCAAAGAAGTCTCCAAAAGAACCATCCCCGCCGATAAATGTTTCCAAGGTTTCCTGATCGTAGCCTGTCAACCAAAGGATCACCTGATCGAGCTCTTCTTTGGTTCTGCCGTGCTTTTGGATCCGAGTTAGGTAGTGCGGATAGATCGATCCAAAATTCAATTTGGCCACTTGCTCGTTTTTTGCTGCGGTAACTTCTGCCATGGTGCTAAGATATGATTTGCCAGGTTTGAATTTACCCGTTTTTCGCATTCTTTTGGAACGTCGATTCATGAGCTAATTTTCAATTATCCGCTATAGCGAGATCTGCTTTGAATTAGCCTAATCGGTTGGTTACAACCTTTTTGGAACCGATGATGCTATTGAGAGAAGGGGGATGAGTTTCCTGTTGGCTGAGACTGTTTCGCCACACTAGTCACTATTCTTTCACTCCTTCAATAGTTCATTCCGGTACGCGATCATTCGCTTGATCAAGTCAATGGGCAATGGTTTGTCCAGTGGAAACTGAACAGAACCTTTTCCACGCTTGTATTCAGCCAATTCGGCTTCAAATGCCGTCATCGTTGATGGGTGGGGGTAGAGTCCTACGTCGTTTTTATATCCCGCTATCATGATTTGCATATCGCGCTTCCCGTTTTCAACCAAGGCATAGGCCGGAATATTGTAGTTGATCAATTCTTCTGCACTTGGAACCGTTTCTAGAATACACGATTTGAGTTCCAAAAGCGCTAGCCGCGTCCGTTCAGGTTGAGCGTTTAGGTATTCTTCTACAGATTGGTACGAAGCAGACATACTCATCCTATCGCGTTTACTTCGATTCAACGTACTTTTTAAAATTATCTAGAATGGCCTGCCAGCCCGCGCGTTGCAGCTCGGTTGAGTTGATTTCTTCAGGGTCAAAAGTCTCGGTAACCACCACCGTATCGCCATTCTGAGCAAACTCAATATCGACTTGTCGGTCATCAGCCAAGCCATAGGAAATGAGTTGCTGCTCGACTACCTGACTATAGATCCCTTCGAAGTCGAAGCCCATGCTTCCGTCTTTGGCTTCCATCCGCGAGCGAAATTTGCCATTCGGTCTCAAGTCGTTCTCTGCATGAGGGCAGCACCACTCATCGCTGGCAAAATTCCACTGGGTGATGTGCTCGGGCTTGGTCCAGTGATCCCAGACGGTATTGAGATCAGCATTAACGGATATTTGAACAGTAATTTTTTCCATGGTTTCTTATTGTTTTCAATTTCAAATTTCAGAAATGCAGTGCGGATATTTTGCGCAATCATTCTACAATCTCCCGGTACAATTCATCGGCTAAGTATGCTTCTGCGTCCATTTTTACCGCCAAGGCTTTAGCGTTTTCCTTATAAACAGGGTTCTGATATAGGTCTACAATTTTTGGTTCTAAAACCCGGGTTGAAATCTGGCTTATCTTCATTCCTTTTGGCCCCACTTCTTTCTTAAACAAGATGTCATTCCAGGCAAACTGGTCAATAATATGCGGGATGATTAAAGATACACAGCCATATTTTACGGCCATGTGCGTGGTGCCTGAGCCACCGTGGTGTATGACGCCGTACATCTTCGGGAAAATCCAATCGTAGGGGATATGCTCTACAAAGTGAAATAGGTCAGTATGGTAGGTTTCGGGTTTGGAGAGTCCGCCAGTGGAGGTGTTTAGAATAGCGGGGATATGGTTGCGCTCCAAGATATCCATGATGATTTTGGTCTTCGCTTCAGGTTGGGGATTGGTCATGCTTCCAAAGGTCACGAACAAGATTTTGTTGTGGTTTTGAAGAAAGGCTTGAAGGGATTCGCTGGGCGTCCAATTCGTAGTTTTATCTCTCTCGTGATACCCAAGCACTTGTACATTTTTAGGCCATTCGGGTGGTCGGTCCATGAGCTGCGGCGAAATGGTGTAGATCGTTTTGTGAGTCTTGAGCACGCGTTTTACTTGATCCTTGCTGGTGTTTGGAAGTTTGAATTGTTTCACCAGTGACATGATGGCTTTTACGATTCCCCAATCGGCAATTTTGTAGGTGAGCTTGTTTAAGAACTCGCCGTAGTTTCTGTTGAATGCCAGATGAGCGTGGCCCTTTTGGTAGTTGAGATAGGGCACAGGACTGACCAAAATCGTGGAGTTTGGGTTGGACAATTCCCAAATGACTGGATAAAACACCTTGCCGTTGTGTACCGTTTTATCTGGCTTGAGCCGCTCCATCGTTTCCATTTGCTTCTGAAACATCAGCTCGTTGTTTTGCCTTTGAATCTTGGCCAAGCGGTAATAGGCGATGAATTTCTTCAGTTTGGAGCCACCGCCACCAAGCGCAAATTTCCCCAAGTCACTTTCGAGCATTTCGATAAATTCAGTTCCAAGACTTTCAAATAGAAAACCCGAGTCCAAGACCAGGTTTTTAAATTGTTCAGGAAAAAGACAGATCACGCGGTGTCCCTTGCTCTTTAGGATCTGCCCGATAGCGAGAAACGGCTCCATATCGCCGCGGGTCCCGATGGAAGTCAGAAGGATGGTCTTTTGGGTTTGGTCGCTCACGTGCTCATGTAGTTACTTCTGGCCGAAATCAACTTCGGTTAGTCTAAATGTATACTTATTTTCACCTGACTTTCCATTTTTACCATGGGGTTCGGCGGAATATTCCCAATTCGACCTTTTCATGGGATCTTTGAGTACCACTAAACTATCAGGCGTAACCCGAAAGAAAATAGAGTCGATTCCGTTTCGTAAGAGAAATTTATCGCCCAAATCTGTCAGCCCATTAAAGTCTGCGTGAATACCGAGTAGTCTAGTTTCATTTGGTTGAATAGACATAGCAGAATCCAATACCTGGTACTTGATAAAGGCGTCGACGGTGTATGGCGACCTGTTCTCTACACTGAACGAATGATCCCCGTCATACTCACAGGAAGCGAGAAAGGTCAAGAATAAAAGGATACTCGGTATTCGACAGCGTTTACACATGTATCGCAGGATGTTTTGTAGTTGGAGTGAAGTTACTCATCAAACGGCTCTGTTTTCGCTGGTTGCAATCCGAAATATCAATCCCATATATTGGGCCGATCGGCATTCATCACTCGCAGGTAAGATATAAATTGGCCTGCGTGAACAGACTCATGGTATCCAATTCGGAGCAAGTACTTGCCCAGATTATTGCGCTTGCCATTTCCGGGGTGGATAATTTCTGTTTCGTTCAAGTCGCGATCTGAAAATTGTTTAACGCATTCTAAAAAGGCATTTCGGTAAGGCTCGGCAAATTCCAATTCATCAGTCAGGCTCGTGAGTGGCTTGTTCTTCCATGGTGTTTCGTAGTTGGCCAAGCTCTCCTTATTGATGATCATTTTCCACCCGTAGTCGGCTTCCAGTACATGTCTGATCATTTCCAAAGCAGACATGGCACCTTCGTCGGGCTTCCAGGTGTAGTATTCTTCGGGCAGACCGCTCCAAAGTTTGATACTCCTTCTCCTTATTTCGGTGAAGTTTAAAAGGATGAGTTCTGATTGTGTCATTTTCCGTGTTTCAATAAGAGCACTTCACTGCTGTTCCCGGAGCTCAATTTAGGACAAAGAATCGTGGTTTGATGATTGACAATGGTCATGTGACGAAAATTTCGACTTCTCCACGCGCTTCATTTTCACCAGAATGGATCTGAACGGGCGGTTATTACCGGTATCAGAGCCCAGGGCGGCGTAGAGCCTTTATTGCTCTTCGATAATCGATTTACCTTTTGACTTGTCTCCCGAAGTCCATTGCCAGCTTTCATGAAGTCGTATTTTTCCATTTGCCATCAACTCGGGGGTAGAAGTGCAGATTCCGGTCATGAGTTCGCCATTTTCATTCACTTGATGGTAACGCATATCAATCTTTCCCGTATCATCGACGATCCCGATAAGCTGTCCCTTTACAATTGTTCCGCCCGCGTATTCCGAAGTTAAAATATTTCCTACCTGCTTGTAGATGAATGTGGTATCGCTCGAAGTTTCTCCATTGCCAGAGTTAGTAACCACTCTGAATATTTTCCCGTTGTAATCGATCATCCAAACTTATTTTAGGTCTTCTACATCATCCAACACGTAGCATGCTTCCCATTTCTTCATGCCGATTTTGGGATAGTAATTTACCGCCTTTGGCGCTGCAAGGAGAATAAGCTTTGCTTTTGGCGAGGCGATCTTCGTTTGTCTGATCAACTCTTTTCCAATTCCCATTTTTTGAAAATTCTGATCAACGGCTAAGTCTGACAAATACGTACAGTAAACGAAGTCGGTCAAGGACCTAGCCACGCCTAAGAGTTTTCCGTTTTCTCTGGCTGTAATGGTTAAGTTGCCGTACTCGAGCATTTTAGCAATTCTGTCGGGTTCAGAAACTGGTCTTCTTTCTCCCAAGGTTGAGTTTATGAGAACTTCTGTGAATTCTGCTACACTCAAGTCGTTTTCTATCTGGTATGATATCATGATACAGGCATCTGGTTACTAGATGCAATATCGTTTTTTAATTCTTGGTGATGACGACCTTTTATTGGGAATAAATCAGGTTTTTCTTCGGGGATGAAATGGGATGGCTTCTATTTGGCTGAAGGGATGTGGTAAAAGGATATGGGATTCCATCAGGTTTTGCACGATGGCTTTTAAACGCTCAATGGATTGCGAAGAGATCCCTGTACTATTCTTCTAACTCCCGAAGTTTTTTGATTTCTTCTTCTAATAAACGAAGGTCCCGTACGACAATAGCCCAAATGATTTCGTCTGAAACTGTATCGTAGCCGTGAATAATCCTATTTCGAGTATCGACAATTTTACGCGCATTCGTGATCGAAATACTCGAGTCAACCCGTAGCGTTCTGTTCACTGCTTCTCCAATTATTTCAATGTTGCGCTCAACTGCACGTTTGGTTTTGATATCGCTTTGAAATTTTTGAAGTCGCGCTCAATCGGTAGAAACTCGTTAATCTCTTGGATAGCTTGGAGAATGTCGGTTAACCAAGCCTTTATTTCATTCCCCATAGATCAGAACCTTTGTTTTGTCGATTTCCTTTCGTAGAAATGGGTTTCTGATTGCATTTTCTTCAAGAAGGTCAATTGGCCGTTTGAGCAGGCTTTCAAGTTTGTCTTTTAGACCGTAGTAGCGGTCTGTGTACGAAATTGGATTCTCGTCTTCAATCTCAACAACTAGATCGATGTCACTGCTCTCCGTCAACTCATTCCTCGTTACCGAACCAAATGCAAACAAGCGCTTGACATGATTCTTCATGCACGCTTCTCTTATTTGATCAATATGTTGATTTAGAGCTTCCATTTCAAGTTTTCCCAAATTTAGGAATTCAAAATGTTATTTGTTGAAGAATACTTGACCCTGAAGAAGCTCCATTTTTTATAAACCGTTAAAACGGTTGTATTGATGGTGAATCTTATCGCCCACGGTTAAAACCGTGGGCTATCAAATGGTTTTGTCCATCACCCTACAAATCCACCACCTTCACATTGTCATCTATCACCCGTTCGATTAGGATTCGACGTGGATCGATAGCGGCTTTGGCGGGCTTTTGATCGACCACCAGGGTGTGGGTTGAGTTCAACTCGGTGAACTTCACCCGTTCCCAATGGATTAGCTCTTCTTCGTCGCTGTCGGCGTAGACCCCGATGTCGACCCATTCATGGAGCGGCATCTCCGTTTCGTTACCCACCGAGTCGGCGTGGAGCTTTCGAGCTTCAATATCCATCACCACTTCGTACATCCCGTTGTCGAGCTCCTTGGCTTCGACTTCATTGAGTCTGAAATCGTAGAGCGTGATATGCTTAAACCAATCGTCGATCAGGTAATGCAAACTGTCGGGAACCTTCGGTTCGAGAATCTCCAGAAAATCGAGTGAAGTGGGGTAGGGCGGCTCGGCGTAGCGATACTCAGCTAGAAATTCGGCTAGGGCAGCATTCACCGAATCGGCGCCGATATAGTCTTGCAAGGCGTAGAGAATAACACTTCCCTTTCCGTAGTGGATATAGCCCTGATTCTCGACCTTGTAAAGCGGTAATTCCTTTTCTCGCTCAGCCGTTCTTCCCCGCAAATACCGATCGAAATCGTACTTCAGGAAGTTCTTCATTTTCATGTCGTCGGCTGTTTGCTTCATCACCATCAGACTCGAGTATTCCGAAAAACTCTCGGTGAGCATGGTTCCACCCTGCATTTTGGCCGGAATCTCCTGGTGAGCCCACCACTGGTGCGCCATTTCGTGGGCTATTACCGCGTCGATCACATTGTTTTCGGTGGAGTCTTCCAAGTTCACGATAAACCCAAAGCTCTCGCTGTAAGGCATGGTGCCCGGAAAGGCCTGAGCAAAGGTGCTGTACCGCGGAAATTCCAGAATACGGGCTTGCTTGTGGAAATAGGGGCCGAAGTTTTCTTCGTAGTACTTCAGCGATTTCCGCACCGCATCGGCCATCATCTGGGCGTTTACCCCGTGCTTCGGATCGTGATAGATCTCTATGTCGATGCCGTTGTATTTCTCCCGCAGCACATCGTATCGAGCCGACATAAAGCTGTAGAAGTTCTGCGAAGGGTGATCGACCTTGTATTTGAAGTAACGCCGATCGCCTTCGGTCCATTCCTCAATCAGCGATCCTGGCGCTACAGCCAGCTGGTCTGAAGAAGTAGAAATCACAGTCTCTACATTCACCCAGTCGGCTTGCCCATCGGTCAGGTAGTTGGCCATGCACTGGTGGCTACAAGTAGCTTCGAGTGCTGGCATCCGATCCTTCTCGGGCAGGCCATGCTTCTTGCGGTCGCTTTTGTCGCCGAGCTCGGCGTTCTCACTGTACCCCATGGTTGGAAGCACAGAGAAATTATTAAAAAAGGTTCCATTTTCGAGAACGCTCGTATTTCCACGAGAGTTTTCAAACCCTTCGGTGATGTACGAACTCTCGAAAACGATATCTATCGACTCGCCCGGCAAAAGTGGCTTATCGAGTTCGAAAATGCGGAAACCGAGAATGGTGTCGTTCAACACGAGCTGGCTGTTGTTTACCTTGATCACGGGGTTCCAGTTCTCATCTGTATTGAAGAAAAGGCTGTCGATGGGTTGATCTGATTTGTTCTTAAACCGCCCATCGGCTTTTACGAGCACATCGCGCTTCTTGGGGAAAATGTCGATGAAATAGTCGATATCAGTCAGAATGGGTAAGGTACGCCCTTGGTATTTCTTGTAGGTCTTCTCGTAGTCAATCGAAGTTTGCTCATACTCTTCGCTGCTCAAATATGAGTTTCTAATCTGGGTGTTGTAGAAAACGAAGCACGCCACTCCAAACCAGAGAATAAAGATCAGAGCTAGGTTTGCCAGGTTTCTACGCGATACATTGCTCGTTGCGGCTTTCCACTTTTCTTTGAAACCAGACACAACAGATCGCGGCCAAAAAATAGCGGACAAGTACACCAGCAAAACGGCGAACAGCACCCAATAGAGATTAAACCAATGCGTACCCACCATACCCGGACCAAAACCACTCATATCGGAGTAGTAGATACCCGGTGTGGCACCTGGCATTAACATATTCGACTGAATCTCTAGAGCGCTAACCACGATAGACCAGGCGAAGAAGAAGAGAATCCCGATGAAATAACCAATGTAGCGGTTGTTGACCAGGGTTTGGATAAAGACGAAAATCGCCGCGAAAATGATGTATCCAGGCAGGGTATCCACCAAGAAATCGGTGAAGTAAACGCCCAGCTCGATATCGGTGTAGCCACGCATCAGCTGCGAGAGCACACCCATTGAAATAAAGATGATTTGAAGAAAGACGGCGATACTCACGAGCGATAGCACTTTGGCGAAAATAGATGCGTAGGAGCTGTGTGGGGTAGCGTTGATCACTTCGTGAATTTTCGAGACACGGTCTCTCCACACCAATTCACCGCTAAAAAACACCACAATGATGATCATGAAAATCCCTGTGGAACCGCTGATATCGCCAATCACTTTGTAGGTAACTGGATATGATTGGAGACCGAAATACTCGTATCCTTCGATCAAGCTGACAAAGAGCAAGAAGATTCCGAAAATGGCCAGGATTTTAAAGACCACGTTCTTGACGATGCTGATGGTATTGGTCTTGTAAAACGAAAGAAATTGCTTCCAACCAAGTCCTTTAGACTCGAAATTTTGCACAGCTTTAACTGGTGTGAGCGCCCGAGAAACTGACTTAATCGCTCCTTCCGCTTTCACTCGTCTCGACTTTTTAAGCTTTTCTCTGAATGAGAACGCTTTGAAAGAAATGAGCGATATAACCACCGAAACGGCGAGCCAGATCAAGCGGTTCTGAAGGATGATCCCCTCAAAGGCCGGGCTCAGGGTGTTTCGCTCAGCTGGGGTGAAGTACCGGCTGTAGACATCGTAGGTGTTCATCCCAAACATATCGGTCAGCGCAGCTAAGTGTTGGTTATCAAGGTCGCTGAGAAAGGTGTCTGAAGTAAGGTAGGCTACGATGATTCCCATCGCACCGACGAAAGAGATAATGGTGTTTTTGAATTTGTGGGCCAGGAAGAAAATCACTGAACCCGCCAAAAACATATTGGGAAGAATGAAAAGAAAGTAATTGTTGAACAGGGTAGCGAAGTAAAATGGGCCAATTTTTTCGGCATGCACCCAGCCAGCTAAGGGGCCTACAATTGATCCAACCCATGCACCGAAAAATACACCGAGCATGGGTAGGGTAGAGAGGATAAGAGCTCCAAGAAACCGCCCCCAGAAATACCCAGCTTTTTTGATCGGGCTGCTGAAAAGGATTTCATTAAACTGGTTGTTGTGGTCTCGGAGAGCGGCGTTATTGAAGAAGGCTGCGGCAAACAGCAGCCCAAACAACCCGAGGATAAGCGTCCAAATGGTCAAGGTGTGAGGCGAGTTTCGGAACACATTACCTACTGCACCACCTATTTGCACATTATCTGTGGCTACGGCGAAAAAGGTGAAGATGGCCACGATAAAAATGAAAATATAGACCATCGGACTTTTGAGCGCCGACTTCAGCTCAAGCGTGAAAAATTCTTTAAACATAGCGGTAGATTAAGCGTGGGTGCTAGATTCGATTTTCGTGAAGAAAGCATCTTCCAGATTCGGGTTCACAGCTGCAAACCCATCTCCTGGATTGGTCTCGCTGAGCACGTGAATCTGTGGTCTACCACCAACCATCTTATCGGATATCACTTGGAAATTCGTTTTGTAATCTTCCACTTGATTTCGCTCAATCACTTTCATCCACACCTTGCCTTCAAGCTCTTTTAGTGCATTGGCTGGCGTGCCTTTGTACACCACTTGTCCAAGGTTCATAATGGCCATTTCTGAGCAGAGCTCCACGACGTCGGCTACGATGTGCGTAGAGAGAATCACGATCACTTCATCGCCTACGTCGGCGAGGAGATTGTGAAACCGGTTTCGCTCGCCCGGGTCGAGACCCGCCGTAGGCTCATCGACGATGATCAATCGTGGGCTCCCAATCAAGGCCTGTGCAATCCCGATACGCTGCTTCATCCCGCCAGAGAATCCCTTGACGTTCTTGTTTCGCTTGTCGTACAGGTTTACCTTTTGGAGAAGGTAGTGCACCAGCTCCTTTCGCTCTTTCTTGTTGCCAATGCCTTTGAGCACGGCCATGTGGTCGAGGAGTTGTTCGGCGGTCACGCGTGGGTATACACCAAATTCCTGCGGCAGGTAGCCCAAGATCTTCCGCACTTCGTACGGCTGATTCAAAATATCTATTTCGTCCATAATGACCGTACCGCTATCGGCTTCCTGCAGGGTTGCAAGCGTCCGCATCAAACTCGATTTTCCAGCTCCGTTTGGCCCTAAAAGCCCAAACATGCCGTTTTCGATTTCTAGTGAGACGTCGTTGAGCGCCTTTACGCCGTTGGGATAGGTTTTAGAAAGTCCTTGAATAGATAGTTTGGCCATAGTCGATTGGTTTTATTCCTACAATATAGGGATGAAGCTCAAACATCTACGAAAAATTGCTCGGTGTAAAATAGAAATCGATAAGTGGTCGATAGGAGGGATGGTTGGGGGCTCGAATTGAACCGATACAAAGCTGCAAAAGAATTAAACCGAAAAAGGCATCTCGGTTTCCTCCATCACCTTTTCCCCGGTAACTGGGTGCTTGAACTTGATTTTCTGAGCGTGCAAACAAAGCCGATCTGAAAGGCTGCCATAAAGGTTGTCGCCGTGGATAGGGGCGTGGAGCCCTAGTTTGTGGGCACAATGCACCCGCAATTGGTGCGACCGCCCTGTAAGAGGCTTCAACTCAATCAAGGTTCGGTTTGCCGTCGTTTCCAAGACTCGATACCGCGTAATGGCTGGCTTTCCATGCTCAAAGTGCACCATTTGCATGGGGCGGTTATCGATATCCAGGATCAAAGGCAGATCAATCACCCCTTCGGTTTTATCAATTGCCCGTTCGAGAACGGCCACATATGTTTTGTGAATGGTGCGCTCCAGAAACTGGCGTTGAAGTTGCTTATGTGCTTCCTTGGTCAGGGTTACGATCATCAGTCCGGAAGTGTCCTGGTCAAGCCGATGCACGATCATGGGCCCCGTAGCATCGGGGTACCGCTCCTGAAGGCGGGTTTGAACCGAATCGGCTATGTGTTTTCCGGGCACAGAAAGGAGTCCTGCTGGTTTGTTGATGATCACGAGGTGCTCGTCTTCGTAAAGCGTTTCCAGTTTCTTATCTGCTCCAAAGTTCTCGAGCAAAGGGTTGGGTTTAACGGAGATCCCCTGAAGCATAAATGAGAGAATCGGTTCGCATTTTCGCTTGCAGGCCGGGTAGAATTTGCCGTGCTCTCTGATCTCAGAGCTAGGGGAAGGACCCCACCAAAACTCGGCGAGAGCTATGGGTTTCAAACTGTGCTGAAACGCGTACTGAAACAGCTTCGGAGCGGCACATTCACCAGCACCAGCCGGGGGAACGTCCACCTTAAAATCTTCGAAGACTTGCTTTACGTCTTTGGTCTCGCCTATGGCGTTTTGAAATAGATAGGCTTTGAAAATTTGGTCTTGCAATTCCGCCGACTTCGCTTTGCGCTGGGCCTTGAGCTGATTGATTTGCTCATCGAATTTCGCGGCTGCTTTTCTCGCCTCTTCCAATCGCAGGTTCTCAGCTCGGGTAAACCGACGGAGATCCATTCCATCCTGAGCACCTTCACGGGCTAGTTTGTCCAGCCATTCCTGCCGCTCATTTTCGGGTAGTTTAGCGGCCTTTTCCCTCAACGCTCGGCGCTCGGCCTTCGCCTTTTTGGCCTTCGCCTTTTCTCGGCGAATGTTTTCTTCGGTCTCCTTTTCCACATGCTTAAGCTGCTCTTGCGCCAAGGCATAAGATTCGCTTTCTGTGATGGTTCGTATCTCCTTGCTAATCGCATTGATGCTCGCCATTTCAGGGAAATCTTCCCCCTTGGGAAGCTGATAGACCGGTGGAACAAAAGGAAGTTTTTCCAATTCGGGCTGTAGCTCACCCGAATAGGCCGAAAGATATCCCAGCCCCTTTTCGGACTCTACCACTAAAACGCCAAACATTCGACCTTTTTCTCGTTCTGTTAGATTGGGGAGCTTGGCCTTCAGCTTTTCCTGGAGCTTCTTTGACGCTTCTTTAGCGAGATGCGTAGGGGTGTAGAAATGCGGGTACTCAAAGGGCTCCGAACCGCTATAAGCTTCCGCTGTATCGAGATGGGTTAGTTTTGAAATATGCGTGAGTGGGGTAGAAGGCAAATCGGGAATTGTTCTTAGTGCAAAAATACCAGTCTGGATGAGAAAAAGATTAAACTGAAGACGAGATAGTTTAGCTTTTTGACATCACAAAGCACTCAGACAAGAAATCCCTTAAGGTGACTCAAATCATCTTTAAAAGATCTAAGAGGAAGGCTTTATCGACTATTTAATTTTCTTCCAAGCTGGTACAATAATCAGTCTGTAGAATATGACACACGTAAAGGAGAGCGCATTGACGATGGCAACAAAGTACGGCCCAAAACTTCACTTGAAGTGAATTGAAGTCAAAAGATAGCTCTGTAATGGAGAATCAGGTGATCTACTTCCCACTCACCAAATTCCCAATCATCGCACTAAAAACCAGTCCGTGGAAGGGTTTTACAGCATACCAGTAGAGTCGGCCGAGAAGGCCTTTGGGGCGAAAGGTAGCTGTTTGGGTCAGGGTTTCTTGTCCGCAGTTAAACTCGAGCCAGGCTTCACCCGGTAGTTTCATTTCGGCGAGGAGTATTAGTCTTCCTTCACCGCGATCAGCGTAAAGTACCCGCCAAAAGTCAACAGCATCGCCCGCTTCGAGCTTGGTAGAGCTCGTGCGTCCGCGTCGGAGTCCCACACCACCAACCATTTTATCCATCAAGCCGCGAATGCCCCACAACACGGAAGCGGAGTACCAACCTTGGTCACCGCCGATTTGCCAGATTTTGTCGATAGTTTTGGCTCGGTCTACTACTTTTTCCTTCCGTACGTCTCTAAAACACCCGTGCTCCGGAATCTGAACAAATTCGGAAATGCTAAACTCGAGAACACCGCTGCTCTGCGCGTCCTTCCAGCTCGATACAATCTCGTTCCGCTCGATTTTTGCGAACGCCTTGCTAAGCGCTTCGGCATAAGAGATGGGCTCTATTCCCAAGTGATCTGCCAATCCATTTGGCTCGCAGACCACTTCCACCTTCATGCTATTGACCAAGGCGATGGCCAGATTGTAAGATGTGGACGTAACGAAATAGAGCCAGTAGGAAGAAAGACGCGGCGTCATAACCGGTACAATCCCGATATGTCGCTTGAGATTGCGCTCTTCGCCGAATTTCAAGAGCATTTCCTTGTAGGTCAGAATATCCGGACCACCAATATCGAAGCTCCGGTCGTAGGCGTATGAATCGTTTAGCACCCCGGTGAGAAATTTCAAGACATCGGAAATCCCGATGGGCTGGCAACGGGTATTCAACCACCGCGGGGCGATCATAACGGGTAGCTTTTCCACCAGATCCCTGATGATCTCAAATGATGCGCTTCCCGAGCCAATGATGATCCCAGCGCGCAGGGTAGTAGTGTGGTAGCTGCCTTTTGAGAGTTCTTCTTCCACGCGCATCCGCGATTTCAAGTGCTTCGAAAGCTCATCGCTGTTGATAATTCCACTGAGATAGATCACCTGCTTGACGCTGAGCCGCTCTACCATCGTTCTGAAGTTTCGGGCGCAGGCCACTTCACTCGATTCGTAATCGCGGGAGCTAGTCATGGAGTGCACCAGGTAGTAGGCCGCGTTGACTTGGGTGTGAATGGAACTCAAAGACTCGGGATCGAGCAGATCGCCTTCTACCACTTCGATCATTTCGCGAAATTGAGAAGGGGGATTAAACCGCTTTCGATCTCTTACCAGGCAAACTACTTGGTGCCCCTGGAGCAATAAACGCGTCAGTAATCTTTTGCCAATATAGCCCGTAGCGCCTGTCAGTAATACCCGCATAGAAGATTAACAAATGCGGTGGAAACAAGTTTAGGGGATGCGGATGGAATTGGGTATTGAAGACATGTATTATCAAAAAGAGCCTGTTCTAATGGGCTTGATACTGGTGCTTTTTAAGTGCTGAAGAGTGTTCCCGACGCATCGGAATAAGTTGTGCACCGTGTGCCGGCATTTATATTCATTAACGGCTACACTTGATTCTAGTAGTTTTTATTCTTTTTCTATTGTGAATGTCGCAGTCAAACCAACACTAAAATTTCTTGGAAGCTTTTCAACTCCAAAAATAGCTCTTGAATGCTTTCCCTTATCCTGTAAAATTTTTACGAATAAATCAGATGCTCCATTAACAACCACAGGTGAATCGTCCCAATTACCCCCTGATTGAAAGTAGGCGTCTATATGGTTTAGTCCTTTTAGTTTGTCGAACCCAACCTTCGCTTGAATCTGTGATAAAACATTCAATGCACATAGCTCCATTGCTTTATACCCATCTTCAGTGTTCAGGTTATCACCTAGACGGCCTATGTAAAGGTGCTCTTCGTTCAAAATTGGAAATTGAATTGCCACGTATGCAATATTCTCCCTGATATTGACTGATACATAACTTCCGCCTGGTGTTGTTACGTCTGGTAGTTTATAACCAAATTTCGCTAAGTTTTCTTGTGGTGTCATTGTCTCTTTTGATTAATCAACGTTCACTGTATGGTGCCTATCCCGGAGGGTATGCATTTTACAAAATGTTGGGCGTAGTTTTTATTTCTTCATTCTGTTTCTTACATCCATACTCTGATGTAGAATTCTACTGATTTCGACAGTTTTTTCATCTATCAGTTCGTAAAAAACTATATGCCGTGCTACTTTTAGTCCACGCAATTTTGGTGCGATGCCCTCATAGAATTTACCAAGGTCAGGATTAAGAGTGATTTGGTTGAAAGATTCTATCAACTGTTCATAATAGAAGTCCGCCTGTTTAATCGACCATTTTTCAACGGTGTATTCCCATATTTCATTTAAATCTCGATTGGCTAAACCTGTTAATCGATACTTACGCATCCATTCCACGCTTTGCTTTGAGATTCTTTAAATTTTGAACTGGGTCAAAGTCTTCAACTATTCCGCTTTCTTTTCCTGCTCGTATAGCTTCTCTCAGGGCTATTACCTTACTTTCCTCGTCTTCAAGTAGCCGAAGTCCAGCTCTGATAACTTCGCTAACGTTCTTATATCGTCCTGCCGCAACCTGGGACTGAACGAACTGGTCGAAGTAGTCTCCAAGCGATATTGATGTGTTTTTCATTTTCTAATGCTTTACCCGAATATACCAATATTTGGTAATCATTCCAGCTATCTTATGCTTTTCCAAAATTACACCTTACGTTCCGCGTATGACGCTTACGCCATAGCTTGTGCCATCGCTAGGGCCTTCGCAGAGTAACTTCGGCGCTCGAGGAAAGCTAAGGCGACATGCGATCAGCGTAGGCGCTGGCTTACAACATTAAAAAAGTACCTGAAGTTTACTCAAAAGAAAGCCGAAACAGTAGCTCAAAGTGCCCAAAGCCACTTGCGCCGAAAAATCGACGCAATAAGGCTCATTTTAAAGCCCAACCTGAGCTTAACTATTTAACTCCACCAGACTAAACCCAAAAACAAAGCCCGCTAAAACGGGCTATAATCGGGTACATTTTTGGGTGCAGAAAAGGGTTGTGCAGGTCTCCGCCTGAGGCGTGATCAGCTACCATTGTTAGCGAGCGTTTTCATTATTTTAATTCAACGACAACTAGATGTGTCCTTTTCTTTTTCCACATTGGTTTCGGATGAAAGTAAATTGAAACCATTCGAGGATCCTTTTTCTTTTTCCAAAAGACTTGAATTTTCTCTGAACTGGCAACATTTACAATGTCAGTATCGAATCGAAAATCAATCCAATAGGATAGTCCGCTGTCAGGTTTCTTTGTTTGTTCTTTTGTTTGAAAAATAAGTAGGCTGTCACCCAGCAGTTCTATGTTAACTAAGTCTTTTGGTAGTTGATTCAAATAAGATGTAATTGAGTCAACATCTTGAATCTTGAAAGAAAAACTCATTCCGTAGTAGTCTTCAAATTCGGAAATGATTGGGCTGTCATAGTTTTTTCGCTCTTCTTCAGTATTGTATATTCCTTTTTTTTCTTGGAGCTCTATCGGATTAGTAAAGGAATATTCTTGAGTGATTTTTGCAGTCCGATCAGAATAAATTTCGATGGTCTTTCCCGTAGTACAAGAAGCCATTATTAAACTGATTAAAAGGGCAAACTGAATTCTCATTTTCTAATGCTCGCTAACGTTCCGGCTAAGAAACGTGGCTGTCCCGCAGGGCAGCTATGTTTTTTAGCCATTGTGTGTGCCTTGAATGGTAAATATAGTTCTTGAAAAGGAATGTCCCAATGGGTGTAAGTCCCGGATACGCTGGGGTCGTGCCCAGAAGTAAAGTAAGTCGCAAGGTTGCCCCGAGTAATCGGGGGACTGAAGTAAGCGAGACTACGTTGTTTGAACTGACGTACAGGAACGGAATACGAGGCATGGCTACTTGGGTAAGTAAGCACATCATTGCAAAGCCCTAAGAGTACCAAAGGGTAGCTATGTAGATTCCGCAGGGTTAAGCAAAAGGGTATTTGCCTTACCAAGGGAGGTCTCCGTAATCACGAGTTGATAGAGCGGAGAAGTCAGCAGAGGTCATAGTATTCCGATAGCAATCGGAAGAAGGACTGAACGTTAAATCACGTCTGGATTCGTATGGGAATCCCGTAAATACGGGATAGCCCATGCCTAGAAGGACAAGAACAGTAAAAGTAAATGATAGAAAGAGTGATAGCCGCTAGAAACCTAACGAACGCCAGTAACAAGGTGGTTCAAAATAAAGGTTCGGCAGGAATAGATGGTATGACCGTAGATAAGCTAAAGGCGTTTATAGATGCCCACCGCTCAGAAGTGGTAAGCCAACTGATTTCAAAAAGCTACACTCCACAAGCTATCAAAGGGGTAGCAATACCCAAGTCGAAGGGCAAAACCAGATTACTGGGAGTACCCACTGTGGTAGATAGATGGCTTCAACAAGCGGTAAGCCAACAGTTAGCAATCCACTTCGAACTAGACTTCGAAGAAGAGAGCTATGGTTTCCGTCCAAAGAAGAACCTTCAACAGGCGGTATTGAAAAGTCAAGGTTACATCAACGATGGCTACCAAGACATAGT
Organism: Bacteroidia bacterium; assembly: GCA_030427905.1. Taxonomy (GTDB): domain Bacteria; phylum Bacteroidota; class Bacteroidia; order Flavobacteriales_D; family Cryomorphaceae; genus CBDDKU01. The sequence continues at coordinate 372,705 of JAUICL010000004.1, forward strand.
AGATATTGACATCAAGAGCTTCTTCGATGAAGTACAACACTACAAACTACTACAGCTTATCTACAACAAGGTAAAATGCCAAACAACGCTGTGGTTAATCCGCAAATGGTTACGAGCACCCATTCTTAAGAATGGACGTTTACATAAGCGCAGAAAAGGACTACCACAAGGTAGCCCACTCAGTCCGCTGTTGTCCAACATATTACTCGACCAACTGGACAAATACCTAAAAAGTAGGGGTTTAAAGTTCATTCGCTATGCGGATGATTTTAGTATTTATACGCAATCAACAGCAGAAGCTCGAAAGATAGGAAACGAGGTTTATCTCTTTTTAAAAGAGAAACTGGACTTGCCTATAAATAGAGAAAAGAGCGGTATCCGCAGGCCTTCTACCTTTAAAGTGTTAGGGCACAAATTCACACCAGTCTATAGGAAAGGTGTAAAGGGTAAATACCAAATAGTGGTAAGTGAAGAGGCTTGGAAGGCACTCAAGCAAAAGCTCAAGTATACAACCAAGAAAACCTTGCCATTGTCTTTAACTGAACGGTTTCAACGGCTCAAACTCATCTATCAAGGATGGCTAAACAACTTCCGACTAGGAAACATACACACCAAACTTAAAAAGGTAGATGAGTGGATCAGAAACCGAATACGCTACTGCATATGGCACGACTGGAAGAAACTGGAGCGGAAGCGGAAAAATCTCATTCGACTGGGCGTTGATCAAGGTCAAGCTTATGCTTGGAGTAGAACGAGAATGGGGGGCTGGGCTGTTGCTCAAAGCCCCATACTACGTACCACTATCACCGTTGAACGCCTTAAGCGAAGAGGATACAGAAGTATGCTTGAGTACTACCACGAAGTGAAGTTCTGATTTAGCGAACCGCCGTATACGAGACCCGTATGTACGGTGGTGTGAGAGGCGCACTCCGCTCCTAAATAGGGGCGGAGCCGTCTACTCGATTATATGCAGACATTTATTTTATGGTACAACAAAAGATACGGCTGGAGCAGAAGTCGGGTTTAAATTTGGAAAGATATCTCTTTTCAGGTCTGGGTCACTGTAGCTATTTCCCCAAAATGATTCGCCATAACATTTTACGTAAACTGTGGAGCCACTTGTAAAATCAAGAGCATCTAGTGAGGCCTGACTCAAATTAAGGTTATAGGGTGAATTATTAGCAGGGAAAGTTTCCAAATAGGAATCATAATTTTCATTACTTACATTCGGGTCGGTCGAAAAGAAAAACCTAATGTATCTGGTGTTAGCTTGGTTTCCAGCAGGATTAGTTGTTGCACCTAAAATCACAGGGAAGTTAGCATTTGAGCTTACGGTAAGATTTGTGATGGAGGTAGTAGATTTTTGACCCAGAGATGGGGCTTCTACTACTGTTGAAGAGCCAGTGTTGGTGTGCTCGATGTCAAACTTTTTAAATGTTCCAAACCCTGTTTTCTCATAGACAAGTGTATAGGTTCCAAAAGGTACATCCGATAAAGTGAATTCTCCGTCAACATCCGTTGTTGCAGAAATAACAGGTGAGGTACCTTCAATCTTGACGGTCATATTTGAGTTATCAATTTGCGTTACTCCTTCATCATACAGATTGACAGAGCCAATAATATTAGCTTTAGAGATAGGCTGCGGTGTTTCTTCTTCGTCTTTGCTGCAGGAAGTAAATCCAACTAAGACAATAAATCCTAAAGTCAAGTAATATAATTTCATAATATTTATTTTTTTTCGTTAAAACTTTTTTCATAACAATTATTCTTCAATTATGTTTGCATATAACAATTGGATAACACACATTAATGTGTGTTATCTGACATATGGGTTGATATTTTAGTTTGTTTTCTCATCGGCTCATTTTTTGTTTCCACACAATAATAAGAAATTAAAGATTGTCGAGCGGACTTGTGATGGTTCTAATATTCTTGGTTGCCACATGCGTATATATCTCAGTTGTTTTGGTGCTACCGTGGCCCAGAATTGCTTGAATATAGCGCAAATCCGTGTTGTCTTCAAGTAAATGGGTCGCAAAGCTATGGCGCAAGGTATGCGGGGTTACACGCTGGTTTATCTTTGCTTTTCGAGCAGCTCTTTCTACGATTTTCCCAATACTCGTGCCACTGTATTGCCCGCCACGGTTCCCTTCAAACAAATAGAGTTTGGGCTTGTAAATACGCGCATAGATTCTCAAGTTTTGGAGCAGGGTAGGGCTGACTACGGTGAGTCGATCTTTTTTGAATCACTATTACAGAGACGATTTATTCCTTCACAAACTTCACCGTTTTTCGTCCAGAACGTGTAGAAACAACGGCATAGTAGAGCCCGCTGGCCCAAGATGTTGTGTTGATACGATGATTGGCTGGAAGTGAATCAGACTTCCAAACTTGCTTTCCACTAGCGTCAAAGATGATTGTGTTTGCAATCGGGGTGCTGCTATCGGTCGTCAATTGTACCCAATCGCTACATGGATTTGGGAACAAGGAAATAGCCAGGCGGTCATCAGGGTTGTCAGTGCCTACAATGCCATCTGGTGTCAATCGCACAATCCCGTGATAGGGCTCGCCACCAAAACTCGAAAATTGACCGCCAATCAAGAGTTTGCCATCATCGGTCTTTTCCATAAACTCTACGCTTCTTCCATGGGCGCTCCCGATTGATGGTTCCCAGTTTTCCCAAAGAGCCGCATCAGCTCCCAAGTTTGTGAACGCATCATCAATCACATTTCCTTCATTGTCAAATTGAGCCAAGGTATGGCGCTCTTCACCGTTTACTATTTCAAAATTACCACCGACAATAACGGTACTATCGGGTTCAACTATCATGCAGGTTGGACTCACTCCAAACAAAACATTACCATATTGCTGATAGAACGTTGGGTTTTCCCACGACAAGTCTACCGATCCATCAGCCGATAACCTTCTTAGTCGCACATTTTCATTTAAACCCCCAGCAAGAACACCATCTTTACAGATCACCCATATCCGATCGAACATATCAACCTGAACCTGAATTTGCTCATCATAAAACTCCACTATAAACTCGGATTGAAAATCGGTGTCGACGGAAAAATCTGCGTTCAATCGGGCAACACCAGGACTTTCATGACCATTCACATGGGTGAAATCGCCTGAAATAATAAGCTGGCCGTTACTCAATTGATCTACAGACATTATTCTGGTGTAATATGGCATGCAATGAACTGGCTCATACTCCAGAATTGGATTTCCCAATGGGTCCATCATGCAGAGTTGTCTCTCTTCTGGCTCAGGCTCACCATCGGTCGAAAAGGGAAAAAATCTCCCAGCGATAGCGATTTGCTCATCATTAATGATCTTAGCATTTAAGAACTCGTGGAGTGCCAAGCCGATATGTTCGGGGTTGTCATACAGAAAATCGAATTCGCCGATTGGCATACCTTGATTGTCGAGTAGATCTAGCCAATACCTTTCTGAAAGAAGCAAATTTGAATCCATGCTCTTTACAAAAACCGGCCCTTCGTCACTATCGAATTCATTATAGACTACTTCACCTTCGGAGTTGATAATGGCGAAACCCCGAGCAGATTCAAGTTCAGAATGATAATCACCTATCACAGCGATATTTCCGTTTGGTAAGGCGGCCATTTCACGGCACTTCCCGTTAATAAAAAACTCACCTGTATTGAAGCTCGGGTCAATACTGTAGTTTACGACTTGACTCCAACCAAACTCTGGAATTAAAATACCTAATAGGATTGCTAAAAGATAGGGCTGTCTCAATTGTTTTTGCATCGTACTGTTTTTAAGATCAGTAAGATAAGAAACAAATCTTTTTGTTGGAGTGAGATTTGGTATACGTCATAGGTCTCAAATGGCGTAGTTGAGTGAGTCTCTGAGAGAATCTGTCTTTCGTCATGCATCGATGCACTACAATCAAATTGCTGTTTAAGTATTGAAGTGGAACGGCTACGCATAGAAGATTTTAATTTCTCCCAAATAACTATTTAAAGGCTCTGAGATACTTTACCATCCTGATTCACCGTTAATTGCCCAAACGGTTTCAGATGTACACAAAGATTCTTTTCACGGCTGCCGCGCTGGCTGCCAGCACCTTCACCTTCGGTCAAACCGAAGGCAGCTCTAAGAAAATGACCTACGGGTTTATGCTGGGCAGCAATTACAGCAATACCATCATCAACGACGACCTACCCTATGGCACCACATCGAGTGGGGGAGTTGGTTTTGAGCTCGGGCTCACAGGCGATCTTTCTCTCGGAAAAGGGTTCTTTTGGTCACCTTCTACGCGGCTGGCTTTCAACGATGCCACCATCACCTTCGACAACAATGACCACACCCAATCGGTGTATGAAGTGATGAAGCTGGCGCTAAATGTCGATGCGCCATTTGCCCTTCAAATCGGAAAAGGAGCTTGGAAGCCCCTGTTGCTCGCCGGACCAACGGTCTCCATTCCACTCGATCAAAACGATCGACCCACCGACGAGTTCCCAACAGCAACAAGTTATGGCGTACAAGTGGGAATCGGTGGCTTTAAAAAACTTCCCCATTTCGCTATTGCACCAGCGCTGGTGTATAGCTACGGCGTCAATAATGTCAACCAAAACCCCAGACTAACAGATATTCAGTTTCACCAGCTTTCCCTTCAAGTGCGGATTACGGGGTGATGCGGCTTCAGTTGTACTAAGTATCAAGTATTAAGAACAAAGATGTTCTGCGGCTTCTAGAGTTAAAAACGATCCACCTTCACAGCTCAGCATTGTTTCGGTGGATGAAAAAGTGATAAGTGAAAAAATGATGGTATTTCCTTGGTGAAAGTTGACCACAGCCTAAACGACTCTAGCTGTAGAATAGGCACCACAAAGGACACAAAGGCCACAAAGTTGCACAAAGATTCTCTGTGTTCTCCGTGGCTCTGTGGTGAGAGTTGGTAGCCTCGACAGCTATCAAAACGACTGCGAAGTAGTCCGAATCAAGATCTCATTTACGTTTACATTTCTCGGTTGCTTGATGGCATAGGAAATAGCGCGGGCGATATCATCGCTTTGCATGATCTCCATTTCGCCCATCTTTTCAAACATTTCGAGTACTTCCTGATCGGTAATAGTATGGGTTAACTCCGTTTCAACGGCACCCGGCTGGATGTCTGTCACGCGAACATCTTTTCGAGCGCCGGCCATCTCCATACGCAGTCCATCGCTGATGGCGCGTACTGCAAACTTAGTTCCCGAATAAATCGCCGATGAAGGAAACACCTTTCTACCTGCCGTCGATGACACGTTGATAATATGTCCCTTGTTTTTCTCCATCATGCTAGGTAGTGCAGAATAAATCATATTGATCACTCCCTTGATGTTCACATCTACCATTTGGTGGGCTTCATTTACCTTACCGTTTTTGAGAAAGGAGAGCGGCATCACCCCGGCGTTGTTGATGACCACGTCTATATGACCAAGTTCTTTAAGCAAGTTTTGGTAGGTGTCTTGAATGGCGTTAAAATTGGTGACATCACCTGCCGCAATAAGCGCTTTACCGCCTTGGCCTTCTATTGTCTTTTTAAGGGCTTCGAGTTTTTCAACCCGGCGCGCCATCAAGATTACCGTATGTCCTTCTTGGGCTAGCCGCTCGGCTGTAGCAGCTCCAATTCCGCTACTCGCTCCAGTTATTAGAATATTCATGCGTTTTATTTTGATTTAAAGTTCCGTATTAAATTTGAACAAGCTTAAGCCGCTTATGTTTCTTTAAGAAATCGAAATCATGAACAATTCTATAAAACGAATCGAGCCCCTTCAACTTCCCTGGGCTACCGAAGATCCCTATATATTTTGTGCCTACCACCGCGATCTTTATCCTGCGGGAAATGAAAGTCTCGGACCTGCCGAGAGTCTCCAAGGACGTCGAATCGGTCAGGACTTTGCCGGGAAGGACGGGTGGAATATGTACCACGGTAAGGAAGTTCCTGGGTTTCCTGCTCACCCGCACCGCGGGTTTGAGACGGTTACGGTTGTGACCGAAGGATTGGTAGATCACTCCGATTCGCTGGGTTCGGCTGGGCGATTTGGAAACGGAGATGTGCAGTGGCTCACTTCGGGAAAAGGTGTGCAGCACGCCGAGATGTTTCCACTTCTTTCGGGAAATCAAAACCATTTTGAGCTATTTCAAATCTGGCTGAACCTCCCGCGAAAGGATAAAATGGCGCCGCCCCATTATAAGATGCTTTGGCGAGAAGACATACCCTTGATTGAAGTCAACGAAGGAGGAAAGGCTGAGATCAGGCTGATAGCTGGGTACTACGAAGACCACAAGGCGCTAGATCCCACCCGCGATTCCTGGGCGGCCGATCCCGCAAACGATATGCAAATCTGGACGGTGCGTATGGAGCCAGGCGCCAAGCTTACCCTTCCGGCACCAAAAACCCAGGTGAATAGATCGGTCTACTTCTACAAGGGCTCATCTCTGAATGCCGATGGACAGATCGTAGAAGCTAACCACCGAATCGTGCTCGATGGGAGTGGAGCCGTTGAGCTGACTAATGGCGATGCCGAAGGCTATTTTCTCCTACTTCAGGGAAAGCCCATTGCCGAACCTGTGGTACAGTATGGACCCTTTGTGATGAATAGCCGTGATGAAATCCAAGAAGCCTTTGACGACTACCAAGCAGATCAGTTTGGCGGATGGCCATGGAAGAGTCTCGCACCAACGCACGGCAAGGAACAGGGGCGATTTGCCCTGCACGCCGATGGCAAAAGGGAAGAGAAAGGATAATCACCCTTTAAAGTGAATCCCGCATTCACGTTGCGAAAGGGCTTTGACCGGATCGTGATAATCGCGGAGTATCGGCAGATTTCTCGCTTCCATATATGCCTCGAGCTTGGTGTCGGAGAAGTGGTAAAATGGCGAAACTTTAATCCGACCTTCGGCTGTGCGACTGTACACATCTAGTTTGTCGCGATGATCTGATTGGCCTTGCCTGATATTGGTGAGCCACACGTCGGGTTTAAACTTATCAAGTGCTCGTTGAAAAGGATCGAGCTTAACAATACGGCTAAACTCGTCGTGGAGTGGGGAAGTCACGTCGGGCATTCCAATCTTCGATTCAATATAACCCGAAGTATAAGCCGGGGTGAAGATTTCAATATTTAGACCGTACTTTTCAATCAAGTCGATGGCGTGGGTATAGGTGGCCTTGGTGTTGAATCCGGTATCGCACCACACCACTTGAATCTTGGGGTTTACGCGCCAAGCGGCATCGATCAGCGCAGCTGAGTACGTACCAAAGCTCGTAGTGAGAATGGCTTTGGACGACAGCCCCAATGCCTGTTCTACAATTTTTTCTGGCCGTTGGTTTACGGCTGTTTTATTCTGCGTGTTCAATAATAACATATATCCTATCGGATTACTAGGAGATACAAACGTAAAAAAAATCTATTGGCTTCCATTGTTAAAAAAAGCTTCTAAACTCGTGTTCTCCAAAATCTGTAGGGTATTGTCTCTAATCTGAAGCATGGTATGGTGGATGGCGCAGGCTTCTTCGCTCTTGCAATCGTGGCATTTTTCGTAAAAATTCAAGCTCACGCAAGGCACCATGGCTATTGGCCCTTCCAGTACGCGATACACTTCGGCCAGGCTCACATCACGTGCATCTTTGCGCAAGTAGTAGCCACCATTCTTACCTTGCACAGATCCTAGCAATCCAGCCTTCTTTAAGCTGAGTAGAATACTCTCTAAGAACTTCCGCGAAATTTCTTCCCGTTTTGAAATCTCCGCAATAGCGATTGGATTTTCGTAGTTGTGACCCGAAATATGGGTGAGCGCTTTAAGTCCGTATTTTGTGCGTCTTGAAATCACACGACTAATTTATTCAAATTCTTTTCTACGTTTGCCAAAGCCAAATAAATCTAATTAGCATGTTTTCAGGGATTTCATGGAATCGTCTTATACTTAGAGTCCTATCGCTCTTGAGTTTTTGTCTTTTTTCCCTTCCAGGGATGGCGCAGGATTTCTGGTATGGCCCCATGATTGAGTTTGAAAGACCTAATGGGGCTGATTGGACTTTGGAAGAAAATCAGGATCGAATCACCGATTTGGTTTGGATCACCCGAAAAACTACCCAGGGGATATTCAATATCGCCGTGGAAGATAGCTATGAGCTAGACGTAAGCCCGGTAGGGACGGAGTGGTCTTATGGCACCTTGCAAGAAGTGGAAGAACTGGAGTTTGTGCAATGGCGGGAAGCGGTAAACTTTGCGCCAACCAGTATGCCAGGCAATGATCTGGTCCTTCACTTGATCGAAGAAGACATCTACATTCAAGTCGTTTTCTCCTGGTGGCAACCCTATTCCGGTGGAGGATTTGGCTATCAGCGATCTACCCCTGGGGCCATGTCGGTGAGTGAAAATACCCATCGTATTCAGGTCGCTTCTGACCTAACCACACATCGTCTGCGCATTTCAGGCCTAACCCAACCTTGCGCGTACACCATTTTCAGCGTTTCGGGTGGAAAGGTGGAGCAAGGTTTTTTGTCTGGGGAAGAGACTATTGAAATTGAGAGCTTATCACGTGGGATTTATGTGATGGCTTT
>JAUICL010000008.1 GCA_030427905.1 Bacteroidia bacterium
GATTGGAGTCTGCAACTCGACTCCATGAAGCTGGAATCGCTAGTAATCGCGCATCAGCCATGGCGCGGTGAATACGTTCCCGGGCCTTGTACACACCGCCCGTCAAGCCATGGAAGCTGGGGGTGCCTGAAGTCGGTGACCGAAAGGAGCTGCCTAGGGCAAAACTAGTAACTGGGGCTAAGTCGTAACAAGGTAGCCGTACCGGAAGGTGCGGCTGGAACACCTCCTTTTTAGAGAAATACCTGGTGAAAACAGGATCTCGGCTCGCTATTACATATACAATTTGATTGACTCAGTCTTATCTAGTCCTGTAGCTCAGTTGGTTAGAGCACTACACTGATAATGTAGGGGTCAGCAGTTCAAGTCTGCTCAGGACTACCGCATGAAATGGGGAATTAGCTCAGCTGGCTAGAGCGCCTGCCTTGCACGCAGGAGGTCATCGGTTCGACTCCGATATTCTCCACTTTAGAGAATTTCGGTTGCCGCGACTTCTAGCGGCAACTGGGACTCAAATTGTACAATATGATGTCTGAAAACGTTCAGCATCACAAATAAAATATGATGTATAGCTCAATGGAAGAGCAATCCGAAGCATTTCGGAAGGGTAAACGGTTCGATTCCGTGAACATTACTGTCTGAATTCGTTCAGAAAACGTTCTTTGACGTATTGGTTTAGTAATATTTAAAAGTTAATAAGAGCAATTGGCGGATGCCTTGGCTCTCAGTGGCGACGAAGGACGTGATAAGCTGCGATAAGCTACGGGTAGGTGCACATAACCTATAATCCGTAGATTTCCGAATGGGGAAACCCATCATGCTGAAGGCATGATACCGAAAGGAGCTAACCCGGAGAACTGAAACATCTAAGTACCCGGAGGAAAAGAAAACAATTAGTGACTTCCTAAGTAGCGGCGAGCGAACGGGAACCAGCCCAAACCTATCATGTTTCGGCATAATAGGGGTTGTAGGACTGTAACGTGGACTTTAAATATATAGTAGAATGATCTGGAAAGTTCAGCCATAGAAGGTGATAGCCCTGTAAGCGAAATATATTTAATACCTAACAGTATCCTGAGTAGCGCGGGACATGTGAAATCTTGCGTGAATCTGCCAGAACCATCTGGTAAGGCTAAGTACATCTGAGAGACCGATAGTGAACTAGTACCGTGAGGGAAAGGTGAAAAGTACCCTGAATAAGGGAGTGAAATAGATCCTGAAACCAATTGCTTACAAGCGGTGGGAGCCCTTCGGGGTGACCGCGTGCCTTTTGCATAATGAGCCTACGAGTTACTCCTCTCTAGCAAGGTTAATCCTTAAACGAGAAGCCGAAGCGAAAGCAAGTCTGAATAGGGCGTATAGTTAGAGGGGGTAGACGCGAAACTTGGTGATCTACCCATGGCCAGGTTGAAGCTCCGATAACACGGAGTGGAGGACCGAACCAGTACACGTTGAAAAGTGTTTGGATGAGCTGTGGGTAGGGGTGAAAGGCCAATCAAACTGAGAAATAGCTCGTACTCCCCGAAATGCATTTAGGTGCAGCGTTGAGTTTAGTATTATAGAGGTAGAGCTACTGATTGGGCTAGGGGGCTTCACCGCCTACCAAACCCTGATAAACTCCGAATGCTATAATATGTTGCTCAGCAGTGAGGGCATGGGTGCTAAGGTCCATGTCCGAAAGGGAAAGAACCCAGATCATCAGCTAAGGTCCCTAAATATATGCTAAGTTGATTAAACGAGGTCAAATTGCACTGACAGCTAGGATGTTGGCTTGGAAGCAGCCATTCATTTAAAGAGTGCGTAACAGCTCACTAGTCGAGCGATTTGGCATGGATAATAATCGGGCATAAGCATATTACCGAAGCTATGAATCATACATTGTATGGTGGTAGGGGAGCATTCCAATTGCCGTCGAAGTCGGATTGTAAAGTCTGGTGGAGGTTTTGGAAAAGAAAATGTAGGCATAAGTAACGATAAGGCGGGAGAGAAACCCGCCCACCGAAAGACTAAGGTTTCCTGATCAACGCTAATCGGATCAGGGTTAGTCGGGGCCTAAGGCGAACCCGAAAGGGGTAGTCGATGGACAACAGGTTAATATTCCTGTACTTGCTATATAACAAAAGTGACGGAGACGTGTAGCTGGTGCGTACTGACGGAATAGTACGTTGAACTACAAGTGATTGTAGGATAGTACACAGAAGCTTCGGCTAATGTGATAATCCAGTGAAGCAGCTTCCAAGAAAAGCGATTATAGCAACCCGTACCGTAAACCGACACAGGTAGTCGAGGAGAGAATCCTAAGGTGCTCGAGTGATCCGTGGTTAAGGAACTAGGCAAATTAGCCCTGTAACTTCGGGATAAAGGGCGCCATCAGCAATGATGGCCGCAGTGAATAGGTCCAGGCGACTGTTTATCAAAAACACATGGCTCTGCAAAATCGAAAGATGAAGTATAGGGCCTGACACCTGCCCGGTGCTGGAAGGTTAAGAGGAGGAGTTATCTTCGGAGAAGCTCTGAATTGAAGCCCCAGTAAACGGCGGCCGTAACTATAACGGTCCTAAGGTAGCGAAATTCCTTGTCGGGTAAGTTCCGACCTGCACGAATGGTGTAACGATCTGGACACTGTCTCAACCACGAGCTCGGTGAAATTGTAGTATCGGTGAAGATGCCGATTACCCGCTACGGGACGGAAAGACCCCGTGAACCTTTACTATAGCTTAACATTGATATTGGATAAATGATGTGTAGGATAGGTGGGAGACTTTGAAGCTGTACCGCTAGGTATGGTGGAGTCGTTGTTGAAATACCACCCTTTATTTGTTTGATATCTAACCCGCCTTAGGCGGGGACCATGTTTGGTGGGTAGTTTGACTGGGGTGGTCGCCTCCAAAAGAGTAACGGAGGCTTCTAAAGGTTCCCTCAGCACGCTTGGTAACCGTGCGTAGAGTATAATGGCATAAGGGAGCTTGACTGTGAGACCGACAAGTCGAGCAGGTACGAAAGTAGAGCATAGTGATCCGGTGGTTCCGCATGGAAGGGCCATCGCTCAAAGGATAAAAGGTACTCCGGGGATAACAGGCTGATCACTCCCAAGAGCTCACATCGACGGAGTGGTTTGGCACCTCGATGTCGGCTCGTCACATCCTGGGGCTGGAGAAGGTCCCAAGGGTTGGGCTGTTCGCCCATTAAAGTGGCACGCGAGCTGGGTTCAGAACGTCGTGAGACAGTTCGGTCCCTATCTGTAGTGGGCGTTAGAAATTTGAGAGGACCTGCCTCTAGTACGAGAGGACCGGGGCGGACATACCTCTAGTGTACCTGTTGTGGCGCCAGCTGCACCGCAGGGTAGCTACGTATGGATGAGATAAGCGCTGAAAGCATCTAAGCGCGAAACTCACCTCAAGATGAGATTTCTTTTAAGGGTCGTTGAAGACTACGACGTTGATAGGTTGCAGGTGTAAAGGCAGTAATGTCAAAGCCGAGCAATACTAATTACCCATAGACTTTAAATATTAGCTTAACCAATACGTCATACCTTATTTACAACTTTAGGTGACTATTGCAATGAGGTCCACCTCTTCCCATTCCGAACAGAGAAGTTAAGCTCATTAGCGCAGATGGTACTGGATTTCCGGGAGAGTATGTCGTCGCCAATTTTTTAAAACCCCAATTCATTAGAGTTGGGGTTTTTTTGTGGCCATGTTTTTTGTCTTGGCGTTTCCGAAGCCTGTTGATATTATTTGAGATGGTTGTGTATGCTGTATTCCGCATTTCTGAAAGTCATGATTCAATTTTATTTATCATTTGTGAGATCATAAGAGAAGTTAATCCGCCTTAGGCGGAGCAGATGGTACTTCCCGATAGCTATCGGGAGTGAGAGTATGTCGTCGCTAATTTTTTAAAACCCCAATTCTTTTGAGTTGGGGATTTTTGTGGCTATTTTTTCGGAAGATACTAGGTCTGAGCGCTCCTTATTATAGACCTTTAGTCTGTGACTAAGGCTCTTGATGAAATGTCACGCATTTATATTCTCACAGTTTAGAGCTTATTTTTCATAGTTCTACTTCAACCAGATTGTCTATTGGAGCAATTGTCGTTAGCTTAGTTATTAGAGTGCTGAGTTGACGTTCGATATGTTCCTTACTGCGATTGGATTTTTACTATATTCATTACATTGTAAGAAATGATGTAGGAGTGAGAATGAATATACAATTGTACGATTCAACTGAATTTGATGAGAATGTCGCCGCAAATGTGTTGACAGGCAAAGGTTCGGGTAGTCCACTGGTGCTATGCGTGGACAGTCTCTATGGAAAAGTAGTACATTCAGAACAACCCATGTCAATGTATATGGAAATTGACGTTAGCCAATTTGCAAGCGGGGAATATTTTATTCAATTTGAAACTGAATCTGGTGTCTCTGCCCAAAAGTTTATCAAACAATGATAAGAGTTGGTTTAAATCTATTATTGGTTTTAATTCCAATATCTATGCATGCCCAGTGGTCTGCTGTTCATTCTGGTGCTGAAGGCTCAAGTACTAAGGACTTATTTTTTCTAGACAATGATTATGGCTATGTGATCGGTTATTTCGATGAGGGTTCATACATATTACGAACCCATGATGGAGGTGTAAATTGGGATTCACTGAGGTATGATGATCATTATTTTGAAAGCATTTTTATGACCTCAAATGATACAGGGTATGTATCTTCTTTTTATGAAGGACAAATGGCTGTTTTGCGTACCATAGATGCAGGTGATTCTTGGCAAATGGTGGCTTCAGAGTTATATTTTGCCAATGCAATCCCTTATGCAATATCTTTTTTTGACAACGATACTGGAATTATATCTGTTCAAGGGTTTGGGGCAATAACAACAAATGCTGGTGTTGATTGGGAAGAAATTGACCCAGACCAATATCAGGGCTTTAGAGATAATGACGTTGGGGTTGATGAGTTCGTTAGCTTTGAAGGGGCGCTAATCACATGGTCAATTGATAGGTGTGTGACTTTTCATGCCGACACTTTGGAATACCAAGGCTCTCACAATAGTTTAGATGTTTTAGACCATAGGTTTATTTCTTCGGCGATTGGTACTGATGGACAAGTTTTTGATTTTCCATATTATAGTTTTGGGATTGTAACAATAGGAGATGTTGAAACAGAAGAGTTTAACATAAGCTACTTTCCTGATTTAAACAGGGTGTTAGGTGTGAGCCGGCCTTTACCAAATGTGTTATACGCCATATGTAGATACTACTATTCAGACCCGAATGATCCCAAACTCTTCATGAAATCAGTTGACGGCGGTCAATCATGGTTTTTCCAAGATGTAGAAGGCCCAGAATATTTTGAAACAAGGGAGTTGTTTTGCGTTAACGATACGGTTTGTTACGCCTATAAAGGGTTTGGAAGTAAGATCTACAAAACCACCAACGGTGGTGGGCCACTTGGTGACCTGGTCACTCAAATCCCATTAAGCCTAGAAGACATCTCTAAACCACAAATTGCCTTCGAACTTTTCCCCAACCCTTCAACAGGTGTCATCACCATACAATGCGATGAGCCCATAGACCGTGTAGAAGTGCTGGATATCTCTGGGCGGCTCTTGTATTCAAATGTGGCCATACCAGCCAATGGTGAGCTTGATGTTTATGCATTACCTTCAGGTGTCTACCTGGTGAAGGTGGAAGTGATTGATGGAGGACACGGGGTGAGGAAATTGGTGGTGGAGTGATACCAGTAGGCATGATTCTATGACATATCTATTATGCTAGGATTCTTATTATGAATACTTTCCCATCAAGGCAAGAAAATCGAGAATTCTTATCTTTCAGAAAATGAGTGACGGATGAAGCCGACCAGACTTGTATTTATATTGCTCGCGATAAGCTGTATTTCCTATTCGAGTTACGGGCAGCTCTACTTGGATAATGGCATTCTTTTTAATGAACATCGTACTAATTCTGATTTAGGACTGGATGTAAAAGCTAAGACCAGTTGGCAACCACGTATCGGATGGATGTTTCGGATTGCAAAGAGCAATTCGAATATAAAGTTGGGAATAGAGCTTGAGTATTTTACTCGCTCTTTTGAAAGAGAGTTTGAGAGTGTTTCTAATGATATTTATTTCACCGGCCTTAGTACCAATTTGATTGGTGCATATACCGTTGCAGATCGTTTTCATGTTAACACGGGAGTAAAGTTCGCTTTTTACTCCTCAAGGTTTGACCTTGATGGGGAAAGTAAGAAGGTGGCTGATGTATTTAACTCATTCGATTGGGGAATACTGATAGGTGGTGGATATTCCCCGCTAAAGTTTATGACTATTGGAGCCAGAGTTAATTTTTGGTTCCTTCCGATGATTGAGTATCGTACGGTCGGGGATTATGGAGAATTTTCTGACTTGAAGAAGGATGTCTACACGACAAGCTTTGAATGCTTTTTGCGCTTTTCAATATTAAATGATAAAGAATGAGAGACTTTATTTTATTCATATCCATGCTCTTTTTGATATCATGTGGTAAATCCTTTGATTCTGATATTGCTGATCCGCTTTTGCCAGGCTACACGGAAAGTGGTAACAATGATGCAGGGGCTCGGATCAACAACAGGCCTTGGATGGCACAGCGAACTGGCGATTTCTACGGGGTTAATTATTCAGGTGACATCTTTATCAGCTTTTTTCCAGATGAAAACTACACAACCATAAAGTTTTATAGTGGCCGATTCGTTGATGATCAAGAATACCAGGATAGGGTTTCTGTAATATTCCAGATTGAAGGAGCCCTGACTGACTTATCAGATATTCGGAGTTTGGAAGGCAGAGAGTATAAACTTGATGGATCAGAGACTGTGGCTGGTTTGAAATTCTACGATACTCTATTTTCGGACAGTCTAGATGCAAGAAGTATTAAGGGGTCCTTATTCATCCGTAAATGCAAGTTCTCAAGTGAAGAACGAATGGTTTTTGCAGGAACCTTCGGTTTTGACGCCTATACTGAAGATTCAATATTGTACCAAGTTCACTCTGGTCGTTTTGACTATTCTATTAGTGATGACAACCTGAGAACGGTGGTTGAATGATCAAGTCTTCTGATGCTTCTTCTTAGCCGCAGGGAAGAGAATATTATTCAAAATCAGCCTATACCCCGGGCTATTTGGATGAAGATTCAAATCTGTGGGTGGATCTCCAACACGGTGCTGGTAGTCTTCTGGGTCGTGACCACCATAAAATGTCCACTGGCCATTTCCAAAATTACCGTGAATGTATTTGACGGTGCCTTGCGTTTTACTCTCACCCATTATGATGACGTTCTTCTTGACATACTGCTTCTTGAAAGCCGTGGTTTGTCCCATAAAGCCTTTCACTACAGACTGGTGATTTTGGACGAGCATGGTCGGAACGATATCCCACTTAGCTGAAAAATCAAAAAGGGTAAAGAAGTCTTGAAGCTGTGGTGTCTTGTTGTGAATATCAGTGGCGTCTATACTCGAAAACTCATACACCAAGGGATCTTTTTCTAAAATGAAATTCTCGAAGGCAAAGGTGTGATGAAAATGGAGCTTCGATTGTGCAGCTGGGTCTGCGGGGTCCCCATCGTACATGCTCTCACAAATATCGGTTTCCTGGGCTGCTAGGGCAATGTCGTAGGAATCTGTTCCCGAGCACATCGTAAACAAAAAGCCGCCACCGGCTGTGTATTCTTGTATTCTTTGAGCTACGGCAAATTTGAGTCGGCTCACCTTTGCGAAGCCCATGTCGGCAGCTTCAGCTTCGGCATCTCGCACTTGCTGCTGGTACCAGGCAGCATTTTTATAGCTCCTGTAGAATTTTCCGTACTGCCCCGTAAAGTCTTCGTGGTGGAGATGAAGCCAGTCGTACTTGTGAAGCTCCAGATTGATGATTTCCCGATCATAAATCACATCATAAGGAATCTCCGCATAGGTCATAACCAAGGTCACGGCATCGTCCCAAGGCATTTTTGACGAGGGAGAGTAAACCGCAATTTTAGGTGCTTGCTCTAGTTTTACGGTTTCCATATTGACTTCAGGGTCGGCTATTTCAGCCAAAATACCCTGAGCTTGTACATCGGCAATTATTTGGTACGAAACGCCTCGAATCACGCACTCTTCTTCGATGGCCTTGTACTGATCTATCATAAAGCTACCCCCACGGTAGTTAAGTAGCCAGCGCACTTCAATATTATTGTCCAATACCCAATAGGCAATTCCATACGCTTTCAGGTGATTTTCTTGCCGATCGTCCATCGGGATAAGGATCTTCGCTCCAAATGAAGAAAATCCGATCAGGAAAAAAGCTACGAAAAAAGTCGCTCTGAGTAATATGCTCTTAAAAAGGTGCGTCATCATCTGTGTCATTCGAGAAATGGTCACCGCCATCTTCGTTCATTCTCGATTGCATCGTGATGGTATTAAATTGATCGTAATCGCCACCAGCACTTGGGAAATCATTTGATTCACCGAATGCTACATCGAGGTTATCAAATTTCGCGAATTCTTTGATAAACTTCAAAGAAACCGTCTCGAGACCTCCATTTCGGTGCTTGGCAATAATTACCTGCCCAACTCCCATCATCGAATTTCCATCTTCGTCTTGCGTAATGTCGTAGTACTCCGGACGATAGATAAACGAAACGATATCCGCATCCTGCTCAATCGCACCAGATTCACGAAGGTCAGAAAGCATAGGCTTTTTGTCACCTCCACGTGTTTCTACGGCACGACTCAACTGTGATAGGGCAAGAATAGGCACGTTCAATTCTTTTGCAATCGTTTTGATAGAACGCGAAATAGTAGAGATTTCTTGTTCACGGTTACCTTTATCGTTTCCCGCGGTCATCAGCTGAAGGTAGTCGATGATGATACACTGAATATTGTGCTTGGATTTCAATCGTCGAGCCTTGGCTCTCAATTCAAAAACAGAAAGGGAAGGCGTGTCATCGATGTAAATCGGGGCTTTAGCCAATTTCTTAATTCGAGTGTGCAATTGGGTAAACTCGTGATCTTCCAAGGTTCCTTTTCTCAGCTTTTCTCCCTTGATACCCGTTTCACCAGAAATCAAACGATTGACGAGCTGCACGGATGCCATCTCGAGTGAGAATACGGCAACCGGCACGTTGAAGTCAACAGCCATGTTTCGCGCCATAGACAGTACAAATGCCGTTTTACCCATACCTGGACGAGCGGCAATAATAATCATGTCGGATTTTTGCCAACCCGAAGTAACGCGGTCTAGCGCAGTAAACCCGGTAGGTACTCCACTAACACCGTCACTGTTTTTCTTAGCAGCTTCAATGCTCTCGATCGCTAGTTTGAGCACGTCACCCATGGTATCGTAATCCTTTCGAATATTTCCTTGAGCTACCGTAAACAGGTCGCGCTCTGCTTTGTCAAGCAGCTCGAAAACATCGGTGCTCTCTTCGTACGCATCGCGGATGGTGTCAGAAGAAATGCGAATCAATTCTCTCAGAATGTGTTTTTGAGAAATAATTCGAGCATGATATTGGATGTTTGCAGAGCTGGCTACGCGGTTTGTCAAGAAGCTGATGTAGTAGGCACCACCTACCAGTTCCAGTTCTCCACGCTTCCTGAGTTCCGCAGTTACGGTCAGAATGTCAATGGGTTCAGACCGTTGAAAGAGCTCCTGAATGGCTGCATAAATCTTCTGATGCGTTTCTTTGTAGAATGAAACCGGCTTTAAAATGTCGATAACGTCATTTACTGCTTCTTTTTCTAACATTAGCGCTCCCAATACAGCTTCTTCTAAATCAACTGCTTGAGGGGGGATTTTCCCGAGATCATTGTTTTGATTAGGAAAAGCTCCACGTTTGGCCCTTCGGCCTTCGCCTAATTTTTGCGAAATTTCATCCATGCTTCAAAGATAGTATTGAAAAAGGGGGGGCGAAGGTAATTACTTAGCGGATATGAAAAGTTTTCAAAGTGCGTTTTTAACACTTGTGTATATGTTCGGATTAGTCCTGCTTACTCTTGCGCTAGGAGGGTGTCAGGACGATGAAGATACGGAGTCGCCACGGGTGCGAATGAGCGAACCGATGGAGTTCGACATATTCTCATCTATCGATACCTTCGAAGTATCGGGTACCATCACTGACAATAATCAAGTGGTATTCGTGGAGCTTTCCATCGAAACATTGGACTATGAAGTTGCGGTAAAGCCTCAGCGATTCTTTATTTCTGGCTCTACGGTGAATTTTGGAACGACCTACATTATTGATGAGCCTTTGCTTGATGGTGGGCAGTACTATTTTGTGATGCGAGCCAGTGATGGTGAAAATGTGGGCTCAGATTATCAGCAAATACAGATCAACCCAATCCCGAGAGGAATCGAGCGATTCTTTGTAGTAACGAAAGAAACTAATCTCGCAACCTTGTATCAAAGCGAAGATTTAAGTGCTTGGGAAACAGTCGAACAATTTAACTTGGATGTGACCGGAGCTGCCTTGAACTATCGGCAGAATATTTTTGGGATTTGCGGTGGTACGCTTGGCGATGCTACGTTTTACGAAACCGAAGAATTTGACGTTTTGAGCTCTTATACCAACATGGGGACCATTTCTTCGCCTTACTTTCTAGGCTTGCAATACGATAGGCCGCGAGAAGAGTTTTACTTGTTGCAGGAAGAGCCTTCATTCAGAGTATTGGATAAAAACGCTTTTGGGGTCAACGTTCCAAACCTTCAGTTTGGATTCGAGCCCCATGCGGTTTTTCCCGATGAAAGCAATTACTTCGTTCCTGAAGGTGAAATCACATCCAATATTGAAGTGCTTTCATACTATACGCAAGCAGGATTGCTAGCATCTTCAGTAAACCTTGCTGGTGAAGCCAAGCTCGTGACACGCAAATCGTTTAACGAGGTCTTCGTTTGGCAAAGTGGCTCTGCGACGGTTTTGTCGATCTTCAATAAAACATCTGAACTTCTCTCACACGTTTTTACTCGACCCAATGAGTCGCTGAGATCAGTGATCGAGATCGAACAAGGTCTTTTTATCTTTAGTACCGATGATGGAATGTACCGATACAACTATGGCAACGGGGGCACCGTGGTCTTACCACTAGATCGGAGTCCCGAGAAAATGCTCTACGACGAT
This sequence comes from Bacteroidia bacterium, assembly GCA_030427905.1. Lineage (GTDB taxonomy): Bacteria > Bacteroidota > Bacteroidia > Flavobacteriales_D > Cryomorphaceae > CBDDKU01. Next base: position 11,128 of record JAUICL010000008.1, read on the forward strand.
CTCAATGGCATAATTTACGGATGGGAAGAACAAGAGCTTTATGCATTTGCTCCAAATGGTCAGATCCTGAATTCCTGGAAATTCTCAGCCCCAATCGTTGAGTTTATGATCGACTACAACCGCTAATTAGTGCGTTTCGCCCATCGAAGCGAATTTCTTAATTCGCTTTTCCACTCTTTTTTCTGGTGTAAGTTTATTCAGAATTTCGAGATTCTTGAGGATCGCAACTTTCACGTTCTCGAAAGTTGTTTCCGGATCGATATGCGCTCCGCCAACTGGTTCTCTGACTACACCGTCAATAAGTTTATTCTTGTGCATGTCTTTCGAAGTTAGCTTGAGTGCTTCAGCCGCTTCAATTTTATGATCCCAGTTTCTCCAAAGAATGGTTGAGCAGTTTTCTGGTGAAATTACTGAATACCACGAGTTTTCGAGCATGAGAACTTTATCACCGACTCCGATTCCCAAAGCTCCACCAGAAGCACCTTCGCCAATGATAATACAGATGATCGGCACTTTGAGCTTAGCCATCTCGTACAAGTTGCGAGCAATGGCTTCTCCCTGACCACGCTCTTCGGCTTCCAGTCCAGGAAATGCACCAGGCGTGTCAATAAAGGTCACAACGGGCTTTTCAAACTTTTCGGCTAGCTTCATCAGGCGCAAAGCCTTTCGATATCCTTCGGGATTCGGCATTCCGAAGTTTCTAAATTGGCGCATTTTGGTGTTTACACCTTTCTGCTGACCAATAAACATGAAGGTCTGACCGTCGATATCGCCAAAACCTCCCACCATGGCTTTATCGTCTTTAACTGTGCGGTCACCATGCAGTTCGATGAATCGCCCTTTGGTCAGGTACTCGATATAGCTTAGGGTATAAGGTCTTTCTGGATGTCTTGAAACCTGGACGCGCTGCCAAGGTGTGAGACTCTTGTAAATTTCAGCTCGCTTTTCAGCGATCTTTTTCTCCAAATCCTTAACGGGTTTGGTGACATCAACTTCACTTTTCTCAGCAATTTCTTTAGCCTTTTCAAGTTGTTCCATCAACTCTCCAATCGGCTCTTCAAACTCTAATAGTACTGGCATAATACCGCAGGTTTAAGCGCCAAAAATAAGATTTATTTCAGAATGGCTTTTCAATCTTTGCCCGAGATACCATCTTTGCACCATGCTGGTTTTTCCAAATAGCAAAATCAACCTAGGGCTTAGGGTGTTAGATAAGCGAGAAGATGGGTATCATAATATCGAGAGTATTTTTTACCCTTTTCCATATTGCGATGCACTCGAAGTGGTAGAGAATGATCTGAGCAATGATCGGTTTTTCTATTCGGGTAGGCCTATTCCTGGAGATTCAAAAGACAATCTCATATCGAAAGCGATAGCCGCCTTGCGACAAGATTACGAGATACCATTTCTCGATGTGCATCTCCATAAAAACGTAGCTATGGGAGCTGGCTTAGGTGGTGGCTCTGCAGACGGAACTTATATGCTGAAGTTGATTTCTGAAAAATTCAATCTCGCATTGAGTCATGACAGTCTAGAATCACTGGCTTTATCGCTGGGAAGTGACTGTCCGTTTTTTGTTGCCAATAGACCTGTGTTGGTGACGGGCCGGGGTGAGATTATGAAACCTATTGATCTGAATCTTTCTGGAAAATGGCTTGTTCTTGTCACTTCAGAAATTCATATTTCAACTGGTGCTGCGTATTCAAATATTGTTCGAAATCCATTTAAACGCGATTTGGAAGGGATTATTGAAGCTCCATTGGACGAATGGAAACAGGATATGAAAAACGATTTTGAAGGCTACGCATTTCAGCAGTTTCCTGCACTTGGTTCGATCAAACAGGCCCTGTATGATGCTGGTGCTTCGTACGCTTCTATGACTGGAAGTGGATCGGCGATGTTTGGAATTTTTGAGCAAGAGCCAGATTCTGCTCAAATCGAAATTCCGCAAAAAGGTGAGCTCCAAATTTTCAAGCTCTAGCTTATTTCTGCGCTTTGGTGTAGAGGTAAATTCCTAAAATGGCGTAGGCCGCATTTGGCAACCACACAGCCAGGAGTGGGTCTAGCCCAGCGTTCGTCGCTGCCACAGTGGTGACTTTCATCGCGAAAATATAGGATACTGCGATAAGCACACCGAAAGCGAGATGAGCACCAATTCCACCCCTACTTTTTCTACTGGCGATCGATACACCGATGATTGTCAGGATATATGTGGCAATCGGGTATGAAGTGCGCTGGTGCTTTTCGATCTCAAAATGAATCGTTTTGTCAGATCCTTTCTTACGCTCTTCTTCAATAAACTTGTTGAGTTCACCAGTAGGCATGGAAGACGCTACATTCAAACGCTGACCAAAGTCGGTGGGCTTTAACGGAAGTATCGTGTCAAACTTGGAGCCTCGAGTGAGATTCTCTTTTTCCCCATCGATTTCGCGGATGTAGTAGTTGATAATTTCCCAATGTCCGGTAATGGAGTCATATCGGGCTCTCTCTGCCAGGAGTTTGTACGTCAGCTCACCTTCCTCGCTCCACTTTTCCAAAGAGAATTTGGAACCGTAGTAGCTGTCAGCACTGAATGATTGGAAGTAGGCTATGGTTCCATCGCCGATCTGCCGATGAAGATTCTTGTCCTTAATCCGATAGCGTTTTTTGATGAACTCATTCTCAAATTCAAGCCTATTCTTGTTGGCAAGGGGTAGCTGGTAATGTGTGAAAAAGAGCGATATAGCGACGAGTATACTCGATGCGATAAAGTAGGGGTAGAGAAAACGCTTGAACGAGACACCACCAGCCAGGATAGCTACGATTTCCGTGCGCTGCGCCATTTGACTGGTGAAGAGTAGAACGGCTAGAAAAATGAGCAAAGAGCTAAACAGATTGCCGTAGTACAACACGAAATTAAAGTAGTACTTAAAAATAATCTGATCGAATGGAGCTTCGTTCTTAAGGAGTTTCTCCAGCTTTTCTGATACATCAAATACGATGGCAATCGACATGATCACCGCCAGTATGAAGAAAAAAGTTCCGAGAAACTTCTTGATGATGTACAGATCGAGTTTTTTCATTACAACCGCTGATCGAGCTTGGCGACCATTTGATTTTTCCAAGATGCAAAATCGCCGGCAATTATGTGCCTACGCGCTTCTCCCATTAACCACAAATAGAAGGCTAAATTGTGAATGCTAGCTATTTGCGATCCTAAAATTTCTTTGCTTGAAATCAAATGTCTTAAGTATGCTTTAGAATACACCCGGTCTACAAAACTTGTACCATTCGGATCAATTGGTGAGAAATCGTCTTTCCACTTTTTATTCTTGATATTGATGATTCCTTCGCTAGTAAATAACATCCCATTTCGGGCGTTTCGCGTTGGCATCACACAATCAAACATGTCTATACCCAGGGCGATATTCTCCAGAAGATTCATTGGAGTACCAACGCCCATCAAGTAGCGCGGTTTGTCCTTTGGTAAGATTTCGCATACCACATCGGTCATCGCGTACATTTCTTCGGCGGGCTCACCAACCGATAATCCGCCAATCGCATTTCCTTCACGGTTAGTAGAAGCAATAAACTCAGCCGACTTCTTCCTGAGATCGGGATAGACACTTCCTTGCACAATCGGGAAGAAGGTTTGCTGATAACCGTACAAATCAGGAGTGCTATCAAATCGGTCGCAGCACCGCTTAAGCCAGCGATGTGTTCGGTGCATACTATTCTCGGCATAGTCGTAGTCGCATGGGTAGGGCGTACACTCGTCAAAAGCCATGATGATATCGGCGCCAATCGTCCGCTGAATATCAATGGCGCGCTCAGGCGTAAAGAAGTGTTTTGCCCCATCGATATGCGATTTGAAACTCACTCCACTTTCTGAGATTTTACGACTGTCGGCGAGGCTGTACACCTGGTATCCACCGCTGTCGGTGAGCATAGGTTTGTCCCAACCATTAAACTTGTGAAGCCCTCCCGCTGCGTGAATGGTCTCCACATCGGGCCTCAGATATAGGTGGTAGGTATTTCCCAAAATGATTTGCGCTTTGATGTCATCGCGCAATTCATGCATATGCACCCCTTTCACAGCAGCAGCTGTCCCTACGGGCATAAAAATAGGCGTCTCAATCTGGCCGTGGTCTGTCGAAATTACCCCCGCACGGGCATTTGATTTCGGGTCTGTTGCTTCTAGTGAAAAGTCCAATACTTGTTGCTAACTATGTTGAAAAAATAAAGGGCTGGCAAAGATAAGGGTAATAATAATAGCGCCGGCATGTGGTACTTTAGCGCCTGATTATGGAGGTAAATCTATCCATCGAAGAAGTCCTGCCAATTTTGCTGGCAATTGTTGTAATCACGGGCTTGTTTCAGCTCGTTTTTCAATTGGGTATTTTATCGCGCTTGGCTTTTTATAAACCTCAGGCTCAAAAAAAGGAACCGGAACCAGTGAGTATTATCATTGCTGCGCGCAATGAGTTTGAAAACCTTTCTACGCTGATCCCCATCCTGCTCGAGCAGGATTACGACTCCTTCGAAATGGTAGTGGTAGACGATTGTTCTTGGGATGAAACGCCCGAACTGCTAAAGTCATATGCGGAGCAACTACCAAACTTCAAATGGACGCGAAGCCCGGAGATTGATCATTTTCACGGAAGCAAAAAAATGGCCATTACGCTGGGGGTGAAGGCTGCTTCGTATGAACGGTTGGTCTTTATTGATGCCGATTGCAGGCCCAATTCAAAATCTTGGCTCAAAACGGTTGTCGGCAACGCATCAAAAAACGGATTGGTACTAGGCTACAGCCCATACAAGAGGGAAAAAGGATTCTTGAATGCTGTGATCAGATTCGAGACTTTCCATATTGCACTTCAATACATGGGTTTTGCTTTAGCTGGAATGCCCTATATGGGGGTTGGGAGAAACCTCTCTTATACCAAGTCCATATTTTTTTCGGTCGGTGGGTTTCGCAGTCACTACAGTATCCGCTCTGGCGACGATGACCTTTTTGTCAATCAAGTAGGGACCAAAGCCAATACCGATATCTCTGTCGAACCCGAATCCTGGGTGTACTCCATCCCTAAATCTACCTGGAAGGAATATTTTACTCAGAAGCGTAGGCATCTGACAACCAGTGGTTACTACCGGCTTATTCACAAGTTTCTCCTGGCAGCCTACCCAGTCAGTTTACTGTTGTTTTATTTTTCATCCATCACCTTATTGGTTTTCCACAGTTCGTTGCTGATTGTCGGTATACTTTTAGGGTTAAGGGTTTTGATACAATTGACTATTTTTATCCGAGCTTCGAAGTGGCTTGGGGAGAAAAAACTGATTCCCCTCATGCTTTTCTTGGAAGTAGTAGGAATAGCGATTAATGGATGCTTATTTATAGCGAACGCATTTAGAAAACAGACTTCATGGAAGAATTAGTCTCAAAATTATCAGCTAAGGCCCAGTATGACTACAAGCTGGTAAGGAGAGCCGTAGATGAAAGTGATCAGAGCGCTTACGCCGAATTAATGGAACGCTACCGAGAGAGCATTTACTATCTGCTTTTGAAGATGGTCAACAACTCGGATGATGCCGAAGACTTGACTATTGAAGCCTTTGGAAAAGCGTTTAATCGATTGAAGCAGTATTCGCCAAACTACGCATTCAGTACATGGATGTTTAAAATCGCTTCGAATAACTGTATCGATTTTATCCGAAAGGAGAAGAAAAAGCGCACCATGTCGATTGACACGGGCATGAAAAATGAAGAAGGCGAGTCCATGACCTTCGACATTGAGTCGGATGGAAGAGATCCGGAAGAAGAGCTCATCAGACTTCAGAAGGTGAAAGCCATGCGCGAAGTAGTCGATAAACTAAAGCCTCGCTACAAGGAGCTTGTCATCCTCCGATACTTTAAGGAATATTCTTACGAAGAGATTGCACAAGAACTCGACCTTCCTTTGGGTACGGTAAAAGCTCAGCTTTTCAGAGCTAGAGATTTCCTCGCAAATTTGATGAAACACACGAAAGAGACCATCTAGTGGTTGAAGGTGCCGAAACCATCAAAAAGTACTTCCCCGACATTTCAGAGTCGAAGCTTGAAACGCTCTCAGCGCTTAAGCCTCTGTATGAAGAGTGGAACGCTAAGATCAATGTGATTAGCCGCAAAGACATGGATGGATTTTTTGCGCGGCATGTTCTGCACTCACTTGCCATTTCTTTCTACTGGAAGCCGAAGAAAGATATTCCTGTCATCGATATCGGTACAGGTGGTGGATTTCCTGGTATTCCCTTGGCCATCATGTTTCCCGATACACCCTTTCTACTTGTCGACTCAATAGGCAAAAAAATAAAGGTGGTCGAAGAAGTAGCTGCGGCTCTCGATCTTAAAAATGTGACCGCGCGCAAGGCTAGAGCAGAAGAAGTATCTGGTCAGTTTCAAATGGCCGTGACTCGGGCTGTAGCTAAGCTCGAAGTGCTCACCGATTGGTGTGTACGAGGGAAGTTCAAAACCCCTGGCATTTACTGTTTGAAAGGCGGTGACTTAACTGAAGAGATCGACGCTATTTCAAAGTACCCCGTTGTAGAGTTTGGTCTGCAGTCTAAATTCGATGATCCATTCTTTGAGACCAAGAAGGTGGTTTTTGCCCAGTACGCCTAAGCGCTGAGATCCTGCATTGTCAGGAGCTTCTTATAGATTCCTTCACCGTTGAGCGCCAAATCTTCATGAAGTCCTTCTTCCGCAATCTTCCCATTCTCCAAAACGATAATCTTGTCTGCCTTTCGGATGGTGCTCAATCTGTGGGCGATTACCACACTTGTTCTATTGGCCATCAACTTTTGAAGGGCCGATTGCACCAATTGCTCTGATTCTGAGTCAAGAGAAGAAGTGGCTTCATCGAGAATGAGAATGGCCGGGTCTTTAAGAACTGCTCGAGCTATGGCAATTCGCTGGCGCTGACCACCGCTCAATTGCACACCACGTTCCCCCACAAGCGTTTCGAAGCCTTCTGGAAAGGACTCGATAAAATCCAGTGCGTTTGCTTTAGCAGCTGCATCTCTAATCGCTTCTTTCGGAGCACCCGGATTTCCGTAGGCGATGTTTTCTTCGATGGTTCCATTAAAGAGAATGACCTCTTGCGGCACTATGGCAAATTGGCTCCGGTAGGCATTCAGATCAAATTCGGCGGCGGGCTGATCATCGAGGAGAATCGTTCCGTTTGTCGGATTATAGAATCGAAGTAGGAGAGAAGCGATAGTCGACTTTCCCGCTCCGGAAGAACCTACAATCGCGAGTTGATTTCCTGGAGCCACGTCAAAGTCAACTCCATCCAACACCTTCATGTCGGGTCGCGATGGATAGTGGAAGCTCACATTTTTGAAGGCAATTCTGCCTGCTGATCTCTTCGGTGCCGATGATGGATCTTGTATATCTTCTACTTCCTGATCGATAATCTCCATCAGATTCTCGGTCGCTCCAATAGCCTTCTGAATGCCTGAGTACAAATCTGGAAGACTCCCGATACTCGCACCCAAAAAGATGGTGTACATAATAAAGGAGATAAACGAAGCCTGACTCAAGCCGCCATCTTGGGTAAGTATGACTCCACGCCAAATCACGAAAACAATAGAGCCAAATAGGCAGAGAATGATGAATGAAACAAAGACTCCCCGCCATATCGAGCCTTTAATGGCCAGTCTTTTTATTTCGCTAATCGATTTTCCGTAACGCGCTATTTCGAAGGTCTCGTTGGTAAATGCCTTGACACTTTGAATTCCTTGTAGAGCTTCTTCCAAAATGCTGTTGGAACTGGCCGCGGCATCTTGCGTTTTCTTTGAGATCTTACGAATAAAACGTCCAAAGAATACGGCGAAAATCGCTACAGCAGGTATTACGCTGAGCATAACCAAAGCCAATTTTGGAGACAACCAAACTAGGGCAGCGATCCCTACAATGATGGTAATAATCTGACGGACAAACTCAGCAAGTGTGGTATTGAACGTGGTTTGAAGTTGATTGACATCGGTGGCAATACGGCTCGTAAGCTCACCAATTTTTTGCTCGTTAAAGAACTGCAGTGGCGACATAACGAGCTTTCCGAATGCTTTTGTTCTGATGTCGTAGAGCGTAGATTCGGTGACACGCGTAAACAAGACGATGCGAAAGAAAGAGAAAAGCGCCTGTGTTCCGAAGACAACGAAGAGTGCAGTAATAATCTGATTCAGCGATTCGAAAACGATACCCAAGTCTGCATCTGGATTGGTCGGGTCGTGACCAATTAGCTGTCCCAGAAAGTACGGGAACAGTAATCCCGTTAGGCTACTCAAGATGAGAAAAACAAAACCAATGGAGAACGTGCCTGAATAAGGTTTGATGTAGGCAAAAATGCGCATCGCTTTCTTGAAAGATGCTTTGCTTATTCGCTTCGACTTCTGATTTTTGTCAGCCATTTGAGTAATTTGTGCAAATGTAATCAGACCAAATAAAGGGTTTGGTCACAGAATTGTCTGAAAAGTGAAATAATTTTTTGGATAACGACAAAAAAGCATACTTTTGCAGTCCGTTTTTAGGGAACTGAAAGCGAATAATACCTACAGAAATGAAAAGAACATTCCAGCCTTCAAACAGAAAGCGTAGAAATAAGCACGGATTCCGTGAGCGCATGTCTTCAGCAAACGGACGTAAAGTTTTAAGTGCTCGTCGTAAAAAAGGACGTAAGCGCGTATCAGTTTCTGATGTGAAATTGCACAAGAGATAATTTCGCTTTACGTATTAAAAGCATTTGCCGCCTCGATTTTTTCGGGGCGGCTTTTTTGTTTAAGCCTTTACATCCACCCCTTCTCCCGTATGACTCTTGCACTTTCTTTGGTGAGTAGCACGTGGCCTGATTCCAAAATGTGAATTTTCGCATGCGGGCAATCTCTCTTCAACTTGTCTCCGTTCTTTACGGGAATCACCCGGTCTCTTTCGCCCAGAAATAAATCGATTGGTATTCGATTTTCATTGATGGTCCGTACAAATTCTTTCCAGCGTGGATCCAGAAGTCGTAAGAACGCCCATACATTATATACCTGCCACTGAAGTTCGGTGGTCTCGGTGTTGGCTTTTACAAACTGCACTGTTTTGTGGTTAACAATCCGCGCCCGATGCATTGCGCCTAACAGGTATTCGAAATGCCGGTTGTTCTTGATGAAATATCGAAAGGCCGATCTTCCGGTTTTCTTGTGACTCAGCATCACGTACCAACGGTTCTTTGTGAGTCCATCTGGTGCAAAAAGGTAGATGTGTTCTACTCGCTCTGGAAGCACTTCACCGATCTTCATGGCAATTCTTCCACCCAGACTATACCCGAGTACAGCAACTTTTTCAACACCAATAGACTGGATGAACGCTTCAAAATACGATGTAAATTCTTCCTGTGTTAAAGGGTTTCGGTCTACATCTTCGCTGGGTAATTGGCTTGCTCCATGAAAAGGTAGGTCGAAGGAATAGGTTGTAAATAAGTCGTCTGGCCAGTTTTTCAAGAAGTTCAAAGGCACTCTGTGATCCAGCGAAAAGCCGTGGAAGGCCAGTACAATCCTATTTCCATGGCCCCAAACCGCATATGCAAGGTCGAGTCGGCCATGTTGAAATCTTTGAAGTTGACTTGTGTCGGAATTCTCGCTGGTCAATGAAAAAAAACAATTACTTTTGCACTTTAAATGAAGCGAATTTCCAGCACATTTAAATCTCTTTTGATCCGGAATCTGGGTCTTCGCAATTTCCCCCATCATTATTTAAATAAACTCTTATGCCAAGAGATAATAGTATCAAGTCCGTACTGATTATAGGAAGCGGGCCAATCGTTATTGGTCAAGCATGTGAATTTGACTACTCTGGATCGCAAGCGTCCAGATCTTTACGCGAAGAAGGTATCGAAGTAACCTTAATCAATTCGAACCCCGCAACCATTATGACCGATAAGGTGGTTGCAGACAACGTATATCTCAAACCACTAGAGCCAGAATCGATCGTTGAGATTCTAAAAGAACATCCAAATATTGACGCTGTGCTGCCAACGATGGGGGGACAAACGGCTTTGAATCTCGCTATCAAGTGTGAAGAACTTGGCATCTGGAAAGACCACAATGTTCGGATGATTGGTGTAGATATCGCCGCTATTGATATCACTGAAAACCGCGAGCAGTTTAGAAAACTCATGCTCGAGTTGGGTATCGGTATGGCACCCCAAGCTACGGCCAATTCGTTTCTGGAAGGAAAGGAAGTAGCTCAGGAGTTTGGTTTCCCGCTCTGTATCCGCCCGAGTTACACACTCGGTGGTTCAGGAGCAGCAATCGTTCACAACCAAGAAGATTTTGATAAGCTCCTGACTCGAGGGCTTCACGCCTCACCGATCCACGAAGTAATGATCGATAAAGCATTGCTCGGATGGAAGGAGTTTGAGCTTGAATTGCTGCGTGACGACAATGACAATGTTGTCATCATTTGTTCGGTAGAAAACATGGACCCAATGGGGATCCACACGGGCGACAGTATTACTGTGGCACCAGCCATGACATTGAGCGACCGCACTTATCAGCGTATGCGCGACATGGCCTTTAAAATGATGCGTTCGATCGGAAACTTTGCGGGTGGATGTAACGTCCAGTTTGCTGTGAGTCCAGACGAAAACGAAGATATTATTGCTATTGAGATCAACCCACGTGTGTCGCGCTCTTCAGCGTTGGCATCAAAAGCTACGGGTTATCCAATCGCTAAGATTGCAGCTAAGCTCGCCATTGGGTACAACCTCGATGAGCTGAAAAACCAGATTACCAAGACGACATCGGCTCTATTCGAACCTACGCTCGACTACGTAATCGTTAAGATTCCGCGTTGGAACTTCGATAAATTCAAAGGTTCAGACCGCGAGCTAGGACTTCAAATGAAGTCGGTAGGAGAAGTAATGGGAATCGGTCGCTCCTTCCAAGAAGCTCTTCAAAAGGCTTGTCAATCGCTAGAAATCAAGCGAAACGGGCTAGGTGCTGACGGTAAGGAAGTAACTGATCAAGCAAAATTGTTGGATAGCCTCGAGCACCCGAGCTGGAACAGACTATTCCACGTTTACGACGCCATTAAGCTTGGTATCTCGTTCAAGACCATCCACGAGAAGACAAAAATCGATTACTGGTTCTTGAAGCAGATCGAAGATTTGATTCACCTTGAAGGAAGAATCGAAGATTTCACCGTAGACAATATTCCACGAGAATTGCTTTTCGAAGCCAAGCAAAAGGGATATGCTGACAGGCAGATCGCTCACCTGCTTCGTTGTTTGGAAAGTGCGGTTTTTGCGAAGCGGCAGGAAATGGGAGTCAACCGAGTCTTTAAACTGGTTGATACATGTGCGGCTGAGTTCGAAGCACAAACACCTTACTACTACAGTACCTTCGACGAAGAAAATGAATCGGTAGTAACCGATAAGAAGAAGGTCGTTGTTTTAGGATCTGGTCCCAACCGAATTGGTCAGGGTATCGAGTTTGACTACTGTTGTGTGCACGGTGTAATAGCTGCGAAAGAAGCGGGTTACGAAACCGTGATGATCAACTGTAATCCGGAAACCGTTTCAACCGACTTCGATACGGCTGACAAACTATACTTCGAGCCCGTTTTCTGGGAGCATATTTACGATATCATTCTCCACGAAAAACCAGTAGGAGTTATCGTGCAACTCGGAGGACAAACTGCATTGAAACTCGCCGAGAAATTGAGTCGCTACGGTATCCCAATCATGGGTACAAGCTTCGAAGCGCTTGATCTCGCCGAAGATCGTGGAAGCTTCTCGACACTTTTGAAGAAGAACAATATTCCTTATCCAAAATTCGGAGTCGTTGACAATGCCGAGCAGTCATTGGATCTGGCAGATGAGCTAGGCTTCCCACTCCTTGTGCGTCCAAGTTATGTACTTGGTGGGCAAGCGATGAAAATTGTCATCAATAAGGAAGAACTCGAAACGCACGTGGTGAACATTCACCGTCAGATGCCAGAGAATAAGATTCTTCTTGACCACTTCCTAAGTGGCGCCATTGAAGCAGAAGCTGATGCGATTTGCGATGGCGAAGATGTGTACATTATCGGTATCATGCAGCACATTGAGCCGGCTGGTATTCACTCTGGCGACTCTTACGCTGTGCTTCCACCTTACAATTTGGGAGACCTAATAGTTGAGCAAATCGAAGATATTACGAAGCGTATAGCAGTCGCTCTGAAAACCAAGGGGTTGATCAATATTCAGTTTGCTATTAAGGATGATGTTGTATACGTGATCGAAGCCAATCCAAGAGCTTCTCGGACAGTGCCGTTCATTGCCAAAGCATACGACGAGCCGTACGTAAAATACGCTACTAAAGTGATGTTGGGAGAAGCAAAAGTGAAAGACTTCGACTTCAAACCAAACAAGCAAGGATACGCCATCAAGATTCCGGTTTTCTCTTTTGAGAAATTCCCGAACGTGAATAAAGAGTTAGGACCTGAGATGAAATCGACTGGTGAAGCCATTCGGTTTATCGATAACCTGATGGACCCGTTTTTCAGAAAGGTTCACAGCGAAAGGAACCTCTACTTGAGTAGATAATTTAAAAAGGATTCTGGAGAAATTTCAGAATCCTTTTTTTCTTTTTCAGATTCCGAGATATATGTAGAACTTTAACGTTCGAAACAAACTTATGCAGTAGGAATGCTCAGAATCATATTCTTCCTTATAATTTTCTATTTTGTGTTTCGCTATTTGGGGCGTTTGTTTAACCCACAGCGGCAACATTCTCGGCGTTCTGGGGCTGGTTCGCGTCAATCTGCTGATGACCGCTCACGAAGCGAAGGGGACGTACGAATTGAATATCCTTCCGATCAGCGAAGCGATAAGAAGAAATATAAAGAAGATGCACTCGGTGGCGAATATGTCGAGTTTGAAGAAGTCGATTAATCCAATTCTATGAAAGAAAAACTAAAACAGTTCTTGCCGCATATCGCGGTGATCGGAATATTCATTGCACTCTGTGTAGCTTATTTTTACCCAGCATTCACAGGATATAAATTGGCTCAGAGCGATATCACCTTTTACCGTGGCATGTCGCAAGAAATAAGTGCCTTTAGGGCGGAGTTTGATCAGGAGCCCCTTTGGACTAATTCCATGTTTGGGGGAATGCCGGCGTATCAGATTTCTGTGAAATATCCCGGTGATTTTCTAGGTGTGATCGATTCCATCATGACCCTTGGCCTGCCTAAACCGGCGGCTTACGTTTTTCTTTACTTCATCGGCTTTTACATCTTGCTGGTCACCTTGCGGCTGAAACCCACTTGGGCGGCAGTCGGGGCTATCGGATTTGGGCTTGCCAGTTACTACTTCGCCATCCTTATCGCCGGTCACAACACCAAAGCACACGCCATTGGGTATCTGGCGCCGATTCTAGCGGGAATCATTCTGACTTATCGAGGAAAATACTTGTTGGGGGGTGCCATTACAGCGCTCTTTATGGCCCTAGAAGTGGATAGTAATCACGTGCAGATCACGTATTACTTCGGATTTCTCTTGGTTTTTTACGGTATAGCCAAACTCATTGAGCTCTCGAGAAAGGGCGAAACTCAGCACTTCCTGAAAGCTTCGGGAGTGATTGTAGGTGCCGTCTTGATCGGTGTACTCGCCAATCTCAATATCCTTTGGAATACGTACGAGTACGGAAAGCATACCACACGTGGTAAGTCAGAACTTACCATCAAAGCCGACGGGTCTTCCAATATGGACAACCAAACCGAAGGCCTGGACAGAGACTATGTCACGCAGTGGAGTTATGGTCTGGGTGAAAGTTTCTCGTACATTATTCCCAATGTGAAGGGTGGAAAGTCGGGCGCACTCATAGATCAAAATTTGCAGAAAGAAAATCCCGTTTTGTACAACAAAATTGCTTCGGGATATCAAGCTACTCAGATTCTACCAAATTCTTACTGGGGTAATCAGCCGTATGTAGCTGGTTCGGTTTACTTCGGAGTTGTGGTGGTTTTGCTCTTTATTTTCGGGTTATTCTTTGTGAATGGACCAGTGAAGTGGGCACTTTTGGCTACGGTTATTTTGACCATGATGCTCTCTTGGGGGAGCAACTTTATGGGGCTTACAAACTTCTTCCTAGACTACATTCCGGGGTATAACAAGTTCAGGGCGCCGACCATTATTCTAGCCATCACCAGTTTTGCCGTTTGTGTGCTTGCTTTCTTATTTCTCAAAGAATTGCTGGAGAACCGTGAGCGCTTTGTGGCTGAGCAAAAGAAGTTTTTGATGATCGGTGGTGGGGCAGCTCTTTTGCTCCTGCTTTTTCTAGTTACACCCAGCACATTTTTCGATTTCTTCAGTGATATCGAAAAACTCAATTTCGAAGCACTCCTGGCATCTGGCAACAGCGTGCAAGTACTCGACTACATGGATAAGATCAAAGAAATTCGACTTGAAGTATTTCGTGCCGATACGCTCCGCGCCTTGATTTTTGTACTTGTAGCCATCGCGCTTTTATGGTTGTACTTGAAGGAAAAGCTCACTTCCAAAGTCATGGTGATCATACTTGGTGTAGCCATAATTGGTGATATGTGGCCTATCGATAAGAGATACTTACACAACGAAAAAGAGCGTGGTAAGTACGTGCAGTGGCAGCCAAAAGAAGAAGCGGTGTCAGGCTATTCGGCATCACAAGCCGATGAGTTTATCCTCGATATGGAATCTAGTCAGAATCCACGGGTTGCTGATGCCATCAGTGCTGCTGAAGAAGCTTACAAGGCAGAACAGAAAGGCAAGAAGCGGAGAGGGGGGAAGGATGACCAGCTCAATGACGCCCGATTTGCAGCTTTGCGCTTCAATACCAATTACCGTGTGCTCCCACTACAGGGTGCATGGCAGGATTCTCGTGTAGCCTACTTTCACAAATCGGTAGGTGGTTACCACGGTGCCAAGCTTCAGCGTATTCAGGAGTTTTACGATTTTCAGCTTACGCAGGATATTTCTGCGCTGATCCAGGCACTTCAGAATAACCCAACCATGGAGAGTATTCAAGGAGCTTTGAGTACGGCAAATGGATTGAATCTTTTGAATACGAAATACATCATTTACAACCCCGATGCCCCGGCCATTCAGAATACGAATGCCATTGGGAGCGCTTGGTTTGTCTCAGATTTGCTTCAGGTAGAAAATGCTGACGAAGAGATTCAGATGATAAATAGTCTGGATATACGCGGCGAAGCTGTGGTCGATAAGCGCTTTGCCGATCAGATTTCTGGATTCAGCTACCAGGAAAGCGCTGACGCGGGAATTGCCGTTGTAGAGCACTTGCCGAATTACATCAAGTATACCTATGAGTCATCGGTTCCGCAAGCGGCTATTTTCTCAGAGATTTATTACGAAGATGGTTGGCAGGCGTACTTGGATGGTCAACCAGTAGACCATTTCAGAGCGAACTATGTGCTACGCGGTATGATCATTCCGGAGGGCACCCATGAGATTGAGTTTAAGTTTGAGCCGGTGACATATGTGAGGGCAAATGTCATAAGTCATATTGCCGGAGTAATTGTACTTCTACTGGTAGCCTTTTCTCTTTTTAGAGAATATAAAAGTCTAGCGAGTCCGCGTAAAAATGACTGACGTCCCAGAAGAAAGAAAGCGGGTATTGATTATCACATACTACTGGCCACCATCTGGCGGTGCCGGGGTTCAGCGCTGGTTGAAGTTTTGTAAATACCTTCCGCAGTTTGGAGTTGACCCAGTTGTAATAACAGTTGCTCCAGAATGTGCGAGCTACCCTGTCCTCGATGATACTATGGCGCTTGAAACACAAATAGAAGTTCATAGAACGAGAAGCTTTGAGCCACTCAGATTCTTTTCCGCCCTGTTTGGTAGGAAGAAAACGCCATACAGTGGATTCTCAAATGTCGATACGCATTCGACTTTTTCGAAGGTAAGCAGGTGGCTAAGAGGAAATTTATTCATTCCAGATCCCCGGAAGTATTGGGTGGGATATGCCTTCAAAAAAGCATTGTCTCTGATAGATAAAGGCGCAAATTTTGATGCAATAATTACGACAGGCCCACCCCACAGTACTCATTTTGTTGGTGAGAAAATAAAACGCGCAACTGGAATGAAGTGGATTGCAGATTTCCGTGACCCGTGGACTGATATCTACTATTATGATCAATTGTTACACAGCAAGATTGTCAAGAAAAAAGATGCGGCCATTGAAAAGAGAATCTTAAATGGTGCTGATCTTGTTCTTGCAGTATGTCCATCTAATGAGATGTTGTTGAAAGAAAAGCTCCTGAATCCGAATAAATTAAAGGTGATTACCAATGGATTCGATCCATCAGATTTTAATTCTGTTTCCCCGACGGTTGGGGTGTTTAGGATTGGTTACACAGGTACTTTGGCATCAACGTATAAGGTAGAGCCCATTTTGAGCATTTTAACAGCTTGTGAATTTGAGTGGAGGTTAGACATTGCAGGTGTTGTTGCCCCTGAGATAGTAAGTGAAATCTCACGGCTGGGTGTTTCAAATCGTGTAAATATTCTCGGTTATCTTCCCCATAAAAAGGCTTTAGCAATAGCTCAGAACTCTGATTTATTGCTTCATGTGGTTCCAGATATTGCAGGAGCGAGAAGCGGCACCACAGGAAAACTATTTGAATACATTGGCTGTCAAATTCCAATCTTAAACTTTGGAGATAAGGAAGGGGACTCCGCCTTGTTCATAGATGAAGCTCAGGCCGGTAAGTCATTTGATCGTAATGAACAGAGTGCCGTTATCGAATATATCGAATCCGTTCGTGATGGAGCCTTTAAAGTGGGGAGTCAGAAAGTTCAAAGATTTTCAAGGAAGGCTATTACGAAAGATTTGGCCGAACTAATCATAAACGGTGGGTAAAGTGAAATCTGTTTTAATGATTTTAGATGCAGGATACCCAAGAGATATCCGCTTAGAAAAGGAAATTCCTGAATTGATTGGGGAAGGTAACAGGGTTTCTTTGTTGTGTTATCGGAGGAAAGGAGAGTCACGATTTGAAGAACTTGACGGTTTGAATATCATTCGATCTAAACGGTTCGTGAGCAAAAGACTAAAAGGACTTATAGATATCTATAACGCGTTGTTCTTTATAAATCCTGTATTAAACGCCGAATTAAGAAGAATAGGAGGGACGTTTGATATTGTTCATGTCCATGATCTACCTGCTGCAAATACGGGACTAAAGTTTGCCAAAAGATGGGGGAGCGTTTCGATTCTCGATCTCCACGAAAATTATCCTGAAGCAATCAAAATTTGGTTCAAATGGAGAAAAGGTATTCTTATTAAACTAAAAAATAGCCTGTTTTTTTCTTTTACGCGATGGCACAAGAGGGAAGAGCGAATGGTTAGGTCATATGATCGAATTGTAGCCGTAGTTGATGAGATGAAGGATAGGCTGATTGCGGCTCATAATCTTGATGAAAATAAAATCACGGTAGTATCAAATACAGAAAAGGTTGGGGATTTTCGGCGTGACACCAGATTTATCGAAAGAGCAAATGTAATTACGTACGTTGGAGGAATTGGGCCACATCGCGGGCTTCAGACTGCGATTCTGGCTATGCCAGAAATACTCAAAAAATACCCCGATGCGCGTCTTCAAATTGTAGGAGGCGGGAGTAGCGATAATATCAATTTTTTACAAGAGCTTGCTAGGGAAAACTTAGTGGAAGCGTCAATTGATTTTACAGGGCCATTACCCTTTGAACGTGCAAAGGAGTATATGGCAAACTCTTCGTTGAACATAATTCCACACCTTAAGAATGACCACACAGACAACACAATACCTCACAAACTCTTCCAGATTATGAGCTTCGGGTATCCGCTTATGGTTTCAAATAGCTCCCCATTAATGCGTGTTGTAAATGAACTTAATGCGGGAATAGTTTTCGAAGCAGGCAGTCCTAAGTCGTTTTCTTCCAGGGCTATATGGGCTTTTGAAAACAATGAGTCGCTTTGTAAAATGGCAATAAACGCTAGTGTTCAAATGGAGAGCGGAAAGTATAGCTGGGAGTATGATGCTGCCAGATTATTGCAGCTCTATGCCTCTTTATAATCTTATTAAGAATTCTTTTTCTTTGCGAATGTTTTAAGCATCACCTTAAATTCTCGTTTCATTCTATCATTCACAACTAATTTGTACAGGAGTGCAGCGAAAATAGCGAGTAACCCTAGTTTTATTGAAAGGCTTGTTATAATGCCGAAACTCGTAGTTGTCATTCCTATGACAATGAGAATCCCGGTGGCAAATAGGATTGTCCAAATTGTTTTGAAGTTGTAAGTAATTTGAAGTTGTTTTTGAGCAATACGGTATGAGTAGATTGACATGAAAATGTAGCTCATTCCTGTTGCTGCAATGGCGCCATATATATCAAAGAATGGAATTAGCATGAAGTTCAAAGCGATATTCAGGAAAACGCCTATAATCGTAATCCTCGCCTGATACTTTGTTTTCTTGGTGAGCAAATATGTGAAACCAAAATAGGCCTGAAACCCTTTAAAGACAAAGCTGAAAGCAATGACGGGGACTAACAGAATAGCGAGCCAATAATCTGGTTGATTCCTACTTATTATATGAATAAACTCTCTGCTAAACAAAGACACTAAAAGAGTGAGAATGGAGATAAGCCCAATGAACAGTGTAAATATTTGGCTAAAAAATCTCTTGAAATCAGCATCATGAAACTTATTAAATGCAATTGGGAGAAACCCAAGCGAAAAAGTTCCGATCACGAGCAAATTAGATATGCTGCCAAGTTTGTAGGCAAGGCCATATACCCCTACTTCTGAGTATTCACCAAATAGTTTGATAATTATTCGGTCACTTAGTGTTAGTAGTAATCCTGCAACTGTTGTGAATACCAGCGGGGCTCCAAATTTATATAGCTGTTGCCATACTTCACGGTCGAAGTGAGCTCGGAAGAATCGAATTTCAGAAAGAAATGAGCACACGCCTACAATTCCGTTAGCAATTAAAGATGCTTGTAGCACACCAATGATTCCTAACTCATGTAAAACGACAAAATACCACGTAAAACCAACCAAAGAAGCCAATTTTAAAGAAAAGAAAAACACGTATTTAAACGGTTTTCGTTGGAGCCTGATTAAACTAAGCGGTGCCAAACTAAAAATCTCTACTACTACGGAAAGGCCAATTACTACGAAATAATTAGCGTGTTCAGATGTGTTAAAAAACAGACCACTGAAGGTCGATGAAAACGGAAGAAACACAGCAAGAAATAATGCGCAGATGATTACAATTGCATTTACCCCTGTTGAATAAACACGACGATACTGCTCCAAGCCTTTCGTATCTGAACCAATTCTTAATATGGCTTGAGGTAAATTGAGGGAAACCACTCCTACCAAAAATTGCGCTACGATCTCCAAAATCACCACAATCCCAAACTCATCGGTTGTGAATTGAGTGGTATAGATCGGAAGTAAAATTAAACCCGCAAGCTTCACCAAAAGATTGCTCAGCCCGTAAATTGCCGTGTGCTTGAAGGTGTATGCTACATCTTTTTTCACTTATCGTAGATTGCTGGTGGCCTTTTACATTACTCCTAATAGTGGAATTTCTTCGCTAATCTATTATTTTTAGGCTTATGACTTTGGGGCGATATTCATTCATCTTAATTCTTGGGTTGTTGATTTCATCCTGGACGTTCGGTCAATGTGTTGGTGAATCTGGATTAATCACTTTCAGCAGCTCAACGGAAGCTGAGACCCATTCAGTTTGTTATACGAGCTCGGATGAGCTTTTAATTGCTGGTGTCTTAGAAGTTGGATCAAGTATGGATTGGGTTCTTGTTAAAGAAGATCCTGATGGGATGCCTGTATTCGCAAAGTCAATTGGCTTCCAAAATACAGATGAGAATGGAGGGAACTTGATTGCGGAAGAGATGAGTGATGGAAGCATTGTAATGGCGGGCTATAGAGATCAGGGCACGAGAATAGCACTTATTGTCAAAGTAGATATGCAGGGAGATCTTGAATGGGCTCGCACATTCCCGTCAAATTACAATACCCCCAGAGATGTTTTAGAAGCCCAAGATGGTGGCATACTAGTTTCTGGCTCGGTCAATTTACCCAACGGAACATCTGAAGATGCCTATTTAGTTAAGTTTTCGCAGACAGGCGACATCGTGTGGGGCAAAAGAATTGACGGCGGATCGGGAAATGATCATTTATATGGAATTGCCGAAAACGATCTTGGCGAAATCGTCGCTGTTGGAAATTCAGGTGGCTTTACATCGAGCTTTAGACCGTATGTCGTTAAGTGTTCAGCAGACGGTACAATACTGGATCAAGTATTTTATGATTGTATTTACCCAGGGACATTCCTTGACGTTTTCATAGATCAGAACGAAAGAATCGTGGCATCCGGATACGAAGACAGACCTTCCGGAAGAGCTTCCATATTCGTAAGTTTTGAGCAAGACTTCGAAGTCATTTGGGACTTAGGGTTTCAGGTCGGTTCACTCGATATCGGAACAAGTATAAGGTCTACAGGGAATGGGGAGTTAACATTATTCAGTATTAAAGATTGGAATTCATCTTCAAATTCTATCTACATAATTAAGGTTGACGCGCTGTCAGGAACCTTTCTGTCAGCCGAGATTTTGGACGGAGACCTATCATTTAGCTCTTTCTTTGTTTCTAATTGTGGTGACTTAGAAAGTGCTGGTAACATGGCTATACCAGATCGGGCTAGTCTAGGTTACTTTGGAATTAACAGTTGTAATCAAGGGGCGTGTAAGGATATTTTTGAAGTCGTACCAATAATCTTAAATTATGAAGCAGTAGATTTTTCAATGCCCTCATTTGATTTTGACGGATTTGTTGAAATTTCTCCAGATGTTAATGATATTGTTCTCGATCGATCTACATCTTGTAACATCAATGTCATGGAATTCGAACTGTTTGTTGATGATTTTTGCGAAGGTGAAGAATTGACCTTTGAACTTCAGGATGTTTCAGGAACAATTGTCGAAGTGAACTGGGAAATCACGGGACACGGTCAACAAACAGGATCGGTAGTAGAGTTTTCTCCGCTTCCAGAAGGTACCTACGAATTAATAGTTACCGTACAGGATGTGTATGGCGCCGATTCAGTTGAAACAGTTTACTTTTCTGTGCACCCACAATTAGAAATCGAAGATATTTTGTTGGCCAGTGAATTTGAAATTTGCCAAGGAGAATCTATTTCTGAAAGCCTACAAAGCGATCTTCTGATTTGGGAAGAAGTCTTAGACGAGAACGGCGTGGCAATTGAATCTTTTGAAGTTAATGGGGCTGGCGAGTACGAACTTTTGTTTATCAGCGAATGTAGTGAAGTTGTTTATCCAATTACGGTTTCGCTAGTTGGAGAGCTCCAAATGGAACTGGAAAATGTAAGTTGTGTATTTCAAGATTTAGGTGTCGAATTTCTACCAAATGACTATCAATTTATAGATGTTGATTGGGGAGATGGAAATACAGAGACGATTAATCCCGAAGGCTCAGTTTGGCATGAGTATTCTGAAGTAGGAGTGTACGATGTGACGATAACAGGAGATGTCCCTTGCAATTTCAATGAAACGTTCACTATTCAAATCCAAGAGCCCCCAATGTTCGAAAGCCCGATCAGCGAAGTTTTCATTTGTAATGGCGATGAATTCACATATGAGTTTGGTGAAGTAGGCGCTGAAATATTTGACATGAATGGGCAAGAAGTAACAACGGTTACTTTTAACGAAGGTGGAACATTTCATTTCATTGCTGAAAATAATTGCGGAGTTGACAATTTATTGATTAATGTTTTTGAGGAAGAAGTGTCTTATACACCATTAGATTACCCAAGGTCTATTTGTCCTGAAAATGATGGCGTGACAATAGGTGTTGTCCCTCTGCAGGACGATGGTTTAGTTTATCAGTGGAGTGATGGGTATACAGAGAGTGAACGCGTTGTAAACGACCCAGGTCAATATCATCTTCAGATTTATAGTGAAACTGGCCAGTGCTCAGAGTCCGAGAGTTTTGTGATAAACCAACTCCCTAAATTGAGCTTTACACCGCTTGATATTGATACGGTATTTCTATGTCTTGAGGGTCAACGAACAATAAATTTTAAAAACTTCGGCTACCCGTATAGTTTTCAGAATGGTGAAGTAGGTTTTAGCTACTCTCCACTTAACTCTGGTGAGATCATTCTTCAGTTTAATGATGGGTGTTATGATTACGAATACGCTTATTTTGCAAGTATAGATGAGTGTGCATGCGAAGTGTACATTCCAAATGCGTTTACACCTGACGAAGATGGTCTAAATGACCTGTGGAAGATTGAAAAGGTATGTAGACTCTATAACTTTCGAGTGGATCTATTTAATCGATTTGGACAGAGAATTTACACATCAAAAGATCCTGATTTTACTTGGAATGGAGCAATGCATGATGGTGACTATTACTCCGAAAATGAGATATATCAATATATTATTCAATACTCCCATAAAATTGATGGTGTAGAACAACCGAAAGTTGTCAGAGGTCATGTCACGCTATTACGATAGAATTCTTCAAAATCGGAGTGAGTTTTACTTTTGCTGGGGTGATTCGGATGAATCAAATTCTCAACCATTTTTTAAGTCAATAAGTAATCAACTTGAGTACTTTGAGTCAAAAATTTCGGTTGTCGGTGTGCTGATAGATGGCACAAATCCCACTAAAACGAACGAACAACTTATAGTTGAGCTGAATCTTTGTGATACTTGGGATCAACTCTTTAATTCCCTGACACCACTCTCCGGCCGCTACATCATCATCGCTCAGCTCGAAGGTCAAACCAAGGTAGTCGGCGATGCATGCGGATCTTTTGAAGTGTTCTACCATCCTGCATCCAAGACTATTGCTTCAAATGCATCCCTAATTGCCGCTGAAAATGACCTAGAACCATGGACTGGAGAAGCAGAAGCAACGTATCGAAAAATTCAAAACTCCCACCGTGTGCCGGTCGGTACCACCACGAGATACAAAGGGGTTTATCATCTCTTGCCCAACCACGCCCTGAACTTGAATTCGTTCAAGCCGGAAAGAGTTTACCCGCGGCTTGACGATCCCATCAAGACAGTAGATGTAGGTGTCGCGGTAGATCGTTGTTCCGAGATTCTGGAAGGCACCATGCAAGCCCTAGCCAACAGGTTTAACTTGGTTTCGGCTGTAACGGCAGGCTACGACAGCCGGCTTCTTCTGGCGGCTTCCAAGAATATCGATGTGGAAACTTTCATTTTCAAGCATAAAAATCTCGATCTCAAACACCCCGATATCCGGCTTGGGCAGAAAGTGGCTAAAGCAGCAGGAAAGCCCTTGCGTATTCTTGAATACGACGATGGACGAGATTTAACACCTGAAATCGAGTCGATTTACACCGAGACTCCACGCAAAAACCGATACCAGATGCTCATCAATGGGTTTCAAAAGAACTTTGATGGAAAGTGTTTGATTGCTGGAAATATCGGTGAGATTGGAAGATCGTACTACGGAAATATCAAAAGTGTTAATGCTCAGCTCTTGGCAAAACTCCTTGGGTATAAGGGAAGTCAATTTGTAGAAGGGGAGATGCAAAAGTGGCTAGATGGTCTAGACGTTAAAGCACTTGGTGAACAAAATTTGCTCGATCTCTTCTACTGGGAACACCGCATGGGGTGTTGGGGTGCTATGGCTATGACAGATACCGCAGGGGTGATGGAAGTAGTCGCACCGATGAATAATCGGGTTTTACTGAATACCTTCCTTAGTGTTCCTAAAAAGTACCGAACGTATTACTACAGCAAGCTCTTTGATGGGATGATTGAAAAGTTGGACAAGAGACTGTCGCAATTTCCCGTCAACCCAGGAAAGAAGTCATTCGCGATCAAGTCGCTAGTTAAGCTCGGACTCTATGACTGGTATAAAAACATGCAGGCTCGGCTCTTCTGAGCTACCTGTTGTGGTAAGGCTCATTCTTGAGAATGGTCATTGCTCGGTATAGTTGCTCTAAAACAAAACATCGGATCATCTGATGCGAAAAGGTCATTTCTGAAAGCGATAGTTTTCCTTGAGCCGCAGCGTATACTTCCTGACTAAACCCAAAAGCTCCACCAACCACCAGTACCAGCCGTTTTACACCGGCATTCATATCCTGCTGCAGTGAGTCCGCGAATTTCTCACTCGTGTATTGCTTCCCTTTCTCATCGAGCAACACCAATTTATCTCCTGACTTTATCTGACTAAGAATCGCTTTCCCTTCAGCTATTTTGCGATCATTCGCTGACATCTTCTTCCAAGCTTTATTCTCGGGAATGATAGCCAAATCCACAGAAATGTAATGCTTCAACCGCTTCAAATAGATGTCATTTGCGGTTTCTACAAAACCGACATCAGTTTTACCGACACAGAGCAATGAGATTTTCATGCGCACAATATACAATCATTGACAGGCAGATTCCTTGGTGAACTGGCTTGATATTTGCAAATTAGACGTGTAAGTATGAAAAGAGCAATTGCGATAGTATTACTGGCTGTACCGGTATGGCTTTTCGGGCAAACCGCCGAGAAAGATGGAATTACCAAGGCCATAGGGCAAGGATCATCTACTCAGGTGGCTAAGTACTTTGCCCCAACAGTAGATTTGATGATGCTGGAAAACGAAGATGTATACAGCAGTAAACAAGCTGAAGTCATTCTCACCAATTTCTTTTCTGAAAACAAGCCAACAAGTTTCGAGCTGAAGCATGAAGGTAAGTCCAAGGTAGACGACTACTACTATATCGGGGTATTGACTTCGGGATCAAAGACTTACCGAATCACTTTTTTCTTGAAGAAAGGCGGAGATAACTTTCAAATAAAACAGCTCCGAATCGAGAACGGCTAGACTGGTTTTCCCACTAGTCTCTCAAAGATCTTAAACTGTTCCTTCACAAAGTGTTTTCTGTCAAACCTGCTCCGACCTGCAAGGGCATTCTTTCTTAAGACTTCCATCTTTGTTGGGTCATCTTGAAGTTTGCACATAGCTGTAGAAATAGCTTCAATGCCTGTGTCGTTTATCACTACGCCATCTACATCATGTCGCACCACGTCCCGGCATCCGCGGCTGTTAACCGTTAAAACAGGGACTCCCATTGCAAGCGACTCCATTAAATTAACGGGTAGACCTTCGCGCTCCGAAGGAAATACATTCAGATCTGAGATAGCCAGATAATCTTGTACATTTTCTCGCCACCCCACCTTGATGATGGAGTCGTTAGCCTTGAGCGCCTTTTCCCATTTCGAACCCAGTGATGTAGGGTGAATACGGTCCTTCTCGCCTACCAATATGAGCTTTGAGTTGGGGTGGGTTTCCTGCGCTTTGAAGAAAGCCTTCACCACTTTATCAAAGCCTTTAAAATTAGTTTGACGTCCGATAAATATGTACACAAAGTCGTCTTCGCTAATCCCGAGCTCTTTGCGGAGTGAAGCCACAGTTTCGGGCTTCGTTTTATCGGGGTCAAATCGCTCCAGATCGCATCCCATACCAAAGCTCTCCAGCACGTGAACGGTTGCGTTGTCCACCATCTTGTTGAGGTAGTCGCGATCGTCTAGCGTCAGCACAAAAACTTCATCCACTCTTTTTGTACTCCACTTTTCAGCTTTCGAAATCATAAACTTGCGCCACCCACTGATCAGAGGCGACCCAAGTCCGTGGATAGTACCCGTGCTTACCGGCCATGAATTTCCCTTTCTCAGAGTAGAAGTGAAAAGTGCTGCTGAGAAGTGGATGTTCACGATGTCGGGCTTGATATCCTGCACCAACTGGTTTACCTTATTCGATGCCGCGAGGTGTTTAAATGGATCAATCGCACGTGGAAAATCGATGTCGTGGACCACACAATCAATTGTCCGACGGTACTCACTAATTCTTGCAATGTGTTTTCTGGATGTAGCCAAGTGTACTTCGTGCCCACGGTCTTTAAGGGCATCGATCAAATCTTCCAAAAAAGTAAAGTAATTGGTAATGGAAGGTATAACGAAGAGTAGCTTCATGGAAGCGATAATGGTCCAGTTTCAAATAGCAGCTCACAAAGATAAAATTAAATCAATGCGGACTCATTTCCTGAGCTTTATGATATCGCCAGGCATGATTCTCGACTGCTCACTTAGGCCATTGTACTTGCAAAGTTTCTTGATTTTCACACCATACATTTGAGAAATGCTTCGCAATGTTTCTCCCGTGGCTACAGTATGCGTTTGGTGCGTTTTCGACTTTCCTTTCTTGGGTTGGATGTAGATCCGATCGCCTTTGTCAATTCGTTCGCCCTTGCTCAGGTCATTGTATTTTAAAACCTGCCATTCACCAAGTTGGAGCGTTTCCGCCAGTTCGCGAGTCGAAATATCTCGATCGGCTAGCACGTATTTGATGCCATTGTCACTTACGAATACTTGCGAACTTTGACCTCCCAATACAATTTCAATTTCCCCCGACTGATTACCAGGTTTTGGGGTGGAAGTCGAGCGAGAAGGTTCTGACTTCAGGCGCCCTTTTTTCAATCCTTCACGATCGTATTGCGTCAGGTTATTTTCTTCGATTATTCTTATGAGCAGGGCTGGGTACTTCGGATTCGTCGCATAGCCTGCCTTCTTGAGCCCTTTTGCCCACGATTTGTAATCTGTTATTTTATAGTCAAATAGAAAGGCGTATCGGCTGCGTTTTAGAAAGTGGCTGTGGTCTTCAAAACTTTGGTGGGCTGTTTTGTACTTGCGAAAACACTCCTGTTTCTTGTCGTCATCGTGGTATACCTTCTTACCCGTCCACCCGTGACATTTGATCCCGAAATGGTTATTTGCTTCTCGGGCTAATTGGCTATTTCCATCCCCGCTTTCCAAAATACCCTGTGCCAAAGTGATGCTCGCTGGAATTCGGTGCTCGCGCATTTGCCTTATCGCTTCATCTTTCCACTGATCGATGTATTGAGCCCGGGTAATTCGTGTAGGAGAATTACCTTCTGCATGGGCATAAGAGCTCAGGCAGAAACTGATTAATACAAAGCAAATTAGGGTTCTCAACATGTTATCAACAGGTTTTTTCAAAGGCGGAAATCTGCCAAATACCAAATTTACCAGTGGAAAGCCGAGTCTACTTCGTAAAAACGCCACATTATTCACAATATTCTGTGAATTTAACAATCGGCGAAAAGTGGTTCACCGATTCGCTCTTCCATTGCCGGTATTCCCTGTAGCCCTCCGGTGTGGATAAACAGCCATTTTTCACCTTCAATTCCATCCAACGATTTGGCCGTTTCACATAACGCAAAAAATGCCTTTCCCGTGTATACGGGGTCCAATTTTAGTCCGGTCAGCCCATGTATATTCCTGATGAAGTCAATGAGCTCAGTGGAAACTTTGGCATAACCACCAAAATGGAAGTCTAAAAGGTAAGTCAACTTTGCCTTCACATCGGCTTCGGTTTCTTCATCCACCAAAAACTCGGATACATAACGGCTTACGTCTTCTTCAATAAATCCACCATTCTTCAAAACAGGAATGGAGTACAACGATGCGTTTTGCCTGTTCCCGAGCGCCATTCCGGCGAAGGTGGTGCCCGTACCCGATGCCACAAATACGCGGTGGTAAGACTCTTCCAGTTCACTCATGATTTCCATGCAGCCATTCACCCCGTAAAAGTTGGCTCCCCCTTGGGGTATCACATAGGCATTGCCATAAACTTCTCGCAGTGATTCCAGATAGTCGCGTGTGTCGATTCCGCGGAATTCCGACCTCGAAACACGTTGAATTTCCATGCCCATCTCTGCCGCGAACCACAGGGTTGGGTTGCTCAAATCAACTTCCTCGCCACGGATGATCCCGATGGTCTTAATTCCGAAAGCCTTTCCGGCAGCCGCTGTGGCCGCAATATGGTTGGAATGCGCCCCACCAAATGTGATGATCTGCTGGTTTCTTCTCTTCTGTGCCTGAGCGATATTCCACTTGAGTTTCCGCCATTTGTTTCCAGAAATGTCCGGGTGAATCAAGTCATCTCGCTTAACGAAAACTTCCACTCCCTTTTCCTTAAAAAGGGGCAGTTCGATGCGCTCAACTGGCGACGGAAGTTGAAATAAATTCATTTCCCGAAGGTAGTAATGGTTCGGGAAAGTACGCCAATAGCTAGTCTTGATGTGTTCCGTATTTCCGCCTTAATGCGTGTCGCCGAATCCGCCTAAGACGGAGAAGGAGCAGGCGGAGCTACGGTCTTTAAAAATCGCCAATCGATGTTACGTGTTCTGAAATCCTCGAAACCCCTTTCGTTGGATCGTGATTGTTAATTATCATTGATTCGTTGTTCATTCATTTGGTCTCGTCCCTACAGGACTTTATCGCATAGAATCCAGTCGCATCCGGTTTCACCGAATGCTAACGTCTTTCGCCCTTTCAGGGCTGGATTTAATTTAGGGCGTAAAGAATGAAAATGGAATTGGAATTTTTTCCGCTCCGCAGTAGCTGCGCTGCTGCGGCAATTACTACAAAACCGTTAATCGATCTTCTAAACTCTGAGATCACTAAAGCCCTTGAAACCCATTATAGCGGTTATGATCTTAATACATAGTACTTGATACTTTGTACATTTTGAAAACCTATAGCCTTATCTTCGCGCCATGGCCAAATTATTGAGTTGTCTAGAAAAAGGAAGAGTCGAAGCGGGAGTGGATGAAGCAGGGCGCGGATGCCTGAGTGGGCCAGTCGTGGCTGGTGCGGTCATACTTCCCGAAGGCTGGAACCATCCTTTGCTCAACGACTCGAAACAATTGACTGAAAAGAAACGCAACGTGCTCCGACCGATCATCGAAGCCGAAGCAATGGCCTGGGGCGTTGGATTTGTTTTTCCAGAACGGATAGATGAAATTAACATCTTGCAAGCGAGCTTTGAAGCTATGCATCTAGCCATTCGTCAGTTGAATGTGAACCCCGATCACATACTCGTAGATGGAAATCGCTTCCGGCCATTCGACCAAATTGGGCACACCTGTGTGATCAAAGGAGATGGCAAGATTCGGAGCATCGCAGCGGCTTCTGTTTTAGCCAAGACTCATCGTGATGAGTACATGGAGAAAATTCATCAAGAGTTTCCCATGTTTGAATGGTGTTCGAACAAGGGCTATCCCACCAAAAAACACCGGGAAATCATAGCATCTTACGGCGCTACACCTTACCACCGAAAGAGTTTTGCCCTGCTGCCGAAGGAGCCGTGAATTTGCACATCACCCTGTGCAAAGCGTTGTGGTCTTTACATGCCCACGACCATTGCCTATGTTACCTTTGATCTGATAAAAATTGGGTCGTGAAAAAGCTTGTACTTATTCTTCTATTTCTAGGGGGTATCATCGGGATGCTCTTCTTGTTTTATCAAAGTTTCGAGAAGACAGAGCGGTCTGATGTGACGGCCTTGCAAGCCATACCGCAAAGCGCGGCATTGATTTTCGAAACAGACGAAGTGGGTGAGCTTTGGCGTGATCTCTCCACTGAGAGTCTCGTCTGGAACGAATTGCTCAAAACCGATCTGTTTTTCAGGTTGAATGAGCTCGGCTCTACGTTGGATAGCATTTACGTGAACTATTCCGATTTGCGCACCATGCTAGCCGATCAACCTATGGTGGTTTCTGTGCATGAAGAAGGTGCCAAGCGATTCAATTACCTCGTGGCCGTTCCTACCCGATCTGATGCCGATGAAACCGCGCTGGTGGAAGGAGTGAAGAAGCTTTTGCGAATCAATGAAACGGCAAAAACCGAAGATTACGACGGTCAAACCATTTACACCTTCCCCTTCAAACTCATCGACGACGAGATCCACTTTTACATCGAAGATGGGCTTTTGGTGATGGGGCTTTCCGATGTGCTTATCGAAGAGTCGATCAGAGCTGTGCAGCAAGATGCCTCAGTGCTCCGTGATCGAGAATTTCAGGCTGTGAGAAGCACACGTGGCAAGCAGGCCCGAGCCACCGTTTATGTCAACTACAAAACCGGGAAGAACATTCTAGCCAACTTCTTAAAATCCGAAAACCGAGACTTGGATCTATTTCGCGAGCCGTACGCCGAGTGGTCTGCACTCGATTTGGGACTCAAGGCCAGCCATGTTACGCTCAACGGTTTTGCCATGGCGAAGGATAGTACAGATGCCTGGTTGAGCGCCTTCCGAAATCTGGAGCCAAACCGCATTCACGTGTTTGACTTTATGCCGTCTCAAACGGCCTACTTCGCTTATTTCGGCTACGGAGATTTTGAAACATACCAAAAACAGCGCGCTGATATCCGCGAGTCGAGTGGAGGGAAGTACAGCTTCGAGAAAAAGCTAAAGGCATACGACGACAACTGTTCGTGCAATATGCTAGACAAAGCTACAAGCTGGATTGGTTCTCAGGCTGTAGCGTTTATCACAGAGCCTGTTAGCGAAGAGTACATACAAAATCACTTTGTCATTTTTGAATCTGAAAAGCCAGAGCAGGCTTGGATCAACTTGAATGAATTGAATCAGATTTTTGAGTCATCGAAAGAAGGTGATTCGTACAAAGGATACGAGTTTATTCACGTTCCATTGGGATCGTTCTATGCCGATATTTTAGGCGATGCCTTCTTGGGTATCGAAGATCCATATGTCACTAGAATCGAAGACATGATCGTGATGGCTAAATCGGTGAATGCACTGAGAAACATCATTGATGCGCGATACAAAGGGGCAACCTTGGCTGCTGATACCAAGTTTTCGGAAGTCCGGGAACAGTTTTCAAACGAACCCCAAGTGCTAATCTATAGCTCTTTGGCCAGATCGCCATTTATCTATGCCAATCTCCTTCAAGACGAATACGCCAAAGCCATCACCGAACGCACCGAAGTCTTGAGAAAGTTTCAGGCTTTTATTTACGAAGCGAGCTTCTTCCGCGATGAGCTGTTCTATAACAATGTTTATCTCAAGCACAGTCCCGAGTACCAGCAGGAGACTAACGCGCTTTGGGAGATCAAGCTTCCAGAAGAATTGGTCGGAAAGCCGCAGTTTGTAGAGAATCACTACACGGGTGCCTACGAGATTTTGGTGCAGGACGCTGCCAATAAACTTCACTTGATCAGCAACACCGGAAAGTTGATGTGGTCGCGGCCGCTCGACGGCCCCATACTCGGCGAAGTAGAACAAGTCGATCTATACAAAAACAACAAATTGCAACTCCTTTTCAATACGGCCGGGAAGATTTACCTCGTTGATCGAAACGGAAACGATGTCGAGTCATTCCCTGTGGCGCTCAAGCCTAAAGCTACCGGCCCAATTGGAATTGCCGACTACGACAATAGCCGCGACTACCGCATTTTTGTGGCGCTCGAAGGTGGAAAGACTCAGCTTTACGACGGCACTGGACAGTTGGTGAAGGGTTGGGAATTCGTTGATAATGGTGCGACCATCGGTTTACCACTTCGACATATCCGTATCAAGTCGAAGGACTACATCCTAGCCATAACCGAAGCCGGAAAAGTCCACCTATTGAACCGAAAAGGTAAGTCCAGACACAGTGTCTCTAACCTAATCGAAAAGGGGCTTGACCAGGAACCCGTTTTAACGCTTGGCAATAAGATTGGTCGGTCGTCACTCTCGTATGTAGATGCAGATGGAAATGCCTTCGTATTCGGATTCGACGATCGGTTCGAGAAACTCCAACTCGTTGATGAGAAAGTGGATGCCTACGCCTACCTCGATTTAGATGGAAATGATGAATCAGATTGGGTGGTGAAAACCGATCGCGGAGTTTCCGCATTTACTGCCACGGGCGATGAGTTGTTTAGCATTGAGACAAAAGGGCAAGGGATGATGCAGGCCTTCGATTTTACCAAACCACTCTTGGTATTTGTTGACCAATCAAAAGAGCAGGTCTATTTGTTCAACGGCGCCGGTGAACTCAAATCGGGATTCCCGCTCTACGGTTCGAGCGAAGTCGCTATTGGCGATATGAACAAAGACGGCCATCTTAACTTGATCACTCTTGGCGAAGGAGGATTTGTGTATGCGTATACGATTGAAGACTAAGGGTTAATTGACAACAGGTAAGTGATAATGGATAATTTGACCTATTGAACCATTCCTAAGTTATTATTACCAAAACTCCTGAAGGTCCATATTGACCCCCTACTCAAAAAGAGCTGGTGGTTTATTTCTGATTTTAGATATGTTGATTATCGCAGCGATGTAAGAAATTTTTACATCATACTCCCCAAGAAACCACGCGATACGCCTTCGGCTAATCGCGCGGTAGCGCGAAAATGAATTCAATCAGTTTGCACAAAAGCGCTGCGCTGAATTTGCAATTCTGCGCTTTACGCAACTTTGAAACCAACGAAAACCAAGAAAATGAACTCATGTTGTACTCCCCAGCATGAACACTTAATGAATTGAGCTTTATTGAGCTCAGGATTACATCCTAGCGATATCAGGCTCGTTTTCCGGACAGTAGTGGTGTCGAATTCGGAGCTGCGGAGCAGTGGTGACCGACTGGAAGGAGCGTCAGTATTCGGAATGTAGATCCGTGAATTCAACCATTCCTAAGTTTTCATCACCAAAACTCCTGAAGGTCCATATTGATCAGGACGTAGCTGAAGTCTTCGCGCTTTTCGATTTGATCAACCCAGGATTCGACTGTATTATTCGATACAACTCAAAAAAAATTCAAGTAACTCAATACGGCGCGCTGTTCAAACGAGAATAAAAAAAGCCTTCTCAATCACTGAGAAGGCTTTGGATATTTTCAGCAGGAATTGCTTATTCTTTGATGCGCTCTGCGTATTGTCCGGTTCTCGTATCCACTTTGATTCGATCATCGGTATTGATGAAGAGTGGAACGCGAATCTCAGCGCCTGTATCAATGGTAGCAGGCTTTAATGTGTTTGTAGCCGTGTCGCCTTTTACACCGGGCTCGGTATAGGTCACAGTGGCTTCAATAAAGTGTGGCATTTCTACAACCAGTGGGTTTTCTTCTTCGGCGTGGAAGATGATTGTAACAACCATTTCTTCCTTCAGATACTCGGGCTGTTCTATCATGTGGCCATCGATAAACACCTGCTCAAAAGTCTCGGTATTCATAAAGTGGTAGCCATTGTTTTCTGGATATAGGTACTGGTACTGGCGGTGCTCGATACGAACGATTTCAATGCTGTGTCCAGCCGAAAAAGTATTATCGATTACTTTGCCCGTTTCAATGTTTTTGAGCTTCGTTCGAACAAACGCTGGCCCTTTTCCCGGCTTCACGTGTTGAAACTCCGTGATTGTGTAAAGCTTCCCATTGAAGTTGATGCAAAGCCCGTTTTTAATATCTGATGTATTTGCCATCCTTATTGTATTCTTTGAGCCAAATGTAGAAAATTATGCCCGCTTGAAGTTTTCGATCCAGATTTTTTCAGAACAGAAGCCGTACTCTTCTTCCACCTGATTGGAAGCCACGATGTAGATGCGGCCTTGCTTTGTCTTGTCAACCATTTCCTGATACCAGTCTATTCCTCGGTGATCGAGATTGGAAGTGGGCTCATCAAGGAAAATGAATGGGCAGTCGCTGAGCAGTGCCAGCCCCAGTCTCACCCTTTGTTTCATTCCCGATGAAAAGTACTTGATGGGCTTGGTCATGGCGTGCTCGAGTTGGCAAGTCTTGCCAAATTCGTTCAGGTCAAACTGGCTCAAATGCGGTTTTAATGAGAAATGGAACCGAACCATTTCGCTTAGGTTTAGCTCATCGTATAGGTCGAGGTAGGGGCTACAAAACCCAACGTGGCGATACACATCGGCCTGCTTTAAGTCCTGGCCAGCTACTGCGTAGATAATCTCTCCTGATGATGGCATCGAAAATCCCGAGACGACTTTCAAAAAGGTGCTTTTCCCGGAGCCATTTCCACCGAGTACAGCATAGGCCTTTTCTGAGTCAAGATCCATCGAGATTTGGTCGAAAAGCCATTCCCGATTGAAGCGTTTTCCCAGATTTTGAAGGCTGATTTTAGTCATGGAGCGGGCCTTTCATAATGCCCTTGTCCGAGTTTCGGATGAAGTCTAAAATGTGTTGCTTTTCAGGGCTGTCAGGCACTTCGCTTTCCAAAACTTCGAGTGCCTTGGTCATGTTCTTGTGTTGGACGTAGATAATGCGGTAAGCATCTTCGATTTGAGAGATGATTTTCGGGTCGAATCCTCTGCGGCGAAGCCCAACGGTGTTGACACCTACGTAGCTCATCGGCTCTCTGGCGGCTTTGCAAAAAGGTGGAACATTCTTTCGAACCAGTGTTCCTCCGGCTATAAAAGAGTGCGCTCCAATAGTCAGGAACTGCTGTACGCCGACCATTCCTTCCAGAATGGCAAAGTCTTCGATCTTTACGTGACCGGCTACCGATCCGGCATTCGCAATGATGCAATTGTTTCCAACTTCTACATCGTGACCAAGGTGAACGTAGGCCATGAGCAGGCAGTTGTTTCCAACGCTTGTCTTCATCTTATCTACCGTACCCTTGTTGATGGTCACGCATTCGCGAATGGTGGTGTTGTCACCGATTTCAACCGTCGTTTTTTCCCCTTGATACTTTAAATCTTGCGGGATAGCTGAGATTACAGCTCCCGGAAAAATCTCGCAATTCTTTCCAATTCGAGCACCGTCCATGATCACAACGTTCGAGTGGATCACAGTGCCATCTCCAATCTCTACATCCCCATGTATGGTTGAAAAAGGACCGATTTTCACATCCTTTCCAATCTTCGCATTGGGGTCAATATGCGCTCCGGCTGTGCTCATTAATTATGCTTTATCTCGTATGATTTGTGCCATCAGGTCTCCCTCAGACACCACTTGTCCATTTACATATCCAGTTCCTTTCATCTGAACAATACCCCTTCTGATAGGAGCTGAAAGTTCGAGCTTGAAAACAACGGTGTCGCCTGGTATCACTTTTCTCTTGAATTTGACAGCGTCGATCTTCATAAAGTAAGTACTCCAGTTTTCAGGGTCTTCTACATTGTGAAGCGCCAAAACCCCACCTACTTGTGCCATGGCTTCAATTTGAAGTACTCCTGGCATCACGGGGTTACCAGGGAAATGCCCTGTGAAGAAAGGCTCGTTGATCGTGACGTTCTTCACGCCCACTACGGTATTTTCTGTCAGCTCGATCACTTTGTCGATCATCAAAAACGGGTAGCGGTGCGGAAGGATGTTCATGATTTGATTGACATCATAAACAGGGTCTTTTGTCAAGTCGAATGTTGGGGTTTTCTTTCGCTCTTCTTTGATCAGATTTTTGATGATCTTTCCAAAGGCTGTATTCCCTCTATGACCAGGTCTTGCGGCGAGAATGTGTCCGCGAATCGGTTTCCCGACCAAGGCTAAATCACCAACAATATCGAGTAGTTTGTGCCGAGCCGGTTCATTTTCAAACTGAAGTTTGATTGTGTTCAACACCCCGATACCTTCTACTTTGATGTCTTCGTAGTTCTTACCAACTAGTTTGGCAATCTCGCGGTACTCTTCTTCCGTCCGCTCCTGCTCTACCAAAACGATGGCGTTGTCCAAATCACCACCTTTAATAAGGTTGTTCTTAGCCAACATTTCAATTTCCCGAAGGAAAACGAAGGTTCGGCAAGGAGCAATTTCCTTCTTAAACTCACCTAGATGGTACATCGAAGCGTGCTGTGTACCCAAGATAGGCGAGTTGTAATCGACCATTACGGTAATTCGGAACTCTTGCCCTGGAGTAGGCACGGCAAGCATCTCTACATAGCCTTCGTCGTCTTCGTAGTATAAGTTTTCTTTGAGCGTAAAATAGTCGCGTTCGGCATCTTGCTCTTCGTAACCAGCCTTTTCAATCGCATCGACAAAGAGCTTGGCGCTACCATCCATGATGGGTACTTCGGGGCCGTCGAGCTGGATAAGAGCGTTATCAACTTCGCAACCGTAAATGGCGGCGAGAACGTGCTCGGTGGTATAAACACGAGCTCCATTTTCTTCAAGGGTGGTTCCACGGTTTGTCGTCACCACATTATCAACATCTGCTTTGATCAAGGGCTGGCCTTCCACATCAACTCGTTGGAACACGTAACCGTGATTTTCAGGTGCTGGTAAAATTTTGAGTGTTACTTTCTCTCCCGAGTGAAGGCCAATTCCCTTCATCTCTATGGGGTTTGCCAGGGTACGTTGATTCGTACTCATAATTCTGATTCTCGTTTAAGGGCTGAGATCGCTTTTTTTAGATCTCCCAATTCTTTCATGATATTCGGAAGCCTTCTGAATCCAACATAAGACTTCTTATAATCGCCAGCACTGAATGCTGGTGATCCTTGTACAATTGACTTTTCGGTGATGGAACTCTGAATTCCACTTTGCGCGGCGATCATGGTGCCATCGGCGATGGTGATGTGCCCAACAATTCCCACTTGCCCACCGATCATGCAGTTCTTTCCAATCTTGGTGGAACCAGCGATTCCCGTCTGAGCAGCTATTACCGTATTTTCTCCAATTTCCACATTATGTGCTATCTGGATCAAGTTGTCGATCTTGACTCCTTTGCGCACAATGGTGTGTCCAAGGGTAGCTCGATCGATAGTGGTATTAGCTCCGATCTCCACGTGATCTTCGATGATCACATTACCGATTTGAGCTACTTTCTGATAATTATTGTCGCTATTGGGTGCGAACCCAAATCCATCTCCACCGATAACAACTCCACTGTGAATGACACAATCATCTCCCACTTCACAATCGGCTAGAATCCGGGCGCTCGGGTGAATCAAGGTCTTCGTACCTATTTTGACATTGCTCCCAATATATGCCTGCGGATATATTTTGGCACCATCGCCTATTACTGCGCCATCTTCTACTACAGCTCCAGCGCCTACATAGACATCGGTACCCAGGGTGGCGGTTTCAGAAACGATAGCGCGCTTGTCAACACCTTTTCTGTCGTACTTGATTTGGTTGTATAGGTCGAGGAGCTTTGCAAAACAGCTATAAGCATCATCCACCCGAATAAGGGTAAGGGTATCGGGTATGGATTTCTCCAATTTGAAATCCCGATTGAGGATAACAATTGAAGCCTGAGTAGTATAAATATACTCCGAATAGGCAGGGTTGGCTAAAAAAGATAGGGTGCCAGATTGGCCTTCTTCAATTTTGCTCAGGTTAGAAACGATTGCTTCTTCATTTCCAACCACTTCACCTTCAAGTAGTTGGGCTATCTGGGATGCCGAAAATTCCATCGCCTAAATATATAAATTAATCGATTCGGCTTCAGGCCAGAAATAACAATAATTTAAACCACCTTAGGGTAGTATAAAACGTGCTTTGTTACGGCTTCGGTTTGGGCCGATAGGGCTTGGTTATCCGACGTTTCAGCTAGCTCGGCCACGGTGCCATCTTTCCGCAAAATCAAGATGCCATCATAGTCGCTGTTGTAGGCGTGATTCTCAATGGATCCGAGTTGAAAGAAGTACTCGAGTTCATCATCGCCAATCCCATAGTGGGCTTTGGTTTTTTCCTGGATGTCGTAGACGGTAGCTTCAGCAAAGGGTTCGGATGAAAGTCGGACCTTGGGCAGACGGCGGGCGAGCAAGTCGGTGCAAAGGTGTGAAAGGATTTTATCCTCGTGTTCAGCCCAAACCTTAATCGCTCCCATGATGTCGTAGTCGTCAAGGTTCACAAACATCTCCAAGACATCGGGATTTTTTTCAAAGTCGTCCGGGCCAAATTCATTTTTCAAGAAAAACAAAAGCGTTGGTGAGCCGAAGAGTACATCTCCGCGCCGTGAACAATGTTGTGCTCTCCGCAAAATATTGATCAGAAGTCGCTCAGCCGAAACCACCGTTTTGTGGAGGTACACTTGCCAATACATCAGCCTTCTGGCTACGATAAACTTCTCAATCGAATAGATTCCTTTTTCTTCTACCACCAGTTTATCATCGCGAACGTCGAGCATTTTGATGATGCGCTGATTTCCGATGACTCCCTCAGAAACGCCAGTGTAGAAACTGTCTCTCGAGAGATAGTCCATCCTATCCATATCCAGCTGGCTGCTTACCAACTGGTGGAGAAACTTCTTGTGATAGGTCCCTTTGAAAATGGCCAGGGCTAAATCCAGTTTTCCGTCAAACTCTTTGTTGAGCGCTTCGATCAAGAGCACCGAAATGCTCTCGTGGCTCACATTTTGAACCAAGGTATACTCAAGGCTGTGGGAGAATGGCCCGTGCCCGATATCGTGAAGGAGTATCGCAATCAAAGCACCCGTCCACTCTTCCTGATTTATTTCCACGCCCTTTTCACGAAGTGCCGTCAGAGATAGATACATCAAATGCATAGCTCCAAGGGCATGATGAAAACGCGTATGATTGGCACCGGGGTACACCAAGTGTGACATGCCCACCTGCTTGATTCGTCTCAAGCGCTGAAAACTTGGGTGCGAAATGATATCGAAAATCAAATCGTTGGGCACTGTAATGAACCCATACACAGGGTCATTCAGAATCTTCCTTTTGTTTGACAAGGTCACCGGCGATGAAAGGTCCATTTATTTATCTGACTCGGCATAATAAAGCCGGGCTATTTTTGTTAATTAGATCAAAAGTAAGCGAATAATCAAACCTCTCAAAAACCCAGTATCTACTATGCCTTCAAAAATCTTATGGGCCGATGATGAAATCGAATTGCTCAAGCCACATGTTTTGTTTCTCCAAGACAAAGGTTTTGAAGTGACTACGGTAAACAATGGTCACGATGCCATAGACTCAGTAGATGAAGTCGACTACGATATCATTTTTCTGGATGAAAACATGCCTGGTCTATCTGGGCTGGAGACCCTTCAGCAAATTAAAGAGTCGAAGCCCGAAGTACCTGTGGTGATGATCACAAAGAGCGAAGAAGAGTCGATTATGGAAGAAGCGATTGGTTCGAAAATTGCCGACTACTTGATAAAGCCTGTGAATCCGAATCAGATTTTGCTTTCGATTAAGAAGAATCTCGATAACAGAAAGTTGATCAACGAGCAAACCAATTCGAAGTATCAGACGGCGTTTCGCGAAATCGGATTGTCGCTCGGTGATAGATTGGATGCCGAAGAGTGGATGGAAGTGTACAAGAAACTTACGTTTTGGGAGTTGGAGCTAGATTCTGGTAGCGACGGGGTGATGGAAGAAATTCTCACCATGCAAAAGACAGAAGCCAACAGCAGCTTTTCGAAATACGTAAGCAAGTCTTACATCGACTGGCTCCACGGCGATGAAGATGCTCCGCTAATGTCTCACCAGGTATTTAAGAAGAAAGTGGCCCCGGAAATCGGAGACAAGCCCCTGTTCCTGATCATGATCGACAACTTGAGATACGATCAGTGGAAGGTGATTCAACCGAGCATCAACGAGCACTTTAGAACAGATCATGAGGAAATGTACATGAGCATTCTCCCAACGGCTACCCAGTATGCGCGTAATGCCTTTTTCGCTGGCCTGATGCCGAGTGAAATTCAAAAGCTCCATCCTAATTACTGGAAAGACGACCACGAAGAAGGAGGGAAGAACTTGTTTGAAGAAGAGCTACTCATGGCTCAGCTCAAGCGACTAGGGAAAGACATAAAAGCGAGCTACACCAAAGTGACGCGGCTGGAACAAGGTCGCAAGCTGGTAGATGGTATTTCAAATATGATGACCAACGAGCTCAACGTGATCGTCTACAATTTTGTAGATATGCTTTCGCATGCGCGTACCGATATGGAAGTGATCAAAGAACTTGCTGACGACGCATCGGCCTACCGCTCTTTGACAAAGAGTTGGTTTGACCACTCACCGCTCAAATCCATTCTCGAAAAAGTAGCCGAGTACGGCGGTAAACTCGTGGTGACTACCGATCACGGTACCATTCAAGTGACCGATCCGCTCAAAGTGGTGGGAGATAGAAACACCAGTACCAACTTGCGTTACAAGCAGGGTCGAAACTTGAATTACAATGCCAAGGAAGTCTTTGCCATAACAAAACCCGAAGAAGCTTTCCTGCCAAAATCGAATGTGAGTACGGCCTATATTTTCGCACCGGAAAGCGGATATTTTGTGTATCCGAATAACTACAACCACTTCATGAAGTTCTACAAGGATACTTTCCAGCACGGTGGAATTTCATTGGAAGAAATGCTAATCCCCTTTGCTATTCTCAGTCCGAAGTAATGGAGTTTCACGTAGATTCTATCGACGAGCTACCAGAGTTGGCCAAAGAGATCATTCGCGCTTCAGGTGAGCATCGGCTGTTTGCATTTTACGGGGAGATGGGGGCGGGAAAAACGACCTTGATCCTTCAGATATTAAAGGCTTTGGGAGTAGAAGGGGAGGGGAGTAGCCCTACGTTTAGTATAGTGAACGAATATGCCAGTCAAGTAGGTCCGGTTTATCACTTCGATTTTTACCGCATTGAGTCCATCGAAGAAGTTTATGACTTTGGATACGAGGAGTACTTGTACTCAGGGACTTATTGCTTTATGGAATGGCCTGAAAAGATCGCCGAATTACTTCCTGAAAACGTCGTAGAAGTGCATATTTCGGACGAAGATGGGAAGCGCAAAATCACTTTGAATTTCCCTTCTTGAAATGCTTTTAGTATTTTCATTCTCGCAAGGAAATTAGCAGTCGGATGATAAGCTCAAAAGAAGCGCTGAAAGCATTGGCGCGTCAAGCTTCTCTGCAGCCACAAGAAGAACTCTTGGAGGTGGGCAGGAAGGGTAAAAATCTTCAACTTGGGATCCCGAAAGAAACGTCGTACCAAGAGAATAGGGTGGCTCTAGTACCCGATGCCGTTTCGGTATTGGTGAGCAATGGCCATGAAGTGGTCGTGGAGACAGAAGCGGGAAAAAATGCCGGTTACGATGACCGGCTGTACAGCGAGGCTGGAGCAAAAATAGCCTATGACCGAAAGGAACCTTTTCAATGCGACATCGTGTTAAAAGTTGCGCCCCCTAGCACCGACGAGATAGCCATGATGGGCCACAAGCAAACCCTTTTCTCAGCCTTGCAATTAAGTGTTCAGCCCAGAGATACACTCAAACAGCTGATGCGCAAAAAGATTTCGGCCATTGCATGGGATTACGTGCAAGACGAAGAGAGAAAGTTTCCAGTGGTACGAGCCATGGGCGAGATCGCCGGAAATGCTTCCATTATCGTCGCAGCCGAATATTTGAGCCGAAACCGGGGTGGCCAAGGGCTTATGCTCGGTGGGATTTCTGGAGTAGCTCCATCTGAAGTGGTGATAATAGGCGCCGGAACGGTTGCCGAATACGCCTGTAGAGCGGCACTCGGATTTGGAGCCGTTGTGAAGGTATTCGACTTTTCAATCTATAAACTTCGTAGGCTACAAAACGATTTGGGGCAAAGGCTTTTCACTTCGGTAATCCAGCCAGAAGAGCTCAAACGTGCCCTCCGTACCGCCGATGTGGCAATTGGCGCGCTGCGAAGTGTTGATGGCAGAACGCCCACTGTGGTAACCGAAGCCATGGTTGAAGAGATGAAGGAAGGTTCGGTAATCGTTGATGTTTGCGCCGACCAAGGTGGATGTTTCGAAACATCGGTCGTGACCAACCATACACACCCAACCTTCGTGAAGCACGGAATTGTGCATTACTGCGTTCCGAATATTGCCTCGCGGATCTCTAAAACGGCTTCCATGGCCCTGAGCAACATCTTTACTCCCTTGTTGTTGAACATTGGAAAGCACGGTGGATGTTCGAGCTTGATTAAGGACGACCCGGGTTTCAGACATGGGGTGTACTTATACAACGGGACCCTAACCAATGAGTCACTCGGAGAAGTGTTCAATTTGCCATATAAGGATATTGACCTTTTATTTGCTGCATTTTAATGACGTTCAAAAGAAGATTAACCCTGTACATATTCGGCGTGCTTATCGGAACCGCAATGGTAGCTGTGTTTTTTAACGGACGCACATCTGTCCTGACCGATTGGATGCCGAACAATCGCGTTTTATCAAACTTGAGCAATTTTCCTGGTACTGTTTCTTCAAAGGCTCAATGCCAACTGGATTGTCTTGAAATTTCCGATGAAGAGCTCGCGCTGTTGAAATCAGAAGGAGATGTCGATTTTTCGAAAAGCCGTACCAAGTCAACTCCACGCATGTATGTAGTATCTCATGATCTGAATGCTGGTCTGGCTACGATGAAATTTGAAGTGGCTGATTCAGCCACGGTCCTGATTGATGTGGCGATGGAAAATATCGGCGACATCTGTTCTTGCGAGTAAGCCCACGCTTTCTCTGCCTTTACCAGCTCACAACACGTTAGATCATAACTGTCATGAAATGGTCAGTTCCA
The DNA here is from genome assembly GCA_030427905.1 of Bacteroidia bacterium. Taxonomy (GTDB): domain Bacteria; phylum Bacteroidota; class Bacteroidia; order Flavobacteriales_D; family Cryomorphaceae; genus CBDDKU01. The sequence continues at coordinate 53,509 of JAUICL010000008.1, forward strand.
CCAAATTCCTGACTGAAATCTTCAAGGGACTCTACTCGAGCTTACGTCGCTTCAACTCCGATATGATTAAGTTGAGCTCCCTTCCCGTTTGCCCTGCTACCGATGTGTTTTCTTCAGCTCTTCTGATGAGGTAAGGCATCACTTCCTTGATAGGGCCGTAGGGCACATACTTGGCTACGTTATACCCGGCATGACTTAGGTTAAAGCTGATATGATCGCTCATTCCGTAAAGCTGAGCGAAATAGATGTGTGGATGAGAAATCGGTATACCGCGCTTAACCATTTCTTGGGCCAAGGCCATTGAACTATTCTCGTTGTGCGTACCGCAGCATAGCCCTATAGTCTCTATATGGTCAAGGGCGTATGAAATCGCCAGATCGAAGTCGCGATCCGTACTCACTTTGTCTGGTTGGATTGGCGAAGGATAGCCTCGCTCATTCGCGCGTTCACGCTCTTTTTCCATATAAGCACCACGAACCACTTTGATGGCGTAGATCACTCCTTTTTGCTTGCAGATCTCGTGGGCCTCCTTCAGGTGAGCTAGCCTGTCGTGTCGATACATCTGCAGTGTGTTGTACACGATGGGTTTCTCGCCGTTGTACTTAGCGATCATTTCCATCGCCAAATCGTCTATCGCTGGTTGTATCCATGACTCTTCTGCATCAATCAGAATAGGCGTATTTGCTTCATGGGCCAGTTTGCAAAGGTGGTTTACCCTTTCCTTTAGTTTTTCAAATGATGCCTTCTCATTGGGCGAAAGCTCTTTTTTAAGACTGGCTTTTTCCAGGAGACTGTTGCTTTCTAGACCAGAGATTTTAAAAACGCAAAAGGGGATGTGTTCATTTCCGCTGGCCGTTTGCACCGTGCGAATGAGCTCTTCGAAAGCAGCTTTAAAATCGGCTTCTGAGTCTTTGCCCTCAACGCTGTAGTCGAGTATGGTACCTATGCCGTATTGATCTAGCACCTTTGTGGTGTCGGCACATTCTGGAATCGACTCACCACCGCAAAACTGGTTGAAGATGGTAGCTTTGATCAGGCCTTTTACCGGAAGGTGCAAGGCTAAAACAGCATTTGTAGCGTACTTTCCAAGCACCATCATGGGCTTGTTGGCCAACATTTTAAAAAGGAACTTGGCCTTCTTTAAATCACTGTCAGACTTACTCGAGAATGCAACTTCTGTATTCTTAAAAGATAAAGATGATGCGTCTTTACTGAGTTTCTGATCTGTACTTTCAGTCATCATTTTCTTTCTCAAAAAAGCAATCATATCTTAGCCAACCACATCTTCACAATCCTACATGGCAGAAATAGACCTAGAAATAGTAAAGACTGATGGCTACGAAGTAGTGGTCGGTCGTCATAGTCTGGCAAACCTTGCCGAGCTGCTTTCTTCCGAATTATACTCGGGCGTGAAGATATTCATTTTAGCCGATGAAAATACACTCCAGGCCTGTATGCCAGTGCTCATGGGCAAAGTGCCACAGCTCAGCGAAGCTGAAGTGGTGGAAATATCGGCAGGTGAAGAATCTAAGGATCTGGAAGTTTGTGCCCAAATCTGGTCAGCTCTCGGTGAATTGGGCGGAGATCGCTCTTCGCTCATGATCAATCTAGGTGGTGGTGTGGTCAGCGATTTGGGTGGCTTTATTGCCGGTGCGTTCAAACGCGGAATCAGATTTATTAATGTCCCGACATCCCTACTCGCTCAAGTAGATGCGTCTATTGGTGGAAAAGTCGGGGTGAATCTTGGTGGATTGAAGAATGAAGTGGGCCTTTTCCGAAATCCAGAATCAGTTTTTGTAGATCCCGAATTCTTGAAATCGCTCCCGCGAAACCAATTGCTATCTGGCTTTGCTGAAATGATAAAACACGCTTTGATCAGCGATCCGCAGTATTGGGAAGATTTAAAGCAGGTCTCGTTCTACGACCTGGCATCGCTCGATGCTTCTATTTTACACAGTATTCGGATCAAGAACCAGATCGTTACGAGCGATCCTTTTGAATCGGGTAGGCGAAAACTGCTCAACTTTGGGCACACCATAGGTCATGCGGTGGAGTCTAACTCTTTCGAAGGCGATTCGAGGGCGCTACTTCACGGCGAAGCGGTGGCTTTGGGGATGGTCTGCGAATCTTTTATTTCTCACAAATTGGGCTTGCTTTCAAAAGAAGAGTTGAACGATATAGCCAGTTTCATCTTCAGTCACTACCCTAAGATTAAAATAGACGAGCTGAAAATCCATCGCATTTTAGAACTCATCAAGCACGACAAGAAAAACGTAGATGGCGAGATCCGAATGACCTTGATCAACGAGATTGGCGATGGAGTTTACGATCAAAAGATTGGTGTGGATTTAATTGTTGAATCGCTCTACTACTACGAGAGATGGGCCAATTAAGCCTTACAGCACCTGCACATTTTTCTGATTGCCCCGATGTTGAAATTCCCGCATCGAAAAGTATAAGCAATCGCTTGCTGATTATCAGCGCTCTCGCACAAGAACCGATCCTGATACAGAATCTGAGTAAAGCCAACGATACGGTTTTGCTCCAAGCCTTTTTGAATGCCGAAGGTGAAGAGAGATGGGTGGGCGATGCTGGAACGGTCATGCGATTTGGAACGGCTTGGGCTGCTACCACACCGGGAGTACACGTGCTCAACGGTACCGAAAGAATGACGCAGCGACCCATCGCCCCCCTTGTAGAAGCCTTGAGAGCCATGGGGGCGGAAATCGAGTATCTTCAAGAAGAAGGATATCCTCCACTGCGCGTAATAGGCCAAACTTTGAAGGGTGGTTCCATTCGCTTGACCCAAAACCTGAGTAGTCAGTTTATCACAGCTCTCTTACTCATTGCGCCTAGGTGCGAGACTGAGCTAGAGCTTATCCTTCCCCAGAACCAAGTGTCGCGACCATACATCGATATGACCATAGAGCTGATGCAAAAGGCTGGAATCGATGTAGTTGAAGAAAACAGCGCCATTCGGATTCAGCCAAAAGATTATTCGAAAGCTACAATTTCCGTAGAAGGCGATTGGAGCGGGGCATCTTATTTCTACGCTATTTTTGCGCTAGGATCGTGGCCGCGAATGCGGATTCGGAGTTTGACCGAAGAGAGCTTACAAGGCGATTCGATCCTGGCACCCATGATGGAAGCATTTGGAGTACGTACCACTTTTGATGAAGAAGGTGCTTTACTTGAAAAGGGAACAGTTTCGAGCCAGGTGAAAATAGATTTTACTTCCTGTCCCGATTTAGCCCAAACCGTCATTGTCCTTGCCGCCGAATTAGGGGTTCGCGGTCATTTTACGGGTTTAGAAACGCTTCGAATTAAAGAAACCGATCGCATAGAAGCGATTGAAATAGAGCTGAAGAAATTCGGAGTCGAGCTAACTTCAGGTTCTGCTGAGATTCACTTGAAATCTGGAATTCAAGACCGGAGTCGCAAGCGTATTTCTACCTACCACGATCACCGCATGGCTATGGCATTTGCGCCACTGGCTCTGCACTGCGATGGTTTGGTGTTTGATGACGCCGATGTGGTGTCAAAATCCTTCCCCGATTTTTGGGTCCAATTGGAAAACATCGGGTTCCCAGTAACTAGAACTTAAGCCGCATCTGTGCTTTAAACTCCGTTTTTGTGTTCCCTTTTATCGCGTCTTTTCCACTCCCTATCTCATTTCGGTCGGTATAGTAGAATTGGCCCCAGCGCAACCAAATGTCTATGTTTTTCCCGACGTCGAATTGCAGCAAGGCGTACACCCTGGAGCCGCGACCTGAGTAAGCAGGAATGGTGAAATAATAGAGCACGTCGTTTTCAAAAGCGTAAACCCGCGAATCGTAAGTGTCGGTCTCAAATAAGGCATAGCGTAGGGAGATCCGCGCTGGGATAAACTTGAAATCGTACACCACGTCTTGATACACCATAAACCCATTGGAAGTGGGCTCGAATCCCCGTTTGTAGTTCGAGAATTCAACACGCGACCGAAATCGCCACCGTGTTGATGTGCGATATGAAAGATTAAATCGAAGATTCTGGCGCTCTTCATTCACTAATTTGGCAATGCCGCTTTCCGCGTTTCGACTGTTGATCTCTTTTGTTTTCTTTCGGAACCTGATGTAGAAATCAATTCTACCTGAAGGATTGTACTCCAGCTGCCCAAGGAAGTCCTGCCCATGCGATGGCGCATCAACCTGGTATCTCAACCAAGGAAATTTGAACTGATCGAAATAGGCGTTGAGCTTCCACCGTTTGAATGGTCTTAGCTCTAGGCCCAGATAGATACCCGATTCGTTTTCAACCCGCGATCCCTCGCCAAAGCCGATTGAGGCGACCCCTTGAAAATCTCGGTCGTAGTGGCGTTGGGTAATATTGAGAATAAGCCGCGGGTCTAAGTTGATGTTCAGTCCGTTCAATGTTGCCAGCGCCCCATTTCCACTTCGGGTAGTTTCTCCATACACCAGGAGATTCCTGTACTTCCATCTGTAATTCACTCCTGTAGCCCAATTGTCCGATCCACTAAATCTGTACTGGCTATAGAGATCTGTGTTGAGATTTATGGCGCCGTCCAATCTCATATAAACTCCCGTCAAACCTAGGTGTAGTCTGCCTTTTTTAAGGCTGATGTTTCCACCAAAATGTTCCTGAAAAATAGCATCCTTGTCTTCCAATTCCGCTGGTGTTCGGTGGTATCCGCTTTCCTGAAAACTCGAAACCACCACTGCATTTTCATTGAGTAAACCGTCCGCCGCAAGGTTGCCATCAATCTTCTTTCCAGAGTAGAAGGCCGAAAAACTCCAATTTTCGACACCGATAGTTGTAGCCCCACCGCGAAGGAATAAATTCTCATTGACCGAAGTGTATGGTCCAATTCCGGGAGCTGCCTGCCCAGTGCTCACCGTGAAAGAGCTTTTGCGGGCGAAGCTTAGTCCAGACCAGAAGGTGAGTCCTTGACCAAACTGTGCCTGATAGTCGCCAACAGCAAGTTTCTTGACCTTCCCGAAATCCTTGAGAAAGAAATGAGCGGAGTAAAAGTCAAACCCCGCCTTTTGCGAGCCTTTAAAAAACTCTTCTCCACTGTCTTTTTCAGCGGTGACACCAAAACTGATGCGATCACCGTACCTGTAGCGGTACCGAGCATAGAGTCGGTCCTTCGATCCCAGGTATCGGGCATTTGGGTTGTCAATCAATTCTTCATCGCTGATGGGCTGGTATCCGGCAGGGGTTTCAGCGAGGGAAGACCATCGCAAGACCAGTTCATTTTTGCCGTATTTCTCCAAGTTCGAAAAGGTGATTTTTTCGTATTTCTGACTCGTTTTGAATTGGACGAATGGTTGGATTAACTCAGCAGTGGCTCGATCCCAACCGTCTATTTGGGGCAATTCATAAATCGAGAAAAGCGCCCCGTACGCTTCGCGATAAATCAAAAACTGCTCGATTTGATAATTCGACAAGAACGCCAGACCATAAAGCTCTTCGGCCTGAGCTTGGTTCAAGTTGAGCGGAAAGTCGAGGTATACGGTGAGTTGCTCAAATAGGGTGGTGTAGTCAATATTGTCCGACTCAATAGCTTCGGCGATTTGTTCGATTCTCTGCTCAATGATTTGCGAGCGATCAGCATCATCGGTGTTTTGCGAAAAGGCCAAAATGGGCAGGCAGGCACAAGCTATGATCGCTAGCCTTTTCACTTGCGCGTGGATACAAAAGTGAGAGATGCCTGCGGCGAATACCCGAGTACGGTGTGGTATGTGCTGGCCAGATCAAATTGGAATGCTCCCCAGTTTATTCCCAAACCAAAGGCGAATATCCCGGGGTTATTTGACGCACCGACGCGGATAAAAACGGATTCGACAGGTTGATACTCGATTCCCATTTTAAAGATTTCATCAAAGTCGATATCCTTCTCCACTTCACCTGAAATGCGCAATTCTTTGTTTATCGAGTAGTTCAATCCAAAGCGGATTAGAGTCGGTAGCCTTTCATCGAAATCTTCATTGAGTTCAGACCGTGTTAGGTTAAACACATGGGCAGCAACACTCACTTTTTCGGATAGGTCGAGCATAAGCCCCAGCTCAGCTGTAACCGTTCCCGTTTCGCCGTAATCTTCGGCGTTGATGCGGGTATGGTGATAATTGATCTGAGTCCCAATGGAGAGATTTTCAGTCAGCCGCATTCCGTAAGCCAGCCCCATTTTACTTTCGCGATAGGCAGCATATCCAAAACTGGTATAGCTCAACCCAATATTTCCTTGTCCCAGGGGGTGGCTTGCGGCAAACCCTCCACGGCCCAGTTCTTTGACGAAGAATTTATTCTCGAAGAACGCTCCCGCACTGGGGCCTTCTAACCTTGCCAGACCCGCTTGGTTGTAATAAATGCTCCAGATGTCAGAATAGTTTAGTCGCGCGTAGGCCATACCCGCACCTCTCGCGCCAGCAGGCTCGTCACCGTTTCCACAAGTACCAGCGAGATAGGAAAGAATCAGAAGGATGGTTAGCGCAATTCTCAACCCAACTTAGTTTGTCACAAAATACAAAGTTGAGTTGATTGTGGGCAAATGCTCAGGCTTTATTTGAGCCGCGAAACTGGCTTGCTATGAATTGGTAACCGAAGTAGATAAGTGCCAAGAAGGGTGCTGTGTGAAGGAAGAAATCGAACCAATCCATAGGCCGCATACCAACTGCCCCGCCTAAAACCCATTTCCACTTCCCGATCACATGTGGATCGTTGAAAGGAGCCAATCCCAGGGTGAGAGACGCCACCAGAGATATCAGCAAGGGCTTTTTAAAGCGATTATTTCTTTTGTTTTGGTTTGAGTCCATGAACCACTTGATGCATAAAGTCTTTCGGGAAGCTCTGATCGCCTTCAAACCCAAGTTTGATATCGCGCCCTGAATGGGGAATGCTCGCCGTACCGAATATGTAGTCCCAAATACTAAGCGAAAGCCCGAAGTTCACGCCGTACTTGTGGCCTTCAGGAATGTGATATGCATGATGCCACATGTGCATATTCGGGTTGTTAAAGATGTATTTAAATGGTCCTAAATTCAAATTGAAATTGGCGTGATTCCAGTGACCAATTGTAATGGCAATCATGTGGGCGATGAAAAAGTCATCAATCCCAAAGCCAATCATCGCCAAGGGCAGGTAGGTGATGGATTTATAGACTACGCTTTCCATCCAATGGAACCGCAAGTGTGCGGCAAACCCCATCTCCTTCACCGAGTGGTGTACCTTGTGAAATTCCCAGAGCCACGGCACGGTGTGCAAAAGGCGGTGTACCCACCATTCTACAAAGTCTTTTACTACGAAAAGCACCGCTATTTGCACCCAAGTGGGCCATTGAGAAACTTCGATGGCAACGACATTCTCAATTCCTATCGATGCCAAAGCCTTGGTGAAAAAAGTCACGGCTACTTCACTCAATCCAGCAAAGATGATAAGCGAGAAGATGAAGAAGTTGAAGAACATGTAGAAGGCGTCAAGCCAGAAGTCTCTTCTGAATTTGGCCTGTCCTGCCCGCCACGGTTTCACCCATTCCAGGACAAGAAAGACCAGCGAAATGGCAATTAGAAAATAAAAGTAGTTTCCCCAGAGCCCATCCTTCAGGGTGATTTGACTCCAAAGCCAGTTTCCGTATCCCGTGGTGGCCTGGGCAAATATTTCCAGGTATTCTTTCACCGTTTAGTGAATGTTCTTCGCGTCTTTTAGGACTTTTTCTTTCAATGACTCTTTATAGGCCGCGATTCTGCCACGCACCGTATCATCTGATGCTCCAATTATCTGAGCGGCGAGAATTCCGGCATTTTTCGCACCGTCGAGTGCTACAGTAGCTACGGGCACGCCTCCAGGCATCTGTAGAATACTCAAAACACTGTCCCAGCCGTCAATGCTGTTGCGGCTTTTAACCGGTACCCCAATTACGGGAAGTGGTGTGATAGATGCCGTCATACCAGGAAGATGCGCTGCTCCACCAGCTCCGGCGATAATCACCTTGATTCCGCGTTTATCAGCTTCCTTTGCATACTCATACATGCGCTCTGGCGTTCTATGAGCCGATACGATTTCTACTTCGTTCTCGATTCCCAATTCATTCAATATATCGATCGCTTCTTGCATTACGGGAAGGTCGCTTTTGCTACCCATTATAATTCCTACCATAATTACTGTGTTTTTACGACTACTGTCGATTTAACTTCGTTTGCCAGGCGCTTTACTTCACCAACCGTGTCGGCAGTGATGGTGACATGGCCCATCTTGCGAAAGGGTTTTGTTGTTGATTTTCCATACAGGTGCGGATACACACCCGGCAGCCCAAGAACTTTTTCCAAGCCTTCGTAATACGCTTCGCCAGTATAGTCCGGAGCACCCAGAAGGTTTACCATTCCCGCCGGTCTTACTTGATCTGTGCTTCCAAGCGGTAGGCCTAAAATGGCTCTCAAATGTTGGGCGTACTGCGATGTGACGTTACCTTCTATGGTTTGGTGACCAGAGTTATGAGGGCGCGGTGCCACTTCGTTTACTAGGATGTCACCATCCTTCGTCAAGAAAAGCTCTACGGCAAGTAGACCAACAAATCCGAAAGCTTCAATCGTTTTCATGGCTACGCTTCGCGCCTTTTCATCGATGCTATCAGAAATCTCTGCTGGAGCAAAAAGCAGCTCAACCAGGTTTGCCTCTGGGTTGAATTCGAGCTCCACCGTAGGAAATGCTTTTACTTCTCCATTGGCACTTCGAGCTACAATAACTGCGAGCTCTTTCTCGAAGTCCACAAACTGCTCTAGGACAGATGGGGCATCAAAAGCCTTCTCAAAATCTTGTTCTGAACGTATGATCGACACTCCTTTCCCGTCATAGCCACCTTTGCGTAGTTTCTGAGCAAAGGGTAGTAGATCTCTTCGCTCCATGGCTTCTGCCTTATCGTTGACTAGGGCGTATGGAGCTGTCGGGATATTGTTTTTTGAATAGAATTCTTTTTGAAGCCCTTTATCCTGAACGATCGCGAGTAGATCGGGCTGCGGGTAAACTGGAATTCCAGAATCTTCCAGTTCCTTCAGCGCTTCAATATTGACATGCTCTATTTCAACAGTGATCAAATCCTTGTCTTTTCCAAAATCCAAGACTGTCTGCTTGTCTTTAAAACTGCCGTGAACAAACTCGTGTACGATTTGGTGACACGGTGCATTTTCATCTGGATCAAGAGCCGCAATCTTCACGTCGAGATCAATGGCTTCCTGAAGGAGCATTCTACCCAGTTGACCACCGCCTAGAACGCCTAATTTGAAATCTTTCTGATAGGGTTTTCGAATCATGGTGCAAAGATAACCGACCGGAGATATTTTCCGTGTGATCAAAATCACAAACAGCGATTGCCATTTCGAGGTGATATCTCATGAAATGGCAAACCTGGTCATTGCCATTAAGGTGTAGTCAATAATTCTGTTCTGGATATAGCACGACTTGGCTCACAGCTTGCAGAGTTTAAATTAAAAAAGCCTTAAACGATGTCGTGAGCCAACTTTCGGCCTTAATTTTATTTATCAGAAACTCTGAAATAAGCGGAAGTCCGCCGCACCCATGTTTGAGCTCAGGTATCGGGAGCTCTGCTTCCGTTAATACCGTTCGCGAGTTTGGGTAAGGCGCTGAAGTGTTTTCGCGAGTTTCAAGAAATAAAATTACAGCCCTGATCTTTTGTTCCTTTTGTATCCATCGGCCGCCATAGGCTTGCCGACGGCACGGCAAGACAAAAGGAAGATGAAAAGGACAAACATATACCATTAAACAAGATCTTGGCCGTTAAATGAGTCATCATCCAATTCAAGGGACTTCTAATCAGATAAGACCTTATTATCATTACCTTCGCCTATCTATTTTTAATCGAATGGAAGCAATTCAGGTTCTAGACAAATCGTTCGTCCCATACCTCTCACACAAAGAGATTTTATCTCGAATTGGAGAAATCGCCAAAGAGATTGACCAAAATTATCCCAACTCAGCCCCTTTACTTTTGGGCGTGCTCAATGGTAGCTACCGTTTTCTGGCTGATTTATCCGCTGCGCTTCAATCTGATTGTGAAGTTCAGTTTATCAAGGTGAAAAGTTATTCGGGCACGGAATCGACTGGTAAAATGCGCGAAGTAATGGGCCTTGATGTCGATGTGGCGGGTCGAGATGTGATCGTTGTCGAAGATATTGTAGATACCGGCCACACCATGGAATACCTGATCGGCGAGCTCAAACGCGCCAACCCGAAATCGATAGAAATAGCGACTTTACTTTACAAGCCCGACGCGTATAAGGGCAATCACAAAATGACTTACTGTGGGTTTGAGATCCCCAACCTTTTTGTAGTGGGCTACGGCCTCGATTACAATGAGAATGGCAGGAATCTCAACGACATATACCAAATCAAATCTTAAGAAATGATCAATATTGTACTCTTCGGCCCTCCAGGTGCTGGGAAAGGAACACAAGCAGAACGACTCGTTGAAAAATACAATCTCGTTCACCTATCAACTGGAGATATTTTCCGAAGAAACATGAAGGAAGGGACGGAATTAGGGAAGCTGGCTAAAAGCTATATCGATAATGGAAACCTTGTTCCGGATGAGGTGACGATCAATATGTTGGAAGACGAAGCGAGTAAGCACACCAATGCCAATGGGTTTATTTTTGATGGATTTCCGCGTACGGAGCCACAAGCTGAAGCCCTCGACGCTTTCTTGGAAAAGAAAGGAATGGAGATTACTTCGATGTTGGCCCTGGTGGTTGAAGACGCCGAACTCAAGGCGCGCCTTTTGAAAAGAGCTGAAACCAGTGGTAGAGCTGATGATGCTGATGAGTCTATCATCGAGAACAGAATTCAGGTCTACAAAGACGAAACAGCTCCAGTAGCTGGTTATTATAACAAGCAGAATAAGCTTTATGAAATTGATGGTATTGGTTCGATTGATGAGATCAGCCAACGCCTTTTTGATGTAATAGGATAAATGGCTGGAAGCAACTTTGTAGATTATGTGAAGATTCACGGCAAGTCAGGTTCAGGTGGATCGGGCTCTGCGCATCTCTATCGCGATAAGCTCACCGCAAAAGGTGGGCCCGACGGGGGAGATGGTGGCCGTGGTGGTCACATCATTCTACGAGGAAATGCCCACAAATGGACCCTGCTGCATTTTAAGTACAAGAAACACGTGAAGGCTGGCAATGGCGAGCCAGGCGGAAAGCAAACGTCTTCGGGAAAGTCTGGTGAAGACAATATTCTCGAAGTGCCACTGGGTACCGTGGTTCGTAATCCCGATACGGGCGAAGTACTTTCAGAAATAACAGAGCACAACGAGGAGTTTATCCTTTTTAAGGGAGGTCGCGGTGGACAGGGAAATGCCCATTTCAAATCGGCTACAAACCAAACGCCGCGTTATGCCCAAACTGGTGAAGCGGGTGAAGAAGGTTGGAGAATTCTAGAGCTCAAAGTGCTCGCAGACGTAGGCTTAGTGGGTTTTCCAAATGCGGGAAAATCAACTCTGCTCTCCGTAGTGAGTGACGCTAAGCCCGAAATAGCCAATTACCCATTTACCACATTGGTGCCAAATCTCGGTATCGTGTCTTACCGCGATGACCGCTCCTTTATCATGGCCGATATTCCCGGAATTATTGAAGGGGCGAGCAAGGGCAAAGGGCTTGGATTCCGATTCCTTCGCCATATAGAGCGAAATAGTCTCCTTCTCTTTATGGTACCGGCCGATAGTGATGATATTGCCAAGGAGTACCAAATACTCCTCGGGGAGCTAGAAGCTTTCAATCCCGAATTGCTCGACAAGGATAGGCTTCTCGCCATTACTAAAAGCGATTTATTGGACGACGAGCTCAAGAATGAAATCGTACCCGACCTTCCCGATCTACCATATGTTTTTATTTCTTCGGTAGCACAATTGGGACTCTTGGAGCTCAAGGATTTAATTTGGAGTAAACTCAATCCTGCTCATGATTGAATGGCTCGAAGAACTCGATCGATCGCTCTTTCTCTTTTTGAACGGGCTCCATCAGTCATGGCTCGACCAGCCAATGTACTACATGAGTGAGAAACTCTTTTGGATCCCTGTTTATCTGCTTCTTCTCTATTTCGTTTTCAGAGCTTATAATTGGAAGGTAATGCTGTGGACACTGCTTGGAGTGGTTTTAGTGGTGTCAATCGGTGACCGCGTCTCAGTAGAGCTTTTCAAAAATGTTTTTGAACGGTATCGCCCATCTCGAAATTTAGAGATTGGAGAGATGGTACACATCGTTAATGATTATCGCGGTGGGCTCTATGGCTTCGTTTCATCACATGCTACCAATTTTTTCGGCATTGCCACCTTTGTCTTTCTCATCCTGAAGCCCAAGTTCGGAGCAAAGGCCTACTGGGTTTTGGCATGGGCCGCTCTCATTTCTTACACACGTATTTACCTAGGTGTACATTATCCGGGCGATATAGTCTGCGGTGGAATTCTTGGAGCGCTGATTGGGTATGGAGTTTATATCTTGTTTAAACGCTTTATCCTAAAAAGTCAGATTTCCACATGAATACGCTTTTAGCCATATTTCTTGGGGGAGGGCTTGGCGCCATCGCAAGATATGGTGTGGGAAAGCTGTCGCTAAACTTTATTTCTTCATCCATCCCTATCGGTACATTTATAGCTAATGTATTGAGCTGTGTGGTCTTGGGGCTGGTGGTCTACTTTGTGGAACGGGAGAAAATTGGCGGTTTTTGGGTGCCCTTTCTCATCATTGGGTTCTGTGGCGGTTTCTCTACCTTCTCTACATTCAGCTTTGAAACCATGTACCTGATCCAGCAAGGCAAATACCTATGGGCTGGTGCCAATGTGCTTGTCAGTGTTGTCATTTGTATCATCATACTTACCATACTTTCGAAAAATTTGTCATGAAAAGAAGTCTCTTTACCCTCGTCTTATTACTTCCTTTCTTTGCCATTGGGCAAGTTGAAAAACCAAAACTCATTGTCGGTATTGTCGTCGATCAAATGAGAAACGATTACTTGGAACGCTTTAACCATCAATATAGTGAAGGTGGTTTCAAACGCATGATGCGAGATGGATTTTACGGTGCAAATCACCACTTCTCATACATGCCGACTACCACAGGGCCAGGTCACGCATCTATTTATACGGGATCGACTCCAGCGGTGCACGGTATCGCTGGAAACAACTGGTACGATCCCATCCAGAAGAAGAAAATGTACTGTGCCGAAGATAGATCGGTAAAGACCATAGGTGCGGTGAATAAAGATGGGCAAATGAGCCCGCGTAACTTGCGGATGACCACGATAACCGATGAACTTGTACTTTCCACAAACTTCCAATCAAAAGTAATCGGAATATCTATCAAAGATCGGGGGGCAATTCTTCCCGCTGGACACCTGGCCAATAGCGCTTACTGGTTGTCTGACGGTAACTTTATCTCCTCATCATACTATATGGATGAACTCCCGGAGTGGGTAAGCGCCTTTAATGAAGAAGATCGAGTAGGGAAGTGGCTCAAGGGTGATTGGAATACCCTATTGCCCATTGAAGAATACAAACAGAGTTTGGCAGATGACAATCCCTATGAACCTATTCTCGCCGACGAAAAGGCGCCCGTGTTTCCGAGGAACCTCAAGAAACTTTCTGCGGCAAACGGCGGTAGAGACTTTATCAAGCGCACACCTTATGGAAATTCGCTCGTTTTGGAAATGGCAACCGCAGCAGTTGAAGCAGAAGAACTTGGCGCCGATTCCATAACAGATTTTTTAGCGATCAGCTTTTCAACACCCGATTACATGGGGCATGCTTATGGACCGAGAGCCATCGAAGTTCAGGACACTTACCTAAGACTTGACCGCGAGTTGGAATCCTTCTTTGACATGCTCGATGAGAAGGTGGGAAGAGACAATTACCTCGTATTTCTCACGGCCGATCACGGAGCAGCCGAGGTTGGAAACTTTAGTTTGGACAACAATCTGCCTGGGGGCTATGTAGATGTGGATTCACTCAAGACAGCCATTGATCAGTTTGCGAGCCAGTACGGCATGAGCAGAAAGGAGATGATCGAAGAAATAGAAGGAAACAAACTCTACTGGGCGCATGAAGTGCTAGCTGAAAAGGGGATCGACCACGAGCGTTTGTCGAGAGACTTTGCCAGAATGATGACCAAGCAACTAGGCATTTACTGTGCCTATCCCACCCAAAACTTAATCTGGGGAAGCACCACTTCATATCCAGCCACACTGGTCCAAAACGGGCTCTATCCCGATTTTGCTGGCGATGTAGTTTGGGTGCTAGAGAGTGGGGTGATCGATTATGGTCCCACTGGAACCACCCACGGTGCGCCATGGCGTTACGACTCGCACATTCCGCTGCTTATGATGGGGTGGGGAGTGAAGCAAGGTAAGTCCATAAGAGAAACCAATATCAAGGATATTGCACCTACCATTTCTATGATTTGTCATATCCCCCTTCCGAGTGGAACTACGGGAAGTCCAATCGAAGAAGCCGTAGAAAACTCATTGAAAAGTCAAGAGTAAAACTCCGCTCTAATTCCTTTCAAGGCTTTATCTTAAACATTCAGAATTTTAATAGGAAAGACCAAATGGATATCCTTAAAGTCCAACGAATAACCAAAACATACGCCAATCATACTGCTCTCAAGAGCGTGAGCTTGAGTATCCCAAAAGGTTCTATTTTTGGATTGCTCGGCCCGAATGGCGCCGGTAAAACTTCCCTGATCCGCATCATTAACCAGATCACAGGACCCGATAAGGGAAAAATTACCTTCAACGGAAAGGCCCTTGCTCCTGAGCATATTGAGAAAATAGGCTACCTACCCGAAGAACGCGGTTTGTATAAGAAGATGAAAGTTGGTGAGCAGGCTCTTTACCTGGCCACCTTAAAGGGAATGTCCAAGAAAGAAGCCAAAGCCAAGTTGAAAGAGTGGTTTGAACGATTTGATATCCTTCCTTGGTGGGACAAAAAAGTAGAAGAGCTTTCGAAGGGAATGGCTCAGAAAGTTCAGTTCATTACCACTGTGATGCACGAACCAGAGTTTATCATTCTCGATGAACCATTCAGCGGATTTGACCCAATCAATGCCAATTTGATCAAAGAAGAGATCCTAAGGCTGGCAGAAGCTGGAACCACGATCATGTTGTCGACTCACAACATGTCATCAGTCGAAGAGATTTGCACCCATATCGCACTCATCAACAAATCGAAAAAGGTACTGGACGGACCAGTAGATAAAATTCGAACCGAATTTAAGGACGGTGTTTATGAATTGGTCTTTCAGGGCGATATGTTGTCATTCACCAATGCCCTATGGACAAATTTTGAACTCATCAGCAACTCAAAGAAAGGTCAGGATACCGTAGCAAAGATTAGACTCTTGAATGATTCCACCGTCAATGATTTACTCAAAACGGTACTGCCTGTAGTGGAGGTGAAGTCAATTAATGAAGTCATTCCAAGTATGAATGACATTTTTATCAAAGTGGTAGAAAAAAAGGCTAAAAAATGAATAAGACCAAACTCATAATAGAACGCGAGTACATGAGCCGGGTGAAGAAAAAATCCTTCATCATCATGACTCTTTTAGGGCCGGTGCTTATTGCTGGTCTGCTAAGCTTGGGAGTATATCTAGGAATCAGCGATACCACGGTTTACAACGTACTTGTCGTAGATCAAACCCCAGCGATATCTACAGGCTCCCTTACCCAGAGATCTCAACCCTTGTTCTGGAATCGCCTA
The DNA here is from genome assembly GCA_030427905.1 of Bacteroidia bacterium. GTDB lineage: Bacteria > Bacteroidota > Bacteroidia > Flavobacteriales_D > Cryomorphaceae > CBDDKU01. The sequence continues at coordinate 69,272 of JAUICL010000008.1, forward strand.
AAGGAAACTTCTCAAATGAAGTTTGACTATTCAGATCTGGCGATGAGCAATGTGGAGTTTGACTCGAGTGCATATGACCTGATGGTTGTGTTGAAGGACGATATTGTAACGCATCCAGAAGCAGAAATGGTGTTCCGCACCCTTCCGAGTATGAAGGCGCGAAGCTACCTTGAAGATGAAATCGAGAAAGTAATCGAAGAAGAAAAGCTCAAGCTCAATGAGATAGATAAGCGTACCTATGATAGTATTAAGACCCATCTCAATCTGATTTCTGTGGACGCGGAAGATGGAACGACCTCCTATAAACAGCAGCAAGCCTTTGTTGGTTTTGGATTCGCCATATTGATCTACTTCTTCATCTTTCTCTACGGTGTGCAGGTCATGCGCGGCGTCATGGAAGAAAAGAGCAACCGTATCGTAGAAGTACTGATCTCTTCGGTAAAGCCATTTCAACTGATGATGGGGAAAATTGTGGGAATCGCCTTAGTCGGACTTACCCAGTTTCTTCTTTGGGTAATCCTAACCTCGGTGCTGTTCTCACTGACTTCGGGAATTCTCGTGGGTGAATTAGTCAACCCAGAAACCGTGCAAGCTCAGGTGCAAATGACCGATGAAGTAGCTGCCCAGGCGGCTAACGACCCCATGGCTCAGTCTGCTGTTAATGATATTCTCGAGCTCATTTTTTACCGAATCAATTGGCCTTTGATGATCGGGCTATTCATCTTCTACTTCTTAGGTGGATACCTGCTTTACGCATCTTTGTTTGCGGCCATCGGTGCTGCAGTAGACAATGAAACAGATACCCAGCAGTTTATGATGCCCATCACCATACCCTTGGTTTTTGGGTTTATCGTATCAGAATTTGCCCTGTCCAACCCAGAGGGCTCAGCGGTATTTTGGTTTTCTCAAATACCACTTACATCGCCTATTGTAATGATGGTGCGCGTGGCAATGGGATTCAGTTCTGGTGGAGCCTGGCAGCTCATTTTGTCTATGTTATTACTAGTTGCAGGCTTTATCGGAGCTGTATGGTTGGCAGCAAAAATATATCGAGTTGGTATTCTGATGTACGGAAAGAAGATTTCTTACAAAGAGCTTATGAAATGGCTCAAGTATAAGTCATAGTAAATCAGCATATCGTATTTTTAAAGAAAACTAAGGCACGTGAAAGTCGGAATAATAGACTTAGGTTCGAATACATTTAACCTTCTGATCGCTGAAATAGGCTCAAAGGGTGAGTACAAGCAGTTGTACAGATCGAAGGTGGGAGTGAAGCTAGGTGAAGGCAGCTTTGAAAAGAACTATATCACTGAAGCCGCTATGCAGCGGGGGATGATAGCCCTTGAAGCGCAAATAGCTGCGATAAAGAATCAGTACTGCGATCGAATTTTGGCCTTTGCTACATCCGCGATCAGAAATGCATCAAACGGACAGCAGTTCGTGAAGAGAGTCTCTGATACGTTTGGTTTCAAGATCAAGGTCATCGACGGGAATGAAGAAGCTCACATGATTTTTCAAGGCGTACAACTCTCGGGAGCTTTGAGTTCAGAGAATGCATTGATCATGGATATTGGTGGTGGAAGCACGGAGTTTATCCTTGCCAATGAAGATGAAATCCTTTGGAAGCAAAGCTTCGAATTGGGCGTTACCCGGCTTCGGGAGATGTTTACCATTTCAGACCCAATTACTGAGAATGAAATAGAGATCATTGAAGCGCATTTTGATGAGCAATTGGCCGAGCTAAATGAGCTTTTGAATAAAGAACACGTCAAGACGCTAATAGGATCATCTGGATCTTTTGATACGTTCAACGATGTTCTAAATGCCCGAAAGGGAATACCTTTTAATGATGAGTTATCATCTGTTGAGTTCAATTTTCAAGAGTTGGCTCATCACCTAGTAGAGTTAATTCAAAGCAATAGAGATCAGCGATCTGATATGGCTGGAATGCCCGATCTCCGTATTGATATGATTCCCATAGCAGCCCTGCTTACGAATTATATCTTGAAGCGTCACGCATTCAAACAGGCCAAGTTATCGAGGTACGCACTCAAAGAAGGCGTGCTTTTTGATGTATTAAAAGGAAATATTTAATCCATGGCAAACATATTGGTTATCGATGATGAAAGAAGCATCCGTAATACGCTCAAAGAAATTTTAGAGTTCGAGAAATTTACCGTCGACTTGGCTGAAGACGGGCCTTCAGGCCTTGAAATGTTGACTGAAGGGGCCTATGATGTCGTATTGTGCGATATCAAGATGCCAAAAATGGACGGAATGGAATTGCTCGAAACTGCTGTTTCAAATGGCATAACCACGCCTATAGTCATGATCTCTGGTCATGGAAATATTGAAACCGCCGTAGAAGCGGTTAAGAAAGGGGCCTACAACTTTATTGAGAAACCTTTAGATCTTAACCGTACACTCACCACCTTAAAGAACGCACTTGACAATTCAAATCTTGTAGCTGAAACGAAAACGCTCAAGAAGAAGATTAAGCAAATAAAAGGCTTCGAGATTATCGGTGAATCAAAGGCTATTTGCGATATCAAGGAAATGATTGCTAAAGTGGGTCCTAGCGATGCGCGTGTACTCATTACAGGGCCAAATGGAAGTGGAAAGGAGCTAGTTGCTAGGCAAATTCACGAATTCAGCGCTAGGGCGAAAGCCCCGTTTATTGAAGTGAATTGCGCAGCTATCCCAGCCGAATTGATCGAAAGTGAACTCTTTGGGCATGAAAAGGGAGCTTTTACTTCGGCCATTAAGCAGCGTAAGGGGAAGTTTGAACAGGCAATCGGTGGTACACTATTTCTCGATGAAATAGGAGATATGAGTGCTTCTGCCCAAGCCAAAGTCTTGCGTGCTTTGCAAGAGAGTAAAATTACTCGCGTAGGTGGAGATAAGGAGATTGCGGTAGATGTCAGAATTCTAGCTGCCACCAACAAAGACCTACGCGCTGAAATTGATAAAGGCAATTTTCGTGAAGACTTGTACCACCGACTCAGTGTAATTCTAATCGAAGTTCCAGCATTGAATGATCGCCGCGATGATGTTCCAATTTTGGCTAATCACTTTTTGGCTATCCTCTGCGCTGATCAGGGTATCCCCGTTAAGTCTTTTCATGAAGATGCCATTAAGGCTTTAGCCGAGTATAACTGGACTGGAAATATCAGAGAATTGAGAAACATTGTTGAAAGGTTGATCATTCTCGGTGGTGATACAATCACCGCTCAAGATGTGAAAGACTTTACGTGATAGCATTATTGCATTTTTACTTTGAAGCGCTCTAGGAGCGCTTTTTTTTATTTGAAATTACGATTCCTCTGCTTTTATACCAGCTCTCACAATAGGTTGGGATCCATCGTGCTTTGAAGTGTCTATAAGTGGTCAGTTCGAGTTGATTCACGACCTAAGGAGTGAATCGTATCGAGAACTATTAAGGTGCTCAAGGTTTCGTATAACTTATCGGTACATTTTATAATCGTTCCTCATATTAAACACCCTGATGCTATCGATCAGGACGTTCTCGCTCGATGTGACAGAAATATTGTGTTCTAAGTGAGATGTCAAGTAGTCGGTTGAATCTTTCTTCTTTAAATTGAAGGGGTATACTCCAGGGGTATCAGATTTCAAGTAATGTCTATCACCTGTGATGGCGAATCAGATCTAATCGTTTCAAAGATCAAGTTTGTATTCTATAAGTTACAATCAAGGGCATTGATAGGTGGCGTGGGCTTCTTTGCTTTCAATTTCTGTGAACACAATATTCAATCCGAAAATTGATGCAAATAAAAAACCCCCAGCCGAAAGGCTGGGGGTTTCGAGAATTGATTCTCTTATTGATTACTTAGCAATCATGAACTTGTCAACGATTACTTCGTTCTCAGTTGTCATACGGTAGATGTAAACTCCGTTTGGAAGGTTATTTCCGTTGAAGTCTAATCTGTACTCAACACCAGCTTGCGCTTCTTGGTTGAAGAGTGCTTC
>JAUICL010000009.1 GCA_030427905.1 Bacteroidia bacterium
CTTTGGAAGGAGTAGGGACCTATAAATTCGCCCGCTGATCGCGTATTAAAATGTCCGATCCACTTCAACACCAAAAATTCTTTCCATCTTTGGTAGATGCCAATCAACATTTGAAGAAATGACGACCAAATATATTCTGGTACCAACTGATTTTACCAAAACAGCCGACCACGCCTTGGCCCACGCAGCCAACATCGCCAAAAAGTCTGGAGATCGAGTTTGCCTACTTCACATCAAAAACAGTCACTCCGATAAATTGCTGAAAGACGCTGGTCAAAGTAGCTCAAGCCTTGATGATTATATGAAGGCTACCGCTAGCCGCGTAGAAAGTGATTGGGGGGTAGCATGCGAAGCTAAGATTCAAGATGGAAATGTGCTTAATGACATAAACCGCGTGGCACTCGACCCTGAGATGCGTATGATGGTGATCGCTACGCACGGAACCAAAGGGTTGTGGCAAAATCTCTTTGGGTCAGATATGCTAAAAATTGCCAGCAAGGCACCTATCCCTGTGCTTATCGTGCCAGATGGATTTGAACCGCGACCTACCTACGCGCGCATCGTTTTTCCATTTGGAAGCCACAAGAAGTATCAGAATAAAGTAGATGCCGTCGGGTTTCTGGCTGGCTTGTTTGGCTGTGAAGTCGAAATATTCTCTGCCGATAAAGCCGGTACGCAGCTCTCGAAACAGACCATCGAGAATGTGGAGCAGGCCGAAGCTAAGTTTGATAATCTCGGAGTCAATTACAAAGTCGTTCACGAAGAGAGCGAAGGCTTCTCAATAGGCTATGCCAAACAAACGCTCAAGCACGCCGAGTCGGTAGACGCCGATATTGTGGCTGTGATGTCGGTGGCTTCCAATGAGCACGAGTATATCTCAGATTCCGACAAAGAGCGCTTGATCAATAACCAACGTGGGATTGGAATTTTGATGACCAGCGATTATTGAGATATCTCACAAAATCACGAAAAGACCACCATCTTGAAAAGACCCAAAACAGAATTGAAGTGGATCAAACATTCCATTTTATTGATTGCCGCTAGCCTTTCAGTACTGTCAGCACAGTCGCAGGCCGCTATCGTGGCATTTCTTATCGGCGATAAGGTAGCAACCGAAAAGTTCAATATTTCCATGGAAATTGGTTCTGGGCTTACGGCATTCTCCAATGTAGATGGCAAAAACCGCCCGGCCATCGGAATGAATTTTGGAATGGCTTGCAACATGGCCCTGAATGAGAATTGGTACTTGAATCCAGCCATTTACTTCTTTTCGCAGCGTTCGCTCGTTTTATCTGATGCGGCAATATATACAGGTGACGAGACCGAAATAATGGAGGCTACTGCAGATGCCCGTTTGAACGTTCAATACATCGACATTCCGATCTTGGCAAACTACCAGTTTTCTGATTCTCCTTGGAGAGTAGGGCTTGGACCACAAATTTCCTTCCCGACAAACTCGAGCATTCTTTACGAGCTAAACGACAGCGAAGCCTACAAAGTAAATTCGGAAGATGCTACCGAAAATGTGGAGTTTGGCGTCATAGCGGCACTTTCGTACGTCGTATCGTACGGTAGACATGGCAAAGGCCTTACGGTTGGACTGCGCTACTACCAAGGTTTGACTGACACATTCGACGATAGCTTTTACATTTCAAATGAAAATAACAACCTGGCTAGTTACTTTGCTCTCAATTTGAGCTTTCCCTTTATAACAGATGAATTGGCAGAAAAGAATGTACGTCCTAAAGAACAGTAGAAGTTGGAATGCGCTCGCATTATTTATAGTGGCGTTTTTCCTATTCGGGGTAGGCAAGTCTTTCGGGCAGATTGGACCGGCATTTCCAGCTACGGGTGAAAGCGATTACCAAGAAGCCCTTCCATTGTTTGGAAAGGGGATGGCCCAGAATTTCGATCTTCCATTCCCGATCGGGGTAAATTTGAATATCATTTACGGTGTTCAAAATACATCCATCAACAATACATTGATGCGCATTGGCGATGGTCCCGAGTTTCAAATAGACGATCTGGTCGAATTTGGAAAGCTTCGTTCGGATGTACAAACGGTCAATTTTCAGCTCGATGCTTGGGTATTGCCCTTTGTCAACGTTTACGGAATGGTTGGTTTTTCGAATTCGGGCAATGACCTCGAAATCAATTCCCCATTCACCCTGGAAAAATCGTACAGCAACTCGGGATCGTTTTACGGGTTTGGAGCCGAAGTAGCAGGTACCTTCGGGCCGCTATACGCCGGTGTTGAATCAAATTGGACTTATACCCAAACCAAATTCGTGGATGCGCACTCTCAGCGATATTCTACCACATTTAGGGTAGGACCATCGCTTGGTTTCAAAGAAAAGCCCAATCGCAATCTCACGGTCTGGCTTGGTGGCGACCACATCATTGTAGAGGGTAACACCAGCGGCTCTTTGTCTTCTTCGGATGTTTTGCCCAGCACAACCGATGAGATTGACGCCCTTCAGACCCAGCTCGATAATTGGTATGCTGGTTTGAGCGATGCCGATCAAAAGGCCTACCAAGTACAGTATGATGAGTTTTCTGACCTGCTCAATGGGGCAGAAGCTGGGACTTCAGAAGAGATAGCGTACAGCACTGATCGTTCCTTTGATTCTCCATGGGGGCTAGTCATTGGCGGGCGATACCAATTTTCGCAGCGCTTCCAAGTAGAAGGCGAAGCCAAGATTCTGGGCGACATGTCTAGTGGACAGTTTTCGCTGATTTACCGAATGGGTACCGGGTCAAAATAGACCCGATATTTGTCCATTCTCGTCGATGTCAACAGCTTCAGCTGCCGGAGTTGCAGGTAAGCCTGGCATCCGCATCATAGCACCGGCTATGGGGATGATGAACTCTGCGCCAGCTGCGATCTCAATTTCTCTGATCCGAATCTTAAAGCCCGTTGGACGACCGAGCACCTTAGGGTCATCGGTAAATGAACTCTGGGTTTTTGCCATGCAAATGGGGAAGTGCGAGAATCCGAGATCTTCGATGGTTTTAAGGGTTCTCATGGCTTCGGCTGAATAGTCTACACCATCAGCTCCGTAGATCTCCTGTGCTATCCGAGCAATCTTATCTTTAACCGGTTCACTTCGCTCGTAAATGGGTTTGAAGTCCGCTTGTCCACTCTCCACTGCCATCACAACGGCCTTTGCCAAGTCTGTGCCGCCATCGCCACCTTTCGCCCAGATGTCGGCTGGTGCCACAGCTACGCCGAGCTTTTCGCAATGCGCTTTGATAAACTCAATTTCAGCTGGTGGATCATTCGAAAATTGATTGATGGCAACCACGGCTGGCAGATTGAATTTCTGAACGTTCTCAATATGCTTCTCCAGATTCACGATTCCTTTCTGCAAGCCTTCCATATTGGGCTGGTTTACCATATCGAGCGAAACGCCACCGTGGTACTTGATGGCCTTGAGTGTAGCAACGATCACGACGGCTTTAGGAGCGATTCCTGCTTCCGGACATTTAATATCCAGGAATTTCTCAGCTCCCAGGTCAGCGCCAAATCCAGCTTCAGTCACCACGTAAGGCGAGAGCGACATGCCCATTTTGGTAGCTACAATCGTGTTGGTACCTTGGGCAATGTTGGCGAATGGGCCACCGTGTATGATGGCTGGCGTACCTTCCAGTGTTTGAACTAAATTGGGTTTGATCGCATCTTTGAGTAGGACAGTCATTGCTCCGTGAGCGTTCAAGTCTCGTGCAAAGACGGGTTTATTCTCGAATGTGTAGCCTACAAAGATGTTTCCAATTCGGCGCTTCAAGTCTGTAAGATTCTTGGAAAGACAAAGTATAGCCATGATTTCGGAAGCCGCAGTGATATCAAAGCCCGCTTCACGCGGAATGCCCTGACCACGCCCACCAAGACCGACGATCATTTTTCGGAGGGAGCGATCGTTCATATCCATTACACGCTTCCACACTACCGTTCTGGGGTCAATGCCAAGCGATCTTTTCCTACTCTGGATGTTGTTGTCGATCAGAGCCGCGAGTAGATTATTGGCTTTTTCAATGGCCGAAAAATCGCCCGTAAAATGAAGATTGATGTCTTCCATGGGCAAAACCTGGCTATATCCGCCGCCCGCAGCTCCACCTTTCACTCCGAAAACTGGACCCAGAGATGGTTCGCGAAGCACTACAGTGCACTTTTCACCAATCTTATTCATGCCTTGAGTCAAACCAATCGAAACAGTTGTTTTCCCTTCGCCAGCAGGAGTAGGTGAGATGGCCGTAACGAGGATCAAATTGCTCTTCGCAACCTGATTTTCATCAATCAAATCCAAGGGAAGTTTCGCCTTGAATTTTCCGTAGTGTTCAAGCTGATCCCTTGATACGCCTAGCTGTTCGGCAATAGTGTCTATGTGTTTGAGTTCGGCTTTTTGGGCTATATCGATGTCGTTCATTTCTTCTCTTTTCTTAGGGAAGTAAAGATAGATGTAATCTGATGGGAACGAAGAAAATGGACCAGAATTGGATATGAGAAAGGCCGCGATTCGTGCGATATACACAGTCATTTGTTATTATCTCAACAATTTGAAATGATGTTATCATTGACTTTATCCTTTATTTCACGCTACAATCAAACAATTATCACATGAAAAAAATTAAACTATTAGCTGTAGCATTGCTTATCGGTGCTGGAGTTTCTGCTCAGCAGGGTCAATGGTACGTTGGGGGTGTTTTAGGTTTTAGCTCTCAAGGAAACGACCAAAATGATGACAAGTACAGTACGTGGAACGCAGCTCCTGAAGTTGGGTACTGGCTTAAGAACGACATCCAGGTGGGTATCGCTTTGGGTGCAATGGGTAACACGACTACGACATATTCAGAAGACCCATTTTTAGGAGAGATTGAAACAGAAGTTAAAGTCAACGATTTCTCACCAAGACTTTACGGACGTAAGTACTGGTCAGTAGGTGATCGTTTGATGACTTATGCTGGTTTGAACTTTGACATCATCACTGGAAAATCAACTACGACAGTTGATCCTGAGAACGGTGAAAGCGCTGAGCAGGAAATGAAGCGCAGTGGTTTCGGAGCTGAGGTTGATTTCGGTGTTTCTTTTGCCTTGAGCGAAAGCTTTAGCATCATGGGGCGTATCGCTGCATTGAGCTACACGCTTGAAACTACTGAAATGACAGATGTTGACGATTCAGCTGTTTCTACAAATACATTTGGTTTGCTAGGAGATACTTACTCAGCACCATTTAACATTGGTCTTTACTACACGTTTGTGAAGTAATCATACCACTCGAATACTGAAAGCCGCCTCGTTTTTCGGGGCGGCTTTTTTTGTGGTTGCTTATTTTTTCCAATTTGATTGTACTTAGTGCTATTGCGGTTGTATTAAGTAGAGTATTCAGTTCAAATAAGTTCTTGGAATTGAGTTTGATCTGTGAATAACGGTCCATCTTCTCCTGCGCAGACTGACTCGGTTAGTGAGAAAGTAGGAAGCGAAAAGTCGAATCTTGAAATACTTTAAGTCTGTGTGGCTCCGCTGCGGCATACGCCCTGCGGAAAAACTTAAATCGGAGTAGAAATTTCAAAAGTATTTGGTGCCTTCATGTTTCTCTGTTGATATTGTACTTCGATGAATAACGTTGACGAGAGCTCAGCATTTCCGCTGTAAATGATCACTTATTCATTGCTCATTCGTTTTGTCTCGTCCTTTCAGGACTTGTGTCCATCCCTGATTCATATTGATCACAGCTCCGTATTGCCACCTGATCCTTAGCCAGTACTTCGGCAGCACCCAAGTAGGTGGGCTGCAGAATGTAATCCTAAACTAATGGAAGCGTCGAAGCTGTTGTTTCGAGTAAAAGAAAAGGCGACCAAAAGGCCGCCTTTGGGTTTAACCAAAAAGGTGTGCGTTATTTCCAAACAGCCTTGTAAACGATTCCTGCCAATGCTGCACCAATGATTGGCGCCACGATAAACAACCACAATTGGCTGATTGCCCAATCGCCTACAAAAACAGCTTGGCTGATGCTTCGAGCTGGGTTTACCGAGGTATTGGTAACGGGAATACTGATCAAGTGAATCAACGCAAGCATTAATCCGATAGCGAGTCCACCAAATCCTTTTGGGGCTCTTTCGTCAGTGGCTCCGATAATCACGAGCAAGAACATAAAGGTCATAACCACTTCGCACACCAGGGCTGCGGTCATGCTATACCCGCCTGGAGAGTGCTCTCCGTAGCCGTTTGCGGCAAACCCACCAGCTATGACGTCGGTGCCGTTTCCGGTGGCAATAAAGTAGAGCACTGCCGCTGCGGCAATCCCACCTAACACCTGCGAAACGATGTAGGGAAGTAGGCTCTTGCCTTCAAATCGCCCGGCTACCAAAAGCCCAATGCTCACAGCAGGGTTGAGGTGTGCTCCCGAAATATGGCCTATACCATAAGCCATGGTTACTACTGTTAATCCGAAGGCTAGTGACACCCCCAGCAATCCAATCCCCACGTCGGGAAAGGCCGCAGCCAATACCGCACTTCCACATCCACCTAGAACCAACCAAAAGGTTCCAAAAAATTCAGCTAAGTTCGCTTTCATAGTGATGAGTTTTAAAGTTACATTCCGCCCAAAATGGACGTGTTTCAATGTAGCGAAATCAATAAGCGTTTCATTTATAGCTCGCTGTCAGTTTCTAACACGCTCTGTTGATAACCAAAGTATGCCGTTGAAAATCGGAGCGGCCGAACGACTTGGTGTCTCCGATTAATCCCGTTATTTGCCACTTATGACGCGAATTTCAGACGTAGCAGAAATTAAAAGGGTGATTGATCAAGGCCATACCTTCTCAATCATCGTCCACAAAGGGCCAGACGGCGATGCGATGGGCTCCTCGCTCGGATGGGCCCGTATTCTATCCGGCGTGGGAAAGCAGGTGCAGGTAATAACTCCTGATGCCTTTCCCCATTTTTTAAACTGGTTGCCCGGCTGCGAGAATGTTCAAGTATACGATCGAGATACCCGCGAAGCCGAAAAGTCTTTTGCCGACTCGGATGGGGTATTTTGCTTAGATTTTAACGCCCCTGGGCGGATGGGAGATGCATGGGAATTTTTGAAGGGGGCGGGAAAGCCCTTGATCGTGGTGGATCACCATCAAGCGCCCGACTCTTTTGCAAACCATTACTATACAGACGATACGGCTTCTTCTACCGCAGAAATGATCTTCCGATTAGCTAGCGAACTGGGCTTCGAAAATTTGGTAGATCAAGACGTAGCTTACTGCTTGTACACTGGCCTAGTGACTGATACAGGAAGTTTTCGCTTCGACTCGGTGAGTCCAGATGTCCTGCGTATCGCGGCTTCCTTGATCGAAACGGGGATGGATCACACCAGGGTTTACGCCGAAGTATACGATAGCAATACACTTTCGCGTTTAAGGCTACAGGGATTCGCCCTTTCTGAAAAGCTTCAAGTTATTGAAGATGGAAGAGTAGCATATATCACCCTGTCGGCCGATGAGTTGGCGCAATTTTCCTTTCAAAAAGGAGATACGGAAGGCCTGGTAAACTATGGCTTGAGCATAAGCGGCGTTCGGTTAGCTGCCTTCTTCTCTGAAAAAGATGGGGTGATCAAGATCTCATTCAGAAGTAAGGGGCAGGTGAATGTAAATGAATTAGCCCGGGCGCATTTTAACGGCGGTGGGCACGTGAATGCCGCTGGTGGCCGGGGAGATGGAGCGATGGAAGAAACGATCGAAAAATTCAAATCAGTTGTATCCAATTGGATTTAGAATGAAAATATTGAAGCCATTTTTATATATAACCATTTGCTTGATGCTCTCGAGTGCTGGATGTAAAAACAAGACTCAGCAAGACGGGCAAACGCGATCATATACCAAAGAAGAGCTCATGGATATGAACCGAAATCGAGTAGGGGTTGAGATGGATCTCATCGATGATTTTGTCGGTAAGACGGGTTGGAAAATGAAGAAGACAGAGACCGGTCTCCTTTACGATGTGTACCACAGCACGGGTGGCGATTTGGCTATCCCAGGCCAGTATGCCGAGATTTCGTTCAACTGCTACTTGCTCGATGGAACGGTGATCGAAAGTACCGCTGTTAATGGGAATAGAAAGTTTTTGATAGGTGAAGATCAAATGGTTAATGGGATTCATGAAGGTGTTACTTTAATGGCGGTTGGCGATTCCGCGCGCTTTATTGTCCCATCCTTTTTGGCCTATGGCTTGACTGGAGATCAAAATAAAATCCCTTCAAATGCAGCGCTCGTTTTCGATTTGTCGCTTGAGTCTTTGGATTAGTTTGTTGGCTCTCGTGGCCGCATGCTCCAATCCCGATGGGTTTGAAGAGCTCGATTCGGGAAGTATGTGGAAGTTACACCAGTTTGGCGACCAACGTGAATTGGTCGATTCTGCGGAGCTTGTATTTCTTAATGCCCTTAGCATCGACTTTGCCAGTGGCGATACCATCGAGTCGTTTGAGCATCGCGTTTTTCGAAAGGGGAAAGATGAACTGTGGAAGGTTTTGCGTTCGCATTACGTGGGCGATAGTCTTGAGTACATTTCCGTAGAGCGCGATTTTTTGCATCCTGGAACCCTGCGGTACGACACCCTTCGATATTTCATCAAAGTGGCTAAAATGCGCACGGAAAGTCAATTGAAAGATGCCCGGCTCGTGGAGTTGACTACCCTGGACACCATTGCTCGTTCTGATTCGGTGAAGAATTACTACGAAGAGTTGGATGGAATCTATGTCAATCGTTTGAATCTTTCGCTTGGCCAAATGGCTGAAGAAGGCAAGGAATTGGTCATCCACTACCGTGGGTACGATCTCAGCGGGAAAGTGGTGGATGATACTTGGGTTCGCCGTGCTCCATTTGCCTTTGTTCTTGGTAATGAGCACCAGGTAATACCAGCGCTAGAGAAGGCACTCTACACCATGCGAAAGGGGGAGCGCGTTCGAATCATTGCTCCTTCGTGGGAGGCTTTTGGCGGAGATGGAGTTGGCGAGAATCTGATTAGACCATTTTCTACAATGGTCTTTGAGTTGGAGCTCGTTGATGTGGCTCAGTAATCAGGTGTTCAGTGTTTTATGTTGATTATGTGAAGCTTTACTGTGGGGTTCCAATAGCGAATATACAGGGCTGTTTGTGAAGAGAAGGCCGTTGTTTTTTCCACATTTTCAGCGGCTTGGTCTCTATTCGCTCCGACTCAAGTGTGATGTTCTTAGCTATGCAAACCAAGGTTTCAGGTTGGAGTGATTGGATTAGCTGATCCAACAGTTTCTCATTCCGAAAAGGCGTTTCCATGAAGATCTGGGTTTGACCTGATCGAGCGGACAATTCGATGCGTTTTAGCGCTTTCTGTCGCTCCGATTTGTCTATGGGAAGATAGCCGTGAAAGGTAAATGCCTGCCCGTTAAATCCGGAAGCAATCAATGCTAGAATGATGGATGATGGTCCGGTCAAGGGTGTTACTCGTATGCCTTTTCTGTGACAGCGGCTTACAATCTGGGCACCGGGATCGGCAATGGCTGGCAGTCCAGCTTCTGAAATTAGGCCCATATCCACCCCTGAAAGCAGCGGCTGGAGAAATGAGTCGAGCTCTACGCTCTCAGTGTGTTTGTTGAGCGTAAAAAATTTCAAATCGTTGAGCGGATGCACGGTCTCGATCGATTTCAGATACCTTCTGGCCGTTTTTTCATTTTCAGCGATAAAATGCTTGAGACGGCGGGAAACGTCCAGAACGCCTTCGGGAATGACTTTTGGCGCATTGTACTCCCCCAAGGTGTTTGGGATAAGAAATAGCGTCCCTGATTTAGCTCCTGAACTCATCAACTAGCGAATTAGTAGCGGCTTCTAAGAGCTCATAAACATGTTGAAATCCACCATCGCCACCGTAGTACGGGTCGGGCACTTCGCTGTTGGAGTTCGGCGCCGATAGGTTTAAGAAGAGCTCTACTTTGTTTTCATCATTCCCATCTCTTGCCAATCTGAGTATGTTGTGGTAGTTGGATCGATCCATTGCATAAATGCGGTCAAACCGATCGAAATCTTCTACTTTAAACTGCCTTCCACGCAAGTTTGAAATGTCGTGGCCATTTTGCTTCATGTTCTCAATGGCTCTTGGGTCTGGTGTCTCACCAATGTGATAATTGCTAGTTCCGGCCGAGTCTACTTCAATGTCGAGTCCAGCGTTTTCAAAATGATCACGAAGCAACCCCTCAGCCATCGGGCTCCGGCAAATATTCCCTAAACAAACAACTAGAATTTTCATAATGTAAAGAAGATTAGGTATTTGTGGTGGTTTAGTTAAAGTGGTTTTCCATTTCTTAGCCACCAGTTGTCGAGGTGTGGATTGACGTCATTTACTAAGAAAGAAGCTCCAATGCGCGGTGTTCTCAAGGGTAGATCGAGTTCTAGTGCTTTCTTTTGAACTCGCACAATGGGGTCGGTCCATTCGTGCGGGGCCAAACTGAAAGCTCCCCAGTGAATCGGTACGATAGCATTCGCTTGCACTTCGCGACCCGCGATAGCTGTTTCTTCGGGCATCATGTGGATAGTGGCCCACTTTTCATTGTATTGCCCACATTCCATTAAAGCCAGATCAAATGGGCCAAACTTTTCTCCGATGCGTTTAAAGTGTGGTCCATACCCGCTGTCTCCGCTGAAGTAGAGTTTTTCTTTCCCGCCTATCATGACCCAAGACCCCCAAAGGGTGGTAGATCTATCGGTCAGTCCGCGTCCAGAGAAGTGACGCGATGGACAGAATACAAATCGAATGGGCCCGACTTGGGTTTCATCCCACCAGTTGAACTCTTGGTAAGCATTTTCAGAAATGCCCCATTCCTTGAGATGGGCGCCAACACCTAGCGGAACCAAGAATTTTTTGGTTTTCTCTTTGAGTTTTTTGATCGATCCATAATCGAGGTGGTCGTAGTGATCGTGAGATATAATGACCGCATCTATCTGGGGGAGTTTTTCCAAAATGATAGGTAGATCTTCGTTAAATCGCTTTCCACCGAGCCATGGGTGCGGTGCTGGCACTTTTCCAAGCATGGGATCTATCAAGATGGTTTGTCCATCCATTTGGAGCAAAAATGCAGAGTGACCGAACCAGATCAGTCTGGATGGGCCTTGGTAGTTGGCAATGGAAGTAGAGTCTACGAATTCTTGTGGGAGAACGTGTTCTGGTCTGCGCTGAACACCGCTGCTCATGAATTCCCGCAGGGTTTTCCACATACTTCCTGCGCTCATATCCAAGCTTGTTTCAATCTCATTGACGAAAATTCCTTCGCTGTAGTGGCCCGAAGTTTCGAAGCGAGCTTTGTCTGCTTTTGATGGCTTTCCGCCAAACTCAGGGCTAAAGTTGATAAACAGAACAACGAGAAGGATAAAAGCCGCCAGGATTGATAGGACGATGAGCATAATTCTTTTCCAGAGGGGTCTCTTGGATTTTGACATGATACGTGACTTCACTAAAGTCCACAAATCTAATATAAGTTGTGCTAAATGGTTGGCTTGGTTATCTTGTCATGACCTAAAATTTTTGATAATGAGTTCATACTTAAGTTCGGCCTTAAAGCAGTTTAGATACTACCAAGCCTTAGGGCAAAAGACCATGGATCAGCTTACTGAGCAGGAATTGTTGAATGAGCCAGTGGAAGGGGTGAATTCTATCGCCGTTATCGTAAAGCACTTGCATGGCAATATGCGATCTCGTTGGGTGAATTTTCTGACAGAAGACGGGGAGAAGCCCGATAGAGCGCGAGATGGCGAGTTTGAACCTACGCTTAAGTCAAAAGGTGAAATTCAAGAAGTGTACACCAAGGGTTGGAACTACGTATTTGATGCGCTAGAACCGCTATCAGATGCTGATGTGGAACGCATCGTATATATTCGGAACGAAGGGCATACAGTGACCGATGCGGTCAATCGGCAGCTCTGCCACTACGCTTATCACGTAGGGCAAATGGTTTTTATCGGGAAAATGATGAAGGGCAAAGAATGGAAGTCGCTCTCCATCCCGAAAGGTGAGTCGAAAGCATACAACCAAGCAAAGTTTGCGGAAGAAAGGACACGCAAGCACTTCACAGATGGAGAGCTGAAAAAGTGATAGGCAAGAAACTTGAATAGCCAGGTGGTTCTTAAGCAAGATCAACTCCTATTGTTGATTGTACACGAACTTGTGGTGTTTTTTCTACAGATTAGGTTTTGTCATTATCCCGGTACATGTGGCTTAAGTGATTGAGCAGCTTACCGAAGCAATGAACTCTTGCAGAAGCGTAGGCGCTGGAACAATTCTTTCAATTGGTAGATCAAAAAAAAGACTACCATGAAAAAAGCAATTACATTATTAGCCTTTCTTAGCCTTGTAATCTCATTTCCTGCAGGAGCGCAACACTTGGGGTTTAAGGGAGGATTGAATTTTACTACGCTCAATTTGTCCGATGTAGAGAATGCCGAAAGCGACCTTAGATTGGGATATCACGCAGGTATTTTCTTCAACATCCCCGTGTCTGAGACTATTTCCTTCCAACCCGAATTGCTCTACTCTACAAAAGGGTCACGCACTACGTATGAAGACGATTTACTCAATTTGGATGGGGAGTCAACGCTGAATCTCAACTACATTGAAGTGCCTTTGCTTGGGGTATTGAATCTGGGTGAAGTCGCTCAGCTCAATTTTGGGCCGTACATCGCCTTTCTTTCTACCGCGAGTTACGATGTGGAAGGCACCCTGCTGGGCAGTGAATACAACGAAAGCGAAGAGCTCGATCAGGAATATTTCAGAAACGTAGATTATGGTTTAGCGGCAGGCCTGGCCTTAAACTTCAATGCCTTGCAAGTGGGGGCTCGATACGCGCATGGTTTAGTGAACGTGGAAGATTCAGATGAAGCAGAATTCTTTATTGGCGATGGCCAGAACAGATCTATTCAGGCATACATCGCATTGAGGCTGGGAGATTACGACAAATGATAACCGGTTTGTTTTGGTTTCGAAGCCCTCTGACACTAGTTGTCAGGGGGGTTTTTTGTGTTCATTCATTTGATAACTAGTGGTTTTGTATTGAGTGGTACAGTAATTGGCACTCTTAGCTTGAACCCATAAAAACTAAGAAAAATGATCGGATGGATTATCGCAGCAGCACTTTTGTCAATATTGTTTGGAGTACTTGGATTTGGAAACGTATCTCAAGGCTTCGCTAAAATTGCTAAGCTCTTATTCTACATTTTCATAATTGTACTAATCGTTTCGTTGATAATGAATTTGGTTGGCTAGACTCCAAAATTCATTGGAAATGCGAAAGGCTACTCAATCAAGAGTAGCCTTTTATTTTTTGATGAAAAAGAATGCGCTCAATTGTCTCAGGGACCTAGCTTCCGTTTAATTCCAACACTTTTAACTCTTTGTGGAGTCTTTGCCCACCTTCAATTCCAAAATCGAGTGTGCGGATTGGAAATGGTATGGTGATTCCATTTGAGTCGAACGCCTTTTTCAGCGCCTTGATCGCTTCATTTCTCGTAAGAATATAGTCACTGTGCTTCCGACTGTACTCCATCCACACGTGAGCTGAAAAATTGATGGAACTACTACCAAACTCTTTCCAGTGAATGGTCACGGGATCTGATTCTGACCTGTGTTCTATGCCTTCAAGAGCTTCGATTGCAATGCGTTCTACTTCTTCTAAGTTGGCATTGTAAGTAACGCCACAATCCAGATCTAACCTTCTTTTACCATTCTCGGTATAGTTCACGAAATAGTCTTGAAATAGGTGTTTGTTGGGCACAAATACAATGGGGCCATCAAAGAGCCTAAGTTTGGTTACGCGCAAGTTTATGTCGAGTACTTCACCCATATGCCCGTCTTTAGTTTCAATAATGTCGCCGAGCGCTAGTGGCTGTTTGAAGGATATGTAAACACCTGACATGAGATTGGCTGCTGTGTCTTGAAAGGCAAACCCCAAAGCCAGCCCAGCTATCCCCAATCCGGCGAGTATAGACGAGATGGTTTTATCCAAATTCATGACGGACAAGGCCATGACTCCAGCCAGCACGAAAACACCAATAAATAGAAGCTTTCCGATAAAGTTGCCGATGGTTCTATTTCGAACAATTTTTGAGATGTATCGATTTCCGAATTTGGAAATATATTTCGCGGCAAAATACCCGGCAATCAGGATGATGACTGCCAAGGCGAGATTTGGCAAGTGATCGATAGCCGTCATGAGCCAGCCGCGTAACTTCTCGAAAATGATCTCGGTAATTTCCTTCAGGTTAAATTCCATAATATTTCTATTTGAGTAATTTCTTTGGAAAAACCGCGCCAACACTGTTCTGTAGGCTTTTAGAGCTTTGATGTGGCTCAAGTGTGTGGATTCTCCACAGTTATTGGGGTGTGACTTTCACAGTTTCATTGCGAGCAGAATTTGACCAGAACAAATCAGAGTCCTTATCTTGCGAGTGGAGCTAGAGCCAAGTCAATTTGTGCAAGATGCAGGTGCCCTTGGCACAATAGTTTCACAAGAGCGTAGCGAATTATGGAATTAAGAATATAAACATGCGGAACGTGAAGTCAGAATATGAGGAAGAGAAGAATGTATTGGTAGTAGATGATGAGCGGGACATTGGTTTTTTGATGAAAATGCTGCTCGTGTCGGAAGGGTACGCCGTCACTGCCGTACAGAATCTCTCTCAAGCCAAAGCCGCATTGCAAGAGAACCAATATTTTGTAGTCTTTTTAGACTTGAATTTAACGAATGAGTTTGGGCTTGATCTTTTGCCTTTTATCAACAAGTTAGAATACGACCCCTGCATTGCTGTTATCACGGCACAAAAGGATAAGAGCCTGATCGATAAGGTGGAAGAAAGCGAGGTGGATTATTTAATTGCCAAGCCCTTCAACAAAGCAGAGATATTGAATGTTGTAACTGAAGCCTAACTGCAAGATATAGGGAAATGGAAACGAAAGGAAGAATTCTCGTTGTCGACGACGAAATTGATATCTGTACGCTGCTCAAGGGTTTTCTTGAGCGCAAAGGATATGTAGTAGAAACGGCTCACACGGGGAGCGATGGCTTAAAAGCTCTCTCCAAATCTGAGTTTGATTTGGTTCTTACTGACTTCCGTTTGCCCGACCAAACCGGGCTGGAACTGCTAAAGCAAATGAAAGCGGCCAATCCGAATGTGGCCGTCGTAGTTATTACGGGATATTCTGATATTCGAATGGCCGTGGAAGTAATCAAGTACGGTGCTTTCGATTATGTTACAAAACCACTTTACCCTGAAGAAATTCTCAACACCATCAACGAAGCTTTGAGCCAAAACGGTGTTGTTTCAAGTGCGCCGTCAAAAGCACCGGCCAAACCAAAAACTAGCTCGAAATCCCCGGATACACCTTATTTTAAAGGAGAGAGCATCGAATCTCAAAACATCTACAAGAACATGGAGATCGTAGCGCCGACTCCCATGTCGGTTTTGATTCAGGGTGAGACAGGAACGGGGAAGGAGTTTGTGGCCAAAGAGATTCACCGACTCAGTAAAAGAGCGAAGAAACCGTTTGTTGCCATCGATTGTGGGGCGCTACCTAAGGATATAGCAGGCAGTGAGTTTTTTGGTCACGAGAAAGGTGCCTTTACTGGAGCTGTATCGGCAAGAGACGGAAAATTCAAGTTGGCTGATGGTGGGACCTTGTTTCTCGATGAAATTGGGAATTTGAGTTACGATATTCAACTCAAACTTTTGCGCGTACTTCAAGAGCGAAAGTTTTCCAAATTGGGTGGATCGAAAGACATAGAGGTGGATGTACGCATATTGGCAGCAACCAACGAAAACTTAAAACAGGCTGTAGCTGAAGGAACGTTTCGCGAAGACCTATATTACAGGCTTAACGAGTTCAGTATCCGTTTGAGTCCCTTGCGAAATAGAAAGAGTGACTTGATGTTTTTCGCAAACCTTTTTATTGACCAAGCCAATCAACAACTCGAAAAAAGCGTGAGCGGAATAAGTGAAGAAGTGATCAACAAGTTTCAGTCATATACCTGGCCTGGAAATCTTCGGGAGCTCAAAAATGTGATAAAAAGGGGCGTTTTGCTCACCCAAGGCGAAGAAATGCAAGTGGACGTCTTGCCCGAGGAAATCAAGTATGGGTTTAATAATGAAGTAGATTTTGGCGATGACACATTGAAAAGTGTTGCCCACAGTGCTGAGCGTGATCGCATATTGAGTGTACTGGAGCAAACGGGGAACAACAAGTCTAAAGCAGCTAAAATCTTGAACATAGACAGGAAAACACTCTACAACAAGCTAAAGCAGTTTGATATCCAAAATTCATGAATAAGCTCAATGTTCTCATTCTGAGCCCATCACTCGATTTTGCAAAGGATCTGAAGCATCTTTTGATGAGTAACTGGGAAGAAAAGTACACGGTAATTCACTACGATAAGGTGGATGAGTCGGTGGCCGATAGCTCAATTGCAATAATCGATGAAAGCTTCCTGTCTGACAATAGGTGGACACACCTGGAAGAAGTGAATGAACTCTTGGATCCGCGACCAACCATTCTCGTGATGAATGATGATCCTAGTGATGAACGAGAGTATCTTCATGTGAAATCGAACGTGTCTGACTTTCTTGTCAAAGGCCGATTCAAGGCCGCGGGACTCCACAACACTCTTACATATGCCCTCGAAACATCAAAGCTCAGGTTGCAGCTGAAGCAACAGCGCAAAAGGTATGCTTCACTTTTCTATAACTCAGGTGTACCGGCGTTCTTCTTGAATTCGAGCTTGGGGATAACGGGAGTGAATGATGCTTTCTTGGATACGGTCAATCGAGAGAGAGACGCGGTTGTAGGTCAGAGTATTCTCTCTTTTGTAGCAGATCAGAAGCAGCGTGAAGATCTCATGAACCGCATTGAGAATGGAGGGGCTGTCTCTATGAAAGTAAAGGTGCGTTCGGAAAATTCAGATACGAAATCGACATTTCTCGGACATCTAAGCATCTCACCTATTTCTGAGTCGTTTATGAAAAACGGGGTTTTGCAAACCGCTATTTCAGATTTCCATGGTACGCTTACCAATATTTCTCACGAAGAGCGGATCAAGGCCATAAAGAAAAAGTCAGATAAAATTGCGACCACCTACAAGTTGGCTCGAACGATGGCTCACGAGATTCGGAATCCATTAACTAATGTAAACCTGGCTATCGATCAATTGCGAGCCGAAACGGAAGGAAATGAAAGCTTGGAGCTTTACTTTGATATCGTTCAGCGATGTACCGACCGTATTGAGAACATCTTGAGTCAGCTATTGAGATCTTCTGAGCAACAAGTCTTTGAAAAGCGCGAATTTGATGTGATGGAACTTGCGAATGTTGTGGTTGATGAGATTATGGATAGGGCTAGATTAGAAGGAGTAGAAATCCAAAAGGAGTTTATCACATCACAGACCGTGGTAGTTGGCGATAAAGAGAAGCTCAAAATTGCCTTTACAAATTTGCTAACGAATGCACTTGAATGCATGGACAAGGAATTTAAACTTGTCAGTTGCAGAACGTATATCGACGGAGCATTCTTCTGTTTTGAAGTGGAAGACAATGGCTCGGGAATGGAAGAGACCCAGGCTGAATCATTGTTCGATCCATTCTACACAAGCAAGCCAGAAGGAGTGGGGCTTGGGCTAACTTCTACCCAAACCATTATCTCCGAACACGGTGGAGAAATAAATGTCGAAAGCGAATTGGGCAAAGGTTCGGTTTTCTCCATTTACATCCCCCTTCATTTATCCTAACCACTTCCCCCTGGGATTCCGCTACACAGATACTGTGGAACTTCATCCACACATTTGAAGATGAAAGGTGTTAAGTGTCTGTAAATCAAGACTTGAAAACTTGGCTTAATACTGGTCTTATCTTAGGCAAGAACACTAAAACAAAGAATAATGAAAAAGCACATGATCACTATCGCAGCAGCTACCATCGTATTGTTTACGGCATGTAGCGACAGCTCAAAGGATAAGGAAATTGAAAAGTCGATGAATGAACTGGAAGCATACGTTGACAGTGTAGAGCAAAATGTAGAATACACTGTAGACCGCAATTGGGATCTCGTTCAAGACCGATACGATGAGCTCGAAGAAAAACTTGAGTCGAAAGCTGATAAGCTAGACGACAATATGGAGTCAAAACTTGACAAGTTAGACGACCGAATGGATAAGGCCATGAAAAAGAACTCTTCGGAAGTGAAAGAATTCAACAAGATGGCCGAACAGAAAATGGAAGATCTCAAAGATTGGATGGAAAAGAAAGGAGATCAAACTTCTGACAAAGCCGATGAAATTGGCGATGACATAGAAGATGGATGGGAAGATTCAATGGACTGGATTGAAGATAATTATGACAAACTGGAAGACAAAACCAAAGAAGAATACAAAAAGCTTAAGGAAAAATTAGAGTCCTTAGAAGCCTAATCGAATAATTCCCAGCCCAGACAAGCCCCCTGACATACTTGGTTAGGGGGCTTTTTCTTTGAAGCTGTGTTTCGAGGAGCCAGACTGTAGAACCAGGATTTATGAATTGGGTAAAAAATTCCACAACCCTAGTTTGTTGGAAATTTTGAGCTATATTAAAGGGTTGATAAATAGGGGTTTGTGGGACGGTGGACTATGGTGAGTTTAGGCACTAAGCTTGCCATATATTACGTAAATTGATTATTGAGAACATCTCGCTCTTTTGTTTGATTAGAGTTGAAGTTTAGGAAAGGTGTTTCTCGGATTTATAACTTTTAAAATTTTATATCATGAGTAGAGGAAACAATGACATCGTAACATTTCTATTGGGAACAGCACTGGGAATCGGAGCAGGGCTCTACCTCAATAGCAAGCAAGGAAAGAAAATGCGCAAAAAGGCTAAGAAAAAAGCCATTCAGATGGAGCAGAATATCGAAGATAAAGTGAGCCAGGCGTATCAGAAAATGAAAAGTCAAATGCACGACGCAGCTGAGAAAGTTGCCAATGCCACCGAAGTCTAATAGCTATGCTGAAGGATGACTTCATAGAGGGAAAGGCAGCCATCAAGCTCTACACAGAGAATGAGAAGGAGCTGCTGAAATTGCGGATTGCGCGACGATCAACTCGAGTGTTGACGCGCATTACCGCCATTTGTATCTCATTTCTTTTCGGGCTGATCAGCATGCTCCTTTTATTGATGGCGGTTGGTTTTGCCTTTGGCACATATTTCAATAATCTCGCTTTGGGGTTTTTGTGCGCAGGTGGAGTTGGGATTGTTTTAACGATAATTTCTGTTGGTTTAGCCAAACGTGTCTTGGAGAAGCCAATCATACACCAAGTATTAAAAGATCTCTCAGATGCCGGAATATAAACACATAAAATCCTTGAATGATCTCGACCGGGAAATCGATCTGCTTAAGATAAAGCGAGAGTTGATCAAAACGGAGATGTCAGGAAGGGCGGAGCGAATGAAAAGACAGTATTTGTCTCCAGTAAAGCTTGGAGCAAGTCTATTTTCGATCCTTTTCGATAAGGATATCTCTTCGCCTTCAAAATTGGTTAGATCTTTCACAACAATCTTGAATGATCTGGAAGCTTCCAAAATGTGGATGAAATTTTTAGTCCGACTTTTCAAGTGATCATTTAGCACTCCGACTCAAGGCTGAGACGAGTAATTCAAAATCTTAATTCAATGAATAATCTTTTAGACTACAAGAGGTTGAAATACTTGTTTTACCTCGCAGCCACACTTGGCCTGGTCCTTTTGCTTGGAAGCTTGCTGAGACCTGTTTTCGCGCCTTTGGTGCTTTCCACCATTTTGGCTTTAGTGATACTCCCCATGGTAAAGTGGCTCGAAGGGCTTGGCCTAAACAGGCTCTTGAGTTGCTTGATACCCGTAGTCACCACTGCTATCGTAGTTTTGGCATTGGGTACTATGGCAGCCTTTCAGCTTAGGGAACTCAACACCTCGGCTGGTAGCTTCGAGAAATCCTTTTTTGAGAAGGTAAACCGCTTGTCTCAATATTTGCCAGAGGGCATCAAGCCCCCTGTGATGCGCAATACTGAAGATCTGGACAAAATCATGCCGGAGGATATGGGTATGGTCGGATCTTTTCTTTCTGATTTTATTAGCGCAACGGGCGGTGTGCTTACAACCATGTCCTTGCTGCCTATTTTCATCTTTTTTATTCTCTTTTACCGCAATCGAGTCAATCTTTTTCTGGGTTCCCTGGATTCCAAAATTTCAAGCGAATTCCGAAAGACAATTTCTCAATCAAAGTCAATGATTCAACGGTATCTTTCAGGCCTAGGACTCGTGGTGTTGATCAACGCAACGCTGGCTACCATTGGCTTGTGGGCATTTGGCATATCCTACGCTTTGCTGTTGGGTGTCCTTTCGGCTGTGCTTACAGTCATCCCTTATATCGGAACTTTTATCGGAGCACTTATCCCGGTTCTTTTCGCTTTCGTTACTAAGGATTCACTGTCTTATGGTTTGGGTGTCATGGCACTTTATATGGTCATCCAATTTGTTGAAAACAACTTTATTTCACCCATTATTCTTGGAAATAGTGTGAATGTGAACCCATTTGTGGCGATCCTAGCTCTGCTGGTTATGAATCAATACTGGGGTGTGATCGGAATGTTGATTGCTGTTCCGTTGACTGCAACGATGGTGATATTATTAGAACACTCCGACAATTTTACAGCGGTAAACGTCTTTTTAAAAAACGATACGTAGTATTCAATCGAATTTTAGTCGAAAAAAAAGGTCGAGCAGTATTTTGCTCGACCTTTTTTGTGCCGTCTTTTAATTAAGCCGTTTGCTCAGCATGTTTTCCTTCGGCGATTTCTTCAACCAATTTTGAGTTGAAAGCATCAAGGTCTTTTGGTGAACGTGATGTTACCAATCCGGCATCCGTGACTACTTCTTCGTCCATCCAATTTGCACCAGCATTTTTTAAGTCCGTTGAAATAGAATGGTAGGACGTTAGGTTTCGCCCGTTTACAACATCCGCTTCGATCAGCATTTGTGGTCCGTGGCAGATTGCGCCTACCGGCTTATGATCGTCAAAGAAGGCACGAACGAATTTAACGGCAGGTTCTTCTTTTCGAAGTAGATCGGGGTTGATGACCCCACCAGGTATCATTAGTGCATTGTAATCTTTTGAATCTGCCTGATCGAGCGTCTTATCCACATCGATCGACATGTTCCAATTTCCATCCTTCCAGCTTTTGATCTGACCCGATTTTGGGGAAATGATCTCCACTTCAGCACCAGCGTGCTTGAGCGCATTTAAGGGTGATACTAATTCTGACTCTTCAAAACCATCAGTGGCGAGGATGGCTACTCGTTTGTTTTTAATCTTATCCATTGATCTATTAAATTTTATGATTTCGATCCAATAGATGCCATGATCATTCCAAAATGTTACATGAAAGGCAGCATCCGCTGAATGCAACGTACACGGGTGTTTGAAGCGAAGAGTGCAATACAAAATGTGAAATCACCGTGACCTTACTCCACTCATTGTTGATCAAAATCCACGGTTGGTTGGTATCTTATTTTGATGCTGTCAACTCGGCTCCACTCTCCACCATTCTCAGCGGTATTGGCTTTCCTTCCTGATAAATTTTAAGCTCGACAATATCAGCAGGAAGGGTAAATCCTGCGTTGCTTAGGGAAGCGAGACTCCGCTCCATGACTTCATTCTTCACTTCGACTACATTTCGCCCTTGCCGATGTGAATTAATCCAAAAGTAGATGCCCAAATCTACAGTGCTCACATTGAAGTTTTCGATAGCAATAAAAGGCTTTAAACTCTTCGACTGCTCCAACTCGGGCATTTTGGCCAAGTCATCTAGAACGGTTTTCATAGCTAGGGCAATATCATCGCCGTAGTCGAGCCCCAAAACAAACTTGTGCCGAAGCAAGCCATCGCGGGTGTAATTCGAAAGCGGATTTTTGACCAACATGGCGTTTGGCAAGAATATGTCGCGGCCATCGTAAGTGCGAATATGTGTGGTGCGAAAGCTCATTTCTTTCACCACGCCTTTAATGCCTTCGAGTTCGATCAAATCGCCATTTCCAAAAGGTCGCGAAAACGCTAGGAAGAACCCAGCTATGAAGTTTTCGCCAATATCCTTGAAGGCAAATCCCAAAATAATGGCCGACACACCAGCTCCGGCTAGTATGCTCCCGGCCGCTGACCCCAAACCGATAGCTTTGAGCAAGAACATGGTACCTAACAGCACAAACGATACGAGTATCAGTCTTCCTACAAAATTGACAAGTAGAATGTCATCTGTCCTTTTCTTAAGCCTTCTTACAGCGAGTCGCTTTATTCCGATTCCAAGCAATAGGCATATGGAAAATGTCACCGCGCCCCAGAAAAAGGTTGGAAAGTTTTCTGCGATGTGATCTTTGAGTTCGTGAATAGGGCTGAGTAGTTCTTGCGTCATTTTGTGTAGCGTTGCTCCAATTAAGGTATGAAGTAAATCTCAGCTATAAAAGCCATTTGAAATAGGTATTATGGGTGTGGGCTTAAAGCCACAACTGTGAACTCAGCTCTACAGCAAAAACCATGTTAATCCTGATAAATGACCAGAGATAGGCTGTTTCTAGGAGATGTCTCGGCATGGCATAGTCTTCGCACTAAGAAGGTCAAACAATTAAAATAAAATCAAAATGGGATCTACTACTGATAAAATTAAAGGAAACTGGAATCAACTAAAAGGAAAGCTAAAGCAGGAGTACGGATCGTTGACAGAAAACGATTTGACTTATGTGGAAGGAAAAGAAGATGAGCTTCTCGGGAGAATTCAAGAGAAGACCGGGAAAACAAAAGAAGAAATTAAGGAATACATCGATAGCTTCTAGGTAGAATTGGAAGTGATTGGAAAAGCGGCCTCGAATTTATTCGGGGCCGCTTTGCTTTGGTATGAACGGTATGGAAGTATCACGGCCAAGGCTTATCTTCATGTTAATCAATTAAAAACTTCACAATTATGCTCTATTTCGTTTTTGGGTTGGGCGCTTTGTTCATACTTCTCGCTTTTGTCTTGACTAAGAACAATGCCAAATACTTATTGGCTGGGTACAATACGGCTAGCCAAGAAGAAAGGGATGCATTTGATCTTGATGGGTTCATCCCATTTTTCAAACGATTCCATATTTTCTTGGGACTGAGTTTTATCACCCTTGGATGCTTTGCGTATTTTCTACTGGGAGGTGATGCCGCTGGTGGTTTCTTGGGCGTTTACCCCATTCTAGCTTACATTTATTTTATTTGGAAAGCGCAGAAGTTCGGAAACCCAAATAAATCGATCAATAGCAAGATTGGCATTTTCGTTTTACTCATTACCCTTGTCTTTGTGGTTGGTTTGCTCATGATGGGAATGAAGGAAAACCGAATGGTGATTGGGTCAATGGATATCGAGATTACCGGCATGTATGGCGATGAATGGACCCGCGACGAAATCGAGTCAATACGCTTGATAGAAGATCTTCCATCGATTTCATCCAGACTCAATGGTTTTGCTCTTGAACGCACAAGCAAGGGATGGTTTAAAACGGCCGAAGGAGAGAAGGTGAAGTTGATTTTAAATACCAAGACCCCACCATACATAGAATTAACATTTAGTGATGGGAGTCGGGTTTTTTACGCCAGCTCCGATGTTCCTTCAGAAGATACATACGCTGAATTGAGTCAAGCTTTTCCAGACCTTACCGAATAAAAAAAGCCATCAGTATGGAACTGATGGCTTTTTTAAGTTTTCTAGCTATCTATTAATTGAAATCTCCGATAAATGGGAACTCGTCCATCACGTTTAGGCGCATGATCATGTATACAGCGTCATCAACTTGAATAAAGCGGGCAGCCGTTTTTTGATCTACAGCTTTTCCAATTTTCTTGTGGTACTTTTTCTGAAGAGCTATGCGTTGTGTTTCATGTGTAAAGTGATTGTTGATGTAGTCACTAGCGTCATCTCCAGTCATATGGTCATACTTTTTAGCGTACTCCGCAAGGTCTTCGATGTATTTTTTTCTCATCTCATCGAGCTCTTTTTCATATTCGTTGAAAAGCACCCAAAATGTAGAGTCCGCTGCTCCTTTCAAGTCCATAGCTTCGAGAAATACTGTACGTCTTTCGCTCTCAACCATATAGCGGAGCCATTTGGAGTCGAGATCGTCTGCCTGGGCAAAAGTTGAAGCCGAAAGCATAATTGCAAATAATGCGAGAATAAGGTTTTTCATGGTGTTCAGGTTTTTTGCAAATATAGTATTCATCACCGTCCAAGGCTGCGGCGATTAGAAGTCTTGTGGTCTATTTCTTTGGTATGTGCTTTCACATTGACGCCTACTAGGTTTATCACTTCTTCTTTTCCCTTGAGCTGTGCATCAGGAAGGCGGTCAAAAACAATCTTATCGTAATGCAATTGGTAGAATAGAGATTCGGAAACAATGAGTTCATAGCCTTTTGCCTTGGCCAAATCCATAATCCGCGATGTGGTGTTCATCAAATCACCACTAAAGTCGAGCTGTTTTTTAATTTGACCCAAATAAGCGGTTACCACTTTTCCGGAGTGCATACCGGCTCTGAATTCGGGAGCGGCTCCGTATTTTTTGATAAAGTTCGCCTTGTTTTGATCAAGCACGGCCATGTATTCTGTGAAAAAATTGAGACAATTGTTGAGTGCAACGCCTTCTTGGTGTTTCCATGTGATAATCACTTCGTCACCTACATATTTCAAAATCTCACCTTTCGAAAAAATGAGCGGCTTATTGAGTAAGCCATATGTCTCGTTTAAGAAGTGATAAAACTTTTGATCACCCATCTTCTCAGCCAGTTGGGTTGAACTTTTCAAGTCCATAAACAGCAATATCCTTTTCTCGGTTGTCGGGCTGTGATACCTTCCCAATACATAGTCAATGAGAAAGGATGGGCCGAGAATGTTCTCCAGGGAAATAAAGAAATAGAGCAGGAAAGAGAAAAGTTGGGCTTTGTAGTAAAGCGCTACATAGTTTCTAGAAACCAAGAGTTCGCGCACTGGGGTAGATGGGTCTCTCAGATCGAGGTAACCCAAGGCAAACTGAATCAAATTTGCCGAGATTAAAATAAGAACCTGAATTATAGCGATTTGAGCAATAATACGCAGTATAATAGGCCAAGGCCTGAGAAACTCAAACCCAATAAACATCCGATAGAGCCCTAGAAATAGACCAATTGTTGCAGCGAAAAGTAAGGTGATGAACCAGGGAGCATCAAAGTTTCCGATTTGATCAAGCGCGATCATCATAACGCATGAAATCAGAACATATCTGATCAGCGAACTAAATCGGTAGCGTAAGAGTCGAAATACATCCATGGAAAGCGCTCAACTTAAAAATTGAAGGTAATCGAAAAAATAGTATTCTATGACCGAAAGAGCGATTAATCGATTGTGTGGTGTAGTGGGTTTTGCAAGCGCAATTTGAATATCGATCAAACTCTTGCCTTGACCATTGGATTTCCAGTCATCGACTTTTTGAACTGGGAAGGAGTCATACCTGATTTCGCTTTAAAAACCCGGTTAAAGCTGGTTTTTGATTTAAATCCAGCTTCCAGGCCTATTGAAATTAACGTGTAATGATTGAATTCAGCTCTGCTCATCATTTCCTTGACGGCTTCCACCCGATACGTGTTCACAAGCTCATAGAAGTTTGTGTTCATGTGATGGTTCAGCAGGATTGAGAGCTTTTTATCAGATGAATCAATTGCATTGGCAAGATCAGTTAGTGTCAGATCTTCATTCGTATATAGTTTATCTTTTACCAAGGCATCTTCAACACGTTGTTTCATTTCTTGGGCCAGTTGGGTAGGTAGTCCTGTATATCCAACGCCTTGTTCTTGAGTGGGTTTAGGTAGTAGGATTTTTTCTTCCATGAGAAATGCATGGACAAATATTTGCGCTTGAAACAATCCCATGTACCCAATATAGAGTAGCAAAACTATTAGTGTGAACGCTACGAACAAGCCTACGTTCCAAACGACTTCGGTAGGAGGAAAGGCCAGTTCGTAAAACGACAGAAAAATATCGAACACGAGAATTGTGATTAGACCAATTATCAGTCTTCGGCACCAGCTCAAGTTCTTGCTGGTAAGGTCGGCATATTGACATTTCACCCAGTGGTCGAGCCTGCTCAATAGCCTCAGTGAAGCAAAAGCGAAAAAGATGAAGTAGAGGTTTTCTACTATATTGAAATAGTCGGATGTATCGGAAACCCATTGGCCATATACCGTAAAGTTTTCTCTATCGAAAATATTAAGAGCTAAGGGCAAGCTGAAAAGGCTCCAGTATACGAAGTAGGGGATCAATAATTTTGCGAGCTGTGGTTTGAGTTTTGAAGCTGAAAAGGCAAGTGACTTAACGTAGATGTACAGCACTGGTCCGATCAAGAACCCCATTCCATAAGCAAAAAGCACGGAGATACTGGCTAGGATGCTGGCTTTGTGAAGAAAGGCGTAATAATAGAGTAGAAAGAAAAAACTAACGCCTAAAAACACAGCCAATAAGTGCTTTGAGAAGGTTTTCTTCGACTTAAGAGTTATGAAAATCAAGATTCCCGTCAGGGTCATTCCGCCTACTAGAAGGAAGTCAGCCAATATGTCGAGATTTTGCATAGCGTAAAAATGGGCTTGCGGATCTCGATTTCCAAATATTGATTGGATGTTTTCGTTCATCAGATCATGGCAATATGGAAAAGGCACCGCCAGGAGAAACGATGCCTTTTCTATCAATCACTGAGTTACATCAGATCTTGATGAAAGATTTTGGTGCATATCCTTTAAGCAAGATCACGTATTGTCCTTCTTCCAAACCTGAAATTTCAACACGCGCTCCACGTTGGTGAAAACCACTCATAACAACTTTCCCCTGTAAGTCTACAATGCGATAAGGGAGCATGTATGCTTCCAATTCACCTAGCTGAATAAAGTCGGAAGTTGGGTTGGGGTATAGACTAAATTCTGGAAGAGCTTTTAAGTCACCAATACTGAGTACACTGTTTGGGCTGATTTTGACAATGTAGTTATCTCTAAATCCTTGTGTAGTGGCCGCTTCGACTTCACTAGGGTTGGGATTGATGTCTACGCTATTTTGAAATGGTGAAGCGAGATAAATGTTTCCAGCCGCATCCGTATCTACACCGTGATGCTCTATGAAATTCGATCCGCCGAACTGAGCAGCGAAGACAAAGCCACCATCGCCATTGAGTTTTGCCACAAATGCATCGTAAGGTTCTGAGCTTTCTTTTACAAGCTCATAGGTTTCTTCTGATGGATCGAAGTCGACAGTTCCGTCAAAATACCCTGCAAATACGACATTGCCACTTAGGTCGGTATTGATGTCATACCCCACTTGATAGCCAACTCCACCAAATCCTTTGCCCCATTCAGGGTTTCCGTCGCCATCGAGCTTTACAATAAATGCTTCATTATCTTCATTTGGCCCTGCAGGTAGAGAGATGTCACCTGCTTCGAGTGTTCCGCGATATCCACCGCCAACAAAGACATTTTCACTTTGATCGATTGCTAAGTCCCAAGCTACTTCGTTGTTTATCCCACCTATGGCTGTAGCGTACACGTACTCTCCTGAAGGGCTCAGCTTCAATACGTAAGCATCATTCTCATCGGAAGCGGTCAATTCATTAACTCCAATTCCCGGATCAAAATCAACTATAGATGAAAAGTATCCTGTCAGATATACATTTCCAGAAGTACTCACATCCATCCCCAGGCAAAGATCCTGTTCTTGACCGCCAACACTTCTAGCCCATTGAAAGTTTCCGAAGCCATCGAGCTTAAAAACAAAGGCATCTTGGCCTCCTTCAGGTGAGATAGTAACCGTCTCAAGCCCTGCCGAAAAAGAAATGGGATTAGCGTAGTATCCCGACACATATACGTTCGAATTTTCGTCGGCGTGAATTGAAACGGGCTCTTCATAGAACTCGCTACCTGCAGTAAATACCCAAAGAAAGTTGCCGTTAGCATCTAGTTTGAGTGCAAAAATGTCTTCGGCACCATTCGAGGTGACAAGTGCTTCACCTTCGCCGGGATCAAAGTCTACAGTTTCTGTGAAAACACCGGTTACCAGCACCGCCCCATCAGGGTCGATTTCAATTCCGGTTCCATATTCAAAGAATGATCCACCTATGCTTCGGGCCCATTCGAGGTCACCATCTGAGTTTACTTTGTGAATATATATGTCAAAGAATCCTTCTGCTACGAATTCGGCGGTATTTTCGCTCGGATCAAAATCTGATGTATCGGTGTAGTATCCAGTGGTGAATACATTTCCATCATCGTCCACGGCCATAGCTCTAACCACATCTTCTCCATTACCGCCAAAATTGATTCCCCAAATGTATTCCTGGCCTATTGATAAGCTTGAAATGAATAGTGCTAAAATTGAAAAGTAGATCTTTAAGTTCATAGTGATTTGTTATTTGTTTATGTCAAGAACAAACATCATCAAATACTTAATATTAAGAGTGCCAATAGAAGCAGTGGAACAAATTTGTAGGTCAATGCATTGATAATGAATTTAAACCCAATCGGCCGCTCTGACTGTTCAGAGCGGCCGATTGGGTTGTTTAGTGTTTAGCTTTTTTTAGTTGACTATGATTTTCTCTGCCAGGCTTAAGTTATTTTGACTGATGCGGAGAATATAGGTTCCACTTTCGAGGTTGTTGAGATTGATGTTTTGATCGTATCGACCTTCAAAGTTTCCTAGGTTTTCTTGATACACTCCTTTACCAGCCAAGTCGTAGATGCCAATATTGGTTTGGCCCATTTGCGGAAGGAAGAAGCTCATTCTGAAATCGCCATCTGTTGGGTTGGGGTAGAAGGTGAGTTCCTCGATTGGCAGTTTGGCTTCATCGTTCGAAAACTGCCAATCTGATTCGCTCTCGTCAGCATTTTCTCCTTGAATGCGCTTTACCATGGCGATATCTCTCATCTTAAAAGTGTCATTTAAAAACAGGGGTTCGCCATCAAGCACAGTATTAAACTTGTAGGTGTACATCACCACTTCTTGGTCTCCATCGTCGTTGATAATGTATTCTACCTTGTCTGATTCCAACGGGAAGACTTTCACTTCCACCTGGCGATTTGATGTGATGACCTTTGATTCCGAATGCGATTCGGTTTCTTCACTTGTTTCTATTTCTTCAATCCAGATTTGAACATCATCTGAACTTTCTGAAGCCGGCTGAGTTTCAAAATGGAACTGATCAGCTTCCATTTCTTCGGCTGTAGGCTCTACTTTTTCACCGTTCACCGTTTTTTCTATCGTGACATTTCCATCCTGATCTACATGTTTTTCCATGATTACAGTTTGAACTTCGCCCTTGCCATTGCTTTTCACTTCTTTGATGAACTCTTCTAGTGTTTTGCCATCTATCTGAATGTCTTCTTTCGATTCTCCTGACACGATCTGTATATCAGTTTCTGCTTCCTTATCTATATTGTAGAAGTACATCTCTGAGTGTCCTTCGCTTCCGGAATGCTTCACTTCTTTGCGAATCACTTTAGGTGATTTTCCATCTTTAGTATCGTACTCTTCATCCACTTCTACGAGTACTTCTACCACTTTCTTCTGTGGATTACTTGCAGAGTTTGTTGACGGGTCGCCTTCCATTTTGAACATCATCACTTTTTCACCATTTCCATGGGCCGAGATTAGGCTGTCGATGTTTATCGACATGGCATCACCGTCTACTTCAATTTCGAATGCATTACCATCATCCGACTTCATGATGACCACATTTCCGGCCTTGTCTCTAAATTCACTTACTTCTATCGGTCCGTCTTGGCGCACATCAAAAGACATTTCTACATCCATATCTTTTCCGGCAAATTTGTGTTTGTCTAAATCTAGAATATCCACTTCGGCAGCATTCAGCCCTTTTAATGCGATGAAATCTTGAATGGTAAAGCTCGATGAAGAATTCACAATGGTATCGAAGGTTTCCATCCCATTTTCAGTGTGATGATAAATAGTGAATTGAAGTCTGTCTTCATTTCCGTTTCCATAGTCAAAAGGCATAAAGGCAAGTGTAGAAAGTGCAGTGACCAACCCTGCAGCTATGTAAAGTTTTGTTTTCATGTCATTCTGGGTTTATTTGTTTGATACAAATGTCCTGGATTGATGATTTGGAATGAGTTAAGGGGATTCTAAAATGGGTTAATGAAAGGTTAAAGTTTTTGAGAATGACCCTCGTCCACCTAGCTTTGCATCAGAATGAAGAAGAATTCCATCATACTTATTGGTGTACTCATGACTGTATCCGTTTTTGGGGTGGTGGGTTTGGAATGGCATTGGCTAAACAAGGCTGTCGCTGAGAAGGAAGCTGAGTTTGATGCCAAAGTCAAAACTGCTCTTCACGCTTCAGTCAGTGAGTTAGAAGCCGAGGATGTTTCCTATCAAATTGTGAATCTGCTGGGTGAAGATTTTGAGTTTGATGTTCTTCATTTCAACGATTCTACTCCTGGGTTTCAGCAGTCTTATGAATACAGAATAGCGCGAGAGCCCAATCAAAAAAAGGTAAAGCGAGTAGAAACGGCCATCGTACGCACCGACACTGTTTTGACCACTACCAGGGTAATCAACAATAAGGCTGGAACCATGGTTTTTGTGGAAGAGAATGGTATTCAGGAAATTATTGTTGATGGAGCTTTTGACAGTGAAGAAGATGAACTGATGATTGAAGTTCAGGCAGACGAGTTTAAGCGTAAGGTCAAGTTAATTCAAGATGTAGCTCAGAATGTGCTGGTGGAAGAGATTAGGCATGTGCCAGATGTGGAGCAGCGATTGAGTCTGCTCGACATGGATAGTTTGCTCGCTGCTAATTTTGAAAAAAGTGGCTTGTCTCAGCCCTTCGATTTCAGAGTGGTGATGGACTCAGATAGCCTTCTAAATTTTCCAAATCTCGAAAACGACGAACAGCTTGCGTTCTACTCGCTCCCCCTTTATCCTGACAACCCGGATTTGGCTCAATTATCGGTGCGATTTCCTTCCAGAAACATGTTTATATTAAGGGAGCTCGGATGGGTACTCGGTATGGCGTTGTTTTTTTCCTTGCTTATGATCACCACATTCGTGTATACCATGGTGACCATGGTTAGGCAGAAGAAGCTCTCCGAAGTAAAGTCTGATTTCATAAGCAACATGACCCATGAATTCAAGACGCCGTTGGCGACCATCGGACTGGCTGTAGATTCAATAAAGCATCCAGCGATCAAGTCCGATCCAAACCAAATTGATCGATTTACAGGAATCATTTCGGATGAAAATAAGCGACTGAATGGCCATGTAGAAAAGATCTTGCAACTCGCCAAAATGGAGCGGGGCCAGCTCGTTTTGAAACCGGAGTTTACAGATTTGGCGACGATAGTTGAAGGAGCTGTAGAGAGTATGGAGTTGCGTGTAGCCTCGCGACAAGGACGTATTGATGTAAACAAGCCCGAAGCGCTATCCAAGGTGCTCATCGATGAAAACCATATATTCAATGTGATGATTAATCTCTTGGATAATGCGATTAAGTACAGTCCCGAAAAGCCCGACATTCAGGTTGAGATCAAGTCTGAGCCCAAGCGGGTTTCCGTTTCGGTCACCGACCGCGGTATCGGTATGTCAACCGAAGTTCAAAAGAAGGCATTCAACACCTTTTATCGCGCGCAATCTGGAAATGTTCACAATGTGAAAGGCTTTGGTGTAGGCCTGAGCTACGTCAAAGAGATCATTGAACTTCACGGTGGTGAGCTATCCTTGACATCTCAGGTAGGAAAGGGGACTACCATCGGATTTAAACTTCCAGTTGATGCATAGATCGAAAGGTGCCATACTGCTCGTAGAAGATGAGACCAATTTTGGGTCTGTGCTCAAGAACTACCTGGAATTGTCGGGTTATGAAGTAGATTGGGCGCAGGATGGAAATGTGGGCTATGCTCGATTCAAGCAAAATCCAAATTACCAGATCTGTTTGCTGGATGTTATGATGCCTTACAAAGATGGTTTGAGTTTAGCTCGAGATATTCGCAAGCACAACGAAGAGATTCCGATTATATTCCTGACTGCGAAGGGGGAGAAGGAAGATCAAATCGAAGGCTATAAAGCGGGAGCTGACGATTATCTAACGAAGCCATTCGATACGGAGATACTACTCTACAAGGTCCAAAACCTGCTAAAGCGGGTAGGACTTGGGAGCAACGAAATGCCTGAAGAGCTGCCTATCGGTGTTTATACATTTAAGCCCGAGTTGCGCAGTTTGATTTTCGCTGACCACCAAGAGCGGTTGAGTCCGAAGGAGTCTCAGTTATTGCTTCTGCTATGTCAACACATGAATCGAGTCACCCCTCGATCGGTTGCGTTGCGACAGATTTGGGGCCAAGACGATTATTTCTCGAAGCGCAGTATGGACGTGTATATCGCCAAGCTTCGCAAGCGCCTCGCCAAAGATTTGGATATCGATATCGAAAACCTTCACAGTGAAGGGTACATCTTGAAAGTTAATCAATCGTAAGTTTACTTTTTTTATTTTCAGAATTACTTGCAAAGGTATTTCGAGCATGCTCTTATGTTTTTGAGAACTTCAAATCCCGATTTTTAGCCGATATTTCTGCTAAAACGGCTGTTAATAAATTTTAACTAAATATTTTTTCTTGGTGTGACATACCCCTTTTGGAGGGGTATTTTTCAAATATTTCTCAAAATCAAATTGTATTTTTATTTTCATAGTAGGCAAAAATAAATGGACACATTTCAATAAATAGGATATTACTACGTTCAGTATATCAGAATACTGGATCGAAAGACACTAAACTTAAAACAGTAAAATAAATAGAATAAAGCATAGGTTTCCTATCGGTTTTTAACGGTGGAATTTAAGGGGGTGAAAAATCTTGTGCTGCCTTAATAATTGGAAAAGACGCACTTGACCTGAATTAGAATTGAAAAAAAACTGTCGTCGTTAACTATTTTGTTTTACATTCGCATCAGCAAAGAGAAAGCAAAAAGACTCAGGAGTCCCATTTCTTTCATCGTCTCACTCTATCGGGGCTCTTGATAGCACCCTGGCCCGGGCCAGGGTGCGCTTTTTTTAGGCCAAATCTATTTTCACTGGCTTTCTTTTTCACAACCGGCATTTAAAATATTAGCTGTTCCGCCGCCCAGAACTACTTGTAGATTGATAACTTCGACATCAGTAGCGCAATGAAATCGTTGTTGATCAGCATATTGATAGTATTCATGGGGATATTTACTGCGAAAGGACAAAACGTAACTGGGTTTGATACCATGCTAGGCGTCATGCTCAATAAGGCGTTCCCAACCATTTCGAGTGATAGTCTGAGCCAGGTTGTCGGATCTGAAGAGTGGATCGTTTTGGATGCCCGTGAACCCGCAGAGTATCGCGTTAGTCATATCGCAGGGGCCCTAAATGTCGGTTACGAGCACTTTGATCTCGCTTCATTAGCCGATTTGGATCTTTCGAAAAACGTTGTGGTATACTGTAGTATCGGGAAGCGAAGTGAAGAGATTGGTGAGAAGATCGTCGAAGCTGGCTTTCGGCACGTTTTCAATTTATATGGTGGTATTTTCGACTGGACTAATAAAGGCTACGCGGTAGTAGATACTGCCGGAAATGAAGTGGAACAAGTACATCCTTACAATGCCGTTTGGGGCATTTGGGTCAATAATTACGAGAAGAAGTATGAACCATGATAGTTTATTGATCATTTTCGCCAAGAACCCAGAGCTCGGGCGTGTGAAAACAAGGCTGGCCAAGACCATTGGCGATAAGCAAGCCTTGATGATTTATTTGAAGTTGCTAGAGCACACGCATGCCATTTCAGACAAAGTGTTTGCAGATAAGGCCGTTTTTTATTCCGAAAAGGTTCAAGATTTTGATATTCTCGATTACTATAAGTTTCCAAAATTTCTTCAAAAGGGAGATGATTTGGGTGAGCGAATGGATAGAGCAGTTGGGCAGGCCTTCGGCCAGTTTTACGAGAAAGTGATAGTAATCGGCTCTGATTGTTACGAACTGACTTCCGAAATAATCGAAGATGCCATTGCCGCACTTGATAATCACAATGTGGTTCTGGGACCAGCGCATGATGGTGGGTACTATTTAATAGGTATGGATCGCCACTACGCTCATCTTTTTAAAAACAAATCTTGGTCTACTTCCGATGTGCTCTTAGATACGATCTTAGATTTGAAGCAACTCAAGCTCAGTTATCACCTCTTGCCCACGCTTACCGATGTAGACGAAGAAAAGGACCTTGGTGAGTTGAGACAGCACCTCGTGTGAAGTCCCTTTCGGTAGTCATACCTTCGATTGAGCCCATCGATACGGTCAAAGAGTTTCTGCCTGAAATACGGCTCCGATCAAATCAATTTCTTGTTGAGTTTCTCTTGGTGGATGCCACCTTTCAAGCCGATGTCAACAATTTTTGCGATGAGCTTGGTGTCAAATATGTCGTGTCAAGTCGTAAAGGCCGGGCGTTTCAAATGAATTTCGGGGCCAGCCAAGCTGCTCATGATATTCTTTTCTTTCTTCACATCGACAGTATTCCACCACCAGATTTTGCTCGGATGGTGTTGGATGCTGTTCAAAATCAACAAGACTGTGGCTGTTTTCGGTTGAGGTTTGCCCCAAGTACGATTTTTCTCAGTTTCTGGGCTTTCTTTTCGCGTTTTCATTGGCGAGTGGCTCGCGGCGGGGATCAGGGGCTATTTCTTTCAAAACAGCTTTTTAAAGCACTCGGTGGGTTTGACGAAAGTTTACCCATTATGGAAGATGTGGAGTTTTGTCATCGACTTGAGAAGCAAGCAAACTTTCAAATTCTAAAGCCGAAAATTCAGACATCTTCTAGGAAGTATATGGCCTATGGCCAGTACCGGTTGCAGTGGTTTTTTATTGTGACTACGATACAGTTTTGGAGAGGGGTATCTCCAGAATTGTTGTACAAACGTTATCAGAAATTTCTACAAAAATCGAATTCTAAATAGGTAGAACGAATGAACTTTCATTTGGGTTTTATCTACCTTTAAGCCAACTGAATCTAATGAACATACCCTTGTCTAATTTGCCTCGCGTTGTCATTGTTGGCGGTGGTTTTGGGGGGCTCCAACTGGCTCGAAAGATAGACTCGAGCAAATATCAAGTCGTACTTCTCGACAAGCATAATTATCACACCTTTCAACCTCTTTTGTACCAGGTGGCTACAGCTGGTCTC
Organism: Bacteroidia bacterium; assembly: GCA_030427905.1. Taxonomy (GTDB): domain Bacteria; phylum Bacteroidota; class Bacteroidia; order Flavobacteriales_D; family Cryomorphaceae; genus CBDDKU01. Next base: position 35,279 of record JAUICL010000009.1, read on the forward strand.
GAACCCGATAGCATTGCTTATCCGCTTCGCAAAATCTTCAAGCAAAAGGCCAATTTCTATTTTAGAATGTCGGAAGTGGAAGAGATCCACCCTGAGAAAAAAGAAATCGATACGTCTATAGGAACCTTTACCTACGACATTTTGGTTCTGGCTACTGGAACGGTCACCAACTTCTTTGGCAATAAGGATATAGAGCGGCTGGCAATGGGGATGAAGACCGTTCCCGAGGCCTTGAATATTCGTTCGCTCTTGCTTCAGAATTTCGAAGCTGCATTGCTTACCGATGACCTTTCTGAGCGTGAAAGCTTGATGAATGTGGTGATTGTTGGGGCTGGTCCTACAGGAGTGGAGCTAGCTGGGGCCATCGCCGAGCTCAAAGCGCACGTACTGCCAATGGACTATCCCGATTTGGATTTCAGACGAATGAACATCCACTTGGTGGAAGGAAGCTCCCGGGTTTTGCCGCCTATGGCTGTGGAAAGTTCAGAGAAGGCGGCCCGCTATCTCGAAAAGCTCGGTGTGCAAGTTTGGTTGAATACGAGAGTGATGGACTATGATGGAAAGACCATAACCACTGACAAACAGCCTATGCATACTCAAACCTTGATTTGGGCAGCAGGCGTGACTTGCAATCCACCTGGTGGCATTCCGGCTGATGTCATTGAGCGAGGAAACCGCATTCGCGTGGATAGATACAGCCGTGTAGAAGGTTTCGAAGGACTATATGCTATCGGCGATCTCGCGTATATGGAGACCCCAAAATACCCAAAAGGTCAGCCTCAGGTGGCTCAGCCAGCGATTCAACAAGGCGTACATCTGGCCAAAAACTTGAAGAACCAAGCTCTTGGGAAAGCCTTGGTGCCCTTTGAATACAAGGATCCCGGCTCAATGGCTACCGTAGGGCGATCACGAGCCGTGTGCGAATTACCTGGGTTTAAAACCCAGGGCGCCTTCGCTTGGTTTATCTGGCTTGTCGTTCACCTTATGGCCTTGGTTGGATGGCGAAATAGAGCCGTGGTATTCTTCAATTGGGCGTATAATTTCTTTAACTACAATCGCGATATCCGTTTAATCATTAGACCGTACAACCGGGTTCAGCGCCAGCTGGATGAAACGGATTAATCAATCACTTTGATCTTTTTGCTGCCTAGTTTAACACCATCTTTTAAGACTGTGATTAAATATACACCTGATGGTAGTTCAGGAAGGCTAATTTGGTCTTGATCACTTCCCAATTTTCCAGCTCCTACCATTTTCCCAGAAAGGTCATGGATCGCATATTGATTTGAATCATCAAGGCCTTCGAGCTTTATGTGATCTCGGGCAGGGTTGGGGTAAACCAAGAAATCTAGCTCTGCGCCTTCATTTGTGTTGTCTGGATTTGTCAAGACTTCGCTCAGCGGTACCGACCAGATTGATTGAGCAAATGTACCCGCAACTAATCGGTTATCAATATGGTCAATAGCCAAGTCACTCACTACAATGTATGGCATATTGGCACCTACGCGTGACCAATTATCCCCACCATTTTCAGTTAGATAAACGCCGTTGTCTGTGGCAATGAACCAAATGCCTGGAGCGTATTCTTCAAAGTGATTAATTGGCATGGCAGGTAAATCACCTGTCACAGGTTCCCAGGTACTTCCGAAATCGGTACTTCTGTATAAATGCGAAGTGTTGTCATTGAGGCGATAGCCCGACAGGCAAACGAAGACAGTTCCTGCCGCTGTACTGGAACCTTTGATGTCGGTAACGTAGTAATTGGGCAGTCCGTCAGAAATATTCTCCCATTCTTCGGTATCGGGTTGGTGCACCCATACCAGTCCATCTGAAGTTCCTGCGTACAAAACATTTTCTTCGATTGGTGATTGCGTCAATGTGGAAATCGTTCTGTTTGAGTTATTGTCTACATCATCTACCAGTGATGGTGAAATAGGCAAGAAGGTGCCGTAAGGAGCAAAATCCATTCGGTACACGCGTTCCGTAGCAGCATAGAGCACGGTATTGTCAAAATGACTCATAATGAACGGGCTATCCCAATTGCTCCGATCATCTGGATCTATTCCTTGGTCGGTGAGATTGATGAAGTCGAAGAATTCGTAGTCAATCGCGTAAAAATTGCCCCTTTGAGTTGTGCAATAGAAGATGTTTGGATTTACCGGATCGGGAATCGGCGTGAATCCATCCCCACCAAAAATCCGGATCCATGGATCGTCGGGGTTCTCGTCGGGACCTGATGTGCCGTTATCTTGCGCTCCACCATAATAAACGCTTCCTGTGAACGGGTCGGTTGCAATGCGGTAGAACTGTGTGTTTGGAATCTCATCCACATCTTGCCATCCTAAGCTAAATGGTTCAAGTCCGGTAGTAGTGCGGTACAACCCACCATCAGTAGCGAGCAGTATATCGCCATCTCCAATGTACTCCATGTCGTGTTTATCGGCGTGTACTTCGTAGGTCCACCAATCTGGAACGCTTTGAAACCAGGTCGCACCGCCATCTGTGGTGCTATACATGTCTACGCCCAATACAGATATTTCATCTTCATCGAAAGGGCTTAATCCCAATTTTGCAAAGTACCAGCCAAACCCACCGAGAGCGTTTTCGCCAATTCCATCCGTTGGTATTTCAGAAAATGAAGCCCCACTATCATTCGACTTGAAAATTCCCTGAAGCTGGGAATCCACCCCGACGTAAAGCGCATAAACTTTGCTCGGATCAACATCCCAGAGCTTTAGCCCAATTCGCCCAACAGGGCCAGTCGGCAGGCCGTTCGTCAGCTCTGTCCAGTTTTCGCCTCCATCAGAAGTTTTGAAGATTCCACCTTCATCGCCAGATACCACACTTTCGAATACGGTGCGAATTCTGTTCCAGTTGGCAACATAGATTTCTTCGGGATTAGAAGGATTCATCACCATATCGGTGATTCCCGAAGCTTCTGATACAGAGAAGATCTTAGTCCAAGATTGACCACCGTCATTACTGCGATATAGTCCACGATCTTCAGATTCAACAAAAGGAACACCCATGGCACCGGCAAAAATCTGATCCGGATTATTGGGGTTTACCACTATTTTAGAGATGATTCGGCATTCTTCCAGACCGATGTACTCGAAGTTTTCACCTCCATCTGTGCTTTTAAAAACACCACCACCGATCCAAACGGTACCAGGAACATTCGGGTCGCCTGTCCCGACATAGATTGTTTGTGAATTGGTAGGATCAAAAACGATATCACTAATTGGAAGGTGGCTAATCTCATTTGTAATTGGCTCCCAGGATTCGCCTGCATCTGTGGTGCGATAAACGCCACCGCCTGCCGTTCCGCTCAGCCAAACATCATCGTTTTCCGGGTGAATGGCCACGCAATTAATTCGTCCTCCGATGTTGTAAGGACCATTTATCATCCATTCTGCGTCATCAGATTTTGCCGCGTCTTGGTTGGCAAACCGCTTGGCCCGTTTTAAGCTCTGATCCATGGCTGCGTAGTCCAAAATGCTATCTGGAAATGCGCGTTGGAAGAAGAAATGATCGAAAGGTTCGTGCTTAGATTCAAATTTATTTTCGGCACAAGATGCAATCAGGATAGCTGTGGTGAGCAGCCAAATTAGGTTTCTAAATTTCATGTGATTCAGGCTTTTACATCGAACAATATCTGCATGATTCGACAAAAGAACAAAATCTGGATTCATCGTTTCTTTGATTTTCACCGTAGCCCTATCATCGTTATTCGAATAGATTCAACTTTCTTTGAATAAACTGTGCAACTATTTGAAATGAAAAGAGTCAATACTGACAAAGCAACAAATAGCGATTTGGAAGACTTACAGTTGGCGAAGGCTTGTATTGACGGAAACGACCGTGCCCAGTCTCAGCTGTTTGAAAAGTATTCCGGTCAGATGATGGCTTTGTGCTTGAGATATGGCTCTGATTATGAAGAAGCTCAGGACATGTTTCAAGACGGCTTTGTGAAGGTGTTTCAAAAGTTGCATCTGTACAATGGGAAGGGCCCCTTAGGCGCTTGGATCAGACGTACGATTGCAAACAACGCACTCGATCACATCAGACGGAATAAGCGTATGAAGGACAATGTCTCGCTTTTTGGCGTAGAGTATAAGCTTGAAGCAGAAGATACCATCGATCCATTCGAGGACGAAGGCCCGCTTCTAAGCAATGAACGGCTCACCGAGTTGATTCATACTATGCCGGTGGGATATCGTACTGTTTTCAACCTCTATTGCGTGGAAGAATACAGTCATAAGGAGATAGCTGAACAACTTGGAATTACGGAAAGTACATCCAAAACTCAATACAGAAAAGCTAAAGCGTATATGCGCAAGCTTATTACAGAAGAATTAAAAGGTACTTATAGTGAATAAGGACATTTTTGAAATAAAAATAGGAGAACAACTCCGAGATGCGAATGCTTCGGTTCCAAAAGGGGCCTGGGAAGCTATTCAATCGCAGGTTCAAGGCGGAAGCTCTGCTGTTTCGGCTTTCAAACCGAAACTTGGACTTTTGATCGGTGGGGCCATGATGCTGTCATTGGCTTATTACAGTGCCAATCGATCAACTGTTGAGAGCCATGAAGGGGCATCAGTGCATCATGCGCAAATGGCTCATGACGCGGATCTTCAGCCACAGAAAGCCCAAAAGGCAAATTCTCTCAAAGCGGTCGAGTCAGAAGGGCAAAAGCTACCTGAGTCGCATGCTCAGATTGCCGTTGTAGAGAAGTCACCTTCGTCTATAGTTGTGAACGACGCGGTAGAAGTGCGTGAAGTAGAAGCCTTTGAGCTTGATGAAATGCCGATAAACTCAGTAAACCAAGTCCAAACTCAGGATCGAGTTGAATCGCCAAAGATTCAAACTGTTGTAAAAGCCCCTGAGGAAATGATTCAGGAAGAAGTTGCTGCTGCTGTTGAAACCGCCCAAATAGACGCAATAATCGGAGCAAGTGAAATTTTCGGTTACGCCCCGCTTAAGGTGAAGTTTGATAATCTAGGCGATGGGGATTCTTACGCATGGGACTTCGGTAAATGGGGTGGATCGCGTGAGAAGTCACCAGAAGTCACTTTTGAAGAACCGGGTACGTACGTGGTTTATCTTACCGTAACCAGCGATGACGGTCAGGAGTCGGTAGATCAAATACAAGTGAAGGTGCAAGAAGGTTCAAGCCTGACTGTACACAACGCCTTCTCACCGAATGGAGATGGGATAAACGACACCTACAAAATAGAAGGTGCCTACAATATCGAATCATTCTTGATGATCATCACCAACCAACGTGGGGAGATCGTATTCCAAACCCGTGACATCAATGAAGGGTGGTCTTATGATGCAACCGTTCATGGTGGAGATGGCGACTCATACTTCGTGACCTACAAAGCTGTTGGTGTGGATGGACGAGTTCACGCAGCCGAAAGAATGGCATTGAACATAGTCGGATATTAATCATTCGAATTTCTCCAGCTCAGATAGAGTTGGAGAAATTCATTATAATTCTCGACACCACTCGAGATTCCCTGCATTTTCAAATACGTGTCGTTGAAAGCGTCTGTTAGCTCAGGAAAATAGGCTTCGTGCTTGTAGTACTGGCGAATGATAGCCTCTCGATCTTGCCGCAATTCTTCAGGAATTTGGGCGGCCAATGCTTCAACCTGTTCTGGAGCCAGTTCCCGATTTACTTCTCGAGCCACTTGACGCCACAGCATGTAGTGGGCGGCGTACTCGCCTATCGGATCCTGACTTTTTAAGCAGGCCAGAAACGAAACAAAATTAGCTTCTGCTTCGCTTGTAATACCCATGCTATGGGCCAGCTCGTGCGCAAGCACATAAACCTGTTGTAGATTGGTCAACCCGGCATCGATGTTTGCTTCGCCAGTGAATGGGTTGTATATACCCGATATTCCCAAACGACGCAAGGTGCCTTCAGGGCGCACGCGCTGTGCTTTTGTTGGGATGGTCGAAGCCGGAAAATCTGAGAGCACGCCGCTAACCCACGAGCTTATTTCTTCATCGCTCGGAATGTGGGAAACTGAAAGAATTGATGAATCTGCTGGAAGCTCAAGTCGCAATCGCGCTTGGTGAGCATCTTCCATCACTTCGAGGTAAATGGCAGCAATATTGACTTCATAGTCATCTATTGTCAAATGATTGCGCTCAGCATATCCCTGGCTAGTATACTGGAATCCGAAGTATACCATATAGACCGAAACGATCCACCCAAGGCCGTTGAGACCATTCATAAGTACATTCTTCCAAGGCTTCCTTCGGCGAAGGCCAAAGACTATAATGAGCAGGAGCAAAGCTGCAATGATGTAGTAACCCGGAACAATCCACAAAAAGTAGAGCCATGACTGTATGCGCCGTATAAACGGAAAGAGTCCGTCGAAATAGACGGACTCTTGTACCATAGGAAAGCTGACGAAAATAAAGCGGACAATCAAAACTAAAAGGAGGGAAGTAATACCCAAATTGGTTTTTAAAAATCGCCCAACTCGCTTCATTTACTGCTTCACTTGTGCGGGCATATCAAGTGATTCAACCCCCATTTCGTGAAGTACGAATGACCAAACGTCAGCTCGCTCTTCCAATACTTTGCTCATCGGTTTTCCCGCTCCATGGCCTGCATCGGTCTCGATTCTGATTAAAACGGGATTTGATCCGGCGTGGCTCGCCTGTAGCTTTGCTGCAAACTTGAATGAGTGTGCAGGAACTACGCGGTCATCGTGATCTCCAGTGGTAACCATAGTACTTGGGTATTCTACACCGGGCTTCAAGTTGTGTAGTGGAGAATAGGCGTGCAAATATTCGAATTCAGCTTTTGAACTATCGGCGCATCCATATTCGGGAATCCACCCTTTTCCGACAGTAAACTTGTGGAATCGCAACATATCGAGCACACCTACAGCAGGTAGAGCAACTTTAAACAGCTCTGGTCGCTGGGTCATCGTCGCACCTACGAGAAGTCCTCCGTTTGACCCACCACTGATGGCTAGATAATCGGGGCTTGTGTATTTTTCATCTATTAAGTACTCTGCAGCTGCAATAAAATCGTCGAATACATTTTGCTTTTTCTCTTTCATTCCGGCTTTGTGCCATTCTTCACCAAATTCGCCACCACCGCGCAGACTTGGCACGGCATATACACCACCATTCTCTAAGAAGAAAATATTCGTTGGGCTGAAATAAGGTGAGAGACTTACATTGAATCCGCCGTACCCATATAGGAATGTTGGATTCTTTCCATTTAGCTCGATGCCCTTTTTATGAACGATGAACATGGGTACATCAGTGCCGTCTTTACTCTTGTACCAAACTTGTTTTGAAACGAAGTTTTCTGGGTCGAATTCGAGATCTGGTTTGTTGAAGAGCTTTGACTCTCCATTTTCGATGTCGTATTCAAAAATGGTAGATGGGTATGTGAAAGACGAATAGGTGTAAAACAGTGTTTTATCTTCAAGCTTTCCGCTGAATCCACCAGCACTTCCCGGTCCAGGAAGTTCGATTTCTCTGATAGATGAACCGTCGTAATTCATTTGGAATACTTGTGATGTGGCGCTGTTCAGATATTCGGCGAAAAGGTAGCCACCACCTGTAGAAACATTGGTGAGCGTTTCATCCCGTTCTGGAATGAGCTCCACCCAATTTTCCTGTTGGTAGTTGTTAGGGTCTATGGCCACTACACGGTAGTTTGGCGCCCCTATGTCAGTAAGGGCAATGAGCTTACCGTTCTTGTGATCTACAATCGAAGTTTTATTGGCATAACCAGAGCAAATTTTGGTCAATGGGCCATCATTCTCCATGTCTTTCACAAATAGCTCGTAGCCATCAGTTCCCGAAGCGGCATACATTACCAAGTACTTATCGTCTTCGGTTATTCCACACCAGTGGTAAAGGTTTGGATCCTTCTCGTTTCGGTAGAACAGAACATCTTCTGATTGCGGTGTTCCCAATTTGTGGAAGTAAATGCTGTGGTCTTTGTTGTCGGCAGATAGCTCTGTGCCTGGTGCTGGCGCTGGGTACTTGCTGTAGTAGAACCCATCTTTCGTCCACGCAGCTCCGGTAAACTTCACCCATTTCAACTCGTCATCGAGTTTCGTGTTTGTGGCAATTTCGCGAATGTAGACTTTAGACCAGTCGCTTCCCGCTTCTGACTCTGTGTACGCTAAGTATTTATCATCGAGCGAAGAGCCAAGAATATTGACAGAAACTGTTCCATCTTCTGATAGATTGTTGGGATCAATAAACACTTTTGGTTCGCCATCTTTTCCTTCTTGGAAATAGATGACCGATTGGTTTTGTAATCCATCATTCTTGGAGAAAAAGTAGTAGTCCCCAATTTTGCTTGGTGCAGAAATACGTGGATAGTTTACGAGTTCTTCCAGGCGTTTCAAGATTTGATTGCGGTAGGGGATCGCACTCAGGTAGCCTTCGGTTACTTTGTTTTCTGCTTTGACCCACGCTTCGGTGTCTGATGCTGTGTCGTTTTCCAGCCAGCGATACTCATCGCTTACCAAGGTTCCAAAATAGTCTTTCTCGACTTGCTCTGTTCTTGTATCTGGGTATTGAATTGATGTAGATACTTTCATATCCTTATTGCCTCCGCATCCTGCCAAGAGGATTCCGGCTGCTATTGCAACTTTAATGTTCATGTTTGTTACTGGTATTGAAAACTACCAGGAAGTTGATTTCCTGTAGTGATGGTTTTAATAGACAATCTCTACCAAACTTCTCCATCGCTGGCATCCAGAATCAAAAGCGCTTCAGAGAGTTCTCCCATCGCTTTCAAATCGTTCTTTTGACGTGCCAGCACAGCACCTTTCTTGTACACTTCTATAGCGTGCTCAGTTTTACCCTGATCTTCAAGAAGTTTCCCGAGCTGATAGTAGGTAGGTAAGTACTCCGGATCCTGATCGACAATTTTCTTGAAAATTTTAATCGCCTTCTTCGGCTCATCGTTGCTTTTGTGTTCGAGCGCAGCGGCATAATTCAAAAAGGTATCATCCGGATTCTTCTCCAACATCTCAGCGATCAATTCCAACCTATTGCTCATATTCTACCTGTTTAGTAATCCTTTCTGGGGAATCCCTAGATTTCGACCAAATTTACGGTATTCTATGAGCATTCATAGCAATTTCGCACCCTGAAAATTACAAGTTTTCAAAACTTGTTGAAAAGTCCCAAATTATTCTGCCCGCCGCATTTTTTCCGCGACCCAACGGCATACTTTTTCAGAGTCACCTGCTTCAAACCAATGCACACCATCGGTTTTTCGCAGCCATGTAAGTTGCCTTTTTGCGTATCGACGAGAGTTTCTTTTGATCAGCTCAATAGACTCTTCAAGCGTTTGCTCATTTCTGAAGAAGGGGAATAGCTCTTGATACCCCACAGTTTGAAGGGCCTGACTGCCTTCGAATTTTAAAACCGAACGGGCTTCTTCAACTAATCCCGCTTCGATCATTTGATGTACTCGCTGGTCAATAGTCTTGTACAGTTGGGATCGGTCTCTATTCAAACCGATGATTATCGGATAGAATGATCGCTTTTTGGAAGAACGCGATTGTTGCTTTGATACGGGAAGGCCTGTCAGTTCGATAATTTCAAGCGCTCTGATGACGCGCACAGGATTCTGTATATCGGCTTTCTCAGCGTATTCTGGATCAAGTTGCCTAAGCTCATTGAGCAGTGGTTCGAGTCCATCTGTTTCAAAACGCCGATTGAGTTGGGTTCTGATTTTCTCGTCTGATGGCAGATTGTCCAAGCCTTCAATAAGTGCTTTTATGTAGAGCCCCGAACCGCCTACTACCACGGGCAGTTTTCCCCGAGCATGTATGGACTCGATGCACGCAATACCATCTGCTTCAAATTTGCCGGCCGTGTATGATTCTGAGATGGAAAGACTATCGATAAAGTGATGTGGAATACCATCCATTTCAGTTTTGGTCACTTTGGCGGTACCAATCGAAAGCTCCTTGTAAAACTGCCGTGAATCAGCTGATATTATTTCGCCATTGAATTGCTTAGCTAACAGGATTGAAAGGGCTGTCTTGCCCACTGCGGTGGGACCACAGACGAATACAACTGGAAATTTATCTCCGTATGGATCAGTACTCGATTGAGTCATCAAAGGATTCAAATCGATTATCGTCATCAATATCGAACTCCGAATCAAAAAGGGGATCTGATTCGTCCAATTCGATTTTCATGGCTCCTGCTTCATCTATTGAGTCTTCGGCTGGAGCATCGCCTACAAGAAGGGTAACTTTCGGTAGGCCTGAGTCATCGGTTGCATCCATGATCGAGGTGAGCTCAACGTAGAAAATCCAAAGCTTCATAAAGTCATAAACGTAGAGAAGACGATCTCCACTGTCTCCAACTATGTCGTTGAGAGCCATTTCGTCCATGAGCTTTACCGGATCTTGATCTGGGTCGGCCATGATGTCCATCAAAGTGATTTCTTCTCCCTTTTCCCATTCTTCGTCGCTCACATAAAATGAAGCCATCTCCATTCCCGAAAAAGAAAAAGCTTCGATAATGGTGTTGTGAAGTTCTAAGAAAGTAGACTTTTCTGAAATCTGGATGTCGCGAAAAACCCCATCTACATTATCTATCAGCACGCGAAATTGAAAAACCTTCATAACCTAATTTGAAACGGCAAAAATAGTGATTATCCAGCTGAAAAAAAGAAAGGGAAGCGCGCGGCTTCCCTTTTCACAATTTTAAGGGTCTAGACTAAGCGTCCTTGGCTTCTTTCACAATCTGTCTCAAATGTGCTTTGTGCGCTTTAGATAGGGTGTTTCCAGCGCCATTCTTGGCCATTTGGTCAATTCTATTCAGTTCGTACAAGGCCATTGACCGGGCTACGTGATCGTACTTTTTATCGTTGATAATTTTGCCCATGCGCGTTGTGTATTCCACCTGTAGATTCTGTCGCATATTGTTGACATTTCCAGCTATGTCTGCCTTGAATACGGCATTGGTCAGTGATGTCCAGTAGGTGTCTAATCCATACTCGTTTCCATAATATGTTGAGTTGGATATTCGGCGTACCACATTGGGGTTGAGCAGGTGATTTAAACATCCCGCCTGCATTCTAAGGATGCGGTCGCCAATTTTGGGGTCTTCTCCATTTCTAGGTTGGCTAAATCCACGACGCTGTACTTGAAGATGCGCGTAGAGCTCTTCGGAGGTGGTGAATGCATCGGGTGCAAAGGCGTATTTCGCCAACGCATCCATGGCCGCTTTTTGTTTGGTCGCTTCTACAGGGGTGAAGGCTGGGCCTTGATTACCTGATTGCCCTACCATAGCTCGATTGATGTGAACTCCACCAATCTGACGAGTCATGATTGCTATTTGGCGGCCATACTCTCCGCTGAGCGAGAGGTAAGCATCGAGCAAGGTTTGATACGACTCACCTTCTTTGCTGTACTTGGCCAGAATACCCGGCAATATTTCATTCACCAATTCAATACGCTCTGTAGCATAGGCTACTGGATCATCAGTCAGGTCGTATATGTTGATATCCGGATCAATTCCCTTTCCGGGCGAACGCATATCATCTCCATCGTTTCCATAGGCGAGCTGGTGCTCGGTAGATCGGGATAAGATGGTTTCGAGTCTTTTTGACTCCGCTTCAGGATCAGAAAGGGCAGGGCTGTAGCCATACTCAATGACCCATAAATCATATGGTCCTGGACTGTCGTCGTAGTATTTTGTGGCAAGTTCGGGATTGGCGGCATAGTTTACTGCCGGGTACTCCATCACCGAATTGCAAAGCCCTTTCTCTTCGACAATCGCCGGATTGTGAATTTCTTCCATGGTGAGTAGGGTAGATGCGCGCATGTTGTGGGTAAGTCCGAGGGTATGTCCTATCTCATGTAGGATAAGGCGGTACAAGGTTTCTTGAACGAATTTTTCTTTGGCCGCATCTCCTGCATTTTGAGCGTCCATCGCAGTCAGTCCGAAAACCATATTTTGATTCATCACATCGCCCATCATGCAGTAGGCGTGATCGTCATCAGAGTGGTCGTGCTCTTCAAAGCTTGCGTATCCCGCTTTTTCAAATGTTTCCTTTCTGAACAATCGCTTAGCCACTACCTGATATTCTAGCATGATGTCGGCACCGAGAATTTCACCAGTTCGAGGGTTTACAAAACTAGGTCCATAGCCACCGAAAGGCGGTTGCGGAGAAGATGTCCATCGCAGCACATTGTACCGTATATCACCAGCGTCCCAATCTGCTGTGTCGGGCTGAATTTTTACTTGAAAGGCGTTTTTGAACCCGGCCTTTTCAAAGGCTTCATTCCAGCGCTCTCCAGCTTCTTTAATAATGGGGCGAAACTCTTCCGGAGTTGTGTTTTCAATCCAATAGACAATTGGCTCTACGGGTTCTGAAATGGCTTGACTCGGGTCTTTTTTGACCAGATTCCACCTGTGAATCATGTCGCGATACGGTGTCGATTCAAAGGAAGTCATGTCGTTGACGGTTGTCATGAAGTAGCCAATTCTCGGATCATCTCTGCGAGGTTGGAAGTCGTTGTCTGGAACTTCGATCAAACTATGTTGGTACTTCACTGTGATAAAACGCGGATCGGTGACAGCCGCAGAACCGAACTTTTGTGGATTCGGATTTTCATAGACGTAGTCTACAATGATGTCAGTGTTTTCCGGATAGTTTCGTATTTGGTCAACCTTCGACTTTGATTTGCTAAGTTTTCCGAGCATTCCGGGAGGGGACCCTTTGCGCGTAGGACGCTTCACCATTTGAAAATTCTCGGATTTAAAAATATCATCTCCGCTCACAAGAATCACTCCAGTCGAATCTTGAGTTGCCTTGATTTTTAGTTTCGCCAAGACCGGATTGTTGATGTTGGCGTGCGCGGCTTTGCTTATGGCGTTCGCTTCATCAAAATAGTACTTCGTATTTTGCCCAACAATCTCCACGTGATCATAGGACTTTTGGAAAGTCACAATTTTCGACCCTCTGTATCCTCCACGGAAATAGCCAGCGTCCAACACCCCGTTTTCCACATACGAGAAGTAAATGAACTCTTTGTTCAGCTGATCAGGACTTATGGCCAGATATGTTTCTCCCGTTGTAGTGTCTCGCATCATATCAAAAAGTCCTTCAAACTGGATGCAGTTTTTAGCAACTTTGTCGAAGTCTGATTTTTCTTTCGGAGCGGGCGCTTCTTCCTGTCCTTTTTTCTTCTTTTTTTTCTTTTGAGCCATGGCTTGGTCGGGAAGTGCTACTACAAGTGCAGCACAAAAACCGATGGCCAAAACTTTTCTCAAGGGTTTATTCATAGTCTTAAACGGTATAATTGTTTTGGTATGCTTATAAAGCATGAACCAAAATGGAATTTTCTAATTCGATGGGAATGGTCATTCCCTCGGGAATTTGAAAGCTTGGAGCTATCTCCATTCGGCCTTCAATCTCGTCATTTAGCTCGGCTTCTATTACCCACCCCGTGCTAACTTCAAAGGCCATTCGGCCTTTTCGATGACCTTTCAAGGTGTAGGTGGCATTCATTCCGTCTAGGTTCATCGTATTGTTCTCATAATCGGTTTTAACACTTGAGTTAACATCCAAAATGCCAATGCCGTCTTTAATCTCTGTTAGTGTGTATTGATTCTCGAGAATGATCGGTAGGCCCGTTGGAGTGTATTGTGTGTTGGTCCAGGAGTCACCGATATTCACCACGGTATCGGGCCAAATTTGGGTCACCATTTCTAGGTTTTTTGCTAGCCCATTGTCCCCAAAGCTCTCAGAGTATTGCTTGGCATAAACTTCGGCTATCCCTGATGCCGACACCGTGGCCGCTTTCACTATTCCCTCCAGTTTATATACTTCGCGAATAAAACCTGCCGAGTCAATAGATGCTTGAAAGGGTTTTTTGACGATTTGGCTTAGAATGACAGATGTGGGATCCACTTTTCTCAATCGATTGGTGTCTGAGTGCACAATCAATATATGCTCTCCCTGCCTGGTCTCCATTGTTATCTCATCGTAGGTCAGATCATAAAGTGGCACCCCTTTCCCATCTCTCTTACCGCTTGGTATAAGGGTGGTGGTGACCGATGCCAATTGAGCGTTTTCTGATTTAACTCCTTCTACAGTTTGCTTCGTGATTGTCGTAATCACAGTGCGTTGCTTGTATGGCTTTCTTGGAAGCAATTCAAATTTCAAGACGTACCCTTCAATGAGTAGAAGGGAAAATACAGCAATGACCGAAAGTTTGATGTAGTTTATCATGGGCGTTGAACTCGGTGAAAATAAGAAAAGCCATTCAGAATCTTGAATTGATCGGAATGCATGCCTAAAATTGATTTTATGCAGATGGAAAATAGCCAACCTGCTATAGTTTTAGGGCACAAGGCTCAATGGCCCTTTATTCCTGTCAAATTTTCTTTAGTTTTAATGAAAATTATCACATGCGTATAGAAGCTAATACCGTTGAAGAGTACTTAAAAGCTGTTCCTGAAGAACGAAAGGAAGCTTTCAATAAATTGCGACAAACTATTGTCGATCATATTCCAGATGGTTTTGAAGAATGCATTAATTACGGAATGATTGGTTATGTGGTGCCACATTCCACCTACCCACAAGGGTACCATGTGACGCCAGAATTGCCTTTGCCATTCTGCAATATTGCAGTCCAGAAGAATTTTATTGGCTTCTATCATTCGGGAATCTATGGGTCTCCCGAGCTTTCAGCATGGTTTGCCTCAGAATACGCTAAAGCTGCTAAGTACAAGTTGGATATGGGAAAAAGCTGTGTTCGCTTAAAACGCAACGACGATATTCCTTACGAGCTTATAGGTAGGCTAATGGAGAAAATCACAGTAGATGATTGGATTCAAATCTATGAGAAGAACGTGAAGCGTTAAATAGAAGACTAAAGTCGATTGGCATAGGCCCCAACTTATTTGTCTTGTTGATATTCTTGACAAGGAAATAATATTTTATTATTTTAGCTGCCTGAGCTAGCACGAGTGAAGTTAAATTCAGGAATAGTTAAATGTGAGACACATTTCATGCAAGAAGAATTAATTGAAATTCGAGACGGGATTATTGTCAAGAGTGGGGACATCCAAGAAGTTCAAGCAGCCTATTTTAGAATCAACATTGGTTATATAGAACTCTGCGAGTCAAACCAAAAAATCACCTACTTGTCTTCATCGAGGTATGACCAGATGATGGAGCGATACGGAAAAAGCGGTGATGTTCGAAGGGCAAGAAAACTCCTTGAAAAGCGGGTCACTGATATTCTGAATTGCATCAAACATTCAAATTAATAAAGCTGTATCGCTCTCAATTTTTGTTAAGTAAAACGATTTCAGGTTTCATCCTAATCTAGGCGAGTTTCCGGTTCTCCAATTCTCCTATCTTTGGGCTTTTCAAATCAATTATACCCATGAAACATTCTATAATGAGACTCTCAGTCTTTGCTGTTGTGCTGGCTGTTTTGTCTTCTTGCGGTGGTGGAACCGAGAAATCGACTGATACAACTAATCAAACAAGTGAAGTGACTTCGGAAAAAGCGTCTACTGACGATTTTCAGTATATGACTGAGCAATTCGCCGACCTTAAGATACTGCGCTATCAGATCCCTGCTTGGGATGAACTATCAGTTCAAAACAAAAAGCTGGCTTATTACCTTACGCAAGCCGGATTGGCAGGTCGAGATATGATGTACGATCAGAACTACCGTCACAATTTGGCCATTCGCCGAGCGCTTGAAAAAGTATACAGTGAGTACGAAGGAGATCGAGAAACGGCTGATTGGAAAGCGATGGAAATCTACTTAAAACGCGTGTGGTTCTCGAACGGAATTCACCACCATTATTCTTACGAGAAGTTTAAGCCTGAATTTAGCCGTGAATTCTTGGAAACAGCAATGGCTGCCGTTGGGGCAGCGCTTTCTGATGAAGCCATGCGTGCTGTTTTCGACCCGGAGTTCGACAATAAAAAGGTTAGTAAGGATAGCTCGAAAGATCTCGTATTGAGTAGCGCAGTTAATTTTTACGATCCAGACATCACCCAGAGTGAAGTGGAAGCTTTTTACGCTAAGCTCGCTGCTAAAAATGATCCAAATCGTCCAGTCTCACTAGGTCTAAACTCAAAGCTTGTTCGGGGCGAGAATGGTCTAGAAGAGAAAGTTTGGAAAGCAGGTGGAATGTATTCTGAAGCCATCGAAAAGATAATCTACTGGCTAGATTTAGCTGCTACTGTAGCAGAGAACCCGCAGCAAAAGAAAGCGCTCGAATTGCTTTCGAAGTATTACCAAACCGGTAGTCTTAAAGTGTGGGATGACTACAATGTAGCTTGGGTTAAAGACACGACGAGTACCGTAGATTATATCAATGGCTTTGTTGAAGTGTACAACGACCCACTCGGCTATCGAGGTTCATTTGAAAACATTGTAGAAGTGCGCGACTTAGATGCGTCGGCCAAGATGAAGGTGATCGCCGCGAACGCACAGTACTTCGAAGACAATTCATCGATCATGGATGAGCACAAGAAGAAAAACGTGGTTGGAATTTCTTACAATTTCATCAATGTAGTAGGTGAAGCGGGTGATGCTTCTCCGAGCACACCTATTGGTGTAAACCTTCCAAATGCCAACTGGATTCGCTCAGAGCACGGCTCAAAGTCGGTGAGCCTAGGAAATATTGTAGGAGCTTACGATAAGGCTGGCGCATCTGGAATGTTGGAGGAGTTTGCCCACGATGAAAAAGAAATCGAGTTGGCCAAGAAGTACGGGAAGCAGGCTGACAAGCTTCATACGGCGCTACACGAAGTGATTGGGCATGCTAGTGGCCAACTAAATCCTGGCGTAGGGACACCTAAGGAAACGATGAAAAACTATGCTTCGACGCTAGAAGAGGGAAGGGCTGACCTGGTAGCCTTGTACTTTATGCTCGATCCCAAGCTGATCGAACTCGGTGTGATGGAAGACTTGGACTGTGGACGACATGCCTATGATGATTATATCAAAAACGGAATGATGACCCAGCTTCGTCGTCTGGAGCCGGGCCAGGTTATAGAAGAAGATCACATGCGAAACCGTCAGTTGGTGGCTTCGTGGGCTTTTGAAAAAGGAGAGCCGGAAAACGTAATTTCAAAAGTCTCGCGCGATGGGAAGACATATTTCGAGATCAATGATTACGAGAAGCTTCGCGAAATATTTGGTGATCTTTTGAGAGAAATTCAGCGCATCAAGTCCGAAGGAGACTACGAAGCTGGAAAAGCGCTAGTAGAAGGTTATGGTGTTCAAGTTGATCCAGAGATCCACGCTGAAATGTTGGAGCGTTCAGCCCAATTCAATTCAGCTCCTTACGGTGGCTTCATTAATCCGAACCTCGTTCCAAAGATGGAGAATGGTGAGATTGTGGATGTCGAAGTGAAATACCCAGACAACTTCGCCAATCAAATGTTACACTACGCAGCGATGTACACCACATTGCCTGATGTAAACTAATTGAATAAGACACATAGAATCAAGAAGGAGCAGGTGACTGCTCCTTTTTTTATGCAGTAGATATTTTTTCATGATAAAGCCTGATTCTCTTATAGCCGTGATCAGACAGGCCTATTGATGACTTACAGGTAAAGCGCTAGAAAACTTCATGTACCCGCGGAATTAGCCTTCTACTCCGTCTTATACAAATGCACATCCCGTTGCGGGAATGGAATGGTGACTCCGTTTTTATCGAACGATTTTTTCACTGCTTCAGTAATCGTCATTTTCGCGTTCCAGTAATTCGCAGTTTTCGTCCAAATCCAAGCATTAAAGTTCACCGAGCTGTCGCCCAGTTCATTGACGAAAACGGCCGGTTCAGGTGTTTTGAGTACCCATTCGCTTTGATCTAGTACTTCTTGAATACACTTTCTGGCCAGATCGATATCATCTTTATACCCGATTCCAAATTTGAGATCGAGCCTACGGGTATTGTTGAAACTATAGTTGGTGATGGAGTTATTGCTCAAAGTTCCATTTGGAATCATGATTTCTTGGTTCTGGAAGGTGGTGATGTAGGTATAGAAAATCCGGATTTCTCGCACAATACCGTCATGAGACCCCGTATGAATATAGTCACCAACTTTGAATGGCTTGAGCAAGAGAATCAGGACCCCACCGGCAAAATTTGCCAAACTACCTTGTAGGGCTAGGCCTGCCGCAAATCCACCAGCACCCAGAAGGGCAAATAGGGAAGTCATTTTAATACCGATATAGCTCGCGGCCGTGACAATTACCAATCCGTATAGCGCAACTCGCGTAACAGAAATGATAAATGGCCGCACCGTTGGGTCAACATCTCGCTTGACCATCCGGGTCTGAAGCAATCTTACTAGAATTTTGCTCAATGCAAACCCAATAATGAGAATGGCAAGGAAGGCTGTGATCTTCCAAGCATTGTCAAGTACAAGTTCCCAAGCGCTTATGAGTAGGTCCTTGGCGTGATTCATTGTTCAAAATTTTCGTCGAAGATAGCAATGTTCAATGCCTTATCGTATGCTTTGCATACTATCTCAAGAACTACTAAATTGGGTGCCGAAATTATTTAGATTGGGGGTTGGGGAAGGAGCGATCCTGATTCAATCTCTTCATCTTGGTTAACTGAAAAAAGCCATGTATCAAACCGTAATAAAAGGAGTAGGACACTTTCTGCCAGATAGGGTTGTTACCAATAGAGATCTGGAATCGATGATGGATACCACGAATGAGTGGATTGTAGAACGAACTGGTATTCAAGAACGACGATGGGTGGAAGAAGGCGATGGAAATACCACATCAGCCATGGGCGTGAAAGCTGCTAAAATGGCCATTGAGCAAGCTGGACTTTCAAAGGACGATATTGATTACATTATTTTTGCGACACTTTCACCTGATTATTATTTCCCTGGTTCAGGGGTGCTTGTTCAGCGCGATTTGGAAATTGGTACAGCCGGTGCCCTTGATATTCGAAACCAGTGTTCGGGATTTGTTTACGGGCTATCCATCGCAGATCAATTCATCAAAACGGGGATGTATAAAAACATTCTACTCATTGGGAGTGAATTGCACAGTGGTGCCTTAGATAAAACGACACGAGGACGCTCTGTGTCTGTTATTTTTGGAGATGGCGCAGGGGCCATGGTTTTGTCGCGGTCGGAAGGAAAAGGTGGAGTCTTAGCCACATCGATGCACTCAGAAGGTGCGTACGCCGAAGAGTTAGCTATTATTGGGCCTGCTACCAATAGATGGGTCGATCAAATTATTGAAGAGAACAATCCTGAGGATCCAACATATCGCCCGTACATGAATGGAAATTTTGTGTTTAAGAACGCCATTGTGCGAATGACCGAAGCCATTTATGAAGTTTTGACCAAAACAGGGAAATCACCAGAAAATATCGATTTGCTTATTCCGCATCAGGCCAATTTGCGAATCAGTCAAATGGTGCAGCGACAACTCAAGTTAGCTGACGACCAAGTGTACAACAACATAATGCGCTACGGAAATACGACAGCTGGATCTATTCCGATTGCCTTAAGTGAAGCTGTTCAGGAAGGAAAACTCAAAGAAGGAGACCTACTCTGTTTGGCTGCATTTGGTTCAGGATTTACTTGGGGTAGTGCCTTGATCGAGTGGTAGCCTAGCGTTCTTCAACCAATTTCTGAAGAGAAAACAGTTCATCGCGCAGGCGAGCCGCTTCCATAAAATCTTGGTCTTTAGCTGCTTTCTTCATTTTCTTTCGCGTCGCGTCAATCGACTTCTCCAGATCTTCCTGCTTCATGTACTTCATCACAGGGTCAGCGGCTATCGAATTGGGTTCCGGCTCGACGTATGGTTTTGGTTCATTTTCTGACCCCGAAGTAATGATGGCGCTACCCTTGGCTTTGACGATTTGCGTTGGTGTGATTCCGTTTTCTTCATTGTAGTTTGTCTGTTTGATCCGTCTTCGCTCAGTTTCGTCAATGGTTTTCTGCATACTGTTTGTCATCCGATCGGCGTACATGATTACCATTCCATTCACATTTCGCGCAGCTCTCCCTACCGTCTGCACCAGACTTCGCTCAGAGCGGAGAAATCCTTCCTTGTCGGCATCGAGTATGGCCACAAGGGAAACCTCGGGCAAGTCCAATCCCTCGCGAAGTAAGTTCACACCAATCAGTACATCGTATACCCCTTCGCGCAAGGCGTTGATAATGTTCACACGATCTAGCGTATCTACATCGCTGTGGATATAACTGCATTTGATCCCGACTTTTTCTAGAAACAGCTGAAGCTCTTCGGCCATCCGCTTCGTCAATGTTGTGACCAGAGTGCGTTCATTCCGCTTAGTGCGAATATTGATCTCTTCAAGCAGATCATCAATCTGATTAAGGCTTGGCCTTACCTCGATGATTGGATCGAGCAGTCCAGTGGGCCTGATGACTTGCTCTACAATGATTCCCTCAGAGCGTTCTAGTTCAAAGTCGGCTGGCGTGGCACTCACGTATAAAGTCTGACCTGTAAGTGATTCAAACTCGTCAAATTTTAAGGGTCTATTGTCGAGGGCGGCAGGAAGCCTGAAGCCATAGTCTACTAGGTTCACTTTTCGTGAGCGGTCACCGCCATACATGGCACGTACTTGCGATACCGTAACGTGGCTCTCATCAATCACCATAAGGTAATCTTCTGGGAAATAATCGAGAAGGCAGAAGGGGCGTTGTCCGGGTTGACGCCGGTCGAAATAGCGTGAGTAGTTTTCTATACCCGAGCAATACCCGAGCTCTCGCATCATCTCCAAATCGTGGGTGGTGCGTTCTTCTATACGCTGAGCTTCTAAGAGCTGGCCTTGATCTTTGAAATATTCAACTTGCTCTACCATGTCTTGTTGTATTTCCCAAATGGCCTGATTCAAGGTCTCCTTGGTTGTCACAAACAAGTTGGCTGGATAGATGTTGATCCGCTCAAATTCGGCAATTGTCTTTCCCGATTGTGGATCAAAACTGCTGATGGCATCTATCTCATCTCCAAAAAATTCGATTCGTATGCAGTGGTCGGCATAAGCGAGGTAAATATCAACGATATCGCCTTTTACCCTAAATTTCCCACGATCCAGATCAAAATCATTTCGCGAGTACAAACTTGCTACCAACAAGTGCAGCAGCGTATTCCGTGCTACAAGTTGGCCTACTTCCAATGGGATTACGCTTTTGTGAAACTCACTCGGGTTCCCAATACCGTAGATGCAGGAAACCGATGCGACTACTATCACATCTCTTCGACCCGAAAGCAGGGCCGATGTGGCACTCAAACGCAATTTTTCAATCTCGTCGTTTATGCCCAAATCCTTCTCGATGTAGGTGTTGGATGCTGGAAGGTAGGCTTCTGGCTGGTAGTAGTCGTAATACGATACAAAGTACTCGACCAAATTATCGGGAAAGAAGGTTTTAAACTCACTGTATAGCTGTGCAGCCAACGTTTTATTGTGCGAAAGAATCAAGGTTGGTCTACCAAGTTCTTGCACTACATTGGCTACTGTAAACGTTTTACCAGACCCCGTTACTCCCAGCAGAGTTTGGGCTTTTTGTCCAGAAAGGACGCCTTCTACCAGCTGTCGAATGGCTTCGGGCTGGTCTCCGGTAGGCTTAAATGACGATGTGAGTTTAAATTCCATTGAGTAACAAATCTAGGATTTATCTGCACGTGAATTCTTATTGAATTTCATTTCGTATCTAGCGAAATTCAATTGCTACTTTCGCACTATGATTACGAGAATTGTGGAACTGCAAATACAAGCCGAGCAAATAGGCGCTGCCAAGAAATTGCTCGAAGACGTGGCGCCAAAAGTGAGAAATATGCCCGGCTGCCGACGGTTAGAGATCATGTTTGATATTCATCGAAAGGGAAGGGTTACCACGTATAGTTACTGGGAAAGTGAGACAAACTTGAATGAGTACCGCGATTCAGACGTGTTCTTGGTCTTTTGGAAAGCCATTAAACCCATGTTTTCAGAAAAGGCAAGGGCGTGGTCTTCAGAACATTTCATCGTTTTGGAATAGGTGGTTGTTCGCGTCGATGATTTCCACATTCAACCGCTCGTAAAACAAGGGTGTTGAACCCGATTTCACCCTTTCAAAAAGTGTATCTTTATCGGCTTTAATTTTATCGTTCTATGTGGGCTCTCTTTTTGAAAGAGATAAATGGATTTTTGAGTTCTGTCATTGGCTATATCGTCATAGCGGTGTTTCTATTACTGACAGGCTTGTTTATGTGGGGTTTCCATGGAAATCTTCATGTGCTTGATCAGGGCTATGCCACAATGGATACGCTTTTTTACGTTGCGCCTTGGGTGTTTATGTTCCTGATCCCAGCAATTACGATGCGTAGCTTTTCGGAAGAAAGAAGAACGGGAACCTTGGAATTGCTGTTCACCAGACCACTAACCGATTTTCACATCGTATTCGCAAAATACCTGGCTGGAGTTGGACTTTTAGTGTTGGCGCTACTTCCCACGCTCATCTACTATTATAGTTTGATTGAATTGGGCAATCCCGTAGGCAATATCGATCATGGTGGTACCTGGGGCTCATATTTAGGGCTTTTGTTTTTGGGAGCCGGGTTTACGGCTATTGGAGTATTCGCTTCGTCGATTAGCGATAACCAAGTAGTTGCTTTTATTCTAGCTGCATTCCTATGCTTTATTTGCTACAATGGTTTAGAGCAACTCGCATCCTTCGACCTATTTGGGTCCTTCGATCGTGTGATCCAGCAGATCGGTATCGCGGAGCACTACGACTCAATGAGCCGTGGAGTGATCGATACACGCGATGTCATTTACTTTATCGCTGTTTCGGGAATCTTTTTGACGCTCACTAGAGCCACGCTTCAAAAATTAAGAGGGTAATGGGGAAGGTGAGAACATACAAATCCAAAGCAGGTCTGGAAGCCATTTTGGGAGTACTATTTTTTATCCTTCTTGGTTATATCAGCCAGTTTGTTTTTGCCCGCTTTGATTTAACAGAAGAGAAGCGCCATACGCTGACGCCGACTACTATCAGAATGGTGGAAGAGCTCGATGATGTGGTTTACGTCAAGGTTTTCCTTGCTGGTGATTTTCCAGCTGACTATCAACGGTTGAGCCAGGCGATAAGGGAGAAATTGGATGAAATGCGTGCCTATGCAGGTGAAAATATTCAGTACGAGTTTATCAATCCAAGCGAAGCTCCCGATCAGAAATCCCGAGAAGATATGTACGGGGAGCTCGTCCAAAAGGGATTGCAGTACACGGCTCTACAGATTCGCGAACAGGATGGCGTAAGTGAGAAAATTGTATTTCCTGGGGCTTTGATTTCCTACGGGGGCAAAGAAGTGCCCCTTCAAATCTTGCAGAACCAACAACGGGTCACCGATGCTGAAATGATCAATCGGACGATCAATAATTTGGAGTATGCTTTCGTCAATGCCATTCATCAAGTACAGCAGAGTGAAAGACCGAAAGTAGCTTTTATAGAAGGGCATGGAGAGTTGGAATCGATGCAGGTTCGCGATTTCGAAAATGAACTTTTGAAATACTACGATGTAGAGCGAATCGAAATTGCTGGTATGGTGGATGCCCTCAGCCGGAATGTGGCTGGAAAGGGTAAACGTGAGAATAGATATGACGCCATCATTGTAGCGAAGCCCACGGAGCCTTTCGACGAGCAAGACAAGTACATCATCGATCAGTTTGTGATGAATGGGGGGAAGGTGATGTGGCTGATTGATCCTATGATCATGGAGATGGATAGCTTGAAATCGACTGATTTGGCTATGTCTGTTCCACTCAAGGTGAATTTAGACGATATCTTGTTTAATTACGGCGTTCGATTGAACAGAGACTTGCTGATCGATAGAACTTGTGCCATGATTCCGCTCATGACTGGTCCTCCGGGCAATGAACGACAAGAGCTATTTCCGTGGTATTTTCAACCCATCCTTGTTTCCAATAATAGCCACCCAATTACGGCGAATATTGATCCTGTACTAACCGATTTTATAAGCAGTATAGACACGGTGGCGTCTCCAGGAGTGCGGAAACAGGTGGTAATGACCACATCCCCGTATACACGCATTATGAAATCGCCTGTTCGGGTAAGTCTAAACATAGTTTCGATCAACCCCGATTTCGGAAATTCAAACCGTCCCAACCAGCCCGTGGCTATGTTGCTTGAAGGGGAGTTTAAGTCCAATTTCAAAGACCGATTACCTCCAGAGTTTTATGAAGACAACCTCTTGGAGTTTAGAGAGAAAAGTGACTTTACGCGTATGCTTGTCGTATCGGATGGAGACGTGATCAAAAACGAAGTAAGCCCGGATGGCACGCTGTTCAGACCGCTTGGTTTCGACCCCATTCTAGGGCGCAAGATCTATGGGAACTCAGAGTTTTTGCTCAATGCCGTCAATTACCTGCTCGGTGATGCCAGCTTGATAAATGTGCGCTCAAGAAGCGTAATTTTGCGAAAACTAGATGATGAAAAAGTACTCAATCAAGGCGGTTTTTGGCAGGCGCTGAACATTGCCTTACCCATAGCACTCACCCTGGTTTTTGGAGTTCTTCAATGGGTGATCCGACGCAAGAAGTTTGCTCGTCAAATCAAATAACAACATGAAAAAACTACTTCCATTACTTTTACTTGTGCTCGTGGCGGGTGCCTTGGCATTTTACTTTTTCGACTCCAATAAGCGGGTAGGTACATCGCATGCCGCTCAGACTTCTTTCGAAATTGCTGACACAAGCCGTGTCGGGAAGATTTTCATTGCCGATACAAAAGGAAAAACGGTAACCATAGCGAGAGAAGAAGGCGAGCAATGGACCGTGAATGGGAAGTATCCAGCCCGACCTGATGCCGTCGAAACTTTACTCAAAACTTTCAAGAATGTTTACGTTCAAAGGCCAGTTTCCAAAGAGTCACAAGAGCAGGTGAATCGCGTGATGGCCGGAGCCAGTAAAAAAGTTGAAATCTATGACCGGAAAGGAAAATGGATTAAAACCTGGTATGTAGGCCACGCCACCATGGACAAGAAAGGAACGTACATGCTTTTGGAAACACCAAAGTACGGGCGATCGACTGAGCCTTTCATTATGGATATGAAAGGATTCATTGGGATGTTGAATACGCGGTTTTTTATGGATGAGAACGAATGGCGAAGCGTTGTTATTCTGAAATATGATGAATTGACCATTAAAGAACTCGAAGTGGAGTATCCAGGATCTGAAAGCGAATCCTTTAAGATTACCTACGCTGGCGGAAACAATATTCAGCTCTTCCCACATGGAAGCAGCGAATCAATAAACAGATTTGACACTACCCTCGTGAAGGATTATTTGCTCAACTTCAAGCTTGCATCATTTGAAAATTACAAGACAGGCCTTTCTGAAGCGCAAGAAGATTCGATTATGCAGCAATCGCCATTTCAAATTATTCACATTCGGGATAGTGGGGGAGAGCACCACATCAAACTATGGCCCAAAAAAGCTCCTGAAGGCCAAATGAGCGAAGATGGCCAAACTCCTGCCGTGATTGATATAGAGCGCATTTATGCTGCTACAGAAGAAGGAGAACTTGCGCTAGCCCAACGTTTCGTTTGGGATAAGTTTAGGGCACCTATCCAAGCTTTCATTCGTGAGTAAATAGGTGGTTTCTGTTAGTAAAAACCGAACAGGCTTTATACCTTAATCATTTATATTTGTCGCACATCTATTCAAATAGAACTACCGTAAGATCATTATGAAATTTATCGTTACGAGCACCGATCTTTTGAAGCACTTGCAAACTGTAAGTGGCGTTTTGGCAAGCAATAATACATTGCCAATTCTCGACAATTTCTTGTTTGAACTAAACAAGGACTCTCTAAAGATATCGGCGAGTGATTTGGAAACTACCATGATCACCAATGTCAGTGTGAAAGCAGAAGAGCAAGGTGCTATAGCCGTTCCGGCAAAGCTCCTTTTGGATTACTTGAAAACCTTACCCGAGCAGCCGCTTACTTTCACGATTGACGAAAAAACCTTAGGTGTAGAAATTTCGAGTTCATACGGAAAGAGCAAGCTCGCAGGTTTTTCGGCTGATGAATTCCCGAAGAACCCAGAGATGGAAGACGCTTCTCAAGTAACCGTTTCTGCCGATATTCTTTCTGAAGCTATTCAGAAGACCATTTTCGCCACTGGAAATGATGATTTAAGACCTGTTATGTCTGGTATCTTCTGTGAGTTTTCGAGTGATGGATTGCGCTTTGTAGCGACAGATGCGCACAAGCTGGTACGCTATACGCGCAAGGACGCGAAAGCAGACAGTACAGCATCTTTCATCGTTCCAAAAAAGCCACTAAACCTGTTGAAAGGGGTGCTCGGAAGTACCACTTCTGATATCGAAATGGAGTTTAATGGTACAAACGTCAAGCTTTCTTTCGATGAGCACGTGCTTATCGCTCGTTTGATCGATGGAAAATACCCGAACTACGAAGCAGTAATTCCGAAGGACAACCCAAACAGAATGCTCGTTAACCGAACATCTCTTCTAGGTTCGATACGACGTGTATCTATATTCTCAAACAAGACTACGCACCAGGTCAGATTGAAAATTAGCGGTAGCGAGCTTTCAATCTCTGCTGAAGATTTGGATTATTCAAATGAAGCCAACGAGCGCCTTTCGTGCAGCTACGATGGTGAGGATATTGAAATTGGATTCAACTCTCGTTTCTTGATCGATATGCTAAACAATCTTGATCAGGATGATGTGGAACTTCACTTGAGCGCTCCAAACAGAGCTGGAATCTTAGTTCCGGCAGGTGATACAGACGAAGGAGTTGATATCCTGATGCTCGTGATGCCAGTTATGCTCAACGGCTAATTCAACCGACTTGCAGCCCATTTGGGCACCCTATAGAAGGAGTCAGTACACTGACTCCTTTTTTTGTATACACGCCCATCACTAGGCATTGGCTTTTGATGTTGGCGATCTGCTTTGGTTCAAAATTTACCACAGCAATAACTTGCATTCCCTTCAGGTCTTCGAGCTCGTACAAATCAGTGATTTGGGCGCTCGATTTGAGTACCCCTAATTCTCCGAAGTCAACACTTAAAATATAAGACGGGTTTCGCGCCTTTGGGAAAGGTTGGCAGTCTATGATGGTTCCTGTGCGGATGTCGATTTTTTCGAAATCGGCCCAGGAAATGGTGGGCTTGATGTTCATGGCCGTGAAGATAAAAAGCCAGATTTTGAATCGAGCTTTATTGAGATGGTTTCTGCCTACTTCTTAACTTCCTTTTTCTTACCACCTCTGATGGTGAGAAAATCGGTAAGGTCAATGCCAAAGTGCTTTAATGATGCAATGAGTAGCAGCGATGCAGCGAGTTCATCAATGTTTCCGATGATGGGTAAGTTGTCTGGAAGTTCAACCACACCAAAGGTGAAATTGAGTAGGTAAATACTTGAAATAATGATTCCGATTATGGCAACAACTCGCTTCTTCATATTGAAATTGAAGAACGCAATAATTCTCGAATTCTTGTACGTCGATTAGTTGGGAATTTCAATAGCTACTTGAACGTTTCCTGCCACCGGTACTTCCTGACCAGTTTCGGAAACCGCCTTCGTCGAAAACTGAAACTCGGCTTTGAGGTAGTTTTTATCCGGGTTGTTTGGTTCTGAATAAGGTTCGAGTGCATGCAAAAAGATGAAGTCATCTTCGTCATATTCACTATGTGTTGTATAAATCGTCCCATCGTCAGAAATGAAAATAAACCCGACCAGAGCAATTGGTTCTACTGTTTGGGTTGAATCCAGCGTAATCTGATCTATTTGAATGTTGGTCTGACACGTGACTGGGTTGTCAGGAAGGGCATAGCACGTGGTGAATGAGCAGTTTCCATCGCTCATGGTTACGCACAGTTCGGGGTAGGTGAATTGCTGCGTATTGAGTTGAAATTCAGGCCCGATTGCATTCTGAAACACCGTGTCTTCTGCAAACCATTGGTACGAAATAGCCCCTAAATCAAAGCTTTCTGAAGGAATGGCAGTGTACAGGAAGGGACTGAAAATACTATGTTCTATGTGACCAAAGCAGGGAACCTGCCCTTCATCAATGCTCAAGTCGATGACCGATGGAGAATCACAGCCTTGCAATGGAACATGGCTTAGCTCGTAATTTCCAGGATCTTCCACAGTGAAAACGATACTATCAGAAGGATCTGCGCTAATCAAGATACCATCGAGGTACCAAAACCCACCTACATTGCCTGTATTGGAAAACGCGCTGGCCGACACAGTTGTGGTGTATTGATTTACAACCGCATCTGCGAATCCGTAGTCCCAATTCTCCAATTCAGACTGAAGGTTGAGCGTTTGTAGTGAGTCGAATGGAATAGGGGAGCGGAGGGACATTTCAAATCCCGGACCACAGTTTTCACAATCTTTCTGAAGGAGTTTGTTTATGAAATAGGCTGTATCGTTTTCGATGGATAAGGACGGGTTGAGTGCTAAGTTGGCTTCTCCTGCCACTAAATTGTATCCTTGGCCATCAAGCTCATATGAAGAGATAAAGACAGGTGTACCTATGGTAGATTCTGGCAAATCTTCTTTTTGGCAGCTCGTCAGAATCAGAAGTGCAATAATGGCTATATATGACAAACGGTAAGTCATTTCTTCAGCAGATAAGTTAATCTAAAATATCCTCCAAAAGGATTGGATTCTACTTCTGACCAGGATTGTGGTGAATAGCTCATTCCCAAACCTAGTTTTATGCCACCCACAATCTCATATTGGTAGCCTACATTAGTAAATAAGATGAATTCAGGGTTCCCAAAATTGTACAAATATCCTTCATCGACCATTCCGCTGTTTTCGGTTTCGGAATACGATTGGGCAGCGTTTAGAATACTACCAAACTCGGCCCCGGCATATAGTTCGTGAACTCCGCCAAATTGATAGGACAATTGAATAGGAACAAAGAGATACGTATAGGAATTAGTTTGAAGATTGTACGATTTCTCATAAGCATCAAAACCGTACACCTGATCGGTGCGGCTTTGGTTCCAGTTTAATCCCGAACTATGTGCTATACCTAATCCGGCACTATAGGTAAGCCGTTTGTTGGTGTAGTTATAAAATGCACCAAACTTACCAATTTGTCCGATCGAATTGTTCCATTCATAGAGTCCAAAAAGGCTAATTGCACTCGATTTTAGAGTGATAGATTCTGTTGGGTTTGCGTTGGCCTTGAGCGCAGCATCTTCAGTTCGATCAATCAAACTGTGGTCAAGTGTTGGGATCAATGCCATATTGCCCATAGATGGATCCGAAATGTCAGTCAATTGGGAACGCTCATCAGCTTCTCTCGATTGAATCTCATCATTTTCTGACTCAAATGAACGCTTGGACTGATCGGTGTTTTGGGTTTGCTTTTGAATAGAAGATCCGAGCAGTAATCCAGAGGCTTTGGCTGTTAATGGAGCAGATGCAGCAGACTGATGACTTTGGGGTGTTTCTCTCGCAGTGCGCATTTCTGCAACAGTACCATTATTGGATCCAAACTGCGATTGCTCTGAAGTACTTGTCAAATTATCTTCACTCTGTGATTCATTCTTGCTCGTCGACTCTAGAACTGTTGGGTTTTCAGTTTGATTGAAAACTATGTCAGCGTCTTCTGAGACCTGCTGTACATCTGCGAAAGACTTCGTTTCTCGCATGTGATATTGTGGAGATTCTTCGTGATTTGGCCCCCAGAAGTAGATTGATCCACTAATTGAAAAGAAGAGAAGGATAACAAGAGCCCATTTTCCTCGAACCCACCACGGCTTCGAAGAAATGGCGACTGCTTCAAAGGTTTTCCAATCGGCATCCGAAATAGGCTCCACATCATTCCGAAACTGATCTTTCATGTATTTATCGAAGTCTGCTCCTGTCATATGCTCATATTTTTATCCACCAGTTCACTTTGCTCTAGTTTTTCTTGAAGCTTGGTGCGTGCTTCGTTCAAATGCCACTTGCTCGTTCCTTCTGAAATACCTAAAAGCTCAGCGATTTCCCTATGCTTGTAGCCTTCAATAGCGTACAGGTTGAAGACGGTTCGAGTTTTCGTAGGAAGTGAATTGATCAGCATTTTTAAGTCATTTAGCCTAGACAATTGGTCAGTAGAGTCTGTATGGGAAAGTGCTTCGTGATCTGAATTCAACTCAATCACTTGAGCTTCTCTCTCCTTGGCACGCTGGTAGTCTATTACCTTCCTGATAAGGATGGTTTTGATCCAAGCTTCGATTGATTCAACCCGGGTTTCATCGAAACTAGGGAGTGAGTTTACAACGGCCATCATGGCTGTATTCACAATGCTCATAGCCTCGTTTCTATCGTATTCATATCTGCGCACAATTCCCAACATCCAGCCAGCACAATCTTTGTAAAGGCGCTCGATGGCTTTCCTTTTCCCTTTTTTACATGCTTTTATTGTTTTTAAATCTACTGACATGCACGTGCTATAAATGCGGTGAGGAAAGTCCCCACCGCATTTTATTTTGCCTAAGCTTAGTTTACTGGAGGACTATCTTTTGTACCGCAGTGGTGTTGTTTCCACTGAATTGAACCACATAGATTCCTTCGGGAACCGTCGTGAGGTCTAAGTTTACGGTTTTACTTTGGTTTACATTGGTTTGGAATATAATCCTACCACCAAGATCGACAATTGAAATAATACCATCTAAATCAGCTGCTTCATCTAGCTGGATTGTGATTTGGCCCTGACTTGGGTTTGGAAATAAGGCCATCTCTACTTCCAGCGCTTGGTTTTCGGTTTTCAAAGGAGCCCCATCTGCTGGAATTACGACGAATTCGAATCCATCTGACTTTGCTGTATTGTGACGAACCACATGTCCGCCAGTCGAAATTCCAGGGTTGCCATCTCCGTCCATCAGTCCGCTGACATATAGACATAGAGTGCTCTCACAGTCTTCGTTTGAAACGGTCAAACATACTTCGTATTCGTCTGTTTCACTTTCAAAAGTGTGAGTTGGATACTGCTCTGTACTTGTAGCACCATCTCCAAAATCCCAGAAGTACGACAAGTCTTCACCTTCTGATTCATTTATAAAGTAGACGATTCCATCGGCCACAGAGTCGAGTCCATGGTAAAAGACAGCGGCACATTCAAGTTCTGTGTCTTCACATTCTTGCATGGCAAGAAACAAGTAATTTGGACTCTCGAGTACCATGGTAGAACTGTCATCATAGAACAAAACTTCAAAAGGGTATACAAATTGAACGGTTTGTAGATTAACATCATCGAAAAACGACTGATCTGTAATAGTCTCAACGTTCCCATTTGGCAGCGTCACATCAACTGGCAAAACGACTTCAAAACAATCGCTGCTGGGGCCATCGCCGCCAGTAGGATCTCCACCGCCATCGCCACCGCCAGTGTTTCCACCTTCATCAGCACTACATGTTATTTCGTAGTAATGTTCAAACGGGTAGGTCACTGCTTGCTGCACATTGTAGTAGTCACAGCCAGCACCAGTGTATACTGCGATCACTTCAGCTGGGTCTTCAATTTCGCTGAAGCTTTCAAATTCGCCATTCTCATCGGTGTATACCACATCAATGGTATCTCCTGGCATAATAACACTTCCTTCGGAGTGAATGTAGACGGCTAATCCGGCTACAGGGCCGTCTTCGTTCGTTGCTACACCTGATACGTCTACGGTGTACTGAGCGCTCAATCCCAGATTGAAAGCAAGCGCGGATAATAGTAGTAAGGTTTTTTTCATGATAATAAGTTTGTTTGCCTTTATACACGCTCGCTATTTGGAAATGGTTGGGTCGCTGATCATTTTTAATTTTCAAGTCAATAAAAAAGCCCCCCGATGTTATCGGAGGGCTTTTAATTATGGGGTGACTGCTCTTAACGAGTGATCATGAATTTATCGATCGTTGTTTCATTTTCCGTAGTCAAACGGTAAATGTAAATTCCGTTTGGAAGTGAGCTTCCATTAAAATCAACACGATATTCCATTCCACCGTTGGCTACTCGGTCAAAAAGCGTTTCAACATTTCGTCCGTTCATATCATACACTTCAAGAACTGTTTTTCCTGTTTCACCAGCTACGAACACTACTTGAGAGTTTCCAGTAGTCGGATTTGGGAAGGAAGTTAGGGTGTTTTCTCCATCGTTTAGAGAGTTTGACACAATCGTTCCTGCTTCTTGAAGTTCATCTTGATCGCAATTGTGAATGGCTACAACACCATCTAGATCAAAGCCATCTCCTGATGAAGTCAAAAGATCGTTGCTTGTGATTCGAACATAGTTGATTAGTTCAAATGGACCTGCATCGTCAATATCGATAAACGCCGCTCCCTTACAAACTGTTCCGGCATAGAAGAAGTTTACTCCATCCACAGACACATGCACATCTGCGAACTCTGGGTAGGCATCGCAACCTGGGTTGTTGTAAGAAGTCTCTACAATTTCGAGATCTGAACCTAGGCCATTTAAAACTGGACCATCAAAAGCAAGCGTGATACTTCCTCCATAGCCGAGGGTTGTAAACACAAGCTGATCGATACGCTCTGGCTCACCTGTAGCCTGTGTTGGATCCATTCTAGCCGCATTCAAGGCACCATCGCTCATTGTCACACCAGGAATGTATTCTATCGCCTCAGATGCGAAACATGCTCCTGGTACTACTTGATTCTCTGATTCGGAAACACATCTTCCGGCCAAGTCGCCATTGTGCAATACCAGTCCCGTATCGTACTCATCCACAATCTCCATTGTAGACAGATCGATTTCTTTCATAAGCGACTCTTGATTTCCATCGGCAACAAGTAAGTTACCGTTTGGAAGAATGGCGGCTCCGTTAATTTCATCGGCTGGAAGTACGGCCTGATCACCGGTTAATACATTGGTAATCTTGTTATTTCCACGTGTGATGATCCACAGCTCTCCTTCGGCAAAAACCAAATCTCCACCGCTTACTTGTCTAGGTGGCCCATAAGGAATTGCCGTTCCGTCAAGGGCTATGGCATAGACTTGTCCACTACCAGCGGCATAGATTGTTCCATCATCGCCAACGACACAAGTAGGAAATCCAGATAGGTTCTGACCTTCAAGTGTTTGGATGTTAACAGAGTATACAATTGAGCCCAAAGCCAGATCGTATACACGCAAGTTTGATCCGCCTACCAAGTAGAGTTCAGTTCCATCAGGCGATAGCCCAATATGTCCACTAAGCCCATCGGCCACTACCGTCATTTGAGCGCTACCGTCATTCTGTAGCTCAACTCCGTAGAGTGTGTTTGGTCCACCTTGTGGTTGGTGTGAGTAATACAATTGGTAATTACAATCGGTAAAAGCCGACCCAGAATTACACCCTGAAGCCAGATCTCCATTTACTAGTCCGAATGACTCTCCATCCAATACGGTAGGATATGATGATACAATACTGCCATCAGCAGGATTGACTTGAAGGACCATAGCAGATCCTGTATTGGTCATCAATAAAGTAGCACCATCGTTTGCATGGGTCAATCCATTCACATTTGCTTCAATGCTAGAGAGCTCAGTAGCTCCACCGTCTTCAATGCGATAGAGTTTGTTTCCTGTACGCGTGGCAAGAATGATATCGCCATCTACAATAGCAAGGTCACCGCCGTGAATAGGAGCTTCGGCAACCAATTCTGCAGTACCAGTGCTCAAATCGATGGCGTAGATTTCATCGTCATTGGCATCTCCTACCAGAATATTATTTTCTTCGGGGTTGTATACCACGGCGTAAAGCTGATTGATGTCAGCATCTATTGGTAGATCGCCTACCGTTTCACCATTAGACGGGTCGTAGATGCGGATAAAATTACCATTTGCATTTACGAGATAGATTAGATTATCTGAACCGTTGTATGCGATGTGAGCTTCGAAGTCCACATTGGTGAGTAGTTCTAAAATGGCTTCACCTTCTTGAATCGACATGCGGTAAAGGTCAGAGCCAGATACACCGCTTCCATGTTGGACGTAGAAGGCTTCAAAACTGCTGCAAGCTGAATTTTCATTTTGTGGGGAAGAATCACAGCCAGATGCCATATCTCCAAAGTAGCACTCAAACTCCTGTCCGTCTAGTAGTAGGGGGTAGGATACTTCACCATCACTTCCGTCCGTGTTTTTTACTGTCAGGGCATTACTTCCTTTGTTTGAAAGTAAAAGTTGAGAATCGTTGAGCAAGGCCATACCTGTAGTTTGCGACGGAATACTCCCGATTAGGATGTCATCCACTACGCCGTCGGGGTACACTTGATAGAGCCCCGAACCGGTATTGGTAGCTAGGTATAACATTCCTGCATTGTCGAAGGCGAGGTCTCCACCTTCAATAGGAGCATAGCCATCAAAAACGGATGTGGTATTGGTTAGTACGTCTACACTGTAAATGATATCGTCGGTAATACTTCCGATCAATAGTGCTCCATCAGCAGTAAAAGTGGCAGTTACAATAGAAGATACATCAATGTCGAGGTTTTGGGTTAAACTAAATTCTGGGTTAGTCTCGTTGGGGTCTAGGGTACGATAAGATCCATCTTCTTTGTGGACAGCATAAATCAAATTGTTGGTTTGATTGTAGGCAATATGCACTTCAATCTCACTGGTGGCGAGATGAGTCATGATTGCATTACCGTTGTCAAGGTTGACTTCGTAGATGTCGGTCACATCGTTTTCGAGAATGTCGGCTAGAAAAATTCTGTGGTTGTCGCACTGACTTTGTGCTGATAGACCAAAGGTCATAGCAGTACAAAAAGCGGCTATGGATCTTCTTAGGCTAAGACCATATCCTCCTGTCAGTCTGAATGATTTTGTAATCATATAGATTGAGGTTTATGTGTTTACATTTTTTATCTCAGGTCTATACGGTCTTTTGTTAAGAAAGTTTTATTAAAAAGTCAAGTTCAAGTTTTGATTCATAAAAAAAGCCCCCCTGACAGTGCTGTCAGGGGGGCTTTGGTTTCTATTTCCAGTTATTATCGAGCAATCATGAACTTGTCAATGGTTACTTCGTTTTCAGTTGTCATACGGTAGATGTAAACTCCGTTTGGAAGGTTATTTCCGTTGAAGTCTAATCTGTACTCAACACCAGCTTGCGCTTCTTGGTTGAAGAGTGCTTCTACCATTCTACCATTCATGTCGTAAACTTCAACAAGCGTTCTTCCAGTTTCAGCAGTAACGAATACTACTTGAGAAGGACCATTTGTTGGGTTCGGGAATGATGTCAATTGGTTCTGAGAGTCTACAGATAGTAGATCTTCAACTCC
>JAUICL010000010.1 GCA_030427905.1 Bacteroidia bacterium
CTGATGGATTTGATGTTGACGGTATCGTAGCACTTCACAACTGTGAAGAGTCTGCTGACGGTGGTGAAGGAGTTGAAGATCTACTATCTGTAGACTCTCAGAACCAATTGACATCATTCCCGAACCCGACGGATGGTCCATCGCAAGCTATTTTCGTGACGGCAAAAACCACAAGAACGGTTGTTGATGTATTCGATATGAATGGAAGGTTAGTTGAGACCTTGTTTAATCAAGTTGCCGAAGCCGGCGTAGAGTACCGACTTGATTTCAATGGTACAAACCTTCCAAATGGAGTATACATTTATCGCATGACGACAGGTGGTGAAGTAATCATCGACAAGTTCATCATGAGTAAATAAGAAGCTATAGTACAGATTGAGAATCCTCTGGCCATCATTGGTCAGGGGATTTTTAGTTTTAGATTACATCTAAATATACTTTTCTACAATCCGGCCTAAGGGTTTAATGAACGGGAAGATTGCCAAGGTCATGATCAAGTTGAATAATAGATGAGCTAGTGCTACCTGAAAGCTCAGCTCCAAATCAAAGCTGTTTATTAAAGCTTCGAAAAGACTTGCCGAAGGAAGGTATACCAAAAGGCCGATCGAGTTGAACAAAAGATTTGCCCAAGCAGTTCGTCTAGCTACTTCGTTCAAACTGATAGATGCTAGGAAGGCAGTTACCGTTGAACCAAGATTTGAACCGACCACTACAGGTATCGAACTTTCAAGCGACATAACACCTTGATCGCAAAGGATAATAGCCAGGCCAATTGTTACAGAGCTTGATTGACAAACTGCAGTGATTAAAGCCCCAGCCAAAACTCCCAGAATGGGAAGGGAAGCATACTCTAGCAAGTTGACTAAGTAGTCACTTTCCTTAATTGGAGATAAATTCTGGCTCAGTAAATCGAGGCTAAAAAGGATGAGACCCAAGTAGAAAATAGGTTTGGCGATGATATTCCACCTTCCCTTAAAATAGCTAAGAACAAATCCTATTGCAAGTAGGGTGTACCCCAATCCACTAATTTTGAAGGATACGAGCCATGCGGTAACGGTGGTTCCAAGATTACTTCCAAGGAGAATTGGTAAAGATTGGTTGAATTGAACAATACCAGCATCGATTAAAGAAACGAGAATAGCGAGCACTGCACTGCTTGATTGGATAATAGCTGTGGATGTGAACCCCAAAAAAAGCCCTTTAAACTTGGAGTCTGATGCTTTATTCAATAACAGTTTTAGGCTTTCTGATGCGGATTTCTTCAAATTTTCAGAAAGGCTATCTAGGCTATGTATAAATAGCCCTATAGCGGCGAGTATAGAAAAAAAGACCTCCAAAACTTATCATTCAAATCGGCAAAGGAGTCTCCAAAGTATGAAATCTCTCGTATCTAGTGTTATTATTCAAACACTCGGATGATTTCACCGTTGAGAATAACCCCATCGATAGCCGGGGATCCAAAAGAATATGGAAGGTAGGAGAGGTGTTCGCACTTTTCTGTAATGATCACATTCGCAACTTTCCCTGGTGCAATGCTCCCATGCGTTTCGCTTATTTCCATCGCCGCAGCTCCGTTGATGGTAGCTGCATTAATAGCTTGATTAGGCGTCATCTTCATTTTGATGCAAGCCAAGGAAACCGCCAGAGTCATATTACTAGATGGAGCCGATCCAGGGTTGAAATCTGTCGCAAGTGCCACAACTGCATCTTGACTCATAAGATCTACAGCCGGAGTATAC
Source organism: Bacteroidia bacterium (assembly GCA_030427905.1). GTDB lineage: Bacteria > Bacteroidota > Bacteroidia > Flavobacteriales_D > Cryomorphaceae > CBDDKU01. The sequence continues at coordinate 1,740 of JAUICL010000010.1, forward strand.
GGGATGCTCAAGAAAAGGCTGCAAAGCGGCAGTGCTGTAGCGATCGAGTTTGAAGAAGCGAGAGCTTCAACATCACCTTCACCCAGTACTTCTAGGTGATCGACTGATACTACGCCTCGTTCAACCAAAGCTGGTATAGCACCAAGGGCATTGAATTGATTGACGTGTATCTTACTTTTCATGCCGTGGTCGAGACCCGCATCTACAATGGCCAGCGTATCTTTTAAATCGAAGTAGCCATCCTCGCAAAACACATCCACATAGTCGGCCAAGTTTTCAGCGGCAACTTGAGGGATCATCTCCTTAATAATCAGCTCAACATAGTCTGATTTTCTTCCAGCATATTCCTTGGGTAAAGCGTGAGCTCCAAGAAAAGTGGACTTGATTCGGATCGGGTATTCCTTCTGGAGTCGTTTAATAACACGAAGCATTTTTAATTCAGCGTCTGTACTCAAGCCATAACCCGACTTGATCTCAATCGCTCCGGTACCATCGTTTATTACCTTCTCGATTCGCGGTCTTGCCCTCTCAAAAAGTTCATCTTCAGACATGTAGGCCAGCTTTGCGGCTGAGTTTAAGATTCCACCACCACGCTTGGCAATGTCTTCGTACGACATTCCCTTAATCCGATCTTCAAATTCTAGCTCTCTCGTGCCAGCAAAAACCAAATGAGTATGGGAGTCAACCCAGGAAGGTAGGACAAATCGTCCATCTGCGTCGATGATTTCGAGATTTCGCCAGTCAGTAATCCCCGATAAATCATCCATTTTACCGTAATCAGCGATCACTCCATTCTCAATGGCCAAGTAGGCATTTTCAATCATCGGAAGGTTTTCCATCGAATTTCCACGGATAAAAAGTGGACTTTCTTCATAGGCTCCTGCGAGTCCTTTTATGTTCTTGATCAGAATTTTCATGGGCATAGTTGAGTTGTCAAAGGTGCAAAAACCAAACAAACAGACCCCATTTCTCGCGGTCAAATAATACTATCTTTGGCCTGATGGCAGGAAATTCCATTGGACAAATTTTTCGGCTTATCACCTTTGGCGAATCTCATGGAAAGGCCATTGGCGGTATAATTGACGGCTGTCCCGCTGGGCTCGAGTTGGATTTGGATTTAATCCAAAAAGACCTCGATCGAAGGAAACCGGGTCAGTCAAATCTGACCACCGAGCGGAAGGAGTCCGATCAGGTTCAATGGCTTTCTGGAATATTTGAAGGTCAGACGCTCGGAACGCCTATTGCTTTCTCCATCCCCAACCAAGATCAAAAGTCAAAAGACTACAGCAAGCTGAAGAATGTGTTCAGACCTTCGCACGCAGATTTTGTGTTTCAAGAAAAATATGGAATTCGAGACCACAGAGGGGGTGGACGATCAAGCGCCAGAGAAACAGCTTCTAGGGTAGTTGCAGGCGGAGTAGCCAAACAATTGCTGGCTACGGCAGGTGTCCAAATTAGGGCTTTTGTAACGGCTATTGGCCAAACAGAAGTGAGTTTAAATGACGACGCATTTGGCCAGCCAGAGAATGAATTGCGCTGTCCCGATGAATCAGCTTCTGAAATAATGCGCCAAGATATTCTCAATGCCAAAGAAGAAGGGGATACCCTTGGCGGAGTGATTACCTGCGTCGTAAAGAACTGCCCCATTGGTCTCGGTGAACCGGTTTTTGATAAACTACATGCTGATTTGGCTAAAGCCATGATGAGTATAAACGCGACCCGTGGTTTTGAGATTGGAAGCGGGTTTGATTCAATTAGAATGAAAGGTAGCGAGCACAACGATACATTTCGCAATGAAGAAGGTCAAATAAAAACTGCTACCAATAACTCTGGGGGAATCCAAGGTGGTATTTCTAATGGAATGCCAATTGAATTTAAGGTGGCTTTTAAGCCAGTGGCCAGTATCAAATCGAAGCAGGAAACTGTTGATGTTGATGGAATCCAAACATCGGTGAAGATCGAAGGACGGCACGACCCTTGTGTGGTTCCACGCGCGGTACCCATTGTAGAGGCAATGGCAGCTATCACGCTTGCCGACCATTATTTAAGAAATAGAATGAGTAGAATATGAAGAAACTCCCGTTGCACTGGAAAATTATTATTGGACTGATAGCTGGTATTGTATGGGCACTCGCCGCAAGTTCATTGGGTTTTAATGATTTTACCAAAGACTGGATAAATCCTTTCGGCGTCATTTTCATCCGAATGCTCAAGTTCATTGCCGTCCCACTCGTCTTGTTTTCGATTATCGCTGGGATGTCTGAACTGAAGGATATCACGAAGCTTGGCCGTCTTGGAGCCAAAACCCTTGGCATGTATTTGATCACCACCGTAGCATCCATTGGTATTGGATTAATCCTAGTAAATACCATTAAACCAGGAGAGTTTGTAGATGATCAAACCCGAGTGAAGAACAGAATAGCCTATGAAACCTGGGCCGTACAAGAAGGTGTAGAGATTAAGGACGATAAGAACTTTAGAGAAGATCCCGCTTACAGCCACGTGAAAGGATCCTTAGGGTCTATGGAAGGAGCAGACACAGGGGTGGCTACTTCAAGAATGGCTAGCGCTAAGAAGAGCCAGGATGGTGGGCCCTTGCAATTTATTGTAGATATGGTGCCAGAGAATATCATTCTTTCGGTTTCCAACAACGGGCTTATGCTGCAAGTCATATTCTTTGCCATTTTCTTCGGCATTTCTATGGCCTTGCTTCCCGAAGAAAAGGTGTCTTCTTTGAAGAGCTTTGTACATGGCACCAACGAAGTGTTCTTGCGAATGGTGGACATTATCATGAAAGGTGCCCCGTTTTTCGTGTTTGCTCTCATGGCCGGGGTTCTATCTAAAATGGCCGATTCACCAGCCGAGGTCATTGAGATTTTTAAAGGTCTGGGCTCCTATTCCATTGTGGTGGCGGTCGGACTCTTTGCCATGATTTTTATCGTCTACCCACTCCTTACAAAATTGGTGGTGTCGAAGGTGTCGTACAGGGAATTTTTTAAACGAATCAGCCCAGCTCAGCTTATGGCATTTTCAACCAGCTCTAGCGCTGCCACACTGCCCGTAACCATGGAGTGTGTCGAAGAAAACATGGGCGTCTCTAGGAATATTACATCTTTCGTTTTGCCCATTGGAGCTACCGTCAATATGGATGGAACCAGCCTTTATCAAGCCGTAGCGGTTATTTTCTTGGCTCAGCTACACATGGTTGATTTGACCCTAGGACAACAACTTACAATTGTATTGACTGCCACACTAGCCTCTATCGGATCGGCAGCCGTTCCAAGTGCCGGTTTGGTTATGCTTATTATCGTTTTACAAAGTGTTGGCCTAAATCCACTTTGGATCGCAATAATTTTCCCTGTCGACCGTATCTTAGACATGTGTAGGACCGTAGTAAACGTGACTGGCGATGCGACGGTGTCTACCATCATTGCTAAATCGGAAGGTGAATTAAACTATCAATAAACAATTGAAAATCAGGCTATGAAGAAATTTCTGAAAATTTTTGGAATCATTTTCATTCTGTTAATTGCGGCTATTGTCGTTCTGCCCATTGCATTTAAGGGCAAAATAATTGATCTCATAAAGACAGAAGCAAACAAGCAGCTCACGGCTACTTTAGATTTCGAAGACGTCTCTCTTTCCTTGATTTCAAATTTTCCTGATTTCACACTTGAGATCGAAGGTCTGTACATTGAAGGCGCAGAAGAGTTTAAAGGCGTTAAGCTAATTGATATTGATGAGCTCGGTGCAACTCTTGATTTTATGAGCGTGGTGTCTGGTGATGAGATTGTTATCAAGAATGTCTGGATCAATAGCCCGGAGATTGATGTTCGGGTTTTAAAAGATGGTACCGCAAACTATGATATTACCAAAGAATCTGAAGAATCAGAACCAGAAGTGAGCGGCGAAACAACAGAAAGCGCTCCGCTTTCACTGGCTATTGAGCGCTATTCTATTTCGAAAGGAAAGCTCATTTATGATGATCATTCATTGGCCACAAAACTTATTATAGAGGGTCTCGACCACAGCGGACAAGGCGATTACAAAGGCGATCTCTTTAACCTATCGACAAATACGGCCATTCAAGCACTTACTGTAGACTATGAAGGCATCGGGTATTTGAACAAATCGAAGATTAGCTGGAAAGCAGATTTGGCCATGGATCTGGAAGGTGCGAAGTATTCCTTTCTCGAAAATGAGCTCTATTTGAATGATCTGGGCCTTCATTTTGATGGTTGGTTGGCTATGCCAAGTGATGATATCGATATGGACATCACCTTCAACATGGTCAAAACAGATTTGAAATCGCTAATTTCTTTGATCCCTGCTGTCTATGCATCTGATATGGAAGGTTTGGAAGCTAGTGGAGATGTAGCGTTTGATGGTTTTGTGAAAGGAGTTTACAATGACGAGTCTATGCCGGGTTACGCCGTGAATCTTTTGGTGGGTAATGGCCGCGTACACTATACCGATCTTCCTGGGTCTATTCAGAATATTGCGATTGACGCTCATGTTAATAGCCCTGAAGGAAATGATATGGATGCCCTGGCGGTAATGGTCAACAAATTCTACTTGGAATGGGCTACACAAGCTGGGACGGCTAGTGTAATGGACGCATCTTTAAAACTGACCAACCCAATGACCAACCCGAATATCGATACCCGAATAGATGCGGACGTGGATTTTGGAAGTTTGAAGGAAGTTATTCCGATGGAAGGCGATCTCAATATTTCCGGAACGATGTCGGCTCATGCCAAGGTGAAAGGAACGGTTGATGACATTACGAATAATAGGTTCAATAATTACAAAGCCGAAGGAAAAATCGGGCTCGATCAATTCGCTTATGCAGACTCTGCAATGAAGGTGTCTGTTCCTGCAGCTAGAGTCGAGTTGACGCCTGCTAAACTTAACATCAACCAGTTTGATGTAGTCTACGACGAGATCGAAATGAGCTTGACTGGATACATGGAGGACTACGTTTTGTACGCCCTTTCAGATACTACTTTGCGAGGCCGTTTTGACTTTGAAGCAAATGAAGTGAACCTGAACAACTACATGACCGAAAGCGGTGAGGAGACTTTTGATGCAGACACAGCCGAAGACTCTAGCGCAGCTTCTGATACGGTGGCGATGGGGATTTTCTTGGTTCCTGAAAACCTTGATATCACCCTAAATGCGAAGGTGAGTAAAGTGATCTATGACAACCTTACATTAGATGACTTAAGCGGAAATTTCGTCATCGCCGATGAGATTGCCCAACTCAAAAATGTCAAGATGAATGCCCTGGGTGGAAGCATCGGAATGGCAGGCTCTTACAATACGCAAGACCACGCTAAGCCTTGGGCCGATTTCACATACGATATTCAAAATGTGGATGTAGCTCAGATGGTGAATACCTTTGCTACCGTAGAAAAAGTAGCCCCAATTGCGAAGCAGGCTAGTGGAGCGATTTCATCAAAAATGGAATTCAAAACGAGCCTTGACAGTGCCATGAACCCGATCTATGACGAGATAGATGCCAAAGGGAGTTTGACATCGAAGGAAATCGTGGTAGAAGGCGGAGAGTTCATGACCAAGCTTTCCAAAGAGCTCAAATCTTCAGCGCTTGCGAAGCAAAAGATCAAGAATTTGAATGTCGCCTTTGTCATCGAAGATGGAAAGATTACTACGACTCCATTTGATGTGAAAATGGACAACGATATCAGCGCAAACATCGGTGGATACAGTACTTTCGATAATAAGATTGAATACCTCATGAAAATGAAAGTGCCAACTGAAGCGTTGGGTGGTGATTTCAACAAAATGGCAGAGAGCTTGCTAGCTTCAGCCAACGCCTTTATTGGTGGTAATATGACGATGGGTGAGTACATCAACGTTGATGTTAGAGTTCACGGTGCCCTTGACGATCCAAAAGTGAGCCCTTCGTTGGCGGGTATGGGAGAAGGTGAGTCTCTCGAAGACACCATTAAAGAAACCATCAATGACGCCATAGATAAGGAAAAGGAAGAGCTTGAGAGAAAGGCCCGCGAAGAAGCGGAGAAGCAAGCAGCAAAAATATTGGCTGATGCTCAAAAACAAGCAGATGACCTAGTGAAGGAAGCCGAAAAGGCAGGAGATAAATTGCGTAAAGAAGCTGAAAAGCAAGCTAAAAAATTAGTGGACGATGCCAAGAACCCAATTGCTAAGCAAGCTGCAAAAATAGGTGGTGAGCAATTGGTTAAAGAAGCCGATAAGCAAGCAAAGAATTTGGTAGCCGAAGCTCAAAAACAAGGAGATGCGATTATGGCGGAAGCCAGAAAGCAGGCTGAGCGAATAAAGAACGAATAGGAGATGAGGAAAACTGGTTTTAAACTGGCTTTGCTGGCAATAAGCTGGCTAAGTGTTTCGAGCCTTCAAGCCCAAGAATGCGAACCTTCTGACAACAAGAAGGCCATTAAATTATTGGATAAAGCGACATCGTCTGGATCGATGGAACTTGGCGAAAGACGAGCGCTGCTCAAAGATGCGCTCGCAGCGGATGAAAATTGTCTGGAATGTCGATTTGCTCTAGCTCGTTTGGAGTATCAAATGGCTTCTGAACAAAACAGGTCTTACGATCCGAGTTTGGCCAATTTTCAACAGGTGATTGACCAGTGTCCAACCTACCACGCCGATGCGTATTATTATGTCGGTATCATTCACTACGGAAATCAAGAGTACAAAGAAGCGATGGAAGCGATGGAGGCTTTTATCAAGTTCGACGCTGACCTTGGTACCATTTCACGCGATAACGAACGAAAAATAGAGGATATTGAATCCATTCTTCCCGAAGTGGCTTTCTACTCTAATTTCTACGATAATCCAGTGGCCTATTCGCCGGTAAGGCAAGATGGCGTGTCCGGGGCAGGCGATGAGTATCTACCTATGCTTTCTCCAGATAATGAGTTCATTTTCTTCACTCGGAAGGAGTCTGTTAAGGCTAAAGGTGATTTGTATTCCCGAGAAGTAGAGAATTTCATGCGGGGCTCGTTGAACAAGAGTTCAAATAACTATGAGAATCCAAAAGCTTTGGAACCGCCTTTTAATGTAGGGGACAATTACGGTGGGGTGAGTATTTCGCTTGATAACCGTGAATTGTTCATCACCGTGTGCAAACCAGTGGGAGGGAACCGAAAGAATTGTGACATCTATCGGTCGGTGTATGAGTATTACACTGATGAAGCTGGAAATCAGAAAATGAGATGGAGCGGGCTCGAAAACTTAGGGCCAAATGTAAATACCACTGATGGATGGGAAGCACAGCCAACCCTTTCGGCAGATGGTAACACGCTCTACTTCGCTACGGCGCGTGCCGAATCTACTCCAGATAAAGAAGGAAACCCAACGATTGATATCTACGCTACCCAGCGACAAGCCGATGGTTCCTGGTCCCAGGCTAAGAGTTTAGGATCACCGATTAATACAGACGGAAATGACAAGAGTCCATTCCTTCACGTAGATAGTCGAACCATGTATTTTTCGAGCAATGGACACCTCGGTGCCGGTGGGTACGATATATTCTTTTGTAAACAGAACGAAGACGGTACATGGAGTGACCCGAAAAACATTGGATATCCCATTAACTCACCCCAAGACGAGCATGGACTGATAGTGAGCACTGATGGAGCCAGAGCCTTTTTTGCTTCATCCAATATCCAGTCATCAAAAGGACTCGATATATACGCATTTGAGCTTCCACAAAAAGCAAAACCAGAAAAAGTACTCTTGCTAAAGGGGGATGCAACTAATGAAACGGGCGGTGTGATAAGAGGGGCTCGAATTGAGCTTAAATATGCCAAGTCAAAGGAGGTTGAAGAAATTGAAGTCGACAAAGTTGATGGGTCTTATGCAGCAGTTGTCAATTTGCGTCCCGATGAAGAAGTGATGATGTCAGTAAAAAGCGATGAAGAAGAACTCGCCTTCAATACCCGTATGTTCACCCTAGACGATACCCTAAACACAGTTCAAGATTTGGACATGAAAGTGGAGAAAGTAAAGGAGGGTAAGACATATCGAATAAATGATATTCGCTTTCCAACTGGATCAGCTGATATCAATGAATCTTCAAAACAAGTATTGCTCGAGTTTGCAGATTATCTCAACGAGAATAAGTCTTTAGCCATCGAGATTGGTGGTCATACTGATGATGTTGGGAATGCGGAAAGTAACCTGGTTTTAAGTACTGAAAGGGCTTTTGAAGTGTTTGGATTTCTTCAGGAAGCTGGCGTAAGTGGTGGGCGGATGACGTACAAAGGTTATGGGCAAACCAAGCCCGTTGTACCAAATTCATCAGAAGAGAACCGAGCGAAGAACAGGAGAACAGAGTTTAAGATTAACAAACTCTAATCTGGCCCAATACATTACATTTGCGTAAAATATCAAACCATCATGAGAAAAATCTTTTTTTCAATTATTGCCACTGCTGGACTTGTAGCTTGTGGTCAAACCGAAGAAAAAGCAGTTGAAGCACAGGAAGTGCAAGTAGAAGAAGTAGAAGCCAGTATGTATTTCTACGGAGACACAATCACCGAAGAAAATGCCATGACAGTTGAGCAATTTCAGTCAGCTATGGAAGGAAAGGATAGCCTTTCTGTGAAAATGACGGCTAGCATCAATGAAACTTGCCAAGTGAAAGGCTGTTGGATGACCCTAGACATGGGAGAAGGAGAGGAGATGCGAGTTAAGTTTAAAGACTATGGCTTCTTTGTTCCTACAGAAGGAGTAGAAGGCAAAACAACAATTATTGAAGGTTATGCTTTCACAGATACCATTTCGGTAGACATGCTAAAGCACTTAGCCGAAGACGGTGGAGCAACTGAAGAAGAAATTTTAGCGATTACTGAACCAGAAATAGGTGTAAACTTTGAAGCTACTGGGGTGATCATAAAGGAGTAATTATCATTCTGTCAATGAGTTAATCCCTTCCAATTGGTAGGGATTTTTTTTGCTTTACACTAGCCGTCTTCGGCATTATTGCCTTAGAGCTTGCCAACTCGACAAATCCTTGTAATTCATCTATGAAAATAGTTAAATTTGGCATGAATAGAACTAATCCGCGATCAACATGAAACAACGTTTTACGCTTCTGTCTGTGTTGTCTATACTAGGCTTGCTCTTCTCAGTGAGTATTAGTGCACAATCGGGCAATAATTGCAATAATGCAATTCCCCTAACAGTAAATATTAATAACTGTTCATTTACCCAAGTTACCAATGAAGGGTTGACGAATAGTGGACAAGCTCCGACAGTTTGTACCGGTTTCGCTGGTGGTGACTTGTGGCTTTCTCTAGTAGCCCCACCTTCAGGCGAAGTCGCTATTTCATCACAGTTTATTTTTGGAACATCAAATTTGTTGATGAACATAAACATGGCTGCCTACACAGGTACTTGTGGTTCGCTCACTCAGGTTGATTGCGATGAAGATAGCGGTCCTGGAAATTACCCAGCAATGACTTTGTCTGGTCTTACACCTGGACAAACCGTATTCCTTCAGTTTTGGGATGTAGATAATAATCAACAATCTCCTTTCGAAGTTTGTGCGAATGGAACACCTGTGTGTACTTCTCCAACAGCTAGCTTCACACCAAGTTGTGCAGGCAATAACGAGTACGAAGTTGATGTAAATATTACGAGTCTCGGAGATGCAACTGAAGTTGCGATTACTGATGAAAATGGAGCTTTTGTATCGGGAATTACCACTACCGGTGTATACACAGTGGGACCTTTTGACTTAGGCAGTGAAGTTACTTTGACCGTAGAGCATGCAGAAGATATGTCGTGTAATGTATCAGAAACAGTAAGCGACATCGGGTTGGGTTGTGAAAATGTATTGACTTGCGGGTCGCCTTTGGCTCAATCGTACTGCTACGGCAATAATGAAAGTTTTGGGTTCTTGTATACGTCACCGTCTTTGAGCGATGTTACCATTACGTTCACCGATGGTCTAATTACCCAAATTGGAGATGACCGACTTCGCATCAGAAACGGAAGCAATGCATCTGCTCCGGTTATTTACGATAGCAATAACCAACCAAACAACCCCGATCAGGAGGTAGACCTAGCTGGTCTTGTGCGCGTTGCTGATTCTGGATCTATGTATGTACAAATCACAACAGATGTTGGAGGTTCTTGCCAAGATGGAAGCCTTGGATTAGGTGGTGGCTGGAGCTGGACAGTGGATTGTTCTACCGATGGGGGATATTGTATTGGTATTCCAGAATTAGAATCTGAAGTGACATTCGCAGCTTCAAATGGCGTGTTTGATTTGGCAGAAGCAGGTTATTCAGGTCTTGCACAATGCGATGGCCCAGGAAGTAACCCAGATATGTTTTTCAAATTTACGGCAGTAGGTTCTGTAACTTACTTTCAGGTAGATGCTTCTGGTGATTTCGACCCGGTAATTGAGATTTTCGACGCTTGTGGTGGATCGCAATTAGCTTGTGTGAACGATGATGGTCCTGGCCAAGATGAATTGACATGGCTTACTGGCTTGACAGTTGGCCAGGAATACGCTTATCGAGTTTACAATGCTGGTAGTGGTAACCCTGTATCTACAGTATTTACCACAGGAGTACGACATATACCACAAGTGCAGTTGCGAACATTTGATTGTGGTGCGACTGATTTAGTAGCCAATAGTATAATCAGATCAAATTGGCCAGTTCCAAACACGATGGTTAGCGGCTTTGTATTTGAGTTCACAGAGCTCGAAGCTCCTTTCAATGTTTACGAAGTACCTTCACCAAACGGAGCTAACCCTCAGTTTAGAATCTATTGGTTTGACGATTTTGAGTATGGTAGATCATACAGTGTTCGCACAAAAGTGAGAATGTACGAAGGACCAAATGAAAGTGATTATGGCCCTGCTTGTACCATTACCATGGCTTCGGAAGCTGTTTCTGCTCTGCAGCCGCAATACGCTGATCAGTTCTACCAGTTCTGCGATGTGGTTCGTGCTGTGCCAGTATCTCAAGCTACCAATTACCGCTGGGTATTCGATGATGGTGTAGAAACTATCGAGTACAACTCAAACAGTGGAAATTACTTTTGCTCTTTGCAAAATGTAAATGGTCTCGAAATGGCTACATCCTATACGGTTGAAGTTTTTGTGACGTCACAAGGGACAGAAAGTACTACGAGTATACCGCGTACCATTAATATGTTGAATTCAGTACCAAATACTCAACTCAATCCAAATTTCGTGGCATGTGGGTCTACTGTTCCAATTTCATCTAATACACAAGCATTCAATGTTTGTGCAGCCGATTACTATACATTCAGATTCACTAACACGGTGACACAAGAGCAGATTGAGAAAATCCGACCAAATCGTGTTATAGTTTTCAGTCAGGTAAATGGCCTTGAGGAAGGAGAGTCTTACAATGTGGCGGTTAAGGCATTTGCCGGAGGTATAGATGGTGATTACTCCACTGAGTGTGCCGTGTCATTTGCATTGCCACCAGGTTTTGCTGAAAATGATGATGAAATAGTTGGATTTACTGAAGAAACAGAGAATTCATCAAATGATGACTTGCTTGTGAAATCTGCATTGAATGTATATCCTAATCCAATTAGTGATGGAGAGACGTTAATTACGATTACAGATCTTCAAACATCTCAGCAAGATGTGATGATCCGCGTTATGGACTTGAGTGGACGTGTAGTTGCTACTGAGCGATTTGGCAATATGGGGTCTGATTTTAACGCCGTACTTCATCTCGACGACAAAGTGTCAACAGGTGTTTATATCCTAACAGCGACTGTTGATGGTGAATTGATTGAAACAACGAAACTTATAGTAGAATAAAACCAATCAGTCTACAATGAAAAATCCCCGACATTGGTCGGGGATTTTTTTTTGCTCGATTCGAATTTACATACATTTGATTCTCCAATACACAAGGAATGATAACTGCTGAACAAAGGCAAACCACTTACGAGAGAAAAGGCTTAACAGACGATGAACTGATTGCGGTTTATCGCAATATTCTCAAGCCGAGGATGATTGAAGAAAAGATGCTTAGCCAGCTTCGTCAAGGAAAAATATCAAAGTGGTTTTCCGGTATTGGTCAGGAAGCGATCAGTGTGGGGGTAACAATGGCGCTCAACTCAGATGAGTACATCCTTCCTATGCACCGAAACTTGGGTGTGTTCACAACTCGTGGAATTCCACTCGCGCGGCTTTTTTCGCAGTTTCAAGGAAAACTAAATGGGTTTACCAAAGGGCGAGATCGCTCTTTTCACTTTGGCGTAAAGGACTCAAAAATAGTTGGGATGATCTCTCACTTGGGGCCGCAACTTGGGATTGCCGATGGTATTGGTCTGGCGGATTTATTGGAAGGTAAGAATGGAGTTACAGCGGTTTTTACAGGTGATGGTGGAGCAAGTGAAGGTGACTTCCACGAGAGTTTGAATGTGGCTGCCGTCTGGAATCTCCCAGTAATGTTTGTGGTCGAAAACAATGGCTACGGACTCTCAACTCCTTCTAGCGAACAGTTCAAATTCGATTATTTTATCGACAAAGGACCCGGCTACGGCATGGAAACTCTTCAAATAGCGGGAAACAATGTCATCGAAGTTTACACGAAGCTAAGAGACCTGGCGGCTGACATCCGTAAGAATCCCCGTCCTGTGCTTGTTGAATGTCTCACTTTCAGAATGCGTGGCCATGAAGAAGCTTCTGGAACGAAGTACGTTCCTCAAGAGCTAATGGATGAATGGGGTAAAAAAGACCCAGTTGAAAACCTTGAATCTTTTCTTTTGGAAGATGGTGTGCTTACCGAAGCTTCGGTAGCAGAGATTCGACAGGAATTTAAGCAAGAGATAAATGATTCACTTAAGGCCGCGTTCGCTGAACCTGCCATCTCGGCTTCTTTAGAAACAGAAGTCAATGACCTCTACGCGCCGTTTGATTATACCGAAACTAAGCCAAGTGATACTACCAAAGAACTAAGGTTAGTAGATGCCGTTTCTGAAGCGCTTAGTGAAGCTATGGTGAAGCATCCGAATCTCGTGCTGATGGGGCAGGACATAGGCGATTATGGCGGAGTTTTTAAAGTGACTGAAGGTTTTGTCGAGAAATTTGGGCGCGATCGTGTGCGAAATACCCCGCTTTGCGAAGCGGCTATCCTTGGTGCTGGTCTAGGGCTCTCCATTCGAGGAATGAAGGCCATGGTTGAAATGCAGTTTGCCGATTTCGTTACCGAAGGCTTTAACCAAATAGTCAATAACTTGGCGAAGATTCATTATCGATGGGGGCAAAATGCCGATGTAGTTGTGCGGATGCCAACGGGTGCTGGGGTTCAGGCCGGTCCATTCCATTCCCAAAGCAATGAAGCCTGGTTTACTCATACTCCTGGTTTAAGGGTAGTTTATCCAGCTTTTCCAGCTGATGCAAAAGGGCTTTTACTCACGGCTTTTGAAGACCCCAACCCTGTCATGTTCTTTGAGCATAAGGCGCTATACCGATCGTACAAAGGCGAAGTCCCCGAAGGGTACTACACCATTCCATTTGGAAAAGCTGCAACTATAAAAGAAGGAGCCGATTTGTCTATCATTACCTACGGAATGGGTGTACATTGGGCTTTGGATGTGGTGGATTCATTCCCAGATATTTCCATTGAAATAATAGACTTGCGAACTCTATCTCCACTTGATACCGAAGCAATATACACGTCCGTTAAGAAAACGGGTAGAGCGGTGGTTTTGCATGAAGATTCGCTCACAGGTGGAATAGGAGCTGATATTTCAGCTCTGATACAGGAGAACTGTTTCGAATCACTCGACGCACCAGTTCAGCGGTGCGCAAGCCTCGATACACCAGTCCCATTTGCGGGTGTATTAGAAGATCAGTTCTTAGCGAAAGGAAGACTGAAAGAAGCTATTGAGCGTCTTCTTTCTTACTAACTTTTTTACCTGCATAGAGCCTGAACCCGACGTATTTGCAATGGAGTTTTCCGTTCATTACATGATGGGTGTCGAAAGTTCTTAGTCCAATTGATTTTAACGCGTAGTCATCACTAGAAATAATCCAAGCCCAATAGCCGGCAAAGTCTTTTTTAAGCTTGTCACCAATTTCCTTGTACATCTTGTCAATGTGTCTAACGGAAAGCCGTTCACCGTATGGCGGGTTCATGATCAAAAATGCCGGACCTTTCGGTGGCTTTATATCGAAGAAGTTACCCATGCTCAACTCGATGGCATCATCTAACTGTGCGGCCGCCGCAGCTTTACGCGCTATGTTGATGGCTTTAAAATCGTTGTCGTAGCCAATTATTCGAACAGAGTTTTCTCGGATGCGATTTACCGTAGCTTCTCGAATTACTTCGTACAGATCGGGGTCAAAGTCTTTCCAATGCATAAATGCGAAGCGAGGACGTAGCAGACCAGGGGCAATGCTGTTTGCGATCATTGCCGCTTCGATGCAAAGTGTTGCACTTCCACACATTCCATCTATAAAGTCGGTTTTTCCATCGTACCCAGCAATCAGCAGCATTCCTGCAGCCAAGCATTCATTTAATGGAGCGGCAGAATCTTTCTGGCGATAGCCGCGCATATTTAACGGAGCTCCCGAGCTGTCTAGAGATATGGTGACTTGATCACCGTAAATTTTTAAGTGTACAACAATTTCGGGATCGTCTGAATCAATACTCGGTCGCTGGCCCGTAATGTTCCTGAATCGATCTACAATACCATCTTTACACCTTAAGGTGGTGTAGTGGCTATTGGTGAAATTTCCACCAGAAATGGTAGATCGAATTAGAAAAGTACGACGGACATCAAAAAGTGATTCCCATTCAATGTTCTTTACGGAATTGTAGAGCGCATCATCATCTTTTGCCTTGAAGTTTTTTATCGGCCGAAGAATACGCAGCGCTGTTCTCAGTCTGAGATTGGCTTTGTAAATCAGGTCCTTATCGGCTAAGAAACGCACAGCGCGCTTGCTAACTCTTACATCATTAGCTCCAATGTCGGTTAATTCTTTAGCGAGCACATCTTCCATGCCCATCAGCGTAGTGGCCACCACCGGAAACCGATTAGGATCCCATTTCTTTCTTCCCTGTTGAGGTTTAGCCCCCCGCTTTCTTCGCTCCATATCCTTGTTTTGTCAAGTAGTTTAATATTTTATCTCGGTGATCTCCTTGTATTAGAATCTCTCCGTTTTTGGCACTTCCGCCAACCCCGCACAATTTTTTTAACTCTCCACCTAGTTCTTTGAGGTCATCTGCTGAACCGACGAAGTCTTTTACAACGCTCACCACTTTTCCCCCACCTTTTCTGTCCAACCAGATTTTTAGGTTTTGTTGGGAAGCATCGAGTGTTTCATCTTCACGATCTGATTCGTAATCATAACTATAATTAGGATTCGTGCTGTACACTACATTTACTTTCTTCTTCTTACTCATGATGTTCTTTCCTTAATCTGTTCGGCGTGACGCTTAAAGTGAGCCACCAAAAAATCCATGGTTTGGTAAATCGTCAAGCGGCCTGCCAGGGGATGCCTGAAAAAAGCACGTTTCGCCGTGTCGGGTGTAAAAGTACCTAGAACTGTTGCTAGCTCCGCTCGATTAGAAATTAAATCTAACTTCAATTTCCCATAGTCAATTTCACCTTTCACAGACCCAACTACTTTCGGGGCCTTGAATTTCTTTTGGTAGTTATTCAATGCTCTTTGAAGCATTTTACTCCGAAACCACGAGTTTAAGCCTCCTTTTTTGACAGTTTCAGCTGGGGCTTGACACTTCTTCTCTAGGTACTTTGTTGTGCCCATTTCCGAAATGTACAGGTGGTTCAAGATTTCCAGGGCATTCCACTGATCGTTCAAATCTTTCGAAAGTACTTCTTCTGGAACGGTGTCCATATAGCTTATGGTGGATTTAAGCACCAGCTCTAACTCGTCGAATTTTTCTTGCAGACCTTTTATCATGTCGATTTCGGTTTTAAGTGGAAGCGTTTTTTCTGCCAAGCCCAGCTTCTTACAGCTAAGGTAAGGATGATGGGCATAGCAGCTGCGTGAAAATCTTGAGGAATAAAAATCCAGAAAACCACAATCGAGAACATAAGGGTCGAATGGATTTTAAAGAATCTGCTGATAGGTCTATTTCTGATCAACAGCCACGCTCCATAAATCCATGTTGGGGTAGCCCAAAAAAGGTTGAAGTTCATTTTGGTTTCGGCGTGGGAGGTAACAAACCAAAGTAGTGCAATTAGGATCCCGATCACACCAACCGAAAGGAAGAAGGCGACATCAAACCATCTTAAGGCTTTTGCCGGAAGGAATAAAGACGCAATCATGGCTACGATAAAAACCGTCCAAAAAATCCAGTTGATCTTGTTTGGGGCTATAGAAGAGTGGGGTGAATCGCTGATGATATCTCCTTTGGTTTTTACGAGGGGACGTCCATCTAGGGTAGCTCCATCAACGTAATTCATGAGAAAATCAGGAAGAAACATGCGTTCGCGCTGATTTGGGATAGCATCACAAGGTTTGCCCAGGGCAATATCTATCCCTAGATCGCTCCAAGGGTGCCCAGTCAAGTATAGATCGAGGATATGTCTATACGAAGCCGTATCGCCTTCATTTCTTGGATACACTAGTCTTTCGCCTAAAACTGATTCAAATACATCTCGCGGACGTGTGCTGCAATTGTCAGTCAAAAACCGATATCGATAAGATCGGTTATCGGGCTGGGAATTTGTTTCAAGATACTGGAAAATGGCATTTTTGTCTACTTGCTCCAGATCGAGTAACTGATATTTGACCCATCGCTTTTCATATTGGTAAGACGCCACAAATCTCTCAGAAGATGTGACATTCAAGAAGTAGTCCAACTCACCTTGACAAAACTTGAGATAGAAGTTTGGTGTATCAAAATCAAAAGTTCCGTAGTTGTATACTTTATCAATTCCGAGTTGCGGATCGCTTACCCAAATAGCCGTGTGCCCAAAAGTCGAATAAAGCTCATCACCTGGGCCGCAAGTAAGTAACAAAACCTGTCCCTGATCAGAAAGGCTTTGACCTATTGCAGAAAAATTAAAACCTAGAAGTAAGGTGACCAGAAAATTCCGAAACCAGCGCATCCCGCGAAAATAGGAATATTAGGAATGATCGCTGGAAATATCCGGCATCGTATCAAATGTATCTTACCATCAATCTTTGATTTTGTAGAAAACCAAGTTATCGGAATTCTGGTGTTGCGTTGGTACGAACTTGATTCTTATTTTCGCCCACTTTAGATTTAGGAGATGTGTATCTCGTATATAGTTGTGAGCAATTGAAAGAACAAATTGAAAGAGAGAGCTGAAAGAATTCTGTGGTTTTTAGTTTTGGTGGTTTTGATGTACCAGCCATTGTTTGGGCATTTAGATTCAATTCCTATTCAGTTATGGGATGAGTCTCGAGTTGCTGTGAATTCGGTTGAAATGCTTGAATCTGGGAGTTACATCGTCACGACTTACGAGGGTAAACCAGAAATGTGTAATACAAAGCCACCTTTGCTCATTTGGTTTCAAGTGCTCTCCATGAAAATATTTGGTGTAGGCGAACTAGCCGTGAGGCTTCCATCCGCAATAGCTGGCTTACTTACCTGTATTTCTCTAGTTTTCTTTTCAGTTCGATATCTAAAGAATTACAGACTTGGATGGATAGCTGTTTTAGTTTTGATTACTTCTCAGGGATTTGTTTCGCTGCACTTGACGAGAACTGGAGATTATGATGCCCTCCTCACACTTTTTACTACAGTAGCTGGTCTTCTATTTTTCGCTTTTTGTGAAACAAAGAGACTGAAGTATCTCTACTACTTTTTCCTGATGATGGCACTTGCTGTACTTACCAAAGGTATAGTCGGATTCATGTTCGTGCCAGCATTTTTTATCTATACCTTGATAAGGAAGCAATTGGTTAATCTCTTAAAGAATGAGCATTTTTACTTTGGGCTTATTGGACTATTAGTTGTTGTATTTGGCTACTATGGTCTACGCGAGATGCTAAATCCGGGGTATATTGAAGCAGTATACATGAATGAACTCGGTGGCAGATATCTCAAGGTTATTGAATTTCATGACCACGGCTTTACATATTATTTGGATAATCTTTGGGACTCTAGATACACCTATTGGCTACCAATTGCATTATGTGGTACAGTAGCTGGACTATCTATGCGCAATGAAAAAATAAACAGACTGACCCAGTTTTTGGCACTAATGGTGATCTGTTTCCTTCTAATTATCTCGTCGGCTCAAACTAAACTGGAGTGGTACGACGTGCCATTATTCCCTTTTTTAGCAATGCTTTCGGCCATCATTGGCTGCTTTATTTTTGACTTATCCCGCAATTCGCGTTTAAACGAACAGTTTCGATATAGCGCATTCCCATTTTTATTCTTGTTTTTTCTCGGGGTATTACCAATGTCCGAAATAATTGAACAGACTTATAAACCAAGTTTGGGCGAAAATAAGGAGTTTTATGAACTAAGCTATTTCTTGCAGTCGGGTCTAGAAGGGAGAAGAGAATTAAATGGTTCCCTCGTATTATATGATGGTTATGATGCGCATATTAGATTCTACATTGAAGGGATGAAACAGGAAGGTATTTTCATTTCATTTGCTCAAAAGGAAAGTTTATTGTCTGGAGATCATGTTGTTGCACAGCAGAAACAAATAAAAGAATACATCCAAGGACACTATGAACATGTCGTTTTAAGCTCAGAAGGCAGTGTTATGGAGTATCGGATTATTAATCCGAAAGATTAAACCATGAAAGATATATCAGTTGTAGTTCCGATATTCAACGAAGAAGAGACGATCCCAGAACTGTACAGGCGGTTGAAAGAATCTGTATTGCAAGTCTCGGAAAGTCATGAGCTAATATTTGTCAATGATGGTAGCAAGGATAATTCTTTGCTCGAGCTCATTAAACTTACTGAAACAGATCCATCGGTTTTTTACATCAATTTTAGCCGAAATTTCGGCCATCAAATAGCAGTGACCGCTGGCCTAGATCATACCCATGGCAAAGCAGTAGTGATTATTGACGGTGATCTGCAGGATCCACCAGAGCTCATCCCTGAGCTCTACAGCAAACACAAAGAAGGTTTTGAAGTGGTCTACGCTCAGCGCGAGAAAAGGCTTGGTGAAAGTGCATTCAAACGGTTTACGGCTAAGATGTTTTATAGAACCTTAAAGCGATTGACTTCCATTGATATACCAGTAGATACCGGAGACTTTAGGCTGATTGACCATAAAGTGGTTAAGTATTTAAGACAAATGCCCGAGAAGAATAAATTCATTCGGGGGCAAGTTGCTTGGTTGGGATTTCGGCAAACTGCTGTTACATTCAAAAGGGATAAAAGACAGTACGGAGAAACGGGATACCCATTCAGCAAGATGTTGAAATTTGCCATTGATGGAATTACAAGTTTCTCGGATAAGCCATTACAATACGTGACAAGACTTGGTTTTATTTTTTCATTTATCTCCTTTTGCGTCATTATTTACGCCATATTCTCACATTTTGTTCTTGGCCAGACTATTACGGGGTGGACTTCACTTATCATAAGCTCCATGTTTATTGGTGGAGTTCAGCTGATTTCCATTGGAGTTATTGGAGAGTACATTAGCCGAATTAACAACAATGTCAGAAACCGCCCCCTGTACATTGTTGATCGAGACAATATTGAAGATTAGTCTCCGTGTTCGGATTCTAAGAGCTCTTTGAGCATTTTAAGTGATTCTTGGTTCCAGGGTTTATCGATACTAGCAGTTACCCGTTTTTTATCCAAAGCGGTGAGGTGCCAGCTCAGGGCGATGTGATCTTCCGTTCCGAAGCGCAACTCAAAAGGTACGCTGTGAACAGGAACGCTCAATGAAGCTTGGGTAAGTTCTAATACTTGATCCATATTATAGCTCTGGCCTTGGAAGAAGTTTCCATAAAACGAGCCAATCGGGTTCGTGATTTTGTCGGCGATGGTACTCTTGCCCCCTTTTGGTTCTTTACCTTTCTCGGTATCTCTAATCTGTAAAAGGATCACCCCGCTCGTATTTTCTTCAATCCAATCCTTTAGGCTTAGAATGTACTCTGCGGTGACTTTCATTCCATAATTGTCTCTCAAACCAGCGTCGAGCACATGTGTCATAGGTTCGGTTGGAAGGCTGGCGTAGGGCAAGATGTATGGGAAGGTGGCATTCATTCTCAAAGCGCTTGACCAGAGTAAGCTGTCTGGATTATATTCCCGAAAGAATCGGCGAAACTCAATGTTCTCCACTCCGAGATGTAACTGTTCGAGTGATTTATCGTGCGATAGAAAGGCAAGATCTTGAGAAGAGATTAGCAAGCGACGCCCATCGTTTATGATGGTTGGGGCAAGGATCATCATCGGGATTTTCCCCTTTTTTACGGCTTCATCATGATACGAAATGGGTTTGCTAAACACGAATCCAGTATTTTGATTGAGCTGATCTTCAAAGGTCATACCGCGGTCTAAAGTGTATGAGTGGCCCGCAATTTCGCGCTTTCTAAAACGGATGAAAATATCGTTAGTGGCAAAACTGAAGAGCACTCTATTGAGCACATCCTTTGAAATGTCATTTAAGAATTTTTCTCCGATTCTTCCTTCCAGGTTCTCAGGGCTCCTAGCATACAATTCGCGATAGTATGCCGCACCAATCATCCCTCCCGAAGACCCGGAAATAAGTCGAATGTCCTTGAATAGACTCTGATTCACAGCAGCTTCGCAAGACTGTAAAGTCTTCATGGTCCACAAGGCTGATCGCAGTCCGCCACCACTGGTATTAACCAGGATCAGTTTTGGTTTAAGCTCTTTGTTACCCTTTTGTTTTTCCTTCAACCAATTGTCGAGTATGGCGATTTGACTCTTGCGGTCCTTGTCTATTTCGCTGGCCGTTGGCCCTCTTTCATTGATGGATGCTATGGAGTACGGAATAGGTTCTTTCTCATAGTTTATCCCATAGCCAAAGTTGGGCTGATTCAGAAACAGATACTCGCCAGAAAGGATGTTGATGATCACAATGAGTCCGATCAATACGGACAATGTCCATCCTTTCAGCCAACTCATGGTAATGGAAATAACCATCAGCATAACTGTTAAGACTAGGCATGCGCTCGCGGCGGCTGGAATCTCAAAGAAGGGAACGAATTGGAAAGCACCTATGATCAAAAAGATGGCTACAATAATCAACTCGAAAAGAGACGCGTTTACGTGGTTTTGATAGAATACTTGCAGCAGGGTGGCAGGATCGTAGTGTCTGCTGTCTCGAGCTAAGATTATTTTAAACGGGTGTGCGAGATAGGTTACTACTTTCCAACTTCTCACAGAAGAGCTTGCCGACTCAATATTTGGCATGCGGTGAAGGCCTTTTGCTCGCTTTTTTACAATTTCCTCGTATTCTTCCGCCGACTTGCCCGTCAATTTAAACAGGTTTTTATTTGTGGGAAAGAAGTAAAGAATGGCGAGCAAAATGAACCCTGCATTTCCACCGATAAAAGCTAGCATGTTGAGAATGATAGCGGGATAGGGAAGGAGCTCAGTAGTTCGCAAGAATATGGACGAACAAACGATGTAAGTCAGAACAAAGCTGACTGGAATGATGAAATTGTTGATACAGTATTTTAGAAATGGTCTGGATGTGGTACCGAGAAACGGGAATCGCTTGGCGTGTAAAATGTACGAGTAAATATTAAAGGCCATGATAAAGCTACCAAGGGTAAAACCCAACATGGCAAAGGATGCCAGTCCGACTTGCCCTTGATACTCAGGCCCGAGAAACAGGTCGGGAATTCCAAACTTGTCAGCGAAACTCCTCGTGGTGATTGCGAATAGGAATAGCCAGAAAAAAAGAAGAAAGTGATTTCGCTTCAAATGGATAAGTACCAATTGAAAGGGAAAGAAATAACGTATACGTTCAAACTTTGGCTTCTTCGCTGCTTTCGTCAATATTCTATTTGTTTACACTTATTTAGGCTTAAAGGCCTAGTCTTTGGTTAACCTTTGCTACTAACTCACGCTCTTTCTGGTCAGCTTGTTCATCTAGTATACGAGCTTTTTCCATGGTTGTTTTCACAAAGGCCTCGTCTTCAAATCCGTCAAGGTTAACCTTCACATTCATTATAGCTCCTTTTACCGCTGCCCGAGCGCACAAAGCACCAACTCCGGCATCGGTAATTGAATTTGGATTTCCAAGTTCGATCATCGCTTCGAGCAATTCAAATGCGGAGAACGAAACTTCGGCTACGGAGAGTGGTACTTCAGATGCGTATTTGGTAGCAGCTGCTATGGCACGAGCTCTGATTTCTTTTTCTTCATTCGTGTCTTTGGGTAAGCCAAAGGCTTCGAGAATTTTTTGAAACGATCGCGTGTCTTCATCTACTGCTTCTATGAGCTGATTCTTGATCCTTTGCCCTTTCACCGCCCATTCAGAAAACGTTTCCCAACGATCATCCCAACCGCGCTTATGCGCACTAAGATTAGCAACCATTGCGCCAAGTGAAGCGGCTAATGCGCCACAATAAGCCGAAACACTACCGCCACCTGGAGCGACCGATTCAGAAGCAGTTTCATCGGCAAAAGCAGTGATCGTCAAATCGGCTAGCGGGCTTCCACCATCGAGATCAATCATGTACTCGATGATTTTTTTATTTGGCTCAAACGGTGTGAGATCATCGAGACCTAAAGATTTTACGGCAATCTTTACTTTTTCAGATTCCGACACCCCAAGCGATCGATTTTGCTTAGTCAGAAAATAATCGGCCGCATCGAGCATGCACTGGAGCGGTATGAGCCCAACCAATTCAGAACCGGTTACCCTGATACCTCTGTCGAGCGCCTTCCTACAGGCTTCGTCAAAAGCGATGTGAACCGGCGTTTGTCTGATATCTGTCAGATTTAAGGAAAGTTGAGCAATGCCATATTCTTCAATATACCACCCGATTCCCTTTACCGCCTTCAAGGTACCTGGTATGCGCACTGGTTCTCCATGCTCATCATTCACCACTTTTCCGGTTAGCGGATTCCCTTCTCTTTTTACCCTTCCTGCTTCTCTAATGTCAAAGGCAATAGCATTTGCCCTCCGTGGCGATGTTGTGTTCAAATTAATGTTGTAGGCGATCAAGAAATCTCGCACGCCAATAGCAGTTGCTCCGGATTGTTTAACCGATCCTTCAAACTTTGCTGGTCCAAAATCTGGAGCCATTTCGGTAGTTGCCAACTTGTCGAGACCTTCGTACTCGCCTTTACGGCAGTAGGCTAAGTTTTTTCTTTCGGGTTTAGTGGCAGCCGATTCATAAAAATATCCTGGAATACCGAGTTCATCGCCAACTCGTTTCCCCAAAGCATGGGCGTAGGGAATCAATTCTTCTTGAGTAATTCCAGAGATAGGAACTAGCGGACAGACATCTGTGGCACCCATTCTCGGATGTTCACCTTTTTGTCTGCTCATATCGATCAACTCACTGGCTTTTTTAATGAGCCGAAAGGCGGCTTCTATCACAGGGGCGGGTTCCCCAACAAATGTTATAACAGTGCGATTTGTGCTTTTACCTGGATCAATATCCAATAATTTCACCCCTTCTACGGTTTCAACAACTCTGGCTATAGCTTGAATTTTCTGATTGTCAATTCCTTCAGAAATATTGGGTACACATTCGATTAACTGCTTCATAATTTCGTTGAGATTTTGAATTCTGAAATTAGTAATTCATCCCAACCAAATCCATGAAATACCCGTGAATTTTCAAATGATTTTCACGGTCAATTTTGCTTTTGTGTAGCTTTGCTTCATTCTATGGAAAACAAAAAGAGACCACTCATTCTGGTTACCAACGATGACGGCATTTTTGCCGGTGGAATTCGATCTCTTGTAAAAGTAGCTCGAGAGTTTGGTGATGTAATTGTCGTAGCGCCAGATTCACCCCAAAGCGGAATGGGCCACGCCGTAACGCTCCACAACATCCTCCGGTCGCAGAAGGTCGATCCTTTTGATGGTGTTCGGGCCTACGCATGCTCAGGTACTCCAGTCGATTGCGTGAAATTGGCCTTGTTTCAAATCTTTAAGGGTAAGCCCGATTTGCTACTGTCGGGAATAAACCACGGAGCCAACAACAGTATAAATGTTATTTACTCTGGCACCATGTCGGCGGCTGTTGAAGGCGCCATGGACGGTATCCCCTCTATCGGTTTTTCATTACTAGATCACAGTGCAGAAGCTGATTTTTCTGCTTCAGAGCATATTTGCCGAAAAGTAATTGCCAATGCGATCGAAAATGGAATCCCAAATGATACTTGTCTAAATGTCAACATTCCGAAACTTCCAATAGACCTTATCAAAGGAATCAAAGTATGCAGACAGGCTAGGGCTTCATGGGAAGAAGAGTTTGATGCCAGGAAAGATCCTTCGGGAAAGGAGTACTACTGGGTGACAGGCGAATTTGTAAATCATGACGAAGGAGAAGATACGGATGTGTGGGCACTAGAAAACAACTATGTTTCGTTAGTACCTGTACAGTACGACCTAACTGCACACCATGCCATTGCAACGCTTAATAGCTGGAAGTATGAGTAAACCTACTGGTGATTCCCTTTCTGTCGGATTCGTTATCGGGGTTTTGGCGCCGGTCCTTGGCTTTTTTGTTTATGGGCTCTTTTGGGCGCAAGACAACAATCGTAGCTTGGGGTATTTTATAAATGACCTATTTCTAGGTACACCTGAGTTTAGGTCGTCCATTATCGCATTGAGCTTAATTGCGAACCTGATTCCGTTCTATGTCTTCTTAAGAAAAGAACGCTATAAAACGGCGCGCGGTGTATTGCTTGCCGTCTTTTTGTACGTACCGTTTGTGATATATTTCTGGCTAAATTCATGAAGTATTACATTATAGCAGGAGAAGCTTCTGGAGATTTGCATGGAAGCAATCTAGTGAAGCACATTGTACGGAAAGACACGAATGCCAGTGTGCGTGGATGGGGTGGCGACTTGATGCAAGAACAAGGAGCTGATGTGGTAAAGCACTACCGCGATTTGGCTTTTATGGGCTTCACTGAAGTGATCATGAATCTACGAACGATTCTCAGAAACTTTGATATCTGTAAGCGTGATATTGAAGAGTTTCAGCCAGATGTTTTGATTTTGATCGATTATCCTGGTTTCAATCTGCGGATGGCAAAATATGCTCATGAGAGAGGGCTCAAGGTTTTTTATTACATATCTCCACAGGTTTGGGCCTGGAAGCAGAATCGCGTAAAGCAAATTAAGGCTTTTGTAGATGAGATGTACGTGATCCTTCCATTCGAGAAGGAGTTCTTCAATAAGTTTGGAGTGGATGTACACTTTGTAGGGCATCCATTGATTGACGCCGTTACAAGTTTTAAAAAGGAAGAAACCAATCGAGAGGCGTTTCTAAGCGAGAACCAGCTCTCAGAAGAGCCCATTATTGCCCTTTTGCCAGGTAGCCGAAAGCAAGAAATAAAGGCGATGTTGCCACTTATGTTGAAGGTGGCTCGCAAAATGGATGGATATCAGATTGTCATCGCTGGTGCACCATCTCAAGACGAAGCTTTTTACCGCTCCATGATCGAGCGGGAAGGCACGCGTATCATTTTCGGACAGACCTACCACATTCTCTCACATAGTCATTCGGCTATGGTAACAAGTGGAACGGCTACCCTTGAGACGGGCATTTTTAAAGTGCCCCAGGTGGTTTGCTATCGCGGCGGCTTTATTTCATATCTCATTGCGAGAGCATTGGTGAAGATCAAATATATCTCTCTCGTTAATCTCATTATGGATCGGGAAATTGTAAAGGAGCTGATTCAAGGCGATTTTAATGAAAGGAATCTCGAGAATGAATTGAGAAAAATTTCGGAGCCAGGGGCATATCGCTCTGAGATGGAAGCAAATTACATCAAGCTTTACGAAAAGCTAGGTGGGGAAGGTGCTTCTGAACGTGTTGCCGATCTCATGTTAAAAACTTTGGGAGTCGCACATCAATAGCCTACCCAACCCGTATATTTTCGCATCTATGCGGTTCAGTTTTTTGGTGTTCGCCTTTTTTGTCTCTACGTGCCTATTCAGCGCCAGTTACGAAGCTGTTAAAATCGGTATCCTTAAGCCGCATAACCCGAGTTCCGTACAGATTATTCCAGAACAAGGTATTTACGCCCTGGTAGTAGATGGGCAGGTGAAGGCTAAAGTACAGTCTGGTGAGCGAGTGACTTTTATTTCGCGTGGAAATTTGGTGGAAGTTCGCCTGAGAAGTGCTGTGTTGGGTAAGTATAAGTCACC
Organism: Bacteroidia bacterium; assembly: GCA_030427905.1. GTDB lineage: Bacteria > Bacteroidota > Bacteroidia > Flavobacteriales_D > Cryomorphaceae > CBDDKU01. Next base: position 28,053 of record JAUICL010000010.1, read on the forward strand.
ACGTCTGGAGGCAATTGAGTCAAATACTTTTATGCGTTTGTACGTCCTTCAACCAAGGAAAATGGAGCGCGTATACGATGACAATTTATGGGTAAGTTCTTCAGCATCCGGCTTAAAGCTTATAAACCATGTAGATCTGGAAAAGTATGTGGCAGGTGTGGTTGAGTCGGAAACGGGAAAGGGCCAAACTGAAGAGTTTTACAAAGTACAAGCCGTCATTTCCAGAACGTATGCACTGAACAATTTGAGAAAGCACCTTTTCGAAGGATTTAACTTGAATGATCAAGTAGATTGTCAGGTCTACCATGGAAAAGGACGCTGGGAGCCGTTAATATTGGCGGCTGTTGAAGCCACGCGGGGCAAGGTGTTGGTCGACAGCGAAATGCGAATGATTACGGCAGCCTACCACAGCAATAGTGGGGGCGAGACCGTGAGTAGCGAATCGGTCTGGTCAGGTGCACTGCCTTACCTCCGGCCGCGACTCGATGAGTTTTCAGTGGGTGGTGATCACTACGCTTGGGAAAAGTCAGTGTCAAAAGAAGCGTGGTTGACCTATTTGGCTCGAGAATACCAATATGATGTAAGCGATAAGCTGCTACAGACAATGGCTTTGAACTTCGATCAGCCCAACCGTCATATTTACTTCCTTGATCCAGGATTCGGCATTCCGCTAAAGGAATTGCGAAAAGACTGGCAGCTTAAGTCTACCTATTTTAATATTGAGCCGTTAGGAGCAGACTCAGTTAAATTTACGGGCCGAGGCTTTGGACATGGCATTGGTTTGAGTCAAGAGGGAGCTATGCGCATGAGCCGACTCGGATTCTCATATATCGACATTTTGCACTTTTACTACAATGACGTCCATGTCATTGATCTCCATGCTATCGAGTTTTTTCAAAGCGATTGAGAAGGTTGAGAAGCTGAGAAGAAGTCCTAAAAAGTGCTCATAAAAAAGCCCTTGACAAATATCAAAGGCTTCTCAATTACACTTATTGTACAATTACTTCTTAACGTATCTTTTCTCTTTGATACGAGCTGCTTTTCCTTTCAATTCTCTCAAGTAGAAAATACGTGCTCTACGCACTTTACCTGACTTATTCACTTCGATTTTATCGATAAAAGGTGAATGAACTGGGATAATTCGCTCTACGCCAATTCCGCTTGACATTTTGCGGATAGTGAAGGTTTCAGTGGTACCAGTTCCGCGGCGTTGAATTACAACCCCCTGGAATTGCTGGATACGTTCCTTGTTTCCTTCTTTAATCTTATAGTGAACTGTAATCGTATCTCCTGCGTGAAAATCAGGTCGTTCTACAGTTTCGTTCAATTGTTCTGTTATTTCTCTTAGAATATCCATGGCGCTCCTTATAGATGTGCTCTCAAATTTCGGGCTGCAATATTACGAAGATTATATGATAAATCACATATAGTTGGTGAGATATTTATTCATCGTGATTTTGGTTAAATTTTTCCCAAAGGTCTGGTCTTCTGATTCGAGTTCTTTCCATGGCTTGTTCCATGCGCCAAAGCTCTATTGCCTTAAGGTTGCCAGATGTTAGGATTTCTGGAACTTCCCACCCGTTTATTTCTGGGGGACGGGTGTATACCGGGGGCGCTAAAAGATCGTCCTGAAAAGAGTCGGTCAGGGCAGAAGTCTCATCGTTCAATACACCTGGCACCAGTCTTATGACTGCATCAGCTACCACTGCAGCGGCCAGCTCACCACCACTCAATACGTAGTCTCCAATCGATATTTCTTTGGTAATAATGTGTTGTCTAATGCGTTCATCCACCCCTTTATAGTGCCCGCAGAGAATGATGATGTTTTCCTTCAGTGAAAGCGCGTTGGCCATGGTTTGGTTAAAGGTTTCTCCATCGGGCGTCATATAGATCAGCTCATCGTATTGACGATCTTGCTGCAGCGATTCAATACACCGTAGAATAGGTTCTACAGCCATCACCATGCCGGCACCACCCCCATAGGCGTAATCATCTATGGTGCGACTTTTACTTGTACTGTAGTCTCGTAGGTCGTGAACTTCTACAGAAACATGCCCTTTGGTTTGCGCGCGCTTTACTATGCTGTCGTTCAGAGGGCTGTGAAGAAGGCTGGGAAGTGCTGTAATAATGTCTATCCGCATATGCTGTTAATAAGCTGGGAGAAGTGCGAAAAATTGCCTTTTTTCGTGGTTCGCCGTATTTAGGTACTATATTTGGAAGACAAAGGTAAATCAAACCGTACAACATGAAATTATTAATTAAAATCTCATTCGCTGCCGGTCTTGTACTGGCATCTATTTATTCGAAAGCCCAGGAAGATTTCGACGATCTCCGCGTTCTCTATATGGATGAAAAATATGAGAAACTGATTAGTAAAGCAGAAAGATATGCAGATGATGATGATTTGCGTAAGAGCCCTGAGCCATATCTCTATCTCTCTAAGGCTTATTATGAGATCAGTCAACTCGAAGAATACAACGAAAAATATCCGCCAGAAAAGGCATTTAGAAATGCCTTGAAATGGGCCGCAAAGTATCGTAGAAAAGATCCGGAGGGAGCTTTGTTCGAAGAAAATGATCTGTACTTCACAGAACTCAAAAAGTCAGCAATTACCGAAGCGGGGGGCTTGATGTCGGATCAAAAGTACTCAAGAGCAAAAAGGTACTATGATTCGATATGTGATTTCGACCCAGAAGATGCTGGAGCATGGATGATGCTCGGGTACTGTAAAGTGGAAATGCGTAATGTTAGAGAAGCCGACATGGACTTCAAAGAAGCGGGAAAAGTGCTTCATACAAGAGATATGGCATCTCTAAATAGCACTGAGCGCAAACTGCTGAGAGAAGGAGTTTTGACTTACTCTGATTATCTTGTAGAACAAGGAAAGAAAGACTCAGCTAGAACGACACTCGACCTGGCCAAGCCAACGCTAGAAGGAGATGCTGAGTTTATGATGTACTATAACAAATTGAACTAGTATATTTGCATTCAATATTCAAAGGAGCTTAGGCTCCTTTTTTTGTGCCCAATAGTGTAGTGTATGTCTGGAAAAAGATTGAGTCTTGCTCTTATAGCCGTTTTTCTGATGAGCTTTAGTATAAAGCCTTCGGGGAAATTAGTGAAGGCATTTAGCGCGCTTCAGATCTACAATTACTTTGCAGCCAAAGACTTGTTCGAAAAGTCGATGAAGAAAGATTCAGTGGCCGCTTCATATGGGTTGAGCTTGATTTATGGTCGAGATGATAATCCTTTTCACAACTTGGATTCTGCATTTAAATTCATTGGCATATCGGAGCAACTCTTTCCAAAACTGGATGAGAAAAAGCGTGATGATTATGCTAGTTTATCTGTAGATTCTGCTTCAATCGTCGTTCAGCGCGAGGCGATCGACTCGGTCATGTTTCAGGAAGTGTTGTCGCAACCTTCTATTTTGGCGTGGGAAGCGTACCATTCAGCTCACAAGACCCCCTATTATCGAGAGCTCGCCTTGGTTTACCGAGATTCACTAGCATTTAAGGCTGCACTCGACACCAATACGTCTGCGTCTTTCAAGCAGTTTTTGGATCAATATCCCGATGCGAACCAATATCCTGAAGCGATCGAACTCTATGAGTGGCTGCTTTTTGAAGAAGTGGTGGGACCAGGTGAAGTTGAAAATTACCAGACATTTATAAATCAGTACCCAGACAATCCGCATATCGATCGAGCACAGGAAGAGCTATACGATAAGTATACGGCAGATGGTCGGATAGAGTCATACTTAGAATTTGTTCGCGAGAATGCGAGTAGTCCCTATGTTGGTCGTGCTTGGAAACAGGTGTTCGCATTGGAAATAGACCAGCTCACAGCTAGTACTTTGGCGGCTTTTAGTCTGAGATATCCGGATTACCCGTTTATGGACGAGCTAAAAGCTGAGTTTGAAGCAACTGTTACGCGGTATTATCCTATAGAGGTCAGTGGTTCGTGGGGATTTATGACCGAAGCCGGTGAAATTGCCATTCCGCCGGTTTATGATTGGGTAGAGCAGTACGCTGAAAACTTGGCGCTGGTAGGAGTAGGTGATGAGGTAAAGTACATCAATAAGAATGGTGCAGTTATCGCTGATTTAGGTTTGACCGATGGAAGTCGTTTTCAGAAGGGCCACGCCATTGTTGAGAAAGGTGAGTTCTGGGGAATCATAGACCGATTTGGCCAATGGACCGTGGAGCCCCAATACGAAGAACTTGGAGAATATGGCTCGGGAAAGTACTACGCTCACAACGGCACGGCCTACGGATACATTGATGCCAGCGGAAATATTGCTATTCCCTTTGTGTACGACAACGCCGCAGATTTTAATGGTGGATTTGCTGTGGTAGAGCGAAATGGCTTTTTCGGAGTGATAGATTCACTGGGCAACCCAGCGTCGGAGTTTAAGTATGATTGGGTGGAACAACCAAATTTTGAATCATTGCCATCTAGAACGCGACGTGGTCAGAAATTTGGACTTATCGATGAGAATGGGACTTTGGCAGATAGCCTGTTCGATCGGTTGGGCGATTTTAACGAAGGACTAGCTTTTGCCGCTTTTGGTAAAAAGTACGGGTTTATCAATACAAAAGCCGATACCGTAATTCCTTTCAAATACGAGTACAGTGATATCGCTTTCAAGGAATCTAAGTTTGTCAATGGACACGCAAAGGTATTTCAGAAAGAAGGCGTTGGAATTATCGATACGACGGGTGAAAAGGTTTTTCCCGCCATATTTCAGGACGTGGGCGTTTTCGACTCTACCTTGACAGCAGTGAAGAAGCGCGGAAAGTGGGGATATGCCAATTCAGAAGTAAAGCTCCTCATAGATTACCAATATGAGAAGGTAGGTGATTTTCGCGATACTACGGCCATTGTGGTCCTGAACGGAAACTATGGCGTGATAGGTCTGACTGGTGAGTATATTCTTCAGCCGGAGTATCAATTAGTTGAACGGCTCGGGTCATCATTTTTGGTGAAAGACTCATTGGTTATGTTGCTCAATACCCGGGGCGATACCTTGGTGAGTCCAGCTTATGTAGAAAGTGAAGTATTAGATCACCGCATTATCAAACTTCAGAGCGAAGATGGCCGATGGGACTATTACGATTACCAGGCAAGTCGATTCATTTGGCGCTCAAAAAATGACTGAGCAAATAAAGTATCGTAGCTTTGTACGCGAAAATTTGCATTCAACCTTAAGGAATGGAATTGAATCAGGAGGGAAAAGTGCTCCAGGATATATTTGAATTAATCCAAGATTGGGTTAAAGAAGGCCGTAACCCGGAGGCTAAAGTGATCGATTACCACAAACCAGAAGAATTGAGAGAGAAGCTCAATTTGGGTTTAGGAAGTGAAGGCTCTGACGGCGAGATGCTCGTCCAAGTAAGAGAGTATCTGAAATACGCCGTACGAACCAATCACTCGTCATACCTGAATCAACTTTTTGGAGGGTTCAACTTCCCAGCATTTATAGGTGAAGTGATCACATCGCTCACCAATACTTCGATGTATACCTATGAAGTAGCTCCGGTAGCTACGCTCATGGAAAAGGAAATCATCCAAAAAATGATCTCTTACACTGGGTGGAAAACAGGTGAAGGTGCTTTGATGACAGGCGGAAGCAATACCAATCTGGTAGCCATGTTGGTTGCGCGGAATACTAAGTTTCCAGAAGCTAAGCTCGAAGGTTTGAGTGCTTTGCCCAAACTCGCCATTTTCGTTTCGGAAAGGAGTCATTTTTCCATGCTCAAAGGGGCGAATACTATTGGTGTTGGTCAAAATGGCGTATTCAAAGTGGCACTGGATGCAAATGGGAGAATGCGCGGTGATGCTCTGGAAAACGCCATTCAAAAAGCGCTTTCAGAAGGATTTACACCCTTGATGATTTGTTGCACATCGGGAACGACCGAAACTGGTTCATTCGATGCTATAGATGAAGCAGCCGACGTAGCTCAAAGGCACAATATTTGGCTTCACGTGGATGGAAGCTGGGGAGGGAGTGCAATTCTCAGTGCAAAAAGGCAATATTTGTTTGATGGGCTTGATCGAGCTGATTCGTTCTCGTGGAACCCTCACAAGTTGATGAATATTCCTTTGGTCTGTTCGGCACTCTTGATCAAGAGCGAAGGCACTATGGGAGAGTCGATTCGCACACACGCTGCCGATTACATTTACCACGAAAACGATACGTCTGAGTATGATTTTGGGCCAAACTCTCTCCAATGTGGTAGAAGAGTAGATTCTTTAAAACTCTGGCTAGCTTGGAAATACTTTGGCGACAATGGCTATGCGAGTCGTATTGAACACTTGTTCGATTTGGCCAGTCGAGCTACTCAGATTGTTGAAGAGTCTCCTGAATTGGAACTCATGTTCACTACAGAATCGCTCAATGTGAATTTCCGTTTCATCACGCCTGAAGGAATTGACTCCGATCGTTTCAATGAATCTTTGCGCTACCGCCTTCTCAAGAATGGTAAGGCGATGGTCAACTATTGCCGTCTGGATTCTGGCTTGAGTATTCGATTGATTTTGCTCAATCCCGATCTCACTTCTGCCGATATAAAACAGTTTTTTAATCTATTTATCGAGGAAGGAAAGGCGCTTCTAAAAGAGCATCGCTCACTGACGGCATAGCCATCATTTTTTCCAAATTTAAGATAGGGTACTTCTATCTGTTTTCTCGCTCTTGGGCTGTATCTTTGAAGTATCAACCTTTGATAAAAAAAACAGAGTTATGGAAAATCAAGTTAAAGAGAAAACATTCGATAAATTGGGCTTCAATCAAGAGGAAGCTGGAGAAATTGTAGGGGCTTTAAACCTGCTTTTGGCTAACTACGCTATTGTTTACCAAAAGATCAGAAACTACCACTGGAATGTAGTAGGGGATGATTTCTTTGAAATTCACGAAAAGCTCGAAGAAGAGTACACTGCCGCTTCTGAAGCGATTGATCAAATTGCAGAGCGCGTGCGCATTCTAGGGTTCAGACCACTGAGCACTTACGCCGAATTCTTGGAGCATGCCGACATTGAAGAACCAAAAGGCGCTGTGAAATCAAGTGACATGATGCCCGATGTGGTCAGCGATTTTCAAACCCTTCTTTCTTTTATGATCGATGTAGCCGATGTGGCTACCGAGTTTGGCGACTTGGGTACCGAAACATTGATGAGATCAATGGTAACCGATCTCGAAAAGAAAAATTGGATGTATTCTGCTTACCTCCAGGGATAAAAGTTTCCCTTTGTTGAAAAACTTTCATTAAAAAGGCTTGACTTTTTGTGAAAAACTACATGTTTTTTGATGCCTAAATTCGTAATACGCTGATAATCAGCGGTTAGTTTTCGACGATGAAAAGTCAATAAGTCTTGTTTCCAAAGGTCTTTTGGTATGAAAGTTGAAGTATACTTGTAATGTAAGCATCTTATTTCATTATGTGTCGTTCGACACGATTGGAACAAAATGATTGGTTAAACAGAAAACCCGCCAAACGAGGCGGGTTTTTTGTTTTTAAGAAAGGGGGGGAGAATTTAATGTTGATTGTATATAGTATGAGAATTGCGTCAGCGTGAAAATTTTAAGATTCTTTCGCATTGCGAAGGAAAATTCAAAAAAAATCACAAAGCGTGAAACTTAAAACGTTTATTCCCGTTTAAGGGAGTGTAAGCATCTTATTTCATTCAGAACTGGTTATTCTGATTGGTTAAAATGATTGGTTGAAAAAGCCCCGCAAACGAGCGGGGCTTTTTTTTATACTTCAATATGTTGTTTCAATCTTACTTTGTAATCACTACAAGATACTTACTCGCACTCCAGAATTTGAATGGATCAGTGATTTTTAATGTCTTCTCTTCTTCACCTTCCAGTACATAAGATCCTTCCGGGTGAGTAGTCGCAAATTCTACTTTTGCTGCATTTAGAGGAATACTCATAGCTTGTGTGATATCAACTTCGGCAAAGAAATCCGAGTTAAAATCTTCCTTAAGTTGCTTCGATCCACCCATTCCGATGATTGATCCATCTTTTTCAAGAACGCCATTGTCTTTCAAATCCTTGAAAGTACCAATTGCGAAATAAGCTCTATTGAGCTCGTCGGCCTGAATTTGAATAATATCTGCTTGGATCTCGTTTCTGAATTCCGCTGAATCCAACATTTCATTCAAGATTTCGATGGTGAAATTCGCAGCGGTCAAATTCTCCTTCAAATAGGCAATCTCTTCCTCTTTGCTTTCAATGTCTTCAGACAATTGGTTGAGCATGTTCTTCATGCTTTCCGACTCTGTACCGTAGGCTTTGAGCTGTCGGTCCATTTTTTCAATTGTAGACTTGTTGTCAGCCAATAAGTTATTGATCGCCTGAATGTCCTTAGTGATGGCTTCTCGTGTATCGGTTCCTTCTTTGAGGTCTCCCATGCTCACTTCTATATTGTCTTCTCGTTGGCTGATAAGAGCAAGATTTTGCTGGATACTCGCAAAACTCTCTTCGAAAAGCGTGAGTGTTGAGTCCTTAACATCCAATTCGCTTTGAAGCGCTTGGTTTTCTTCTTGAAGTCTATTGATTTCCTCTTTTTTGCTTGTGCCACAGCTAGCCAAAATAACTGCAGAGATGAACATTAGAGCAATTTTTTTCATGTCTTGGTTTTTAGATATGGGGTCAAATATAAGGTTAAGTTGATTAATCAAGGTCGTATTCTGAGTGTCCATGACTTTCAATAGGTAAGTCAAACCCATCTCTAATTTCTGGGTGTCTAATTTCTCCCCCCGATTTTGCAGCAATCAACATATATCCCGTGCTGCCTAGAGAGCCTAACATGACAAGTATGGTGAGTAAATGGGCAAACGATCGCTTTTTGACATTTGCCCAAAGCGCCACGACTGCCAGTAATCCAAGAAAAAGGGCAAATGTACGGGCACCTTCTCCTTTTTCTTCATGTTCATGTATCATGTCGTGAAGCCTAACTTCATGTAGCATTTTCTCGACGATTTCTTCGGCATCTTCCCCAGTACTAACCACAGGTATAGCTGTAGCTCCGGCGAGAATCAAAAAGACAAAACCCAAATTCTTGATTCCATGGCTTCTGAAGATCAAGCCGATTGAGATACTGATTAATGCAAAAAATGTGGCGAAAACCGGAAGGTGATTCAATGCCAAATGGGCCTGTGCAGCGTTCATATCCTGAGATTTTGCACTAACATACGATTTGTCATGCAGAACACGTGAATAAAGCGATTTATGAGACACTCCATACTTCTCTCTTTGCTTGAGATACCGTGAAAGGGGTATAATGGAACCGTCGCTTTGTCGATTCCCAATTCTCTTGTATTTTCGCGTTTGTTTAGACTCATTTTAAATAGAATCATTCAGTTTATATGACGGCTGATCGCATTTTGCTCAAAGAAGTAGTAGAGATTCTTCAAGTTGACTCATCGGAAATGGGAAGAAGACTTGGTGAAATGGGGTTTCTTCCCGGAAAGTCTATTCAATTGCTCTTGAAAGCTCCATTTGGAGATCCCATGGCGTTTCAGATTGACAACACCGTTATCGCACTCCGAAAAGACGAAGCACAATCCATACGAGTTAAAGTTAACTCCTAGAGAGTGTGTATTACTATGGGAGAAGCATTTACCCCAACTACAATCGCCCTTGCCGGTGTTCCTAATGTTGGAAAGACCACTATATTTAATAGCCTGACTGGGCTCAACCAGAAAATCGGGAATTACCCAGGAGTTACCGTCGATAAGAAAACGGGCGTATTCAAGCACGAAGGTCATGCCCTGAGAATCGTTGATCTACCCGGTACGTACAATATTTTTCCCCGCTCCGAAGATGAGCGCGTTGTATTTAGAGTCCTGAGTGGGCTTGAGAAGAATACAAAAGTAGATGCCATATTGGCTGTTGTCGATATGTCCAACTTGGAGCGCGGTTTGTTTCTGATCACCCAACTTATTGATCTGGGCTACCCGCTTGCTGTGATTCTCAATATGGCCGATCAAGCAGACCGTCAGCAGATTTCGCTGAATAAAAACATGCTCGAAAGGCTTCTTGGAGTCCCTGTTTTTATAGCTGCAGCCGATAAAGGTCAGGGCATTGAAGAGATCAAGTCGGCTTTGGTTCGTGGTGAGTTTAAGGTGGGCAGGTCGGTTCTTGACCACAATGATTTGGGAAGTGAAGAGCTCCTGCTCAAAGTGGCTGGTATTACCAACCAGCCAAATGCATTTCGCGCCCTTCAAGTTTTAAAATTCCGCTCCAAAGAGACAGAACACAAGGAAAGACTTGATGAACTTGCTCGAGAGTTTGAATTCGATGCCGATACCGCTCAGTCAGTCGAAACAGAGTTGCGGTACAAGAAGGTGGATGAAATCATTGCGAAATGCGTTAAGAAACCGCTCAAACCGATTCCTGAAATCAGTCGGAAATTGGATGCTGTTTTTCTACACAAGTTTTGGGGTGCTTTCATCTTTGCGGCCATTATGTTTTTACTGTTCCAATCTATTTTTACATGGGCTGAAGCACCAATGGATTGGATCGACAATGGCTTTGCCTTTTTGGGACACTGGGTTGAAAATGCCTTGCCCTCTGGCGTTTTAACCGACTTGTTGACAGAGGGAATCATTCCCGGTTTGGGTGGCATTGTCATATTCGTACCGCAAATCGCTCTTCTATTTGCTTTCCTGGCTATTTTGGAAGGAACTGGCTACATGGCTAGAGCGGTTTTCATTACCGATAGGTTGATGCGTCCCTTTGGCTTGAATGGCCGAAGCGTGGTTCCGCTCATCTCAGGTTTTGCCTGTGCCATCCCAGGTATTATGGCTACCCGTACCATTTCAAATACAAAGGACAGGCTCATCACCATTTTCGTCACGCCGTTTATGAGTTGTGCAGCTCGGCTTCCCGTCTACATCATTCTCATCGGGCTGCTATTTCCCGATTCTGATGGAGGAATCTTTGATTCTCGTGGTTTGGCCATGTTTTTCTTATACCTGTTGGGAATAGTTGCTGCCTTGGCTTCGGCATTTGTCATGAAGCTGTTTATGAAAACGTATCGCAATGGTGGACTTGTACTGGAGCTTCCGCGATACCAGTACCCGAACGTGAAGACCGTTTTGCTAACTGTTTACGAGAAGTCAAAGACATTTGTATTTGAAGCGGGTAAGATCATCCTAGCCATTTCGATCGTCCTTTGGGTAATGGCTTCTTATGGACCTACTCAACAAATGGAAGCTGCGCGAAACTCGGTTCCCCAACCTGTGGAGCAATCTGAGATAGCCGAGGAAGAATACCAGCAAAAGTTGGCATCTGCTGAGCTCGAAGCTTCGTATGCTGGAATAGTTGGGAAATGGATCGAGCCGGTTATCAAGCCGCTGGGTTATGATTGGAAAATTGGAATTGCCCTTGTTTGTAGTTTCGCAGCTCGCGAAGTTTTCGTTTCAACCATGGCCACACTTTACAGTATAGGCGATAGCGACGAAGATATTGAGTCGCTCCAGGACTTACTAAAAGGAGAGAAGCGGCCTGACGGGACACCAGTTTTTACCTTGGCTATGGTTTGGTCTCTTTTGATATTCTACGCCTTTGCCATGCAGTGCATGAGTACGGTGGCTGTGGTGTATCGCGAGACCAAGTCTATAAAATGGCCGGCTATTCAAACGGTTTATATGACTGTTCTGGCCTATGTTTCTGCATTTTTGACTTATCATTTCTTATCTTGATTGAATGAACTTTGATTGGCAAGAAATAGTCGTTTTGACACTTTTCGCAGTAGTCGTGATCTTCGGGGTTCGGAAGGTGATTTTGTCGAGGCGAAGCAAGGGGTGTGCAAGTTGTGATTTCAATAAAGAAGCCAAGTAAACAAAGGGTTTTTGGGTTTTGCTGTCCGGGAAATAAACTCCGGTTTTCACTTTGTTTTTGTCCTTTTCCAGAATCATTTTATCTATCATTGCGGGCTTAAATTTTTTGGATCAACCCCATATGAATTTTAAGCAAAAAGTAATTCTCGGTATTTCATTTTTAGTCGGTACTCCAGCTTCCTTCGCCCAAGAATCTACAGAGCTTGGCGAAGTAGTCGTTTCTACAGCAAGAACTGAAGTGGGTATATCTGATGCGGCTAGAACCATACATGTGATCAGTCGTCAGGAGATTGAAGATGCGCCAGTTGAATCGATTCCCGAGTTGCTTGAGTTTGTGACGAGTTTAGATATTCGCCAGCGGAGCCCAAACGGTGTGCAAGCCGATGTGAGTTTGCGCGGTTCGAGTTTCGAGCAAGTAGCCATTTTGCTCAATGGTGTGAAAATGTCCGATCCACAGACGGGGCACCATCAGCTCAATCTGCCCATAGAATTGATGGACATTGAGCGAATCGAAGTAGTTTATGGTGGCGCATCTCGAGTGTTTGGACCTGGAGCATTCGCTGGTGCGATCAATATCATTACAAAGAATCCAACCGAGAGCAGAATCCGTGCAAACCTTGAAGCAGGCGATTATGGATACCTTCAGGGCGGGGCATCGGCTGTGCTAGCCTATGAAAAACACGCGCACAGTTTTAGCTTGGTACGCCGACAAGCAGATGGCCCGGAGCGAAACCAAGATTTCCAACTAACAAACTTCTTTTGGCAATCTGATTTGAACCTGGAAGACTCAAAATGGTTCTTCAACTTCGGGCAGAACGAAAAGGAATTTGGTGCTCAAAACTTCTATTCCACTCGATTCCCCGACCAGTATGAAGCCACCAAAGCGCAGTTTGTGTCGGCAGGTGGGCATAAAGATTTTGGTTCGCTTCGGATTTCCCCAAAGGCCTATTATCGCGTTCACAATGATCGGTTTGAGCTATTCAGAGAAGGAGACGGGTATTACCACAGGCTGCCTTCAGGTGGGTTTGCCAACAATGAAGGGGACACCATCACTTGGTACAATGGACACAATTACCACCAATCTGATGTGTTTGGGGCAGAGATAAACGCTAGCTATGAATGGAAATTGGGGACCACCAGCCTTGGCTACGATTACCGCGAAGAGCGCATCAAGAGCAATGTGCTAGGGGAGCCACTGGATCATGCTGAAGAAGTAAGTGGCGAACATCCATCGGCATTATACACCAATGGAGCTGATCGCCAAAATCAAAGTGTGTACATCGAGCACAACTACGCCGGAAAGAACCTGTTTATTTCGGCTGGAGCCATGTTCAATACTAACAGCGACTACGGTGATGAGATTTTTCCCGGGGCCGACATCGCGTATCAGGTGTCTGAAACATTCCGTCCGTACGTCTCTGCCAATAGGGCGTTCCGCGTCCCTTCTTACACCGAGCTCTACTATAACCTTGGTGGCGCAGTTGGAAGCCAGGATTTGAGTCCAGAGTCTTCGATAAATCTTGAAGTCGGTGTACACATTGATCGGAATTGGGCAAAGGGGCACCTAGCTGTGTTTAATCGTCAGGGTGAAAACTTGATTGATTGGATTCGTTTCGTTCCGGATGGTGATTTGATTGCATCGAACATTTCAGAATTGGACATGTCGGGAGTGGAAACGGCGTGGCGATTTGACGTTTCAAAGATGAACGAAAACTCGGCCTTGAAAACCATAAGCGCTAATTACACCTATCTCACCGCCGATTATGATCCGGTTGGGATCGAGTCCATCTACGTTTTGGACTACCTCGAATCCAAATTTGATCTAGGCTTCCATTTTACCTTTTGGAAAACGGTGGAACTGGATTTGAACATGTCATACCAGGATCGAGTAGGGGAGTTCACCCAAGTTGATGGTAGTTTGAAAGCGTACGATCCGGTGTTTTTAACCGATCTTCGAATTAGTCCGCGCATTGGAAAAGCCCGCTTGTTTGTTCAGGTTTCCAATTTGTTTAACCAGCATTACTTCGATTTGGGAGGAGTGCAGCAACCGGGAAGATGGATGAGAGCTGGGGTTACCTTCGATTTTGGAATCTAAGTTCGTGCATAATTTAACCGATCAAGGATAATTAGCCACATCTTTTTTCCGTTTCTTTGCAACTGAAACTCGAAAGTGCTGTTTTGCGACGGCATTTTTTAAGCCTTCGGGCTATTATTTTTAAGTAGCAAGGATGAATACGAAATCGATCAAGTTCAATCTCCAAGATCAACCCGAATTCTTTAAGGAGCTCCGCTCTAGGGTTAACGCATATTTCAAAGACAACGGAATTTCTAAATACGGAAACTGGAATATGAAGCTGAAAACAGTTTTCATGTTGTCACTGTACTTTGTCCCCTTAATCATGATGCTCACGGGTGTTGTTTCTTCCGTGTGGTTGTCCATGATTATGTGGTCGCTAATGGGCTTTGGAATGGCGGGAATTGGCTTGTCGGTTATGCATGATGCCATTCACGGATCGTACTCCAAGAACAAGACGGTTAATAAATGGATGGGAAACTGTATTCAGCTGATCGGTGGATACCGTGAAAATTGGAGAATCCAGCACAATGTTCTCCACCATTCGTATACTAATGTACCTGGATTGGATGAAGATATCGAGTTGAGCGTAATCCGACTAAGCCCTGAGCAAGACCGATGGTTTATCCACAAATTTCAGGCCTTCTACGCGCCACTTCTTTATGGATTGATGACGGTTTACTGGTCGCTCGGAAAGGACTTTGATCAAATCATTCGCTACAAGCGCAAAGACCTTTTGAAAGGAAATGGCTTGACCTTCAAATCGGCAATGACAGAGATCATCATTCATAAAATCTGGTATTTCGCCTTGCTTTTGGCACTTCCTATCTGGTTGTCAGAAATTACGTGGTGGCAAGTTGTTCTCGGCTACCTATTGATGCATTTTATTTGTGGTCTCACCTTGGCCTTGATTTTCCAAGCAGCACACGTCGTAGAAGAAACAGAGTACATGATTCCTGATGAGAATGGCTCGATGGAGAACAACTGGGCTATTCACCAAATGAAAACCACAGCTAATTTTGCTAACGGTGCTCGCCTGTTCTCTTGGTTTATCGGTGGATTGAACTACCAAATTGAGCACCATCTATTCCCAAACATCTGCCACGTTCACTATCGAAATATTTCGAAGATTGTGCGCGAAACAGCACGGGAATTCAATGTTCCTTACAACTCTCACAAGACCTTTGCAAGAGCGCTAAAGAGCCATTTCACTCTTTTACACGAGCTTGGAACTGGTGCCTACGACAAGCGCTTGGCTCCGGTTAAGAACTAAGGATACTCTTTTAATTTTTTTTGGGTTTGGTGCACCTTGTTTTGGCTCGTATATTCATGGCTTAAAACAAACCATCAACCAATAATGAAGTTTTCTTATCTGCTCGCTGCGGCCCTGATCTGGGCTTCGGCAGGTTTTGCCCAAAAGAAGGGTGACAAATCGGAAAAGCCGCGATTTGAATCATCGACGTTCAGTGGGCTTCAATTGCGCAATATCGGGCCAGCCCTGACTTCAGGACGGATATCTGACATAGCGGTAAATCCAACTAAGCACTCTGAATATTACCTGGCCATCGCCAGTGGTGGTGTTTGGAAAACGTCGAATAATGGAACCACCTTCGAACCAATATTCGATGGCCAAGGTTCTTATTCCATAGGGTGCATCTCGATGTCTCCGACAAATTCAAATGTACTTTGGGTCGGAACGGGTGAGAATAATAATCAACGTTCTGTTGCTTACGGCGATGGAGTTTACAAATCAGTAGACGGTGGAAAGTCGTGGAAGAATATGGGGCTCAAAGAATCGGAGCACATAGGGATGTTCGCTATTCACCCCGAAAATGACGACATCGTGTACGTAGCTGCCTACGGACCCCTGTGGAGTGCGGGAGGAGACCGTGGGATCTACAAAACTACAGACGGAGGAGAAAACTGGGAAAAAGTTCTCGAAGTCTCCGAGAATACCGGATTCAACGAGATTCACATGGATCCAAGAGATCCGAATGTACTTTACGCCACAGCTCATCAGCGCCGCCGACATGTTTGGACTTACATCGATGGTGGTCCGGAAACGGCCATTTACAAATCGGTAGATGGCGGTGCCAATTGGAATAAGCTTTCGAATGGGTTACCTAGCGGTGATTTGGGCCGAATCGGTATGGATATTTCACCTGCTAATCCAGATGTGGTCTACGCTATCATAAAAGCTACCGAAGGTGGTGGCTTTTTCAGAAGTACAGATCGCGGAGCGAGCTGGACGAAAATGTCTGACCACCAAACCAGTGGAAACTACTACCAGGAGATCATTTGTGATCTGACTGATGTTGACAAAGTCTTTTCCATGGATACTTGGCTCCACCACACCGAAGATGGTGGGAAAACCTTCGTACAAACCGGAGAGAAAAGCAAACACGTCGATAACCACTGCATTTGGATCAATCCAAACGACCCCGACCACTGGCGTGTAGGCTGTGATGGCGGATTGTATGAAACTTGGAACGCAGCCGTAGATTGGAAATACTTCGACAATCTTCCTGTTACACAGTTTTATAAAGTAGCGGTTGACAACGACAAGCCGTTTTATAATGTATATGGTGGTACGCAAGACAACAATACCCAAGGTGGTCCTTCGAGAACCACGAGCAACCACGGGATTATGAATAGTGATTGGATCATCACCAACGGGGGAGACGGCTTTGAGCCGCAAATAGACCCAACAGATCCGAACATTGTATACGGACAAGCCCAGTATGGTTGGCTGGTACGATACGACAAAGCCAGCGGCGAGCGCGTTGCTATCCAGCCCCAACCGAAGAAGGGAGAGAAGGCGTATAGGTGGAACTGGGATGCCCCATTGCTGATCAGCCCGCATAATCCAAAACGACTCTACTTTGCCGCAAATGTGCTTTTCAAAAGTGATGATCGCGGAAATTCGTGGAAAGCCATTAGTCCAGATCTGACGCGTCAGCTCGACCGCAACCAGCTCGAAGTGATGGGCCGTGTTTGGGAGCCAGAAGCGGTTATGAAAAACAAATCAACTTCGATTTACGGAAACATCGTCGCTCTCGATGAATCGCCTGTCAAGCAAGGCTTGCTCTATGTAGGAACGGACGATGGTTTGATTCAGGTCTCAGAAGATGATGGAGCAAACTGGACTAAAGTAGATGGCGTATCAGGAGTTCCAGCCAAAACTTATGTCAATAGTTTGATCGCTTCGCAGCATGATGAGAATGTGGTTTATGCTGCGTTCAACAACCACAAGAACGGTGATTTTAAGCCTTATGTGTTGAAGAGTACAAACAAGGGTAAGTCTTGGACATCAATTAGCTCAGATTTACCAGTACGTGGTTCGGTGTACACCATTGCCGAAGATCATATCGATCCTGACCTTCTCTTTGTGGGAACCGAGTTTGGACTGTTTTTCACTTCGGATGGAGGGCAGCACTGGACACAGTTGAAAGCGGGGATTCCAACTATCGCCGTTCGCGACATTGCGATTCAAAGACGCGAAAATGACTTGGTTCTGGCTAGTTTTGGTCGCGGTTTCTACGTACTCGATGATTATTCTTGTTTGCGAGATTTTGATGAGCAGACTATGAAAATGGATGGAAAGATATTCTCTCCACGCGAAGCATTGCTCTACGTCGAATCAAATCGTATGGGCCTGACTGGAAAAGGAAGTCAAGGTGAAAACCTTTATACAGCTCCCAATCCCGAATATGGAGCCGTGTTTACTTACTACATTGGTGATACCACGATTACCACAGCAAAAAGCAAGCGTCTCAAAGAGCAAAAGGCCAAGCGTAAATCTGGGGAGAAGATAGACTATCCGAGTATCGAGACATTGAGAGAAGAAGATCGGGAAGACGATCCATACATTTTGTTTGAGATAGCCGATGCCAATGGTAAAATTGTTCGTCGCTTGAAAACTTCGGCGAGCAAGGGGATAAATCGAATTGCTTGGAACCTAAGGCATGCAACCACATCGCCTATCAAATTATCGCAAGGTAAGCGCGGTAGGTATTCTTCGCCAGACGAAGGAATGCTAGCTCTACCGGGTATTTATAGCGTCCGCGCATTGAAATACGTTGATGGTGAGTTTTCGGAGCTCTGTCCGTCTGTTGCATTTACAGTTGTTCCACTCGATAATCAAACCCTTCTAGCTCAAGACAAATCGAGCGTGATGGCCTTTCAGGCCGATGTGGCAGAGTTGAAGCGTTCTCTGTCTGGGATTCAGAAAATCCACGGCGAGAATGGAAACCGTTTGGATCACATCAAAGCAGCCATTGAGCAATATCCATCGGCACCAATTAATCTTATGAGCGAAGTGAATCAGCTACGCGATGCGCATGCCGATATTAGTGTGGCTCTCTATGGTGATGGTTCCAAATCAAGCCGCGATATCGAAACACTTCCAGGCATTAGCGGCAGGTTGGGCTTTGCTTCTTACTCATCTTGGTGGAACACCGCCGAGCCGACTCAAACAGCGAGAGAGCAATACGAGCTAGCGCAGAATGAGTACGAGGTGGTCTACATTCAAGTCAAAGAAATGCTGTCGAGCATTGAGATCATTGAGAAGAAACTAGTCGATAATAAAGTGCCTTTTACTCCCGGGCAGGGTAGTGATTGGCGCGAAGACTAGAACTTAGAATAGAATACATTGAAAATCGCCTCGGAGAAATTTGGGGCGATTTTTTGTTATCTTGCGGCCGAACCAATCATGTTTGGAATGAGACTTTTCACGACACTTGTAGTGCTTTTTGCAGTTCAATTTCTTTCTGCGCAAGACCTTAATGACGGACTTTTATTACATTATCCCATGTCGGGTAATGCAAATGATATCAGTGGAAATGGCTTCCATGGAGTGGTCAATGCAACACTAACAGAAGATCGATTTGGTAACCCGAATGAAGCTTACCACTTTAATGGAATGAACGAGTTCATCGATTTCCCAAACATGGATGAACTTAAGCCTCCACTCCCATTGACAATTTCTTTCTGGATTAAGTATGATGATTTTCCCAGTACTGATAGGGCTGTTTTTAATACTTCGCTTGAGGAAGATGTAAATTCAGGTGTGTTTCTCACATCTGAATCCGCAACAGGAAAGTATGCTATTGGTTATGGAGATGGAGATCCTGCTTATAATACGGGCTCAATTCGCAAGTATGTGAGTAACTCTATTATTGAAATGGAAGATTGGCATCACTTAACCCTTGTATACACGTCTGCTACAGATATGAAGATATACGTGGATTGCATCGAGGCTGGAGGGACTTATGGTGGACTTGGTGGTGCTCTTGAATATTCACCTGCACCAGGTTCAATAGGCCGTCACGATCAGACTGTTGGGGTACCTTCATATTATTTTCAAGGCGCAATTGACGATTTTAGGTATTGGGATCGAGCTCTGACAATAGAAGAGATAGATATAGTAT
Organism: Bacteroidia bacterium; assembly: GCA_030427905.1. Taxonomy (GTDB): domain Bacteria; phylum Bacteroidota; class Bacteroidia; order Flavobacteriales_D; family Cryomorphaceae; genus CBDDKU01. The sequence goes on from JAUICL010000010.1 coordinate 47,409, forward strand.
GTAATAGCGAGCCTTTTGATTGCCCTGAGTTGGAAGTGAATTTTGGAGATGAATGTGATGATGGAAATGTTTTCACTGTAGAAGATGTAATTAATTCCGATTGTGAATGCTTAGGAGTTCCTGCTGTTGCGAGTTTGGGTGGAGCTGTTGAAGGCTTTAGTGAATGTGGTTCAAAGGAAATCTCTGTGAGTTTTTATGAGCCTGGAACAGTCAATTTGGTCGCGGAATACACTACAGTTTTAGCAGAAAATGGATCATACGAAATACCTACGGTTCCTGTTGGTATTTATGATGTTTTCATTAAACTGGAAGGTGCTTTGCAAATTGGGTTCTTCAATTATGAGATAGTTAATGATTCCAATGTGATTGACCTAGAAGATGTTGTTTTGGGTGATCTGAATGGAGATAATGCAGTCAATATTGTTGATGTTTCCGTTTTGTGTGCGTCCTTTGGAAGTCTTGAAGGTGAGCCTAATTTTGATGGTTTATCTGACTTTAATTGTGATGGCTGGGTAAATATTGTAGATGTCTCATTCTTGAATTTGAGTTTTGGACAAACAGGAGACTCTCCTTGATAAGTGAATGTAAAAAGGGGAAATCTACTTCCTATATGTGCTTTCTTCTAGGTGGCGTAAATAGAATCAAAAACTCTCTAGTGAGATTTCGAATCCCCAACATTCTCCAAGGATTGTTAATGAAATCATAATTAGTTGTGTGCTAAAATCTTTTTCTAGAGATTTCGGTCAAACAATCATTTATGAAGCTAACCGTTCTCAGTTTTTCTCTTTTAGGCGTTCTGATCATTGCGAGTTGTACCAACCAGGAGCAAGAAGTGGAGCAAAAGCCAAAATACCTTCGCTGGGTAGGCGATAGTGTTTACGATCCCGAAATAGACGACCCAACATTTGCTGTGTGCCACGGTGAAGGAATGGTCAAACAATATTTCAACTTTAGCCAAGGATTCAAATACAACGGCGAACGCAGTACCTTGCTCGAAAAAATTTACTCAAGATACGAACCGGTAGATGTCGATGAAAGCGGCTGGATTAGAATCAGGTTTGTGGTAAACTGTAAGGGACAGGCCGGTCGTTTTCGGCTTACCCAGTCAGATGAGAATTACAAGGAACGAGCTTTCGATCAGCGGATTTCGTCGCAGTTGATGTCCATAGTTCAATCGCTTTCAGGGTGGGCGCTTATGCCTTCGGCTGAAAAACCTGAAGACTATTACCTATACCTGTTGTTTAAAATTGAGAACGGAAATATAACGGAGGTCTTACCATGAAGCATTTATTCGGAATTATCGCTGTGCTGTCGGGCATGATGGCCACTGCCCAGCCCAATTGCAATGTGTTTTTGTACGAAGGAGATACGGTTAAGTACAATGCGTGTCAGGTCTTGGACGAGCGCGCTGGGCACTACCAGTTTAGTAGGGAGTATCAGGAAGCCTGCGACAGATCGCTCGCCATAGACTCTACATTTGGTTACCCGTACAAAATCAAATCAACGGCTTACTTAAAAAGCGGTGATATGATAACTTGGATGGAGTTGATGAACAAGGCTGTTGAGTTGAACCCCAAGGAATACCTGAGCTACCGCGGATGGTGTCGGTATCAGTTTTTTAGAGATTACGAAGGAGCTATTGCCGATATTGAAGAACTAGACCGACTGGTGGACTACGATATCGGCGGTTCGGTAAACGGAGATTACCACCTCGAGATAGCTAGAGCACTTTGCTACAAAGCTCTTGATGAAAAAGAAAAGGCTGCGTCGATCATTGAAGAGCACATCAGTTCCGAGGACTACTATCAGGGTCTCTTTGACTATTTGCATCTAGGAGTGCTTTATTTCGATCTCGGGGAGTACGATAAAGCTCAAGCCGCATTCACCGCCCAAAACGACCACAACCCACTTGCCGAAACTGACTTCTACAGAGCTCTCTGTTACGAAGCTCAAGGCAATTTAGATCAAGCTCAAGAGTGGATGAATTCGGCATATGACAAGTATCAAAGCCAAACTCGCATGCTTGAGTCCTACACCCACCACGAAGACAAAATCTATCTGGCGGATATCGAACGGGAGTTGGAGCGAATTCAAGGCCAGAACTAATTGTTTTTACCAAAAAAAGCCCTCCGAACTACTTCGAAGGGCTTCTTGATTCTTTGTACTTAATACATTGTACGGACCTAGATTGCCGCTAAAATGCCATTGAGCGTTTCGCTTGGGCGCATGGCAGCGCTCGCCTTAGCGTCTTCTGGCATGTAGTAGCCGCCTAAGTCTACCGGGCTACCTTGAGCACCAATCAACTCTTCGTTGATTTTAGCTTCATTGGTTTTAAACGCGCTCGAAACATCAGCGAACTTAGTTTTCAAGTTGGCGTCTTTGTTCTGGTTTGCCAAAGCTTCGGCCCAATACATAGCCAGGTAGAAATGGCTTCCGCGGTTGTCTATTTCATTCACCTTTCTAGAAGGCGACTTGTTTTCATCAAGGAATTTTCCAGTGGCTTCATCCAGCGTTTCTGAAAGAACCATCGCTCTATCGTTTCCTGTCGATCTCGAAAGGTGTTCAAGCGAAGCAGCAAGCGCCATAAACTCACCCAGTGAATCCCATCTCAAGTGGTTTTCTTCTTCGAATTGCTGAACGTGCTTCGGAGCCGATCCACCTGCACCTGTTTCGAATAGCCCACCGCCATTCATCAATGGTACAATCGAGAGCATCTTGGCACTTGTACCGAGCTCGAGAATTGGGAAAAGGTCGGTAAGGTAGTCACGCAATACATTTCCGGTAACCGAGATGGTATCTTTTCCTTCTTTGATTCGCGCCAAAGAAAAACGCGTAGCTTCTACTGGCGACATGATGTGAATTTCCAATCCAGTAGTGTCATGCTCTGGTAGGTACTGATTTACCTTTTTGATCAATTCGGCATCGTGGGCTCTGTTTTCATCCAACCAGAAAACGGCTGGCGTATTGCTCGTTCTAGAACGCGTAACTGCAAGTTTTACCCAATCTTTGATCGGAGCGTCTTTGGTTTGACACATTCTGAACAAGTCGCCGGCTTCTACATCGTAGCTGAAAATCACATCGCCATTGTCGGCAATAACTTCAACTTTTCCGGCGCCTTTCATTTCGAAAGTCTTATCGTGAGAACCGTATTCTTCTGCTTTTTGAGCCATAAGCCCAACATTTGGTACAGAACCCATAGTTACAGGGTCGAATGCACCGTTTTCCTTACAGAAGGCAATTGTTTCAGCGTAAACACCAGCGTAGGAACGGTCTGGAATAATAGCTTTGGCATCTTGTGCCTTACCATCTTTGTTCCACATTTTACCCGATGTACGGATCATAGCTGGCATCGAAGCGTCGATGATAACATCACTTGGCACGTGCAAATTGGTAATTCCTTTATCAGAATTAACCATGGCTAAGTCTGGTCCATCAGCATAGCAGGCCGCGATGTCAGCTTCGATAGCTGAGCGCTCAGCTTCAGGCATCGCAGCGATGGCACCTAGTACATTCCCGAACCCATTTCTTGGATCGGCTCCTGCAGCTTTAAGTGCCGCGCCGTGCTTTTCAAAAACGTCTTGGAAGAATGTTTCTACGACATGACCGAAAATAATCGGGTCAGAAACCTTCATCATCGTAGCCTTCAAGTGAACGGAAAACAAAACGCCTTGGGCTTTGGCTTCTTCGCGTTGAGCGATCAAGAATTCGCGCAATTTTGAAACGCTCATCACGGCGGCATCAATCACTTCTCCTTTTTGAAGACTCAATCCGCTTTTTAGCGTTTCTGTGCTTCCATCATTTCCTTTGAAAACGATGTCGATAGAACCTGCATCGGCCATGGTATGCGATTTTTCACTTCCGTAAAAATCCCCGCTATCCATGCTGGCCACGTGCGCTTTTGAATCAGATGCCCAAGCCCCCATGCTGTGTGGGTTCTTACGAGCGTAATCCTTTACAGCCTTTGGCGCCCTACGGTCAGAGTTTCCTTCGCGAAGTACTGGGTTTACAGCCGATCCCTTCACACGATCGTATCGCGCTTTAATGTCTTTTTCCTGATCATTGGCTGGCGATTCTGGGTAGTTTGGTACGGCGTACCCTTTACCTTGAAGCTCCGTAATGGTGGCTTTTAGCTGCGGAATTGATGCCGAAATGTTCGGGAGTTTTACGATGTTGGCTTCAGGTGTTTTGGCAAGCTTTCCAAGCTCAGCCAAGGCATCACCAATGCGTTGATCTTCTTTCAAAAACTCAGGAAACACAGCCAAGACACGACCAGCAAGCGAAATATCCCTTGTTTCTACCTTAATGCCGGCAGTCTCGGTGTAGGCTTTGATGATTGGTAATAAGGAGTAGGTAGCCAAAGCTGGTGCTTCGTCTGTTTTTGTGTAAATGATCCGTGAGTTATCTGACATGATCTAGTCTTTTATAGTTACTATTTGTTCTTCGATTGCAGTTTATGCCAGCTTCAGGAGAATGGCATAATTGAGTCGGCGAAGATACTAAACTGAATGATAAAGAATCGGCCATCCGAGATGGATGGCCGAATGTTTTTAATGCTGAACGATAAGCTTCGATTTATCAATCAAGCTCTGATTTTGATAGACTTCTATGAGGTAAATCCCCGAAGCGAATTCTTGAACATTCACATCTACAAAATATGAGTTGGAATGTGTCTGGTGCACAACTCGTCCTTGCAGGTCTCTGATAACTAGATCGAAGGCATCGTCCAGATCTACTGAGACGCGAGTTGCTGAACTCGAAGGGTTGGGGAAGACTTGAAGCACAGCAGCACCTTCTGGCTCATTCCCGTATTGCACAACAAGATTTTGGGTGCCGATATCATTAGTTTGCGGAACGCAATCTCCAGTTTCATAGACTTGTACATCTCTAAAGCTCGAATTGTCACCGCTTCCAGCATCGTTGTCGCTAACAAAGCAAAGCCTATTGAAAGTACCCGTGTAAAAACTACCAACTGGTATGGTGTAATGGGTCCATCCTGAGACATAGTTATCGTAGTTGGTAATTCCCCAGTTTTGGGTTCCATGCACCTTAAAAGTGTAGGTTGTAGAAATGCTATTGTTGTTGTCAAATCCGATGCCGTGAATCTCTCCCTGAGACGTGCTTCGGAAATCAAAGCTAATCACAGTGTTCGGCGTAACTACATAATTCAAAGGGATTGACTTCCAAGCATTATTGGCAATATTGAGTTGAGCTCCGCCATTTTCAATCGAGAAGCTCCCTTCATCTTGGGTTCCACCGTAGCTATCTACTCCGGTAGAATTAAAATCTATGGTAGGGCAGTCGTTCGAACTGGTTTCACCAGCGCAAAGTGCTTGATACTCAAAATTAGGAAAGGCTCCTCCATCGTGAAGGATATTGTCTTGGCTATCGATAATCTGATAAGATCCATTTCCATTTGCGCAACAGAGACCGTTATTACCACTATCGAAAATGCTAAAGGTGAAACACGTAGTCTCAAGACAAACTGACTCTACAAAGGTTGAATTAGCGAGATTGCTATCATAGGATGAACTTATCGCTGCGATCTGATTGTTGTCGTCATAGATGATCCAAGAAATCTCGGAAGGATTTCCGTCAAAATTGAATACAATATCGATCTCTTCGCCTGAGCAATCTGATCCTGATGATTCAAAAATCGATACATCGTCTATGGCCATGTCACTCCTGAAGCCATTACCCGTGGTACCTTCAAATCGAAATTTCACACCAGTTTCACCGTCGAACTGGTCAAGCGAGACTTCTGTAGTCTTCCAGGCATTTCCCTGATTACCCGAAAGGCTCCAAAGCGAAACCCAATTACCACCTTCTGTTTGTGCAAGGAGTTCCAAGGACCCCATACTTGAGCCGTACATATGATAGTCGAAGGAGATCACCATGTTGCTACTGTTTGAGAAATCAAAACAAGATGATTCGATGATCGCATTTTTAGATGGGTAGTTTGGGCTCGATGCTTCAATGTAGAGGTAATAATTGCCTTCACTGGCCGTAGCAGGGCCAGTAGAGCTAGAAGGGGTGCCACTCGCATCGCGTGTCCAATCGAGTTGATCACTCACTAATTGACTCCATTCAAAACTAGCCGACTCGAACCCTTCTGAATAAGGGAATTCATCAATCAATTGCTGGCAATAGGTCTCTGGAACAGCTTCTCCGAGACTCAATCCATCTACCGCGATATCGCTTGTATATCCAGTACCCGTGGTCCCAACAAGGCGAAGCCTGAGCTCGGTATTGTTCGAGTAGCTTGAAAGGTCTACCACTGCTGGAAACCAAGAACTTCCTTGATTTCCCGACATGGTCCATACTTCTTCCCAGACAACTCCATCAGCACTAGCTTCCACGCTCAAAGAGCCCATGGACGTGCCGTACATGTGGTAATCAAACATCAAGGCTGGATCACTCAAAGACGTCAGGTCGAAACATGGTGATACTAGACGGGCTATTTTGCTTGGGTAATTGGGTGATGAAGCTTCGACGTAGATGTAGTCGTTTCCTTCACTGGCACCAGATGGGCCCGTATTGCTCGATGGTGTCGTTCCTGTTCTCGAAATCCAATCAAGGTCATCGAGCGGATCTTGCGTCCAGGCGCCAAAGCCATTTTCAAAGTTTTCGCTGTAAGGAAGGGTACCGATACTTGATGTACATTCATTAGTAGGGATGCTCAAGGTGCTCAATGCATCGTAGGCGCTCACGCGGCCGTGACCAAAGGTGTTGTCGAAACCCGTAGCTCCCATATCGGTGGCATTGTCTTCGATCAACTCCCTGACTTCATTTTCTTCTAAACTTGGATCAACTGATAGAATGAGAGCGGCCACCCCTGAAACGACGGGACAAGCAGCTGATGTTCCCCCAAAACCGCTGGTGTAAGAGCCCGAAGAGTAGCCAGCGCTACCCGTGCGATCGATGGTGTACACGCCGGCTCCAGCTTGCCCAGGGGCCGAGTTTGAAGGCGCTACCACGTCCAATGCAGGGCCTTCATTCGAGTAGTTTGATTTGGATCCCATATTTGTCACAGCACCTACTGCCATTACGTAGGATAGATCAGCGGGGTAGTCTACACAGGTTTTGTAGCCATTACCCGAAGCGAAGATCACGACAGACCCTAAACCACTTCGCCCATTGTTTCGGGCATTGTTTATGGCATTGTTGAGTGCAGAAAGCGACAGGTTGCACGAGGTGTAGCCCCAGCTATTGCTCATAACGTCGGCGCCATTGGTTCGTGCCCAGTTGAATGCGGCAGCCAAGTCAGCCGTTGTTTCGCTTCCTTGAAAGATGTTTACACTCAAGAGATTGACTCCCGGCGCCACTCCACGAACACCAATGGTATTGTGACTAGCTCCAATAATTCCGGCGCAGGCTGTTCCGTGGCCATCATTGCTTGCTATGGGATCTCCATTGCCGTTGTTTGCAGGTGTGTGTCCGTCTACTACTTTCGAAGCTCCAGAGCTGTTCTCCAAGTCGGGGTGGCTGGCTTGAACCCCATCGTCTATTACCGCTACGGTTATGGATGAGCTCCCAGTTGTGATGTCCCAAGCCTCGGGAGCATCACAATCCACATCTGCTTGGCCGGTATACCCCTGTATCGTCTGTCCCGTGTTGTTCATCTGGAACTGATTAGGGTAGTTCGGATCCGAAAATTTGGTGTGATTGGCATAAAAATTTGGGTGAGCCCAGTTCACATCACCGCTTTCTACTAGTTGATTTGAAATGTGAAGTGTATGGTGTGGGTGCTGCGCGGTTCCGATATAGCTGCCGTATTGATCTCGACGTACATCTACATCTAGATCCTTGAGATCTTGAAGGACTCGCTGTTCCATGCCTGGTTTGGGTTCGAAGAGTAATTCGTAACCGAGCCACATGTCAAAACCATCATCCAGTTCATAAACAGGAACGATACTTTTAATATCAAGACTGCTCACCAAAGGGTTGGATTCCAGGTTCTCATTCGTTTCAACGATCACCATGTTATATTTTGCAATAGACTTGATGATTGTGAATGAATTGGATACCCGATCAAAGGCATTGTAGTCTTCAATTGTTTCAAAATGAACGATGTGGGTGTCGTTTCGGGGGGAGAGCTCCTGAGCGCCGTTGTCGCCGTAAAAGTAGTTTTGAGAGTATAGGAAAGGGGCGGCCATGACAAAGGCCAGTGTAAGCAGTATTAGTCTTTTCATACGAAAACAGAACTTGGTTAAAAACTTCGACAGCTAAATCTAACCAATTGATCCTTAAAACCGAAGAACTAATCTGTGTTATAGAGGGATCCCATCTCAAACATCTGCAAAAGTTCAAAGGTGTTTCGACAGCTGGTTTTGTGGAGCATGTTTTTTCGGTACCCAATGATTGTGTGGTAGGAGAGACCCAATGTTTCAGCAATGGTCTTACTATCCAAGCCGTTCTTTAAAAGTTCAAAAACTTCCAGTTCTCTTTTGGAGAAAAGATCGACGGGTGATACGTCTATGAATTTTCGATATCCCGAAAGGTCGGCCGTGGGGCTGTCCCAATACCAACGTACGGCATTTGATAATCCCAGATACGAAATGTCTTGAACCACTGAGTAGTGCGAGCGCAGCGTTCTGTTGGAGTTCAAACGACAAACCCCGGATGTACGTTGAACTTTGATATATGAACCGTCTTTTTTCTTGTATCTACAGGATATTCGAAATGTAGAGTCTGTGGTGATTCCATGCTTTTGACTAAACTCAAGAGTAGACATCAGCACTTTACGGACCACGGGAAGATCATCGGGATGGACTATGTTAAATGGGGTGTCGTAATCAAACTCTTCTTCTTCATAGCCCAACAAATCTTTGATCCCTCTCTGATAGATCACTTTATTGTCTTTGAGATCTAAGACGTACAAGGCCTCGTTGTGAAGCAAGGGGTATGTGGTATAGCTAAACTTTTTATAATCTGCTTTTCCTTTATCGACATTTAAACCTCTTGAAATGTCGTTGAGCTCGGTTTGAAATTCCTCATGCATGTTTTACAATTTGTCTCATAATAATTTGGCTTCTAAGCTCTAGCAGATCAATTATTCATCGTCGGTCATAAATATCTTAATTTTTACCTTTTTTTCAAAAAATTATACGCTTTACATGGACAGGTGAAAGCCCGATTCAATTTTCGATGAGAAAATGAATCTTTTTCGCAACCTTAAATGCGGGTGCTGCGTACACCGAGATGTAAGCATTTTATTCTATAGATATTTGATTGGTTGAATGATCCCGGAGCACATCTGGGATCATTTTTTTTTACCCTTTTTCCAAGGGGATTGGACTAAACTTTAAAAAAGGTGAACTTTTTTGAAACCTTCTTTGAGAAGGTCGCGTACACCGAGATGTAAGCATTTTATTCTATAGATATTTGGATTGGTTGAGCGATCCCAGAGAAAACTGGGATCGCTTTTTTTATGCTTTCACTTGTTTGCGATGCGGCATCATTTTGGGTGATCCAAAACACCTATAATTCTTCAAAATCTTATCTTCGTCGCTTTATGAGCCACTTCAAAAATAAGGTTGTCTGGATAACTGGGGCTAGTTCTGGAATCGGAAAAGAAACAGCCGTTCAGCTTAATGAATTGGGAGCGAAGCTAATCCTGTCGGCACGAAACGTCGAAGAGCTCGAAAAATTGAAAGACCAGTTTGCCAGACCAAATGATGTATTGGTTATTCCTATTGATCTAGGAAGCGGTTCAGACTTCAAAATTGAAGTGGAACAGGCCTGTGCAACCTTTGGCCGTATTGATGTCCTTTTCAATAACGCTGGTGTAAGCCAACGTTCGTATTTAATGGAAACTTCACTTGAAACGGATCGCAAAATCATGGAAATCAACTATTTTGGTACTATCGCTTTGACCAAAGCTGTGCTACCTAAAATGTTGGAAGCTGGAGAAGGGCACATTGCCGTAACTAGTAGCGTGGTAGGCCGATTCGGATACGGAGTACGATCGGCATATTCAGCAGCAAAGCATGCCCTACATGGTTTTTTTGAGTCGCTATACGTCGAGCTCAACGATCGTGGAATAGGAATAACCATAGTAGCTGCCGGGCCCACTCAGACTGATATTTCAAAGCACGCTTTTGATGGTGCTGGTAATCAGACTGGCGAAATGGATGAAATGCAGGAAAAAGGAATGCCTGTAGATCAAGTGGCTCGTATAATCATAGACTCTATTGCCAAGAAGAAGCGAGAAGTCATTATTGGCGACTTCAAGACGAAACTTGGCGTGACTATCAATAATTTGTTTCCGAGCTTGTTTTTCAAGATCGCCAAGAAGCAAAACCCGCGCGGTGATGCGAAATTTTAGAAAATGGGAAAATTCATTTGTGGAATACAGCAGGTAGGTATCGGTACGGATAACTTACACAGAGATTGGGAATGGTATCGCAAAGCTTTCGGTATGGATATCCGAATTTTTGAAGATGCTGCCGAAGCACCGTTGATGATTAACTACACAGGTGGAAAAGTCCAAAATCGCGTGGCAGCCCTAGCCATGAATATGCGCGGTGGCGGAGGATTTGAAATCTGGCAATATAAAAGCAGAACGCCCGTACCTGCTGATTTTAATATTGAGCTCGGAGATCTTGGATTCCTTGCCGTGAAAATGAAGACCCCAAATGCAGCCGCTGCGCGAAAGCACATGGTAGATATGGGAGCCAATGTATTGACTGAAGTCAGCGAGAACCCGGCGGGAGCTAAGCACTTCTACGTAGCCGATAATAACGGTTACTGGTTTGATATTGTCGAAAGCGACAACTGGTTCAAGCAAACCAAAAGCGTAACGGGTGGAGTATACGGAACGGTCATTGGCGTGAGCGACATGGACAAGTCCATCAAGTTTTACCGCGAGATGCTCGGGTACGATGTGGTTCTATCTGATTCAACCGACACTTTTGATGATTTGAATGGTATAGGTGGGTCAAATCGGAAAATGCGTCGTGTGATTATGAAGCAAACGCAAAGAGCCGTAGGTCCTTTTAACCCACTTCTGGGAACATCTCAAGTCGAATTGTTACAGCTTGTAGATGAGCCGGGCCGAAAAATATTCAAAGACCGATTTTGGGGCGATTTAGGATTTATCCATCAGTGCTTTGATGTGCGCAATATGGATGGACTAAAAGAGATGGCTGCCGAGTTGGGACATCCGTTTACGGTAGATAGTGCTGACTCATTCGACATGGGAAAAGCCGCTGGCCGATTCTCTTACATCGAAGATCCCGATGGAACGCTCATTGAATTTGTAGAAACACACAAACTCCCAATCGTTGAGAAGTGGGGGTGGTATATCGATTTGACAAAAAGAAGCGATGCCAAATCTTTGCCAAACTGGCTGCTCAAGTGCTTTCAGTTCAATCGGGTCAAGTCTTAATCTGCGATCAGAACTTTCGTTGGGTTGGCTTTTAGCCACTCATTGATCACCGATTTTCTTCCAATTTTTCGCGTGATAAAATCCTTGTTCAGGTCCAAACCACGTGCTGGTGAATATTCTCTTCCGTAGTAAATGATTTGAAGGTGGAGCTTATTCCACGTTTCCTTAGGGAAGTATTTTTTGGCGTCCTTCTCAGTCTGTTCCACATTTTTGCCATTGGTCATCCCCCACCGGTACATGAGTCGGTGAATGTGCGTGTCGACAGGGAATGCTGGGTGGCCAAATGCCTGCGAGATAACCACCGAAGCCGTTTTGTGTCCAACTCCGGGAAGTGTCTCAAGGTAGTCCATATCGTCTGGCACCAAACCAGAATGCTCGGCAATCAGCCGTTCTGAAAGCTGGTAAATAGCTTTGCTTTTTCTTGGTGAAAGCCCGCATGGCTTGATGATTTCTCTGATCTCATCCACTTCCAACTTCACCATATCTTCTGGCGTTTTGGCTCGCTTAAATAGAGTAGGTGTCACGGTATTGACGCGAGCATCTGTACACTGAGCCGATAGAAGGACGGCTATAAGCAAGGTGTAGGCGTCATCGTGATTTAGCGGAATGGGTGTTTCCGGATACAGCGCTTCAAGGGACTTAATAATGAACTCAGATTTTTCGGCTCGGGTCATATTATTTCAATTATTCGAAGGGGCAAATTTAAGCTTCCCATTTTACATGAAATCCACGGAGACTTTGTGAAAAGTATCGTTGATGTTCTCTGCGAGCACATCGATAATTCCCAACCTTTGGGAGCTATGGATTCATTTGGGATGTATTTCGAGATCGGACTTCGGCATATGGTCGATTTCCATCAAATTGGTCATATGCTCTTCATCTTTGCCTTGGTGAGTGTTTACCAATTGATAGAACTTAAGCGCGTTGCTAGCTTGGTGCTGGCTTTTGTGCTAGGCCAAACGGTTTCCTTGGCTATTGCATCGTATGATGTCTTGCAGGTTGATCCCGCCTATCTCAGTATTTCGATACCAATTACCATACTTCTTGTAGCATTTTATCACCTTGCCCAAGGGCGAAGCGCTTCCAAAAAATCATGGGGAATCCCAGTTGTGATGGTGACCATCTTCGGATTAATTCATGGCCTTAAGTTTGGCGATTACTTCAAATCTGTTAAGTCGGCAAAAGACGATGTGTTAATCCCCCTTCTAGGCTTCGATCTGGGGCTGATAGTCAGTCTTATCGGGGTGGTAGTTGTGGTATTTGTACTGGCAAATCTGCTATTTCAAATATTTCGCTTTAAGCGGAGAGATTGGATTTTAGTCGTGTCAGGTTTTACAATTGGCGCTGCAGCTATCCTGTTGAAGGCGGCCATTATCTAGCGAAATTTTGTAACCCAATTCTCCGTAAGTGCACGCTTCTGTGGATTTATCTCTTTAAAAGTGTTTAAATGACGTTCACCTTTTCTTCCTATCTCGATATATGGGAAATGAAGGCAAGGTGTTAAAATTGGCATTTGAACTAAAATAGTTTCATCTTTAGTTCTGGAAACCAAGCCAATTGCAAATATCTTGAGCTCGAGCAATTCAAACCCCAACAAGTCTGTCGACCTGGTCGAGGGTTTTAGGACAAATAAGCGCGATAGCCTTCACAAAATTTACAGCATGTACTACGGAAATGTTGAGGCTTTCATTTGCAAAAATAGCGGAACCACAGCCGATGCACGCGATGTTTTTCAGGAGGCTATGATTGCTGCCTGGCTCAATGTCAAAGAAGAGCGATTTAGACCCAAGAGTGAAGAATCTTTAGGTGGTTATATTTTTCAAATAGCTAAGTATAAGTGGCTAGATGTTTTAAAATCAAAGGGGTACAAGTCTAGTGTCAGATTGGTGCGAGACGATCTTGTAGAAGATGATCGTGATGATTTCCAACAAGAAGAAACTGATAAACGGCTCCAAATGCTGAGATCCATTTATGCCAAACTTGACGAGAAGTGTAAGGCAATTTTAGACCGGTTTTACTTCCAAAAACTGAGTCTGGATGCAATTGGAGCGGAATTGGAGCACGATGCAAGTACTGTGAAGACATTGAAATACCGGTGTATGCAAAAATTGCGATCGGCACATTTATCAAACAAACAAAATGGATAGGAGAGAAGCTCTTTTCAATCAAATAGAATCGTACTTAAGAGATGAACTGACTGCCGATGAGCGCAGTGCTTTTGAGCGAGAAATGGCCGCTAACACCGACTTGCAGCGCGAAGTCCGTGTGCAGCGTGACTTGCAGCATGCCATTGAGTTGAATGGTGTGGAAAGTACTATTGCAGATGTTGATCGAGCGTATCATTCCCCAAAAATTAAAAGCCTAACCTGGGTAAAAATTGCAGCGGGCCTAGCCATTCTGATCAGTGTGGGTATTTGGGCCATGACTCGGGCTAGCCATACCGATAAGCTTTTTGCTGAGCACGTCACCGAAGAACCCGGGTTACCGGTACCAATGAGCTCCGAAGCATCGTTTGAATTTTATGATGCCATGGTCGATTTTAAAATGGGAAAATATGATTTGGCAATTGAGAAATGGTCATTGCTTGAATCGTCAGGCCGCTTTAACGATACACTTGACTACTTCATTGGCGTATCGCATTTTGAGCTTGGCGAATATCCTTCAGCAGTAGAGCGATTTGAACTTGTAAACGCGGATTCCGAAAAGTTTGGAGCCAAAGCTCAGTGGTATAGTGTGTTGGCGTATTTGAAATTGCAGGAACTTGACAAAATTCGGGAGGTGAAAGTAATTCCCGACTCTCCATATGCCGAGCGTATTGCCGAAATCAGAAATGCGCTGGATTGATGCGTTCATTGTGGCTGGGCATATTGTTGATCATAGCATCGCATCTCTCCGGTCAAGATGTTGAGAGGTATTTTGAAAATGATTCGTTGATCGACCATCACGCCTCAGCTGAGAATTTCGACTCTCTGATGATGGCTCTCAATGTCCAATTTGAGTTTTTAAGACAAAATGGACATGAAGACAGCCTTTTCCAGTATACATACAAGTACGGACGAGCACGAACGGAGCTGGCCGGTACGAGGCAAGGAATGCTGGATGCTGAAGCATTTGTAGAAAAAGTTTTGGCTGTTGACCCGAATAAGAGTCATCAATTGAACGCCTTGAACGACCTGTCTTGGATTTATATTGAAGCCGGCGAAGACAGCCTTTGTTTTGTAACTGATCTCAGGTATCTCAACATATGCCAGTCTTATCCTGAAGCTTCGATCGATGAGCAGTACATGTCTCATTATTCACTTGGTTTCGACTACGAGTTGATGGGAATGTCCGCTCAGGCTATCCACCATTTTCGAGAAGCCTTGAAACCCGTTCTGACCGATAGTCTGAACTACCTAGATCAGGTAATGGATGCGTATAATGGTCTTGGTGCTGCGCAATGGCGGGGTGGAAACCTTGGTGACGCTAAAAGGTCTTTTCAAAGGAGTATTGACTATAGCCGATATGATAAGGACAGCTTGAATGCTTTTATGTATCAAGCCAATGCATTGGGAAACATTTCGTTGGTTTATGAAGACGAGGGTGATTTAGTTAAGAGCAAGGAATGTCTTGAGAAGTCTCTGGCCATTCGGCAAACAGCGCTAGAAAGTATTGATGAACTTTACCAGAGAGATCAGCAAACGCGTCATTTGATCCGCAACTATCACAATCTTTCAGCTCTTTATTTGACCTTGGGAGATTTAGAGCGCTCAAAGCAAGCCCAAGATTATTGCGTCGAGCTACGGCGAAGGCAATTTGACGAAAATCATCCCGATCACGCTAAGTCGAGTGAAGCCTATGGAAGCATAGCTTTTGCTCGGGGTGATTACCAAGAAGCCTTGGGCTACTACCAGCAGAGTTTGAAGGAGATGGAGATCGGCTTTGGGGCAGAATCGCCTTATGCCATAGTAGCTCATGAGCGCTTGGCCAAGACGTATCGGCTTACAGGAAAGCTCGATGAAGCTTTAGATGAATCTACCAAAGCTATCGAATTGAGAAAGCGTGTTGGAGATAAAAGTCAAGAGCTCGCAAAAGATTACCTCGAAAGAGCCCGAATTTATCAGGCTGATGGACGGATTAAGGATGCCCTTCGAGATTTGGCTAAGGCGGAGCGCATTTTTATCCATACACGCCGAGAATTCGACCCCGTTTTTGGTTTGGTTTATTTCCAAAAGGGAGAGCTTCTAAGAAGTGAAAACATCGATTCCGCTTTGCACTATCTCAATCGATCTATTGAAATTGGTGAAGCGGCTACAAAAGAGTTGGGCATAAAGCACAGCCGGATTATGTCCTTTTTACCACAGGCTTACGCCTTATCTGCGAGAATTATAGCTGATAGGGGAGAGCTCCATCAAGCAATGGATTTTGGAAAAAAGGCAACGGAACTGCTAAAGAAAGCCCGACGTACCTATCAAGACGACGTTTCAAAGCTCGCCTTGTTTGAAGGTGAGCAATTCGTTTTTGATACCTGTATTGATATCGCTTTTGAGCTCTATTTCCTTACAGCCGATCACAAAATGCTTGAGCAGGCTTTTAAGCTCCAGGAAGAGCGAAAAACTATTTTGCTTAGAGATCAGCTCAATAAGTTTTCTTCGATCAGATTTAGTTCGGTGCCAGATAGTTTACTCATAACAGAATACCAGCTTATGGACATTTTGTCGGGTAAAAATGAAGATGTAACGCCAGATGAAATTTTAAAAGCTGAGAAAGAGTATGAAGGGCTTATGGAGCTTTATCAAGCAAGCTTTCCTGCCTATTACTCCTTGCGGTATGAAGATGAGGTAGTGGAATTGGATGCTGTGCGGGCCTATGCATTAGAAAATAAGCTCAACATTGTTGAGTATGTCATCACAGACCAGCACGCCTATGGTATGCTTATTTCAGCTGATACAATTCTGGTTCTAAATCTTGAGATCGGTAGTTTGATTCCTTCCTTGAAACAGTATAATCAATTGATAACTGGGATGAATGACTCCTTGTTTCAGGTCTCTCATCGCATTTACACCCACTTATTTCATCCGTTTGAAAGAGCTCTTACTGGTAACCGGGTTGTCATCGTACCAGATAGAAACTTGTTCAATTTAAATTTTGAGACACTGGTTCAGGATTTGAAGATGCCAGCCAAGAGCTATTTGATCTATGACTATCAGCTATCTTACGCGCTTTCTGCTTCTACCACTATTCAGTTTGAGAATCTCGAGCGCAAGAAAGGAAGCCGACTTTTGGCAATTGCCCCAGGGTTTTCTGATCAGCTCAAAGAAGATTATATAACGTCCATCGATGATTCCGTATTTATTGATCAGGCGTATTTGAATAGCATTCAGCAGCCTTTTTCTGTGCAAACAGCTCAGCGAGTCGCAAAAAGTTTTGGTGGAAAGTCTCTTGTAGATTCATTCGCAACAGAAAGTCAATTCCAGACACAGGCAAATGACTATCAGATTTTGCATCTCGGTACGCATACTGAAATTAACAACGTTTCGCCCTTGATGAGTAAGTTTGTTTTGGCTAAATCGCAGGAAGGAAATCAGGATGGATATTTGCACGCTTACGAGATCTACAACATGGAGCTGCGGGCTGAGTTGGCTGTACTTACCGCTTGCGAAACAGGGATTGGAAAGGAGTCCACATCAGAAGGGGCCTTGTCTATAGCTCATAGTTTTGCTTATGCTGGATGTCCGAGTATCATTTTATCGATCTGGCAGATAGATGAAAAATCGAGCTCAGAGATCATTGAAGCATTCTACAAAAAGCTAGGTGATGGAGACGACAAAGCTGCTGCCCTTCGTGGAGCTAAGCTTGATTATTTGAGCCAAGCCAATGATGAGCTATCGCATCCGTACTATTGGTCGGGATTAGTGTTAATGGGCGACAGATCACCAATGGTTCAGGCTGAATCAAGCTGGATTTATTGGATGTTGGGTTTGATCTCAGTGATCGTTATTGTTCTGATCCAGAAAAAGCGTCGAGAAGCTTCTTCTTAGCTTCTGTTCACCATTTCAAAATATGTCGATTAGAGGGAAGGCAAGTAGCTGACCTAAATGATTGGAGATCACATTCTAATTGGTGATGATTGAATTGATCATTTTCGTCCAAAAGGTTATCAGCCTAAATTATTCCCCTTTGAAAGTAACGACTGATTCGATCAGGTTCGATTCGTAAAAGGGCGGCCGAGCGATTGGTCGCCCTTTATTTTTAGGGTTGATTCTACCTAGATTCAGACTTTGGGCAAACAAAAAGCTCGAAAGCAATTGCTTCCGAGCTGGCGCTGTTTTGGTTAGAGCGGAGTTATGGCTTTACAAACCGAGCGGTTTGTGTACCATTTTGTGAGTTTGTTCTTAGGATATAAACACCGGAGTGTAGATCGCTTAGATCAATCTGAACTTTGTCGGGGTTTAAAAGATTTAAGGTCTGCACTTCCTTGCCAGTTACGTCCGAAATGGCCAGATCCACATTTCCCGATACATCTTTGAAATCGACAAAGATCGTAGAAGAAGATGGATTGGGGTAGAGGGAAAATTGATCCATCCGAGTGCCTTGGGGTGTGGTGCTAGAAACCACTCCTAGCGCAGATTGAACAGCTCCAACGGCATTAATCAGTCCATAGCCATGAAATTGGTCCCATCCCGCATCGCCCATATCGAAAGCCGTTGCAGCCATGATGTTGCGTAAGTCCACATTTGTGAGAGAAGGATTCAGGTTTTTAAGCAAACCTGCTAGCCCTGTAACGTGTGGTGCAGCCATCGATGTTCCGTCCTTAGTGCCGTATGAGTTTCCTGGAAGGGTGGAAATAATGGAGAATCCGGCTTGTTCATCCCCTCCAGATGCGCAAAGCTCTTGCTCATTTCCCCATTGGGAGTAGTTAGTCAAATAGATATTTGTACCGTTGGTACCGACGGACCCAATAGCAACGCAGGATAAATAAGCGGCGGGAAAACCAATAAATCCTTGTCCATTATTGCCACTGGCAACGATAGGAAGTTTGCCGCTATTCCAAGCGGTGTTGCACGCCTGCTCCATGGCAGTGCTTGGGACGTCGGCACCAAGGCTCATATTGATTACCGTAATGCGATCGATAGAAGATATGTCGTAGAGAGCGTTGACGATGGCAGCGTCTACAAATTGGTTTTGATCATCGGCAATTTTCGCAAAATACACGGTGTCGTTTACCATTCCGGCTACCCCTATGCCATTGTTTATGGTGGCCGCGGCTGTACCTGTTACATGCGTTCCATGGTCTTGTTCGGCCATATGTGGGGTGATGTCAAAACTGCCATAAACGTAATCGTATCCATACCACACTTGGTCGTAAAGATCTTCGTGATTCCAGTCGCAGGCGTCGTCAATTACGGCAACTACATTTTGTGAGTTGCCCCCAGTACCATAGTCCCAGGCTTCGTCGAAATAAGAAGCATAAGGTCCCCATTGTTGCTCCCAGAGCGGGTCATTGGGAATCATACTTTGCTTGTATATCACAGAAGGCTCCAGAAACAAAATTCCTTCAATCTGCTGAGCAGCTTTAGCCATCTGGACCACCTGATCTTTTGAAGGATTGGGATTTTCGAAAATCCAGTAATTAGTCTGTTTTTTGAACCAGCTCTCCCATAGGACTTTTTCGAGATTATATGCTGATAAAAAAGCCGCTATATCAGGGTTGGACAGTGTTTGGCCGAGTTCGAGCTCAAGCCAAATTCTACCGGGATCTACTCCCTTCCAGTATGCTTCATTTTCACTGTTTTCGATCGCGTACCACCTGATTGGTGTTGAAATTTGATCGGGTTTAGCGGGAACCGTACTGGAGTTTGTATTGGATTTTGCGCGGAGCTGCGTAGCCTTCGACTCACTTTGCACTTTGCTTTTCTGTGTGTCTACTTTGCTGTCTTTCTTTTGGTTTAACTGGCCTTGTGCAACAAGATCAGAGCTAGCAAATACCAAAAGTGAAGCGCTCAGAAAAAGGATTGGTAGCTTTTTCATTTCGATTGGTTTTAGGTTAGTTGGATGAAATGAATTAGTTCATGGTTTGGGTGAAGGTGTAGGTAACACCACCTTGTACAAGGGTGTATTCCCAGACCATTTCGGCACTGCTCAGTGATGTAACTTTGGCTTCAAATGTTTCACTGTTGGCGTTCATGACTAGTCTTGTGCCATCAGAATTCCAAAGCCATTCTCCGGCTTCAACAATTTGTGGATCGTTTGGATCACATTTCGAAGGACCTTCTTCGATGGTGTAACTGTTGTCCGAATTGAAATCTTGAAAATCGTCTAGCGTACATGCCTGCAGGTAGGGCATTAAGTTGTTTTCTTGGGTGTTGTCTCCATCCACATCCAAAGCTGGTTCAACATTGAGTCCTGTTATTACCCAGTTTCGTGCTGTTAGCATTTCGCTTCGCGTAGGTGCTGGAGCATCACCTTCATCATCGCTATCGCAGCTGGTAGTTAGTAGAGAAATTGCAAGAAGTGCGGTAAAGAATTTTACGTATTTCATGGTAAAGATTATTGGTTTATCCCTTTATCGATGAAGGCATCAAAAAGTGAACAGTTGACATAAAAAAAGACCCAGAGCCTAAACCCTGGGTCTTTCTATTGCACTATAACTTAGCTTATCTGCTCATAATAAACTTATCGATGACTACGTCATTCTCAGTTGTCATACGGTAGATGTAAACTCCGTTAGGAAGGTTATTTCCATTGAAGTCTAATCTGTACTCAACACCAGCTTGCGCTTCTTGGTT
>JAUICL010000011.1 GCA_030427905.1 Bacteroidia bacterium
CGATCCACCGTAACCAAGCGTTGTAAATACAAGGGCATCTACACGCTCTGGCTCACCAAGTGCGTTGTTTTCATCTGTACGATCGGCAGGTAGAGCAGAACCGTTAGACTGGGTACCTTCGATGTACTCAACGGCAGCTACAGCGTAGCACTCGCCTTCTGGTACAATCACTGGCTCATCATCGCCACATCCAGCGGCCATGTCACCATTGTCAAGCATAAGCGCTTCACCATCTACTAGAGCCGTGTAAACAGCTACTTCAGATCCATCAGCAGCACTTACTTCTACGAAAGTAGATGTTCCTGAGTAAGCTAATACAAGACCTGTTGAGTTGTTGGCTTGAGCCATACCGTTGGCACCAGGAATGTCACCTACTAGAATTGCTGACCCACCAGTGATCTCGTAGAGTTCTCCTTGACCACGGTTCGCTACGTAAAGCTTACCATCTTGGATTGCAAGGTCACCACCGTGAAGTGGAGCATCGGCAAAATATGTAGCCTGACCTGTTCCTAGATCAATCGTGTAAATCTCTCCGTCATTCGTATCACCAACGTAAAGTTGACCATCAGCTGGGTTGTATACAGTTGAGTAGATAGAGTTAACACCACCAATAATCGGAAAGTCTCCTAGGAATGTACCTAGTGTTGGATCGTAAGCTCTGATGAAGTTACCGTTAGGGTTTACAAGGTATAGGATGTCATCTTCAGCATTGTAAGCTATGTGAGTTGTGAAAGGAACATTCGTCAAGAACGAAAGAACCGCATCAGAACCACTGTAAGCTACACTGTAGATATCTGCTCCACCACCTACATGGTGTGAGTAGAACGTAGAGAATGCATCACAGTCGCCTTCGTTCTCATCAGAGAAGGTGTTGCAACCAGAAGCCATATCACCATTGTTGTGGTTGAATGCTTCACCATCAAGGATCAATGGGTAAGAATCACCTGGATTTGAACCATCAAGATCCCGTACGCGAAGGTTGCTATTACCATTGTGAGAAAGAATGAGCTGATCATCACCTGAAAGTGCCATTCCCGTCACTTGATTTGAGAGAGACCCGATAAGGATATCATCCCACACACCATCGGGGTATACTTCGTAAAGTCCGTTTCCTTGACGTGTTGCTAAATAAAGCTGTCCTTCTCGATCAAATGCGATGTCACCACCGTTGATTGGTGCATAGGCATCGTAAACCGTTAGGCTGTTGTCAGAAACATCTACACTGTAGATCTTATCTTGTGTAGCAGACCCAATCAAAAGGTCTCCATCTGGACCGAACACAGCTGTAGTTACTCCAGGAACATTTTGAGCAAGGTAGAATACTTCACTCACTTCTACTGGAGAAACGTGTGGGTTCACTTTTACATAAGAAGCGTTTGAGTTGCTTACTACGTAAACCAAGTTGTCAGCTGGATTGTAGGCGATATGTGCATGGTAGTCGATAGTGGCTAGGTAGGACAACTCAGCGTTTCCACCAACGAGTTCCACACCATAAAGATCAGTAACACCACCAGCATTGTTGTTCAAATACATTACCCAGTCTTCGCAAGCGTTTGGATCAGTGATTGGCGTACCTTCACATCCACATTCTGCAGTAACAACATCATCTTCTGTGCTATCGTCACCATCATCGCAAGCATCTCCTATGTTTGCTTCAAGCTCAGGGCAGTCGAAGATTGAAACACCAACACATCCACAGTCTGCAGTAACAACATCACCTTCTGTGCTATCGTCACCATCATCACAAGCATCGCCGATGTTTGCTTCAAGTTCAGGACAGTCAAGAGCTGGAACGCAGTTTAGCGTCAAGTCAAAGTTTCCTGTATTAGAGCTATATCCATGTACTAGAATGTAGTAGGTCACACCATCTTCGTATTCGAAATCTACGATCGGGTCATTTCCACCGCAATTTGTATAGTCATCATCTTCTCCTACCACGCATTCTAGCGCATCGCATGATCCTGAGAAGATTCGAATTTTAGAGTCGAAGTCTGCATCGCAAAGACCAGCAGTAGCTATTCCTGCTCCAGAAGCAGTATAAGCATACCAAACTGCACCAGCACTTCCGTTAGAAGTACCACAGTAAGGCTGGTCTTCTGAGCTAGCACCGATTGTAGTACCAGAAATCACTTCGTCGCATGAGATTGCGATGGCATCGGCACAAACATCGTTTTCCGGAACTGGTGTTCCTTCACAACCACAATCTTCGTTTACTACGTCATCGATCGTATTCTCATCACCATCATCACAAGAATCACCAATGTTGAGTCCTAATTCTTCACAGTCTACACCGAAAGAGCATTCTGCTAACAATTCAAAGTTTCCTTCTGCATTGCTGTATCCTGCCACGGCGATGTAGTAAGTCACGCCAGCTTCAGCGTCAAACTCGCCGAGAGAAGCCCACGATTGGAAATCACATGTTCCCGGTCCATCTAGGTAACCAGCTCCACCCCAACCAGAAAAACAAGTTAGGCTTCCACAGTCATCACCTGTAAAGATGCTGATGTCTGAATCAAAATCTGTGATTGAAGAACAAGTAGTTAGTGAAATCGTTGCAGCTTCATCAAGGGTGAGTGAGTACCACACCGCATTTCTGTCGGTGAAGTTGCAGAAAGAGTCAGAAGTTGCATCGATGTTCGTTCCAATTACTGGGATACCGCACTCAAGTGCAATTGCATTGTCGCAAGCATCATTTTCTGGAATAGGCGTACCTGCACATTCGCAGTCTTCGCTTACCACGTCATCGATTGTATTCTCATCACCATCGTCACAAGAATCGCCAATGTTCAATCCGAGTTCTTCACAATCTACTCCGAAAGCACATTCTACCGACAGTTCGAAGTTTCCTGTAGCATTGCTATATCCAGCGACAGCGATGTAGTACGTCACACCAGCTTCAGCATCAAACTCACCGAGAGACGCCCACGATTGGAAAGAACAGTTTCCTGGACCATCAATGTATCCATCACCACCCCAACCGGCAAAGCAAGTTAGGCTTCCGCAGTCATCACCAGTGAAGATGCTGATATCTGTATCGAAGTCAGTGATCGAAGAACATGTAGTTAGTGAAATCGTTGCTGCTTCCTCAAGGGTAAGTGAGTACCACACAGCATTTCTGTCAGTGAAGTTGCAAAATGAATCTGAAGTTGCACCAATGTTGGTTCCTTCTACTGAGTCACCACATTCTAGCGCGATAGCGCTGTCGCATCCGTCATTTTCTGGTACAGGGATACCAATACACTCGCAGTCTTCAGTTACAATATCACCAAGTGTATTTTCATTTCCATCATCACAAGAAGCGCCAATATTTGCTTCAAGTTCTGGGCAATCGAAGCTAACACCACATGATACAGTCCACTCCCATGTGTCATATCCAGCACCGTCAGCACAGCTGTAAAGACCGTCAGAGTCGAGTACAAGAAGAATTGAACTTCCAGAAGAGTTCACATTGATATTTGAAACTTCTCCAAATGATGGGTCTCCTTCAAAAAGGATAGGCGCTAAGTCATCAGCACCGTCGTATATAGTAATAAAATCCCAACCAGTTTCGATCGTCCCAGCAGTGAAATCTAAATTTAATGTTACACCTGGCTCGGCGTTGTAGATCCAAAATCTATCAGCATTTCCGTAGCAGAAAGACTGAGCCAAAGGACTTCCGCAGTCTATATCGAAAACAAATTGTTCTCCAACACATTCACAGTCTTCTGAAAGAATATCATTGATTGTGTTCTCGTTCAAATCATCACAGGCATCTCCTGGATTTGCCAGAAGTTCAGGGCACAAGAACTCTACGCAACTAGTACATTGAACCGTTGTCACAATACAAACATCATTTGTACCGCAACTTTCATCTGTGTTCCAGTGTGGATAAAGATTCGAACCATCGTTGCTCGTAGCGCTTACTGGGCTATACCCAGAAGCAATGATGGGACCATCAGAGGCGCCTTCACGAATAGTGATGTATCCACTACTTGAAGAAGTAAATTCATAGGTGTTTCCAGCAACAACTCCTGCAACGGTAGAGTATTCTTCTTCCCAGTTACAGCTGTTAATCTGAATAAGCGCATCGGTGCCATCCAGTAGTGCGGCACCATAAGAACTTGTATTAAGGCATTCCGGATTTTGAGCGTACGCTGAAGAAATCCCGAGTGACAATAACAAGAAACAACAGACTTGCCATTGTTTGTTAAGCTGGCTGATTAGATTCAGCCCAAAAGATTGAGTAAGCATCTTCATCATATAGATTGGTATTAGTTCCATAGTTAAATGCCCTGTAAGCGGGGCGATAAAATGGTCTAATTGATGAAGCGCTATAGGTGAGAACAAGTCTCAGAGAGTGGATTTCATAGCTTCACAAAGTTAAGGCGTATTTCGACGAAGTCAAGTAAAATGTCGATGAAAGTGCTTTTTGCCGCTAGGGGTGAGTGAGCGACTAGGTGTTTAAGTGATTGGTAAACAGTGTTGTGTGGGGGCAACGTGAGAAAGTTCAGAAAGTTTCATTTTTTTTCTGATTTCGATCAAAACACAATACTATTCTGTTAAAAAGCAGACTTCAGAAATGGTTGACCATCCAATTTTTGTCAAAAAAATAAATCAGTGCTGCGTGTAGCCTTCCTGGTAAAGCTTGGCGTAATCTTTTGCAAAATAGGTGAGGATGGTATCAGCTCCTGCTCTTCGAATACTCAGAAGCATTTCAGTCATGGCGGCCTTTTCATCGAGCCATCCATTCTGTGCCGCGGCTTTTATCATCGCGTACTCTCCGCTAACGTTGTAGGCAGAAATAGGTAGGTGCGAAAATTCTTTCAGTCTATTGATAATATCGAGGTAGCAAAGCGCTGGTTTTACCATAAGCATGTCAGCTCCTTCGTCTTCATCTAGTTGGGCTTCTCTATAGGCCTCGTTGATGTTGGCTGGATCCATCTGATAGGTTTTTTTGTCGCCATCTTTTGGAGCCGAATCGAGGGCATCCCTGAATGGACCGTAGTATGCACTGGCATACTTAGCGGTGTACGACATGATGGCTACTTCTTCGAAACCTTGCGTATCCAGAGCTTCTCTGATACTGCCCACGCGTCCATCCATCATGTCAGACGGGCCTATGATATCTATTCCGGCTTGGGCTTGGGCTACAGACATTTTCTCGAGTATGGGCAAGGTAGGATCGTTGAGAATCTTTCCATCCTTTACCAGGCCATCATGTCCATCAGAACTATAGGGGTCCATGGCCACATCGCTCATCAAAACTGCTTGGGGAAACTTCTGCTTAATCTCTTGAATGAGTCTTAAGTAAAAATTGTCGTCGCTATAGCTGTATGACGCAATTTTGTCTTTTAAACTCTCTTCTACAACGGGAAATAGAACGAAAGAATTGATTCCTAGTTTGAGCGATTCTTCGATCTCTCTGAAGGTTTCTTGAAATCCAAGTTGCGCTTGACCTGGTAGGGATTTGATCGGGTTAGCGTATGAATCGTGATCAGCTACAAAAAGTGGGTAAATAAGTTGTTGTGGTTGGAGAAAAGTCTCCCTGACCATTTTTCGAATTCCTGCTGATCTCCTGTTTCTTCTCGGTCTGATGTGATTCATTTGTTTCTCGAACTTGGACAGCAAATATAGGGCTATTCTATATCAAGAATTGCCATGGTGATGCACATGATGCTTATCTTTTTTGGGAACAGGGTCATATCCGTGGCCTCCCCAGGGATGACACTTAGATATGCGCTTGATGCCCAACCATGTGCCTTTAAAGGCCCCCCATTCCTTAACCGCTTGGATTGTATAGTTTGAACATGTTGGGTCAAATCGGCAATTGGCACCGAGCAAAGGTGAAATTGCATATTGATAAATTTTGACCAAGAAGATAACTAGTGTATTGAGTAGCTTCACGGCTCAAAGATAAACGGAACGAAACAATCTAAATAGAAGTATGAAAAGCGTTATTCAGCGAACGTACAAAGGACCCGATCATCTCGTTTTTGAAGATGTACCAAAACCGGTCTTAAACTCAAATCAAGTTTTAGTAAAGGTAGAATATGCGGCAGTCAATGATTTTGACTGGTCCATGGTTTGGGGTAAACCTTTGTTGTACCGGTTGATGTTCGGAATATGGAAACCGAAGAAAACGACTCCAGGCATGGAGATAGCCGGAATCGTTTCGGAAGTGGGGCAAGGCTGCAAGAATCTCAAAGTTGGAGACCGCGTTTATGCGGATATTTCAGAAGATGGATTTTCGGGTTTTGCGGAATGCGTCGCGCTAAATGAAGAAACGCTTGTTTTAACTCCCAAAGAGTTTTCATCAGAAAAAGCGGTCACCATACCACATGCTAGCTTATTGGCCTATCAAGGGCTCATTTTATCAGGCAGAATAAAGAAAGGCGACGATGTGCTAATAAACGGCGCCGGGGGAGGTATGGGGCTCTTTGCAATTCAAATCGCCAAGAGTTATACTTCGAGCATAACGGGAGTCGATAAGGATTTTAAATTCGATATGATGAAGGACTTGGGCTGTAGCCGATTGATTGATTTTCAAAAAGTGGACTTTACAAGGGAGTCTACTCAATATGACCTTGTGCTCGATGCACGAACCAAACGTGGATTGTTTTCGATTGCCAGGAGTTTAAAGAAGGGTGGGGTCTACGTCACTGTAGGAGGTGATATCTCAAGGTTATTGGGTATCTTTTTTTTCGGTTGGATTGCAAAACTACTGACTGGTAAGTCGTTCAAGATTGCAGCTCTTAAGCCTAACAAGTATTTACCCGAATTTTACAGAGAAGTGAGCCCAGAGAATTTACGTACTTACGTCGATGGTCCGTATGCATTTGAAGATCTCCCAATGGCTATCAAGCGTTTTGGGGATGCGAATCACATCGGTAAAATTGTTATCAAAATTCAGGAATAAAAAAAGCTCTTCAGACAGGTAGTCCAAAGAGCTTTTGAATAAGATTATCCGACTTAGATATTCAATTTCTTGGCAATCTCTTTTGGAATAGCGTCTTTGTGAAGGTAGATATTCATCGTTTTAAGCTTAACATAGGCTTCGCTAGCGAAGAAATACCCATCTAGGTTGTTGTACTTCGTACCCCAAGAGTTTTTTACAATGTAGTAGCGATCACCGTTTTGATCTTCAACAATCCCAGTAACTTGCATTCCGTGATCGTCTGTAGTCATCCAGTTGTCGAATTGCTCCTGACGAAGTTCCTGAGTCACTTCTTTTTGCGGCACAGGCTCTTCAAATGCATTACTCACTTTCTCAGCTCCAGCATCGCTGAAGTTTTGGTTGTCTTTTCCTTTAACATCGATCGTTGACTCGTCTTCAGGAAGAATGGCTAACCCTTCTCGGAAAGCAAATCCCTTCTCAGAAACGTCGGCTCCCCATGCAAAGGAGTATCCATTATCAATAGCCCCGTCCATTACAGCCATTAGCTCTTCTATTGGAAGGTTGTAGCTTTCAACGTGTAGCCAGTTGTCAGGAATTTCAAGCATAAATTTCTCATAAAAAGGGTGGTGCGTATAGCTAGTAATGGAAACGTAGTCGTCCATGTTCAACCCCAGTTCTTCAGCATATGACTTTGGCGTATACTCTTTCCCATCATACTCAAAAGACTCGGGAATTTCGCCAAGGTATGAATCTACTACAGCGTTGTATCCTTCTTTCCATTTAGGCGAAAGCGTCTTTTGCTTGTTATCAACTACCGCTTCGACATAGGCAGTTAAAATATGATCAAGCTCGGCGTGGTTGTGCTTATCTGTTCCATAGTTCAGACCTGAATACACTTCTTCGGGAACCATTCCATAATTGTCCCAAACATGTGCAATATCGACGAAGGCTCCACCTGCACCAAAATTGGTTTTGCCGTGCATGCGTACATATCGATCGGCTTTATCGCGGTAAGTGTGGTTTACAACGTACATCTCACTCAGGTTGTGTTCACCTTTTCCAGTTCTGATTAACTCACTTTCGAAAAAACCAAGAGCAGAAAAGCTCCAACATGTTCCCGTGCGGTACTGATCTTGAACCGGAGTGGCTTCTACTTGTTTTACCAAAGAGAAATCGTATCCGCTTTCTGGTTTTAGTTTAATCGTTTCAACATCCTGAGCTGTGAGTGTTCCAAAAGCGACGACTCCAGCAATTCCTGCGAATATGGTTTTTATCATGTGTAATTGAATTTGTAGAATTTAGCCGCCCAATATACGGAAATCAGGGATTTCAAGACTTGTCGTATTCCTAACAATTTCAAAATTGAATAAAGCTTAGATTTGCAGAATATGCCGCAAGCCACAAAAGAAATCTCTTATAAATGTGATCAAGTCTCGCTCAAGGAGACAGGTTTTTTTGGAAAGATCATTCTCGATTATCTAGAAGATAAAGAGTCTTTAGGGTCTATGTATGGAAGGAGGCCCGCTCTTTCTTCATTTTCAGATCAGCTCCAAGCGAAGCAGGAGCAGTACGAGAATCGCGAAGTGCTTGTTGCCGCTTTGAAAGAACAGTACAAAGGTTCTGGACTCCCTACGGATCAAGTGGAAAGGCTGAGTAGCAATATGGCATTCACCATTACTACAGGGCACCAAGTATGCTTGAATACAGGCCCGCTCTATTTCTTGTACAAGATCATTTCAGCGGTGAAAACATGCGAGTCACTAAAGACTGAGCACAGCAACTACGATTTTGTTCCGGTATTTTGGATGGCTACCGAAGACCATGATTTCGAAGAGGCGAACCATTTTTATGTTGGAGAGAAAAAGATGGAGTGGGAGAGTGGACAAGGTGGTGCTGTGGGCCGGATGAAAACAGTTGGGATGGACGATGTTCTCAATGAATTGAAAGACATAATTGGTGTTGGATATACATCGGCTACCATACTCGAAATGTTTGAAAAGGCTTATGTGAAGTCCGAGAACATCGCCATAGCCACACGAAAACTGGTTCACCAATTGTTTGGAAAGTATGGTGTCGTCGTAGTTGATGGAGACGACAGAGCATTGAAGCGACTTGTTGCACCCTATTTTAAGAGAGAGATTCTCGAAGGAATTGGAAAGGCTGAAGTAGAGAAGGCGAGCAAGGAATTAGCTGAAAAGTACAAAGCTCAAGTGTACCCACGAGACATTAATCTCTTTTATTTAGACGAAGAGTATCGTGGGCGGATTGAAAAAAAGGGTGAGATTTATCAGGTTCTTAATAGTCAGCTTGAATTCTCGGAAGAAGAGCTGCTCAATCTTTTGGAAGAAGAGCCAGAGAAGTTTAGTCCGAATGTGGTTTTGCGACCGTTTTATCAGGAGGTAATTCTGCCCAATCTGGCCTATATCGGTGGTGGAGGAGAGCTCGCCTATTGGTTTCAGTTAAAGGGAATCTTTGACACGTTTGAGATTGAGTTTCCAATTCTATTGCTTCGCAATTCAGTTGGGATTCTGGAGAAGCAGGCTTTTGAAGATTTGAAAAGCTTAGGTCTAAAACTGAAGGTTTTATTTCATCACACAGAGCACCTAGAAGAAATGCTACTTCAATTGGAAAACAGTTCCAACTACGATTTGGAGACGGCGTTTACTTCCATTAAAGCTGTTTTTGACCGCGTAGAGACGCAACTAGCGTCCATAGATCCTACGCTTGAGCATTCGGTAAAGAGTGGTTGGGCTAGAGTATCCCGCATTTTACTTAACCTTGAGAAGAAAGGGAAGCGCGCTGAGAAGCGAAAATATTCGGATACAATTGCCAAGTTTGAACGAGCCCAATCTCAGTTCCTACCCGCTGGAAGCCTTCAAGAACGTCGATTCAATTTGATTTATGGTTACCAGGTGTTTGGGGAAGGTTTTATTGATGTTCTATACGATGTGATTCAACCTTTTTCCGATCAATTTTTGATCCTGAGAGAAGACTAATCTACCAAAACAGTTTGGACGCAAATTGATCAGACCCATCAGTAAGCTGGACGATGTAGAGACCACGGCTCAATTGTAAAGGTAGTTGGTGCAAATTTGATTCTACATTAAGCGAAGACTCGAATATGACGGCTCCACTCACCGAGCGCACTTGAACCTTGTTTGTGTGAGAGCTAGGTGAACACTCCAAGATCAGGTTTTCCCCATTTCGATATGCCTTGAAATTAGCGAGAGAAACAGGAGTGTTTATCGCTTTGACATCTGAATAGGAGAAACTTCCATCGAAATCAACTTGCTTGAGCCGGTAGTACGACATTCCCGGAAGGGGAGAAGTATCCAAGAATCGGTAGTCTGTGCGTGCAGAGCTTTCCCCAGCGCCTTTAACCCGCCCAATCTTTTTAAAATGAAGGTTGGGTCCCGCACGTTCTACATCGAAATGGCTACTGTTGGTTTCCGAACCGGTAGCCCAAGTCAAATTGATATCGCTGCCAAGCCGGTTGGCATTGAAAAACAAGAGCTCTACTGGAAGAACGTTCAGAAACGAATTGCTCGTAAAGACAAAGTCACCGAAAGCGACAGGTAGAATACCCGGACTCATTGCTGAAACGGACTCTACATAATTTCCAGATACACCTGAAAAGACAATATCCCAGTTGAAACCATTCCACACTGAGAAGTTGATTTGATCTGTGTCGGACACCGCGTTGCAGTATTCTGCCACATTCGAATTGGAAAAGGCGAGTCCGAGTTTAATTGTACCAGATCCATCTATCGAATCAATTGTCCAATAATCGCAATTCCCGACTTCTTGAAAATCATACGGGTTATTTGATTCTCCGTCGTAATAGGCTCCTGCATTTGGATGAGCTTCTGCTGTATATTGCGCATCGATTGTGGTTG
Source organism: Bacteroidia bacterium (assembly GCA_030427905.1). Lineage (GTDB taxonomy): Bacteria > Bacteroidota > Bacteroidia > Flavobacteriales_D > Cryomorphaceae > CBDDKU01. The sequence continues at coordinate 10,771 of JAUICL010000011.1, forward strand.
GGCCTGTGATGTCAAAAATACGCGCTGGTTGGTAAAATGACGTACCGTCACCATTAGTGTCTCCTATTGGGAACACAAAGTTCTCACCTGCTGATTCCTTCCGAACCTTACCTTCTACAAAACTTGTATTTGAAGCATAACTCACATCTGCGCTGGGAAGGAAAATGACTTTTTGATCATCGGCCAATTCCAGTATACCCGAAATGGCTACCAGGGAATCGGAAATCTCAATATCTTGATCTGTGAAAACCCTACCAGCGGGCTTGTCGAGCGTTAAATTATGGATGGAAAGGGGAGCCGAAGCCGATTGGAGAGTTTGGTCTTCATCACCATCTAGACGAATTTTTCCATCTGTCATGGCAACGGTTCCGTCTAGAAACGCATCTCCCGAAATCGTCAAGGTCGAAGAAGGAGTAGTAAAGGAGAGCGTTGCGCCAACATCTACAATCAAGTCAGCACAAGTAGCTTCACTTTGCGAGATTTCCGGGTCGTTGGTGCTGGGAGGAATGGTCACGTTCGTATTTGGTTCCGGAAGTCGCAGATTAGACCAATTTCGACAGTCTTCCCATTCATTGGATGTGTCGCCAACCCAAATTCCTTCTGTGAAAACCCCTGCCTGAATGTCGAAATTGACGCAAGTAGAAGCGTAATACGGGGGATTGCTATTGAAATCTGAATAGGACGCATAGCTGTCCCAGTTATTGGCATCGTTGAGTCGAGTTATCCACTCTGTTTTTGATGCCGCAGCAAAAGATCCGTTGTACTTGACAATATCATTGTTCAAGGTTTCTAAATCTGTGTTTAAGCAGGAAGAGTTCGGGAAGAGTGTAGACCCACTTGTGCTGTTATAGTTTGGAGATTCTTCCCAGCCGATTGCAGTCCAACCGTAGAGTACATTGCCAGTATAGTAGGCATTATGCGAGCCACTGGGGTTTTCCCATAAACCACCTTGCATAAGCCAAATTTGGTCGGTACTGTTCATATTGAAACTGAAAGCTCCGTTCAAAGATGATATAGACCAATCGGTATCGAGTACTCCACAAACATAAATATCGAAACCACTTTGGTTATTTCCTTGGCCTTCGATACAGATAGGTGTTCCTGCTGGAATCGTTCCGCCAGTTCGTTCAATTCGAATTGTGCCTTCTGTGTCGCTCCAAAGACCAGCACTCACGCGCTCGTACCCATTGTCCGTAAAATCAATGGCCGTATTGGTTGTAATACTTTTATATGACACAAAGCAGATTTGGTCATCACTACCGCCAATATCGGTTACAACAGAAATAATTGACAAATCTCCAGGCTCCAGTGTTGTTGATTCGCGGGGTGTTTCGCAAACGTCAATTCCATTTGACCATTCACTTCCCTTTCTCACAAAAACCTTAAAACAATACGGTGTATCTGTGGTTAAGCCCGTCACCGTTTCGCTCGAACCAATGCCCGAATACACCACTTTTTCACCTGGGGCTAAATCCGGGTTTAAGACATCTGTAAAATCGTTGGAGTTGACACTGTAGTTGCTTCCAGAAGGTGTTCCAATCACGGGTGACTCGCTCGCTACAAGAATTATTTCATCGACACAAGCTGGAGTTACAGCCCATGTGAACGCTATGCTTGTCAAGGCTGGTGTTGCAGCTAAGTTTTCTACTTCACCTAGCTCTGCAGTAGCCGTAGATTGAGTTCCAGATGAATATTCCCAAAAACTCGGGTTCGAACAACTCGAGCAAGAAACATACGCGAATACTTTGAATGTGTAAGATTGGGAAGCGATGAGCCCAGAAACTGTGATACTGGTTGAATTTCCTTCGTAAAGAATCTTGTTTACGCCTACACTGGGTGCAAGTCCGAAATTGAGATTGTTGCCAACCGTTGTTGGGTTGGTGGTATTGATAGTCGTAGGAGTGTTGTTTTCACGACCTATGACTACGTATCCATCCCAAATACCAGCAGGTGGGGGACTCCACGATAGATCCATGGTAGTTGACGTGGTACAGTCTATCAGAAAGTCCGGGTTTTCAGGTTCCATAAGCACACTATGGCTAAGTGGATTGGTAGTATTGTATAATGTGGATGTAGATGCTCCGCAAAACGAATAGGCTTCAAAAAAGTACTCCGTACCAGGTGTCAGATTTGAAATGACTATTTGATCTCCAGTGCCTTCATACACTACAAAACTATTTCCCAGGGCATCTCCGTCGCCAAAGAAAGCATCGGGGATATAATCTACCCCATCAACAGGCGATTGATTTGGTGGTGCGTCTTCGCTAGCAATAATAAGCGTTTTAGAATCTGCCGCCGGGTTCCAGTTAAGCTCAAAATCTGTGGTTGAGATATTGTCGGGATTGAATGTGGTGGGTTGTGATGCAGGTGCAACAAGGCACGGGTCTGCAAGGACACCTTCCAAAATGAAATCGTCAAAGCCAGCGTAGTCACTTCCTCCGTCTTGCTTCACACGTAGAATAATTGAAACTTCATTGACGGAGTTGGGTATCGAAACAACTTCTTCAGTCCAGCCGATGGAGATGTTTGCACTTCCATCCACTAAAAGAACACTTGATTGGGGAATACCATCAAGGATGACTTGGTATTCAATGTCATCACCATTGTCGTACTCAAAGACTTTGTATGAAAATTTTAACTCTACATCCTCATAAGAAGACACATCAACCGAGCTGAAGGTGATTGTCTCAAACCCAGATCCACCACAACTTCCATTTAGATCGCGCACACCCCACATTTGAGATCCCGTTTGCGGCAATATAGAACTGATCCCAGTGGAGTAGTCCCATATATCGGAGCCGTTCGTACAGGGTGGAGTAGATAAAGAATCTATTGACCAAGTATCACCTGCATCCTGCTCAAAGCCCTGGTAAGCGATCGTCACTTGCGCTTGAGCTTTTTCGTAAACAAAACAGCTAGAGATGACAATCATCAACAAGGCAATTGCTCGCTTATGTCGAAAATGTTTCACATCAAATTGGTTAAACTTGGCAATGATAGGGAGCGCCTATTAACTCTATCAGTCCCTTAAGTTAATCATTTTCAAGTAATTTTAAGTAAATGTTAATTGCTTTAAGTGAAAAGGGGGGATCGATGTATCAACAAGGAGTGAGGAGTTGCGGTTAGGTTAGATTCTAGCGTGGAAATCTCCAATTCAGTTCTATCTTTGCGCCATGCAAGAAATGGTCCTTATCCTCGATTTTGGTTCGCAGGTTACTCAACTAATAGCCCGCAGATTGCGAGAGCTAAACGTTTATTGTGAAATTCATCCATACAATAGTGTTCCGGAAATCGGAGACAATGTGAAAGGTGTAATCCTTTCTGGAAGTCCGTATTCGGTATACGATGAAGAAGCGCCAAGCATAGCGCTAGATGGTATTCGCGGTAAGCTACCTGTATTAGGGATTTGTTTCGGTGCGCAGTATTTGGCTCATATCGATGAAGTAGGTGAAGTGAGAAGAAGCTCAACTCGAGAATACGGGAGAGCCAAACTCGTTTCGGTTGATCCAGAGTCCAGGCTATTCGCAAATGTACCTGTTGGATCTCAGGTGTGGATGTCGCATGGTGACACGATCTTTGAAATTCCAAAAGGTTCTAAAGTTGTCGCTAGCACCACCGATGTACGCGTAGCTGGGTATGAATTCGAAAACGAAGATACGTTCGCTATTCAATTTCACCCGGAAGTATACCACAGCACAGACGGAAAGCAGATTCTCTCCAATTTCGTTGTGAATATTTGTGGTTGTGCCCAATCATGGACACCGCACAATTTTGTAGAAAAGACGGTTGAAGAGCTCAAGGAAAAGCTCGGAAATGACAAGGTTATCCTCGGATTGAGTGGGGGAGTTGACTCATCAGTTGCCGCCATGCTGTTGCACAAGGCTATAGGCTCAAACTTGTATTGCATTTTCGTGGATAACGGTCTCTTGCGAAAGAATGAGTTCGAAGAAGTTTTGGAGAGCTACAAGGGAATGGGGCTAAATGTGCGCGGTGTTGATGCGAAATCGAGATTTTACGATGCGCTAGCAGGCGTTTCAGATCCAGAAACGAAGCGTAAGCGAATTGGGAAGGTATTTATCGATGTCTTTGACGATGCTTCGCACGAAGTAGAAGACGTAAAGTGGCTTGCTCAGGGTACAATTTATCCCGATGTAATCGAGTCAGTTTCAGTAAAAGGGCCTTCAGCTACGATAAAGAGTCACCACAATGTTGGCGGGCTTCCAGATTTTATGAAGTTGCAAGTGGTAGAGCCACTTCGAGCTCTTTTTAAAGATGAAGTACGCCGAGTTGGTCGAGATATGGAAATGGACGAATCACTCTTGGGACGTCACCCTTTTCCTGGGCCCGGGCTCGCAATTCGTATATTGGGCGATATCACCCCAGAAAAGGTACAGATATTGCAAGAAGTAGATCGAATCTTTATCGATAATCTAAAATCGTCAGGTGAATACGACAATGTATGGCAAGCTGGAGCAATCTTATTGCCAGTGCAAAGTGTAGGTGTTATGGGCGATGAGCGAACTTATGAGAATGCCGTAGCGCTCAGAGCGGTGTCGTCAACAGATGGAATGACGGCAGACTGGTGCCACTTACCTTATGACCTTTTGGGTAAGATCTCAAATGAGATTATCAATAAAGTAAAAGGAATAAACCGAGTGGTTTACGATATTAGCTCTAAACCACCAGCAACGATTGAATGGGAATAATACACCGGATTACATTAGTATTCTTAGCTGCTCTCACGATCAGCTTGGCGCAGGCTCAAGATTATCCTAAGATTTCTTTAAATGGGGTGGAGTACTATGTGTACGCTGTTGAGCCTGGAAATACCCTTTATGCAATTTCTCGAAAATTCTCTGTTTCCGTTTCCGAATTGGCTTTGGCCAACCCCGGGGTTGCTGATGGCCTAGATATTGGCGAAGAAGTGCTTATTCCAATCAAAGCAATAGACAAGAAGGAGGCGAAGAAAACTGAAGTTGACCTGGCGGGAGCCTACATTCTCCATACCGTACAGAAAAAGGAAACCCTTTTTGGAATTTCCAAACAATACAAAGTACCGATTGACAGCATTGCCGCCGTAAACCCTGGAATCCATAATTCGTTTAAAGTTGGCGATGTCATCAAAATACCCAATGATCTGAGTGCTGGTACTGATGAATCCTTTCTTAAACCAGCGGTAAATGATAGTTTCCTGATACACCAAGTGGTAAAAGGCGAAACACTCTTTTCACTTTCACAGTCCTACGCTATCACTGCAGATTCTATTGTAGGTATGAATGGCGGATTGCCTGAAGGATTGCGAGAGGGACAGTATATCGTGATTCCGAAATACAATGCTAGCTTTTTAGCGATGCGCCAAGCCAGAGCCGACTCTATCAAAAAAGCTACTGGAAACTTTACCATAAACAAAGATGTCTATCGCATTGGCTTTATGCTCCCTTTTGAGTTCGAATTGAATGATTCAACTCAGAATTTACTCGAGCAAAGTCAGGATTTGTACATATTGACTGAGCTCGCTCTTGAGTTTTATCGGGGCGCGCAGATTGCCCTAGACTCTTTGGCTAAGGCCGGACTGAATGCCGAAGTGTTTGTTTACAATGTAGGTGATGATATAGTTGCCACAAAAGAAACCTTGAAGCAGGTGAAACGCGATAGTTTGGACATCATCATCGGTCCAATGCACAAAACGAGTCTTGCCTTAGTGAGTGATGAGTTTAAGTCGACTTCGACGTATGTCGTATCGCCTAACTCATTCAATAATAAAGTCTTTGAAGATAACCCTAGACTGATTAGGTCGGCCGCGGCTCGAGAGACCATGGTAAGGTATCTAGCAAATTATGTGGCTATCCAGCACCAAGATGATCACGTTTTTATGATCAATACGGAAAGCCCTAAAGATTGGCCGCTCAGAAAGAGTATGATAGCTTCGTATAACGCCGCAGTTGGGACATTCCCGAACTCTCAGAATGATTCAATTCGGTCAATTACTATCGATAAACTGGATCCTAAATCGGTGGATAAGTGGTTGACGAAAGATGGTGAGAACGTGCTTGTTGTCCCATCCAATGAATTGGCTTTTGTAAGTGATTTTATGACCCGTCTTTCCTTGCTCGACACGGCCTATACGGTGCGCGTGTATGGGATGGACAAATGGGTGAAATTCGACAATATTGAAGTGGAATACAAAAACCGATTTAATCTGCGCTTGGTTGTTCCTTCCTTTGTGGATTATGGAGCATCTGACGTTTCGCAGTTTCTAGAATTGTACCGCGGTCAATACCAAATAGACCCAAGTTCATACGAATTCGGCTTTCAGGCATTTGATTTGACTTTGTTTTTTGGAAGCGCTCTTCTCAACTATGGCACCAATTTTTCAATTTATTTCGATCAACTCGAAATGAATGGAGTGGCTGGAAATTATCGGTTTGCCAAATCTACAACGGGTAGTGAGCTAGAAAACAAAGAAGTCTTTATAATCGAATACAAGGATTATAAGGTCAAGCAAATAAACTAAGGTTTATGTCCATATCTAGGAATGATATTAAGGATGCCTACCAGCAAATCCAAAACCACATTTGTACTCAAATAGAGCGAGCTGATGGCAAGGGACGTTTTGTAAGTGACCATTGGACTAGAGAAGGCGGTGGTGGTGGTCATACCCGTATTTTAAGTCATGGAGCTGTGCTTGAGAAGGCAGGGGTAAACTTTTCGGCGGTTGAGGGTAAACTGGATGAGCGTTTAAAGAAGCACTTGAAGACTGATGCAGATGCATTTTTCGCAACTGGTGTCAGCATTGTGATGCATCCATCAAATCCGCATGTGCCTATCATTCATATGAATATTAGGTATTTTGAGTTGGATAATGGAATCTATTGGTTTGGCGGTGGAATCGATCTAACGCCGCATTACGTTGTAGAAGATGATGCAAAGTTCTTTCACAGCTCCTTGAAGACTGTTTGTGACAAGTATGATGGTAGCTTCTACCCGAAGTTTAAGACTTGGGCAGACGATTATTTCTTCATCCCACACCGCAATGAAACCCGTGGAATTGGTGGGATCTTTTACGATCAACTCAAGGAACATGAAGGCCTTTCCAAGGAAGAAATATTCTCGTTCAGTAAAGACTTGGGTATGTTGTTTCCAACTGTTTATTCTGAATTGATTGAAAGAAATCGGAACCGGTCATTTTCGGAGAGCGAAAAGGAGTGGCAGTACGTGCGCAGGGGGCGTTATGTAGAGTTTAACTTGGTATACGATCGTGGTACTAAATTTGGGCTGGAGAGCAACGGTAGAACGGAGTCGATTCTCATGAGCCTGCCAGAGCAAGCAAAGTGGTTTTACAATTATCAAGTCAACAAAGATTCCAACGAACAGCATACGCTAGACCTACTTAAGAAAGGAATCAACTGGATATAAACTTTCGAAAAATTTAATAATCAAAAAGCCCCCCTGACAGTATCAGGGGGGCTTTTCTGATTGGTTGGTTATAATTAATGAGCAATCATTAATTTCTCAATTTTCGTTGTGTTGTTTGTTGTAACCTTTGTTACGTAAACACCATTTGGAAGAGCTAATCCGTTGAAGTCGAATCTATACGTATTACCAGCTTCTGTTACGGTATTAAACAAGGTCTCAACAACGCGTCCGTTCATATCGAGTACTTCGATAAGAGCAAGGTCATTTGTTGAAGAAGTAAATTCAATCACCACGGGACCATTTGAAGGGTTCGGGTATGCAGTCAATTGAATTGTGTGATCTTCCGCTTCTTCTACAGTGTTGTCATCTTGTACTACTGGCTCTTCACCTTCTTCAAGTTCATCTACACAGTTGTGAAGGGCTACTACACCATCTACGTCGAATCCATCAGGAGAGTCAGAAGGATCAGCGCTAACTATTTTTACCTGGGTGATGTAGTCAAAATCACCAGCATCACTGATATCAACGAATCCATCGAATCGGCAAATGTTTTCTACGAAGAAGAAGTTGATTCCATCTTGCGAAACGTATACATCGGCATACTCTGGGTAAGATTCACATCCGTTTACACCAAATGTCGTTTCAACGATTTCGATATCGTCACCTTCTTCGTTTGGAACTGCACCGTCAAAGCCAAGTGTGATAAAGGCCATTCCATCTTCAGAGTATCCGAGTGAAGCGAAGTTGATTTCGTCATTTCTTTCAGGCTCTCCAAGTGCTTGGCTTCCATCTGTTCTATTGGCAGGTATTGGACTTCCATTCATTTGAGTTCCAGGAGCGTATTCGATTACTTCCGTTGCATAGCATTCTCCAGGTACGATATCTGGCTCATCTGAAATGCATGCAGCAGCAAGGTCACCTGCGCTCATGGTGAGATCCATAGCAAAAGACGCTCCAATACCGCCTTCAGCTTCAGTATCAACAATGCTAATTGAATTCGTGTTGGCTGTTCCAACTATGATAGAACCATCGCCCAATACAGCTGAACCGTAAATTCCATTGAAGTCTACATCAAACTGTGTGACGCCATCGGTAATGTTATAAAATCTGCTTTGACCGCGGTGTACAACCCAAAGGTCTCCATCTTCAGTTTGAATGATATCACCACCAGATACAGGGTTGTTAACAGGATTACTTGCTACACCTGTAAGTGGATCTACTTGGTAAACCTTGTTCGCAGAAGAAGATCCTATGTAAAGCGTTCCATCTTCAGCTACTACTGCAGAGTGCGTATTGGTAATGTTTTGACCACCAATAGTCAGTGGGAGATAGGCTCCCAAAACATCTGTTAGAGGGTCATAAGTGGCAACAGCTCCAGTACGTGCGATAAGGTAGACCGTACCATCTTGTCCAAGAGCTACATGTGATTTTGGCAAACCATCCCTAACAAGTGATAAACTTGCCGTCATTGTACCTTCATCCAAAACTACTTCGTAAAGTTCACAAGGCCCATTGGTATTATCAGTCAAGTAAATTTTGAAATTTTCGCAATCTCCATCAACACTGCTGTCACCATCGAAGCAACGGCTGGCGAGATCACCATTGTGGAGTTGAAGACCTGTATTGAAGGTCTCTCCAGTAGCAGTACCTGTATAGGGTTCATACACTTTGAAAAGTGATCCGAGATTACCATCTGAGATCAACAAATTTCCGCTAGGGAGAACTGCTACACCATTAATTTCAGTAGCATCTACAGAAAATTCACCAGGACCATTTACTTCATAGAATGTATCGTGTGCGCGGTTTGCAACCCACAATACATCATCGATAAAGACAAGGTCACCGCCACTCACATCTCCTGTTCCGTAAAGTGTAGCATCACCGGTCAATGGATCTACAGAGTAGATTTTATCTCCTTGACCAGTTCCAACATACACGATGTTATTGTCATCAACTACTACCGCTGGTATTTGTGTTATGTTTCCAGCGTCAGAAGCGATTTGAACTGAGTTGATAGGGCCTAGGTTTGGGTCCCAAGTGGTAAGGGTACCTGAACTGTGATGAACAATATAGAGCAGCCCGTCAGCTCCAACACCTAGGTGCGAACCTGCAGCTAGTTCACCTAGTTCAGTTAAGTCAGCTCCTCCAAGGTCATTTAAAGCAACGCTATATAGAATGTCTGGACCACCACCAAGCGCATCATGGATGTAATAAGTTCGAAGATCGCTACACCCATCTACACTTGAACTACGCTCAGAGCATCCAGCAGCCATATCACCATTATCTAAGGTAAAGGCTTCGCCATCGAGCATAGCAGCATACGATGCAACTTCTGAAACACCACCTCCATCGACGCTGTATTCTATAAAGCTTCCATTATTTCTTGAAGAAACGATCACGTTTTCTTGGCCTTCCATAGTAGCCATACCGGTTACATCTCCTTCTACAGTTCCCATTAATATGTTTGCCATACCTCCAAGAACTGTGTAGAGATTACCATTTGGCTTAGCGGCTAAGTATAGCCCATTGTTGGTCATCGTTAAGTCTCCGCCCTCAATGTCAGCTCCAGAATCATACGGAGACAATCCATAAGGGTCTGTGCTTAGATCGGCAATGTAAATATTGCCATTACTCGAACCGATAATTAGACTACCATCATAGTCAACTGCAGCAGTAGTTACTCCACTAATTCCAGACTCTGGTGCAATTGTCGACCCCAAAATGCCTGTGAGCGGGTCGAGAGTTTGAACATGTCCATTAGCATCATTGACTAAAAGTAGTAGGCCAGACTCTTCATCAAAAGCGATGTGAGCACCATAAGTCAAGTCTAAAGCTACTGGGGTCAAATCGGCCTGGCCATCAGAAAGTGCCACACTATATATGTCTGACTGCTTTACTCCACCAGGATAATTTATGTCTGAGTAATAATAGCTGTAGGAGCTGCAAACCCCTTGTGCCATCAGCCCAACTCCCGTAAAAGAAGCTAGGGTAAGCAATAAACTTTTCTTTAAGTCAAATTTCTTCATAGCATTTTAATGATTAGTTATAGCAATAGCAAAAGTAAGATTTAATAGGGTATTTATCAATATTTATCGGGTTATTATCGTGGTTCGACGAAAAAGGAGCTGTGTAATCTTTGCTTTGTTTGCTTTGGTATTTGTGCTAAGTATCTGATAGTCTGTGTTTTATGTTGTTTGCGGGGTTATTTGACCCAATTTATGATGGTGGGTGTCTAAACCCTTGGATAAGTGTAGAATTAAGACCTTTTTGGGGTGATTATACGTTAGTGTTTGTATCATTGGTGAATGAGAAATGGCGTTTTGTACATACTAACGGCTGTCGCTTTATTGGCAAGCTCTCTAGAATTGCTGGGGCAGTCAGATGACCACATGTCTGTATTTGAAATAGCCAAGATGGAAGGGAAGCGTTGGAGAGGGGATATGCCCAAAAGCAGTGGGACGTTCAATGGAGAAAATTACAACTGGAGCTTTGCTGAGTGCTGGTGGGAGATAGACCCATGGATAAGAAATATCAATGGTCGTGTGAAAATCTATCTGGAACTGCTCGTTGAAGCAGATCAGATTAGCTTTGATTTTAATCAAGCGCTTACCGTTGAGTCGGTTGTGGTGAATGGCGAGACAAAGACCAGTGAGTTTGCCGATTCCTACAGTTTGGTGGTTAATCTAGGCGAGATGATTATGCCCCAATCCTTGGAAGTTGAGATTGTCTATTCGGGTGAGCCACAACAGAGCTCTGCTCTTTCTTTTACTCAATCCTTTCATGGAGTAGACCCCGAGATTTATACCTTATCGGAACCCTATGGCGCCCGTGATTGGTGGCCTTGCAAGCAAACGCTAAACGACAAGTTAGACAGCATTTTTATTGAGATTACAGTACCTGAAGGAAACAAGGCTGGTTCGAACGGAAAATTGATTTACGAAATACCTCATGACAACGGAACTGTGAGTTTTGGTTGGAACCATGCTTACCCGATACCTGCCTATTTGGTGTCACTAGCTGTTACCAACTACGAGTCTTTTAGCCAATATGTCGAAATAGAAGGGGAGACCTTGGAGATTCTTAATTATGTGTACCCTGAGCGATACGACGATTGGTTAGGACTTTCAGATGCTACGGTTGAGCTCATGGTCTTGTTTTCAGAACTTTTCGGACCCTATCCATATTTAAAAGAAAAATACGGACATGCTCAAACATCCATTCCGGGTGGTATGGAGCATGCTACAATGAGTACCATGTCGAGCCTAAATTTTGGATTAAACGCCCATGAGCTTGCTCACCAGTGGTTTGGTGATAAAGTCACTTGTGGTTCTTGGGAAGACATCTGGTTGAATGAAGGATTTGCAACCTATCTCACGGGGCTATCTTATGAGCATATTGGCCAAGAAGGTGATTGGGATAACTGGAAAAGCTCGGCCATTAATAGTGTTATTTCTATGCCTGACGGTTCTGTAATCGTAGACGATACCACTAGTCGCGATAGAATTTTCAGCGGACGCCTTTCCTATCAAAAAGGAGCCATGGTCTTGCATATGTTGCGTTGGATAGGTGGAGATGAAAAGTTTTATGAGGGTGTACGAGCCTATCACAACGATGCTCAACTCGCCTATGGCTATGCGCGGACATCAGATTTTGAAGCCCACATGAGTCAGACTTTTGACATGGATCTATCGGAGTTTTTCTCGAATTGGGTTTATTCCGAAGGGCACCCAATTTACAATCTCAATTGGTGGGTGAATGACGGGAGAGTTTATTTCAAATTACTACAAGAAACTTCGCACCCTTCGGTTTCGTTTTTCAGGATGCCGTTTGAAGTGAAATTAATTGGGGATCAACAGGATACTATTGTCAAATTTGACCATCAGTACTCGGGAGAAGTATTTCAAACTGATCCTGGTTTCGAAATCTTAGAAGTTGTTTTTGACCCGAATAAATGGATATTGGCAGAATCAGCTGTCAGTTTCGAGCCCAATATCGATTTGGAAGACGTTCTCATCTTTCCGAATCCCGTAGGGAATTCTTTGCGCGTATCGATATTGAAACCAACCTTCTTTGCCGAATTTGCCGAAGTCATTGATGGAACAGGGCGTGTAGTAGATTTGATCAGCCCTGCAGGTGGGATTCGAACAGGGTTTGAAACCGATGTAAGTGGTTTGGCCCCCGGCACCTATCGGCTGCGTTTTGTCAATGGACAATCGACAGTGGCCGTGGGGTTTGTCAAGTTATAGCAGCTATTGTTTGATTAAGGTCATCTCTAAGAATGGATATCGTTTAGTCGAGTCGTTTGGCTTGAAATATCCGACTTCATTCCATGTGTTGCCAGAAACACTCATCTCATATTGAATTTTACCGCCTTCTGTTTCAAATTCCCAGTGGAGTGTTCCCATTTTAGGAGAAACCAAACCTGAAATCACATCTCTTCCTTCTCCATTTACAGAGTGGATGTGAAATCCAGATCCATCGTGTGCACGATATATAAGTCCAACAGCTTCTAACACGGCTTCGTTTGACTCAGAGTTCACCCCAACACCATTCACCACAATTGCCTTTTGATTGGCGGCCCAATTCACATTTTCAGTGATATCGAATTGAAACTCTTGCCCCTTTTTGGTAATTGTGCCAGAGCCCTTCCATTCGCCTATCAAAAAGCTTAATGAATCGGCGACAAGAAATGATTGAGCATTTAAAGTGATTACCGTAACAACGGCAATTACACTAAGGATGATTGACTTCATAAGCGATTCATTTTTTCTTTTTCTTATTTCCTCTCACTATTACTGGATTTACTTTCGAAACGGTTGTAATTATTCCTTCTAAAATGCTGTCAACCCATTGGGCTACAAAACCTTTTCTGCCATCTCTGTTCATTTGAAAGTCGCCTCGCCTGTACTGATCATGAGCTGGGTTACTTTTCCAAAATACTAGACCACCAAGCACATTCGACAGGGCATTGAGCCCAACTTTGTATTTCCCCGTTTCTTGGTTCAATGCTTTAATCTCAAGATTTTGGTAGTAAAAGTCGGTGTATCCCGTTGTGCCATATTTGGTCCCGTTTACTGAAAACTCAAGCCTGTCGAGAGCGCCATTTGAAATTTCTACTCCCGCCGCGTTGAAAAGGAAGTTGTCCAGAAACTCCATTTTGGTTCGGCCTAGGCTGCCAGAAAACTCAAAGGGGTCATTTTCTCCAAACATATAGGTGGTCTGAAAAGCGAGCGGGGCTGCTCCGTACAACGTTGAAGTAGATTGAAGAGTGAATAGGGGCAGCTCCATACTCCTGTTTTGGAATGGAGCTATGGTGGCGTTAATCTCTGTCAAATTGGTCTCAGAAACCTGATAGTTTTTGAGGTGAGCAAAATAGTCAACCTGACTGTTTTTAACGAAAATAGAATCTATCTGAAACAACAGTTCTGTTTCCATGGCCATGCTTTGTGGTAGTAGAGTGACTCGCTCTGGTAATGGGTAGCGTAAGTTTTGATTTACAGAGAGATGTAGTCCAGAAACGTTGACCTTCGGAATTGTGAGTTCCGTCCATTTGATCATTCTCGACATGTCAATTTGGACTGACTCCAAATCTAGTTCAAACATGGCTTTTCTCCAGTTGTGTAATACCGTGTATTCTGAAATAGAATAGTTTGATTTAAGGCTTAGCTCTGAAACGAAAAGGGTGCTTTGATCTATGAGTGTACCCATTTCACTAACATTGATAGTAGAGAAAGAGTCAGGAGTAACGTATACTAGGTCACGGATAATTAGATGAGCATTTTTAATATAATCTTTGATTGGAGCGCCGGTTCCATCAATTTGTACATCCTCCACCATAGACTCGTATTTGGCCGAGAGATACTCCGGACCTGAAGGGTTGTACGTGAACTGGCCATTTTTGATTTGAATTTTCTGAACCCCAACATCTATAGCAGCTTTCTTTAATATACCTTGGTGAGGATTGTTGGTGGAATCGATGCGTGCCTTGAGGTCAAATAAATTAATGACAGGACGCGAAAGTATTAGTGAGTCTACGCGATAGACTTTTCCTACCAAATATTCATAAACCCCAAAACCAAAGAATTCTATTTTGTCAACTGTAGACTCCCAAAGTATCGAGTCGCCTTGGGATCTGGAGAACTCAATGTTCTTGACTGCGACACTTCTATTGAAAAACCCCCATGTACTTTCTTCGAATTCAAAATGAAAATCTTCTCCAAGTTGTTCTTCAATCTTAGAAATTAGAAACGACTCAGCTCTGGACTCAGCGTTCAATACAACAGCCAAACCAGCGATTGTAAGAGCTACCAAAAGGATGAAAACAACTCTCCAAAGAAGTTTTTTCTTCATTGTTCAATGTAAAAATAATTGGTGAATAAGAATTGTTCACATGATGCATTCTCCTCCTATTAAAACAATCAGAAAGGGCATCCAATTAAGTTGAAGAATATGATTGTCGGTAGGAGGGTTATTAATCCTTTTGAATTCTGATGCAATTAATAGTCAAACAAAAAACCCGACGAAGCAATTCGTCGGGTTTTTGTTTTATAGATATTCTTGAATTACCGTTCAGAAACGGGGCGTACTGCACGCTCGCCTTCTCCAACGTAGTCACTCAATGGACGAATGATTCGGTTGTTGGCTTGCTGCTCCATGATGTGTGCGCACCATCCGGTAACTCGGCTCATGACAAAAATTGGGGTAAACATGTCGATTTCAAAGCCCATCATATAGTAAGCTGGACCGGCTGGGAAATCGAGGTTAGGGTAGATTCCTTTCTCACCAACCATGGTGTCTTCAAGAATGTTGGCAATCTCCAACCACTTCTCCTGACCAGTAAATGATGCCATCTTCTCGGTGTACTTCTTCATTGTAGGAACACGGGAATCACCATTGCGGTACACGCGGTGACCAAAGCCCATTACTTTGCGCTTCTCTGCCAGAGCGTCTAGCATCCACTGACGAGCTACGCTTGCTTCACCAACTTCTTTAAGCATGTGCATTACCTGCTCATTGGCTCCACCGTGAAGTGGTCCTTTCAATGCTCCGATTCCACCAACTACCGCACTGTACATATCACTCGTAGTAGAAGTGATGACGCGTGTAGTAAAAGTAGATGCGTTGAAAGAGTGCTCTGCGTAAAGGATTAGCGATACATCAAATGCTTTGATGATTTCTTTCGCCGGAACTTTCCCAAAACACATGTGGAAGAAGTTCTCGCTCATTCCCAAAGAAGAATCTGGAGCGATAAAGTCCAAACCTTTGTGATGACGGTAGCTCGCTGCGATAATAGTCGGAATCCGTGCGAGCAAACCGATAAACTTATCCATGCTCGTCTCCGGGCTGTTATCCCAAATTCGGTCGTCTTCCAACCCTAGGAAACTAACGCCCGTTCTGAGTGTATCCATTGGGTGAGCACCCTTTGGGAATTTTCCGATTACGCTTAGCAAGTCATCGCTGATTCCACGGTATGATTTTTCTTTCTCGGTAAATGCTTTGAGTTGATCAGCATTCGGAAGATCATCGTTTACCATTAGGTAGGCTACTTCTTCAAAAGAACAAGACTCAGCCAAATCCTGAACCTTGTATCCGCGGTATACCAATGAGTTGATCTCAGGCATTACTTTCGAGATCGACGTTTCGTCGGTCACGACTCCAGCAAGGCCTTTTGGTGCAATTATTTTTTCGCTCATAAGAGTATCTCAATTAGAGTTTAAAATTGTAAATATTACTGTCGTATTGGTTGTACGCTTCGTAGTCCAATACTTCGTACAATCTCTTTCGAGTTTGCATGCTATCGAGCAGGCTTTCTTGTGTACCTGTAGATTTGATCACGTTCAGACCGTTTTCTACAGCGTTCATGGCTAGCCTCTGCGTTGTAACTGGGTAGATCACCAAGTTGTAACCCAGGTTTTCCAATTCGGTTTTTGAGAATAGTCTCGACTTACCAAATTCAGTCATATTGGCTAATAAAGGTACATCGATGGCTTTTCTGAATGCTTCAAAATCCGACTCATCGCGCATCGCTTCCGGGAAAACCATATCAGCACCAGCGTCAACATAAGCCTTGGCTCGATCTATCGCTTTGTCTAGCCCTTCAGAAGCACGTGCATCTGTGCGAGCGATCAATACAAAGTTTGGGTCTGTTTTAGCATCAGCAGCGGCTCGTACTTTTTGAACCATGGCATCTGTCGAAACCAACTCCTTGTTGTCGAGGTGACCACAGCGCTTTGGGTTTACCTGATCTTCCATATGGCATCCGGCCATTCCAAGGTATGTCAATTCCTTAATGGTACGAGCCACGCTCATGGTCTCACCAAATCCCGTGTCGATGTCCATGATGGTAGGCAAATCAGTAACGCGAGCGATCGAAGATGCAGCGCCAGCTACTTCTGTCAAAGTCGTCATACCGATATCTGGCAGCCCAAGCGAATTGGCCATAACCGCACCTGAAACATAGACTCCTTCGAATCCCGTTTGTTGGATCAGCATAGCCACCATGGGGTTGTAAGCTCCGGGAAACTGTAGGAGCTTCCCGGAGTCAAGTGCTTTGCGAAATGCCGCTCTTTTGTCGGCTGGATTAGTGTCGCTTATGATCATGCTTAAAAGATTCCTTTTTGATTCGCCTTGTTCTCAAGCACATCATCAAAAGGCATCTCAACCGTCAAGGCCATTATTTCATCAGCAGATAGGCTTCTGAGCTTTTCAGCCAAACCAATAAAACGGTCTCGCTCTTCTTTGGTGATGATGCCTTCCGTTAGCATATCGAATTTACCAACGTAGTTTGGTCTTTTGAATGGACGGGCACCTGCTGGGTGAGCGTTTGCTCGTTCCATTTCGTCTATGATCTCTTCACCATTTTTCATTTTGATGATGATTCGACCACCAAATGCTTTTTTGTCAGGGTCTTGATCGTGGTATAGCTTGGTCCACTTCTCTTTCTCAACAGTTGAGATCTTCTTCCAAAGCTCTACCGTTTCAGGACGCTGAGCTCTGCTTGGCTCGTAAGACTTCACGTGGTGCCAGGTGCCGTCTTCAAGCGCAACGGCAAAGATGTACATGATACTGTGATCAAGCGTTTCACGTGTTGCGTATGGATCGAATTTTTGCGGGTCATTTGATCCCGTACCGATCACGTAATGCGTATGGTGTGAAGTCTCGATCAAAATGCTTTCGATCTCTGAGAAGTCAGAGATTTTATCTCTCATTCTAGCAGCCAAGTCAATCAAGGCTTGTGATTGGTACTCAGCTGAGTGTTCTTTGGTATAAGTCTCAAGAATCGCTCTTTTCTCTTCTCCTTCTTCTGGAAGTGGAATAGTGTAGTTGGCTTCAGGACCATCAAGAATCCACGCGATCACAGAATCTTCTCCTTCGTAAATAGGTGATGGGCTCTTTTCGCCTCTCATCGCACGGTCTACTGCTTCGATAGCAAGTTTTGCTCCATGGCCCGGTACGTATGCTTTCCAGCTAGAGATTTCACCTTTACGGCTCTGACGCGTGCTCACCGATACGTGAAGCGCCTGTTGGATGGCCTGGTAAGTCGTTTCAGTGTCGAGTCCGAGTAGGGCACAAACTCCGGCTGCTTGAGCAGGGCAGAGGTGAGCTACGTGGTCAACTTTGTGTTCGTGAAGACAAATGGCTTTTACCAAGTTTACATGTACTTCGTAAGCGGCAACGATTCCGCGAAGAACATCTTCACCAGATTTACCCAATTGCTGAGCTACGGCAAGCACCGCTGGAATGCTGTCACCAGGGTGAGAGTAGTCAGCAGCTAGGAAAGTATCGTGGTAATCGAGTTCGCGAACGGCAACACAGTTGGCCCAAGCGGCCCATTCTGCATGAACCTTCACGTCTTTTGGCATCCCGAAAAGATTGGCGCCACGGTCTGTTCTACCATGAGCCAAGGCTTGTGAGCGCGCGTTAACCACCGGCGTTCTGTTTACTGATGCGATGGCTACAGATGCGTTGTCAATGATTCGGTTGATGACCATGTCTTCAACTTCCGGGCTAATCGCCACATTGTCTGTTACCATTTTCGCCAGTTTCCATGCGAGTTGCTCTTCTTTTGGAAGATTGGCTTTTGAAGGATATACCTTTACCGAGTGGTTTTTCATGAATATATTTTTTTGAGTTCAAATCGTGTTTTGCGCCGCAAAGGTAATGAATCGAAGCGTTCTTTTAGTGGTTTCAGGCGCCGTTCACTCCCCAGAATTCTAAGATGCAGATAGACCTGTTGAAAACAGCCATATTTTTCATGGAATTCAAGAAACAAGACATTAACTTTGCGCCCATCTAAAACGACAAGATGATCGAGATTAAAAAAGCGTTTCAATCTATTTCAGAAGCTGAGTTTAACCAACTTGTTGATGCACCAGTGTGGCTTGCGCTACTCGCAGCGATTAGTAACGACGGGGAAATTCATCCTTCTGAAAAAGCAGACGCCGTGAAGTTGGCA
The DNA here is from genome assembly GCA_030427905.1 of Bacteroidia bacterium. GTDB lineage: Bacteria > Bacteroidota > Bacteroidia > Flavobacteriales_D > Cryomorphaceae > CBDDKU01. The sequence continues at coordinate 29,642 of JAUICL010000011.1, forward strand.
CACCTTAGAACGTTTACTTCGTCAAAAACGCTTCAAGAGTTTTACAAGCGGGTAGATGAGAAATTTGAATCGCGATTTGATACGCTCATATCTAGACTTCCAGCCACAGAGCACGATAAAGTCTTGTACATAGAAGGTCAAATCAAACAAGTTCACAACATCTTGCTCAAGCTCGATATGGATGTCGCTGAAGCGCTCGAAGCTAGTTTCTCAAGTTTTTACGAGCACGTGTTCAAGTCGGAGCAGAGTTTCTTTCAATTCTTCGCCCTTCCGCTTGTCTCCAATAGGCTCAATAAGCAGTCGGGTCACTACGAAGTGTAATTTTAGGCGATCTTGTCAAGATCTCTGATCAGTATTTTTCCACGCTCGAAGTAAATCTGGTTTTCTTCTCGCAGCATGTTGAGTACTTCACTCACTGTTTGTCGTGAAGTGGCAGTTAGCTTGGCTATATCTTTATGGGTCAATTTGGTTTTGATCATGACTTCATGCCCAATGGCTTGACCTTTCCACTCGGCAGCTTCTTTGAGGAATTCTACGATGCGCGTTCGGGCATCACGAAATGCGAGTAACTCGATCTTTCGCTCTAGGCGCTGAATGCGCAGCCCCATCCACTTTAGAACTCGTAGGCTCATATCACTGTCGTTGAGCATGAGATTGCGAATGTCTTCGATGCTCAGCATACAAACTAGCGTGTTGTTGTCCATGGCTTCGGCAAACTCCGTGCGTTTCTTCTCACCCGCAAGTGCCATTTCTCCAAATACTTCACCGTTGGTCAGTATTGCTCGCGTCACTTCCTTACCGTCTTCAAGGTACTTGCCAATTTTCACCCGGCCTTGTACCACCACATGCAAATACTCGGCATCTTGCTCGGGTATATAAATGACTTCACCGGCCTTAAACCTTTTTGGATGACTGACCTCTTCGCTTTGACTTGACTTGATGGGACAGAGACGGCCAAATAAGTCGAGCCCTTCGAGATACCAAAGTGCTTGTGGATTCATGGTGTGAAATTAGGAATAACCTGCTTGACGGTCGTCAATAAAATCGAATGGTGAAATAGATTTTTTTGATCATTCATGGCAACGAAAACACTACGAGTTCTGAAGCTGATCTTTCCGAAACGTGAAGGTGTAGTGAAGCCCTGGGCCTTCTGTTGCCACGGCGTATACGGCTTCCAACTGCTTCGTGAGCACGTCTATAATGTCGAGTCCTAAGCCCTTGTTTTCCGGTGGAAACGAAGCTATCCCTGGACCGTCGTCGCCGATTTTGAGCATGTAGATAGAGTCGCTTTTTTCTAAGCTGACATAAATCTCAATTCCTTCTTTGTCTCTGCAGGCGTGTTTCACTGAATTTGTAATAATCTCATTGATAATAAGCCCAAGTGATATAGCTCTGTCTGCACTGATGAAAAGGTTGAGCATTTCAACTTTAAATTTGATTTCATCATCTAAATTGTAAGAGAGCTTCAGGTTTTCAATCAGAGATTTGGTGTAGATGTTCACGTTGACTTCAGCAAAATTCTTCGTTCGGTAGAGAATGTCATGTACGTTGGCCATCGATAAGATTCGATTCCTACAATTGTTGAATGCCGCAAGCACTTCTGTGTCTTCAAACTGATCCATCTGCAAATTCAGCAAACTACTAATGATCTGCATATTGTTCTTCACCCTGTGGTGCACTTCCTGGAGTAGGGTTTGGATGTTTTCTTTCTGAGCTTCTATCTCCTTGTTTTGCTTTTGGAGTAGAGCTTGATTGTTTTTGTTTTCGGTGATGTCTGTGATCAAACCGAGCACATATTTCTGACCGCTTTCATCTTCTATTCGCACTTTGGAAGTGATGAGCTTATGCTTTTTTCCTTTCGATGTGAGCTCTTCTTCGTTCCAATTAGTTTTTCCGTTTTCTAACACTTCATCGTCCATCCGCCAGAAGATTTTAGATTGCTCGTCGCTCAGGAAATCGTAGTCCGATTTGCCGACTAATTCGCTATGCTTGGCATTCAAGAGTTCTTCAAATGCCGCGTTTACGAGTACATAGCGGTGTTTTTCGTCCTTGATGAACAAGGGGTTGGGTAGGGAGTTAATGATTGTTTGGGCAAAGGATCGGTCTGATTTATTGGATTGGTTCTGGGAATCTAGTAGACGCTTTAAAGCTTGGTTTTCAGCTTCAAGTCGTGCGATACGCTCGGTGAGTTTGTCAGGGTTGCGATTCATGGTTTGGTTTTGGCTTTTTGCCAGAATTGGTACTGGAATTTAACAAAAAAAGACCGCTTCCCCTTATGAACTGTTCATGTCGATGGTGGAACTCGCATTCTTTCTTACTTTCTCGTAGGCATTATTCGAATTGAAAATCCAAGGTCATATCATCGTACAGCGCTTATCAGACACTATATTGTGATCACAATTGAAACATGAAATCTATATGAAGAAGCATCTCGTCGCAATTTTACTACTCTCGCTTTCGTATTTGGGTGTTTACTTTTTGCTTACTGGAGATAGCTCTGACCGGTGGGGGCAGGCTGGTATTGCCCTGCTCTGGGGAGTGGCTTTTCACTTCGTTACGCTTAAGTTTTTTCCTTCGGCTTATATTTTTTCGGATCAGAACAGGGGCGGTTAGGCATAGCCCGTGTTCTTTCTCTTTAGAAGAGACCAATCCGAGTTTCTGGCTTTACGAATTTGTGTGGCTTAATTTCAAAATGCTTTAGTATGTTTTGTATTTTAGCATGCAAATAAAATGAGCAATATGCCATTAAGCCAAAACATCAAGCACCTGAGAAAGCGAGCGGGCTTGACACAATCCGGACTCGCCGAAAAACTGGGTCTAAAGCGCCCTGTAATCGGGGCTTACGAAGAGGGGAGAGCCGAGCCGCGCTTAGCCACGCTTCGTCATATGGCCACCTTTTTTCAGGTCAATCTCGATGAATTTCTGACTAAGGATTTATCGACAGGTGAGCGCCAGGTGGATGTGAAGGGAGAGTCACTCCGGGTGCTTCCCGTTACCATCGATGCGTCAAACGACCGCGAGCGCGCCGTGATCGTTCCCGAAAAGGCCGCAGCGGGTTATCTGGCTGGCTACGGTGATATGGATTACATCGGAGCCCTGCCCAATTTTCCCCTTCCATTTCCCGAGCTGTCGTCCGACCGCACCTACCGGGTTTTTCAAATAGAAGGAGAGTCGATGCTCCCCATACCACATGGAGCTTACGTGATTTGTGCCTACGTGCAAGACTGGAATCAGATCAAATCTGATGAGCGCTATATCCTCCTGACCAAAGACGAGGGAATCGTTTTCAAAAAGCTGCGGGTTCACTCCCAGAGTAAAACCTACGAACTCATATCCGACAATCCCGAGTACAAGCCATACACCATCAAGCAGTCGCAGGTGGTAGAAGTGTGGAAGGCCTTGGGGATGACCTGCTTTGATCTCGACGCTTTTGAGATGAAGGATAAGGGAATGCACGAGGTGCTGGAGGCGATAAATCGGATTGAGAAGCGCATAAAGTAAGCCGAAAAGGGAACTGTGTTGATGAAGGAAGAAGCGAATAATAGTGGAAGCGAGCAGGTGATCACCCATCTCGATTTGGACACCTTTTTTGTCTCGGTAGAGCGGTTGATGGATTCCCGGCTCAATGGTCGCCCCGTGCTGATTGGCGGCACTTCAGACAGGGGAGTGGTGGCATCGTGTAGCTACGAAGCGCGCTCATTTGGCGTACACTCAGCTATGCCTATGCGCATGGCACGCGAGCTCTGTCCCGAAGCGGTGGTGATTCGTGGAAACACGGGCAACTACACCAAGTACTCAACGATGGTGACGGAAATCATCCGAGAGCGCGTACCCTTATTTGAGAAATCGTCGATCGATGAGTTCTACGTCGATCTCACGGGCATGGAGAAGTTTTTTGGAGCGCGACTCCTTGCGGCCGAAATCCGAAAGACGATCATTAATGAAACGGGGCTTCCCATTTCGTTTGGGCTTTCCACCAGCAAGACGGTGTCTAAGATCGCTACGGGTGAAGCCAAACCCAATAACGAGCTCTACATAGATCGGGGGAATGAAAAGCCCTTTCTGGCTCCGCTTTCGGTGCGAAAAATACCTATGGTGGGTGCCAAGACTTACCAAACGCTCTGCAATCTGGGCGTGAAACAGATCAAAACCGTGCAGGAAATGCCCGTGGAGATGATGGAGCGCGTTATGGGGCTCAATGGCCGCGTGATTTGGAAAAAGGCCAATGGAATAGACCGTTCGCCAGTGGTACCCTACAACGAGCGGAAAAGCATCTCGACCGAGCGCACCTTCGACAAGGATACCACCGACGTCAATAAGCTTCGGAGCATCCTCGTGGCCATGGCCGAGAACCTAGCTTTTCAGCTGAGACGCGGCGAGAAGCTCACGGCCTGCATTACCATCAAGGTGCGGTACAGCGATTTTGATACCCGCACCATGCAGGCTCGGATTCCGTACACAGCCGCCGACCACAAGATCATTCCCAAGGTCAAGGAGTTATTCGACAAGATCTATAGCCGCCGCCTGCTCGTGCGTCTTATCGGGGTGCGATTTAGCCACTTGGTGAGCGGGGGCTACCAAATACACTTATTTGACGATACCGAAGAGATGATCAGTCTCTACCAGGCCATGGACAAAATGCGCGACCGGTACGGAGATCGAGCCGTTATCAGAGCGTCGGGGATGGGGGCCAAATCCCTAGGTCGTTTTAATCCCTTTAATGGGGAACCACCGCCGTTGCTGGCTAATAGGCATCAGTAACGAGAATTGAGCAACAGTTTTGAGCAACAGTGTGAAGGGTTCTGGGTTCTGGTTTCATAGTACTTAATATTTGGTGATTTGTGTGTTATACAATACCACCCACATTCAACCGTTTTCGCAAGGCGGATTACGTGCGAGCTGGTCAAAATTCACCCTTCTTGCTCGTCACTCTTGCTCAGTTCTCTTGCTCTTGCTCAGTTCTCTTGCTTTTGCTCACCACTCTTGCTCTTGCTCACTTCTCCTTTCCTTTTCCCCAGCTGCCCAAATTGAATGTGCCACCGATCAGGAGATTGTACTGTCCGAAAAAGAAATCTTGGCTCGCTCGGTCGGCATCACTGTTGGTGGTGAGAATATCAGGCATATTGATGTAGCCGCCTTTGAATTCACTTTGGATAAAAAACATATCCCAAAATGAAATTTGAACGCCAACTAGGGCATTAAATCCGTAGCCAGAGAAGTGATACTCGTCGTTTCTGCCGAAATAGAGCAAGTCCGCATCGGTGCGCGGCATCAGGGCTCCGGCACCAATACCCTCCGTGACGCTAACCGATAGAAAGCTCTTTCGGAAGAACTCATCGCTTCTTCGGAGTTCGAAATTTAGGTAGTTGAGACCATCGGTGTGCTCCATTTGGAGAAAGCTGGGAGCCAACACAATTTCGTCTCTATCGTACACCCCATCGTAGTAGGAGCGTATGTCGATCTCGCCACTTATGTCAACCGTTTGACCGGGTGTTACCACGTATTTCATATGATCGAACCCGAAAGAGATGTTCCATTTTTCGTGAAAGAAGTACCCAATCCGAAAGTTGGTTTGTGGGAGAGTGAGCTTTCCAGGATTCATGTGGGTTCCGATATCAAATTCGGTTTGATCATCGGTCGATTGCACATCATAAAGAGTGAAGTCGTAATGATCTCCTGTAAAATGGATATCAGAGTTTGAGTAAAACCCCCGGTTCCATCCCCAATAGATGTAGATGTCACCTTTGTGCTGGGAGCGGTCCTTTTCGGCCCATTGTGCATTTGAGAGTACAGGCAAGCAGAGCAAAACCAGGATGATAACCCGTTTCATGCCGCAAATATAGGTGATTGTTTTTGTGATGTACAAGGTATTAGGTATCGCCCTTTCAGGGCTTGACTTCCTATCGATGGCACGCATCGGGCGAAGCCCAATGCTAGGTGTTTTGCCCTTTCAGGGCTCGGTCATTGATCATTCGGGACTTGAATGAAAATTCAAGCACATGTGTACAATTGAATAACTAAAATTGAATTTGGTGCTTTAATGACGCCCGCTGAAGGTGGGCGGTATGCATAAGCATGGGGCGAAGCCCTATGCGTTAATTCCCGTTTAAATAGAGCCCTGAAGGGGAGGGACATGTAGAATCAACGGTGAAAAGTCGGTGAAATGGAATGTTTAACCCTAACCCCTCGTCAACGCCACAATCTCAGCTTCAAGCTTTGGAAAGGCATCAACCAACTCCTGTCGATCGGCCATTTCAAAATCGGCGAAGTCGAAACCCGGAGCTACGGTACATCCAACCAGGCCATAAGCACCAACGCCGTGCACCCGCGAACCAAACCACACACCACCCTTTACCACGTGAAAGGGACGCTGTCCGGCATCGAGATCTGTCCCTAGTATAGTTACCGTGTGCGTTCCACTTGGATCTATCTCGTGGATTTCGATAGGTGAACCTTCATAGAAATGCCACATCTCGTCTTGTAGAATGCGGTGATATGCCGAAAAATTACCCGCAGTGAGCAGGAAATAGATGGAAGTCGCATAGGAGCGGTCGCCTGAATATCCCGCGGGGAGATGTTCTTTCTTGCTAAAATCGGAACTCCGATAGATCTCTCTGAAAAAACCACCTTCCGGGTGGGGAAGGAGTTGGAGTTTTGTGGTGAGTTCTTCTACTCTGGTCATTGACTGGGGTTTGGTACAAGGATAAGAGTTTAAATCTTAGACTTCATGATATCATTAAAATACAGATACTCATGTTTTGATAAATTTGCTTTTATCTAGAACTTTTCAATTATGACTAGATACATATTGATATTTGCAATAATCACTTTTTGTTCATGTGATAAAAAAGACGATTGCATTGATGAAAGTCAGATTCAGGATGATGTAGCTTGCGCAGCAGACTATAACCCTGTGTGTGGATGCAATCAACAGTCTTATCCCAATGCTTGTTTTGCATCAGTATCTGGTGTGGAAAGCTGGACTGAAGGCCTTTGTCAAGATTGATGAAATCTCCCCTGAGCTCAACGTGAAAATAGCCGTTTAGCACGTTGTACTCTGATTGGAGTAATTTTGGACAGGTTCTAATTTGGATAAGACTGGGGTAGATTTAGCTTTGGTTCTAACTGTCGCTCACTTTGGGATTAACGCTGCTGATGGTGTTCAGTAAGTAGGTTGTAGGTCAGTGTTTTGGGATATTTTTTCGCAATGGAGTACATTAAATGTTTGAAGTCGCCAAAGCAATCAGAATACTCGATGTGAATAGTGGACGGACATGTACCCAGCGGCAGAATTGACTAAAAACTCTATGAATAAAGTTTTCATCTTCATTTGCGCAGCATTTTTGCCTATTTCAATAGCAGCTCAGATTATAGATAAACCGCTGGGCTGCTTTGCCGGTACGAATGGAACCCACCCTGATGTACTAGCTCATCAAGAAGTACGAGGGGTGCTCTTGACTGAGAAGTGGTCGGAAATTGAAGTCCTTCCTGGCGTGTATGACTTTTCGGGACTCGATGCCAAAGTAAATGTCGTAAGAGATGCCGGATTAAAATACGCCTTAGCGATTCCTGCAGGAGCATTTGGTAGTCCAGACTGGTTAATAGATTTTTTAGGTGTTGAGTTTCATGATTTTGATTATCAGGGTTCTGACTGGCGCTTGCCCTTGTGGTGGGATGATGTTGCAGATCAAAAGTTGACGGAGTTGATCACGCAACTGGGAATTCACTTCGCGGCTGACTCCATGCTGTCTCATGTCTATGTATCGCAAATGACCGTGAATGGAGTAGAAGGACACTTGAACGGTGTGAATATGGTAGATTTTGAATCGGATGGGTACACAAACCAACTATGGATTGATGCGGCTACTAGCACAACAATAAAATTTGCCAATGCCTTTCCCAACAAGCCCATAGTTTTCGAGGTGCATGAAATTGGTCAAGACACACTCGTTGCAGCCGCCATTATGAACGAGTTAACTCATAACTCAGAACTTTGCGATAGAGTTGGATTAGGCATGTGGTGGATTTCTGGAAAGACGGAATACCAGTCTGATTTGTTGGATTATATTCATGATTTTCAGGGAGATATTTACGCTCAGATTATAGGTCGGTCTGATCAACCAGAGCGATTTTTGGATAGCCTGTACAATACTGCCTTTGAGCAGGCTAAATATTTGGGGGTAAGATATATTGAACCTTGGCCTTTCGAATTTCAGCACCAGACCAACGATAGCCTAATACATGATTTTAACGAATGGGCTGATCTTCACTTTTCGCAATCAGATACTTGTTTCTATCTGACCAATGTTTCCACCCAATGGAATCGGAATCATGAGCTAGTCATCGCCCCAAATCCCACGAAGGGATTCATTGAACTCCAGTTTGATTCTCAGTACCAGGAGATAGAAGTCGTTATCACAAACCATACAGGAGTACAAGTCTCACGAGTGAGAAACCAAACCAGAGTAGATCTAGGGCCATTCCCAGAGGGCATTTATATAATCCACTGTTTTATGGATGATCTTTTCTTGCGCAAAAAGGTTGTTAAGCTAGATTGAGTTGATGCTGGATACGGTTCGAGCAGTAAGAGCTTCAGCTGATCATCTACAGAATGGAAGCACAAAGCGCGCAATTTGAGTGAGTCCTTTTACAATTTAGATGATGTAAACTAAACTTTATCTTTGCAGCTTGTCCGACTATGGATCGGGAATCACCTTCGAGACCGTTGTTCTTTCAAGATCGATTCCCTAGCAAATTGATGACTAGCCAAATCATGTGGAAAGCCTTAAACATCATCATTCTCCTTATCGCCTTTACCGGATGCAAAACCGAAAAGGATGAATCAGTGTCCAACCCGAATTGGGAGAAGCGATACACTTCAATTCCAAACGACGATGCACTAGAGAAGGGAAAGAGCTACCTGTCGGTATACTCACAGATTTTTAGCCTTTCAGAGCGAAGAACTAGCAATTTAACGGTCATGGTAAGTATGCGGAATACGAGCGAGACCGACACTGTTTACCTTAGCCGAGCTGCCTATTTCGATACGGATGGTAAGTTGGAAAGAACCTATTTTGAGAAGCCAATTTTCCTAGCGCCAATGGAGACGGTAGAGATTATCATCGATGAAAAAGAAGAAGGTGGGGGAACAGGGTCAAACTTTATCTTTGATTGGCATATCCCCAATGGCGTTTCAGAACCTTTGTTTGAAGCGATCATGAACTCGACCTATAGTCAGCAAGGTATTTCATTTACTACGCAAGCAATGCGCATCGAATGATAGATATTCTTACGTCAGCATTTTTCATTTTCGCAGTCATCGATCCGATTGGGTCTATTCCGGTGTATCTTGAAGCTACCAAAGAGTTTGAGCTTTCGAAACGAAAGAAGGTTGCCAAACGAGCTTCAATGATTGCTTTCATGGTACTTCTATTTTTTATTCTGATAGGGCAGTACATTCTTGAAGCCATGTCCATTTCCCTTGATGCTTTCCAAATTTCAGGAGGCGTCATTCTCTTTCTATTCGCCATTACCATGATTTTCGGTGATGGTAAACCCGAAAAGGAGAAGAATCAAATTACCGATTACAAACATGTTACGGTCTTTCCTATTGCGATTCCTTCCATCGCATCTCCAGGAGCGATTTTGGCTGTTGTGATGCGCACTGACAACGATATTTACCCAATTCAACACCAGCTGAAAACGACTATTCTCGTGGCTGTTGTAATTGCCGTGACCTGTATGATTTTACTTTCTGCTAATCACCTTCAGAAGAGAATTGGAAGCTATGGTATAACCGTGATCAGTAAGGTTATGGGACTTATTCTGGCATCTTATGCCGTACAGAGTATACTTTCGGGGATTTCTGATTATTTCAACTTGATCTAAACCAGCGTTTAGTCCATGCTTTCTACCAGAAAGCCCATCTTTCCCATTCGGTAGTCGCGCATGGCTTCGAGAATCTCGGTCTCTGTATTCATCACAAAAGGTCCTTGCTGCACGCGCTTTTCCGCAATTGGTGCGCCGGCTATTACTAAGATGTCTTGAGCCGAATTGGCTACAATTCCTATAGATTCTCCATCATTTCCAAAGTGGATTAGCGTTTTGGCATCAACCAAACCAAAACCTGGAAACTTTGCATCGCCGTTCACCAGGTAGGCCGAAGCGTTGAAGTTTATTGGAATGGAAATCTCAAAACTGGCGTTGGAGTCTGCCTTCACCCAAAGAACAAGGAGTTCGGAGCTGGTTTGAACCGGGCTTTTTAGGCCGTTGTACTCTCCGGCCACCAATTTGATCTCAGCACCGTTTTGGTTGAACTTCGGTAATTGCTCTCCCTCTAGCAACTTGTAATAGGGCTGTTTCATTTTTTCGCTCGCCGGACTATTGATCCATAGCTGAACGATCTCGAGCGTCATCCCTTCCTGCACGGAATGCTCCGTCGGGCGCTCGCTGTGAATGATACCAGCACCAGCATTCATCCATTGCACATCGCCCGCTTTCGCTACTTCATTGTGACCCCAACTATCTTGGTGACGATTTTCGCCGCTCAGGACAAAAGTTACTGGGGAAAAACCGCGGTGCGGATGCGGACCAACACCCTGAATGCGAGCTGGCCGATCGTCGTGGAGCTCAAGCCGAAGATGATGGAGTAATAAAAACGGATCGATCTGATCTACCTGCGCTGTAGGTATGGCCTGGAGTACTGGTACTCCATCCATATCTATGGGCTGAGTGGGGAGAATGTGTTTTACTGACCTGATTGCCATAGGGCAAATTTAATCAAAGCCAGTGGAGAATAGCCTTAGAAGCTAAACTCGAAGGCTTCTTCAGACTCGGGAAGCTCAAGTTCTACTTCGTCGATAAACCGATCGATGTCGTCCTTGCTTACGTTGGGCATACAAACCACGTGGGTGATATCTCCTTCGGTCGCGAGTTGCCACTTCTCCTTGACAGCTTTGACCACCTTGGGAAGAACCACCGTGATAGCACCGGGGTTTCGCTCAGCTTGAATGCCTTTTTCTTGAAGCCGGGCTTGGCAATACTCCGCCGTAGCCAGACTTTTCTCATATCTGGCCTTGAGTCCGGCAGGACCCATCTTCATGATGGTATACCAGAGAAAGAGCACGTTGTGGCCGTTTCTCGAACCAGTGATGGTCGTGTCGAGCGATCCGATATAGGAAATCCCCTTAGAAATGCGGTCGCGGTATGAGCGTTTGGTTAGAATCACACCAGCAGGAAAAGGAGAACCGATAAACTTGTGGCCACTAATGGAAATGCTGTCGGCTCCGTCTTTCAAATCAAAGGGTACACGTGGATTTATGAACGGACCATATGACCCCGAAAGAGCGGCATCGCAATGTATGTAGTGATCTTGAATGGCCAGAGTTTTCAAGATGGACTTGATCTTCCCAACATCGTCCTTTGCTTCGCGCATGGTCGTTCCAAATGTCGAAAGCACGATGGCAGGCTTGTGACGGTTCATCTGAAGGGTATTCTTCAAGTCTTCGTAGTCGATTTCTCCATTGTCCTGAGATCGGATCACGATACTCGGAATATTGAGCAGGTGAATATTCTTCTTCACGCTGTAGTGCGTCGATTCCGAGTAGTAGACCATGGCCTTGGGGTAAAGTTCCCGGGCAATGTAGAGCCCGTAGAGATTACTCTCCGATCCACCATTGGTCACATAGCCCCAGTAGTCGTCTTGGTCAGCGCGGAACAGCCGGGCAAAAAAGGTTATGACTTCGCGCTCCATATCGTGTGTTTGTACGCGGTACGTCGAATCGTTGTACGGATCGCCCAGATTGTTGATCGGAAACTTTAGGAAATCAAAAAGCTCACTGTAGTCAAAGTCCTTTGAGACGGGGTATCCAAGAAATGAATCCCGAGCTTCTGCAAGCTTAGCATGCAGATCGTCAATGCGTTGATTTGTTTGATTCATGATCCGATATATTTACCGTAAAAGTAGTGGTGAGCCGAATAAACAGCAATAGATGATGGGTGAAATAGGAAATTACACTAGATTTGGGTGGAATGGAAGTGTAAGAGTCTGTTTTGGGTCTTGCGGTAATTTCATTTCAGGAAAATGATCGGTTATGGATGCGATAGACAAGAAGATTATCAGGTTGCTTCAGGAGAATGCGAAGCTCAATACCAAGGAGCTTGCCAGCAGGGTGGGGCTCAGCACTTCGCCCACTTTCGAGCGAATCAAGAAGCTGGAGAATGCTGGTGTTATTGCGGCCTATCACGCCGAGATAGACCCTGCGCTTTTGGGTCAAAAACTCACGGCATTTATACAGATTTCCCTACAGCGACATTCTCAGGAGCTCATTAATTCATTCAAAGAAAAAGCCAAGAGCTATCCCGAAGTCCAGCTCTGTGCCCACGTTTCGGGTAATTACGATTTTCTGCTCAAAGTTTTACTCAGCGATATGAATGCCTACCACCAGTTTGTGGTCAATAAGCTTTCTACTTTCGAAGGAATCGCTAATATTCAGAGTTCGTTTGTGCTGGAGTCCGTAGTGGACACCCACTTTGTCAACGTATGAGTTCGGTCTTGATCTCCACGGGGCTGTTCAGCGTTTTGTGAACCGGACACTTATCGGCGATTTGCATTAGACGTTTAATCTGCTTTTCATCCAAATCGCCTTCTATCGATATCTTGCGCTGGATCACATCTATTTTGGTCTTTGGGTCTTCACAATTCTCACAATCGGTGACGTGATCTTTCTTGTGATTGAGATGCACCACCACTTCTTTTAAGTCCCAGTCTTTCCGCGAAGCGTACATCTGGAGTGTCATGCTGGTGCAGGCGCCCAAAGCTGCGCTGAGCAGGTCGTAGGGGGTGGGGCCAAAGTCATTTCCTCCAACTGATGCGGGCTCATCGGCTGTTAACTGGTGATGACCTACAACGATTTCTGTAGTGAAAGTTCCACTTCCAGTGCGCACAGCAACTTTATGATCAGTCTTGATAACATCAGATGCATCAGTCAAGTCTTTCACGTAACGTGTTGCCCAACTAGCAATCACCTGGCCCGTGTACAGCGAGTCTTCTTGTTTTGAGAGCAGATGGTCGGCGCCGTCCAGTGATATGAAACTCTTTGGGTGCATAGCCGCTTGGTAGATGTCGGCGGCGTTATCAATGCCCACAACGGTATCTTGAGGCGAGTGGAGTATCAGCAAAGGCTTACGAAGTTCTTTGATGACGCTTTCCATTTTCACGCCTTTCACATCTTTCAAAAAGCTATCCTTAATAGTGAATTTGCGCCCTGCGATGGTTACTTCCGATTCACCCGTTTCGAGAATCTCATCAATGCTGCTGCTGAACAGGTGTTGCACGTGATCTGGAGAGAATGGTGCGCCAATGGTCGCGATCGCTTCCACATGTTCCATCTGTGACGATGCAAAAAGAACGGCAGCTCCACCAAGCGAATGTCCAATTAGTAGTTTGGGCTTTGCGTGGGTATGTGCAAGCCAGTCTGAAGCAGCTTGAATATCCTGAACATTTGAAGTGAAGTTTGTGTCTTCAAAGTCGCCTTCGCTTTCACCCAGACCGGTAAAGTCAAAACGGAGCACACCAAATCCACTACGGGTTAGTGATCTAGCGATGTTCTTAATAGTCAGGAGATTCTTTCCACAAGTGAAGCAGTGCGCAAAAATGGCAAAGGCTTTGGGTTTTTGGTCAAGTGGGAGTTCCAGAATGGCTGATAATTCTTGGCCCTGACTGTTTTTGAAGGAGACTTTTTCCGATTTCATGGTTTGGATTCTTGTAGTGACTTAAAGGTAGTTGAAATGGAGGGAAAGGAAGGTGGGGTAGCGGAGAGAAGATTTAATTTTGGGTCTAACTACTCACTGGGAATATCCTTACCAAATTAAGTCAATTCGAGTGATCATTGCGGATTGAAATGAGCGTAATGATCGTATCGAGAATGACGACAATAGTTCTTTAATCTAATCAATTACGAAGGCTTTGTCGCCACATCTCGATACACCACGAAGTTCCTCTTGGCACTCGATGTGACTTAATTTAATTGATAGAAGTCAGTTCGAGTACATCGAAAGCCTTCGATGTGTATCGAGAACGACGGCACTGTTTTCCTGAGTTTAATCTTCGCAAGTCTTGTCGCCACATCCCCGACGCCATGGGTCGGGCCTAGCTTCATAATGACTTAAATATCTCGAGAGTTAAAACCCACTACCACCTCATCAACCGTTTGATCAAATTCCTTTTTCCCTTGGAAAAGGGAGCATACCGAAATGGCGGATCGATCCACGATGCCGCTTTTACAAGAGCCTTAGAATGGCTGAAACATTCAAAGCTATAGTGCCCGTGGTAGTGGCCAGTACCACTGCTCATTACCCCACCAAATGGCAGAGATGGATTTCCGAGATGAACGAGTGTATCGTTGATGCAACCACCGCCAAAAACGAGTTCGTTCTCGAAATAATCTCTCGTAGACTTATCTTTTCCGAAGTAGTACGCTGCTAAGGGGTAGGGTGTCTTGGCAATTTGGCGCTTCACTTCATCGATCGATTTGAATGGAATCACCACAACGATAGGCCCGAAGATCTCATTGTGCATCAGTGTACTGTCGTGGTCTGGGTTGGTCATGAGCGTTGGGGCAATGTACTTTTCTTCACGGTCTGATTCACCCCCATAGATTACTTCTCCCATTTCTAAGTACCCAGCTAAGCGATCAAACTGACGGTGATTGATAATTCTAGGATAGGACTCAGATTGCTTTGGGTCGGCACCAAACTGCTCGACTATTTCTTTCTTGAAAGCATCGATAAAAGAATCAAAGAGGGTTTCATCTACCATGATGTAGTCTGGGCTAACGCAGGTTTGACCTGCATTCATCCACTTGCCCCACGTAATCCTTCGAGCCGAAAGTTTGATGTTGGCCGTGCGATCGACAATCGCTGGGCACTTCCCACCAAGCTCTAGCGTAGTTGGCGTTAGGGTTTTAGCCGCTTGTGATGCAATAATTTTACCCACAGCCGTGCTTCCTGTGAAGAAAATGTGATTGAAAGTCAGGGCATCCATAAGTGCTGGTACCACTTCGTGGCCTAATCCAAGAGCTGTTTGAACAAAACCGTCAGAAAAGAGTTCATCGGTCATTCTCTTAATTAAATCGGCGGTGTGGGGAGCGTCTTCTGATGGCTTCAGAACCGCACAGTTACCCGCCGCAATGGCACCTATCAAGGGGTTGATGGCCAGTTGAAAAGGGTAGTTCCAAGGTGAAATGATCAGCACCACACCCTTGGGCTGATAGACTACTTTGCTAGAAGATGGCTCCAGTGCCAGCGGGGTGTGCACGCGCCTTGGTTTAACCCATTCTTTCATGTGCTTCAGCGTGTGGTCTATTTCCGAAATCACCACGGCAATCTCAGTCATTTGGGCTTCTGTTGGCGACTTTTGCAAATCGGCGTAAAGCGCTGATTCTATTTCGGTTTCGTGAGAGAGAATGTAGGATTTGAGAAGCTCCAACTGCTTTTTCCTAAATGCTATTGACCTGGTTTTTCCCGCATCGAAAAAGGATCGGAGACGATTTAAAGATTCCTTGTTGACCTGAGTTTCTCGTATCATACTTTCGGTGGTTCCTTCGCTTACTTCCATTTTCTAAAGATATTTCTTTTATGAGATTTACAGGTCTTCGGGCGATGTACCACGAGAGATTTAATTTTACATTTATGATTTCGAATCAATAGGGAAATGACTGATAACAACGATCCGAACGAAGAGTTGGAAAACGATGCCTTAGACCAAGCCGCCAAGGAGCAGGATGAGAAGGTGGAAGCTCAGAAAAACCGTCTGATAGATCAGATCAAGATCGTGTTTGCCGAGACGGTGCAGTTCCTTCGTCAGCTGTTGAGCATTCGCGAAGAGACGGATTATAAGAAGACGCGGGAGGGGATAGAGCGCGATGTGACTTTTAGAGGGCATACAGTCTACATTTTGATCTGCTCGATATTTATCGCGAGCATTGGTTTGAATCTGAACTCTCCGGCAGTCATCATCGGAGCCATGCTTATCGCTCCATTGATGGGGCCAATTATTGGAATCGGACTGGCGCTGGGAACCAATGATTTCACTTTGCTGATGAAGTCTTTGAAAAACTTCGGGGTGATGGTGGGAATCAGCATCGTGACCAGTACAGTTTACTTTTACATTACACCATTAGTCGAGTACCAGTCTGAGATTCTAGCTCGGGTCAAGCCAACAACCCTCGATATTTTCGTGGCCATCTTTGGTGGAATTGCTGGAATTGTCGCTGGTTCGCGAAAGGAAAAGAGCAATGTAATTCCGGGTGTGGCGATTGCTACTGCTCTTATGCCACCCCTGTGTACGGCCGGGTTTGGGTTGGCAAATGCCAACTGGAATTTCTTCTTCGGAGCTTTTTACCTGTTCTTGCTGAACAGTATTTTTATTTGTGCTGCTACCTTGGTGGGAGTGCGTTATCTCAGATTCCCGCTTCGCGTTTTTGTCAATCCAAAGAAAGAGAAACGTACGCGTGCATTTATGGTCGCCTTTATTCTCATCATGGTACTCCCAAGTTTGTGGATTTTCTGGGGTGTCCTTCAAGAGTCGTTTTTCAATCGGAATGCCGATAGTTTTATCCGAAAAGAAGTGCATATCAATGGGGCCAAGTTGGTCAATCAAAAGCTGTTTTACAACGATACTGTTCCTTCAATAGAACTGTATTTGATTGGGGTGCAGATTCCCGATGATACGGTGGCCTTGTGGCGCAGGAAGCTACAGAATTACGGGTTGAATCACGTTGCTCTAGAAGTGTATGGAAATACGAATGGTGACGATGATGACGCGGAAGAGCTGAACTTGCTTTCAGGCCAAATTCAACAGAACTTGAAGGAAGATCTTCTCAAAGACCTGTATGTCACCAATCAGAAATTATTAGAAGATAAAGACGAACGAATTACCTATCTCGAAGATCGGCTCTTTAAGGAAGAGATTCGGTTTAGGGAATGGAAAATGGTAGGGGAAGAATTAAAGATACAGTTTGAAAATCTGGAGAAGATCTCATTCGCTGAATCTGTGGAATCGGACTTTTCGGGAAACCTGGATACCATACCGACTTTTATCATCAAATGGGATCCGCGCTCACCTTCGAAACAGTGCCGAAAAGAAGAAGAGACCATCGCTAAACTGATGAAGCTCCGTTTTGATTTGGATACCGTACGGGTGATCACAACAAAAAAATAGCCCCCCGTTTCTGGAGAGCTATTCGCGGTTTGCTTACATGTTTACTGCCCGTCGATCAGGATTTTTCCCGATTGGATGCGCGTCTTGCCTTCGTCTACGGAATAGAAGTAAATTCCAGCAGAGAGATGGCTTAAGTCGCGAGATCCTTTGTTATTCAGTTGAAACTGATCTACAAGTTGTCCGTTCACGGTGAAAAGCGTGAATACCGGTTGACTGGCGCTTTGGTTATCGTTCCATTGCCAGTTGATCTGATCGACCACTGGGTTTGGGTAGAAAGTCAAGGCATCACTTTGCTCAGTATCTTCTACACCAACCGTTTCACCAACTGTTATAGAGCCAAACATCGTAGAAGTGTGAATCCCGCAGCGATACTCGTATTCGCCGGGAGTGTTGAAAGTGAATTCATAGACCCATCCTGCCCCACCAGCATCATTTCCAAAGGCTTCTGGATTGTCGGGGTAGGCATCTGCTGAGCCATCTACGGAGTGAAATCCACCTTCATTGGTCCAGCGCACGATGTCGCCAGCTTCGATGTCAAGATCAGCTGGGCTGAATTGCATTCCCGACAAGGTAACGTCGTGTGTGGTTTGAGCGAATGAATAAGTTGAAAAGAGTAGAGCCGCAGCTCCAATAGCTAGGTAAAGTTTTCTCATAGATCTTCATTTAAAGGTTTTTTACTTGACGCTCTTTGGTAGAGAAAAGTCTACTCTTACTTTCGATAATTTTCCTTCAAGATATCCTGAAAGTACTTTTCAAATTTCTCAACTTTAGGGCGGGTAACGTTTTGAACGTAACTATTTTCTGGATGCTGGGGGTAGTAGTCCTGGTGGTACTTTTCAGCGGGATAAAACCTTTCAAATTTTGTAATCTCTGTGGCAAAAGGCTTTGAGAAACTCGATCCAGATTCCAACTCTTCAATAGTCGATTCGATAAGCTCCTTTTCACCATCATTTCTATAGAAAGCGATGGAGCGGTATTGTGTCCCTAAGTCGGGGCCTTGCCGATTGACTTGGGTGGGGTCGTGGGCTCCGATAAAGAACACCCGCAACAAGGTTTGGAAACTGACCACATCGGCGTCATAGTAGATCTGAATAGCTTCGGCATGGGTGGTTTGGCCGCTCCCCACCTGGCGGTAGTTCGGTTTGGCTTCCTTCCCTCCAGAATAGCCCGAGATGACATATTTCACACCATTCACCCGTTCAAAAACGGCTTCGGTACACCAGAAACAACCACCGGCAAAGGTGGCAATATCCAGCCCTTCCACATCGGTAGGGAGCTGCGCAAATTCATTTTGATCTTGGGCAGGGGCATTGGGGTTGCCCGCATTACAGCCAATCAATGCGGTTAGTAAAATTGCGGTCGAGAACAGGGCTTTGAAATTCATAAACAAGCGGTTTTATCAAATAACAACTGAAAGGTCAATATTCCCTTAGGTAGTGATTGTCAATTGGCCGACGTTTAAATATCTACTCATCTTGGTTTTGCATTTATTGGCAAAAAAGAAGGGCATCGTTTGATGCCCTTGCTGATTAATGTCCTGGAAAATCCCTGTTCGAAATATCCGGTTTAGAGGGGTTGTCGCTCCTGACCACTTCATACACGAAATAAGTCGTTTCGGCCCGCCACGGAAGCACGGCATACTTCTCTTTGTAGCGAATTTGGATGCGTTCACCAGTCAAGGACGCTTCTTCGAGCTCCTTGTAAATGTGTTCATCACCTTTTTCGACAGAGAAATTGAATGTTTGTGATAATTGATTTTTGTCTTGGACTGCACCAAAGCTACCGATGTCTAGCTGTCCTTCAAGCGTTTTGAAGATAGCTCCACGCTTCGATATTTTCACGACCACTCCTGCACGAGTTCCGTCGCTGATATTGGCGTAATAAAGAAACAATACCACCCCGATAAAGATTAGGATAGCGATAGCTAATATTTTTCTGAAAAAGCTCTTGGCTTTTTGTTTGGCTGTCTTTGGTTCGCTCATCTGAGATTAGGTTTAGAGCGAAAGTAAATAAATCTAGGGTGATTTGATTCAATTCGAAGGTAATTCCATTTTTCTTCGATCTTTGGGGCATGGCCAAACCCAAAGTATTACATGTCAGTTCGGAGCGCGGTTGGCGCGGGGGAGAGCAGCAAATAGCTTACCTGATCGAGTACTCCATTGCGGTAGGAGCAGAAGTAGTTGTGGCTGTGCGGAAGGGTTCTGAAATGGAGAAGTGGTGTAGGGACAACGAGATCAGGCACGTATCTGGAAGCTTTAAGAATGGATTGGATATATCGACCGCACGGTTGATCAGAAGAACGGCAAAGAACGAAGGAGTTGACCTAGTCCATACCCATTCGGGCAAGGGACATAGCTTAGCGTACTTGGCTTTAAGACTGGGGATGCGCAAACCAGTGGTGGTTCACCGCCGGGTCGATTTTCCCCTTAAGAAGTCTGGATTCTCCCTGAAAAAGTACGATCACCCACGGGTAAAGGCCATTGTTTGTGTGTCGAACACCATTAAGGCGATGGTAGCACCGTTTATTACCAAGCCAGAGCGGGCCGTCACGGTGTATTCGGGAATTGACTTCAACCGATTTAATCAGGATGCACCTACGGGATATCTCCACAGTGAATTCGGAATAGAGCCTTCAAAAAAGCTGGTGGCCAATATTTCTGCCTTGGCTCCGCACAAAGATTACCCTACATTCTTAATGGCGGCTAAGACGTACTTGCAAAATAGGGACGACGTTCACTTTTTGATCGTTGGTGGGGGAAGACTGGAAGAAGAGCTCAAAGACCAAGCCACTCAATTGGGAATAGATCACCAGGTGACCTTTACCGGTTTTCGTAGTGATATACCGAGTGTATTCAGGGAACTCTACGCTTTTCTAATCACGTCGAGCACCGAAGGGCTCGGCACCACTGTGATTGATGCATTGCACAACGGGCTGCCTGTTGTGGCTACAAAGGGTGGGGGAATTCCAGAATTGGTAAGAGATGGAGTGGAAGGATTTCTCTCGGAAGTGGGCGATGAAGTAAGTCTTGCCAAACAGCTTGAGCAGTTGACTACCAACCCCGAGTTAAGAGATCAGCTCGGCAAGAACGCGGCTCTTCGTTCGCAGATGTTTTCGAAAGAAGAAATGGGGAAGGGAGTACACGCCGTGTATCAGAATCTAGCACAGTGAAGGGTGTGAGCTAGGGGTGAGTAGGGCTCTAATGTTAAAAAGCCCCCCGAAATGATCGGAGGGCTGTCTCAGTTGAGCAATCCGTAAAACACCATTCTTCTTTTACGACGAACACGTTCCATAGACGCTCTCATGGCATTCATGTAGTCATGATCTTCGGCTATAAGAAATGCTTCACGGTAAGCCGTTCTAGCAGAACGCAGTTCTCTCATTGTTTCGAGAGCTCTACCAACCATACCCATAAGCTGGGCTCTGTCGGTACCTGCTATGTTCAGACCTTTTCTAGCTACTTCTATAGAAGATTGAAATTCGCGCAATTCGAACAAAACTATCGCGTAGTTTGGGTAAATACCCGCGAATTCACCGTTGAATTTCATGGCCAATCTATAGTGATTAGCTGCTGTTTTAAAGTCACCAGTTTTAGCGTAAGCATACCACCCCATATAGGCGTGGGCTTTACCAAATCCTGGTTCACGGCTAATAATTGATTCAAGAAGGTTTAAACCTTCCTCATACATTTCTTGATTCCAAAGAGCATCTACACGAGCCAATTCGTGCTGCATAGAAGCGTCTATACGAGTCATCGTTTTAAGTTTTAAGGGTTAATAAATATTTGATTTTCCGGAATTCCGGCGGCTGAGTGGACTACAGGCGAATGGTATCGCCATAGAGCGAAACCTGAAGGAACTCAGGTAATATGTGCGCTTTTCTACAAAACATGGCGATTAAATTTGGCTCTTAGACGGTTGTAAATTTTAAGGGTTGTCTTTAAAAATTTAGAAAATTTTGCTTCAGTGAATTCTTCTATTTGCCGACTAATGACAACAACAGGTTTTTAAGGTAATGTTTAGTGTTTTCATCTTCCTTTTGTCTTGATACAAAAGGAACAAAAGATCAGGGCTGTAATTTTATTTCTTGAAACCCATGAAACCACTTCAGCGCCTTACCCAAACTCGCAAACGCCATTAGCGAAAGCATAGCTTCCGATGGCTGAGCTCTAACATGGGTGCGGCGGACTTACGTTTGTTTCAGCGTTTCTATGAAATAAAATGAAGGCCGAAGTTTGGCTCACGACACTCTACACAAGCATACAGATTTTGATTCTGCAAGCTGTGAGCCAATCAGACCCAGAGCTCAAAAATCGAACAGTCATCTGACGTTCGGGTGTATTCTAAAATCGTTACTTCCTTTTAAACTGGTTTCTTTTTTTGGAGTGGACGGATTGATTCCGATCATAACTATTTCGTAGGAATAGATATTGGCGTAAGGTTTTCTCTAAAAGCTGGCGCAAGGCACTATCCGGCGCTTTGTGTTCTTCTTTCTGTTGGGAAGTTCCAAGATTAGAGATAGTTCGTGGGCACCGCCGCTATAGCCGAACAGCCTGTTGACGCTGATGTCATAACTATAACCAAAGGAGAATCGTTTTGGCGCTTCATAGCCAAGGAGAAAAATCACCGACTCATTATTGCGGTAGCGCTCTTTGTCTGGTCTCAGTGGTATACCGCGGTACCACATCCCAAAGTTGATGTTCTTCATGGTGAAGTATCCTCCAAGATCGAGCTGCTGCCAATCTCCCTGCTGCTTGTAGTTGAAAGCCACTCTAAGCTTTTTGGCGCCTAGCGACTTTTCAAATTCTTCGATAGGAATGATGGTACCACCGTGAATAGATAGCTTACGCGGAATGATGTCTTCACCACCCATCAAAGACTGATTTGGTTCGTTGATACGGTGCATCGACACCCCGAACCAAGCCTTGGTGTTGAAATACAGGATTCCCGCTGAGAAATCGGCGTAAGAGCCTGTAGCTGGTGTGTTTTGCTGCGAAAGGCTGGTAGCCGACTCCCTGATCACCTGATCAGCGAAAAGCAAATTGCCATCACCATAGGCGCGTTGGCCAAAACTCCCTTTAATTCCCACAGCCAGATTCGACCTTCGGGAAAGACGAATTTGCTGAGAATAGTACAGCGAAGCCATGGTGTTGCTCAAGTCGTTGGCACCAGCTACGTCTTTGATAAACGAGAGCCCGAATCCGGCGTTCAAGGGCTTCATGTAGAAGTCGGCACTCGAAGCCAAGGCGTTGTACTCGTGCTTGATTCCAGGCCATTGCTTACGGTAATTCATAACCACTCGGGTCACTTGCTTGCTCCCCGTAAATGCGGGATTGAGATAGAGCGGGTTGCTGTAAGGCTGCGAAAATTGCATATCCTGGGCGGCAACTCTTCCCGAAGCGAAAAGTAGTATGAGTAAACCATATGAACGAATGCAATTGGCCATTATCTCAAGAGGGTTATGTCGCCGACTTTGGTTACTTCATTTCCATCAGCAAAGACGAAGTCGATGCGGTATACGTACACGTCCATGGGGCAGGGCTTGTTGCGGTAGGTTCCGTTCCAGCCTTTGCCGAGCTCTGTGGTCTCGAAAATCATTTCACCCCACCGGTTGAAAATGCTCATCCTAATTTCTTCAACATATTCTGAGAAAGGGTAGAATACGGTATTGGTCAGGCTGGTAGGATCGTAGTATGGACTGTCGTTACCATCGCCGGGGGTGAAGGCGTTGGGAATAGTGATGTCGTATTCCACTTCAATTTCGATCCAATGCCTGATGCTATCTGCACAGCCAAATTCATTCTCAACGAATAGCTCAATAGGATACATTCCCGTGTCGGGGAAGGTGTAGGAAATGAGGCTTTCATTTTCGAAATTCTCCCCGTTGATGGTCCAAAGATTAAGCGTGCTTCCTTCGCTTAGGTCGGAGAAGTTGATATTTGGGTCTTCGATATCGGCCGTCCAAGGCGAAGCCAGAAAATTGGCAACGGGTACTTCGTAGACTTCTACCGGTAGGGAAGTGGGGCTCGTTGCCGTACACCCATCCCCAGTGGTTATTTCGAGGATGACTTCGTAAACACCAGGCGTTGTAATCGCAAAATTCGATGGATTGCCTGTGTAAGACTCTCCCGTTGAGAAGTTCCAGGTGTGCGTATAATCCGTTGATACATTGACAGTATCCATCAAGATGGCTTCCAGTGGGCTACAACCGCTTATCAAGACATCGGGCAGTTCAACTATTGGGATGTCGAAAACAACGACTTCCACCGAGTCTGTTACTGTGTTTCCACAATCGTCTTCTACCATAAGCGTGTAGGTGGTAGATGCTTCAGGGCTGATTGTGGATGGGCCTGTACCGCTGATATCGGCGGGAGTCCATTGGTATTGGTAAGGCGGGTAGGCTCCATGGTAGTTGGCTGTGATCGCTACGCTTTCTCCCGGACAAATAGCTGTATCGTTGCTGATCGCCAATAATTCAGGTGACATGCTCATGACTTCTACACCGATTTCTTGAGTAATAGAGACACATCCATTTTCATCTTCGGCAAAAACAGAATACACGGTGTCAATTACAGCAGTTACCAGGGTGTTTGGCCCCTGTTCGCTACTGTGACTCCAATTGTATGTCAAAGCACCCGATCCACCAAGCGCATCGGCAAATAGGCTAAGTTCCGAGCCAAAGCAAATCAGGGTGTCAGAGATAGCTGAAATGGTGATCTCCTCTGGTTCAGAAATGGTAAAGTCGGTTTGAGATGCACAACCATTGGCGTCTTCGATAATTACTTGATAATCTCCGGGAGCCAAGCCATCGGCGCTGCTTCCATGATCTTGAATATCCGACCAGATATAGCTGTAAGTCGGTGTTCCATTGCTGACATCGATCGCAGCTGTCCCGTCGTTGAGACCAAAACACGACACGTCGTTGGTCGACTCCAGACTTGCAGTGGGATTTTCCCAAATCGTGATTGGGATATCGGCTGTGACTTCATTTCCACAGTAATCCGAAACAGTTACAGTGTATACGGTAGATGCATTTGGAGAAACGGCATGAGGCCCAGCGGTATTGGGTAGTCCATTGTTCCAGGTAAAGTAATAGGGTGGATTCTCACCACTGTAGCGCGCTCCGACCCGAATTGTCGCGCCATGGCAAACAGACACTGGGGCTGTGGTTTCCAATGAGTCGGCGTACATGTTTACCACATCTACAGAGATTGCTACGCTATCGGTGGTACAACCGTTTATATCGGTGGCGTATACCCAATATGTGGTGTTCTCTTCAGGCGATACCGTAATGCTTTCACTGGTTTCGGTTGAGCCGCTCCAGTGGTAAGTGAAATCGCCCGTTCCACCCAAGGCTTCTGCCGTTAGATTGGCATCGGTTCCGTAACAAATGGTTGAATTTGCGCTCGCTGTGATCGATACCAGGTCGGGTTCGATGATTTCGAATGTAGTATCGGCTTCGCATCCATTTGAGTCGGTTATTTGAAGTGTGTACGTTCCCGCTTCCAGATCCGTAGCCGATGTACCGTGGTCTATACCGTCAGACCAGGTGTAGGTGTAGGGTTCTAAGCCGCCTGAAACGCTCAACTCCACCGAACCATCTCCTTCACCAAAGCAAGAAATATTGTCGAACTGAGTGAATGAAATGTCCAACTCTGAAAAGAAAGCCACATTGACAGAATACAGGGTATCGCAAGAAGCGCCACCTGAAATCAATACGTCAAATGTTCCTTCCGAAGTAACGATGTTTCCATCGGGGAGTTGGTACCAATCGCCCGAGCAGATCTCAACATCCATGGGGATCTGAATGGGGGAGCTTACCGTCAAATCAACGTTGTAGATACTGTCGCACCCGTTGATGGTTTGGAAGTTTACCGTGTAATTTCCTGTAGAAGACACTTCTGTACCATCTGGAAGAGTATAGGTTTGATTTTGGCAAATTTGTGGGCTCAGGTCAAAGCTGTACTCTGGGTATTCTTGAAGATTGACCGTAACAGTACTATCGCAGTCGCCTTGGGTTGGGTAGGTGAAGCTATACGTTCCAGATGCCGAAACGGTTGAATTGTCGGGTAAGGTATAGGTACTACCCGGACAAAACCCAGCTTCGATGGTGGTCTCGTATTCCGCATCAATCACATCGATGCATTGAGTTTCCGTATCACCGTTGGCGTCGGTGATGGTCACACAGTAGTTTCCGGCACAGAGGTTCGATGCCGTTTGAGTCGTTTGATCTTGTACGTCATTCCACACATAGGTGTATGGAGCCAGTCCACCCGTCGGGTTGGCTGTAGCCGTACCGTTACAAATCAAGAATTGGGGATCTACGCAGGTGGCATTGCACGTGGCATAGGTCGGTGTTCCCTGCGCATCCCAAGCGCCGCCATCTGGAATACGCCTCAAACTTTGTCCTTGGTAATTAGCCGCCGAAACAGGAAGGATATACTCTTTTCGATCGGCGGGAAACTCATCGTAATTGGGGAGTAGCCCGCTGTAGGAGCAACCCGGAAGTGTTGGAAGCGGAATGCATGGGTACTGATCCGTATTGGATTGGTTGGCCCACGATACGGCATCTTGGGGCACCCCGTTGTTGTCGTAGAAGGCAAACCACCCACCGGCATTTGGGAACCACAATCGATTACCACCGCCCACACAAACTCCAGTTCCGTCTACAACGAGTTCTACCACGTTTCCACCGTTTTCTACCAATAGATTGGCAGGTACTGGGGCTGCGTTTACACCGCGGATCATGGCAAATCCTGCCGGTGGAACCACCGTTCCCGCTGGGATTACGTATCCACCGGGATAAGTACCACCATCGTTGGTGTTGTTACCGAGGTGGTAGCACGAAATATCGACCGAGTTGCACACATCGGGATTGTAAAGCTCAATCCACTCACCCGCCTGATTGGCGTTACCTCCCCACATCGACCCATCGTTTGCCGTAGGCGAAAGCATCAATTCGTTGATTAGGATGCTCGGGCCATCGTAGTCGCATTCGGTTCCACTACACACCGTGTTGTCGGTGGTAGCAAAGGAAACGTCAATTTGACTCAGCAAGGTTAAGGGGAATAGGCTTAGTGCAAAAAGTAGTACTAGCAGATTAAGATAAAGTGTAAAATTTTTCACCATACCCATCATTTTATAGAGAGTTCTACGTGAAAAATTTGGGAAGGTTATGCTCTGAATGCCTTTATAGGCTTGGTTTTTTGCAGGTGATTAATGGACAGAAGGTTATAGGGGAAGATTCTTTGTGAATAGGAGGAGTACTTATTAAAATTTGAAGGGGGGGAATTGAGGGTTGTAGTATGGAATTATGTCAGATAAGGCGAACTCTTCAGCCTGAGTTTGAATTCGCCCTTTTCTTCCAATTTGCAAACTGAGTTGGATCGTTTTCTTTTCTCTTCGTTTTTCCTAAGGATGAAAAAGAAGCAAAAAATCATTTGTTTTCGAAAGTTGATCCGATGCTTCTCTTTGAAAAGATAAGAGAAGCACCGGACCGGCCGACAAAAGAGATCCGCTCCAAAGTCGACTACCACTTTTATCGGCCTTCATGGTTCGAAAACGGGAATCCGTTCTCAGCTTCATTACTAGGGAGTCATTTTTGAAGTTAAAGCAAACGCTTATTCATACTGAAGAATAGCTTCCGATACATGCGCTCAGCCATAGGTGCGGTGGACTTTCGTTTGTTTCATGAGTTTCTGACAAATAAAGTTATGGCCGAATATTGGTTCAGTATTCACTGTGGATGTTAGATGTCATTTCCGCAAGCTCTGAGCCAATTAGTCCTCTTGCTGAAATAAGGGTGGCGATATGTCCAAGAGTATGTACTCTATACAAGTCTCTTCAAGAGAAGGGGAAAGGAATCAGTGAATATGTCGGATTCAAGAACCGGTTTACCATCCAAACCGGAGTATAAGGAAAGCTACCGCTAAAACGCTCAAGATAGTGATGGACGTGAGAGCGTAGTAGTTTTCTCCTTTGGTCCAGCGCTGGTCAGCGGGGAGGGAATCCAGGTTCATAGCCCGGTAGTTCAAAAAAGCAAAAATGGGTGATGTGCAAAAGGAAAGCAGGGTGGCTATATCGACCATAGTCACCATGGCAGGCCCCCAGAGATAGAGAATAGCAAAACTTCCCAAGGCCAGAACTCTGATACTGATTCCGTAAATCGACTTCTTCTGATCGGGCTTCCACACGTGCCATAGCTCATTGAGCGAACGCGGTATGGCGTCGAGACAAGTGAGTGTGGTAGAGATCATGGTGGTAAGTGCTGCCACGCCTACAATCCAAAATGCCCAATCGCCGAGCTGAGTGGTGTAAACGCTGATCAAACGATGGCTAAATTTCACACCCGAATCTGGGAGTGATTCTGGATGGCCATGGAGCACCAGTGCGCCGAGCCCCAGGAAAAGGACCCCAACCACCATAGTGCCCCAATATCCGATTTTGAAATCTCGATCAGCTGCTTTTTGGTCGTAGTATCCACCAGCTATAGCCATTTTTTCTTCGGTCCAGATGCTGTGCCACACCGAAAGGTCGAGTGGGGCGGGCATCCAGCCCATGAGTTTGATCAGCATCATCAGAAAGACGCCATCCAGGACGGGTGAATCTGCCAGTTGATTCCAGGCAGGTGGGTCAAACCATGCACTGGTGAATGCCAGGATAGTGGAGATGGTGAGGACCAAAATAACTCCCGACATGATTTTTTCGAGCCAGGTGTACCGACCAAACAAGAGAAAGGCCACGCTGAAGACGAGATAAGAAAGTGTGAGTAGTGCAGGTGAGAGATTGATTTGGAAGACGTAGGCTATAAGTCCTACGGATACGGCTGTGATGGCAGCGATCACGGTAAACATCGTAGCTACGGTGATCAGAAAGTAGAGTAGGAGCGCCCAGTTTCCGATGCGTTTGTACCCACTTATCAGGCTTTCTTTAGCCGAAACCGCGTATGCAGATCCAGCTTTGAAAAAGGGGTACTTCACCAGATGAATTCCAATAATTGCTATAACGGGAAGCCAGCCGTAGTCTGCTCCAGCTCGGGTAGATTGAATCAGGTGAGAAACGCCTATGGCTGCTCCGGCGTAGAGCATTCCGGGCCCGAGGAGATAGATGTAGCGTTTGATTTTGTGGAGGGTGGTCACGGAGGGAAAGATAGAATTATTCTTTTTTGATAGACCAATTGGGTATTGAGTTGGTCAAGATTGATACGTCCAAGATCGCCGACTTTTTAATTCAGAAGTGCTAATAGGAAATGGATGTTGCTCTCACATAGCTTTTAGGATGGATTTTATTAAGAAATGAGTTGCAATTATCAATGGAACGTTCCAGACATAGATAAATAGCATTTATCCAATTCTTCTTCTTCTTCTTTTCCTTTTGTCTATGCTGCGCCGACGGCAAGCCTTTGGCGACCGATGGGAAACAAAAGGAACAAAAATTCCCTGTTTTCCCAAAGGTGCTTCTCCAGGCCGTTTTTAGAATTTAACGGCCTTTCAAAACGCTGAACAAATCTTACTGACGATCAGCTTCACTGATGTCAGCATGTTTAGCATGGACTGACGAGCTGCGAAGCTACTGTCAGCATGATGCGGTCAAATGCAAAAACAGAAAAAGTGATTATTCCAATTGCGCATCATTCGCTTCCTTCGGTCGTCTGCAAAATTTGCTTTCGCTGCACTGGTGGGAAAACTCCAGAGCCGTTATCCAGTTCAGATACTGGGAGTCATTTGAAAGAAAGCTTTCTTTTGGCTAAGGATTGATCAAATGAATAAAAAAGCGATCCGAAAACTTTCGGATCGCTTTCTGAGCTTAGGGGCTGACGAGTCTACTCACCTTTCTTTCCGAAGAGCAAGAACTGGTCTACCCGCACTTCGGTAGCGTATCGCTTGTTGCCGTCTTTGTCTTCGTAAGAGCGGCTGGTAAGCTTCCCTTCGATGGCTACTTCTTTGCCTTTGGCGAGGAGTTTCTGTGCTAGTTCGGCGGTTTTATTCCAGGCCACGAGGGTGTGCCACTGGGTGTCTTGCACTTTTTGTCCGTCGGCACCTTTGTAGGAGTTGTCGGTGGCGAGCGAGAATCGCGTCATCACGGTTCCGTT
>JAUICL010000012.1 GCA_030427905.1 Bacteroidia bacterium
CTTCAGCGCCTTACCCAAACTCGGAAACGGCATTAGCGAAAGCATAGCTTTCGATGCCTGACCTCTGCAAGGGTGCGGCGGACTTCCGTTTATTTCTGAGTTTCTAAGAGAATAAAATTAAGGCCGAAATTTGGCTCACGACATACCTGAAGAATTGTCTGATTTCAACTCTGTAAGCTGTGAGCCAATTGAACATTCAATGGCCACATGTTCTCGAAATAACGTCGGCATGCCTATATCCAGGCCTTCTATCTACCTTAGGCGGAAGGGGGTTAAGGGGGATGATCGTCAGTTGAATCAGCTTTTACTTAAGGATTGACTGGTAGATCTCCGCGTATTTCTTCACTCCCTTTTCTAACGCCCCTCCTACTCCTGCTATGGCGGATTCGGCGGGTGAAAGACTAGGTAGCCTGATGTTATTCAAGGATTGACTGGTAGATCTCCGCGTACTTCTTCACTCCTTTCTCGAGGGACCCTCCTACTCCTGCCAAGGCGGATTCGGCGGGTGAAAGACTAGGTAGCCTGATGTTATTCAAGGATTGACTGGTAGATCTCCGCGTATTTCTTGACTCCTTTCTCGAGGGACCCTCCTACTCCTGCTAAGGCGGATTCGGCGGGTGAAAGACTAGGTAGCCTGATGTTATTCAAGGATTGACGCGTAGATCTCCGCGTACTTCTTCACTCCCTTTTCTAATGAAAAGTATTCGAGGGCGCCGTGACGGATTTGGTTTTTGTCGATGGCTTTGATTTCTTCCCACTTTTGGGCGACTTCTTCGAAGTCGGTTTCGGTGAATCCATTGACTACATGGCCGGCGCCGTATTTACGGATGATCTCGCCGGTGTCGCCTACGTTATCATTACAGATGATGGGTACGCCCATGGCCATGAGTTCGCCTTGCTTTGTGGGGCTGGATGCTTTTTTGGAATAGGCGGGCAGGATGAAGAATACGGAGACGGTCATGAGGCTCATGAGGGCAGGGACTTCGCGGCGTTCGGCGGCGATCTGAATAATAAAAGACTGGGGGATACCCAGGTCGATGGCTCGTTGCTTGAAGGTGGTTAGATCGTCGTGCGAGAGGATGAGAAAGCGGAGCTCGGGGCGTGACTTCCGTAGGTGGTTATAGAGGTTGAGCATTTCATCTGCCATATACCAGGTGCCCATGGATCCGACATAGCCGAGGTATTCTCGATCGGGTTCGATGCCGTGCACAGCACCGAGCCATTTGGGTGTGGAGTGGCGTATGGATGTCTCGTCAAAAAAGGCGGTATCGGCGGCGCAAGGAATGACGTAAGACTTGTTTTGAAAGGCCTGGAGCCTGTCGAAGTTGTAGTAGTCTTCTGAACCACCGTAGAGCTTTTTGGTGTTGTACCAGGACTCCATCTCGTTTTTACCGGCGTAAGTCAGGGAAACAATAGACTGCGACTTCTCGATAAAGTCGCGCTCCTTTCGCTTGAAGTATTTGTAGATGGTATTGTAAACGGGTGAGCGAAGGCTCCAGATTTTTCCATCGACGCGCTCATCGGCCCAAAAGCCCCGCATATCGAAAATAAAGGGGGCCTTGAGTGCTTTACGCAACTTAAGGGCTGCCAATGCCGGGATATAGGAACGACAATGGATAAGATCGAAGGATGTTTCGAGGGATTGAGCCGTTTTTAGGAGGTTTTGAATATCGCGCAGGGTCGAAATGATGGGTGGCCTTTTGGTGTACTCAAGCGGCTTCCAGGTCAGCCCGTGCTCTGTGCAGATATCGGCTATGGTACGTCCCATTTTGGCATATCGATCTGGCTTTTCGAAGGATAGGATGGTAAAGTTGTATCCACTTTGGGTTAGACCAATGATGTAAGGGAGTATTTGGCTTTGCCCCAAAGGATCGGTAAGACCATCATAGGAAATGTAGAGAATGTTATTCTTGACTACCATGTCAAAAGGCCATGTTTAATAATTGCCAAACCTCGGCGCGAAAATAGGGTGCCTGGGGCTTTATTTAAAGACATGAAGAAATACTTAAGAACATCTGGTTTATGCTTTCCTGTTAAAGCCAGGTGAAGGGCAATATATGCGTAGGTAGAACCTTCAAGTGTTCTTAATCCTTTGCTAAACTTCTCTTGAACCTTTATATCACTACGCGCTTCATTTATCATGATTTGCTTTCGCTTAATGAGCTTTTCCGCGTCGATCAACAAGGTAGAGCGCTGGTCGTGGTGGATAACAGCATGCGATATAGATGGAAAGCAAGGGAAATCGTAACGTGCTGCCAAACGGAGCCAGAGTTCATAGTCTTCTGACGCCGATAAGGCTCTTTGCTCGGAGAATGGGTTTGCAACCGATAGCTCCCGTTTAATGAATACACCATTACAACTTAGGTCATTACCAGAAAGAATGAAATCTCGGACCTGTGGACCTAAGATTCTTTTGGTGATCAGTTTGTTGTCAGGGGCTTTTATGTCATAGCTCAGGGCAAATAGATCGAGAGAAGGATTGTTCTGTATAAGTCCATACGCCAGACTTAAGTGATTTGAATAGGCGATATCGTCCGAGTCAAAGAAGTTTATGTAGTTCCCCTTGGCCACCGAAACACCGAAATTGCGAGCTGCCCCTCGCTCTCTGTTAGATATCCAATGGTATTTGATGATGTCTGCGTTTAAATCTTGAATAACCTGAGCTGTGTGATCAGTTCCCCCATCATCAATAACCAAAATTTCGTAAAGCGCAGCGGTTTCTTGCTCCAGAAGACTTTCCAAGGTGAGCTTTAAGAGTTCTGCTCTGTTGTATGTCGGAATAATAATCGAAAATGTCATTTCTAGCTATAAACTTCGGAATAGGCTTGGATTACATTCTCTACGGAGAAATTTTGAAGTACTGATTTTTTTAGTCTGACACCCATTGTTTTGGTCGCTTCTTTATCTGTATTTATTTGTTCAACAATATAGATCAATTCCTTTTTAGGGTTTTCTTTTGACATGACAAATCCTTCTATTCCATTACGAATATAGTCATCAAAGTCACCCACATCGTTGCAGACGGCTACCGGCTTTTCGAGAATACCCGCTTCTTTTATGACGCTATTGCTGGCTTCTGAATCACTAAAATGAACGACTAAATCGGCGGCATTCATGTACTCGAGTACGCGCTTTGTAAACCCGACAAATGTTACGTGATCTTGAAGATCTAAATTCGCCACCTGGGTTTTAACTTGTTCGAGCAAAGGTCCAACGCCTAGGATATTGATATGGACGGGAAGGCCTTGCGCAACCATTTCAGAGATGGTATCTATTAAAAGGTCGTAACGTTTACAAGGTATGAACCGCGAGACTGCACAGAGGGTAATTTTGCCTGAACTCGCTTTCTTTATTTTTAGAACGAGGGCTTCGTCTAGAGCTGGGTAATTCTCAAACCGGTAAGCATAGTTTATCAATCTCACTTCTTTGTTTTTTACACCTTCTACTTCAACCAGCTGGTGGTAAACTTTTTTGGATGGTACAATGAACCGTTTACCAAAGCGGTTAATGATTTTATCGAAGCGCTTGGCATTGTTGTTGGATCCGTTCATAATGTAATCGCTATGGTGCCGACAGATATAGAATTTTGCCTTCACAAAGAACTGAGCAAAAACAGAAACGAAATTTACTGGTTGGGTATGGGAATAAACTAGATCGATTTGATGACGCTTACAATAGGAAGCCAGATACCGCATGTGTTCGAAATAGAATAGCGGGGAAAAGGCTGATTTGGGTGTAAATGTTTGCGTGCTGACACCAAACTGTTCGACAGCCGTATGTATAGGACCTTTTGAATCCCAACCTAAGAGAAATACAGTGTGTCCCATTTTCGAGAATTCTTCCATCAAGGTTTCGAGTGAAATACTCCTTTCGCTTGTGGGAAAATAAAATAGGATGTTCATACAGGTGGTTTGCGACAAAACTAAGTTATTTGGATTTGCATTAATTGATCTGCACCAAGAAATTGAAAGAGTCTAGTATCCTATCTGTTATTATCCCTACAACAGGGAATATGGACATTTTAGGTCCTACCCTTTCAAATCTCGAAATCGCCATCGAAGGAAAGTGCATCGAAGTTATTGTTGTTGATGATACAGCAGATGGTAGATTAAGACAGAGTGACGTAGGGTCATTTTTACTTCTAAAATCGAGAGGTCTTGGGGCATCTACTGCAAGAAATGTGGGGTGGAGGCATTCAGGGTCGGAGTTGCTCTTGTTTTTGGATGATGACATTCTTATATCTCGCAGTAGCATCGACCGGACTCTAGAACTTCATCGTGAGAAAGGAAAGTCTGGTTTCAATTATTTCTGGGAATATCCAGAAGCATTGAAGAAGGAGCTCCACAATTCAAAGTTTGGGAAATATATCTTGAAGCACGGGTTGTATTCAAACAAGCATAGACTGCGAGAAATTGGAAACTTAAATGTAAAACGGGTTCGGATGACCGGCTTAACAAGTCAATACTTCTCTATAGAAAAGAAATGGATAGAACAAGTTGGTGGGTATGACTCTATTCCTTTTGCGGGAATAGAAGATTTATTGCTCTTCAAAAAGTTGGATCAAGCTGGGGTTCAGATATTTCTTTTGCCTGATGAAATTGTGTTTCAGAATGAGTCAAACCGAATTTCTTCAGAAAGCTTGTATCGTCGCTATCGGACAGGAGCGTTGACGAGAAGAGTGGCTGTAAATATGGGACATCCTGAAATGGGGATTTCGTTTTCTGCTTTTGGTCGAATAAAGGGGCGGCTCGGGTTGATGGTAGACCCTTTATTAAAAAAGATGGAGACGCTTTTGCCTTATGGAGTTTTCTATGACAAGATCGTCAATTATCGCCTTTTCATTTCATCCTACAAGGGTTATTTACTAGACCCCAACCCTCTTGAGTCTTCGAAAAAAAGAGAGTAATGAACGTGGAATGTGCCTAATCCTGCTCACGAGCAATTTAATTTGCTTTTGATCATGAATCGATAGAGAGTCATAATTGATACAACGTTCAATTTCTAATGCGTTTTGCTTATCTAACTTTTCATATGTTTCGATGAAACGTTTGAACATGGTGTAGTCAAGTATTGATAGGCCGTACTTTTCTAAGAGTGACGTATGTGGAATCTCCAGCTCTATTTCATCTGAAGACTGGCAAGACTTAGAAAGCCATTTGAAAGCTCGTTCGTGTCCAACATTTTTTGCGTATTGACTATAAATACAATCAGCTTCAACTTCAAACTTGTCATTTGCCGAAACTGACTTTGAGTCTTCGTGGTATCTGAAGTTTAAAATGACATTATCAACATTGATGGCCCCTTCTATTCCGAAATGCAAGAAGTAGCGCAAAAGCCACTCCTTGTCCATGCAGTAGTGTAGATTTTCGTTTAAGAGGCCCATTTTGGCTACCGCCTCACTCCTAAAGAAGGTTTCTGGTTGATCGATTCTCGTGTAGGCGATGGTTTTTGGAAGGCTTTCTCTAAAGATGTCTGTACCACGTGAAATACGGTTTTGAAGTCCAATCACGTTGGCTCGAAAAGAGGCCATAGTGACTTGTGGGTTTTCAAAAGCCTCGACTACTGATTTAAGCGCATGCGGTTCGTAGTAGTCATCGCTGTTTATCCAATTGATGATTTGCCCCGTAGCCCTTCTTAGGCCTTTGTTGATCGCATGACTCTGACCATTGTCCTTTTCTGAGACCCACCAAGTCAAGTGCTTTTCGTATTTGCGAATAATTTCGGCTGAATTGTCCGTTGAGCCTCCATCGACCACCATGTATTCTAGGTTCGGATACCCTTGGCTCAGAACAGAATCGATGGTTTGTTCCAAGTACTGTCCTTGGTTAAAGGATGGGGTGATAATGGAGATCTTGGGGAAAGACATTAGCTCATTTTAAGGCTTTCGTAAAGCGCTTTAAGACCATCTTGGATGGTGGTGGTTGGCTTGTATTTTGTCTTGCTTTCCAGCTTATAAGGGTCTGAGCAGCTTAATTCTACGTCACCCAATCGATGTGGGGCGTATATTGGATCGCCAGCGTAGTTTGTGATATCAGAAATGGACTTAAAGAGATCGTTGACAGAAGTTGGAATACCCGTTCCAACGTTGAATACTTCACATCCGATCTCGCTTTGCGATGCATAGATCATGGCCTTAACTATATCTTCAACGAATACAAAGTCTCTGATTTGACTACCATCACCGTATATTGTTATGGGTTCATTCTTAATGGCTCTGTCCATGAAAATTGAAATAACTCCTGCGTATGGTGATGTAGGTTTTTGCCCTGGGCCAAAAACATTAAAGAATCGCAGACCAACCGATTCCAAACCATTTGCCTGGTGGAAGTACTTAGCATATCGCTCATTGTTTAGTTTTGTAAGGCCATATGGCGATTCTGGAATGACTGGTTCAATTTCCTTTAGGGGCAGATTCAGACATGATCCGTAGACAGCGCAAGATGATGCATAAACGAGCTTTTTTACATGATGTCTTTTTGCGAACTCCAAGACATTGATAAATCCTGTTTCATTGACCTGATGTGTTCGCAGTGGGTTCTGAAATGAATCTGGAACGCTGACCAAAGCCGCTAAGTTGAATATGTAATCGATATCCTTGTTCAAGTCAGGAAGTGGGCTGGAAATATCATGTTGAATAAACTCAAAATGATCATACTCATTAAATTCATCCAAGCTCAATTTGTCTGCATTTGATAGGTCATCAAAGATGATGAGCTTTGTTCCACCTTGTAGGATGGAACGACATAGGTGAGATCCAATAAATCCCAACCCGCCAGTAACTACGACATACTTCATTGGACGTTATTTAATATTTGATCAAGGCAATTCTTTAAGTAATCAGGATCGATTGAAACATTTCCAACACGATCAGTCTCTGTTGGATTTTCGGTAACTTTAATATAGTAATACGGGTTTTCAAGAGCACCCGCCAACGAAAAGAAGCAATTATTTTTATCATCTTGCTCCCCTCGGATTTCAATTATTGTGGTACCCGATTTAGCTGCAAGCATATTTGTAAGACCAGCACCATGGATTCCCATTATAACTTCTGCTGATGCGAGTTTTTTCATTTGCAATTCGAAGTCTAAATCTTCAAGATGGACTACTTCAAACCCGAAAGCATGAAGAATCGGTATGCATTGACTTTCATTTAAGACCCTCCTAACTTTAGCTTTTGATCGACTGATGTAAATACGACTTTTTATTGCACAATCACTGATCTTAGAACGAATAAATGCATTGAGCTTCTTAATCGTTGGTGGATGGTAATTGCCAGGCCTAGCTGTCGGCTCCATCATAAACAGTTGATTTACAAAAAGCGTTGAGCCCCTAGGTAAAAATGAAGCTGTGAAACCGAAAAAACTTATAGATTCAACTATGTATTTATAGTTTGAGTAGTGCTCCGGTAAAATGAGATGATTAGACCTATCTTGGAAGTCATTCCAGGCGATTAACCTGGTAAGTGCATCACAGAACCAATGGAAATATCCATGGCTCCAACGCTCAGAAATCCAAATTCCTTCCTTGTGCTGCCCTATATGTCGTTTCAAGATTATTTTAGCGCTTTGCTTAATCCTCTTTATGTAATCTGATTTTTCAACTTTAATGTTGCACAGTGATTCTGGATAAACTAAGTGGAATGGTTTTGAAATGATGCCTCCGCTATCAAGCCAAACTCTTTCAAACAAATAACCGCTAAAACCGTCAAATGACCTGTCTAATTCATGTTTGAAAAGATGAACGTCTTCATGAACTATATTTCTAGGCAAAGCACGATGTACAGAATATGACGAGTAATTTACAAGCAAATTCAAGTCTACAAATATTTAGTCATATCAACATTCATATCCTTATTGACACAAAAAAGATTCTGAAATCTAAAAATTTCATAATTGGGAGAGTATTCTCGAATATCAATCAGCTTATTGTTGGCAATGCGATATATGTCAAAATTTTCTAGGAGTTGGTAGTAGTCATGGAGAAATATCCGTGAATAGATGTGCATAGCGTTAAATTCGAACTGAATCAACTCTATTCTTTCGAGGTATTCACCAAGCCCTTCTAACACCCTAAGGTCATTACCTTCTGTATCAACCTTGATGAAGTTTGGTAATTCTATTTGGCCAGATGATATTAAATTCTCCAGTCTTTCAATTGGCACCATTAACTTCGTGACGTCTACATCTTGATGAAAATGATTGGTAAGGCTACCTCGCTTAGAACCTAAAACATCAGATTGTAAATAGAAAGGTATTTCTCCAACGCTATTTGATAAAGCGATGTTGAAGCTTGTTACATTCTTGATACTTTTAAGTTTTTCATAGCAGTCAGAATTGGGTTCAAAGGCGTAAATCTTTGCATCAGGAAAGTATAATTTGAGCGTCTCGCTATACTCTCCCATATTGGCTCCCACATCAAGGATTACAGATGGGTTCCAAATTGGCTTTATTATACTTTCAATCAGGTACTCTTCTCCTGAGCTTTTAAAATCAGTACCCATATCAATTCCTACTAACCTCTGAGATAGTGCTGTGACCTTTTGACCTAGGATGCGGTATCCAAATCTGATCATCAGCAAAACTATTTTTTGTAAAAAGGCATCTTTCATATTTCACGAAATTCATAAGGGGTTTGTACTATGCTAGAAATTGCATCAGAAGCAGGATACCCATAAATATTTCCTTCTGAAATTTTCAAAGCACCCGGAACCGTTAGCCAATCCCTAATCGTTTCGTCTGTTCTTAAAAACAATACTAGGGAATAATTTCCTTGCTTGAGGAACTGATTAATTGTGAAAACGTATTTCTTGTTTGAATCCAATGTATGAATTGAAAGGCCGATGAATTTGTTCGACAAATGATGGATAGTAGTGCCTAGACTATCTTGAATGGCTAAGCCAAAATCAGCATCAGTAAATACCGATTGATCCTTCTGAGTTAGCTCAAGGGTGAATGAAACCTTATCTCCAGGCAGAAACTGGGGAGCATTGAACTCAAGTGAACTGAAAATTACTTTCTGGTCCCCCCTTCGTTCTTTAATTTGAGTAAGGTCTACTCTTTGAGCGTTATGCAAATCTGCATTTACATATTGTGTAATTGTCTCATCTACAGAACCAATAAAATTTAGCTTCCCTTCTTTAATGAGCATGCCTTTGTGACATAAGTTTTTGACAGCTTGCAGATTATGACTCACGAACAAGAGGGTTTTGCCACTTGCACTGACTTCTGTCATTTTATCGATGCATTTTTGTTGGAAGGCTGAGTCACCCACAGCCAGGACTTCATCTATTACCAGAATTTCGGGCTCCAAGTGAGCGGCTACGGAAAAGGCCAGTCGGAGTTGCATTCCAGAAGAATAGTGTTTAAGTGGGGTTTCGAGAAAGGCCTCTACGCCAGAGAAGTCGACGATGGCGTCGAATTGCTTTTTTATCTCGTCACGACGAAGACCTAGGATGGATCCGTTTAGGTAAATGTTTTCGCGCCCTGTGAGCTCTGGGTGGAATCCAGTCCCTACTTCCAAAAGAGATGCCAACCTACCCCTAAGGGTGATTTCGCCTTTTGTGGGTGGGGTAATCTTGGAAAGTATCTTGAGGAGGGTGGATTTACCCGCTCCGTTTTTACCGATGATGGCCAGGCTATCGCCCTGGTTAACTTCGAAATTGATGTCTTGAAGTGCCCAGAAGGATTCTTTTTTTGATTTGCGAAAGTTTTGGAATAAGTTGTCTCGGAGGCTGAGGTATTGTTCTTTTTGCGCACCCCGAGCATATTCTTTCCAAATACCTTTTACTTCAATAATGGGCTTCATATGGATCCTTATGCGAGGTCAGCAAAATAAGCTTCCGTACGGCGAAAATAGAATATCCCGATGATAAAAAGGCAAATACCCGAGACAATACTCACCGATACCAAGGTCATATCCAAGGGTTTTTGGACGAGTCCATAGCGTATAATGGAGATGGGGGCATACATGGGGTTGAGCGCTAACAGCTTCTGGAGCCAGGGGTAGTTGGCGAGCATGGAAACAGGGTAAATGACAGGTGTTAGGAAAAGAAGGACCTGAATCATAAAGGGAACGATGTATCGAAAGTCTCGGTATTTGACATTGATGGCAGCGATTAGAGTACCCGGACCGAAAGTAGAGAGCACAGTGAGAGTGAGAGCGAGAGGTATTAGATAAAGTGCTGCCCATGAGAAGGAATAGTCGTAATAAAGTACGAGGCCGAGGTAGACGATAAAGGCCATGATGAAGTCGAAAACTGCGACCAAGATGGCGCTCATGGGTATAACGAGTCTGGGGAAGTATATTTTCTTGATGATATTGGCATTGGTCACCATGGAGTTGGCCGCTCCAGATAACCCTGTTGAAAACACATTCCAAAGCATTAATCCCGAAAAAGCGAATAAGGGGTAGGGAATACCATCGCTAGGGACATTCAGGGCTTTTCCGAAAAAGATGGAGAAGATGACCATCATGACGAAGGGTTGGAGAATTGCCCATGCAAATCCTAAAAATGTCTGCTTGTATTTTACTTTAATATCCCGCCAGGTAAAGAAGTAGAATAGCTCCCGGTAAGACCAAAGCTCATTGAGGCCTAAGCTAAGTTTTGATGGAGGGGTGATCTTTTGTTCCACAGTGGCAAAGCTAAAAGAAATAGGTAGTTATCAATTCGTTTTTTTAGGTCAAAAAGGTAGCGTCCAGAATACTCTTGAATTGTCCTTTATACTGGACATTCGAATACCTTTTGGAGTAAACTCTCTTGGCATTTAAACCCATTCTGTTTCTAATCTCGCTATCTAAAAGACCTTTAACAGCTTCAAGTAGCGATTCAGCTGTTTTCTCGACGATTAAGCCAGTGGCATTATGTTCGACAATTTCAGGAGTAGCTCCACTATTTAGACCTATAACTGGTACGCCATGGAGCATGGCCTCCAGATTTACACGACCGAAGGCCTCATGTTCTGACATGTTAATCAAGATATCGAAAGAATTGAATATTCGATTAACGTCGTTGACTCGTCCATGAAAAGAAACATTCGATTGCAGGCTATTGTCCTCAACCATTTTGAGCATTTGGCCCTTAATGATAGTATCACCGTCGCCAAAAAAATGCAACTTTAAGTTCAAATTATTTAAGTGTGGTCCTAGGGCTTTTAACGTGAATAGCTGATTCTTCTTCGGGTGGATTAGGCCAACTACTCCGATATGAATTTGCCCATCTACTCTTTGAATATTGGTATCTACTGCTTCATCGATCGGGTTGTGAATTTGGATGATATTTGGATGATGCCCGAATCGACTGGCAATCATCTGTTTGATATAGTTGCCCGGAACCAATATTGTAGTTGATTGACGGAAACTTTTATCAGCGGACTTCTTTGAATCATAAGTTCTATGGTAGTGATCAAAAATATTCTCTCTGAAGTGCCAAATGTGCGGGATGTTGAGGTGTTCCGATAAGAATGAACCTAGAAGGGTGACGCTGGAATTAGAGTATATTAAATCTGGTTTTGAGTTTTCAATTCTACGCAGAAGCTCATTTTTCTGAGAATCTCTAAATCGAACCCTCCTCTTTTTTGCAAGTTGGGATTTAAGGTTTGTTGGATCGAAAATATCTACTTCAAAAGGGTTATTGATGAAAGGGATCTCCAGCTTAATTAAGCACTCAGTCAATGGGCCTATTTCTGGGACAAGAACAGTAAACCGATACTCCGCTCTCAAAAGTTCTAAACTCTTTAAAAGTGATTTGTTTGCACCATACAGCTTACTGTAATGTGTTACTACTAGTATACTCTTCAATGTTATGTCTGACATAAATAAAGACTATGAGTCCACGAAAATGGTCTCTACAAGCATCCTGTTATATTTGTGTACTCCACTCTGATTCAAGTGGTGGGAATCCATGAAGTCAATTGAATCTTCAAGTGCAATGATCGTATTGAAATCGTAATACTCAAAGTTTTTAACTACCGACTCAAATGTTTCAATGTTTCTAAAACTTTCATATTTTTTTTTAGTGACAGGAGCAAAAGTCATTATTAGGCGTATTCCTCTTTCTTCACAGATTCTTTTAATTGATTCGATGGCGCTGAGTTGAGAATCTAAAATTTCAATTTCAAAAGAATCAATTCTATCATTCACTCTCTTTTCAGAGTTGCTTTCAACAAATCCTCCAGTGATATACGAATCTTTTGCCTTGTGTCTATTTTCTTTAAACTCATTTTTTATCCCGAAATATTGATAGAAAGATGAAAGAACAAATGTGTTGAACGTAAGTGCATTTCTTTCATTAAGTACAAGTTCAAATGATTGAATATCATTTGTATCATTCGAAACAATATCCAGAGTTGATTCGACACCCTTGCGGCAAAACAAAGGCGGATAAACGTCCAGTATAACTGATTTAGGCTTGAATATGTCGACATACCTCCTAAGAATTAGTTCGGATTGTCTTGGAGTTTGAGCGCTTGTTCCTAGGTTAAAGGAAGAAATGCCGTAGCTTTCGAGAATTCTTGGATCTATACCTCTGTAGGCGTGGGATGACCCAATAATCAAGGTATTAACAGCTCTATATATTTTAGCCTCTTGAAATCTTGTGAATGAATGGCCAGTACCTCCTAGCCGATACTGAATGTTCTTTGTTAAATGTGGTTTATAGGATCCGAAATAAAGTATGGTGCCGAGATAGATTAATGCAGAGAAGTTTAAGAAAAGAGAAAATCTAAGAAGTAAAGAGAAAAGCATCAGAATTGAAAATAAATGAATGGAGCATGATCTGACTTAACAAATAAACCAATAAGTACCATAATTAATGAATATATAAGCCATCTTAAAACAACCGGATACTTTTTTATGGTGCGCTCTAAAGCAAACTCTTCTTTCTGAGTGATCCATTCAGTTAGAATAAACAAGAAAAGTGTTATCAAGAGAAATTTATTCTCGATAAAAAACTGTTCAAAATCGGTAAAATAAAAGTGTTGAATTGATAACATGGTGTTCAAGTATATGATGGAATCTGACAAGGAATCCGATCGAAAAAATATCCATGCGAGCGTTACTATTGAATATGTCAATACCAGTCCAAGTATGCTCTTAAGGAATTTTCCAAAGAATCCCTGAAATTCATATCTCCAATTGTCACTTCTTTTTTCAGATACTAAATAGAGCGCAAAAAACACAGCATGAATTACTCCCCACATTACGAAGGTCCAATTTGCCCCATGCCAAATTCCACTGACAACAAATACTAAAAAAATATTTCTTAAAGTGTTTTTAAATGAAAGCCTATTACCTCCTAGTGGGATGTATAAATAGTCTCTGAACCAAGTTGACAATGATATATGCCAACGACGCCAGAAATCAACAATGTTGGTGGCAAAGTAAGGTGTTTTGAAATTCTGCATTAAAGAAATCCCGAAAAGCCTGGACGTACCAATGGCAATATCTGAGTAGCCTGAAAAATCACAATATATCTGAAAAGCGAACAATGATGCAGCGGTGAAAAGCATCGGTCCCGAATAATTTTCTGGAGAATTAAAACAAGCATCCACTAAATCACCCAAATTGTCAGCTATGACAACTTTCTTAAAAAGGCCCCATAGAATCTGTCGTAGGCCGGTTTTAACCCCATCTAAATCAAAGTGTTTCTGCTTGTTGAATTGCGGAATTAGATTGCCTGCTCGCTCTATTGGCCCTGCCACTAGTTGAGGAAAATAGGCTACGTAACAGAGAAAAGTGATTGGATTTCGCTCAGGTAAAATTCGCCTCTTGTAAACGTCAATAGTATAACCCAAAGTTTGAAAGGTATAAAAACTAATGCCGACTGGGAGAATGATATTTATTGTAGAGTCATGTATCGGGCTACCAAATAGTCTGAATACTTCTTGAAAAGACTCGAGAAAGAAATTAAAGTATTTAAAGAAAAAAAGGAGACCTAAATTGGCAAAGACACTAATAAGTAGCAGAATCTTTCGTCGATTGGTTGCGCTTAATTGACCTATTTTTAGTGCTATAACATAATCAGCTATTGAACTGAAAACGATAAGTCCTAAAAAACGGAAATCCCAAGAAGCATAGAATATATAGCTTGAAATGAGCAGTAAAATTCTGCGCTGTGATGTTCTTTTTAAAAGCCAATAAGTGACGAATACCACCGGCAGGAATAAAGCGAATTCAAAACTATCGAACAGCATCTTGATTCTAGCTAACTTCTTTCACGGTTATTGTTTGGATAAACCAATCACCTTTTTCATCCGGTCTCTTAGCTTCTTTGCGAAACTTTGCCCAGAAGACGGATTTTGTTGAGTTGCCATGTGCAATGAAATATCAAAGGCATCATCTGGCTTAACAGGTATTTGGATTGAAGTATCTATCGTTTCGGTTTGTACTATTTGATTTTCCCAGAAATGTGGTTGATCAAATGTATGAGTTGCGTTTGGGTTAAAACCGATATTCTCGATCAAATTTGCTTTAGGAATTATAGAAAGTCCGTGATTAATTATTCTGGAATAGGTGAATTGGTAGTCCCAAGTATCGACTTTACCTTCAACGACCGCTTGAACAGTCGCAATTCTTTTGGCAGCAAGTTCAGGATGGAGAGCTTGTTTTATTAGCTCCTTTCCTG
Organism: Bacteroidia bacterium; assembly: GCA_030427905.1. Taxonomy (GTDB): domain Bacteria; phylum Bacteroidota; class Bacteroidia; order Flavobacteriales_D; family Cryomorphaceae; genus CBDDKU01. Next base: position 14,621 of record JAUICL010000012.1, read on the forward strand.
ACCCATCATTCCAAGTAGACAAGTCCTTGTCATGTTTACTCCATGCTCTTCGCCATGAAGCCCAGCCCCAAACCGATCCAATTTTACTGAAGAAATATTCATTATTCCCCCATAGTGACAACAAATTGTTGCCACAGATCATCCAAACTTTTTCATTGTACTGGTATTTCGTAAGAAGATCAGAACAAAACCTAAAGAACGGTCTCTGGACTATGATGTCATCTTCAAGGATTATTCCCATTTCTTCATTCTCAAAGAACCAATCAAGCGCTTCATTTACTGCTCTACCGCAGCCTTTGTTTTCTGACCTAATCAAGTAATGCGTTTCACATTCCCAATCGATGTTTTTCACAATTTCAATGACTGTGGCGCAAAGTTCTTTGTCCTTATCATTTCTTGGGCCATCTATTGCAACATAAAGCTTATTTGGCTTTTCTTTTCTGATGCAATCAAATGATCGTTTCGTTTCAGACGGCCTATTAAAGGCAATGAATAATATTGGGGGCTTAAAATTCATAGGATCAATAAGCATAGAAATCACCAACTTTCGCTCTTGTGCTATGATCAAGCAATTTAAGCAAGTCTTGATTATCAGAACGAAAATAATTCTTTACGATAGGCTCAACACGCTGCAAGTCGGAACTTTGTCTTTTTGCTTTTTTCCGATATGCGGTAAACACTATCAAAGATTTAAGTATTGATGGTAGAGGAATCTGTATAAGCGCATTCTCAATCATCTTCTTAGCAAGGGCATCAAATTCGAGACTCTTATTAACCTTGTTTTGGGTAACTTTTGCAAGATCAATATCTATTGAAGTTTCTAAAAACGTTTCAAGTACTCGCTTAAATTCATGGCTATCTGCAAGGAGAAGCTCATAGGGCAGAACAAAGACGTTTGAGAAATGCTTTTTGTAAAGAGATATTATTCCCGAATAGTTCAAGAACGCCAAGTTCAAGTAATCTTCATTCGTATTGAAGCACTGACTGTCAAGTGTAAACTTTTCGTCTTTTTGGTACTTTTTCTTCTGATACCATATGTAGTCTCCAATAGTTTTGGTTCCTTTTCTGGCCCCTTTCACCCATTGGTTATGAAGAGATTGAACGATATCCCATTGATTTCGAACTACAATTAAAATGCGGGCATCTGGATATGCCTTTTTGAGGCTAGAGCAGACCTGGCTTCGATTTACCCCACCGAAAATCGGCTTGCCAACCAACCCTTCGTCAGATATCAGTAGCTTTGACTCAGGACCATCTTTAATCTGTAATTTTTGCATGCTTGGATCAGCGTACTGCATTTGATTCCAAGCTTCATCGTGTTGAGTGTATGGAGGAGTGAGATATGTGTAGCCTTCTAGATTCGAAAAGACTTGCCGTTGGATTAAAGTTGAAGCTGTTTTCTGGAAACCAATATGAATATATGTCATCGTGTTTTTGGAAATTCAAATTCCGTACTTTTACGAAAGCTAAGTGAAGCAAACTTATGCATCCAAAGCAGATTTTGACTCGTTTATACGGTTTATTTTTTCTATTAGCTCTATGTGCAACATGCAATGGTCAGTATGGTGATACTCAAGCGTTGGCTTGGTTTCATCCTGAATCTCCTATCTCTGAAGGTGATGAGTTTAACTGGTCATCAGAACTTGGAGAATTTGCGTTTGTACAATCTCAGAGTCAGTATATGCCTACTGTAAATGATGCAGACACTGATATTTTGGGATTCAGGTCAATCGTTTTTAATAATAGCGCAGCTCTTGATTTAAATATAAGTTTAGCAAATCCTCATACGATCATTTGTGTTTTTAAGGGGGAAGAAAACAACCTTGCTCAACAATTTTTATTTGATACTCCTAGCCGTCTATTTCAGTTCTATAATTCTAACGGAACAGCGAAATCAGGATCACAAGATCTGTATAGTTCATTATTTGCTGAACAAGAGTATCACATCCTCTGCAAACGCATTGATGAGGATGGTGAAGTAAAAGTCTTTGAAAACACTATTGAAATCGACCTAGGCAATGAAGAAAGAAGTATAGACGGAATCTTACGATTAGGTAGCTCGATAAACTATGACCGATTTCTAGCCGGAAAAGTAGCTGAATTATTAATCTATGACATTGATCTTGAAGACACTGAGATTCAAGACATCATTAATGAATTGATGTTCAAGTATTCACCGCCATTTAGCCTAGGTGAAGACGGTACCCTGTTAGATGAATGCCCGTATCAATTAGTTGTTGAAGACAGATTTAAAACCTATGAATGGAAGAGAAAAACAACCGAAGGGGCATATATCGGAGTCGGAGACACGCATATACTGAATACAGAACAAAGTGGTGAGTATGTGCTCAATGTGCTGGATATTTTTGATCGAACATATACTGATACTGTTGTATTGTACTCACCAGATTACAGTGATCTAATAAATTCAACAATTTGTTCAGCAAGCACTTATGAAATTGATTTGGCTATATCAGATTCTTCCATTGATGTTGTATGGAGCGATGAATCATTAAGCGGAAGTGCGGTTCAAATCTCAGAGCCTGGAGAATATTCAGTGACTCTTACCCAAAGTGACGGATGTTCTTATCAATCAGAGCCGTTTTTAATTGAAGATATTGAAGTTTTGACTGAGATAGTGCAGCCAGATTTGTTTTGTCAGGGAAATGCTCTTAACGCAGAAATTGAAGGGTTTTCAGGAATTTCCTATACCTGGTCGACCGATGAGGAGACGCCGTCGATTGTGCCTGAAACGGATGGCACGTACTGGGTGGAAGCTGTGAATGTGAATGGATGTGTGGGGAGAGATACGGTTGACGTGGCGTTTGCTGGCGTAGCCCCCAATGCGGAATATTCCACAGGCGCGATATGTGAGGATAATTTGGTCGTTTTCGCAGATGCTACGGCACCTGAAGAAGGAGTGATTACTGAGAGCCTGTGGAATATTCAGAGCGAGAATGAGAGCGAGAGTGAGGAGTTTAGTGGTGAAGAAATTGTTTATGAAGCGGGTGAACCGGGTGATTTATACGTTTCGCTGTTGGTGACGCTTGACAATGGGTGTACGGGATTGGTGCGGGATACGCTTACCGTAAGTCCATTGCCTTTGGTGGGGTTTAACTACGATGAGGTGATTGCTTGTCGTGAGAATGAAGTGGCGTATGAGAGCGAGACGGGGGTGCCGGGGGGCGGTGGGATTTCGCAGTACCGCTGGGATTTTGGAAATGGAGAGATTGATTTTGGCCTTGTGGGATCAACGGTTTTTGAAGAGATGGGTGTGAACACGGTGAAGCATATCGTGCGAACGACTGCTGGATGCGTGGATAGCCTGGAAGCGGATATTGTGGTGTTGGGGAGTCCAGTTGTGGACTTTGTTTTTGATACGGTTTGCGTGGGCAGCCCCACTGGCTTTTACGAGGTGGTGGATGTGAGCGAGAGTGGTCCGGTGTTTTATCAGTGGAGCTTTGGAGATGGGTTTACGAGTAATTTTCCGAATACCTCGCACGAGTACGCCGATGCGGGAACCTATGTGGTGACCTTGACGGCGACGGGCAATAATTTTGGGAATGCGGGTTGTATGGATGCGGCGACGAAGACGGTGTCTGTGTTTGAGTCGCCCGATGCGGAAATCACCACAATGGACGGGTGTCTGAATGAAGGTGGGGTCTTGGTGGACGAAACTGAATGGGCATCGACAGGTGGGCAGGCAGACCCGATAGCATCGCGGACCTGGCGTTTGGAAAGTAATGGTCAGGTGATCGGGACGGACTCTGTGGTGTATTATCTGCCAGAAGGACCCGGGAATTACGCTGTGACCTTTGCCTTTGAGACGGCTGCGGGGTGTGCGGGCGAGGCGAATGGATCGGTGGAGGTGCTGGCCCTGCCGGTTTCGAGTTTTGAAGTGACATGGCCTTTTGTGGAACCGCCCGTGGAAGTGGAGATTGTGAATGCGTCGGAAGATGCAACGGCGTATAGCTGGTTCTTGGATGGGGTTGAAGTCAGCACGGCGTTTGAACCGACGATCGTTTTGCCCGCGGGCGATTTTGTGATCGACCTGGTGGCATCGAATGTCTTGGGCTGTGCCGATACGAGTAGTCAGGCCGGGACGGTGATTGTGCCGGAGTACGATATTGCGATTATCGACATCTACTACAATCGCGTAGGGAGCCGTTTGGAGCTGAGTGCGCTGATCGGAAACAACGGAAATGTGCCGATTACTTCGTTTGATATGGAGGTGCAGATTGGTCGGGATATTAATTATCGGGAGTCGGTGGAGACGTTGATCCCAGCTGGTGAGTTGATCGAGTACAGCCTGGATGCGGACTTTCAGTACGTACCTGGGCGGGTGTTGCCGTATACGTGTATCACCTTGTCGAACCCGAACGGGGCGGGTGAAAATGAGACGGATTTAACAAATAATGAAGTTTGTATTGGTTTGGATAAGGAGAAGGCGACGTTTATACCGCCGTATCCGAATCCGGCTAGCGAGTTGGTTAATCTGGGCTTTGTGATGCCACGAGATGGGGTTGTGGAAGTGGAGATGGTGAGTAGTGAGGGTAGAGTGGTTTATTCGCGGGCTATTTCTCTTTTGAAGGGGTATGATGTGGTGGAGGTTGATTTGAGAAACTTTTCTGAGGGGATGTACTATTTGAGGTATGAGTATGGTGGGGTGAGTGAGGTTTTTAAGGTGGTGATTGGCAATTGACAATTGATAGTTGACAGTTGATAATTGATAGTTGACAGTTGATAATTGATAGTTGATAATTGATAGTTGATAAATGATTGATTTTTAGGACTGTCTAATTATTCGTAGATTGGAGTTATGAGCGATTGGAAAAGGAAAGAGAGCCCAATTAGAGACAAATCATATGCTTTTGCTTTGGCCATTGTTAAGCTTTCAAGAGTCCTTCAAACTGAGTCGAAGGAATTTGTACTGAGCAGACAGCTATTGAAATCTGGCACGTCAATAGGAGCACAGATTCGCGAAGCCGAGCACGCGCAGAGTCGCGCTGACTTTATTCATAAAATGTCTATTGCTTTGAAAGAAGCGAATGAGAGTGAGTATTGGGTGGACATTCTTCACGACTCAGGGTGCATCAATGAGTCTTTTTACAAATCTCATCACGATCAAGTGTCCGAAATCATTCGAATATTGACTTCTATTGTAAAGTCGACAAAGGGGAATAGGGATAGTTGACAGTTGATAGTTGACAGTTGATAGTTGATAGTTGAAGTGTATCCCTGAATAGTGTTGACCTACTCCGCTGCCGCGCGATTAGCGGAGCGTATCGCGTGGTGCTTCTATTCTGAAAGTAGGTTCAGTTTCTAGCGCTCTTCCCCCGTCCTGATTGCAAAAACGATGCTAACCGTGTTGTCGTTCTACGGGGTTGAGCTTAAATCCGATCCTGAAAGGATCAGACTTACAAGCAGCCGGTGAAACCGGGTGCATTTAACATTACACCAAATTAAAGCCCTGTAAGGGCGAGACATTGAATCCAGAATTATAATGGGCAACGGGTTTTAGGCAAATTCAAAATTGCGTAAGGCGCACTCCTACTCCGCCTAAGGCGGATTCGGCGTGTAATACATGGCCAGCGCAGCACATTTAAGTTCAATTTTGAAGTAAGATAGAAAGTATTATGAGGATACCACCAACTTCTCTGTGGGCTTTGTGGGCTCTGTGGTGAAAGAAGACCACGCGATACGATTCTCTAATCGCGCGGTAGCGTTACAGTTCAACTTAAACTGGAGATAAAGGGTTAGGTAAGTGTGGGCATACGATATTTTTTTGAGCGCAGACACCCGCCTTAGGCAGGAAGGGGAAAAGCCCGGGGACGATCCGAATACCACAGGCAGTACCTTACGGCACAAGAGTTTCGGAGTGCTTCATGTTTTACCAATAGCTTGTCCCTACGGGACTGCTCCTCGCTGCATAATCCTTAGAATAAGGGGCAAACGAAACTTGCGCGTGGGACTCCCTGACGTTTGCAGTCAGGGCCGGGGTAAGGCGAAGGTTAATTCAAAATTGTCGCTGTACTTCGATACACCCCGAAGGTTTCGGGGCACTCAGTATGACGCTGAGTTTCTGCAGTTCAACTTTCAATCGTAGCGCAGCGGAGAATTCCGCCTACGTGCGACTTCGGCGGATAAATGGATAATGGAATTTACAAAAACGGTCAACTGTATTTAGGGAAGTACAAGAATTATCAATTATCCATTGTCCATTGAATTGAATTGGTTTTGTAGAGAAACAAATCCCAGGCGGCATCGGGGTCGGTGAAGGACTCGAGGAAGACGAGGTCGGGGTCATGGATGGGGAATGGTGAAAAGATGAGTCGACCGCCCATTGCGTGGAAGGCATCCCAGTTGTAGTCGAGATCGGTGAGGGCGAAGTCACTGCCCTTTTCGTGGACCCACTCCTTGCCAATCACACCTACCATGGCATAGGCACGCGAACCCCAGTGGTCAAAGCCCTGCTTGAGCGACTCCGACTTATCGAGCTCGCCGGCTATGATTTCCCGAAACTGGCGCTTGTAGGCTAAGGGGTAAGAAGCGGAGTATCCATCGAGGGTGTAAAACCCATTGTACTGCAAGATGGATGGGTGAGACGAAACGAAGATGGCGCGTTCTTTGGCGCGTTCTGGCCCCAGGTATTCCTTTGCTTGGTTGAAGAGATTCTCCGCATAGAAGGCTCTGTAGGTGGGGCTCTTGCGGTTGGTGACCATCTCGTGGTTGGCGAAGAGAATCAGGATCTGAGCGGCCAAAAGCAGGGGGATAAACTTTCGCAAACCCTTCGACTCTCTACCGAAATAGTAGAGCGCCCAGGCAAAGAGCAGGTACCAGACCAGGGGCTGGACAAAGTGGAGACGCTGGAGCTGAATGGGGAGCACCATTTTGATGAGATCGGTGGCGGGCGCAATACCCGTCCAATTGGCCATGGAATACCACACCGATGAGATGATGATAAACTCCACAGCATTGAGAAACCAAATGGAGATCTTTTTCTCCCAGACCAACATCAAGGTAAAGCCCGTGATAATGAGAATCAGGATGTGTACGGAGGCCGAGTGTGAAGGCCAGCCCAACCAGAATATCTCCAGCGCCCGCTCTATCAACACCCACTGGCTGCTAAAGTGAACTTGGAAATCGGTGCGGTGCATGAGTTCTGAATCGCCCAGAAAGGCTGCAAATATCCGCCAATGCGTAAAGACATAGGTAGCCGACACCAGAGCCATAGCCCAGAACAAGGAAAGGTTGAATCGCCGTGTTCGGTACATCGAGAGCAAGAGATAGACGCCAAAGCCCGCAAGGACAAAGATCCCCGTGAGGATAAGGGATGATGCGAGGCCGCTAAAAACCAGGATGAGTAGCGTCTTCCAGCCCAAATCGCCTTTGGTGGCGCGGATCAAACCCAGAAAAAGCCAGGGCATGGATGGTATGGACAGGTTGAAGCCCCAATGCGGGAGAATGGCAAAACAGGTAGCCACGCCCATCACAATCAGGGAATTGGCTTCGGGGACCGCCACACGAATCAATCTTTTCATCCCCAGAAATCCGATGGCGACCATCAAGGTCCTGACGACGACGTAGCCCCAAAAGGGGCCAAAGAGCGAAATCACAAAGTAGGCGATATCGTAGATCGGAACGATGGTCGAGAGTTTTTGTCCACCCATAAAAGGCTCAATGATCAGGTCGCTCGGCGAGAAGAAGGAAGCGTGTTCCTGGGCCAGTTTCAACCACACCAGATTGGAGTCGAGGTTGTCGTGAATGGTAATGGGTATGTCCTGACCCAAGATATAGTAGGGCAAGACATAAAGGGCCAGAATGGCTAGAAAGATGGTGGACAGGTATCTTTCTTGGCTCATCCTTTCCACTGGTTTAAGGCTTCTATAACGCGACCTTGGTCCATGGTATAGAAAAATGGGAGCCGCACCAGGCAGTCGCTGTACCGCTCGCAATTGGGCAGAGAAACAGGCTCTTCGCGTTGGAGGTGAAAGGGCGATGCATGCAAGCTTTGGTAGTGAAAAACCGCCTGAATGTTTTTGGTCTTTAGAAAAGCGATCAGATCTGACCGCTGTTCCAAACTCGATAGCACCAGATAGAACATATGGGCGTTATTGGTGGTCCATTCGGGTCTTTGCGGCAAGTAATTCTTTAGGACAGGGTGTAGGGAAAGAGCATCGTAATAGGCTGTCCAGATGGCCTTTCGGCGGGATTGTATATCGTCTAAGCTCTCAAGCTGTGCCCATAGAAAGGCGGCCACCATTTCGGAGGGAAGGAATGAAGAACCCATATCCATCCACCCGTACTTATCGACTTCCCCACGGAAAAAGGCCGATCGGTTGGTTCCTTTCTCCCAGATTACTTCGGCGCGCTTTTCAAACTCGGGGTGATTGATCACCAGCATCCCTCCTTCCCCACTGATAATATTTTTGGTCTCGTGAAAGCTGAAGGCCGCCAGGTGACCTATGCTGCCAAGTGGTCGTTGTACGCCACGGCCATCGGTGTAGAAACTATCAATAGCCTGTGCGGCATCTTCAACTACGAATACGCCATGTTTTTCGGCTAGTGCCATGATCTTGTCCATATCGCAAGCCACTCCGGCGTAGTGCACGGGTACGATCACCTTGGTGCAGGGAGTAATCAGGGCTTCCAACTGGTCTTCATCCATTCCGGGATGGTCGGTTCGGCTATCGCAGAATACGATTTTGGCACCGCGCAAGACAAAGGCATTGGCCGTACTCACGAAGGTGTAGCTGGGCATAATCACCTCATCGCCCGGGCCAACATTGCAGAGTATGGCTGCCATCTCGAGTGCGTCGGTGCAAGAACTGGTCAGGAGGCATCGGCTGAAGCCGTAGCGCTCTTCAAAATAGGTCTGGCACTTTTTGGTGAACGAGCCGTTGCCGGAGAGGTGCAAACTCTCTACGGCATTCTCGATATACCCATATTCCTTGCCCGTCAGGTAAGGGCGGTTAAATCCTATGTATTCATTCATGATTGACCAGTTTTAAGGCTCCAAATCCGGTTTTCCCATACCCATCACCGTTGTACAAAACGTAGAGATCACCCTTGTGGAAAAAGGGAGATCCATAGGCGCGCTCATTGCTCTCCCACTCTTCCCGAGCTCCTTCTATCACGGCGTTCACCGACTTCCAGTTCTCCAGATTCTCACTGTACTTCCACTGCATGGTATAACGCCCATCTCCACCCTTCACGCTCAAAACCATGAGGTAGCCATCCTCAAAAGGAGTGATGGCTGGTCTTGAAAAGGCCGTTTCGGCTGCACTGAGTTCAAACAAGTGGCCGGATAGGTGGTCCCATTGGAGCCCATCTCGGCTTCGCGACTTCTTTATCACGTGCTCCATACGACCATCCTGGCCCCATATCCGATTGGAGCCGTAGTAGGCTTCGTAGCCCTCACCATTCTTGATTACCCAAGGGTAGCTCAAGGAATGGGGGTTTTCATCAGAAAGGGGAATCACGGGGTGGTCTACCGGCATCCATTTGGCATTGCCTTCCCGCGCCTTTTGCATCAAACCGATGGAATTTCGCCAGGGTACATCTTGGGTCAGGTGCCAGCCTAGAAAGTAAATCCATTCGGCATGGGGCTGGCTTAAGTAGGACCCCATGGAAATGCCATCCTTAGCGAAGTCTCCGCATTGGTCGTACGACAATTCAAGCATGGATTCTCCTGCGTCTTTCACCAGTTTTCCGCCTTGGAAGGAGAAAGTCTGGCTGTAAATGGATGATTTATTACGGGCGTCTCTCGCTGAGAAATACACCTTCACCCGATCCAAGTCCACCTCCCCAAAAACGGGGTAAGAAGCGTAGGTACACCCCGATGGCAAATCAGTAGGTGCGTATATTCTGCCGAGTGTTTTGAAAGTGAGTTCCACCGGTAGCGCTTCAGTCTTTTGGTTCGTCTTTCTCCGCGACATTCACCGTTTCGGAGACAATGTATTTCGGTCTATTCTTGACTTGGTCAAATATCTTCCCAATGTATAAGCCTACGATTCCGAAGCTAATGAGAATGGTACCGTAGATAAAAAACAGGGTCACAATCAGGCTCGTCCACCCGCTCATAAAGCCTTGAATAAAATACAGGGCAATGATCACGAGTCCGGCTAGCAGGGCCAGTGAAGCTATGATAAAACCGATGGTGATATTCAGTCTGAGCAGCTTATCGCTCTGAAAGGTAATCCCGTTTATGGCGTGGTTTATCAGCTTCTTCCAGGTGTAGGTGCTTTTTCCCTCAAATCGTTTGTCGTGATCGATCAGGATGGTGGTACTCTTAAAACCGACCCACCGCAGGGTCATCAAGTAGTGGCGTTCATAATCGTCTACACTGCAGAAGGCATCTACTACTTTTCTGGAGAGAATGCTGAGTGACCCCACGCGGTCATTGGTTTCTTCGCTTTTATTGTCCACCAAAAAATTGAAGATGGCATTAAAGATTTTAGCCGTCACGTTCTTGTGCCAGGCGTGCTCGCGGTTCTTTTTGGCCGTGTACACCAGATCGTATCCCTGCTTTACCGTTTCATAAAGCTGGGGGATATAGGCGGGATTGTCTTGAAGGTCGCAGTCTATCACGATGGTGTAGTTTCCCTGCGACATCTGAAGGCCACAAAATATGGCTTGGTGCTGGCCAAAATTGCGGCTCAGGTTATAGCCCTTTACGCGGCTATCTTTTTGCCCTGCTGCCTGAATAGCTTCCCAGGAGCCATCCTGACTCCCATCGTTTACCAAGATAATCTCGAAGTTGGGTGTAATGGGCTCGAGGGAATCGATGAGCCGTCGGGTTAGTTCGGCGACGATCTTCTCGGCGTAGTACACCGGCGAAACGATAGATATCTCGGGACGCTCCATCATAGATTGAAGGCTGAGCTGGGTTTATCGAGCTTCACAGATCGGGGAGCTACGTACACCCCATCGGGGTCGGTTGACTTGGCGATTACGGCTCCAGCGCCAATTAGATTTCCCGAGGCAAGGGTTACCTGGTGGGCCAGCGTGGAATTGACACCCAAAAAGCAGTACGACTTGATGGTGCACCGCCCGGAGATCACCACATGTGAGCTGATGAAATTATGCGATTCGATGGTGGAGTGATGGCCAATGTGGTTTCCACTCCAGAGGGTCACATTATCGCCAATCTTAACGTAGGGTTGTATGGTATTGTCTTCGAAGATGAAGCAGTTGCGCCCGCAATCGTATTTCGAGAGGTAATTGCAATTGGGACTGATATAGGTAGCCAGGTCATAGCCTTTCTCCAGGGCTTCATCAAACTTCTTGGCTCTGAGCTTGTTCATTTGGGCATAGCTCGTCGCGATAAACATGTCGAAGTCGGCAGGTGGATAGTGATCCAGAATCGCTTCAAAATCAACCAGCGGCTTGTCCATATAGGTTTCGTGGTCGCGGTATTTGCTATCCACGGTAAATGCCACGACGGTGTATTCGGTGTCGCGCTCAAAATAGTCGTGGGCAATCTGAGCGATATCGCCCGTGCCAAATATGATCAGTCCTTTGGTCATTTTCTTACGATAATTGTGAATTCATAAAGGTCGTAGTCGTGAAGAAGCGCCACGTTTCGCGAGAAATTCTCCTTGCAATACTTAAAAAAGAACTCTGGTGAAGCGTAGTAGAGGTAATCTCTTCGCTTGGGAATGTCTGAGTAGGATGTTAGGATGTTGAAGGAAAAGCCCTTCTCGCCTATTCGGTTCATTTGGTGAAGGCTTTCGATGATAAAGTTCTTCCAATCGTCATCGCCTACTTCTTGCCGCACATTAAAGATCCCACTTGCCACGGCAAAATCGCCCGGCTCAATTTCATCATTCCCCCCTACTACGCGAAAGCGCTCAGACTCGTTTGGAAACAGGGCTTTGGCCTCTTCAATCATTGCTGGCGATAAGTCAACCCCTGTGTAGTCAAATTGGGCATAGCCCTTCTCGTGCAAATAGGAAAGCAGGGCACCATACCCACACCCGATATCAACCAGGCTAAACCCTTCCTGGGGCAGGAGTTTGGCAAGCTGATCGAATCGGAGATACTGCGACTCCTTTCCGTTCCAATCCACGCCTTCGGGAGACAATCCAAAGTCTTTGATCTTGGAGCTGTAGTAGGTCTCGATCATTAGGTTCTCTTTCTTCATAGGCTTTCAAATTGGCTTCGTTCTGCACCTGTGTTTAAGATGTGGTCTAAAATAGTGACCCCCTGCTCAAATTCACCATATACCTGGTGGTAGGGCTGAAGGTTGGAATAGTCCATCCACTCTACATCTATATTTCTTTGGGTGAAGGGCTCTAAATCCATGTAGGCCTTTGCCGCTGGCCCCGAAATATAGGTACCTACCCCATCAATCTCATCCAATACCGAAATCAGTGCATCCGTCTTGGCTCCTTTGATTTCAAATTCCCGAGAATCGATAAGCTCGGTTTTGATCTTATAAAGCTCAGAGATCTTTCGAATAAAATGGGCATTGATATCCGATAGGAACTCCATCGTTCCCGCTTCGGCATACCAGGCCGTTATCAATGGAAAATACTCTGCAAAATAGGGAGCCTTCTTGTAGTTGAGTTCGATAGACTTCAAGTGCTTCTCGGCCCAGGCTGGGTCATTCACTTTGGTCTCGTTTATCTTCTGGTGGTACTTTCCCTTCACATCTACGGGAATGCTGAGCCATAGAAGGCCATTCGGGGTCTTGATCTTATTGCGGTTGCGCCAGTCTCTGCGCGTGTATTGCATATCGTCATAGAGCACAAACTTTTGGCAGCTTGCTATCATGACAAAGTACCCGATCCAGGGGATGTAATTCGATTGGGAGATGGCTACTTTCATAAGGTTTCGGTAGTCAAAGATGATAAAAAGGAATTAGTCCTCGCCTATTATGATCAATTCCTTTCCATCGTAGGTAAATTGCAGGGTTCTGACCAAGTCTTTGCGGAAGGTTTGGCCTTCACCGGGATCGTGACTCACTTGAGACATTGGGCAGGTGTAGAGCTCGATCTGATAGGTGTGTAGTCCGGTATAAGATCGGTAGAGGTAGTCGTATCTGATCCGCCTTTTCAAGGCTCGCCAGCCCACCTGCTCTTCATCCAAAAATGTGGACATATCCCGGTCTAATATTCTCCGTCTAAACACCAGTGTTGTACCAAAATAAAGGAAGTCGCAATTGTGGTTATTGAAAAGCATATAGTCCCATCCCAGATAGTTTAATCGCTCACCCTTCTCACCGATCAGCGGGCAGAGCGCTTTACCTTCATCTGTGACATGGTACATCTCGACCCAGTTGTCGCCCATGGACAAATCAGTGACATTAAACACATTGGGGCGGTCGAACCCCGATATGGCGAGAAAGGTGTTCAACTTTTTATCTACCGCTTCGGGAAAGGGGAAAAGTGCATTGGTATACGGGCATCGCACCATAAAATATACGGCGATTCCTAGGAGGTATGTGCCGTATAGCACCTTGTTGATGCGTGGCGTGGGTGTTGAAAGAGCATCGCTCTGGCTGGCAACTTCTCGCCCCCTTGGCCGAAGGAAAATGAGTAGCCAGAGAATAATTTCTACATGGGGAAGGTAGCTCAGGTTGATAAAGAATAGGGAGATGAGAAAGAAGTTCATCCCCCAAAAGAAGACGTACTTTCTCCCCCAGGATGTATACATCAAGGGCACCATCAGAAACTGGAAGACGCTTTGGAAAATACCCGCCGAAATACTCAAGGCACTCAGGAGCCAGGGTATCTGTGCATCGAGAAACCGAAACCATTCAAAATACTTGCAGAGGTATGAATTCAAAAGCAAGCTTTTGGTTGTCAACCCCTGCACCCAATAGGGGTCTTGAACGTGCAGGAGAAGTGCTCCAAAGCTGATGGTGGCGTAGCACAAAAAGGCGAGAAAGTAAGCTCGCTTCACTTCCATGCGACTCGATGCACCGACCAGACGCTCTGTTTTAGCCAAAAGTCCATCGTACCAGTTAATGCGCCGGCGCACAAAGGCATCGAGCGAATAGGCCTTGCCCGAACCGATAGCCAAAAGGGGTAAATAGGTCATGCACAGCACGGCTGTACCCAGGGTAAAGGTGTGGTATTTTTGATCGAAATAGTAAGAAGTTAGGAGGAGGGCCGTGGTCACAAAGGGAGTCAGAAGCCCAATGGTGAAGAGTAGAATCAGTGTGAGGTGAGCAATTCCGAGCATGATCACCATCTTGGGCTCCATGAGTAGAAAGGACACATCCACAATTTGAAACACCCTGATGAAAACGACCACCCCGAGGATGATGCGGAGTATACCCGCCTTCTTAAACTCGTAGTTCAGGGAGCCCGTATCCCTGAAGGTGGTTTTACCCATTATTTTATCGAGAATACCCATCGATCGCATTTGGTGAAGCTGCTGGCATAGCAGGTTTCTATTGAGGGAGTGAAAGTAAGGACTTATGTGGTTTTTTTTTTGGGGGGGGGGTGACTCATAATCAATCCGCGTACTACGCATGGTTCGGATACGGCGGACGAAGTAAGAGTGAGAATGAGAGTGAGAGTGATGAGAGTGAGAATGAGCCCACCTACTCCGCCTGCTCCTCCGCTAAAGCTTCGGCGGCACGCGGGGAGGCGGAAGGAAGGATCACGTAGGTAGAGTTTGATCTCTTATGGAATCACACATCCATTACAAAGTTGATGCAATCCTTGGCCTGAATGTACACCGAAAAGTTCAATCTAGGCGGGTCGGGGAAAAGCGCGGGGACGATCCGAAAATCACAGGTTGTACCTTACGGCACAAGAGTTTCGGAGTGCTTGGCATTTTACCAATAGCTTGTCCCTACGGGACTGCTCCTCGCTGCATAATCCTTAGGATAAGGGTCAAACGAAACTTGCGCGTGGGACTCCCTGACGTTTGCAGTCAGGGTCGGGGAAAAGCGCGGGGTTTAATTCAAAATTGTCGCTGTACTTCGATACACCCCTCAAGCTTTCGGGGCACTCAGTATGACGCTGAGTTTCTGCATTCAAATTATCAAAAGTCCTCCCCCTGCCCCCTTCCGCCTGCTTCTTCTCCGCCTGCTCCTCCGCTAGTGCCTCCGCAGAGTAGCTTCGGCGCTCGCGGAAAGCTTCGGCGGCACGCGGGGAGGCGGAAGGAAGGATCACGTAGGTAGAGTTTGATCTCTTATGGAATCACACATCCATTACGAAGTTGATGCGATCCTTGGCCTGAATGTACACCGAAAAGTTCAATCTAGGCGGGTCGGGGAAAAGCGCGGGGTTTAATTCAAAATTGTCGCTGTACTTCGATACACCCCGAAGGTTTCGGGGCACTCAGTATGACGCTGAGTTTCTGCAGTTCAACTTTCAATCGTAGCGCAGCGGAGAATTCCGCCTACGCGTGACTTCGGCGGATAAATGGATAATGGAATTTACAATAACGGTCAACGCCTAATCAGGGAAGTACAAAGTACACCCATTCCGCACTCCGCATTCCAAACTCCGAACTATTCCAACCCCAATTGATCCATAATTTCTTTCCAATGCACCAACTTGAAGTTTTGGGGCTTCTTAGTGTCGCCGTCGTAGTTGAAACCATCCTGGCAGATGAAGACCCCGCTTGGGAAGGCATCTCCTAACGGTAGGTGGGTCACGTCGATTCCATCGGTTTCTTGCACGCCATCGCAGTGTGGGCCATCAACGATTTCGAAGCTCCCGATGTATTTGTTATCGCCTTGGCGCTCAAATACGGCGTACGAAAAATTGCCCTGGCTCGATGCGATCAGGTAGCCTTCGGTGTCGTTCTGATAATAGAGGGCAAGTCCTTCAATGTCGTAGGCGATATGCTCATTCTCGTCTGTAGAATTGGCCAGCATCTTTCCTTCAGTCGGGTCTCCTTCTTCGGCTGAGAATTTGAAAATCCCCAAGACTTCCACGCCGACGTATATTTCACCTAGGATATCATCGGCTACCATCCCTTCTACCTGGCTGGGCAGTTTGAGATTTCGCACCAAGTCTCCTTCTACTTTTCCATTCACCGCGCTGAGCTTCCATTGCTCTACTGCTCCCGTTTTGCTATTGATAAAAGCGTAGATCGCTCCATTGCTTGGGCTCTTGTACATGGCAAAACCGTATACGTCAGGCATCTTTGAAGGAATGGATCCAAGCGATGTCAAGTTGCCTGCCTGATCGATCATCCAAAAGTCAGATGAGTTGGTATCTCGGTTGCTCCCACCAATAAGCTGTACACGAGTGCTATCGATCATAAACCCATCGCGGATATCCACATTATTGATGCGCCCCACGGCATGTGATTGCACCAACTTTCCATCTAAAGAAAAGATGTCAAGTCCATCTGTCTTATCCGTCCCTACAATCAAGCTTTGGCCCGGGTTGGCTTCGTTGTACCAGATTGCGGGATCATCGGCAGCATCGTCGTCGGTAGATGCCGAAACGGCTTCTGTTTCAACCGCGGCCATCACATCGGGCATATTCGGGTTATTCTCAACTCCACCACAAGCGGTGATCATCATTGCGATTGCAATAAATTGTATCGTATTTGTTTTCATCTTAGAAAGTTAGGCGGACTCCCATTCGAGCCCAAAATGAATAGTATTCTGTTTGTTGTATTCTTCTGTTTTCAGGTGCTCCAAGGTAATACCTTGATGGCGAATTGGTGAAGTTTCGGATATCTCCAAAAACCTGTAAGTTCTGATTGATCTGATAGTAGCCATTCATATCGAATCGCCACTGCTCCCCGTAGTATTCATCCATATCGGGATCTACCCCGAGGGTCGAAAGGAATACATCGCTATAGTTGGCCGATATCTTGAAGTACCACTTCGGAGAGTCGTAAAAGAGCGCGACATTGAGCACGTGTGGTGACTGTCCCGGCAGATCGATTATTTCCACTTGGTCGTCTACGAACTCCAGCTCGCTGTCACCGCCGACAAAGATGCCATTCTCGTGTTCGTTTCCAGGGTATCGCTTTTGGATCTTCGCTTCGGAGTACGAGTACGTGTAGTTGGTCTGCACCCCGATGTTCTTAAGCTTTCCGGGAAGGAAATCGAAGAAGGTCATCAACTGGAGCTCCAGCCCTGCCACATCGGCGGAGATACCATTTCTCGGGGTTTCGTATTCCACCCGGTCTATATTGCTCGACCCTTGTGATGTGTCTTGAGCAAAAACTTTGTAGTTAAAGACAAACTCGTCAATGCGTTTGTAGAAGACCCCACCAGAAAGCATATTTCGCCCACCCCAGTACTTCTCCACCAAGAAATCGACATTCTTAGCCAGTGGGTAGTTCAGGTTTGGGTTACCTTCTTTGACTTCTTCGCCTTCTGTAGTGCGGTAAGGAAGGATATCGCGGAAGTTGGGACGCACATAAGAATGCGTATAGGCCGCACGAATATTCAAATCATCGCGCAACTGGTATCTCAACTGGATATTGGGCAGCAGGAAATCTACGGTCCGGGAATCTCTTACGCTGTCGAGCTCTTGGAAATACCCCGAGTTATTGGTTCTGATCTCGTAGGTTTCGTAGGTAATATCTGTCCGCTCGTATCGCACACCGGCTAGCACCATGAGCTTACCGAAGTTTTGCTCGGTCATGGCGTAGTAGGCCTGCACATCTTCGGTGGCGGTGTAATCTTCGGTGTAGGTTCGGAAGAGCGTTTCGGTAATTCCCTTGTCGCCGTAAACAAAAAGCGTAGGGTAGCGCTGGTAAAAATTGCGCATCAGTTCTGGGTCGGGCATGGCTTCCAAAACGTAGCCACGGTCTAGGAAATTGTCTTCGTAGAAGCCATCGTTGACGGTGTTCAAGTTGAGCGGCTCACCTGGCAAGGGATACAAGTTTGACTGCTCTCGGTAGGCCCCAAAAGACTGAGCGTGGACATCAGCCGACTTATCCTTGGTGCGGTAGAGGGCTCCTACCTTAAACATCCCATCGAGAAAGCCCTTCTTTACTGGAATCTCCAGATCGAATCGGCCTACGATGTTCTCGTCGCGGCTCTCCACTTGGCGTAGCAGGAGTTGATCCATCTCGTAGTTTTCGTAGTCGTAGGCATTTTGAGCATTGTCTTCATCGGGGAAGGTGGCAATGGGGAAATCGGGATCACTCATATCAAACTTGATCTGAATGGCCTGACCGGGGTTCTCAAAAACGGCTTCCAGCCTATTTGGTTGATCTTCCACGGCTAGGGAGTAAGCTGCTTCGAAGTTGAGTTTGGCCCACCCAAAATCGTGCTCACCACCGGCATTAATGGTCGAGATGGTTTGGATCTTCTCGCGTTGCTTCACGTCGTGCTCGATGCCCCCGTATAGGTAGTTTCGCTCGCTGGTGGCATCGTCGAGGGTGTAGATTTTTCGGAACCGCACTTCATCGTCCGAAAAGCGGTTGTACATCCCATCGATATAAAATCTATTGTTTTCGTTTAGGTGGAAGTCGAGGCTAGCCGAAAGTCCTGTACGAGACTGCTTGACATCGTAGTGCCGAAGCTGCACTTCGCGGTATTGCACGTAGTAGTTGTCGGGGCCTTGCCCACCAAAAAATGGGCCTTTGTCGTATTTAAACTCCATATTGTCGGCACCTTGTTCGGAGTAGATGTGGTTGGCGTTCATCAGGAAGCCGATTCGTCCTTTTCTTTGTGAAAAGGTGAACTGCATCTCCCCGTTTGGTGTACCACGCAGATTGTTGTATCCACCAGCCAAGACCACATTGTAAGTCGGCTCTGTGCTCTCGGCACGTTTGGTTTTGATATTGATCATTCCCCCGATGGCGTCACCGTTCATATCGGGTGTGAGCACCTTGTTTACTTCCAGGGTTTGGATTTGGGATGCATTGATCACATCCAGCCCCACCGCTCTGATGGATGTTTCGGGCGTGGGCAATTGCACGCCATTTACATTGATGTTGGTGAAGGAAGGCGGAGTTCCGCGCATCTGCACGTACTTTCCAGATCCACCTTCGCGCACCACCGAAATACCAGGGACCCGCTGAAGGGCATCGGCGGCATTCAAATCGGGGAATGATTTGATCTGCTCTTCGGATACCACGTTGACAATATTAGCTGCGTCGCGCTGGTCTTTTAAAGCTTTTACCTGCCCCGTTGCTCGCTCAGAGATCACAAACTCCGTGAGTGAAGTTGTGGACTTCACCATGATGAAATCTTGGGTGTAGCGTAGGTTTTCGGTAACCGTGACAACTTGCTCATTGTCGGCATAGCCCATAAAGGTGGTTACGAGTGTTACATCGCCCTCTGGAAGGTTTTTGAGAATGTAGTACCCCTCCAGATTGGCCGTTACCCCTCGGGTGGTTCCTTTGATAAGAACCGTGGCACCGGGTAGGGTTTCCCCTGTCAAAGCATCGGTAATCACCCCTTCTACTTCGGCTCCAAATCCACTGAGAGCGAACAGAAGGCACCCAAAAAAGCTAATGAGTTTAGACATAGAAGTGATTAAAAAATGGAAGAAGCCAGAATTTTCACCCCAGCTTCTTCGCTTAAACATTTAGAAAGAATCCGTTCTTACTTGACCATCAAGCGGCGTACAGCCTGGTAACCGTTTTGCTGAACGCGTACGATGTATACACCTGGAGTCCACTCACCAAGGTCTACTTGTGTAAGTTTTGATGTCAATTGCGTATTGTACACTTCTTGACCAGCAATGTTTGTAACCATCACATTAGCCGTTCCCGCTTCTTTTAGAGAGATGTTTAACACATCCGTAGAAGGGTTTGGGTAGATGTTGAAGATGTCTTGATCGATTTCGGTCACACCGATCGTTCCCTGGTAGTACACCTGTAGGTAAGGGCGACGCTCTGGGTGGTTTGCACCATCGCCTGGGTTTCCTTCTGGGTCAGTGTCTTCTGGATCGGCGATGTTTTCGAAAGCCGTGAATTCTCTGGCGTTGTCAACGATAGAAGGCCCTTGATCTTGTCCGAGTAGGATCAGTGCAAGTGCATTACCTGAAACCCAACCTTCGCGGTTTACGATTTCCTGGATAATCGATCCTACATCATTGGTTTTATACGGTTGCCAAATGGTCCATTCTTCAGCCACAGTCCAATCTACCTGAGCGGTAGTTTGCGGACGGTCGGTAAGAAGGTAGCCTCCGTTGAAATTGTCTTCGTCGAATGTAACGGCATCGTCTGTAGCTTCACCTACAATCAGGATTTCCGCCACATCTTCAGCGTCTTTTCCTTCGTGAGCGTGGAATACAACAAAGGCAGAGTCGATTACTGCTCCCTGTGGAATTTCGATGTTTTGGAAACGAAGACCAAGAGTCAAAACGTTAAGGTCTTCTGGGTCGCCTTGCCACCCTGCATCTAGGTCATCGTCGTAAGGGCTGTCAACCTCGTCGTTTTCCTGTTCTGCATCGTCAGAAGAAAGGTCAAGGGTTACGATTGTTCCGTTGTCTAGGGTATCAGTTACTTGACCTCCGGTACCGAGGATAAAACGTTCAAAAGTTACTTGCTGCGCCATTGCGTTAACAGCAAACAAGGAAAGAGTAAGATAGAGTAAAGTTCGTAGCATAATTTTGTGATTTAATTTTCGGCAAACGTAGATGGATTGCGGGCAGGAGGCGTTAGGCTCAGATTAAGTTTTGGAACCTGTTCTTTACGATTAGTTCACATCCGTGGGGTGTTTGGGGTGGAGTTTTCGGGTTGGGGTTGGGACCCGTTTGAGACTTTTTGATGGTGTATCTTCTTGATTTATGCAGGGATGGTGGGATTGAGTTTATGTTACCAAATGTTTAACTGGGCGTGGTAATATGAAGTGGGTGTGAATTTGGTAGTGGGTATTGGGTAGCCCCGATAGGGATCGGGGTCTCCGCTGCGCTACGATGGGTATTGGGTATTGGGTATTGGGTATTGAGTATTGGGTATTGAGTATTGGGTAGTGGGTATAGGGTATTGAGTATTGGGTATTGGGTAGTGAGTAGTGGGTATTGGGTATTGGGTATTGCGGAGCGGTGGAAGTAACTGAAAGTGATAAGTAAGGGTCAATAGCATTCACTAAAGCTGAAAAAGGGTGATTTCCACCGTGTGTTCTGAAGGGTAAGTCGGCAAAAATGTCTAAATTCATAGGGAATTAATATTGGACGGATGAAACCCTTGATTTACACCTTTTTACTTGCGTTGTCGTTTGGCTCGGTTATGAGCCAGGATTGTGGAAATGGTTTAAATTATGGTGATGCTTGCAACGACTCTAATTTGGCAACTTATGGAGATCACGTCAATGCTTCCTGCGATTGTGTTGGGACGGAGTACTGGCCTTCTGACTGTTCAAAGTGGTTTTATTTTCTTTCGGACAATACCCCAAGCGGTTCGGATATTTACCAAATAGAATTTGAAGATGATACAGCCCACTTGAGTCTGCTCTTCTCGAACCCAACTTCCACCCATATTGCCTACAACAAAGACGATGGTCTGATCTACCTGGTTTCGCCGGATGGTTCCTTCCAAACCCTTGACCCAAATCAAGATGAAGAAATGGCAAGCACGAGTGAAACGGTGGTACCCCCTACTCCACTTGAGCAGATCGTGGGAGCTGCATTCGCGCCCAATGGGAGCTTGGTACTCAGTTCTAGCCTGATGAATCGAGTTTACGAGTGGAACCTGGAAACGAATGAGATTAGTGAGCTTGGATATGTTGTGATCAAAGGTGGAGACCTTTTGGTGGATAATTCGGGTCTTGTCCACGTCGCATCGCAGACCAACAACGGTACGATCTTCACATTAGAGCCCGGTCAATCGGCCAATAGCGACCAAACGATACCAGCCAGCGTAACGGGTATTGCTGCGGACAAGGACGGTGACTTTTACACTTCGCATCGCGGTTCCAACAGCTTGATTTATCACACCGAATCGGGAAGTATTGAGATTCCCACGTTTTTGAACGGGGAGCCCTTTATTTTTCAAAAAGGCGACCTAGCCTCAGGGTGTGGAGATGTGTTCAACAATTTCACCTGCAACTACAAACTCTACTACTCGCACGAACAATTCGAAGACGAGTATTCGCTCTATCGATTAAACCTGTTTAACGATGGTACGGCGGCAGCAACCCTTATCTTGAGTGGACTAGATGAAACCCATATTGCATGTACACCGGACGGCGACATCCTAGTCATGGTTTCGGATAATGGCCTGTTCATCTACGAAGAGCTCACCGGACAGACTACTGAAATAGCGATCATTCGGACTGCTGACAATATCCCGCTCTCCGGGTTTCCAGGCGTAGCCATCAGTCCGGAAGGAACGATTTACGCGGCGCACGAAGCTTCCCAACAGATCTATGAAATTGAACCTTCTGGTTTAGCAATACCCACTGGCCCGCAAGTAGACGTGGATGGGGGTGATCTGATTTTCATCGATGACCAACTCTACCTGATCAATCGCTCCTTAGCCATTATGACGAATATCGAAACAGCGGAGTATGTATCCCTTCCGCTCTCCGATGTAAATGGAGCTGCTCGTCTCCCAAACGGAAACTTGCTTTTGGCGAATGGAAATGAGGAGGATTTGTTCTACGAATTCGACTTTGAAAATGAGACCATCGTTCGTTCTTTTTCAAGTGGTTTGAGCCTGAATCACGGCGATTTGACTGGAATCTGTGATGGGACCAACCTTATTGAGGATCCATACCCCGCCTGTTCGCCATATGCCGTGCAAGAACATGTCCCAGGCAGACGTATCGACGGCTCTTATATTAGTCCATCCAGACTCGACCCAACACAAGCCCTTGGGCCACCTGAGCGAGAAGACGCGATGGTATTTACCTGCCTTGGCTACGGTGGTTCGATCACCTTCTCTTTCCCCCTTCAAAACCTTCCAGGGAACGATATTGAAATTGTAGAAACCAGCTACAACAGCCCCGGCTGTGAAGCATATGCCGAATACGCCAATGTGTATTATTCCCAAGATGGATCGGTATGGACTTTTGGAAAGACTGTCTGCAAGGGAGATCCATTCATAGACCTAAGTTCCTCTGGTCTCGATGATTATGAAACTGTTAACTTTTTGCGTATCGAAAACAACGATAGCCTGTCGAATAGCGCAGATGGATTTGACCTGGACGGCATAGTCGAATTACATTGTTTTAATGCCTGGATTGATGAAAGCACAAAACCAGCGAAAGGCGTTACGGACGATTTTGATGAACCGAATATGAGCATAGCAGTCTCGCCAAATCCCGCAAATGGCATCCAGACCATAAAGGTATTTGGAGCTAGTGAAAGTGAAGCCACGCTTAGAATCCACGATATTTCAGGGCGCTTAATGCTTCAAAAAAGTATTGCTACACCTACATCAATTGATCATGTTGAAACTACCTTTGATTCAACACCACTGGCTCCAGGAGTTTACATCTATTCGATAGAATCTAAAATGTATCGATCATCGACCAAGGTGATCATCGAGCCCTAAGATTTTGGACTGGTAATACGGTCATCCCACCCATTTGCTAGTCGACACAATTCACATGCTTAACGAGAGTTTTGACTTTTTAATCGAAACCACGTACCTTTCAGCCCCTTTTAAAGATTGCGCTTACAAGTCTTGAAGGAAAAGTTTGAACCAAGTCAAAAACCAATCACTATGAGACAAAAGGTGCGTTCAAGCCATATCGGTAGCTGGAGAAGAACATTTCTAGCCCTGATATCGCTATTCCTATTGCAAACCACAGCCGAGGCCCAATCGGACTGCGAGTCGTTCGGGTATTTTCTATCCAACAATACGTTTTGGGGCTCAGACGTGTACCGCGTAGAGTTAAATGATGACACAGGCGTGGCCGAGATGACCTGGATTAAATCCTATCCATTCTCTATTCAAATAGCCTTTAACGAGGACAATGGTCTGCTATACGTGATTCGCAAAAGTAGCGGCGCCTATAGCACTTTGGACCCATCGACCCTTGATGGCCCTACCTCACCTACCACATTGCTCGGCACATCTATACCGAATGTGACAGCGGCCAGTTTTTCTGACGGAAGTCTTTACTTAGGTTCTTCAACCACAGACGGGGTTTACCAAGTCAATCCATCCACGGGAAATGCCGTTTTGATAGCTGAAGCGGATATTTCAGGAGGTGATATCGTAGTGAAAAGCGATGGTAGTGGTTTTATCGCATCGAAAGTTCAAGGCGGCTCCATGTATGGCCTGAGCGAGGAAAGCGAAGTGACTTACGTGGGTGAGGCTCAAAGCTTGATTGGCGGACTCGCCCTTAAGTCGGATAACCAGCTGGTATCTGTCGGAAAGTCATCTTCGATTATGCAGGTCTATAATCCGGATGGAACTATGAGTTCATCGGAGTACACACTCCAGCTTAATGGCTCTAATTTCAATATGAGGAATGGAGACCTTGCCTCAGGATGTGAAGACATAGGCTTAGTAGAGTCATGTAACTTTATTTGGTTTGGAACGCACGATAATTCTCAAGGCTCTCAAGACCTGCGAAGACTCTCCATTGGTTCAGATGGACAAACAATCGAAGACGTCATTTACTTGTCAAATATTGACGCTTCGAGTATTGCGATTCACCCAAATGGCGAATTGATCTACACACTCTCGGGCTCCGAATTGAAAACGATAGAACTTGAAACACTAACTGAAATAGATGTCAGAACCGTTTATGGGCAGCTTACAGGAGAGATGACAGGTTTTTCTGGTCTCGCATGTAATGAGCTCGGCGAAGTGTTTGCATGCCACGATGCCACCAACCGAGTATACCGGATTTCAAACAATGGACTAGCTCAACCCTACGGCCCTCCGACAACCATTGCAGACGGTGACATCTATGCAAACAGTGACGGTGTCTGGTTGATCACCTCCAACAACCTTTTTAAAGTAGAAACAGGAGAAGCATTCCCCTTCCCATACGAAACCCCGAAAGGAGTGGTTGAAACATTCAATGGCAACTTACTGATTATGGCTTCGGAGCTCAACGGAGAAATAGTGGAATGGAACCCAGAAACAAACGCGGTTGTCAATACGTTTACGACAGATTTAGATCTTTCGGAAGGCGACTTTGCTGGCGGGTGTATTTTGGATGAGCCTATCATTGATCCCGACAGACCACCATGCTTTGCTGAGACGGTGGTTTATTATGAAGCCGGCGTTGATGAGTTTGGGCTTCCTCTCGAGCCAGACCGATCGAACCCAAATAAAGTGTTGGGTGAGCCTGAGCGGATCGACGACGATGTTTACGCTAGCCTTGGATACGGTGGTACGATCATTATTGAAATGACGGTTTACGATCAAGATGGATTTGATGTTGAAATCGTAGAAACCAGCTTTAACAGTCCCGGCTGTTCCGACTATCCGGAGTATGCCGACGCCTTCATTTCGGTAGATGGATTCACCTGGTATTTTGCCAAAACGATTTGTAAGAGCGACGATTTGATAGACATAGATGACGTGGTAGGCTATCCATCGAACTGGGCCAATTACATCAAGCTCGAAAACAACAATGAGCTTTCGACTACTGCCGATGGTTTTGACCTTGACGGAATAGAGATCGTACAGTGTTTGGATTTAGATGGGCTTCCCAGTGATGATCTTCCAAGCGGTTTCACCGACAATGGCGGAGGGGTTGAAATGAACGTTTACCCCAACCCGAGTGGTGATACTCAATGGGTAGAGCACGTGGCAAAGACGAGCGGCAATGTTCGGATTGACATTCATGGTTCGGATGGTGAAATCGTAAAGACCATTTTTAATCAGCATGTAGAATCGGGAGAAGAGATTCACCGGTCGATTGATGCAGGGTCTCTCCAACCTGGCACTTATGTTTATAGATTAAGTGGTCCGGATGGGTCGCAGTTTGTGAGGACAGTTGTGCTGCCTTAGATGTTTGGATTGAGTAGTGGGTATTCCGCCTTCGCTGAAGCTATGGCGGATGAATAGGGTATTGGGTATTGGGTATTGGGTATTGAGTATTGGGTATTCCGCCTTCGCTGAAGCTATGGCGGATGAATAGGGTATTGAGTAGCCCCGATAGGGATCGGGGTCTCCCATCGGACGCCATCCGCGTGTCGCCGTAGCTTTCCGCGAGCGCCGAAGCTACTCTGCGGAGGCACTAGCGGAGGAGCAAGGCTTGCCGTCGGCGCGGCGCTGCGCTACGATTGGGTAGTGGGTATTCCGCCTTCGCTGAAGCTATGGCGGATGAATAGGGTATTGGGTATTGAGTATAGGGTATTGGGTAGTGGGTATTTGTCATTCCCTGATTTAGGTTGATCAACGCTAGTTTCACCAACATTGTCGCTTTACTTCGATACACCCCTCAAGCTTTCGGGGCACTCAGTATGACGCTGAGTTATTTGCAGTTCAACTGTCAAAAGTCCTCCCCCTGCCCCCTCTGAAGGGGGAAGGTTCGCGTAGGTAGAGTTTTATTTTCCTATGATTCGCATGTTATTCTGGAGAAATCAGATTGGATAATTCCGCTGCGTTGTCCTCCCCCCCTGCCGGCTACCCACGTACCTTGGCGGGAAGAGCGATGTGATAATGAAAAAATTCCACGCCATACGACTCTCTCTTCATGCGGGAATCTGGAGCAGAACAGGGTTATTTCACCCAAACACACCCTTAACAGAAAGATAACCACGACAAACCCATTAATACCTTCGATTAATTTCATATATTTGAATACTAACCAATTGATCTTACCGTCGCATTCTAGTTTGGGTGCACGTCTAAATACGTTTTGATATCTACTATTCTGTGGTCTTGAACTGAGGAAATCGCAAGGCTAACAGGAACTATCTAGACCAATTGCTAACCAATTAGTAAACCGATATGAAATCATTTCGCTTGGGGATGTTGCTACTTCTATTGATGGGAGTTTCAGCATATTCATTTTCCCAAAACGCTCAAGCTACTCTCCGACATGATGGAAGCTTGAAGCTCGATGTCGACCAGCCACTCACGGAAGCGTACGAGGTTGACGCAACTCAGTTTAATTTTTACAATCTTGAAGAAGCAATCGCCTACTTCAAAGAAGTGAATACGGACCTCGTGATTTACCGGCCCGTATTGCACAATGATCTAGTCATGGTCTATCTCCAATTGAAAAAGCAGCCAAGCTGGACAATTGAAGATTGGAACGCTTATCTCGAAGAGCACAAGACTTTAAAAACCGCTGTTCAACACGATACAGCCAAATAAGCCAGACCATGAAAAAACTCAATACACTTTTAAGCACGGCCATGCTCTTTGTAAGTGCATTTGCATTTGCACAGATTGATGTGGTCTCTGTGAACAATAGCGACGACCTAGCGGACGTTCTCATTGGAGACGCTAGTGGTATAACCATTGTCAGTACAAACTTGATCGGAGCCGACGGTTCTTGCGGAACATTCTCAGGAGGTGACTTCGGCTTTGAAGAGGGAATTCTCTTGACTTCTGGAATCGTTGGCAATGCTGTTGGGCCGAATTTGAGCGGTAGTATTTCAACAAATAATGGAACGCCAGGTGATCCAGCACTCGATCTCTTGGCATCGCCATTTTCGACGAATGATGCCGCCATCCTGGAAATTGTATTTATTCCGGAAGGCGATATTCTCGATTTCACCTATGTATTCGGATCAGATGAGTACAATGAATATGTATGTTCCACTTTCAATGACGTCTTTGGATTCTTTCTTTCTGGTGGAGTATATACGGATGAAAACATAGCTCTGATTCCGGGTACCGATCCACCGATACCTGTGGCCATTAATAATGTGAACAATGGCTCAATTGGGTCAAATGGATCTGAAGATAACTGCGCAGAAGACCAACTTGCTAATAGTGCTTACTTCGTAGACAACACAGATGGTTTAACCATTGAATACGACGGCTACACTACACCTTTGAACGCGACCTTATCGGTTGAGCCTGGCACAGAATACACATTGAGATTAGCCATCGCAGATGCGGGTGATTCCAGCTTCGATAGTGGTGTCTTTATTCAGGCTGGAAGCGTGGTTTCCGCCGTTTGTGATGCAGGTGAAATCGAAATAGTTGACCTCGGGTCGCTTGAGATTTGCTTAGATGACTTAATGCCCGTTTACGATTTATCAAATAACGGAGATGGAACCAACGATGAGTACGTCTACCTTTTAACTGACTTAGATCTGAACATTCTGCAGATTGCCGATGGATTTATCGAAACAGGAGATTGGACATCTGGAGAGTACTTGCTTTGGGGGTTGAGTTATTCCGGAAACATTCAGGGCCTAATGGTGGGCGCCAATGCTGGTGACCTTAGTTCACCTGGATGCTATGAACTTTCAAATCAGCTCACGCTTGTGATAGTTGATGACTGCGATCCGTATGATTGCGAAGAGCTTATGGCCAATATTGGTGATAGCTGCGATGACGGCGACGATATGACCGTGAACGACATGGTGAGTGAGAGCTGCGAATGTGCTGGCGAATTGATCGTATACGATTGTCCAGACCTCATGATGAATCTTGGTGACGCATGCGAGGCAGGCGGCTTGTCAGGAACTATTATGGAAGGATGTGAATGTGTTCCAAACCAGGTAAATGAAGGTTGTGAAAATTACGCTCTATTCCTGTCTGACAACGTTGACGGAATGTCGCACATCTATCGAGTAGATGTCTCGGGAAGCACAGGAACTATGACTTGGCTCAAGAGCTTTGACTACACAACGCATATCGCCTATGATCAAACGGAAGACCTGCTCTATGTGGTACGTGCTGAAAACGGCTCCTTCCGCACCCTTGACGTAAGTGTTGTAGATGGAGTAGCTTCTCCCGAAACTGCAACAGATGTTCCGCTAGGCTCGGCTGTTGCTGTTGGGATGTCGCCAGACGGAGAACTCATAGTAGGTAGCCAAGACTCTCAGGAACTATCTATTGTGCACACAGGAGATGGCACTATCAGTTATTATGCAGATGCAGCCATTCAAGGTGGTGATTTTGTAATCGGAAATGACGGGACACCCATACTTGCCACAAGAAATGGTGGGGTATTGTACGCTGTTTTCCCGGGATTCATGAACATGTTAATCGGAACCAGCAGCCCTCAAGTAACTGGACTAGCCGTGTTAGAAAGTGGTGAATTACTCTTCTCTGAAGCTGGGAGTTCTAGCTTGACAGGAAGAGCTATGGACGGTACCGACAATGGCATGACGGTTGATCTCATGTTGGATGGATCACCATTCACCGCTTCCAATGGCGACCTGGCCTATGGGTGCATGGACCCCGAGCCTGTGTTTGAAGGGTGTAACAATTTTATGACGTATTACGTCAATCACGGCCCAGGCGTATCTGGCTCAAACCTTTACAAGGTTGATTTTGTCGGCAATGAAGCCGTATTGACCCACGAATTAAACGTGAACTACCAGATTCACATGGGTATGAATGCCGAAGATGGCGTGGTATACCTTGCGAATGCAAATGGGAATTTCATTGAGTTCTTTGACGTGGCTACTTCCACAGTTTCTGGAAACCTTCCTATCGTTGGTGACATCAATCAACTGTATGCCGTAGTATACAATCCTGCTGACGAACTACTCTATGTAGGGGATAGTGGTGACGATGAAATATACACCATAGACCTTACAACGGGTATTGCCACATTCTATGCAGACGCTCCAGTGCAAGGAGGTGACTTGGTATTCCAAGAAGGAATTCTCTATTTAGCGAAGCGCTCTACAGACGACCTATTTACCGTAGTAGCAGATGGAGATGGCGTACCAGATGGCGTTTCAGACGCCACTCTCATTGGCTCACTCCCCGACGAGACGAATGGTATGGCCGCTGCCAACAACACAACAAGTCTAATTTGTGCAAGCTATGGAACTTCCACCTTCTCGGAGATCAGCAATACGGATGGCACCTTGATCCAAGAATATCTGGTTACTCTAGGTGGCGATCCATTCCCCATTCGCCATGGAGACATGGCATCAGGATGTGCTGATGGCGAAGGTGGCGAAGATGGTTGTGACTACAAACTCTACTACACTCATCAGCCACAGGGTGGAAACTACTCGCTGAATAGCGTCGTGCTGAATAACGATGGAACAGCCACTGTCACTGAATTCATGGCCGACCTTCCATCTTCTCATATTGCTCTATCGCCAGATGGTGATTTAATTTACATTGTAGGTGGAAGCAATTTGGACATTTACGAAGTGTCATCTGGCCTAATCATCTCAACCGTACCGATCGTAAATGAATCAGGTGCCGGTCTTTCTGGATTCCCTGCTGCAGTGTGTGGTGATGACGGAACGCTGTATGTTGCAGGTGGTGGAAACAAGGTTTATACACTAGCCCTGGATGGCACAGCCACTGCCATCGCATCAAACGCGGGTGTCAATGGCGGAGATCTCGTTTTTGCCGCAGGCGACTTATGGTTGATCAATAGATCATCGAATACGTTCATCAATATTACTGACCCTGGAAACGACTTTGTAGTTCCAGTTACCGAAATCAACGGTGCAGCTGTTCTAGAGAATGGCAATGTATTGGTAGCCGATGGAAATGGTGATGGGCTATTCAAAGAGATTGACCTTAATTCGCTTGACATCGTTGACACTTACGAAACGGGCTTAGCCCTATTCAATGGTGATATGGCTGGCAGATGCTTGTCTTCTGAGCCAGTGATAGAAGAAGGATCGTGCTACGCCGAAAAAGTAGTGGAGCGTATCGAAGGCACCACGTTGGGTGGTGGGGCCATTCCTGCAAACAGGAATGATGAAAACCAGGCGCTCGGAATGCCTGAGCGCACGGATGAAATAGTCTTCTTGTCACTTGGTTATGATGGAGGCATCATTCTAGGCTTTGATGGATCCGTGCCAAACGAAGACGGCGACGACATTGAAGTAGTAGAAACCACATTTGGAGATCAAGATTGCGACTCGTACCCAGAG
Source organism: Bacteroidia bacterium (assembly GCA_030427905.1). GTDB lineage: Bacteria > Bacteroidota > Bacteroidia > Flavobacteriales_D > Cryomorphaceae > CBDDKU01. The sequence continues at coordinate 45,460 of JAUICL010000012.1, forward strand.
TATGCCGATGTATACGTTTCAATGGACGGGGTAGATTATCAATTTGCCAAAACCGTTTGTAAGAATGATGCATTTGTCGACATCAGTGATGCAGGCGACATGGACTACATTATGTATGTGAAGATCATGAACAACAACGAGCTTTCTTCGACTAGCGATGGATACGACCTCGATGGTGTTGTAGCACTTCACAATTGTGATGATGAACCAAATGATGAAGAAGGTGGAATTGATAGTCCGGCAATTGTAATGGAAAGTGGCGATAAATTGAGCTCGTTCCCAAATCCTGTTACAGAGCAATCGACTATTCAATTCACAGCGCAATCAGAAGGCCATGCCCTACTTGAAATTTACGACATGAATGGACGAGTAGTTACTTCAATTCTCAACCAAGAAGTTGTTGCGGACACCCCATATCAGCTCAATTTCGACGTATCGAATTTGACCAATGGCATCTACATATATAAGCTGACAACAAACACTGGAGTAACCATTGATAAAATTATTGTCAATAAATAGGCTTATATGAATTGAGTGTAAACTTATTACTGCTATGTACTAAGTCGCAAGCCCGGGAGAATGATCTTCCGGGCATTTGCTTTTCACAATTTCATTCATCACCAAAATTTCACAATTAAGCCACATTTTCCAACACTACACCTTATATATACACTCATTCGAAGAAATGAACCTAAACAAATAGGATATAGGTAGAATTCCCAGAACCCACGCAGTTCGCCAATACCCGAAAGAAAGGCGGGTTTAACACAAAATTAAATTTGAAAATCATATAATTTTTTATCGATACTCCTATTGACTTGGTCGATATAATTCGTAAATTTGGGGGATGCTGTATTCAGACCTGAAGCCTTTCAGGTGGTTTTCAGCGATGTTTACAAACGTTTAACCAATATCATTTAACTATGAAGAAACAGTTTACTGAACTGATTGGAGTATGCTTTACTCTGGTCTTATTATTAATTGGCACATCAGGTGTACAGGCGCAGTATTGCGATGTAGACGATGGTGGAAACACCACGGATGACTGGTTAGCTGGCGTAGAATTTGCTGGCATTGATAATGAAAGTGGTAGCACAGTTTACACTGACTACACGGACATTTCAGGAGTCGTGGTTCCGGGCCAAACTTACCCGTTCACCGCTACCATCGGTAATAGTGCAACGTGGGATCAATATGTCACCGTATTCATCGACTGGAATGGCGATGAATCTTGGAACAATGAAGATGAGCGGTATGATATTGGCAACTGTGCATCAAACAACTGTACAGTAACCGCTGACATCCTAGTTCCTGCTGGCCTTCCTAGTGGCGAAGTAAGAATGCGAGTTATCGAGAACTATTTCTCTGCGGTACCTGACGCATGTACACCGGGGACATACAGTGAAACAGAAGACTACACACTTCAAGTGCAGGGTGATGGTAGCTGTCAGCTGCCTATTTTCTCGTATGATGTTATAGACGACTGTGAAGCTTTTACTTATTCTGTAACTGCAACACTCACAGACTTCAATGAGAACACGTTTATTACGATCTCAATGGTTCGTTCTGACGATGTTGAAGTGGATGACGTAACTCTTCCTTTCGTTCTTGAAGGTCAAACAGTTAACGTAATTGAAAATCTTCCGTTTGGAGTTTCGGTTTCTGCTACTATTTCGGCAGGTCCTGATTGTTCAACTTCGCGTTCTTGGTCGGAAATTGGACTATGTCCTCCACCTAACAACGAGTGTGTTGACGCCATTGCAATTGCATGTGGTGAAACATCATCAGGTTCAACTGAAAACGCTTCACCAGTTGAAGGATTTGCTCCTGAATTTGGCACATGTGGAACAACGTACACTGGTGCTCCGGCAGTATGGTACGAGTTTACGCACGGCAATAACGCTTTAGTAGACGTTTCTCTAGCTGGTTCATCTTATGACACTAAGCTTTTTGTTGTTTCAGGTACTTGTGAAGAGTTTGCATGTTTAGCTGGAAACGACGATAGCGGTGGACTTCAGTCGGCCTTGCAATTTGAAGCTGAAGAAAATGAGACTTACTACATTATCGTAACGGGTTACGCTGCAAACTTCGGTGATTACGAATTGGCAGTTGATTGTCAAGACATTTTCTGTATAGACCCTGAATTGACTGTTTCTGCAGTAGATGCTGATGGTCTTGCCATAGAAGGATGTTTGGATGTAACTGAGGGCTATAGAGTAGAAGTTTCACTAACAGGAGGTGAAGGAAACGCAACCTACACTGTAACTGCTGGTGATAGCACTGCTACCATGGCATCGGGTGAAACTCACATTTTCGGGATTTACGCTCCAGGAACAACGGTTAACGTAACCGTAGTTGGTGATGAAGATCCACTTTGTGGAACAAGTGGTTCTGTATCAACGGAAGTTTGTCCACCAGAAAATGACTCATGTGCCGATGCTGTTGCTCTAGAATGTGGAGTACCCGTATTCGGAACGACCATAGGAGCTGAATTAGACGCTACTTGTGGTTTTGCCGGAGTCGAAAGACAAGGTGTATGGTATACATTTACACAAGAAGGTCCGAACGTAGTTAGCCTAGAGACCTGTTTCGAGGGTACAAACTTCGACACTGACATTAGTGTATTTACAGGAGATGACTGCGACAACTTATCGTGTTTTACAGGCTTTAGCACAGATGGATTCACTGATGGTGTATTTGCATGTGAATTTGCAGGTTTTGCTGCTGGTGGAGCAGATGCCGTATTTAACGCAGAAGGTGGTGTAACCTACTACATCCTAGTATCTGGGTTCAACACAGGTAACTTCGAACTATTGGCTTCATGTGAACCAATTCTTTGTGAAACTCCTGAATTGACTACATCAATTGTAGATGCTGAAGGAAACGGATTCGAAGGATGTCAAGAGCCAGGTACCGAGTTCTATATCAATGTAGACCTTGCTGGCGGAAGTGGAAACGCTACTTATACTGTTTCAGCAACGTTGAACTTCGCAACTGTTTCAGAAGTAGTTGACGCTGATGGTTCAGTTCAATTTGGGCCTTACACGGCTGGAGCTGTCGTAGACATTGCTGCTATAGGTATTGATGATGACAATTGTGAAGTATTTGGTATTGGATCACTTGATGTTTGTCCTCCACCAAACGACCTTTGTTCAGAAGCATTACCACTACCATGTAACGGTTCTTATATCGGAAACACTGTAGGTGGTACAGATGACTTAACTTGTAATTTCGGAAACGTTCGTCGTGGAGTATGGTTTGTTTATACTGCAGGTGATGATGACATTCAAGTTTCTATGGAAACATGTCACCCAGGAACCAACTTCGATACAGACCTATCAGTATTTACTGGAGCTGACTGTGACAACCTTGAGTGTTTCACAGGTTTCAGCGGTGATGGATACATCGATGGAGAATCAGGGTGTACTTTTGCTGGATTTGCTGCAGGTGGGCCTGATGCTACGTTTACAGCAGCTGCTGGGGAAACTTACTACATTCTATTGAGTGGTTTCGGAACAACTAGCTTTGGTGACTACGAACTGCATGTTACTTGTCAAAACCTTGCCTGTACTCCAACTGTAACAGCCACGCCTGTTGCCGATGCTGAAGGCACCCCACTTGAGGACTGTGTCCCAGAAGATGGTGAATACTATGTTAGCGTTGAGCTAGAAGGTGGTTCAGATACAGAGCTATACCAACTTTCAGTAAATGGAGTTGATGCCGGGGCCCCTGTTTCTACAGGTACTACTACAGTAGTTGGGCCAGTAGCAGCTCTAGAAACTGCTAACATCCTTGCAATTGGTACGGATGATGAGACATGCTCAGGCGCTGGATCGACGTTTGTTTCAGATATATGTCCACCTGCAAACGACCTTCCTTGTGATGCGTTGCCACTAGCCGTAGATGGAGTTCCAGTATCAGGAACAAATATCAATGCCAATGGAGATGCTGGTGAGCCAAATGTTACTACCCAAGCTTCTGTTTGGTATACAATTGTTGGACCTGAGTCAGGCCGAGTTAACATTACTACTTGTAGCGCAAACACGACTTTTGACACGCGTCTTTCAATACAGCAAGCTGGTGTTTGTGATGATTACAGTACTTACACGCAGTTAGCCTATAATGACGATAGTGCTTGTGAGTTTTCAGGACTGCAATCAACTATCGAAGTATGTGTTGAACCGGGAGAAACTTACTACGTTCAAGTAAGTGGTTTCGGATTAGCTGAAGGTGTTTTTGATATCACGGCTACTGAAGTTGATGGTGGAGTTTGTAACTGTGTGCTACCAGATCTAGGTCCTTCTGGATTCACATTCGCATCTACTTTCCCATTCTGTGATGATATCGAGAACCCTGGGTACACCCTTGAGTTCTACACACCAGAAGATCTTGGTTCATCAGAGCTAATGATCTACACTTACACCATTGATGGTGAGGAGTTTATTCTCGAAATGGGACCAGGTGAAACTGTAGTACTTGAAACTATTTTCGCAATTACAGATATCGTTGCCATTACGGTAGATATTTCTGATTCAGACTGTGTTGGAGCAGATGGTTCGATCTATCCACTTTCAGGTAGCGTAACACAACCTGATGAGGCTTGTGATCCAGACTGTGAGGGCGTGCCAGGTGGACCAGCTCTACCGGGGACACCTTGTACAACAGATGCTGATGGTCCTGGTACTTACGATGTGAATTGTATTTGTCAAGACGCGCCAGAAAACAACACATGCGATATAGCTACGCCAATTGCATGTGGTGATGAGCTTACTGGAACTTTGGTTAATGCAAGTTTGACTGAAAACTGTAATAGTGTTGCCAGAGAAACAGTATGGTATGTGTACGAAGCAGAGACAGATGGACCTGTGGAGCTCACAACATGTGTAGATGGTACCACCTTGGATACAGATATCAGTATGTATACTGGCCCAAGCTGTGATGAATTGACCTGCTTCACTGGATGGGGTGGCTTTGGATATATCGATGGAGCTAGTGACTGTCCGGTACAAGGGTTTGCCTCTTCCGGAGTCTTCGAAGCTGTTGCTGGAGAGACTTACTACATCGCTGTACACCCATTCTCACTTGGTGATGTTGGAGAATTCGCCATCTCATTGTTATGTGCTGATGAAGCATCAATCTCAGGTACAGTTGCAAATGCATGTGGTGAGCGCGATGTTACATTGAGTTTCTACGAAGCAGGAACTGACGTTATGGCTTACTCATATACTACTGACATGGTTGATGGTTCATACTCTGTAGCTGATGTAGCAACAGGTACTTGGGACATCATTGTTAAAGTAGATGGAGCTCTTGCAAACGGTTTCGCTGGAGTTGAAATTGTCACTGGAGACAACTTACTCGAACTGGGTACAGTAGTTCTTGGAGACATTAACAACGATAACTCAGTGAATATCCTTGATGTATCGTTATTGAATGGTTCATTCGGTGCGGTAGATGGAGATGCAAACTTCAATGCACTAGCTGATATGAACTGCGACGGTGGTATTACCATTATTGATGTATCCTTTGTTAACGCTGGATTTAATCAAAATGGTGAATCAGCACCGATAATTGAATAATGCTTGAAACGAATAAAATCTATAGAAATGAATAAAAACAACCAATCAGAGAGATTGAAGACTTACTTCAGTCGATTTAAAAACGGGATACTACTCGTGTGTCTGATGCTTGGGTTCGGCTTTGCCGAACTCCAAGCCCAGGATGGTTCGAGCTTCGTAAACACCATTAATGGTGAAGCGACCAACGATGTAACCCTAGAACAAGGAGAGTCATTCGACCTAGAAATAGCGGTTGATAACTCTGTGCTAGTTGATGGAGTAACAGTAACACTCCACTTCGACCCTTCGATGCTACAAGTAGAAGGAGGAATTGAGGACCTGACAAATGGTGCCCTAACAGTTCCTTTTGCTAACCAAGTAGACAATGAAGAAGGTTACATTACTTTTTCAAAGGCGATCTTTGGAACTGCTGTTGAGCCAGGTGGGTTTAACTACATGGGACTTACGTTCGTTGTAGTAGCAGACATGGACGGAACAACTGAAATCTGCCACGAGTTGGAAGATTTCGACATGTCGAACATTGTACACTTCGGAATCCCTTCTCTAGACCCAACGGTTGAGAACGCTCCATGTATAAATGTGACAATTGGCGAGCCAGTTGTATTTGACTGTCCAGAGCTTGGACTGAACATTGGTGATGCATGTACTACTGATGATGGTGAAGGAGTTGTAAACGATGCATGTGAGTGTTTTGTTGACAACACACCTGAAAATGACCTAGTATGTGATGCATTGCCAGTAGACTGCGGTGGAACTTACACAGGTTCAACTGTAGATGCAACTGATGCAGACAGCCCAGAAACATGTGGTACAACTCCTGATGCACCTGGTGTATGGTTTGTACTAGAAGGTGATGGTTCAGAAGTAACTATTGACCTTTGTGGTTCTGACTACGATACTAAATTGAATGTATATAGTGGTTCATGTTCTGCCTTGGTTTGTGAAGTAGGTAATGACGACAACACAAGCAATTGTGATGTTGACTTAAATACTTCGGCAGTAACTTTTATTTCTTCAATGGGTGTGGACTACTACATCTACATCAATGGATGGAATGGAAACGTTGGTAACTTTGAGATGAATATCGAATGTTCAGTATTCGATTGTCCAGATCTTGAAGCGAATATCGGTGACTCTTGTGATGATGGTGACGACACAACTTACGGAGATGCAATCGACGCAAACTGTGGATGTGTTGGTATTCCTTACGACTGTACTGAGCTTCTTGCAAACATCGGTGATGCTTGTGATGATGGTAATATCCTTACGAGTAATGATGTTATTACAGATGACTGTAACTGTGAAGGTGAGTCTAACGTAATTTCAGTTGACTGTGCTCAGCCAATTTCTGAAACTTACTGTTACGGCAACGACGAGCTTTCAGCTTGGTTGTACGTAGGAGGAGAAGGAGAAGTGCTTAACTTGAACTTTCTTTCTGGTTTCATCGAAGGTGGTTACGATGACATCGTAATCTACGATGGAAGTGCCGATACGGACCCTGTGCTTTACTCTACGTTGGATATTCCAACTGGATCAGGAGCTCAAGATCTTTCAGTTATCAATGTAAACTCAACTGGCAACTCTATCTTGGTAATTGTTACATCTGATGGAAGCGTTAGCTGTGGATCAGGTTCTACTGCTTACATCGATGGATGGGAATGGGCTGTTTCTTGTGGAGAGAGCTTCGACTGTCCTGCATTAGGTGTAAACATCGGAACTTCGTGTGACGATGGTGACGACACAACATACGATGATGTAATTAATGAAAACTGTGAGTGTGTTGGTACACCTTATGACTGTACTGCTCTACTTGCTAACATTGGTGACGCTTGTGACGATGGTGATGACAACACAGTTGGTGATGTTGTTACTGAGAACTGTGAATGTGCTGGTACTCCAATTCCAGATAACGATACATGTGCTGATGCCATTGAGTTAGCATGTGGTGATTACGTTGTTGGTACCAACGCTGGCGCTTCAAGCAACTTAGGTTGCGATGGAGATGAACTTCCAACAGTTTGGTATTCATTCACAGCAGAAGAAGCTGCAACAATTGTACTTTCAGCTTGTCAAGAAGAAACAGATTTCGATGTTGATATCAACATCTACACTGGTGGATGTGATGACCTAGCTTGTTTTACAGGTTGGGGTGGTGATGGATACATTGATGGACTATCTTCTTGTGAGTTCCAATCTTGGGCTTCTTCAGGTGAGTTTGAAGCTGAAGCAGGTGTAACTTACTATATCGCCGTTACAGGATATGATGAAGAAGAGATTGGAACTTTCGGACTTTCACTTGAGTGTGTTGTTCCTTTCGATTGTCCAGACCTTGAAGCAAACATCGGAGATGCTTGTGACGATGGTGATGACATGACTGAAAACGACATGGTTAATGATAACTGTGAGTGTGTTGGTACACCAATTTACGACTGTCCAGAGCTTATGGCTAACATCGGAGATGCTTGTGACGATGGTGATGACATGACTGAAAACGATATGGTAAACGACGCATGTGAGTGTGCCGGTACTCCAATCGAAGTATACGACTGTCCAGAGCTTATGGCTAACATCGGAGATGCTTGTGATGACGGTGACGCCATGACAGGTAACGACACAATCAACGCTGACTGTGAATGTGTTGGTGAGCCAATC